>NZ_QYCN01000044.1 GCF_003583925.1 Hymenobacter rubripertinctus | reverse complement strand
CCAGTATTTCTGAAGTTCATGCTTAACCTGCGGCGGCGAAATGCTTCGGCTACCACCCAAAATGTCTTGCTCGTGCTCAAGTTCCCTGTAGCGCTCCGTCAGGTTACCAGCTTTAGCGAATTGCCCGTTCAACCCTGTGGGGTGCTGCCGCAAGCCGACCTGCCTACCGTGCAGGCGTTCTGCACGAGTTCTGTTTATTCATCGGCCATGAATCTGCGCCCGGCTGCCTTCACTCCTGCCACGGCTTCACCCGCCGCGCCCGTCACCGATGTGCGGGTGTACCCCAACCCCGCCACCGACGCGGCTACGATTAGCTTCTCGGGCCTGGCCGCCGGTCGGGTATCTGCCTACGTTACCGACATGGTCGGSCACCGGGTACAGACCATTATGGACCGGGAGCCAATCGGACCGCGCCTGAGCGTGGCCCATTAATGCCTACAGCTTTCTTAGTCCCCAAAAGCCTTCGGCCAGCACTTGGCCGAAGGCTTTTTTACTGGAACTTACCGGCTCACTACCTCCTCCATGCGCAGGCGGTTCTGAATGGCATCAGTGGCGGCTTCGAGGATGTCGAAGGCGTTCTGGGCCATGGTGTTTTCCGAGTCGAGGGTGGGGTTGATTTCCACCATCTCGAAGCACACCACCCGGTCGTTTTCGAGCAGGGCCCGGCACAGGCTGATGGCCTGCTCCACGTTGAGGCCCTCCTCGACGGGCGTGCCGGTGCCCTTGCTGAAGCGCGAATCCAGCGAGTCCACGTCGAACGAGATATACACCAGGTCGCAGAAGCGGAGGCGCTCATAAATTTCGCGGGCCACCTGGCGGGTGCCTTTCTCCTTGACTTCGGCCAGCTGGTAATTTTTGATGCCCAGGCGCTCAATAATAGCGTTTTCCTCGGCCTCCGTGTCGCGCACGACCACGTACACGAGGTGCTCGGGGGTGAGCTTGGGGCCGGGCTCGCCCAAATCCTGGAGGCGCTGCCAGAAAAACTCGGTTTCCGGCTCGGGCTGGTTGCGCTGGCAGGCGCGGTTATCGTCGCCGAGGCTGATGGCCAGCGGCATGCCGTGCACGTTGCCCGAGGGCGTGGTATAGGGCGAATGAATGTCGGCGTGGGCATCCACCCAGACCACGCCCAGCGTTTTGTGCGGATACGCGGCCTTGATGCCGGCAATGGTGGCGGCGGCGGAGCTATGGTCGCCGGCCAGCACGAGG
The DNA here is from genome assembly GCF_003583925.1 of Hymenobacter rubripertinctus. Classification (GTDB taxonomy): domain Bacteria; phylum Bacteroidota; class Bacteroidia; order Cytophagales; family Hymenobacteraceae; genus Hymenobacter; species Hymenobacter rubripertinctus. Next base: position 29,085 of record NZ_QYCN01000044.1, on the reverse strand, counting down.
GGGAATTCACCCAGGCGCAGGGTTTGTTCCACGGTGCCGGCAATGGCCTTCTGCACCGTATAAATGGAATCGATGTGGCGGGCGTGCGGGAAATGATTCCGGTCGAAGAGCACGTGGTTCAGGTCGGGCACCTGCACCGAGTTGAACCGTCGGAAGTAATCGGAGCCCTTGTTGAGGCAGGCCACCTTCAGGGCGTCGATGCCCATACTGGCACCCCGGGTACCGGCCCCTAGTTCGGAGCGGACTTCCACAAGCTTAATGCGTCGCATACTACATTGGCAGAAAAGAGGTTAGAGTGGTTTTAATGCTTGCCGATTGAGGGAATGACACCTCCCCTCAGGCTTGACGCGCACAGACCCTCCGGCGCCACCAACGAACAAAGCACAACCAAAACCCTGCGGAGAGGGTATCTTTGCGGATGCAAGTTCGCAAAGTTGGTTGTCAGTTGCTAGTTGTCGGTTGTCAGTAACCAGAACAATACGGTCAACCGGCAACTAGCAACTGACAACCAACGGCTAACAACTGACCCCCTCATCCCTCAATGGATACCTACCACGACCTCATTTCGCAGACCTTTGACTTCCCGACCGACGAGTTTACGGTCGAAAACAACGAGCTGCGCTTCGAAGGCATTGATCTGATGGCCCTCGTAAAAAAGCACGGCACGCCGCTGCGACTGGCCTACCTGCCCAAAATCAGCTCCCAGATTCAGCGGGCCCAGGCCTGGTTTGCCCGCGGCATCGAGCAGACCGGCTACCGGGGCAAGTACTCCTACGCCTACTGCACCAAGGCCTCACACTTCAGCTTCGTGGTGGAGGAAGCTCTCAAAAACGACGTGCACATCGAAACTTCGTCCTGGTTCGACACCAACATCATCCGGGCCATGCACGCCAAGGGCCGCGTGAAGAAGGACACGTTCATCATCTGCAACGGCTTCAAAACCCAGGAGTATAAGCACGAAATCACCCGCCTCATCAACGACGGCTTCGTGAACTGCATGCCCATCCTCGACTCGCCGAACGAAGTGGACTACTACCACGACAACGTGCGCGAAAAGTGCCGCGTGGGTATGCGCCTGGCCTCCGACGAGGAGCCGCGCTTCCAGTTCTACACCTCCCGCCTGGGCATTCGCTACTCCGATTCGGTGGCCTTGTACGAGAACAAAATCAAGGACGACCCGCGCTTCGAGCTCTCGATGCTGCACTATTTCATCAACACCGGCATCAAGGACACGAGCTACTACTGGTCGGAGCTGAGCCGGTTTGTGCACCAGTACTGCGAGCTGCGTAAGGTGTGCCCCACCCTCACCACCCTCGACATTGGCGGCGGCCTGCCCATCCAGACGTCCATTCAGAAGGAGTACGATTACCCCTACATGATTGAGGAAGTACTGCGCACCATCAAGCGCATCTGCGACGAGGAAGGCGTGCCGGAGCCGGATATTTTCACCGAGTTCGGCATCTTCACGGTGGGTGAATCCGGGGCGACCATTTACTCGATTCTGGATGAGAAGCTTCAGAACGACAAGGAGCTCTGGTACATGATTGACGGCTCGTTCATCACCAACCTGCCCGACACCTGGGCCCTGAATCAGCGCTTCATTATGCTGGCCCTCAACGGCTGGAACAAGAAGTACAAGAAAATCCAGCTCGGCGGCCTTACCTGCGATTCCCAGGACTACTACAACGCCGAAAAGCACATCTACCAGGTGTTCCTGCCCGAGCGCAAGCCCGCGGTTGATAAGGAGCCGCTCTACGTGGGCTTTTTCCACACGGGCGCCTACCAGGAAAGCCTCTCGGGCTACGGCGGCGTGAAGCACTGCCTGATTCCGGCCCCCAAAATCGTGATTCTCGACCGCGACGCCGATGGCACGCTCACTGACCGCGTGTTTGCCGAGGAGCAAACCGGTGAGTCGATGCTGCGCATTCTGGGTTACGAGGTATAGCCCGCGAAACGGACCGCGCCGGCGCCAGCCACCGGCCGAAACGGGAGCTCCGGCCGGGGCTCCCGTTTTTTTATCGGCCCCGGCGGGGTGCTCACCGAAGCCAGACTGCTCCTGAGTTGCAAGCCGTTGCCCGGCACATTACCTTTACCCCCGACACGTACTCCGGGCGGTGCCCTTCATCTATCAGATTCATGAAAAAACTTCTTCTCCTCGCCTGCGTGGCCGGCCTCGGCCTGGGCTCGTGCAACAAGAAAGCGCAGTGCCCGGCCTACAGCAGCACCAAGGACGCGGTGCGCGTTTCCTCGCCCATTGTGGCCCAGCACGCCGCCACTACCCCCGAACGTCAGTAGGCTGCGGCCTGCTTGCCCATACCGTAAGGGCCTGCCTCCACCCCGGAGGCAGGCCCTTTGCATTCCGGCCGGATGAAAAAATTCGGAGCACCAACAATTTTGCGGCAATTGAATCGTTTGACTACAACGGGGGTTCTTCTTACAGCACTTGCTCTCCCCCGCTCAGCTCACCTTTTAGCATTTTGCCATGAAAAAGCTTCTTCTGTTCGGACTCCTGGTTTCTCTGGGAGCCAGCTCGTGCCGCAACCAATGCCCGGCCTATTCCGCCACCAAGCCCGCCACGCGCCAGGCGGCCCCGGTTGCCGCGTCGGTTCTGGCCAGCACCGCGCCCGCTGTCAGCGCCCAGTAGGGTTGTCCTGCTCCGCCGTTCTACCGGCCGTTGCCGCCTTTGGGTGGCAACGGCCGGTGTTGTTTCTGGCCGCTTAAAGCCGGGTTAGCCGCCGGCCAGAATCAGGTCGGTGGCGGCGCGCAGGTCGGCCACGTGGGGCTGGTAGCCGTCGGCTTCGTCGGGACCCACCAGGATGCCGCGCACCCCTATTCTGTGGCCGGCGGCTATGTCGCGCAGCCGGTCGCCCACCAGCCAGCACCGGGCGGCATCGAGGTGGAACCGGGCGCGGGCCTGCTCCAGCATCAGCGAATCGGGCTTGCGGCGCAGACTTTCTGAAACGCTGGGGTGGCCGGGGGCGTAGTAGAGCGCGTCAATCAGCCCGCCCACGGCCGCTTGCAGCTTGGCGTGGCAGGCCTGCACATCGGTGGCCGAGTAGAGGCCCCGGGCAATGCCGGCCTGGTTCGTGACCACGATGAGGTAATAGCCGGCGGCCTTGAGGCGGGCCAGGCTCTCGGCCACGCCCTCGATGACCACAAATTTCTCCGGCTCCCACACGTAGGTTCCCATCTCGTGGTTCAGCACGCCGTCGCGGTCCAGAAATACGGCTTTGTTCAGAGGCATCATCAGAGAGCGGAAATTGAGTGCGCAGGGCCACAAAGATAAACCGGCGGTGGTAGTTGGCCCGCCGTACTGGCCGCCATCATTCAGACGCGGACGCCGAACCGGTAGCGGGTGCTCGACTGAAACGTTTGCCCGGGCCGCAGCACGGTATCCGGAAACGTGGGCTGGTTGGGCGAGTCGGGGAAGTGCTGGGTTTCGAGGCAGAAGCCGGCGTGCTTCGCGTACCGGACGCCGTTTTTGCCCGTCAGGGTGCCGTCGAGGAAGTTGCCGGTGTAGAACTGTACGCCGGGCTCGGTGGTGCTCACCTCCATCACCCGGCCCGAGGTGGGCTCGTACACGGTAGCGGCCAGGAGGGTTTTGGCTTCGGGGTTGAGCACCCAGTTGTGGTCGTAGCCACCGGGCACCCGGGCCAGCTGCTCCCCGATGGCGCGGGGCTGACGAAAATCGAAGGGCGTGTCCTCCGCCGGGCGCAGCTCCCCGGTCGGAATCAGGTCGTCGTCCACCACCGTGTAATGGTCGGCCGCCAGGCGCACCACGTGGGCCAGCACGTCGGGCTGCTGGCCCAGGGCCAGGTTGAAGTACGTGTGGTTGGTGAGGTTGACGGGCGTGGCCTGGTCGGTGGTGGCGGAGTAGTCAATTTGCAGGGCGTTGTCAGCGGTGAGGGTGTACACTACCGTCACGCGCAGGTTGCCGGGGTAGCCTTCCTCGCCGGCCGGGCTCAAGTAGGTCAGCCGGAGCGTCTGGCCTGCGGCCGACAGGCCGGGCACGGCGTCCCACACCACCTTATCGAAGCCCTGGTTGCCGCCGTGCAGGCTGTTTTCTCCGTTGTTGCGGGCCAGTTGGTACGGCTGACCGTCGAGGGAGAAGCGGCCCCGGGCAATGCGGTTGCCGTAGCGCCCGATCAGGGCCCCGAAGTAGGGGTTGGCCTTCCGGAACTCCGGGCTCTGGTAGCCCTCCAGCGTATCAAAGCCCAGCACCACGTCGCCGGGCCGGCCGGTTTTGTCGGGCACCAGCAGGCTGGTGAGCGTGCCGCCGTAAGTGCTGATAGTGGCCCGCAGGCCGTGGGCGTTGGTGAGGGTGTAGAGCAGTACGGCGGTGCCGTCGGGCAGCCGGCCGAACTCAACGGCCGTAGGAGCTGGGGCAGAATCGGGCATGATGCTGGTGGTGGTGGTAAGCTATGCGGTGGTTACTGATGGCCAAGTATAGCCGTACTTTTGCCCCCGGGCGCTGTTACGGTCCTGAGCGCGGGTTAGGATAGGCCAAACGTGCGCGGGAATAGCGCTGGTTACCTGACCCGGGTGGCCCGACAAGCGCGGGGTGGGCTGTACCTTTACGGCCTCCCTCCTGTTTCTGATCTTACTGACTTTCCAAAAATGGCCCTAGCAATTATCGGCGGCGGCATTTCGGGGCTGACCCTGGCCTGGTACCTGCAACGCGCCGGCCTCGACTACGACCTGTTTGAGGCCGACACCCGCCCCGGCGGCAACCTGCGCTCGGAACAGCTTGGCGGCTACCTGCTCGAAATCGGCCCCAACTCCCTGCAACTCTCCGCCGAGCTGGACCAGTTACTGACCGAGCTGGGCCTGGGCGGGCAGCTTCAGGACGCGGCCGCCGTGAGCCAGAACCGCTACGTGCTGCGCCAGGGCGCGTACCAGAAGCTGCCCGCCTCGCCGCCGGCGTTGCTCACCAGCCCGTTTTTCAGCCTGAAAGCCCGCTGGAACATTGTGCGGGAACTGTTCCGGGTCCCGCAGGCCCCCGATGCGCAGGAAACCCTCAGCCAGTTCTTCACCCGCCGCTTCGGCCCAGAAGTAGTGGAGTACGCCCTGAATCCGTTCATTTCGGGCATTTACGCCGGCGACCCCGCCCAGCTGCTGCTGCACAAAACGTTTCCCCAGCTGGCTGCCCTGGAGCAGCAGCACGGCTCGGTGCTGCGCGGACTGATGAAAACGAAGAGTGCCGCCGGCCGCCGCCGCATCATCACGCTGGCCGGGGGCCTGCAAACCCTGCCCGACACGCTGGCCCGCAAGCTGCGTCGCGCCCACTTCGGCCAGGGCGTGACCCGCCTGCACCGTCACGCCGACGACGGCCGCTGGGAGCTGGACACCACCGCCGGCCCCGCGCCCCGCCTCTACCAGCAGGTGGTGCTGGCCCTGCCCGCCCACGCCGCCGCGCCCCTGCTCCAAGAGCAGTTCCCCGCTGAAGCCGCCGCCCTGGCCCAGGTGTACTACCCACCCATGACGGCCATTTACACCGCCTACCAGCGCGCCGACGTGGGCCACCCCCTCGACGGCTTCGGGGCCCTCCACCCCAAGGCCGAGCAGCCCTACGCCGCCGGCAGCATCTGGACCAGCTCCATTTTCCCGGGCCGCGCCCCGGCCGGGCAGGTGCTGTTCACCACGTTTGTGGGCGGCAGCCAGTACGAAACCCAGGCCCGGGAGCCGGAAGCCGAGCAGAAAGCGGCCGTGCACGCCGAGCTCAGCCGCTTCTACCGGCTGCGGGCCGGGGCCGTGCCCACGTGGCAGCACCGCTACTTCTGGCCCCGGGCTATTCCGCAGTTCGATGCGCGCATTGGGCCGGCCCACGCCGCCGCCGCCGCCCTCGGCACCCAGGGCCTGTTCAGCACGGCCAACTGGGTGGCCGGCGTAGGCGTGCCCGACTGCGTCCGGCACGCCCGCCAGCTGGCCGGCACGCTGGCCGCCGGGCGGTAGTCCGGGCCAGAGGCAGGCTGTGCTTTTCGAACCGGCTCCGGCTATTGCAGGTTGGGGAGTTGCGGACAGGCAACCCGCGCGGACTTTTTCGCATCTTTTCAGCTGTTCCTGCCGCTGGTTTCCCACGGGGCCGGCCGACGCTTCGGTACGTCGCGCAAACTTCTACCTTTGTGGCAATGACTGATGGGCTTGTCCTGATACCGACCTATAACGAGCGAGAAAACGCGGAACTCATTATCCGTAAAGTATTCTCGCTCCCGCAGCCGTTCGATGTGCTCATCATCGACGACGGCTCGCCCGACGGTACGGCAGATATTGTGCGCCGCCTGCTGCCCGAATTCGAGGGCCGCCTGTTTCTGGAGGAGCGCACCGGCAAGCTGGGCCTGGGCACGGCGTACCTGCACGGCTTCCGCTGGGCCCTGGCCCGGGGCTACGAGTTCATTTTTGAAATGGACGCCGACTTCTCCCACAACCCCGAGGACCTCATGCGCCTCTACGAGGCCTGCGCCCACCAGGGCTACGACCTGGCCATCGGCTCGCGCTACATCCAGGGCGTGAACGTGGTGAACTGGCCCATGGACCGGGTGCTGATGTCGTATTTCGCCTCGGCCTACGTGCGCTTCATCACCCGGATGCCCATCCGGGATGCCACGGCCGGCTTCAAGTGCTACACGGCCCGGGTGCTGCGCGCTATTCCGCGCGAGCGAATCCGGTTCGTGGGCTACGCTTTCCAGATTGAGATGAAATGGCTGGCCTACAAGTACGGGTTCCGTCTCAAGGAAGTGCCCATCATCTTCACCGACCGCACCCGGGGCACGTCTAAAATGAGCAAGGGAATTTTCAAGGAGGCGTTTTTTGGGGTAGTGCAGATGAAAATAAGCAGCTGGTTTCGCCGTTTTCCCCGGGCCGACGCAGCGGCCCCGGTGGCGTATCCGGGCACCACTGTGGCCACGGCATCGGCAACTCCGGGACCCGAAACGCGGTAAGTAAGCGGGAGTCGGCCGCCCTGGTCCGGGCCGGCCGCTTATCTTTCCTGCCGATGGAAATCTCCCCCCTCTTCTGGGTAGCCTTTAATGCGTTGGTGCTGGCGCTGCTGCTGCTGGACCTGCTCGTCTTCAACCGGCGCGCCCACGTAGTGGGCATGCGCGAGGCCCTGGGCTGGAGCGCCTTCTGGATTGCGCTGTCGCTGAGCTTCAACTACCTGGTGTACCGCTGGCTGGGACGGGCCGCCGCCCTGGAATTCCTGACGGGCTACCTCATCGAGAAGTCGTTGAGCGTAGACAACCTGTTCGTGTTTCTGCTCATTTTCAGCTACTTCAAGGTACCGGCCCAGTACCAGCACCGCATCCTGTTCTGGGGCATTATCGGAGCCCTGGTGTTGCGGGCCGGCTTTATTTTGGTCGGGGCGGCCCTGCTGGCCAAGTTCCACGTGCTGCTCTACGTGCTGGGGGCTTTCCTGGTCTACACGGGCATCAAGATGGCCACCAGCGGCGGCGAGCCCGAAATCGACCCCGAAAACAACCCGGTCGTCCGGTTCCTGAGTCGCCACCTGCCCATCACCAACCGCCTCCACGAAGGCAAGTTCTTCGTCCGCCAGAACGGCGTGCTGTTCGCCACGCCCCTGCTGGTGGTGCTGGTGATGGTGGAAACCACCGACGTGGTGTTTGCCGCCGACTCCATCCCCGCCATCCTGGCCGTTTCGCGCGACACGTTCATTGTGTATACCAGCAACGTGTTTGCCCTGCTGGGCCTGCGGGCGCTGTATTTTGCCCTCGAAGGGCTCATGCGCCTCTTCCACTACCTGCACTACGGGCTGGCCCTCATTCTCGTCTTCATTGGCGGCAAGCTGCTCGTCGCCGACCTTTTCCACGTCGGGCTGAGTCTTTCCCTAGGCGTCGTCGGCCTTATTCTGGCCGGCTCCGTTATCCTGTCGCTGCTTTTCCCGAAGAAGGAAGCAGTGAGTGAAGTGGTGAATGAGTGACTCGGTGAATGAGTGCCTCGTAAGCCTGGGGGGCAGATGTATAGTTCGGAAATAAAAAAACGCTGACTATACCACAGATGTATGGTCTGCTTTTTTTTATTCCCGAACTATACATCGAACCTGTTCAGAAAGTCGGCAACTGCCATTATAGCGGTTTGGCCAGCTGGCTTCGCTGCGCTCTGCATCACGTTCTCTCGACTTTCTAAACAGCTTCATTCTTTCCTTCACGTACTTTCAAGCAAGGTCCTTATAAACCTAAAGCCCCTGACGTACGCACGTCAGGGGCTTTTTCAGGGGTGAGCCGGATGCGCTGGCTAGTTACGGACCACGCGCTTAACGATGGTCCCGTCGCCGGTCTGGAGGCGCAGGGTGTAGAGGCCCGATTGCAGGCCGCTCAGATCGAGTTGGGTGCTGATTTTGCTGGCCCGGGGCAGCACCGTAAACTGCCGCACGAGCTGGCCCAGGGCGTTGTATACTTCGCCACGGGCTGTTGCGGAGCCTTGCACGCCGGCAATATCCAGCGTAACCACCCCGGCAGTGGGGTTGGGATAGAGTACGGCGCGGGCTTCGAGGGCCGCGTTGCGGGCCGCCAGCACGATGGTCTGGAAGCTGGAGTAGTTGGTCCGGTAGGTATTAGCGTACTGCCGGGTCACGTCGTCGAATTCCTGCCGGGCCTGCCGCAGCAGTACGTTGCCGGCTCCGTACACGAGGGTAGAACGCTCCCCGTACTTTTGCCGCCAGGCATTGTTCACCCAGTCTTCGCCCACATACGCCAGCTCATTGCCTTGGCTATCCTTGGTGGTCGTGTAGCGGCGGCTGTTGACCCACGCGCCATTCAGGTACTCCTCACTGATTTCCACGTAACTGCCGTTCGCGCCGTAGGTAATGGAGAAGCGCCCATCATCCACGAAGTTTGTGCCGTCGAATGTCTGCACCCGGAAGGAAGCTACTTGCTGGTTGGCCCAGTCGTACCACACGATGTCCAGAATGCGCTCGTCAATGACCCACGCCCCATTGTCCCAATCCTCAGACAGCAGACTGCTCCACTGCCCGTTGGTCACGGTGTAGGTTACCCGGCCCGAGTTCACGTACACTCCGTTGACCAGCTCCTGATCGATTCGCTGCGTCAGAATACCCGCCGCATTGTACGTGTTCACCGTTTGGTAGGCCTGCTCTGTTACCCAGGCGCTACCGCTCCACCTCTGGCTCCGGAACAGCGTTTCGCCACCGTTCGCATCGTAGTCCGTCAGGTAGCGGTAATTGTTTACCCAGGCGTTGTTCGTCCAGTTCTGCTGGGTGTAGCTGGTTTCCTGCCCCCGGGCGTTGAAGGCATACAGGCTGCGGCTGAAGTTGGCAGCCGTGGCCGAGTCCTGCTCCACCTGCTGGATCAGGCGGGCCTGGGAGTCGTAGGTATTGAGCCGCTTGTTGGACACGGCCCAGCGGTTGGTGGTTTTTTCCCAGTAATACCCTACCTCTTGCCCGGGCCGTACGACGGTGGCCGTGATGCCCCGCGCGGCGGTAGCGGCCTGGCCAGCGGTGGCGGGCCGATGATTGACCAGACCCAGCAGCTGGCTGGTGGTTTTAGCGGCGGGCCGCACCTGGGCCTGCGCATCGGCGGCAGCCACGGCCAGCAGACCGAGCACACCCAGAAATAATTGTTGAGGAGAAGTGGGCATATGGCACGAGAGTTAAGGTGAGAAAGAGTTGAAGAAGCTCGTCTGGGGCAGGCTGAGCCCGGGGTCGTGCGACTGTCAAACCTAGCACCTTATGCCCGCAACCGCAATACCCATTAATGGGTATTTTTTATCCGACAAAAACACAAAAAGCCCTCTTCGCCGCATGGCGGGGAGGGCTTTTGAAATCCGGGTCCGGCCGGACACGCACGCACGGCAGGGGCGTTTGAACAGCCCGGAGCCGGAAAGCAGAGTCGGAGCTACGAAACCCCGGCCCGACGGAACTCCCTCATTCCGGCTGGGCATCGGGCACGCCGCCGCCGAGCAGGTCGAGCAGGTTCAGGGGCTCAAACTCGGCCGAGTCGGCGGGCAGGGCCAGGCGGGTGGTATCGGGGCGGGCGCTGAAGTTCATGGCCCGCAGGCCGCGCCCGCTGAAGCTCACCGCGCCGCCCACGTTCTGGTATGCCTCATCGGAGATGTAGCCTTTGCGGGCCATAAGCTGGGCAATGAGCCGGCGGAAGTAGCGGGCCGAGCCGCGCAGGTCGCCGTACTGGTTGAAGCCCGCCCGGAACCGTTTCGGGCTCGGAATGATGCTGGCCAAATACAGGCTTTCCGACAGGTTGAGGTTGGCGGGCTGCTTGTTGAAGTAGAAGTCGGCCGCTTCGTGGACGCCGTAAATCTTGGGTCCCCACTCGATGATGTTCAGGTACACTTCCAGCATCCGCTCCTTGCTGGTCAGGCGGGTATTCTCAATAATCCAGACGATGAGGGCCTCCTCCACCTTGCGCACGATGGTTTTCTTGCGGGTCAGGAACACGTTTTTCACCAGCTGCATCGAGAGCGTGCTGCCGCCCCTCGCAAAGCGCCGCTCCTTCAGGTTCTGGATGGCCGACTTCACGAAGGCCTTCTCCATGAAGCCCCGGTGCGACATAAAGCGCGGGTCCTCGGCCGTCATGATGGCGTATTTGAGGTAGTCGGAAACCTGGTTGTAGGGTGTAAAATTGGGGTTGCCGGGTCCCACGGCAAAGGTTTTCACCGAGTCGCCCTTGTCGTTGTAGGCCGTGTAAGGGAAGGGCTCGTTGAGCTTGCTCAGGTCTTCGCGCCCGAAGCGGGTGATGCGGAACTTGGTGGCCCGCAGCCCCGAATCGAATTGCAGGCTGTCGAGCTGGTTCATGTCGAGGGCGGCCCGCAGGCGGTACTGGAGCGTGCCCTCGCCCCGGGTGCCTTCCAGGGTTTCAAACATGCCCTCGGGCAGGGCATCGAAGAAGTCATTGGCCTTGGTTTCGGCCGATTCCACGTTGAGCTTCACCACCAGACCGGCCAGCAGCTGGTCGCGGCTGGTGAGGCCGTTCACGTTTTTGCCAATCACGCGCTCGGGCACCGGGCGGCGGCGCAGGCTGAACTCGGGAAAGAACTCCATACGGTTGAGCAGCACCCGCGTCCCCTTGTCGAGGGCAAACGAGGCCTGGCCCAGGCGGGTCACGAAATCGATGCCGCCGCGCGGAAACCGGATATCCTGATCGGAGAGCTTGGGGTGGTTAACGATGAAGTTGACCGCCGAGGCCGTGCCTTTGAGCTTTAGCTCGTCCTGGCGCAGGTCTTTGTCGGTGAGGGCGATGCGCACGGTATCGAACTGCACGCGGGCCCCGTAGCGGCGCTGCACGTAGGGCAGCACCACCGGCCGCTTGTCGAGGCCGAACACCTGGGCATCCACCTCGTAGTCGCCGGCGTCGATGTGGCCGATGATGCCCACCCGGTTTTCCACCGAGTCAATCAGGGCCGTCATTTCGCCCGATATTTCGCCGCTCTCGATGGCCAGCCGCGGCATCACGAGGCGGGCGCGGTGACGGGGGCCGTCGTAGGTTAGCAGGAAGTTGCGGAAGTCGGCCTCGCCGGGCACGTTGTCGAAGGCGGCTTCGAGCAGCTGGTTGGCCAGCAGGCCATAGTTGGTGCCCTTGGTGGTATCGCGGGGCACCTGGGGGGCCTCCTTGGTGCGCTTATACAGGAAGGAATAGTTATCCTGCTGCTCATTCACCTTGCGGGCCGTAAGGCGGGCGTTGTCGATTTCGAGGTTGCTGAACACCGGCCGGCCGGCAAACAGGCTGCGCACGCTCAGCGAAGCCCGCAGGGTCTGGGCCCGCAGCAGCGTGTCGGCGGTGGCGGTGGGCACCAGACTCATGCCGTCGAGCTGCACGGTGTTCAGGTCGGTGAACCGGGCCGGCCCAAAGGTGAGCGTGACGGGGAACTTGCGCTCCACCCGTTGCTTCACTTTCACGAGGGCATACTCGAGGAGCTGCTGGCGCTTTACGAGGAAAATACCGAGGCCCGTGAGGACCAGGGCCGCCAGGATGCCCAGGCCGATGCCGATTTTTTTCTTGGTAGCTGGTGTCACGCGCGCAGTTCGGAGAGAAGGGAAGTCGGGGCCGGGCGGGACCAGAAGCAGCCCGCGCCCGCCCCGGCTTCCCCGGCAAAGGTAAGCAAAAAGGCCCGCGCCCCGATTGGCCCGCCCGCCCGCTTACGCTACCTTTGGCCCGTCTCTGCCTACTTACTTTCCTCACTATCCATGTCCACTGCTCCCGACTACGCCGCCCTCACGCCCCTTACCGCCGTTTCGCCCCTCGATGGCCGCTACCACCGCCAGACGGCCCCGCTGGCCGCCTATTTTTCGGAGCTGGCCCTGATCCGGTACCGCGTGCTGGTAGAGGTGGAGTACTTCATTGCCCTGGCAGAACTCCCGCTGCCCCAACTGCAAGGAGTAGATACGGCCCTGTTTGCCGACTTGCGCGCCCTCTATACCAGCTTTAGTGCTGCCGACGCCGAGGCCGTGAAGGCCCACGAGCGGGTGACCAACCACGATGTGAAGGCCGTGGAATATTTCCTGCGGGATAAGTTCGCGGCCCTGGGCCTGGGCCAGTACCTGGAGTTTATCCACTTCGGGCTCACGTCTCAGGACATCAATAACACGGCCATTCCGCTCAGCCTTCAGCACGCGCTCATTCACTCGCTGCTGCCGGCCTACGCCGCCGTGCGCAACCAGCTGGCCACCCGCGCCCAGGACTGGGCCGCCGTGCCCATGCTGGCCCGCACCCACGGCCAGCCCGCCTCCCCCACCCGGCTGGGCAAGGAAATCGAGGTGTTCGTGGCCCGGCTCGATGCCCAGGTGGAGCTGTTGGCCCAGGTGCCGTTCGGGGCCAAGTTCGGCGGGGCCACCGGCAACTTCAACGCCCACCACGTGGCCTACCCGGGCACCGACTGGCACGGGTTCGCCCAGCAGTTTGTGGAAGGACGCCTGGGCCTCCAGCGTAGCCACCCCACCACCCAGATTGAGCACTACGACCACCTGGCCGCCCTCTGCGACGGCCTCAAGCGCATCAACACCATCCTCATCGACCTGGCCCGCGACGTATGGCAGTACATTTCGCTGGGCTACTTCCGCCAGACGGTGAAGGCCGGTGAGGTGGGCTCCTCGGCCATGCCCCATAAGGTGAATCCCATCGATTTTGAAAACGCCGAGGGCAACCTGGGTCTGGCCAACGCCGTGCTGGAGCACCTGGCGGCCAAGCTGCCCATTTCGCGCCTCCAGCGTGACCTCACCGACTCCACCGTGCTGCGCAACCTGGGCGTGCCCCTGGGCCACGCCCTCATTGCCCTCACCGCCCTTCAGCGCGGCCTGGGCAAGCTGGCTCTCGACGAAGCCGCCCTCGACCGCGACCTGGAAGCCAACTGGGCCGTGGTGGCCGAGGCGCTGCAAACCATCCTGCGCCGCGAAAACTACCCCGACCCCTACAACGCCCTCAAGGCCCTCACCCGTACCGGCACCGCCATCTCCCAGGCCACCATCCGCGAGTTCGTGGACGACCTGGACGTGCCCGACGCCGTGAAGCAGGAGCTGCGCGCCATCACGCCCCAGAACTACGTGGGGGTGTAGATATCACCAAGCCAGTATCGAACGGTTTACAATTGCTTCTCCTCAGTCACCTTGACTGCTACCAATAATCCGTTCTTTCTCTTCCTGTTCTACTCACACAAAACTCTTTAAGCCCTCTGGCCAGCTTCTCATCCAGGTCGCGCCTGGCCTTGAGGCCGCATTGGTTACTACCACAACTTTTTACTTTGGATTCAGCCCTTCCCGTGCTTTATCTTAGCCAGACAACCCTGCTTTCTATGCGCTCTTTCCCGCTTGTATTACTCGGTTTCGACCTGACCCTGGCGGCTTATGAAGGTGGGACTGCTACCGGCCCGGCCCTCCTTTTTTTGCACGGCAATTCTATGTCGGCCGCCACATTTCAGCGGCAATTTGCGGCTCCGGAGTTACAACGCTTCCGTTTGGTGGCAGTTGAACTACCTGGCCACGGTCGTTCGCCCGATGCACCCGCTTGGTATTCGCTCCCCTCCACCGTAGCCGTGCTTACGGCCGCCATGAAAGCCCTGTACTGCACCGAATCCTTGGTAGTGGCGCACTCCTACGCCGGGCATCTACTTGCCGAGGCGCTGCCGACTTTACCTCACCTGCGTGGGGCCATGCTACTAAGCTCGCCTTTATTTGGTAATCCCAGCCAGTTGGCCGCTGCCTTTCATTTTGACGAAACCAGTTCTCTGCTTTATGCCTCGGAACTCAGTTCCGCACAAGCAGAGGCCCTAGCCCGTTACTGCCTGCGCCCTAATGCTCCAGTTGACGAGATAAAGCTACTGTGCCAAGCTATTACCCGTACCGATGGGCGCGTGCGCGTGGCCCTGGCAGCCAGTATTGCCGCGGGCGACTATACCGATGAGCCGGCCCAGGTAGCTGCCACGCCGGTGCCATTGGCCTTTGTTGTTGGGGCCGAAGAAACGCTACCCGTACTCGCGTATTTCGACACTCTGACCGTACCTACGCGTTGGGGCAGGGCGGTGCACACGGTGCCGCAAGCGGGACACATGCCGTTTTTGGAAAACCCCGACGCGTTTAACGCCCTATTGCTTGATTTTGAGGCGTACACTGCGGGCCGCACTGCCGGAGTTGCCCCAAATTCCGACTCAGCCGTCTAGGTGACTGAGCAAATAACTCAGGTCGCGAGTACCCAGTTTCCGGTTGATGTTACGCCGGTGCGTATTCACAGTGTGCAGGCTCAGGTACAGCCGGTCAGCAATCTGCTGTGAATTATTCCCTTGTAAGGTTAAACTAAGAATTTCTTGTTCACGGACACTCAGCCGCTCTTTCTTAGAAGGTTGCAACTGATTGAGTACCCAGGCCGAAAAAGAAGGATGTGAGAAGAGAAAACGCACGTCGTTGGTGAGCTTATGGTGCGTGATATCAGTGTAAATGCTGCCGCACAAGACCACCTGCCCGGTTTCGTTTAACTGCACGATGAAGTTCTGGCGTAATACCCGCACCCACCGGCCGTTGCAGTGTAGCAGGCGGTAATCCACCGTAAATACGTGCCCTTCTACGTCGTGGCGCAGATAGTCAGCAAAGCGGGCCGATAGCGCTGTGGCTTCGGCTACCAGAGTTGCATCGTCGGGGTGTACGCGGGTGTAGAGCCACTCGAAGCTGAACTCGGCAGGTGAGCAGCCCAGCAGCGTTTCAACGCCGGGGCTACAGTAGAGTGCCTCTAGGTCGGGAACTTTGTAAAGCAGTAAAAACTGCGTCTTCAATACCTGCCGCCCAAACTGACGGGCTGCTTCCTGTATGGTTTGCTCGCGCATCACCACCTGTTCGGGGCCGTGTATCTGGCCCCAGGTATCGCGCACAAATTTAAGTGTGGAGGGAATGTTGGAATCCATGAGTGGCAAATGAGAAAAAAACAACGGCACTACCCTCCACTATCCTCCCCGAATAGTACGCGAGACTTCGCCCAAGCCAATGGAGCCATTTGGGGGATCTAATATACCTATTTCTAGGTATTGCCGAGAGAAGGTACAGAAGTCACCTTTGCAGGATTCTACTTCCTCACCATTTCCCCCAATGATGCAAAAATTCTACCCGCTGCTTGGGCTGGTATTGGCCCTGGTTTTGCCAACCGCCCACGCCCAAACGACGCCCGCCTGGAACGGGGCGGCCCAAACCCTCAACCCTACGCCCACCGATGATACCCGTGCTTTCGGGCGCACCATTGCCGCCGACGCGGCCGGCAACGCCTACGTGGGCGGCAGCCTCTCCACCGACCAGGCACGGGCAAACCCGCTACCCGCACATTCGGCGCTACCACCCTCTCCAGCCAGGGCAATAGCAACGGCTGTGGGTTCATTGCCAAGCTTTCGGCGAGCCAGCAGTGGCAGTGGGCCACGCGGGTAAGTGATACCGGCGACGGCCGCTCCGTACGCCATATTGCGGCCACGCCGGCCGGCGAGGTGTACGCGGCCGCCAATATCTCGGCCGCCACCAGCAGCTTCGCTCTTACTGTGGGCACCCTGACCCAGGCCGTGGCAGCCAGTGAAGCCTTCTATGTAACCCGGCTTAATGCCAGCGGCCAGGCCCAGATGATAGCGCTGGGCCTAAAGCCCGGGGCGGGCTCAGATTCGTTTATCCAGCTGACCGGTATTGCCTGGGACGCAGCTACTGGTACGCTGGTAGTGACGGGTTATTATAACGGGCAGTCGGCCGCGCTCGGCACCACGGCCCTGGCCAACGCCCCCACTGGCGGCCTGTTCGTGGCCCACCTTACTCCGGCCGGGCAGTGGCAAAATGTTGTCAGCGTGGCAACAACGGGCACCAGCAGCACCGAATTCGGCATCGTAAGTGCTGGCGTGGGGCCTCAGGGCCAGGTGGCCGCCGTGTTGTACCTGGATCAAGGAGCCGTTACGCTGGGCTCAACCACGCTAACTGCCGCCAGCGGCACCCCGCCTAAGATAGTAGTAGCCCAACTCAGCCCGGCCGGCCAGTGGCAATGGGTAGCGCAATCGGCCAGCTCCACGCTGGGCTACTACAATGTCCGTTATGCACCGGATGGTAGCCTCTGGACGCTGGGCACCGGAGACGCCGGCTCTCAGTTGGGCACTACCACCCTGCCGGCGAACACCGAAGCCTTCGTGGCCCGGCTCTCGGCCGCCGGGCAATGGGGCACCGTTGGCGTTATCGGCCGAAAGGACCCTAATTCACTAGGCGAAACCCGGGAACTGGCCGTCGACGCGGCCGGCAACGCCGTGATAGTGGGCCTGCTGGATTCTGACGACACATTTTCTTTTGGCAGTCAAACGCTTACGAGTTCCTCCCGGCGTAATTTTGCAGCTCGCTTCAACGCCACCGGACAGTGGCAGTACGCGCTTCTGAATCCGGTGGGCACCAACTCCGGGCAAGGCAGTTACCTGAGCGAGGTTGCGCTGGACGGGGCCGGCAACCTGCTGGCCGTAGGGGGCCTCAACAACCGCAACTCCGTAACGTTTGGCTCCACGGTGCTGACCGGTTCGGAAGGGGGTGATGCTATTGTGGGCCGCCTGACCAGTGCCGGGGTGGTTACGGCGCAGCGCCGGCCAGCCGGCATGACGCCACTGGCCCTGTATCCTAACCCCAGCTCCGCGGGTGCTGCCGTTACGCTACGCCTGCCGGCCGCTGCAACGGCGGCCCAGCCCATAATCCTGCGCGACGCCCTGGGCCGCACCGTGCGCGAGAGCACTCTGGCGGCCGGCCACCAGCAAATCAGCCTGTCCACGGCCGGGCTTGCCCCGGGCCTTTACCAGGTGCAGGCCGGCCTGAGCCGCGCCCAGCTAGTGGTAGCAGAGTAGGCAGCCGGCATACGCCGGCGGCCTACTTCACTACCAGCCATTTTCCAGACTTCCGCCCTACCAAGTTCAGGGTTGGCCGCCGATTCGGCCAACCCTGAACTTGGTAGGGCGGAGTTTTTTTCTGGTGGTAAGCGCATGCTGACTGCCCGCCAGCATCGGACGCAGACCTTGTCATCTGCTGGTTGTTACGGGCCGCTTTCATCAGGCGAAGAAGTAGCTAACCCAGGTCGCGGAGGAACGGTTGTCCTGATCGGCCAGATTCAAATTATATAGGACTTACGCACCGGGGTAGTTGTTGAGCCCCGGAGGGGCGCTATGTTTTTAGCAATTAGTGCGTTAGCCTGCCGGATCCCCAGCGGGGCGGCATCAGTCGTTCACCGAATTATACCGCCCCGCTGGGGATCCGGCAGTCACCCCAGTGCGTAAGTCCTGTTATATTCCACTCACCTATCGCAGTTGACGGAAGGAAGTTGGAAACAGGGAAATATACCCATAAGTAGGTATTGTAGAAGCAGCTTTACTATGTGATTTTTGCAATAGAGGATTGTAAAAATCACATAGTAAAAATTGTCCCATGACACACACCTCCCCTTTTGGCCGCCGGGTTAGCCGGTACCGCCGTTCGCACCGGTACCTGCTGGCCGCAGGCCTGGCCCTGGGAGCCGGGCCGGTTCTGGGCCAGCAGCTCAGCTACTACGCCGGCAACGTGCAAAACCTGGCCGCCACCTACCAGGACCTGACCACCACGGGCACCGTTATCACGACCGCCAACCTCGACGACGCCAATTCGGCCCCGCAGGCCATCGGGTTCAATTTTGCCTTCGCGGGTACGGCCACCCCGTTTACCACGTTCGTGCTCAACACCAACGGGTTTCTGCGGCTCGGCAGCGGGGCGCCATCGAGCCCGGCCCTGGTGCTGGACTACGCCCAGAACACGACAGTACCCAGCGGCCCGCTGACCAGCACCGATGCCCGCGACAGCAACATCCTGGCTCCTTTCGCCACCGATTTGCAGGCCGCTACCGGCGGGGGCACCGAGTACCGGGTTGCCACCACCGGCACGGCCCCCAACCGGGTATGTACCATTCAGTGGAAAAACGTGCGCGACAAGCCCCGGGCGGTTAGTGCGTCGAACGCAACGCTCCTCGGCACGCAGTACGAGAGCTTCTCCTTTCAGGTGAAGCTCTACGAAACCAGTGGCCAGATCGACTTTGTGTACGGCCCGGGCACGGCCGGCAGCGGCCCCGATGCCTTCCGGGCCGTGGCCGTTGGCATCAAAGGGCCGGGGCAGCCGTCCGGGACCTTGCTGATGCCCAACAAAGCCTCCACCACGCCCTGGGCCAGCGCCTTGTTCTATACCCGGGCCGTGCCCGTTGCGGTGCCCTTTAATGTGCGCAGCGGCGTGTTGCCCGACCCGGGCCGCACCTACCGCTTCCGGGCCAGCGCCGCCCAGGATGCCGCCGTGCGGGCCGTGTACACCCTGGGCCAGCTGCCGGGCGGCACGGCCCACGTAGTGCGGGCCAATATTTACAACGCCGGCACCCAGGCCCTGTTCAACTGGCCGGTCCAGCTCAGCGTGAGCGGGGCCAACACCTTCTCCGCCAGCCAGCTTATTGATGGGCTGCCGGCCGGCCGCGACACCACCCTCAGCTTTACCGCCTACGTGGCCGCCCCCGCCCCCGGCACCAATACCATCACCGTCACGGTGCCCGCCGACGCCTTCCCCCACTCCGACCGGGCCACGGAAACCCAAACCCTGACTGCCGGCACCCTCAGTTACTTCCCGCCCCTGGCCGGCTCCGGCCTCACGCCCTCTTTTTATGGCTTCGATACCCGGGCGGGCATCACGGCCGTGAAATACCCCAACGCCCGGGCCACGGTGCTGACGGCCGTCACGGATTTTGTGCCAATGGCCAGCAACTCGACCGGCCAGGTCATTTATGGGGTGGCCCTCACGCCGGGCGGCACCCTGCTGGGCTTCACCCCCGATTATGTGGTGAAGGCCGCCGACCTGGGCACCGTGGTCACGCTGCCCTTTACAACCCCCGTCCCGCTGGCCGCCGCCGATTTTCTGGTGGGCATTGCCCAACGGGCCAGTACCGTGGCCCATTATCCGGTGGGCCTGCTGGGCGAGGACCCGGTGCGGACGGGCGCGTTTTACGACCGGGGCGACTTGCTGAAAGGGGCTTTCGCCGACGTGGCCCCGCGTGATTTTGGGATATTCGGGATTGGGGCCGTGCTGGCGGCTCCGGTTACCAGTACGGCCGCCGCCGCCCCGGCCGCCGGGTTTTTCCTGGCGCCTAACCCCACGGCGGCCGCCACCTGGCTCACTTTTGCCGCGCCGCTGCCCACGGCCCAACCCGTGCTCGTGCTCGATGCCCTGGGCCGCGCGGTACGCCAGCAGGTGGCCCCGGCCCGCGCTAGCCGCCTGCTACTGGAAGTAGCCGGCCTGCCCGCCGGCCTCTACCGGGTGCGCGTGGGCACGGCCACCGGCCAGCTGGCCATTTACTAGCTCCCAACGCCTCTTTTCTTCCGCTCTGATTTTACTCTGCTCTCAGATCCTCCGCCGGCTGGCGGAGGATTTGGTTTCTCACGCCTTTTTTGGTTTTCCCTATGCGCCCTCTTTTTACCTTTCTACTGCTGCTGCTGGCGGCCGGCTCCGGCCGGGCCCAGAGCTGGACGGGCCTGGCTCACAGCAACTACGGTGGCACCCACAACCTGTACATCAACCCGGCATCGCTGGCCGACTCGCGGCAGGCTTTCCAGCTCAACCTGGCGGCGGGCAGCGCCAACTTCTACAACACCTACCTGCAACTGGCCCTGCCCGCCAAACCCCGCGAATACATCAACGGCAACCAGGAATTGCGGTCCGACTACTTTACCGAGCAGGGGGGCAGCGGCCCCCACGCGGCCAGCATCACCGGCGAGCTGCGCCTGCCCTCGTTCACGCTGGCCCTGGGCGACAAGCAGGGCATTGCCTTTACCAACCGGGTGCGGGCCTTCGCCCAGGTTACCAACGTGAGCAACAACCTGGCCCGCCTGGCCCGCTACGGCCTCGACGACGCCGACAGCCTGGGCCTGGCCGACCGGCTGGCCAAATCCAACAGCTTCACGCTTTCGGGCGGAGCCTACCACGAATTCGCCCTCACGTATGCCCGCACGTTTACGCCCAACCAGGAGCACTTCTGGAAGGGCGGCGTTACGGTGAAGTACCTGGTGGGGCTGGGCGGCGGCTACCTGCGCAACGAGGGCACGAGCTACGAGCTGTACGGCTCCGATAGCATTCAGCTGCAAAACACGAAGCTCGACTACGCCTTCACCAACCCCGATTTCTACGACCAGGCCGGCTTCTCCGTCGGCACGCTCTACGGCGGCCAGCGCCTGGGCCGGGGCCTGGGCCTTGATGTGGGCGCCACCTACGAATGGCGGCCCGACTACGAGCAGTACGAGTACCGCATGGATGGCCGCACCTGGACCGACCCCACCCGCAACAAGTACCGCCTGCGCCTGGGCCTGGCTCTGCTCGACGTGGGGGCCGTGCGCTACCAGCAGGAGCGGTACGTGCGCCAGGCCCGCATCGCCAACCCCGGCACGGTGCGCATCGGTCAGCTCGATACCATCCGCATCGACTCCCCGGACGATCTGGCCCCTACCCTGCAACGCCTGGTGGGCCTTACCGAACAAAGCCGCCGCTTTACCAGCGGCCTGCCCACCACGTTTCGGCTCAGCGCCGACTACCGGATAGTAAACCACATTTTTGCCGGCCTGCTCTGGACCCAGAGCCTGCGCCCCGAAACCTCCGTGGGTCAGCGCACCGTGAGCAGCCTGGCCCTTACTCCGCGCGTCGAGTTCGGGTACGCCGAAATAGCTCTGCCCATTGTGCTGGCCAACCGCTACCGCCAGCTTCAGCTGGGGGCCATGCTCCGCATGGGCTCGCTGCTGGTGGGCTCCGATAATTTGGGCGGGCTGTTCGGGCTCACCACCACCACCGGGGCCGATTTGTACCTGGGCCTGGGCTTCACGCTGAACAAAAAACGCATCAAGGACCGCGACAAGGATCAGGTGAGCAACAAGCTGGACAAGTGCCCCAAACTCAAAGGTCCATGGGAGTGCCAGGGCTGCCCCGACCAGGACGGCGACGGCGTGCGCGACACGGAAGACGCCTGCCCCACCGAAGCCGGCCCCGCTGGCAACAAGGGCTGCCCCGTGCTGGAGCAGCTTACCGCGCCGGCCGACTCGCTCCACCTGCTTCCCGCCGACTCGCTCCACCTGCTCCCCACCTCCCCGGCCCCCGATTCGCTGGCCTCCCCCACCGAATCCCTCGCCCCGCCCACAGACTCCACCACCTCCCCTACCGGGCAGCCCGCTACCGTTGCGCCCGTACCGCCAGCCTCGGAGCCCGCCCCGGCACCCACCGCGCCCCCTGCCCAACAACCACCGGCCCAACAAACACCAGCCCAGCAACCACCGGTGCCTACTGGCGGGCGCAAGCCCTAAGCGCCCGAAGTCGGGGATACCGCTCTAGGCAGCAGCGGCCGTTGCCAACTGGTGGCGGCCGCTGCTGCCTAGAGCGGTATCCCCGACTTCGGACGGCGGCTCCCCGGCCGCTGCTGAAACGGTGGCCGATGGCCGGGACCGGCGGTTCTGTGCCTCTACTTTAAATCAGATCAAACGCCCGGGCATACTGGCCCAGCTCGAACGTGGAGCTGGCCCCCAGCTTCTGGCGCAGGTTGCGGCGGTGGGTGGAGGCCGTATGCTCCGAAATGCACAGCTCCTCCGCTATTTCAGGGGCACTTTTCCCCAAGGCCAGCAGCCGCAGAATGTCCCGCTCGCGCTTGGAAAGCGTGGCAAATAAGGCCGCGTGCTGGCGCAGAAACTGGTTTTCCTCCAGGAGTCGCTGCACTTTGGTGGCGAAGTGGTTGTCGGGGTGCAGGGGAACGGCCAGGGCCATGAGCAGCAGCAGATTGCCCTCATGGTCTACCAGCAGCTGGCGCAGCGAGGTCAGGTACAGGCTCCAGCCCGGGCGCTCAGTCGTGCGTACTTCCTGGTAGAAGGTCGCTACTTCGAACCCGCCCTTTTCACCCATCAGCTGAAAGGCCCGGGCCGTGTAGTCCGCCGATTCGACGGGGTTGAAGTAGGCCGTGGAGAAGGCCGGTCCCAGCGCCCTCAGCTCGGCCAGCGTGGCCCCCAGCAGTTGCAGGCCCCACTCCGACATATAGCGGACCGTTTGCGTAGGCACGTGGTGGATGATAACGACGGCGGGATACTGGTCGGCCGTGGCGGCTATTTCGGCTATTTTGCGCGCGATAAGCGCTTCATCGGTAGCAGGTGTGGGCATGGGGTGGGTGGGGAAACGGAGAACAGAACGGCAGGTATGCACGATGGTCAATATAGGCGATATTCCCCGACGCCCCGTTGCCAGCAGCCGCGCGCTACCGTGGGCTCCAGCGGCCGGCAGCGGCCTTCCCAAGCGTGCTCTACCTTGCGGCGCTGGGGAAGCAACCCGCGCGTCAGGGGCCGTCCTGCCCCGGCTCCCCCCGCCCGCCGATTATGCCCGCTATGCGTATCCGTTTTTTACTGGCACTTTTCCTCTGGTGGCTGGCGGGGCTGGCGCCCTGCGCTGCCGCCCCACTGGCGTCAGCAGCCACCACCCGCATCAGCCTGCTCACGTGCGCGCCCGGCCCCGAAACCTACGCGCTGTTTGGCCACTCGGCCCTGCGCGTTACCGATCCGGGCCGGGGCCTCGACCGGGTCTACAACTTCGGTACTTTCGATTTCCGGACGCCCCACTTTTACTGGCGGTTTCTGCACGGCGACTTACGCTACTTCCTGTCGGTTACCTCCTTCGAGCGGTTCCGGTTAGCCTATGCCCAGGACAACCGCACCCTGTCGGAGCAGGTGCTGGCCCTGAGCCCGGCCGAAGCCCAACGCATCGGCCAGCAACTGGCCGCGACGCTGCATTCGCCGGCCCGGTTCTACCGCTACCAGTTCTTTGCCGACAACTGCACCACCCGCCTCTTCGACCTGATCAGTACCAGCCTGGCCGCGCCGGTCCGCGTAGATTCGGCCTACGCCGCGCCCGCGGCCACTTACCGGCAGCTGCTGGCTCCTTACCTGGCCCCGGCACCCTGGATGAAGCTGGGTATGAACCTGGGCCTGGGCTGGCCCGCCGACCAGCCCACCACCTTCCGGCAGCGGCTCTTTCTGCCCACGGAGCTGGCAGCGGCCCTGGCCCACACCACGCGCCGGCAGCAGCCCCTCGTGGCCCAGACCCGGCTGCTCTTCGTGGCTGCTCCGCCAACCACTGCCGCCCCGGCCGGCTTTCCCTCCCCCGCAATTTTCTTTCTGGCCCTGGGCCTGCTCCTGCTGCTGGCGCATCAGCTGCCCGCGCGCTACGCCTGGCCCGGCCGCCTCCTGCGCGGTGGCCTGTTCGTCGTGGTTGGGTTGGTGGGCGGCATATTGCTTGGGCTGAGCTGCTTTTCCCTGCACACGCCCACTCAGGCCAATTACCAGCTGCTATGGTTGCTGCCCACGCACCTGGCCCTCGGGTTTGCCCGGCCCGGCTCGCAGTGGCGACGGTACGCCACGGTTTCGCTCGTGCTGCTGGGAGTGGGTGGCCTCATTGGCGGCGCAGTTTACTACGCCCGGTTGCTGCCGGAAGCCGGAATATTACTGGCGCTGGTAGCGGCCCAGCTACTCGTTTTCCGCCGCCAGTGCGGCCGGCCTTAGTCTGCCAGCAGCCGTGCTATTTCCGCCGCTTCGAAGGCCAGTACCCGCAGCCGCAGTTCCAGCAGCTGCCGGGTGCTGTCGTCGGCGTCGAGGGTGAAGTCGGCTCTCCGAATGAGCATGTCCAGTAGCAAGCCGAGCTGCTCGTCGTCGGGGCCGAGCGCGGCTTGCAGGGCGGGCAGGGCCTGCTGCCGCAGTTGGGCCTGGGCCAGGCGCGTCTGGCAGCGGGCCAGCGCCTTTTCGAGCGGGTATTTTTCGAGGTCGATTTTCTGGCGCCGTAGTTCCAGCGTTTCCCGCTCCTCGGCCAGTAGCGGGGCCGGGGGCCGCGGCGGGGGCAGCGGGGCCGGCCCGTGGGGCGCGGGTAGCAGTTGTTGCAAGGCCAGCAGCCGCAGCATAGCGGCCGAGGGCACACGCCGAACCATCCCCGTATCCGTCAGGCGGCCATCCTGACTGAGCGTGGCCCGCGACACGTCTAACAAGTCGGCCACCTGGGCTTGGGTGAGGCCCAGGTGGGCCTGAATGGCTTGTAGCAGGGATAAATGGGGCGAAGGAGCGCGGTGGCGGGAGAATTTGCGCATAGCTCAGGGGGCGGATACAGCCGGGCATAGTATGTTGCATGTTACGCGGTTGCAAAACAAGATGCAACTGCGCAAGATGCAACATACTATGCCCGGCTGGGAAACCGGCTGGTCGGAAGCCGCCGGGCGGCGCCAATTACGCCAGCCATCCTGCCTGCCCGGGCACTCTCACCGGCTCCTGCTCGCCGCGAAGGGCCAACCGAAAACCAGGTTTTGGCGCGCCCACCGGCAGGAGTGGCGGCTGCCGGGCCGGTTTACCCAGGTGTTTGAGCCGATTCAAAGCAAAAAATACCCACTAGTAGGTATTGTGTAGAGCACCAGAGCCGAAGAACTTTGGGGGAGCTTGTTCTTTGTCAACGCTACACTGCTGCACCATGCCAGACTCCTACTGCTCCCTTCTCCGGCGCGGCTGGGCCTGACTTAGTGCATGCACCGGCCGCGTTTCGCTGGCTACTCTGCCCCGGGCATGAGGCAGGTATCCGCTGGCCGGACCCGCGCCGGCCGGTAGCAGAAAAGCCCCGTCGTTAGTGCTTGCCAGGCCTTGTTCTGTCCGCAGAGCCGGGTTGATTGCCCCGTGTTTTTATACGGGCTTCTCCCGGGAGTATACCCAGTCAGAACAACGTATGCCGCCCCCTGATCCGGTGGCAGTTTGTGCGCGCCGGTTGCGGCGGCGTTTGCCTGATAGCCAGAACTCTTCACCAATTTTCTTTTTTTCTATGCGTCCTCCTTTACTACCTCCCGGCTCCCGGAGCCGGGCCAATGGCTGGCTACTTGGTCTGTGCCTGACCGTTGGCCTGAGTACGGCTCAGGCCCAAACAGCCACCTACAGTCTTACCGGGGCACCCCAGACGTATACCGTACCAGCCGGGGCCACGCGCCTGCGGGTAGTGGCGCAGGGTGCGGGCTTCATGACGGGTCCTGCGAGCAGCCGGCCCGCTCTGGTTTCGGCCGTGCTCACAGTTACCCCCGGCGAAGTGCTGACAGTAGTAGTGGGGGGGCCAGGCGAACAGGCCTTTGGCTCGGCACCTTATACTCCCGGGTTGGGGGGCTATAACGGCGGAGGCAGTGGCGGCCCTACTACGGCCAGCCAAATTGCTGGCAACGGCGGCAGCGGAGCGACTGACCTGCGGCGCATAGCGGGGGCCAGCAGCACGGCCCCGTTGGGCGGCGGCACCCTGATGAGCACCAACAGCCAGCGGCTGCTGGTAGCGGGCGGGGCCGGAGCTCCCGGCACCAACGCCGGCGAAGATGGAACAGGCGGTAACGCCGGCGGCAAAGCCGGTACTACCACTGGCGGCGGGAGCGGCGGCTTTCCCGCTTCGTTCTCCTTCTCGGCGGGCAATTCCGGCACGGCAGGCGCGGGCGGAGCCGGCGGGGCGGGTCCGGTTGGCGGGCACGGCGGCGGCGGCGGCTATTTTGGCGGCGGCGGCGGCGCGAGTGGCGGTTTCGCCAACAATATGTTCAATATGCCCGGCGGCGGCGGCGGCGGCTCCAGTTACGTGCAGCCCACCGCCCTGGCTGGCGGCAGCACGCCCAGCTACGCCCTGGCTACAACCGGCACCGGCACGCTTGCCCTCACGCCCCAGTTCGTGCCCACCCTGGCGGGCATCAGCCCGGCCAGCGGCACCGCAGGCAGCAGCCTGCTGCTAACCGGCACCAACCTGACCGGCACCACTGTCATCACCTTCGCCGGAACGAGCAACAATACCGTGGCTTCGGGCTTCACCGTAAATGCCGACGGCACGCAGATTTCGGGCATTACAGTACCGGCCGGCGCGCAAACCGGGTCCGTGAGCGTAACTACGCCCGATGGCACCAGCAATGGGGTGAGCTTCGCGGTGGTGGCCAACGCGGTAGTATACTCCTTGGCACCAGCCAGCGGCCCGGTGGGCACTTCCGTCATCATCACCGGAGCCAACTTCGTCAATGTAAGTCGGGTTACCTTCAACCAGAGCACCAGTACGGCTAGCTTTGTGGTAAACTCGGCCACCCAGATTACGGCGGTTGTGCCTGCCAGCGCCACTACAGGACCGGTTGGGGTAAACAACGGGGGCACTACTGCCTTCAGTGCCGCGCCCTTCACCGTTACGGCTAGCGCCCCTGCTATCAGTTCCTTCACGCCCAGCAGCGGCCCGGTCGGCACCAGCGTCATCCTCACCGGCACGGGCTTCACCGGCGCCACGGCCGTAGCCGTCAATGGCACGGCAGCTCCGGGCTTCGTAATTGATTCCGATACCCAGATTACGGTAAGCATCCCCACCGGGGCCAGCTCCGGCACTATCAGCGTAACCACGCCCGGCGGCACGGGCAGCAGCAGCACCGTTTTCACGGTGAGCGTGCCGGCCCCGGCCCCGGCCTGCACAGCGCAGGTAACCGTAACGCCCGCCGGGCCGGTGCGCCTGTCCGGTGGCGGCAGCGTCACGCTCACGGCCCAGGCCCTGGAGCCTGCTTTCAATACGGGCACCGGATTCAATAGCACCGCTGCCGTTACGGCCGTGCAGCCCGACGGCAAAATTCTGGCGGCCGGCACGACCACCTACAACGGCACGCCCACCAACAACCTGGTACGACTGAACCCGGATGGTACCATCGACGCTTCTTTCACCCAGCCGGGTACCGGCCTCAACGGCTCCGTCCGGACCATTCTGCTCCAGCCCGACGGCAAAATTCTGGTGGCCGGCGCGTTTACCAGCTACAACGGCACGGCCCGCAAGCTGGTGGCCCGCCTGAACGCCGATGGCTCGCTGGATGCCACGTTCCGGGAAACCGGTACCGGCATCAGCGGTACGATTTCGAGTGGCCCGTTCGACATCGGGCCGGGCATCACCGATATGGCCCTGCAACCCGACGGCAAAGTACTGGTAGCGGGGGCCTTTAGTAATTACAACGGCACAGCCCGCGTCAACGTGGCACGCCTGAATGCCGATGGCTCTTTGGATGCCGGTTTCGCGCCTACCCCTACCTCCTTCACCGACGGGGCCAATGTGGTGGTGGTACAGCCCAATGGTAAAATTCTGCTCGGGGGCTCTTTCCGGGTGATGAATGGCGGCCCGCAATCGGGGGCCGTGGTGCGGCGCTTCAACGCCGATGGCACGACGGACGGCAGCTTTCAACCCGTACTGTCCAGCAACGTCGACGCCAATGTGCAGGCACTGGCCCTGCAAGCGGATGGCAAATTCCTGCTCGGGGGCAGCTTCAACGTAGGCCCATTTACTACCGCCCGCTACCTGGAGCGGCGCAATGCCGATGGCTCCCTGGATGCCGGCTTCCCGACGGGCGGCCCTAATTTCAGCGTGGCCGCCGTGCAGGTGCAGGCCGATGGTAAACTGGTCCTGGGCGGGCTCTTTACCAGCTACGCCGGTACCGCCCGCGGCCGGCTGGCCCGGCTAAACCCGGATGGCACCCTGGATAACGGCTTTGCCACGGGAGCTGGGTTCAACAGCAACGTCCGCGCCCTGACCTTACAGGCAGATGGCAAACTCCTGGCAACAGGCACGTTCACCAGCTACAACGGCAGCCCGGCCACCCGCATAGCCCGGCTGAATCCGGACGGCAGCCTCAACGATACGGCCACACCTATTGCGGGCGCTACCTACGCCTGGAGCAACGGCCAGACGGGGGCCAGCATCACGGTGGACCAAGCAGGCAGCTACTCGGCCACGGCCAGCTACGGCAGCGGCTGCACGGCCACCTCGCGCGCTGTGCAGGTTACGGCGGACACCACCCTCACCAACCTGATAGTGAGCACGGCGCAGACCATCAGCGGCTCTTATAACAACGTGACCATTACCGGCACCGGCGCGGCTACCCTGGGCGCGGCGCTGCAAGTAGCTGGTACCCTCACCGTGCAGGCGGGCGGTTCGCTGGTTACCAACTGCCAACCCGTGACGGGCGCGGGCAGCTTCGTGCTGGCGGCCGGTGGCACGCTCAGCATTTGCGACGCAGCCGGCATCAGCAGCAGCGGGGCCACGGGGGCCGTGCAGTTGGCGGGCAGCCGCACGTTCAGTCCGACGGCCACCTACCGCTACGCGGGTACGCAGGCCCAAACCACCGGCTCCGGCCTGCCCGCCCAGGTCCGCAACCTAGAAGTTGGCAACGCCGCCGGCCTCACCCTCACCCAACCCCTGAGCGTGGGGCGGGAGCTGCGCCTGACCACCGGCAACCTAACCCTGAACGGCCGCGCCCTCACGCTGCTGTCCTCGGATACGCTCACGGCCCTGGTAGTGAATACCAACGGGCAGGTAAACGGCCCGGCTACGGTGCAGCGCTACCTCAGCCCGGCCCTGAACCCCGGCCCGGGCTACCGCCACCTGGCCGCCCCGGTGCTTAGAGTCTATCCGAATAGGGAATGAGGGTCAGCCAAAAAGACAATTGTACCACGTAATGCGCGCACAGGCAAAGTGGAGCATGGCCAAGTAGTTCTCCGGTTTTTTGGCCCAGCGAATCAGCAGATGCCGGAAGCGGTTGAGCCAAG
>NZ_QYCN01000043.1 GCF_003583925.1 Hymenobacter rubripertinctus | reverse complement strand
GAGTCGGCACGGCCTGAATCTGTTGCGCCAACTCACCCGGCCACATACGGCCCCTGACCAGCCGCTGGCACGCAAAATTCTGAACCTACTGGATGTATTTAGTCGCTATCTTGCTCGTGGACAACCCACTAAAATAGTAGGGTAGAGTACCGTAAGCTACTCCGACTATTGGATAAATAAAAAGCCGATTGCATGAATGCAATCGGCTTTTTATTTATCCAATAGTGTGACTTAGGCCACGCCCGAACCCGGCCGCACGGCGCTGCTGGGCTGCATCAGGCTCAGCACGCCGTCGGCGTTTTCAGCCATCAGGAGCATGCCCTGGCTCTGGATGCCTTTGATTTCGCGGGGGGCGAGGTTGAGCAGCACCTGCACCTGCTGGCCCACCAGGGCTTCGGGCAGGAAGTGCTCGGCAATGCCCGACACGATGGTGCGGGGCTCGTCGAAACCCAGGTCAACGCTGAGTTTGAGCAGCTTCTTGGTTTTGGCGACTTTCTCGGCGGCCACGATGGTGCCAATGCGCAGGTCCATCGTCTGGAACTGCTCGAAGCTGATGTCCTCCTTGGCGGGGGCAGCAACGGCGGCGGCCAGCTCGTTGGCTTTCTTGGTGTCGAGCAGCTTCTGGACCTGGGCTTCCACGGTAGCGTCTTCGATTTTAGTGAACAGCAGGGCGGCTTCGGCCAGCTGGTGGCCGGCGGGCAGCGCGTTGGGGCGGCCGGCCTCGGGCCAGGTACCTTTCTCGGTGTTCAGCATGCGGCCGAGGCGGGCGGCGGCTTCGGGCAGGAAGGGTTCGAGCAGCGTGACGAAGGCGGCCGTCAGTTGCAGCGAAACGTGCAGCACGGTGCCGGTGCGGGCTTCATCGGTTTTGATGAGCTTCCAGGGCTCCTGGTCGGCCAGGTACTTGTTTCCCAGGCGCGAGAGGCTCATCAGCTCGTTCAGCGCATCGCGGAAGCGGTAGTTTTCCAGCAGCTCGCCAATGCGGGCCGGAAACTCGCCCATCTGGCGCAGCACGTCCTCGTCTTCGGTGGAGAAGCCCACGGCGGCGGGCACTTTACCGTCAAAGAATTTATGCGTGAGCACCACGGCTCGGTTCACGAAGTTGCCCAGGTTGGCTACCAGCTCGTTGTTGTTGCGGGCCTGGAAGTCTTTCCAGGTGAAGTCGTTGTCCTTGTTCTCGGGGGCATTGGCGCAGAGCACGTAGCGCAGCACGTCGGCCTGGCCGGGGAAATCCAGCAGGTACTCGTGCAGCCACACGGCCCAGTTGCGACTCGTGCTGATCTTGTCGCCTTCTAGGTTCAGGAACTCGTTGGCGGGCACGTTGTCGGGCAGGATGAACTCGCCGTGGGCCTTGAGCATCGCCGGGAAGATGATGCAGTGGAACACGATGTTGTCCTTGCCGATGAAGTGAACCAGCTTGGTGCCGGCGTCCTTCCAGTAAGGCTCCCAGGCACCATCGGGCAGCAGTTCCTTGGTGGCCGAAATATAGCCGATGGGCGCATCGAACCACACGTAGAGCACCTTGCCTTCGCCGCCGGGCACTGGTACGGGCACGCCCCAATCGAGGTCGCGCGTCACGGCCCGGGGCAGCAGGCCCTGGTCAATCCAGGATTTGCACTGGCCGTACACGTTGGCTTTCCAGTCCTGCTTGTGGCCCTCCACAATCCACTCGCGCAGCCAGTGCTCGTACTGGTCGAGGGGCAGGTACCAGTGCTTGGTTTCGCGTAGCACGGGGTGGTTGCCGCTCAGCATGGAACGCGGATTGATAAGCTCGGTGGGCGAAAGCGAGGTGCCGCACTTCTCGCACTGGTCGCCGTAGGCGTTGTCGTTGCCACAGTTGGGGCAGGTACCTACAATGTAGCGGTCGGCCAGAAACTGGTCGGCCTGCTCGTCATAATACTGCTCCGACACCTGCTCGATGAACTTGCCATCGGCGTGCAGCTTCAGAAAAAAGTCGCTGGCCGTTTCGGCGTGGGTTTTCGAGGAGGTGCGCGAGTAAATGTCAAATGACACACCGAAGTCGCGGAACGAGTCGCCGATGAGGGCGTGGTACTTATCCACGACCTGCTGGGGCGTGACGCCCTCCTTCTGGGCCCGGATGGTGATGGGCACGCCATGCTCGTCGGAGCCGCAGATGAATTTCACGTCGCGCTGCTGGGCGCGCAGGTAGCGCGTGTAGATGTCGGCGGGCAGGTACACGCCGGCCAGGTGGCCGATGTGCACGGGGCCGTTGGCGTAGGGCAGGGCCGCCGTAACGGTGTAGCGTTGGGGTAGAGCGGGCATATTCGGAACAGAAAGCAACTAATCGGGTAAGCCGGGGCGGCGAACTGGTCCCGGCTATGCAAAGGAACGAGTAAAAAGAGGAACCGCACCGCTTGCGGGCCGGCTCACACCCCGGCTCACGGTGCGGAGTCAACCATAAATACTTCTGTATTCCAGTCGCCAACCGGCGCGCCTGACCGTATAGCACTCCAGTCTTTCTTCCCAACACTGTTCAGTTCCCGTATATGACCAAAGCCTCCAAAACTGCCAAAGACAAAACCGCCAAGAAGGCCAAAGCCGAGAAGGACCCGGCCAAGAAAGCCCAGGCGAAGGCCGCAAAAGCCGCAAAGACCGCTTCTGCTGCCCTGAACGAAAAAAAATCAACCAAGAAAACCAGCCAGAAAAAGGCGCTGAAAGCGGCCGCCAAGCAGCTGCAAAAGGAACTCGACGGGCGCATCAATGCGGTAGTCAAGCGCATCCGCAAGGAAACCAAGGCCCAGTTGCAGGAAGTGGTAAAGGATGCCACCCGCCGTCTGGACACCGACATGGAGCACCTCTTCGAGCAGGCATTGCACACGATAGTGCGCCACCACGAAGCCGGTACGCCCGGCGCTTCCGACAGCGTTTCAGCCACCGCCGACCCGGCCTCGCTGCCGGAGCCGGCTCCGGCTCCGGCTCCTAAGCCCGCCMCCCGCCGCACCCGCGCCGCCCGCCCGGCCACGAAGCCCGCCACCACCCAGCCCACCCGCCCCGCCGCCGCCAAACCAGCGGCTCCAAAGGCCCCGGCCAGCCGTTCCCGGACCACCGCCCAAAAGCCCGCTTCCCCCGCCGACTCGGCCCCTAAGACGGAAGAGGGGGGCGCCTAAGCCGTCGTTCTTTGGCACGCCAAAAGGCCCGCTACCGGATTGGTAACGGGCCTTTTGGCGTGCCGGAGTCGGGCGCTAAAGTTACTGGCAAAGTGCCCTGCTTAGGGCAGCCGCAGCGTATCGGCCGGGGCACCTTTTACGCGTTTGAGGCGGGTTTCGGGGGTGCTGGTATTATTGTCGTCGGTGTTGAGGGTTTCGGGCCGCTTCTGGGAGTTGATGCCACTGGCCTGGTTGCCCAATCGTACGCGGCCCGGGGTGGCATCAGGCGTTGCGCCATTGTAGCCGGCGTTGCTGTTGTAGGCCGCTTGGCGGTCGGCGTCGGTCAGAATGCGGTTTGGAACGCGGCGGGCGCTGGCCTCTTCGGCGGCCGTATCCTGGGCCGCGGTACAACCACTCAACAGCAGCACGGTGGGCACTGAAATCCAAAAAAAAGCGGGGTAGCGCATAGCAAAAAGCAAAGGAGCCGACCTCCAGCAGATCGGCTCCTGGTGCTAACGGGCGGCACCCGGCGAAGTTGGGCCAGGTGGCCGCTAAATTGCCGGAAACCGGTATGGCTGCCCGTGGCGCCCGGGTACCCGCGCCACGGGCGGCTACCCCCGAGGGGTCGGCAAATCGGCCCGGATGCCGTCCCAGAGGGCCACGCGGGCGCTCATGCAACGCACGGCCGTTGCCTCGGCCTCGGCCCAGCGCTGGGCCGAATCGGCGCACAGGTCGCGCACCATTTGCTGAGCCAGGGGCGTATGCACCTCCTCATCGAGCTGAATGTGGCGGTCGAGGTAGTAGGTGAAGGTGTCGAGCTGGCCGGGGAAGCGCTGGCGCAAATCGTGCACGAGGTGGCGGAACATGTCGGGTATCACGTCTTCGCGCCCAAACGTGAAGGCGGCCGCCACCGCGTGGGGCTGGCCCAGCTCGATGAGGCGAAAGGTATCGAGCACGAACCCGCGCACCGAAACAGGCGCATTGGCCTCGGCCAGCGCATCGGCGACCGAGGCACCTTCGGCCAGCGCGGCCAGCAGGCGCTCGACGGGCGCAGTATCGGCTCCGCACTCGCGCATGGCCCGCAGGTAAAGCTCAAAATGACTGGTGGGCCGGCCTTCGGGGTCGAGGTCCGTTTCCTCTTCCAGTACGATGTCGTTGATGAGGCGGCGGGTGGCAGGGTTGCCGCGGGGCACCCAGGGCAGCTCCACGCAGGTCAGCTCCCGTTGCAGGGCCTTGAGCAGCGACATAAAATCCCAGACGGCAAATACGTGGTGCTCCATGAACACGCGCAAATCGGCCAGGGACTGGAGCGACTGGTACACGCCGTGGGCCACGAGCTGTTCGCGGGCCGGCGCCAGGGCCGTTTGGAGGTCGGCAATACCGTCAGGATGGAGTTGAGTTGACATAGTAAAGCAACAGGCTTTCAGCTACAAGCTGCAATGAAAACAGGAATAAAAAAGGGCAAAGTACGCGCTGGTTAGGCGCTACAGGGTCATAACAAACGAAACGGCCCACCGGCTTGGATTGCCAGCGGGCCATTCACAAAGGTAGTTGAGTTGGCTATTGTCAGTTGCCAGTGAAGGAACGTCGTCCTGACAACTGACAACCGACAACTGACAACCGACAACTGACAACTACCCTACTTGGCTTTCTCGAACACCATGCCGTAGGAATCCATGCAGTAGCGCTGGCCGGTGGGCTTGGGGCCGTCGTTGAAGACGTGGCCGAGGTGGCCGCCGCATTGGGCGCACAGCAGCTCGTCGCGGCTCATGCCATACGTGTTGTCGGACGTTACTTTGAGGCTGGCGTTGGCGGCCGGGGCCCAGAAGCTGGGCCAGCCGGTACCCGACTCAAATTTGGTTTCGGAGGAGAACAGCAGGTTGTGGTCGGCGGCGCAGTAGTAGTTGCCCTTTTCGTGGTTGTCCCAGAAGGGGTTGGCGAAAGGTTTTTCGGTACCCTGCTCGCGCAGGATGAAGAACTGCTCGGCCGTGAGCTGCTTTTTCCACTCGGCCTGGGTTTTCTGCACCGGAAACTCGCCGGGCTTGCCCGTGGTGGGCTGGGGCTTGGGATACTGCTCGGCCGTGCGCGAGGCCACCGTCATGGCCGGAGTTGTGTCGGCAGCGTCCATTTTGGCGTCGCGGGAACTGGCCTGCTGGGAGCAGGCGGTGTTGAGCGTGGCGGCAGAAATCAGTAAGAGAAGCAAGGAAGAGCGCATGGGCAGAGAATTGGTACGATGAAGGAAGGCAGGCCCCGGGGGCCGGCGACGGAATAACATACGGAAGCCGGCAACGGTTCGGTCGCCCCCCCCCCAGAGCCAGCTGGGCGCTATTTTCTCCGGAACCCCAGCGGCCCAGCCAGTTGCCCATTACGGCCCGGCTTTATTCCTTACTCAGCAACAATTAATTACGCCCACGATTTTGCGCCAAACATTCCCTACCTTTGCGCCCGGAAAACCCATTGTATGCAGAACATTCGGAATATCGCCATCATCGCCCACGTTGACCACGGCAAGACCACGCTCGTGGACAAGATCATTCACGCCTCGAAGCTGTTCGACGAACACCAACAGTTCGACGACCTCATCCTCGACAACAATGACCTGGAGCGTGAGCGGGGCATCACCATCGTTTCCAAGAACGTATCCGTACGTTACAAGGACGTAAAAATCAACATCATCGACACCCCCGGTCACGCCGACTTCGGCGGCGAGGTGGAGCGGGTCCTGAAGATGGCCGACGGCGTATTGCTGCTCGTCGATGCCTTCGAAGGTGCCATGCCCCAGACCCGCTTCGTGCTGGGCAAAGCCCTCGATTTGGGTCTGAAGCCCATCGTGGTGGTGAACAAAGTCGATAAGGAAAACTGCCGGCCCGATGAGGTGCACGAGCAGGTTTTCGACCTCATGTTCAACCTCGGTGCCAACGAAGACCAGCTGGACTTCGTGACGCTGTACGGCTCCTCGAAGCAGGGCTGGATGAGCACCGACTGGAAGACCAAAACCGACAGCATTATTCCGCTGCTCGACGCCGTGGTGGCGTCCATCCCCCCGGCTCCTACCCTCGACGGTACGCCCCAGATGCAGATTACCTCGCTCGACTACTCGTCGTTCGTGGGCCGCATCGCCATCGGCCGCGTGCACCGCGGCACGCTGAAGGAAGGCGCCAACATGAGCCTGGTGAAGCGCGACGGCACCATCAAGAAAGTAAAAATCAAGGAGCTGCAGGTGTTTGAAGGCCTTGGCCGCACCAAGGTTTCGGAGGTTAGCTCAGGCGAAATTTGCGCCGTAACGGGCATCGAAGGCTTCGACATCGGCGACACGCTCGCTGACGCTGAAAACCCCGAGGGCCTGTCGGTTATCAGCATCGACGAGCCAACGATGAACATGCTGTTCACCATCAACAACTCGCCCTTCTTCGGTAAGGAAGGCAAGTTCGTTACCTCGCGTCACCTGCGTGACCGCCTGTTCAAGGAAACCGAGAAAAACCTGGCCCTGCGCGTAAAGGAAACCGACCGCGAGGACAGCTTCCTGGTGTACGGCCGTGGTATTCTTCACTTGTCGGTGCTGATTGAAACCATGCGCCGCGAAGGCTTCGAGCTGCAGGTGGGTCAGCCCCAGGTATTGTTTCAGGAAGACGAGAAAGGCAACCGCCTGGAGCCGATTGAGCACCTGGTAGTGGACGTACCCGAGACGACGGCCGGTAAGGTAATCGAGCTGGTAACGATGCGCAAAGGCGAACTG
The DNA here is from genome assembly GCF_003583925.1 of Hymenobacter rubripertinctus. Taxonomy (GTDB): domain Bacteria; phylum Bacteroidota; class Bacteroidia; order Cytophagales; family Hymenobacteraceae; genus Hymenobacter; species Hymenobacter rubripertinctus. Next base: position 25,351 of record NZ_QYCN01000043.1, on the reverse strand, counting down.
ACCATCATGGAGCCCAAGGGCGACCTGCAGCACCTGGAATTCAACATTCCGGCCCGGGGCCTGATCGGCCTGCGCAACAACGTGCTGACCGCCACCGCCGGTGAGGCCATCATGAACCACCGCTTCTCGGCCTACGAGCCGCACAAGGGCGTGATTCCGGGCCGTATCGCGGGTTCGCTGATTTCGATGGATACGGGTATGGGCACGGCCTACACCATTGATAAGATGCAGGACCGCGGCGAGTTCTTCGTTGATCCGGGCGAAGAGGTATACGCTGGCCAGGTTATCGGCGAGCATACCCGCCCGAACGACCTGACCATCAACATCCAGAAGGGCAAGAAGCTCACGAACATGCGCGCGTCGGGTACCGACGACAACGCCAAGATTGTTCCCAAGCGCCAGTTCTCGCTGGAAGAAGCCATGGAATACATCCAGAAGGATGAGTACCTGGAGGTAACGCCCAAGTCGATCCGGATGCGTAAGATCCTGCTCGACGAGAACGAGCGCCTGCGCTTCGCCAAGAAGGTCGACTAGATTTCGTTTTTCGGAGTTTGTTCTTCGTTTAAGAATAAAAGGGGCGCGGCGCAAGTCGCGCCCCTTTTTTCGGGCCGGCCGGTGGCTTCCGGTAGCCAAAGTCCGTATCTTGAGTTCGTTAACCTGCTACCTGGCTCTCTATGGATTCCGAAAACCGCAACAAGCGCGACCTGCCCGAAGTCGTAGCCGACATCCTGATTACGCTGGATAAAGTGCAGCAAACCCAGGAACGCATGCAGCAAACCCAGGAACGCATGCAACAAACCCAGGAGCGCATGCAGGAAAGAATGGATGAGGGGTTCACCCGTATGGAAAGCGCCTTCAATAACATGACCACGGCCGTGCTGGATGCCATGAACCGGCAAACGGCCCGCTACGACACCGTGCAAACCAAGCAGACCGGCCAGGATACGGAAGTGCGGGAGTTGCGGGAGCGGCTGGAAAACCTGGAGAAAGTAGTTTACAAAAAAGCGGGCTGAACTGCCCGCTGACGCCCTGCAAAGCCGGAAGCGGCGCGGCCCCGTTGGGCCGCGCCGCTTTCTTTTTCCGTCCGGATCGCGAAACCCGGCAACCGCAGCGCGTTCGGGTGGTTGACTCTGTTACCGACCTCACCAACCTTGTGCCGCGTGCCCTTCTCCTTCCTGCCTGCGCCCACCCGCCGCCCGTCCCTGATGCGCCAACGCTGGAGCAACCTGCTGTTTGCCCACTGGCCGGTCCCGCCCGAAACGCTACGGCCCTACCTGCCGGCCCGCCTGGAGCTGGACCTGTTCGAGGACCAGGCCTGGCTGGGCGTGGTGCCCTTCACCATGAGCCGCATCCGGCCGCTGGGGCTGCCGGCCGTGCCCGGCCTGAGTGCCCTGCACGAGTTGAACGTGCGCACCTACGCCCGCCTCGATGGGGTGCCGGGCGTGTGGTTTCTCTCCCTCGATGCCACTCAGCCGCTGGGCGTGTGGGCGGCCCGCACGCTGTTTCACCTGCCCTATCTGCATGCCCGGATGGCGCTCACGGAAGCTAACGGCCAGCTGCGGACCGTAGCCGAACGCACCCATCGGGGCGCGGCCCCGGCCACGTTCGCCGCCACCTGGACGCCCGGGGCGGCCCTGCCACTGGCCCGGCCGGGCACGCTGGCGCACTTCCTTACCGAGCGCTACTGCCTCTATACCGCCGGCCCCGATGTGCGCGCCGGCCGGCACGGGCCGCACCTCTGGCGCGGGCAGCTCGGGCACGAACCCTGGCAGCTGCGGGAGGCTAGTTTGCAGGAATGGGACTCGACGCTACTCGAAAGCCACGGCCTGCCCACGCCTACTGGCCCGCCCCTGCTCTATGCCGCCGAGCCGCTCGACGTGACCGTGCAAAGCCTGCGGCGCGTATGATGCCCGGGCCGTTTAGTGGCGCACCTCAAACGTCGTGTAGCCCTGCACCGCCCCGGCCACCACGTCTACCTGATCGACGCGGGCGGCGGGTGGTCCGCCCAGCCGGCACCAGCTTTCCAGCGCGGCCAGCGCTTCGGCCGGGCCTTCGGCTTCGATGCTGACGGTGCCGTTGGGGTTGTTGTGGGCGTAGCCGTGCAGGCCCAGCTGCCGGGCCTGCTGGCGGACGCTCTGGCGGAAGAATACGCCCTGCACGTGGCCGTGGATGGTAAGAGTGCGGTGTTCAGTGGTCATCACGCTTGTGGGAGAAGGCCTGGTTGGGAAGTGGCTGGTGCTGCTTGGTTGGTGGAGCCGGGCAGCCCGTTGCCCCCGGCCCGGTTACCGGACGTAGATTAGCCCAGCGGAGTTACGAGCGCCTGGATAACTTATCGGCCATGAACCTACACCTGTTTTATCTGGCCACGATAGTGGTGCCGGCGCTGGCAACGGCGGTAGCGCTGCGCTGCGGCGGATGGCAACGGCGGCTATACGTGGGGGGCAGCCGCCTGCTGCTCGGGGCGCTCATGCTGGGCGGCGGCCTCTATAAGCTCTCCGGCAACCATCTGCCCGGCCTCATGGGCCCGCCGATGAACCCGGCCTTCCTGGCCCAGCATCAGCTGGAAATTTTTGCCCGCTTTATCGGTGCAGCCCAGCTGCTTATTGGGCTGCTGCTGCTCACGGGCCGGTTCGCGCTGCTGGGCGCGGTACTGCTGGTGCCCATGTGGCTCAACATCATCTTCCTCACCTGGTCGCAGCACTGGCCAGGCACTCCATATTTGGTGACGGGCTTTCTGGTCCTGACGACTGGCTTGCTGCTCCACGATTTCCCGCGGCTCAAATTTATTTTCTATCCGCCCCAACACCCCGACGCGCTATGTGCCCTGCCCCTGCGCACGGCCGGCCCCGGCTCCGAAACGTTAGGGTGGCTGGCCCTGGGCACGGTGGTGGGCGGAGCGCTGCTCTACCCGGTTTCGCCGACGGCTATGCTGGGCATGATGGGCCTGGGCGGCGCACTGCTGCTCCTGACCACTGGGTGGAGCTGGCGACGCGGGCGGCCCGGCCCGGCTGCAACGCCTACCTCCGCTGGCGCACGGCCTCGAAGGTGAGAATAGCCGTGGCCGTGCTCACGTTGAGCGAGTCGATGTAGCCGGCCATCGGGATGATGATGGTCTGGTCGCAGGCGTGCATGAGCGCGGGCGTGAGGCCGTCGGCTTCGGTGCCCATCACGAAGGCGGTGGGGCCACGGAAGTCGAACTCGGTGTAAGGGCGGGCCTGGTCGGTGAGGGCGGCGGCGTAGGTGCGGATACCACGCCGGGCGCACCAGGCCAGCAGCTCGGGCCGGGAGGTAGCCACGGTGGGCACCGTGAAAATGCAGCCGATACTGCTGCGAATGGCGTTGGGGTTGTAGAGGTCGGTACGTGGGTCGCAGATAATAACGGCATCGGCCTGGGCGGCATCGGCGGTGCGCAGGATGGCCCCCAGATTACCGGGCTTCTCCACGGCTTCCAGCACCAGCAGCAGCGGGTTGGCGGGCAGCACCAGGCTTTCGAGCGTGTGCTGCGGGGGCCGCACCAGGGCCAGCACCCCGTCGGAGCCTTCGCGGTAGGCCACTTTCTCGAATACCGCCTTCGACACCGAAAACCACTCGGCCTGCTCGCCCAGCATCGTTGCCAGCTCTTGCAGCTGGCTTTCGGTAGCCAGCTCGGGACACACAAACAGCGCGTCGACCACCGCGCCGGCCTGGCAGGCAATGATGAGCTCGCGGTGGCCTTCCAAGATAGTGAGCTGCTGCTGCCGCCGCTCCGACGACTTCTGCTGGAGCTTGAGCAGGTTCTTGATGCGCGGGTTCTGGGGGCTGGAAATCGGGTCGGACTGGGGCATGGGGCAGAAAAAGGCGGGCGGCCCGGCGGGGGGGGGCAGCGCCGGTAAAGATACGGAAGCCAACGCGGGCGGGGCCGCCCGCGTTGGCCGGGGCGGGAAGGCCCGCAGGAACCCGTACTTTACGGCCCGTTTACTTTTATTTCGTTCGCGCTTATGAGCATCCGGCTCAACACCAAAATCATTCTGGGCTTCATCATTGCCGTGGGCGTGCTGGTGCTCACGGCCCTCGCCTCCTGGTACAGCATTCAGCAGCTGGGCTACTACACGCGCCAGGTAGAGCACACCTACCGCGTAATCCAGAACACCGATGACCTGCGCATGCACCTGCGCGATGCCCAGGGCCAGGCCCGCAGCTACCTGCTGCTCAACGATTCCAGCTATCTGCGGGCCTTCCAGGCCACTACGCCCAAGGCCCAGACTGTTTTCACCCGCATTCGCCGCCTCACCCGGGCCAACCCCCGGCAACAAGCCCGGCTCGACACGCTGGAGCGAGCCATTGCGGAGGACCTGAACTACCTAAGCAACTGGCAGCAGAACCGCACTTCCTCGGCCCGAACCGTGCGCCTGCTGATTCTTGGCGACCAGCGCATGGAAAACCTGCGCGCGCTGCTCAACCGCATCAAGGACAGAGAGAAAGTGTTGCTGCGCGACCAGCGCCAGGGCCAGGATTTCTACCAGAACACCACTCCGGCTGCCATCGTGTTTTCGGCCCTGCTGGCGGCCGTAATCGTGGTGTGGCTGTTTGGCAAGATTACGCGGGAGCTGGGCGCCAATGAGCAGCTGCAAACGGCCCTCACGCAAACCAACGAAAAAGTAGGCCGGCGCATTCAGATCATTGACGCGCTGGCCAACCGCGTGGTGCAGGGCGATTACACGGTTAAAATCACGGACCAGGAGCAGGACAGCCTGGGCAACCTGGCGGCCTCGCTCAACCGCATGACCCAGACGCTGGAAACTACTTTTACCGCGCTGCAAACCCGCAACCGGGAGCTCGACCAGTTTGCCTACGTGGCCTCCCACGACCTGAAAGCGCCCCTGCGCGGCGTGCTGACGGTAGTCAAATGGATTGAGGACGAGCTGAGCCAGGAAATAAGTGAGCAGATGGGCCAGTACCTGACCATGATGAAGGGCCGCCTGCACCGGCTCGAAGACCTCATCAACGGGCTGCTGGCCTACGCCCGGGCCGGCCGCACCGAGCGGCAGCTGGAAGCAGTGCCCGTGCAGGAGCTGGTGCGGGAAGTAGCCGAGCTGGTCGTGCCGCCCACCTTCGAGGTAGTAACGCCGGAGCCGCTGCCGGTGCTGCACACCGACCGCCTGAGCCTGCAACAGGTTTTCACCAACCTAATGGGCAACGCCGCCAAGTACCACCACCGCCCCGCCGGCCGCCTCACCATCACGGCCCAGGACATCGGGGCCTGCTACGAGTTTCGGGTTCAGGACGACGGGCCGGGCATCGCGCCGCAGTTTCACCAGAAAATTTTCCTCATGTTCCAGACCCTGCGCGACCGGCACACTGCCGAGAGCACGGGCATCGGGCTGAGCATCGTGAAGCGCATCGTGGAGGAACAAAAAGGCACGATCCGCGTGGAATCGGAGGCTGGCAATGGTTCGGCCTTTATCTTTACCTGGCCCAAAGCGGCCGCCGTGAACCAGGTAGCCGGACCTTTGATGGGCAAAGCATCCTGATGCCCCCCCCCCCCGTACCTTGGTACCCCGAGCGCCCCGGCCCTGGCCGCCGGACCGGCCAGGGCCTTATTTCACTGTCTGTCCTTCGGGCCACCTCACTTACTTCATTCCCCGCCGCATGCGTTCTGTTCTCCTGGTTGAAGACGATTTTTTTGATACGATGACGGCCAAAAAGGCCTTCGAGAAGTTCAGCGTACCCCACGAGCTGCACACGGCCTTCAACGGCCTGGAAGCCCTGGACCTGCTGCTGGGCACCAACGGCGTGGAGCCCATTCGCCCGCTGCCCGAGGTGATTCTGCTGGATCTGAACATGCCCAAGATGAACGGCCACGAGTTCCTGGCCGAAATCCGGGCCAACCCCCAGCTGGCCGAAATTCCGGTTTTCATCACCACCACCTCTAGCATGGACGTGGATCGACTGAACGCCCAGAACCTGGAGGTGAGCGGCTACATTCTCAAGCCCCTGGACTTCGAGTCCGGCACGGATATGGTGGATAGCCTCAACCTACTGGAAAAGCTGCTGCGCTAACGTTTTGCCGGTCCTTGGCCCGCCCGGGGCCGGCAGACCAGAACGGCCGGCTGCTGCTTTAGTGACCCTTGCTCACGCCTCACTCATGTTCCGGGGCTGTATTTCCGGAGCTTTCTGCCTTACCTATCCCGTATGCTGCTTCGTACCCTCTCCTTCCTGACGCTGAGCGCGCTGGCGACGCCCGTGCTGGCTCAGCAAACGCCCCGTGGTGAGCTGAACACCGTGCCCGCCCCCGTTGTGCCCCCCGCCGCGCCCGATACCAGCCGCGCGCTGGCGCCGGCCCCCGCAGCGCCGGCGCCGCGCCAACCCCAGGCCCCGCTCCCGCCGGCCAACACCACCCGCTACGCGGTGGGCCTCAAATCGGGCCAGGTGCTGAAGGGCTACGATGTGGAGGTGAAGCAGCCGCTGCTGGGCCGCACGTTTCTGCTCGTGGATGGCCAGCAGAAGCTCGACCTGAACGATGTGCGCTACTACGAAGATGAAACCGGCTTTTATGTGCGCACCACCCTGCCGGGCCGCAGCAAGCGCGAAAGCACCCTGCGCCGCGACCGGGTAGGCCGCATCAGCCTGTATTCCATTACCAGCCAGCAGTACAACAATTCCGGCTACAGTCCCTACGGCTACGGCCGCTACGGCGGCTACAACCCCTACGGGGGGGGCCTCGGCGGCTACCGGACCGTCCGGACCGAGTATTTCAGCAAGGATAACGGTCCGATTGAGGACCTGAGCGTTAAGAACCTCCAACTGGCCACCCTCGACAACCAGGGCTCTCAGCAGATGCTGGCCAATGCCCGCCGCTACCAGACTTACACGACGCTTAGCTACGTGGGGGCCGGCGGCCTGCTGCTGGCGGGCGTGCTGTCGAGCTTTGGCAACAGCAATGGCTTTTCCGTGTCGCCGCTGGTATACGCAGCCATTCCGCTGGCCATCGTGCCGCTGGTGGTGGGCGGCAAGTCCCAGGACAGCATCAAACAGGCCATCCTGCTCTACAACCGCGGTCAGTAGGCTTCGGTGGTCAGTTGCCAGTTGCCAGTTGTTAGTTGTCAGTTGTTAGTTGTCAGTTGTCAGTTGTCAGTTGTCAGTTGCCAGTGTCCGGTTGCCAGTGTCCGGTTGCCAGTGGTCAGGATGGTGTTTTTTTTCCTGACAACTAACCACTGACAACTAACAACTAACAACTGATAACCGCAACCGCCCTCTTTCGCGTAGGCAGGCAGGTGAAAACACCTGCTGACTCCTCCCCCGAATTGCTTCCGGTCGAGCGCCGGGAGCTGGCCCTCTGGGTTCATGGCCGGCTGTGCGCCGAATATGGCTGCCCGGTGGCCTTCTTTGCCACCAAAGACCCGCTCAGTGAGCTCATCAGCTCCCTGCTCTCCCACCGCACCCGCAACCAGGATTCGCACCGCGCCTACCAGCAACTGCGCGCTCGTTTCCCGACCTGGGAAGAGGTGCGCGACGCGCCAGCGGCCGAGGTAGAGGCCGCCATCAGTCCCTGCACCTGGCCCGAGCAGAAAGCCCCCCGCCTCCAGCAGATTCTGCGTGAAATAGCCGCCCGCTGTGCCGGTGGCCCCTGCGACCTGGCATTTCTGGCCGATCTGCCCATCCCGGAGGCCCGGGCCTGGCTGGAGCAACTGCCCGGTGTGGGGCCTAAAACCAGCGCTGCCGTGCTCCTGTTCAGCACCCTGCGCCGCCCGGCCATGCCCGTCGACAGCCACCACCACCGCGTGGCCCAGCGCCTGGAACTCATCGGCCCCAAAGTAGGCGAAGCGGCGGCCCACAAACAGCTGGCGGCCCTGCTCCCGCCCGACTGGGATGCCCAGCAGGTGTACGACCACCACGAGGTATTCATGTTTCATGGCCAGAAGTGCTGCTACTTCCACACGCCTGCCTGCGGCCGCTGCCCCTTGCTGGCCCGGTGCCCGTTCGGACAGAGTCGGGTTCAGTAATTTTCCGCATCTTCCCGTTTTTCGCCTCCTTCCCGCTCCATGGAACAAACCTACGGTTTACCCGCCCTGCTTTCCATCTTCTTTCCTGGCCTCGGTCAGCTCATCAAAGGGCAGATTATGAAAGCTTTTTTGATTTGGGCCGTAGGCGGCGTGATTAGCTTTCTGCTGATCTGGACGATTGTGGTGCCCTTCGTTATCTGGGCCTGGAACGTGTACGATGCCTACAACGCGCCCGCCTGAGGCGTGCCCGTTCTGCACCTGAGAGCCAAGCCCAACGCCCGCCGCAACCAGCTCGAAATGACTTCCAATGGTGTTGTGACGGTGCGCCTGCACGCGCCGGCCCAGGATGGCCAGGCCAACACCTGCCTGCTGGGCTACCTAGCGGAGGTGTTTGGGGTGAACAAATCCAGCCTGATGCTGCTCAGCGGGCACACGGCCCCGTTCAAGAAAGTGGAAATCGGGGGGCTGGCGGAGGCGGAATTCCGGGCGGTGCTGGCGCGCTCCAGGGCCGAGTAGCAGCTTCCTACGGGGCGCAGCGGGCGGCTACTTCGCCCACGTTCCGCCGCGCCCGATTGCCACCGTTATGCCTTGCCCGCGGCGTGCTGGCGCCGCCGCTGGCGCTGAAAATAATGCGGCGGCCGCATCGGCCGGCGCCGCGCGGGCCACGGGTGCCGATACCGTAATTGCCGAAGCCTTCGGAGTAGCCCCCGATTTTGCTGGCCTCATCGCCGTGCCCGGCTTTCTGGTTTCCTACGTTTGAAGCGCAGCGGGGTAGTTTTTCCGGGCCCAGGGTGCGGAACGACGCGCTGTTTGCACCAACAACGGCGGCGGGGCTCTAGAGCACCGTTTCCACGCGGACGGCGCGGCGGTAGGCGCGCTCGTACTCCTCGTCGATGTGGTAGGTGGATTCCTCGTGCTGGCTCAGGTCGAGGCCCAGTTCCTCTTCCTGGAGCTTCACGCGCAGCCCGAACAGGCGGTCGGTTAGTTTCAGCAGCCCCCAGGCCCCCACGAAGCAGTAGGTGATGACGATGGCCAGGCCTAGCACGTGGTAGAGAAAGGTGGTGCTGGTACCGTAGATGAGGCCCACTTTGTCGGCAAACACGCCCGTGAGCAGCATGCCCACGATGCCGCCCAGCCCGTGGCAGGGAAACACATCCAGCGTATCGTCAATGGTGGTGCGCGAGTTCTGCCAATGCACGGCGACGTGGCTGATGAGGGCCGCCAGCACCCCGAACAAAATGCTCTGGCCGTAATCGATGTAACCGGCGGCGGGCGTAATGGCCACCAGGCCCACCACGGCCCCGGTGCAGGCCCCCACGGCCGTGGGTTTGCCGCCCCGCACCACTTCCACCAGAATCCAGGCCAGCAGCCCGGCCGCCGAGGCCAGGTTGGTATTCACGAAGGAAAGCGCGGCCACCTCGTTGGCCCCCAGGGCCGAGCCGGCATTGAAACCGAACCAGCCGAACCACAGCAACCCCGTACCGAGCAGGACGAACGGCACGTTAGGCGTGGAGAAGGCAGTGGATTGCAGGTGAGTGGAGCGTCGGCCCAGCACCAGCGCGCCGGCCAGCGCGGCTACGCCCGCCGAAATATGGACCACCGTACCGCCCGCGAAATCAAGGACGCCCCACTGACGCAGAAAACCCTCGGGGTGCCAGGTCCAGTGGGCCAGGGGGCAGTAGATGAACAGGCTGAAAAGTACCATGAAGGCCAGGTAGCCCTTGAAGCGCACCCGTTCGGCGAAGGAGCCGGTGATGAGGGCGGGCGTAATGATGGCAAACTTGAGTTGGAAGGCGAAGAAGAGAATAAACGGAATGCCGGCCGCGAAAGCCGGGTTGGGAGCCGTGCCCACGTTGCGCAGCAGCGCGTAGGTCAGTGGGTTGCCGATGAGCCCGTGCCAGGACTCGCCGTAGCAGAGCGAGAAGCCCACGAAGTAGAACACGACTGAAATCACGCCCAGGGCCACGAAGCTCTGGAGCATGGTGCTGATGACGTTTTTGGGGCGCACCATGCCGCCGTAGAAGAACGAGAGGCCGGGCGTCATAATCAGCACGAAAACGGTGGCCGTGAGCATCCAGGCCACGTCGGCCCCGTTGAGCGAGCCGGGCGCGGCGGCCGGGTGGGGCACCCGCACGAAGGCCGCCACCAGGGCCATAGCCACTAGGACCAGCAATGCGACCAAACCAAAGCTCATCTTCAAGGGGACAGATTTAGACGTCATAGCATGATTTTTCAGGTTATGTCCTTATTTTAGAGGGTCAATATAGAATCAAATACTACCATTTATATAATTTGCCCTATTTAATTGGGGTGCAAATTACATAAATACGGTCTTTTTTATCAATATTACCCTGAATTCGCAACCTACTTACACACCACTGCCTGTTGTGCGTTCTGGCCCCGGCAGGCCACTTGCGAGGGCCTCTGATTGAGGACAAAACCCGTAGCTTGCGGTTCTCCTGTTAGCTCCTTAATCTACTATGGCCGCGCTTCCTAACCCCGCCGACCTTCAGCCCCTGCTCGATGCCCTGGCGTTTTCGCCCGAAAACCTTCCCCTCCGCCGCCACGTGGCCGCCCTGCTGCGCCAGGCTGGCCGCTTCGCCGAAGCCGAGGGCCACTACCGCCAGGGGCTGCGCCAGGACCCCGACGACCAGGAGCTGCAGCTGGGGCTGGCCGAAACCTACGCCGCCCTGCTCAAAACGTCGGCGGCGCTGGTGGTGCTGGAGGAGTTGCTGCGCGCCCACCCCAACCACGGTCCGGCCCACCTGCTACACGCCCGGGTGCTGGCCGGGGCCGGCGGTCCGCCCGACGAGGCCCGGACCGCCTACCGCCAGGCCCTGGAGCTGGATGCCAGCCTGCGCGACGCCGACCTCGACGCCCAGCTCGGCCTGCGCCCCGCCGCCCAGACCACCAGTGGCGGCGCCCCCACCGACTACAACGCCACCCACGTATCGGACCGGGGCCTGGATGAGCGCGCCCTGTTCGCGGGCCTGGAGAAACCCAAAATCACGTTCCGGGACGTGGGTGGCATGGACGCCGTGAAGGAGGAAATCCGCCTCAAAATCATTCATCCGCTTCAGTTCCCCGACTTCTATAAAGCCTACGGCAAGGCCGCCGGGGGCGGGCTGCTGCTGTACGGCCCGCCCGGCTGCGGCAAAACCCACCTGGCCCGGGCTACCGCCGGCGAGGTGCAGGCCTCCTTCATTCACGTGGGCATCACCGATATTCTGGACATGTGGATGGGCCAGAGCGAGAAGAAGCTCCACGACCTGTTTGAGCTGGCCCGGATGCAGGCGCCCTGCGTGCTGTTTTTTGATGAAGTGGACGCTCTGGCCGCCAACCGCCACGACCTGCGCCAGAGTGCCGGCCGCACCCTCATCAACCAGTTTCTGGAGGAGCTCGACGGGGCCCGCAGCTCCAACGACGGCGTGCTCATCCTGGCCGCCACCAACGCCCCCTGGCACCTCGACCCCGCCTTCCGCCGCCCCGGCCGCTTCGACCGGATTGTGCTCGTGACGCCCCCCGATGAGCCGGCCCGCGCCGCCATCCTGGAGGTGCTGCTGCGCGGCAAGCCCGTGGCCGACGACCTGCGCCTGCCCGCCCTGGCTGCCCAGACCGCCGGCCTCTCCGGCGCCGACCTGCAAGCAGTAGTAGATACGGCCGTGGAAACCTGCCTGCGCGAGTCGATGAAGGCGGGCCAGGTGCGGCCGGTGCAGCAGAGCCACCTGCTGGCGGCAGCCAAACAGGTGCGCCCCAGCACCAAGGAGTGGTTTGCCACCGCCAAAAACTACGCCTTGTACTCGAATGAGGGGGGCCACTACGACGATATTCTGACTTACCTGGGCATCAAAAAGTAGCCGCGCCATGATGCCCACCCCCCCGGGTAGCCGCTGGCAGGAGGCGGCGCAGAACCTGCTGGCCCTGCACCGCCCCCAGCAGGCCGAGCAGCTCCTACGCCAGCACCTGGCGCAGAACCCGCGCGAGGTGCTGGCGCATATCATGCTCAGCTTTGCCCTGTACCAGCAAAACCAATTGGCCGAAGCCCGCGCGGCAGTAGCCGAGGCGCTGGCCCTGAATCCGGCGGCCAGCGAGGGATACTACGTGCTTTGCCTGCTGGAGAACCGGGCCGGTCAGTTCGGGCCACGCGACCATGCCATCCGTGAGGCCCTGCGGTTGCAGCCCTTCAATCCTAAATATCTGGGTATGCAGGCCCGGATATTACTGGTTCAGGCGCAGCCGGCCGCCGCCCAGCTGGTGGCGGAGCGCGGCCTGGCCCACACCCCTACGCACCAAGACTGCCTGGTGGCCCGCGCCCAGGCCCTGCACGCCCAGCAGCACTGGCCCGAGCTGACCGGGGCTCTGCACCAGCTCCGCGCCGCCCACCCCACGCTGCCCAAAGCGCACCTGCTGCTGGGCCAGGAGGCCATGCGGCAGGACCAGTTTGCGGCGGCCCAGGCCCACTTTCAGGAAGTGCTACGCCTGGCGCCTACTGATGAACAGGCCTTGCAGGGAGCCAGCCAGGCCATTCGGCGGCAAACCGGGCCGGGCCGGATAGACCTTCAATTCGACCGGTACATGACCTTCGTCACGGAGGGCATGAAATTTCCTCGGCCCCAATGGAAGGCCTGGGGGCACTTCCTGCTGATTCTACTCCCGCTCAGCTTCTTCTGTATTCCGATTCTGCTGGCCCTGGCCTTCGAGCGGGTGTACTGGCGGCTCCACCCCGCCGTGCGCCGCCTGCGCAACCGCCCCGACGCGGCTACGTCCTACGCCCACGAAACCCTGTACCGCTACGGTTCCGCCGCCACGTTCGCCCTGCTGATTCTGGCGCTGCTACCCGGCCTGATCTGGCTGTTGGAGCAGTGGGGACTTGGGCAGAGTATGGGGGCTGGCCTGACGGGCGGCCTCACCGCCGTTGTTATGGCTATTATGGGCATCTTCAAACAAGCCTCAGCGGCTCCGGTACCCGAAAAGTCGCCGCTGGGCTGGGTGCTGCTGGCCACGCTGGTGTTGGCCGCCTGCGTAGCTACCGCCTGCTGGCCGGCCACCTGGCCGTACGGGCCACCGCTGAGTTTGCTGGTCGTCGGCCTTTTGTTCTATATCCACATTCGTCGGCTGCGGACCGAAAGCAACCGGTAACTCGGGCGCGGTATGCCTTTCTTTCCATCTACTCCATGAATTCCTTCCAGCAAATTAGCCGCGTGCAGCTTCTGTTGCAGCACAAGCGCCCCCAGGAGGCCGAGCAGGAGGCCCGCCGCCAGCTCCGCGACGACCCCGAAAACGGGTTTCTGCACGCCCTGCTGGCCCTGGCCCTCACCGAGCAGGACCAGTTGCCCGAAGCCCAGCAAGCGGCTCAGCGGGCCGTTCACCTCGACCCCGAAAACAGTTTTGGCTTCTACGTGCTGAGCGCCGTACTCCAGCGCCGGCACGAGCTGCCGGCCGCCCTGGCCGCCATTGAGGAAGCCCTGGCCCTCGACCCGGAAGACGCCGATTACCAGCACGTGCTGGGCCTGATCCGGTTTCAGCAGGGCCAGCTGCACGGGGCGTTGCGCGCCGCCGAAGCCGGCCTCCAGGCCGACCCCACCCACGTGGACTGCTTGGGGCTACGGGCCCGCTGCCTGGCCCGCCTCGGCCGCCGTCCCGAAGCCGCCGCCGACCTCAACGAAGCCCTGCGCCACAACCCCACCGACGCCGGCACCCACGCCGACCTGGGCTGGGTGGCTCTGGAGCGCGGCCGGGCCAAAGAGGCCGCCACCCACTTCCGCGAAGCCCTACGCCTCAACCCCACCTCCGACTACGCCCGCGAGGGGTTGGTATCGTCCCTCAAGGCCCGTTTCTGGCTCTACAACTGGTTCTACCGCTTCATGGTGTGGACCCAGACGCTGAGCCCGGGCATGCGGCAGGGGCTGTTCGTGGGGCTGTTCGTGCTTTCCCACTTCGTTCCGGGCCTGTTGCCGCTCTACCTGGTGCTGGTGTACATGAGCTGGTTTGCCGAGCCCCTGTTCAACTCCCTGCTGCGCCTGAACCGCTACGGCCGCTTCGCCCTCAGTGAAGAGGATACGCACTTTTCCAATCAGTTTCTGGCCCTGCTGCTCAGCGGCGGCGCGTTGCTGCTGACCGGCAAGACCCTCGACTCCGCCCTACTGGACAGCGCCGGCATTGTGGCCCTGGGGCTGCTGTTTCCGCTGGTGGGCACCCAGCGGCAGTGGGCGCCCAAGCGGCGGCGGCAGTCGGCGTGGTTTGGCTGGGGCCTGGCAGCCGTGGGCACGCTGGCAGTCGTGCTGGAAGCCGCAGCGGTACCCGGGAGCAGCACTGTATTCCTGGCGTTTCTGGGTGGCACCCTGGCCTACGTCTGGATCATGGGCCTGCGCAGTAACTAAAGGAGATTCAAGTAAAAGTGAAAAATGGCCCTCAAACAACTCCTAAAGTGGGACGTTCGAGGGCCATTTTTCACTTTTATTTTTTACTTGAATCTCCCTTCCACGTTGTCCATGTATTTCTGGCCCGAGCCGGTGTTGAGGAGCAGAATTTGCTCGTCGGGACTAATCCAGCCGGAGGCGAGGAGCTTGCGGGCGGCCATCCAGACGGCGCCACCTTCGGGGGCCACGAACAGGCCCTCGTGGCGGCCAAGCTCGCGCATGCCTTCCAGCATTTCCTCATCGGTGATGCTCAGGGCCGTGCCGTTGGACTCGTGCAGTACCCGCAGCATCATTTGTTCGCCCAACGGGTGGGGCACGGCCAGGCCGTTGGCAATGGACGAGCGGCCCACATAGGCGTGGCAGTTGGCCTGCCGGCCGGTGTAGGTGGCTACCAGGGGCTGGCAGGCGTCGGCCTGCACGGCCACCATGCGGGGCAGTTTGGCCCCGGGCGCCAGCCAGCCCAATTGTTGCATTTCCCGGAACGCCTTCCAGATGCCGATCAGGCCGGTGCCGCCGCCTGCCGGGTAGAGCAGCACGTCGGGCAGCTGCCAGTCGAGCTGTTCGGCCAGCTCGTAACCCATCGTTTTCTTGCCTTCGAGGCGGTAGGGCTCCTTGAGGGTCGATACGTCGAGCAGTTCGCCCTTGGCGTTGTGCTGACGCACCCAGGCGGCACAGTCGTTGATGAGGCCGTCGATGAGCTGCACTTCGGCTCCGTACCAGTAGCATTCTTCCTTGAAAGCCTTGGGCGTGTGCCGGGGCATAGCCACCACGGCCCGCAGGCCCGCCCGGGCGCAGTAGGCGGCCATCGCCACGCCCGCGTTGCCGGCCGTCGGGATGATGCAGCCGGTGGCGCCCAACTCCTTCGCTTTGGATATAGCCATGCTCAACCCCCGGGCTTTGAACGAGCCGGTAGGGTTCTGACCTTCATCCTTGAGCAGTAAATCGCGCAGATTGTAGCGCCCCCCGAGGGTGGGCAGGCGCATGAGGGGGGTAAAGCCCTCCCCCAGCGTAACTTTGTTCTCATCGTCGAGTAGGGGCAGCAGGGCCCGGTAGCGCCACATCGAGGCATCATGCAGGTCGATGGCGGTAGCCCGGGAGAGCCGTTCGCGCAGGTCGTAGGTAGCTACCAACGGCACCTTGTGGCACTCCGACACGAGTTGGAGCTGGTGGGCGGAATGGGGCTGGCCGCACTCGGAGCATTCGAGCTCGTGCAGGCGGGTGAGGGTTTCGGCGGTCTGGTTCATATCTGAGGGAGTTGAACGCAAAACTCCCCGAACCCTATGCCGCAAACAAATGGCTAATTGGAATAGGCTATGCCAGTTTGGAATGAGAATCTTGAGCTGTTAGCTGTTAGCTGTTAGCTGTTAGCTGTTAGCTGTTAGCTGACTGAACGAAAGCTAGTAGCTGTCAGCTAACAGCTCAAGAATAATACCGCCGGGCAAACTGCACAAAGGTTTTGTAGGGCAGGTTGTTTTCGGTGCCTTTGCGCTGGACGAAATCAAAGTGGCGGACCAGGTTCAGGTCGCGGATGGGCACTTCGGTCAGCTCGCCCGAGGCCAGCTCTTTGGTTACCGCCTGCCGGGGCAGGAAGGCCAGGCAAGAATCCACGCGCACGAAGTTCTTGAGGGCCTCCGTTCCGCCCAGACGCACTTTTACGGGCAAATCGGTGAGCTTGATACCCTTGGCGGCCAGGGCTTCTTCGAGCACGGCCAGCGTGCCGGAGCCGGATTCGCGCAGGGCCACGGGCGTGCGGAGCAGGTCGGCGGCCAGCAGGGGTGGGCGCAGCAGCGGGTTACGGCCCGAGCACACGGCCACCACCTCATCGGTGAGCAACGGTGTGTAGGTGACGTGGCTGACTTTGTGAATGCCTTCGATAATGCCCAGGTCGATTTCGTGGTCGAGCAGGGCTTTGAGGATGTTTTCGGAGTTGCGGTTTTTAAGGGTGAGCCGGGTGTTGGGGAACTGGCCCAGGTAGGCCGAAAGCACCGGCGGAATCACGTAGAGCGAAATGGTGGTGCTGGCCCCGATCACCATATCGAGCGGGGGCGAGAAGCCGGGGCTCAGCTCCGCGAATTCGAGGTGGAGCTCGTGCTGGAGCTGGCGGGCCAGCAGCAGCTTCTGGTAGAGCAGCGCCCCGGCCGGCGTGAGCTGCACCGAGTTGCCCAGGCGCTCGAAAAGGCCGGTTTTATAGTGTTGCTCCAGGCTGCGCACCCGCTTGCTCACCGCCGACTGACTCAGAAACAGCGTCTGCCCGGCTTTGGTGAAGCTGAGCTGGCGGGCAACTTCCAGGAAAACCTCGTGGGCGTGAGAGAGCATGGGGGCGGGGAAGGCGGAAACGCGCACCAAGGTACACGAAGTGGCTACCGGAATGGGCGGTTGTCATTCCGACGCAGGAGGAATCCGGGGAAAATCGTCTAACGGGCTGAGCCAGATTCTACATGCGCCGGAAGGACAAATGCCCGTTCCGGGAGCATTCAAAGGCCTTTCACCAGTCATCTCAAAATAAAGTGTATAAAATTTTGTCATTTATATAGCTATTATTCAAAGAATATCGGGTATGTTTCGGTCCCTTAGCTATAGCGGCAACCCGGTGGCAGCCTTGCCTTTGCGCGCCCCGGACCGCCTCCTTACAGGCTGCGTGACAGCGGCCATTTTGTGTCTTATTTTACCACTTACTGTATGGTCACCTTCTTATTGATGCTAGTCGGCGTGGTGGCGGGCCTGTTGTACCAGAAGCTGCAAAAGCTCTTTCAGACCCTCGTTGATCAGTCGGCGGAGCGCGGGCGGGACCACGCCAGCCTGCTCATCCTCGTGGAGCAGCTGCGCCAGGAACTCCGGCTTTTCACCCAGCCCGCCGCGCTAACTCCGGCCTTCGCCACCGCCCCAACGGGCACGGCCGCTGCCGCCGCTGCTCCGACGGCCGCCGTAGTGGTATCCCCGCCTCCCAGTCGGCCGCCGGTTGTGCCGGTAGTTGCCGCCCGGCCCACGCCGGCCCACTCACCTGCGCCGCCCGCACCGGCCCACCGGCCCACCCCAGCCGCGCCGGTTTCCGTGACACCAGCAGTGCCCGTTCCGGCCGCTCCCGCACCGCCCGTTCCACCAGCAGCACCCGAGCCGAAGTCCGCCGGGGCCAGTGCTGAGCCGCTGGCCCCGACGGCCATTGTGCCACCCGCTGCTTCATCCGTTACGCCAGTTACGCCCGTAGTTGCCGCTGCTGTTCCGGCCGTTCCGCCAGCTACGCCACCGGCTCCGGCCGCAACGCCGGTCGTTCCACCAACGCCAGCGACTCCGGTTGCTGCTCCGGCACCGTCCGCATCAGCGCCAGCGGCTCCGGCACCGCCAGTAGCAAGTCCGGCTCCTGTGCCACCGGTGCCGGCCACGCCGGTTGCTACGGCACGGTTGGAGCAAACCAATACCCGCCCGCCGGTACCAATGCGGCGGCCAGTGGTACAACCAGAAGCCGCCCCGGCTGAGGCCGCCGAACCTACTTGGTGGGAGCACGCCGAAAGATTACTGCTTGATAACTGGACGGGTATTCTGGGGGCCGTAGTGCTCGTGACGGGCATCGGGTTCCTGGGCATTTACACGGCCCTGCGGATGAGCGCGCCGGCGCGGTTTGCCATGATTACGGCCTTCGCGGCCGCCCTGCTGGGCCTGCACTACTACCTGCGGCCCCGCCCCTTCGCGGCCAAGCTCAACGTGTGGCTGCAAAGCAGCGCGGCGGCCGTGTTTCTGTTTGCCTGCGTGGGCGCCGCGAGCGTGCCGGGCCTGCAATGGGCCGGGCCGCCGTTGAGCTACCTGCTGCTGCTGGCCGGGGTGAGCCTCAACCTGTGGCTGGCCTGGGACACGGGCCGGGAAGACGTGGCCACCCTGCACGGCGTGCTCAGCCTGGTGGCCCTGGCCGTGCTGCCCCGCGAGCTACTCACGCTGGCCGCCGCCGCCGGCGTTACCGGATTCAGCATCGCCATTACCTACCGTCAGCGGTGGAAATACCAGTTGCTGCTGAGCATGCTGAGCTTCTTCGTCTTCCACCAATACTGGCACTACTCCCTGGTAGCGGCCGGCCCGTTGTCGGCCGGGGGCCGACTGGTGGCCCTGGGCCTGGTGCTGGTGGTGGGCGTAGCGGGGGCCGTGGTGCAGTACCGCCGGGTGTACGCCAGCCAGCACTTCGATGCGCTGCTGTTCTCGGCCCACCTGCTCAACTGGACCTGTCTGGGCATCAACCTCTACCAGTACAGCACCGGCTCGCCCTGGAAAACGGTGCCGCTGGCGCTGGGAGCTCTGCTCACGTTTGGGGTGGCCCGGCGGGCGCGGCGGCTGGGTATTCAGTGGCTGTTTCGCACCGACAGCATTATTTCCCTGATGCTGGCCTTGTTCGCGGCCTTCTCCTTGCAGGGCTGGCACGCCTCGGGCACGCTCGTTCTGCTGTTTATGCTGCTCGAAACCCTGCTGGTGGCCTTCGTGATGGCCCGGGAAGAAGAGCGGCTGGTGTTCCAGGTGGCCTCCGTCGGGGCCGTGGCCGCCGGCCTGGGGCTGGTGCTGCTGAACCTGTTCTACCTGGGCTCCTACGCCGCCCCCGACGTTGCGCGCAACGCCGTGGTGCTCCTGCTGGCGGGCCTGGTAGGAGCCGGCTACTACCGGCTGCTGCACCGGCAACCGTTGCTGGCCGGCGAGGATGCCAGCCGGCAATCCGGTCTGCTCCGGACTTTTGGGGGCGTAGTCGGGCTGCTGTACCTGGGGACGGGCGCACTGCTGGCCCGGGCTGTTTTCGGGTTTGCCCATCCGCCCCTGACCGCCCTGCTGGGCGGCACGCTGGCGGCGGCCGGCGCCGTATTCGGCGGGGCCTGGTACCTGCGCAACGGTGGCGGCTGGTTCCGCGCCCTGCACCTGCTCAGCGGGCAAGTACTGCTGACGGTATTTATCCTGGGCCTCCACGAAGCGGGCCTGGGCTGGCCGGCCACGTTCACGGTGCTCTACTTCGAAACCCTGCTGCTGGCCGGGGCCTGCGGACTGGCCGATGAAAAACCAACCTTCCGCCTGCTGGTGGGCCTGACGCTGGGCAGTGGCATTGCGCTGCTGCTGGCCGCCGTGGGCTCGGTGCGGGAAGTGGCCCCGCCGGTGCTCCACCAGCGCCTGGGGCTGCTGCTGCTCGGCGGCCTGGGCAGCGCGGCCCTGCTGGCGCGCGCGCCGCGCCGTCCCGCCCTGCAAGCCCTGCTCGGCCACCCCGACGACCACCTGCTTTTCCAGTGCCTGCGCGGGCTGACGCTGTTCTTCTACGGCAGCGCAATCGGGTTGCTGGCGCGGGCGCTGTTCGGGTTGCCGCACCCACCCGTGGCCGGGCTGCTCGGCGCGGCCACGGCGGCCGCCGGCCTCACCTTCGGGCTGGCTCACCAAGCGCGGGTGCAGGCCGATTGGTTTCGCCTGAGCCTGATACTATTGGGACAAGGGCTGCTGACCGTGTTCATCCTCGGGCTGCACAAAGCCGGCCTGAGCTGGCCCGCTGCCCACGCGCTGCTCTACGCCGAAATGCTGGCCTTCACCCTGCTGCTGGCCTGGCGCGCCGAAACGCGGCTCTACCGCATACTGCTCGGCAGCAGCCTCGTGTTGGCCGCCGCCTTGCCCGCGTTGGTTTACCACTTCGGTCGCCTCGCCGATGGGCAGCGCGCCGGGTTGCTGCTGGCCGCCGCCCTGGTCAGTGGGGCCGCGCAATTCAGGCTGAACGGGCGGAAGGCCCCGGTTTTTGATGCTGTGCCGCTGCCATTCAGCCCGGGCTACCGGCTGCGGCTGCTGGGGCTGGCCGTGGGCGGACTGCTGCTGGCGGCGGGCGGCCTGGTGTATGCGCACACCTGGGCCGGCTGGGTGGGGGCAGGCCTTGGCGGCGCGCTGTTGCTGCTGCGCCGCCGGGTGGCGGTGCCGGGCCTGTGGCCGGGTCTGCTGCTGGCCACGCTCGGCTACCAGGTGCTGCAATGGTCGCACGTGCTGCCCGTCGGCCCCGCATTCCGGCCCTTGGCCGAGCTGGCGTATTTGCTGCCCTTGCTGCTGGTTTCGGGAGCCGGCTTATGGGGCTCGTGGTGGGCGGCGGCGGAACGGCACGTGCGCTGGCCCTGGCTCTACCTGCTGGGCCTGCAAGCGGTAGTGGCGACCGGGGTAGCGTTTGCGCCCCGGGCCGAGGCCCTGCCTGTACTGCTCTGGGTGGCCCTGGCTGCCCTGGCCGCCGCCGCCGCCCAGTGGGCGGGCGGGCACTGGCCTACCCCGGCCGCCCTTACCCGCGCCGGCTCCCCCAACCGGTTCCTGCGCCACCTCACCTACGCCTTGCTTACGCTGGCGGTGGCAGGTCATTTCGATGGAGTTTTCACCCATTCGGCTGGCCAGCTGCTAGGCCTGCCGGCGCGCCGACTGACGGCCGGGGCCCTGCTCCTGCTGCTAAGCGGACTGGCCCTCCAGCCCCCACCCGCCGGGGCTACTTCGGGGCGCTACGTGCAGCCCCTGCTGCCGGAAGGCACGCTGCTGTTCGGCCTCTTCACTTTCGGCTACGAGCTGCGAACCGAATGGCTGGCGCTGGTCTGGCTGGTGGTAGCTTTCGGACTTACGCTGGGGGCGGCCCGCCTGCCCCAACGCCTGCGCCGCGTCCGGGCCTACGGCCTGCTGTTTTTCTGGGCGGCGGTGGCCTGGAGCACCTACGTTTCGCTTAACTACCTCGCCCCCGGCCAGCTCCTGACCGTGCCGTGGGCCACCACGGCGGCCGCCGTGGCCCTGCTCTTCGGCTATGCCGCCGCGCGGCTGCGCCAGTCGCCCGCCGCCGAAGCCACCGCCGACTGGCCGCCGCTGCTGGCCCCGCTGGCCGGCCTCGACCGCCTGCCCCGGCAGGGGCTGGTCGGGCTGCTGCTCTACCCGGCCTTTCTGGCCCTCACGGCCCTGCTGATGCAGTCTTTCGACCGCTCGGTGCTCACGGTGCTGCTGATGGGGGAAGTGGTGGCGGCCTTCGTGGCGAGCCTGCTGCTGCGGCGGCAGGATCTGCGCTACGCGGCCCTGCTGGGGATGGCCCTGGCAGTGGTCCGGCTGTTTTTCGTGGATCTGCGCCAGACCGGCACCATCACGCGGGCGGTGGTCTTTATTCTGATGGGGCTGCTGCTGCTGGGCATGAACGCCCTCTACGCCCGCTTCAAGGACCGTTTCGCGCCGCCCAACCGGCCGGCCGATGACCATCCGGAACCGGTCTTGCCCCCAGAACCGCGTTCTACCCTGGACTAGCGCCAGATGCCCGGCCAGCCCACCCACCGTTTTGGCGGAACTGGCCGGGCAACCGGCTTGTGGGCGGCTCTGATCAGGCGGTGATTCTCCGGCTGATTCTGCTTACCTTCTACCGCCTTTCCGACTGTTCCTCATTTCATTATGCGCCTCGCCGACCTTCGTTACCTGAGTGCCTACCTCGTGCCGGCCTGCGTAGCCGCCGGCCTCGTGCTGCGCGGCCCCTGGGTCTGGCTGACGCCCCTGTTCGTATTCGGGCTGGTTCCGCTGCTGGAGCTGTTGTTTCCGCCCCGCACCATTACCAGCCACGCGCCGGCCMCGGCCGGCGCGCCCCMCCACCCGTTTTTCGACTGGCTGCTCTACCTCTGCGTGCCCCTGCACGTGGGGCTGCTGGTCTGGTACCTCGCCGTACTCACGCGGGGGCCGCTGGCGGGGGCCGAAGTGGCCGGGCTGGTGGTGAGCATGGGCATTTGCGGCGGCTCGCTGGGCATCAACGTGGCCCACGAGCTGGGCCACCGCAGCCGGGGCTACGAGCAGCGCCTGGCCCAGGTACTGCTGGCCAGCTCGTGGTACCTGCACTTCTTCATTGAGCACAACCGCGGCCACCACCGCCACGTGGCTACGCCCCAGGATCCGGCCACTTCACGCTTCAACGAGCCGTTCTGGCAGTTTCTGCCCCGGGCCTTGGGCGGGGAGTTGCAGTCGGCCTGGCACCTAGAGGCGGAGCGGCTGCGGCGGGCGACCTTACCGGTTTGGAGCGGGCAGAACCAGCTGCTGCGGTTTCAGGTGGCGCAACTGGCGGCGGCGGTGGGCGTGGGATTGGTATTTGGCTGGACCGGCCTGCTGGCCTGGGCCGGGGCGGCGCTGGTGGGGGCGGTGCTGTTTCAATTGGTGAACTACGTGGAGCATTATGGCCTGCTGCGCCAGCGCACCGCCACGGGCAGCTACGAGCGGGTGCAGCCCCACCACTCCTGGAACTCCGAGCACGCCGTGGGCCGCATCCTGCTCTACGAGCTCACCCGCCACTCCGACCATCACTACCTGGCCTCGCGGCCCTACCACACCCTGCGCCACCAGCCGGCCTCGCCCCAGATGCCCACCGGCTACCCCGGCATGATGCTGCTGGCCGCCGTGCCGCCCCTCTGGTTCAAAGTGATGAACCGACGCGTGCCAACGGCCGAATAGCTTGCCGTCAGGCTGGGTCCGAAGCCCTGTTACCCGCCAGTGGCCGGCTCCCCGGCTCCAACGTTGCTGCTCAGTTCCCGCACCAGCGCCCAACCGGCCGGCCATAGCCCCAGGCCCGACTCGGAGTTGAGGTGGCCGAGGGCTCCCACGTTCACCAGGCGGCTGCCCCAGGCGGCGGCAAACGCCCCGGCGCGGGCCAGCGTCACGTACTCGTCGGTTTCGCTGGCCACCACGATGCTCGGAAACGGCAGGCGCGCCAGCGGCATCGGCGCAAAGCCCCGCACTTCGGGCAGCATCTCCCGCCGGTCTACGTCGGCGGGCCCCACGAGCAGGACTCCGACCACTTGGCATTTGGTGGCGGCGGCCCAGTGGGCCACCGTGGCGCAGGCCAGACTGTGGGCCACCAGCACCACCGGCCCCGGCGCGGCGGCCACGGCGGCCTCCAGCGTGGCCACCCACTCGGCACAAACGGGCCGTTGCCAGTCGCGCTGCTCTACCCGGCGGCAGCCGTGCTGCTGTTCCCAGCGGGTTTGCCAGTGCGCCGGGCCGGAACTGCCCAGGCCGGGCACGGTGAGGAGGGTGAGGGGCCGCATAGCGCGCGTTGGGTTGTTGCCTTATTTTTGGTAGCGAGAATTAAGGCAACAGGTTGGTTGTTGCCTTAATTCTCGCTACCAAAAATAAGGCAACAACTTTTACCGCTCAGTTCGGGGTCAGCCCCAAGTTGATGACCGCCGTCAATTCCTATCTTTACTACTATCCGTCGTTTCCCGCCGCCATGCCCGTCGTCACCGATATTTCCCAGCTCGACCTCACCAAAACCTACACCTACGCCGACTACCTCACGTGGCGGCTGGACGAGGTGGTGGAGCTGATTAAGGGCAAGGTGCGATTAATGAGCCCGGCCCCCCTCTCGTCGCACCAGACAATTTCATTTAACCTGGGCGGCGCTATTCATGCCGCGCTACGGGGCCAGGATTGCCGAGGCTTCGCGGCCCCCTTCGACGTGCGCCTGACCACGGCCGGCCCCAACGGCGACGACCAGATTACGACCGTGGTGCAGCCCGATTTGTGCGTGGTCCGCGACCCGGCCAATATTGACCGCCAGGGCTGCCTGGGAGCCCCCGACTGGATAATTGAAATCCTCAGCCCCAAAACGGCCGCCTACGACACGCGGGAGAAGTTCAATCTGTACGAAGAGGCCGGCGTGACGGAATACTGGATTGTGTTTCCGGGCGAGCAAACCGTAGCAACCTACGTGCTGGAAGATGGCCGCTACGCGTCCAGCGGTTCCTATTTCGAGCCGAGCCCGATTAGCTGCCACACGCTGCCGGAACTGGTGGTGGAGTGGGCGGAGGTGTTTGCGGGGGTGTGAGGGGCTCCATCTCATTCAAGACTAATCCCAATAGATCACAGATGCTTAGTCATCAGTTAGCAAAACATTTGTTATACAGCAAAGAGAGCATTTTTTAAATCCCACTTCTTCAAGAAGCGGCCCTTCAAATTGCAAATCAGGATTGAAATATACCCTATAATATTCGCTTAAATATTTTTCTATTGGAATCTTAAATTTTTGTGAATAATCTTCTAAGAATTTCCTCAAATCTTTATCGTTTAATGCAGTGTCATTATCCGTTATTTCATGCTTAGTATAGGCTAGAAAAGTTCTTTTTCCATACCTCATTATTATTTCTCTGATTTCTGTATTACTTTCAATTATAAAGTTAGTGACAGATTTGAGTAGATCATCTATCTTATCTTCCAATCCACTTAAGTCTAGATTTTCAAATATTTCTATTCCAGAATTCTTGTACTCTACAGGCTTTATATCATCTGTGATTCGAAAATAATTCTGCATACTCTCCGTAAATTTATTATTATCATTTTCAAAAATATCACGATTCTGTGAAAACCATATTCTAAATTTTACCACTTCATTTTTGCCTCTTTCCTGAATAATAAGAGGTATTTCATAAGCGGTAAAATCAGACGTTAATCTGATACAATCAGGACTCTCATGGTATGCCGGACTGCCTCCTTCGTGAATATATCTATACGTATCCGGTCGTTTTTCAATCTTACAATATAATTTAAAAAATCCATCAGGATTTCTAAGCAATTCCTTTCTTAAGAGCAATCTATTTATTTCATTATTACTAAAAATCGATATCTTCTTCTTATATATCTCTCCTTTGAGTTTTGGAAAATCTGTTGGCAAAGAGCTAATATCTATTTGCCTTAAAATTTTATTCGCGTTACCTTTAGTTATGTAAGCCATTATAATAATTTTTCTTTTTTACGTCGAGCAAAGGCTGGTCGAGCAAAGGCTGAACGCCAGAAGCGTCACAATACGGTGAAGTTATAAAAATTTCCGGCGGTGGTATAATGCGAGGTGATTCAGGTTGGCGTTAACCGACGGTTGTGCTCGTCGATGACGAGTTGGATGCGCGTATGGTGCATTTTCTCGCACCGGCTAAACGAGCAGGACTTGCGCACCAACACGCCGCACTTTTGGCGCAA
>NZ_QYCN01000042.1 GCF_003583925.1 Hymenobacter rubripertinctus | reverse complement strand
GCCCGCACGGGCCGGCGACCGGTACGCGTGAACTTTTCGAGGGCAGACTGATCAGCAGCCGGCAGGATAAAGGGAGTCAGGGGACGGGCCATATCATCTCAACTCCGACTCCCTTATTTTGTTGGCTAACTTACCTGACTAAGCACTAGGCGCCTCGACAATGACCGACCGGCTGCCTCGTTCCCGCAATGACTATAACAGAGACGCCTATCCGCGTCTGGTCGTCCAATGCAACCGGACCGGCAACGCGCTGAGGCGTATTCATTCATCCAGGATCCGCCGTTCGTCAAACCCGCTCTGAAAACGTAGGGTAGTTGTGCCTGGCCTCGAGTGGCGTGGCCAGTAGCAGAAGTAATTCCGCTGGCTGCCCGCTTTCCCGTACCTTCGAAAACTCAATCCGTCTTCCCCGATCCGATTTTTCGCTTGCGCCTGTATTCTCTCTTCGGCCTCCCTTTGCTGCTGGCAGTGCTACCGGTGCTGGCAGGGCAGGCTCAGTCCCGGCCGGTGGTCCCGGCGGCCCGCTATTGGGTCACGTTTCGCGACAAGGCGGGCCAGCAGCTGCGGCCGGCCGCGTATTTTAGTCCGGCTGCCCAGGCCCGTCGTCGCCGCCAGCACCTGCCGCCCGCCGACAGCACCGACTACCCCGTGCGCCCCGACTACCTGGCCCGGGTGCGCGCCGCCACCGATTCCGTAACCCTGGTCAGCCGCTGGTTCAATGCCGTGGCCTGCCGGGCCACGCCGGCCCAGGCCGCCCGCCTGCGCGCCCTGCCCGGAGTGCGCGGGGTGGAGCCCTGGCCCATTTTGCCGCTGCTGGCGGCCAGCCGGAGCGCGGCCGTACCCCGGCCGCTTTCGGCCGCCGACCGCMCGCTGGCCCGCCAGCAGACGGCCGCCCTCGGGGCGACCGATTTCCGGCAGGCCGGCCTCACGGGCCGGGGCTTGCGGATTGCGATTTTCGACGTGGGCTTCACGGGTACCGACCGCCATCCGGCCTTCGCGCACCTGCGCCGCCGCCGGGCCATTGTGGCAACCTACGACTTCCTGCGCCGGACGCCCGATGTGTACCAGGGCGGCAGCCACGGCACGGAGGTGTTGTCCTGCATTGCCGGCCGCCTGCCCGACAGCACCTGTCTGGGCCTGGCCCCCGAGGCCGAATTTCTGCTGGCCCGTACGGAGCAGATGCACCGCGAGAAGTACGCCGAGGAGGAAGCCTGGCTGGCCGCCGTGGAGTGGGCCGACCGCAACGGGGCCGACATCATCAACTCCTCCCTGGGCTACACCGACCGCCGCTACTTTCCCGAGCAGATGAACGGCCGCACCAGCCTGGTGGCCCGGGCCGCCGAGTTGGCCGTGCGCAAGGGCATTCTGGTGGTAAACGCCGCCGGTAACGCCGGCGACGACCCGCAGTGGCGCACCGTGGGCACCCCCGCCGACGGCGACTCAGTGCTGGCCGTGGGCGGTATTGATCCGGTAACATATCTGCACCTCGACTTTAGCAGCTATGGTCCGGCCCCAGGGGGACGGCTCAAGCCCAACGTAGCCGCGTTCGGGGTCGCCATTACGGCCGTGCCGGGCGGGTACAGCCGCACCGAAGGCACCTCCTTCGCCAGCCCGCTGGTGGCGGGGTTCGCGGCCTGCGCCTGGCAGCAGCAGCGCGGCCTGCCAGTGATGGCGCTGTTCGGGCAGTTGCAGCAATCGGGTAGCCTGTATCCGTATTTTGACTATGCCCACGGCTACGGCCTGCCCCGGGCCACGTTCTTTACCGCACCCGCCGCCAATCGGGCCGCCGTGCCTACGTTCGATTTCGTGCGGACTGATTTGGGCGTGAGCGTAATTATCCGGCCGGCGGCGGCCTTCGTTCCGGCGCGCACCCTGCCGCTCTACTCCGATTCGGTCCAGGCAGCCCGGCCCGGCCTGGCAGTAGCGCTGGTGGGGCAGGAGCAGCCCCAGCTGCTGCCGGGAGCCGAAGTAGTAGCGGCGCCCCCGCCCCCGGAACCGCCGGCCTACGTGTACTGGCAACTGCTCTCGGCCGACCAGAAGGTGCTGCGCTACGAAGTGCTGGAGGCTACCCAGCGGGCCGTGCTGCAACTGCCCGTTGGCGAGCTGCCGGCCGGCCACACGGTGCGGGTCCATTACCGGGGCTACACCGAAACCTATTCTGTTCCTCCAACGCCATGAGGTATTCGTTGTTGTTTGTCGGGCTGCTGCTGGCGATGGGGGGCACCCCCGCCCAGGCCCAGCGGGTGCTGCTGCACGCCGAGCCGGCCGCCGACTCGCTGCCACCACGCTACGGGCCCAACCGGGCTTTTTACCAGCACCTGTTTGCCGGCTACTCGCCGGTGGCCGGGCGGGCCGAAGGGGCTGGCGCGGCCCTGCGCCATCCGCAGTCGGCAGAAACCTTCCTGGGCCTGCGCACTAAATTCCGACTCAGCGGGCAGCTGGCTATGGGCGCAGACGTGCGATATGCCCGCCTTCAATACCAGCTCAAGCAAACCAGCGGAAAGCTGTTGCCCAACGCCCAGCTCCACGACCGGGAGGCCCTCATGTTGTCGCAGGTGCAGCTGGAGCCGTTTTTGCGGCTGGGCTTCGGACGGCGCGGCAACGTTATCGGGCACTACCTGGACGTGAGCGGCTGGGGGGGCTGGGCCATGGCGACCACGCACTATTACGAGGACCGCCCCGGCACCGGCGGCGGCACCAGCACCCTGGTCAAGGAACGCCAGCCCCGGTACCTGCGCCGCTGGGCCGGGGGCGTGGGGACACGGCTGGGGTCGGGGCGCTATGGCGTAGTGGCCCGCTACCGGCTTTCGTCCTCGTTCACCCCGGCGGCCGACCCCGCTTACGCGGAACTACCGCGCTGGCTGCTAGGGCTGGAGTTGGGGGTATTCTAAAAAACCACGAAAAATCCGGCCTTGGTCCAGCCCCAGAATGCATTTATCCCGTAAATATCCCCGGGCCGAAAACCAGCTGTTGCGGCTTGCTATCGGCTGGTAATTTTTCTTTTTGCCTACCCAACGCTCCACCATACCCCGTTCGAGGGTTCTGCCCGGGCCGGATGCCCGGCTGTTAGAAGGTTGCGTATTTTGCCGAACTGATTTGACGATGGTTTATTCCTCCTTCATGAAAAAGCTTGTATTCCCCGCAGCTGCGGCGTTTTGTCTGTTTCAACTTACCTCCTGCCTGAACACGGAGCGCGAGGTGGGAACTTCCAAAAACGCCGACCGCCTTTTCACGCCTACTCCCGAGGCCAACCGGGGCCGCGTAACGGAGCGCACGGTGCTGCGCACGGTGAATGCCACCCATACTTTCTCCTCCCCGAAAAGCAAGGACACGTTCGTGCTCCAGCTGCGCGGCCCGAAAATCTCCACTTCCCAGGCTCACTTCATCATCATCAGCAGCTCCGGCGACACGCTTCGCAACGAATCGATGCCGGCTACCGCCCTCATCCGCAACCAGGACATCGCGGATCCGCAGGCCACCACCACCCGCGACAAGGAAATTGCCATTCTGCAAGGCATGAACAGTTTCTTCCGCGACGACCGGTTCGTGCAGCCCGCCGTGCCCAAAGCCGCCATCCAACCCGAAAATGTTGACTCCCAGTCCTGGAAAACGGTGAAATCCGACAACCGGGCCGTGGGCTTCGACTACCCTTCGGCCGATGGTCGGGAGCGGCGGCTGGCCTACTCCAAGGAGATGAGCCGCGCCGTGATCATCGCCGAATAAATCGGAATAAATCAGACGACCCGTAAACGCCAAGACGCCCCCGGACCCGGTCCGGGGGCGTCTTGGCGTTTACGGGTCGTGGCTAACCCAAACAGCTAATGGCTACTCATCAGCAGGAGTCGGGTCGGATTTGTCGTTAGGCCTCAACTCTCGGCCGCTTGATACGCGGCCCGAAAAAGGGAGCCCTCTGGTGAAACAGCTCGTATGCGTGGAAAGGCAGCAGAAAAACCCCAAAGAGCGTATTTTAATCACTAATCACTAATCACTAATCACTACTCACTCAAGGCATCGTGAAGGCCAGGTCGAAGCTGATGACGTTGGCGCTGAAGCTGATGTTGCGCCGATAGTAGGCATAGCGGACATCGAGCGACTTAAACTTGGCGACTTTGCGCCCGCCCTGACCATTGCTGAAGGGCGTTTTGAAGCGGCTGATGCCGTATACCGGCGAATAGCGCAGCCCCAACCCATACTTGTTGGCCGAGAAAGCCGATAGGTCGTAGTCGGAGGTGTAGAATTCGTCGGCGACGGAGTGCTGGGCGTAGGCGGCGAAGTAGTCGGCGGCCGTTTGGGTGTGGTAGCGGTAGAAGGGGTAGAGCACGAAAAAGGGCGTCACCTTCACCGGGGTTTCCAGCTCGAGGGTGTGGGCCGTGATGCCGAAGTTGTCGTTGTAGAAGCGGTAGAAGCCGCGCAGCTGCACGAAATCGGAGGCGAAGTAACTCACGCGCAGGGCCACCGGATACTTGAAGCGGTTCTGGGGCAGCTGCTCTACCCGGGGCAGTGCCCCGGCCCCCGCGTCGCGGAAATACACCCGGTGAAACGGCGTGCTCAACAGTCCGTGCTGATACACCAGCTCCGTGCTCAGGGCCACCTGCATCCGCTGGCTGATAACCTGCGAATACACCAGCGAGAGGTTATAGCTCTGGCGCTTGTCGGTGGGTACCAGCAGTTGGCCGGTGCGCAGCTCGGTAGGATAAATCAGTTTGGCCTGGTCGAGAAATACCTGGCCGGCGGCGCTGAATTCGCGGTTGCCGTCCCGGGAGCTTTTGGCCCAGGAGCCCACCACGTTCACCGAGAAGTAGTCGTATTCCTTCGATACGCCGGCCCCCAGGCCCACGATACGGTGCCTGGCCCGGTTCTCGCGCGAGTAGCCAAAGTCGGCATGAATGCGCGTGTCGCTCGAGGAAGGCGTCGACAGAAAATAGCCCTCCACGCCGTCGATACGGTCGGTGGAGGCGGAGGCGTAGAAATCGGCCCCGATGTTGGCCGTGAGCCGGCTCACCGTATCGAGCGGAATATTGAGGATGATGGTGGGCGTGACGTCGGTGAGGTACTCCGTGCCGCGGCCACCCTGCACCGCGCCGTGGGTGCCATCCTGCTGGTAGTAGCTGCCGAGAATGTTGACTTCCGTTTCGCCCACCGGGGCGCTGGCCGCATTGGTCTGGGGCGTGAGCGGCACGCCCGAGCCATCGATGCGGTTGGGCGTAACGCCGCCCTGACCCCGCGCCAGCATCGGCAGCAACCCCAGCAGCACCGGCAGCACCCGCGCCGGCCGAAAAAGATTGGTAGAAAAGCGCATACGAGGGGGCAGAGGTTGGTCGGCGGCTAGCTATTGGCTGTCAGCTGTGAGCCAGTTTAGATTTTTTTCGCGAATCATTGTTCAAAAGCACGGCTTTCCGGCTGGAGCGTCGTCCTTTTTCCGGCTTCAAGCGCTAATTACAACCGCAGCCGCCCCCTACTTTGCCGCCGTTGGCCCCGCCAGCCCCTTCGCGGTACGACTCGAAGTTGGTTTCGTACACTTCTACCCGCTTATTGGCCAGCTTCATGTCCTCATCGTTGAGGTATACTTTCTGGTAGGCCGCCACCGACACGCAGCCCGCGAGGCTGCCGGCGGCCATCAGCAGGCCGGTTATGCCCAGCACGAGGCGACGCAGGCGCGAAAAGGGAGTCGGAGAGGTCACGGGCAGGGGAGAGAGAGTGAACAGCGGAATGACTGGGGCAATGGTCAGGGTTTGGGTGGCACCGGGCTGCCCTCTACGGTCGGGGCAGCGGTTCGGTAGTAGTTCACCCGCATATTCTTAGAAACCAGGGTTTGGTTGTCGTCGGTGATGAGCGTGCAATCTACTCCCTTCAGGGTATTGATGAAGGCCAGCCCGGCGACGGGGCCTTTTACGAAGACGACTTCATCCAGGCAGTCGGCCAGTTCCACATCGGAGCAGATGATGGTGACCGAGCGCAGCCCCGTGGCCGGCAAACCGGTGGCGGGGTCGATGATGTGCCCGTACACTTTGCCGCCGGAAGTAAAGTACTGCTCGTAGTTGCCGGCCGTTACCACGGCCACGTCGGTCACCTGCACCCAGCTGGAAATGCTGTTGGGGTGGTCGGGGTCGCCGATGGCCACCCGCCACAGCGAGCCGTCGGCCTGGCGGCCCCAGCACAGAATGTCGCCCGAGCCATTGAGCAGCCCGCCCCGGATACCCAGTCTGTCCAGTACCTGCCGGGCCCGCCGGATACCGTAGCCCTGAAGCACCCCGGCCAGGTTGATGCGCATGCCCTGGTCCTGGAGCATTACGGAATGAGTGGCCGGGTTGAGCAGCACTTTGCGGTAGTTGATGCGTGCCACCGCCGCCAGCCTCACGGCAGGGGCAGGCAGCGGGTGTTCCTGGCGGTCGAAGCGGTAAATCTTGTCGGCCGAGGCAAAGGTGATATCGAACGCGCCCCCGCTCAGGGCCGAAATGCGCAGGGTGCGGGCAATCAGGTCGTACACCTCCTGGTCTACCACCACCGGGTGCCGGCCGGCGGCGCGGTTCACCTGGGTTATCTGGGAAGTCGAATCCCAGAACGACATGAGCCGGTCGATACGGCGGGTTTCGGCAATAGCCGCGTTCAGCGCGTTCCAGCCCAGCGTATCGTTGTCGGCCACCACGGTGTAGGTGAAATGGGAGCCCATCAGGCGGGCCTCCTTGGCATAGTTGCGCGGATGGGCGGCTACCGCCAGGGGAAAAGCCAGCAGCAGCCAGAACAAACGAAGGAACAGAGCAGGCATTGGCGGAACGAAGGGCACGGACCCAAAAAACCGGCCGGCCCCGAACTTGTTCAGGACCGGCCGGGCAGAATGGCGGGTTATTTCCGGGTCAACAGAGAATTCAGGTGAGCATCGTAGGCCGCCACGCCGCCGGGGCGGTAGCCGGTTTTGGCCAGCACCTTACCCTCGGGTGAAATGAGGACCACCAGCGGGAAGGCCCCCTCTTTGTTCAGGCGGGCTGCCGCCAGCTCGTTCTGCTTGATCTGGTCGGCGGGGAGCCTGTTCTTCTTGCTGCGGGGAAAATCGAAGCGGGCCAGCACGAAGTTGTCCTTAGCGAACTGCTCAAACTCCGGCTTATCGAATACTTCCTGCTTGAGCATGATGCAGGGCTTGCACCAGTCGGAGCCCGAAAAAACGGCCAGCACGGGCTTATTGGTGGCCTTGGCCTGCCGCAAAGCCGCATCCAGGGTGGTGTTCCAGGTGGGGGTAGCGGCGGTGGTGGCCGTCGGGGCCGGCATTTGGGCCAACATACCACCGGACGAGCCCAGCAGTAGCAACGAAAAAGCGGTGGCAAACAATGGAGTGCGCATGAAGTGGGTTGTTGGGGGCAGCAGGACCAAGCATCCTGCGTTGTCGTGTACGGGGCAACCTCCGTGCCGTTAGTGGAAAATAAAACGCGGGGCAGCTCTCACGAAAGCAGCCCCGCGTTTTTACTCCAATCACCGGCCCAAACGTACGGGCGCTTCCATGAACGCCGTATGAAGAAAACCGCGCAGCTGTGAAAAAACTGAGAGAACGTCATTCCGAGCACAAGCGGAGCCGGAGGCGAGGAATCTCGCGTGCTGACGTTGGATTGGTAACTCTGATGACAGAATGACTCTGGCAATATTAGCACGCAAGACTCCTCGGCTGCGGCTCCGCCTGCGCTCGGAATGACGTTCTTTTAACTGCCAACTGCCAACTGCCAACTGCCAACTGCCAACTGCCAACTGCCCAGTCACGTCAGCAGCCAGCCCGTACGGCCGTTGGTTTGGCGCACGAGGCGGTAGCGGCCAAACTCGCCGAGTACGGCCACGGGCGTTTGGGCCGGCAGGACGGCAATGGCGGGGGCATCAGGCAGCGGAAACGAGTGCAGCTCGGCAGCAACGGTAAGGTTTTCGCGGCGCAGGGGCGCGGCCGTCAGCACGGCTTTGGCCGGCACGAACCCGGTGCCGCCGCCGGGCAGCTGCACCCGCAGCCAGTCGGCGGCTACGCCCAGCACCAGCAGGGGCGTGGTGCGGGTAGCGGTGGCCGCCGGGGCGGCGGCAGTGGCTGGGGTCCGACGCAGAGTCAGGCGGGTTTCGCGGACCCGCACGTACTGGCCCAGGCGGGCGGGCGGCGTTTTGGGAGCGGTGGGCAGTACGTCGGCGCGGCGCAGGAAGGGCAGCGGGTCAATGGCTCCGTTCCGGTACACGCCGAAGTGGAGGTGGGGTGGGGTGCTTTTGGCGTTGCCGGTATTGCCCACCAGGCCCAGCGTGTCGCCGGGCCGAACCTGCTGGCCGGGCTGCACCAGCTGGCGGTCGAGGTGGGCGTAGTAAAGGTGCTGGCCGTGGTCGGCATCGGCCAGCCAGACCACCCGCCCGCCCAAGGGCGTTTCGCTCACGCGGGTAATGTAGCCCCGGGCGGCGGCCACGACGGGCGTGCCGTGGGTGGCGAAAATGTCCACGCCCTCGTGGCGGCGGGCACCGCCGTCGCGGCCCGCGCCCCAGAATGAGCCGATGGCCTTATCGGACTTACCCAGCACTGGAAAGCTCAGGCTGGGCTCGCGCCGGATGCTGAGCGTGTAGCGGCCGCCGCGCAGCAGCTCGGGCTGCACCCGCAGCAGGTGCTGGCGGTCGGCCTCGGCCACGTAGCGGAAGGAGAGGTTAGCAGTGTCGGCGGCCAGCAGGTGGCGCGGGGCCGCGCGGTCGGGGCTAAGCTCGTAGGCATCCAGAAACACCTTGGGCGGCGCGGTGCCGGCCGCCAGTGTAAGGCTGACGTGGATGGTTTCGCCGGTGCGCACGGGGTAGCGCAGGCCGGTGGCCACGGCGCGGTCAGTCGGGAAGAAGCCGGATTCCTGGTAGGGCAGCTTTACCACCAGCGAATCGCGCAGGGCCTGGTTGGCCGCCCGGAGCCAGTCGCGGCCCAGGGCCGTTTCGGCCAGGCCGGCCTGGCGGAGCCGGCGGGCGTAGTTTTCGTGGGGCGTGCCCGACTGGAAAATGCCCCGCAGCGTCTGGTTGGGGCCGCAGGCGGTCAGTAAAAGAACAAGAAGAGTAACAGGCAGGGCGCGAAGGCGGTGCGGCATAGAACGAAGTCAGCAGAAATAGCAGAACCTGCTAAACCCCGGCCGGCGCGGAGTAGTTCGACTGCGCGACAAGGCTGCCGTCGGCCTGCCGGCAGTTACCGGCAACTGGGCCCAGCAACGGAAAGCCGTATTATTACCCACGTTTTGTCGTTTAAATTTCGCGTATGTTCTCCGCTGCCCGCATTCTCGCTATTCGTAAACGTAGAGGCTTCTCGCAGGAAGTGCTGGCCGAACACTCGGGCGTGAGCTTGCGCACTATTCAGCGGGTAGAGCAGGGCGAAACAGTTCCCCGGGGCCATACCCTACAAGCGCTGGCCACCGCCTTGGGCGTGTCGTTGGAAGATTTTCGCCCGGAAGATGGGCCTACAACTGCATCGGCTTTTTCACCAGGTCCATCCCTCGCCGTGGCGGCCCGGCCAGCGTCGGCCCAGCCCAGCCCGGAGCCAGCGTTGGAAACCTCTGTCCAACTCCTTTCCGCATCCGGGGTGGTGGCCGCGCCTGCCGTGCCCGTGCTGCTGAGCCCATTACGGCCCGACCCGGAGTTTCTGCAACTGCTCAACCTGAGTGCGCTGAGCGTGCTGGTGCTACCCTTGCTCAACATCGTTGTGCCCTTTGTCCTCTGGCGGCGGCAACGCCATACCATCCTGCACGCGGCCGAGGTGGGCCGCCGGGTATTGGGCTTCCAGATTTTGTGGCAGGTCGGATGCTTTCTGGCGTACGTGGTGGTGCTGCTGGCTTACCAAGCGGCCAACGCGTTGCATCTGCCGCTGTGGCGGGGGGGCTTCCTGGCGGTGTTTATCCTGTCCTACTTGCTCAATCTATTGCTCGTGGGGTACTATGCCGGCCGGCTACGGCGCGGCGATTTAGCTATTTATCCCATCAGGCTCTGATGCCACAGGGCTGATAGAAAAGGCTTTAGGCGTAGTGGCGGCAAAATGGCGGCAAAATGGCGCAAGCAGAGGCCACGCATTCGGCTAGGTTTGCTTCCGTATAGCAACCCTATCTTTTCCCCGTATGAAAACGTTTTTTAAAATTCTGTCCGCCTTGGTGATGGTGCTCGTGCTGAGCGGTGTTGGGGGCTACTTCTACATGAGGCAGAAGTTTGCGCCGCCTGCCAACCAACTAGTCATCTCCGCCCTGCCCGCCACGGGTACCCTGCGCTGGCAGGCCGATACGGTAGCCAAAATTGCCGTGCCCCACGCCGAATTGCTGGTACCTGTTCGGCTCCCCAACTGCCCTCGCACCTGCTATCTGCAATTCGATACCGGCGCCCCCTACACGCTGCTCTACGCCCGCCAGCTGGCGGCGCTGGCCGAACGCTACCCCCACCTGGCCCCGGCCCTCGCAGTTCAGGAAAACGTAGTTCCGGAATTCCGCTTCGCTCTGGGAAGCAGCCAGGTAAAGGTGGGCCAGGCCCGGGTGCTCCTTAATGGGGCGGGCCAGCTCCCCGCCGATAGCCTGGCCCCGTTCATTATTGGTACCCTGGGCACTGATGTGCTGGAAGGCCGGGTGCTGGTGTTGGATTACGCCGCCGGCCGCTTCACGCTGGGCCATGAGGTGCCGCCTGCCCTGGCCGCCCGGACCCATTTTGCCCCCCTGACATTCCCCGAGCGCCGCGTGTTGCTGGAAGCAGGGGTAGACGGCGAATCCCGCCAGCTTTTGTTTGATTCGGGCAGTAGCGCTTATACCTTAATTACCAGCCAGCAAAACTGGCAGCGAATGGCCCTTCCCGGTGCTCCCGCCCGCACCGATACCACCAACTCCTGGGGCAAAAAACTGTTGGTCCATACCGTGCCAACCGCTGCCCGTTTCCGCTTCGGCGCTACGGATTTGCCCCTCGGCACCGTTACGTACATGGAAGGCATGAACCTGATGCAGCAGATGCTAACGCGCTTTTCCGGTCTGGAAGGCATGCTGGGCAATGAACCTTTCGTGGGTGGTACCCTCATTCTCGACGTGAAAGGCGGCCGTTACGGAGTGGTGGGCCGCTAATTGATGGGCAGGGTGTAGCGGTTTGCCGGGGGAGATTTTACCTTTACGCCCGCCCCCCAACCCCGACTCCATGCTCTACCTCACCGAATGCCCCCGCGACGCCATGCAGGGCTGGCCCACGTTCATCCCGACCACCGATAAAATCGACTACCTCAACGCCCTGCTCAAGGTGGGGTTTGATACCCTGGACTTCGGCTCCTTCGTGTCGCCGAAAGCCATTCCGCAGCTGGCCGATACGGCGGAGGTGCTCGATGGCCTCGATTTAAGCCAGTCGGGGACCCGGCTGCTGGCCATTGTGGCCAACCTGCGCGGGGCCGAAACGGCGGCTTCTCACCCCCAAATCCGGTTTATCGGCTTCCCGCTCTCAGTTTCCGAAACGTTTCAGCAGCGCAATACCAACAAAAGCATTGCCCAGGCTCTCGACGACGTGGCCCGGATGCAGGACATCTGCGCCCGCACCGGGCAGGAGCAGGTGGTATACCTGAGCATGGGCTTCGGCAACCCCTACGGCGACGCCTGGAGCCCGGCCGTGCTGGGCGAGTTCACGCAGAAGCTGGATGATTTGGGCGTGGGCATCGTGGCCCTCTCCGATACCATCGGGGCCAGCACCCCGGCCACCATCGGCCCCGCGTTCCGGGAGCTGACGGCCGCCTACCCGCACATCCGCTTCGGGGCCCACCTGCACACCACGCCCGCTACCTGGCACGAGAAAGTGCAGGCCGCCTACGAGGCCGGCTGCCGCCATTTCGACGGCGCCCTGGGCGGCTACGGCGGCTGCCCGATGGCCACCGATGAGCTCACCGGCAATATGCCCACCGAGCGGCTCCTAGAATTCGCCACCCAGGTCGGGTTGGAGCCGGGCCTGAAACCGGCAGAACTCGGCGAGGCTATGCGGCTGAATCAGCGCATCTTTGCGGGGCGTTAAGAACTGTCATTCCGACGAGAAATGTCATTCCGACGCAGGAGGAATCTGGGTTGAATTACTGAACTGTTGTCAACGATTCACCCCCAGATTCCTCCTGCGTCGGAATGACAGTTCTTGTCGGTTATCCACCATTCCCCTCTCTGCCCATGCCAACCGCCGTCGATATCTTCATTCCCTGCTTCGTAGACCAGCTTTTCCCCCAGACGGCCATGAATATGGTGAAGGTGCTGGAGGCGGTGGGCTGCGAGGTGCACTACAACGCCAACCAAACCTGCTGCGGGCAGCCGGCCTACAATGCGGGCTACAAGGAGCAGAGCTGCGAGGTGGCCCGCAAGTTCCTCACCGACTTCCCCACCGACCAGGAACGCTACATCGTGAGCCCCTCGGCCTCCTGCATCGGCATGGTGCGCAACACCTACGCCGACCTGTTTGAGGGCACCCCCGACGCCGGCCGCTACCACGGCGTGCAGCGCCGGGCCTTCGAGCTCACCGAGTTTCTGGTGGACGTGCTGGGCATCACCAGCATCCCGCAGGCCCGGCTAACCGGCAAGTACACCTACCACGATTCCTGCTCCGCCCTGCGCGAGTGCGGCATCCGCGAGGCCCCGCGCCAGCTTCTGGATGCCGTGCCCGGCCTCGAACGCCTCGAAATGGCCGAAACCGAAACCTGCTGCGGCTTCGGCGGCACCTTCGCCGTGAAGTTCGAGGCCATATCCGTGGCCATGGCCGAGCAGAAAGTGGAACACGCCCTGGCCACCGGTGCCGACTACCTCATCAGCACCGACACGAGCTGCCTCATGCACCTCGACGCCTACATCCGCCGCGAGAAAAAGCCCATTAAGACGCTGCACGTAGCTGATGTGCTGGCCAGCGGTTGGTAGAACGCGGATTATGCGGATTTGTAGGATTTCGCGGATTTCGGATACGGTACAAGTAGTTCGTTCCCACGTACACGCCGCTTGCATGAATGGCGGATACTTTACTGATTGAGTTTGTTGGCCTGTTGGCTTTTTACGAAGCGCTTAATGCGCAAGCTGGGCTCCCCGAAGTTTAGTAGTAGACCGACTTCCAATTGGTATGCATTGAGGTAGTTGATAATCTGAGCGAAATGGGTATTCGTGATTTCAGATAGAGCTTTCAGCTCAACCAACACATTTTCTTCCACCAGAAAATCAACCCGCCGCAGTCCCACGTTGTGCCCATCGTAGTAAAGGGGCATAGAAACTTCCCGGGCAAAAACTAACCCGGTTTTTTCCAACTCAATAGCCAGGCAGCGTTGATAAATGACTTCCTGAAATCCGGCCCCCATCTTCCGATGAACCTGGAAAGCTGCTCCTATAATCTTTTCTGTAATGTGATTGAACCGACTGTCAAGCGACATAGGATTGAGTCAATAGGTGGATAACCAAGAGAAAATAATCGGAAAGAAAAATACCCATAAACGTCAACTAACCAAATGCCCGATGCCAGGAATGAACGGCCAAAGCATCAGCTCGAAAAATCAAAAAAAAGGAAAGGGCGGTAGTAAACCGCCCTTTCCATCACCAAAATCCGCGAAATCCTAAAAATCCGCACAATCCGCGATTCTTTGCTTCAACCCTTCCGACGCCTCCAACAGCGGCAGGCGCACGGCATCGGCGCACATGCCCTGGGCGGCCAGAGCGGCTTTTACGCCCACGGGGTTGCTTTCCTCATACATGAGCGGGTTAAGGGGTACGAAACCGAACAGCAGCTGGCTGGCGGCCGGGAAGTCGCCGGCCAGGGCGTGGCGGGTCATGTCGGCGAAGCGGCGGGGGAAGGCGTTGGCCAGCACCGAGATGATGCCCGCGCCGCCGAAGCTGATGAGGGCTGTGGTCATCATATCATCGCCCGAAATGAGCAGGAAATCAGCGGGTTTGCCGGCGGCAATGGCCTGGCACTGCTCCAGGTTGCCGCTGGCTTCCTTGATGCCGATGATGTTGGGGTGCCGGGCCAGCTCCAGCGTGGTGGCGGCCGTCAGGTTGGAACTGGTGCGGCCGGGAACGTTGTACAGAATAACGGGCACCGGCGAGGCATCGGCCACGCGCTGGTAGTGGGCAATGATGCCGCGCTGGCTGGGCTTGTTGTAGTAAGGCGAGGCCGAGAGCAAAGCGTCGTAACCGGTGAAGTCGGTGGCCTCAATGGTGCGCACCAGCGCGGCCGTATCGTTGCCGCCCAGGCCGTACACCAGCGGGCAGCGGCCGGCAGTATGCTCACGGGCCACGCGCATAATTTCGGCCTTTTCCTCGGTGGTAAGGGTGGGCGACTCGGCGGTGGTGCCGTTGATGACGAGGTAGTCCACGCCGCCTGCGAGCTGGAAATCAATCAGCCGGCGCAGGGCCGGGTAATCCACGGCGCGGTCAGGAGTGGGGGTGAAGGGGGTAACGAGGGCTACGCCGGTGCCACGGAATTTGTCCATGCGGGAAATAAGCGGTTGATTTGTACAAGGGAAGACCCGCGGCAAAGATACAGCCGCCGGCAAGAAGGTCGGCCCGTCATCATTCAAAAGTACGGCCGGACCCCGTGTCCGGCCGCGTTATCCTCGTCCATGAACTTTCCGAAATACCCCCTGCTGGCCGCCGCGCTGGCAACGCTGGCCGCTTTGCCCGCCTGCAACGACGCCAAAACCGCCGCCACCGCCGAGAACACGGCCGTTGATGCCGCTACGGCGGCCATGACCGCCGACTCAGCCGAAACGGCCGAAACTACCACCACCGGCACGGCCACGGCCGCCACCATGAACAGCGCCGGCAGCCCGGCCACCATTCCGGCCGGCCGGCGCGCCGATGCGGCCACCATCACGGCCCGCCCCCAGGTGCCCATTCTGTGCTACCACCAGATCCGCGACTGGCGGGCCAAGGACTCGAAAGGGGCCAAGGACTACATCATTCCGGTGGATCAGTTCAAGGCCCACATCAAGATGCTGGCCGATTCGGGCTACCACGCCATCCTGCCCGACCAACTCTACGCCTACCTGACCACCGGCGCCACGCTGCCCAGCAAGCCCGTGATGCTCACCTTCGACGACACCGACCTCGACCAGTTCACCGTGGCCCGCCCCACGCTGGAAAAGTACGGTTTCAAAGCCGTGTACTTTATCATGACCGTGAGCCTGGGCCGCCCCAACTACATGAGCAAGGCGCAGGTGAAGCAGCTCTCCGATGAGGGCAACGTCATCGGTTCCCACACCTGGGACCACCACAACGTGAAAAAATACCAGGGCCAGGATTGGGTAACCCAGATTGAGAAGCCCACCAAGCAGCTGGAGGAAATCACGGGCAAGAAAATCAACTATTTCGCCTTCCCCTTCGGCCTCTGGAACCAGGAAGCCATTCCTGAACTCAAAAAGCGCGGCATGGACGCGGCCTTCGTGCTGGCCGAAAAGCGCGACCAGCAGGACCCGCTCTTCACCATCCGCCGCATTATCGCCAGCGGCTACTGGACTCCCCGCACTCTGCACAACAGCATGGTGCAGAGCTTCTAACCGGAAGCAAGTAACAGAAAAGCGAAAGCCCCCACCCGTCATCCGGAGCTCCGCAAGTAACAGAAAAGCGAAAGCCCCCACCCGTCATCCGGAGCTCCGGATGACGGGTGGGGGCTTTCGCTTTTCTGTTACTTGATGTCGTTCTTCAGATCCTGGTACGCGCCGGCATTTACTACGTGCTTAAACCCTTTTTCCTGCATGAGCACGGCCGTTTTGTTGCTGCGGTTGCCGCTGGCGCAGTACACCACGTAGGTTTTGTTGGGGTCGAGCTGCTGGAGCTGCGCGGCCACGTCGGGGGCGCGGAAGTTGAGGTTGCCGGCCCCGGGCAGATGACCGGTAGCGTACTCCTCGGGCGTGCGCACATCCAGCAGCACCACGTTGGGCCGGCCCAGGGTTTGCTTCACCTGAGCTACCGGTGTTACGGGTACGGTTGGGTTGGCAATAGCACCAGTTTCGGTGAAAAGGGCAGTCTTTTGGGCGGCAGGTATTTCCGTTTTCACTTCCTGGGGAACGGCTGGTCGTTGAGCCAGTACGGCCAGGGGGGCGGCGGCCAGGGTGGTAAGCAGCAAGTAACGAAGCATCGGAATCAGGTTTAACGTGGTGGATGCAATAAAGACACGCCGTTGCCGGGCGCGTTGCCTGCCGGAAATTTCGGGGCGGTTAATTCAACAATAGGGAGAACGGTGCGGTAATTTTTCGTGTAACAATTTAAATTGTTACACGAAAAATTGTCACACTACCCGATTGCCTAAAACAACGCGCCTTGCTCGTACGCGGCCGATGCAACAGCCGCCGCCGAGCCCGGCGTTGCGGCTGTTGCATCGGCCGCGTCGCCGGCGGCGGGCAGCATGGCCAGCAGGTCGGTTTCGCTGATGATGGGCACGTTGAGGCTGGTGGCTTTTTCGCGCTTGGCGGGTCCCATCTTGTCGCCGGCCACCAGGAAGCTGAGCTTCTTGCTGATGCTGCCCGTGATTTTGCCGCCGTGCTGCTCAATCAGGTGGTGCAGCCCGTCGCGGCTGTGCTGCTCGAACACGCCCGAGAGCACGAAGGTGAGGCCCGCCAGCCGGTCGCTCTGGGGCTGCGGGGCCTCGCCCGTCAGGGCCAGCTGCACGCCGGCGGCCCGCAGTCGCTCCACCAGCGCCTGGTTTTCGGGCTCCCGGAACCAGGCCGCCGCCGACTCGGCAATGACGCCGCCCACCTCGGGCACGGCGGCCAGCTCGGGGGCCGTGGCCGCTGCCAGGGCTTCCACGGTGCGGTAGTGGGCGGCCAGCTTCTCGGCCACCGTTTCGCCCACGTAGCGGATGCCCAGCCCGAACAGGACCCGGTCGAAGGGTATCTGTTGGCTGAGGGCCAGCCCCGCTACCAGCCGCTGCACCGATTTCTCGCCCATACGCTCCAGCTGGGCCAGCTGCCCGGCTTTGGCCGGCAGCTCGTAGAGGGAGGCCGCGTCCGTCACGAGGCCCAGATCGAAGAACCGGCCCACCGTTTCAGCCCCCAGCCCATCAATATCCAGGGCCTTGCGCGACACGAAGTGCTCCAGCTTGGCCTTGCGCTGGGGCGGGCAGCCCCGGTCGTTGGGGCAGCGGAAGTGGGCCTCGCCCTCGGGCCGGAGCAGCGGGGTGCCGCAGGCCGGGCACTCGGTGGGGTACACGATGGGCTGGCTGCCTTCGGGCCGGGCCTCCAGATCGACACCCGTTACTTTGGGAATGATTTCGCCGCCTTTCTCCACGAACACCAGGTCGCCGAGGCGCAAATCGAGGGCGGCAATCTGGTTGGCGTTGTGCAGGGAGGCCCGCCTGACCACCGTGCCGGCCAGGGGCACCGGTTCCAGCAACGCCACCGGCGTTACGGCCCCGGTGCGGCCCACCTGGTACTGCACGGCCAGCAGGCGGGTGCGGCCGGCCTCGGCGGGGTACTTGTAGGCAATGGCCCAGCGGGGGCTTTTGGCAGTGTAGCCCAGCAGCTCCTGCTGGCGGAAATCATCCACTTTGATCACAATGCCGTCGGTAGCTACCGGCAGCTCAAACCGCTTCTGGTCCCATTCGTGCACGAAATCGAGCACCTGCTCCAGGGTGGCGCACCGCCGCCAGGTATCCGCTACGGGCAGTCCCCAGGCGCTCAGGGCTTCCAAAGAGGCGCTGTGGGTAGCAAACTGAGCGCGGCCGGGCATCAGGAAGGCGTAGGCGTAGAAGCGCAGCTTGCGGGCCGCCACCTGGGCCGAAT
This sequence comes from Hymenobacter rubripertinctus, assembly GCF_003583925.1. Lineage (GTDB taxonomy): Bacteria > Bacteroidota > Bacteroidia > Cytophagales > Hymenobacteraceae > Hymenobacter > Hymenobacter rubripertinctus. The sequence continues at coordinate 30,697 of NZ_QYCN01000042.1, read as the reverse complement.
CCTGGAGCTTGAGCGCGCCTGCGGCCGCGTTGCGCGGGTTGGCCAGCTGGGCCTCCCCGTTGGCCTCCCGCTCCTGGTTGAGCTCGGCGAAGACGGGCAGGGGCATAAATATCTCGCCGCGCACCTCAAACTCCGGGGGTTGGGGCGCGCCGGCCGGCCGCAGGTGCAGGGGCACGTTGCGGATGGTGCGCACGTTGCTGGTCACCACGTCGCCGCGGGCACCATCGCCGCGCGTAACGGCCTGGGTGAGCTGGCCGGCTTCATAGGTCAGGCTCATGGCGGCCCCGTCGAATTTCAGTTCGCAGACGTAGGCCGTTTCCGCGCCCTCCAGGCCCTTGCGCACCCGCTCGTCGAACTCGCGCAGGTCGGCTTCGGAGTAGGTATTGCCCAGGCTGAGCATGGGGTAGCGGTGCTCGGCCGTCGGGAACTGCTTGGTAACGGTGCCGCCCACGCGCTGGGTGGGCGAGTTGGCTTGGGCGAATTGCGGGTACTCATCTTCCAGCCGGGCCAGCTCGGCCAGCAGCCGGTCAAACTCCTGGTCCGATACCTCGGAAATATCGCGCTGGTAGTACTGGTAGTTGAGGTGGTGGAGCTGCTCGGTGAGGGCAGTAAGGCGCTGCTGAATATCGGTCGTCATAGGAAGCCGGGCGGGTTAGGGCCGCAAGCTACGAATTGATGAGGAGGACGCGGAAGGGTAGTAAGCGGAAAACCCGGACGGGTGAGCTGCGCCTATAGCAGCTTCGCGCACCCTACACCCGGGTTGTAGCGCCGCCGCTTTGCGGCGCGCCGTTCGCGCCGGTCGGCTGGCCTCGCTCCACGACGAGCCGCAAAGCTACGGCGCCACTACAGCCTGCACGGGCACCCTGTTGGCGAAACCGCAGTATGTTGGTTAAGCCGACTCCGGCCGGCTGATTTTATACCGCGCCATGCCAGCATTGACTGGTTTACAAAAAAGCTCTGGTGGGTGATCTTAAATCGGTGAAAAAAACCCTACTTGCGCCTACTATTCTGAATAACTACGCAGACAGGCTCAGGCTCGCACCAGACTGACCTTTTCGACCATTTCTATTTTTCACCCTTACCTGTTTTTATGTTCCCTTCCCTTCCCTTCCCTTCCCTTCCCTTCCCCGCAGAGCTAGCCTAATAGCTCTTGGGATACTCGCTACGATGGCGAGTTGCTCAAAAGAGCAAGCGGAGCCAAATCTGGCGCAGAATGACAAACCAGTACCAGCTGCTGCCACCACCCAACAAGACCTTAAAGAAGCCTGGAATACTTTCGTTACGAAAGTTAAAAAGGGCGAATGGAAAGACGCTTTTGGGCAGTATGTTAGTGATGACACTTGGGTGGAGACGGCCGCCAATAGGGAACGGGCCTCCCGGCCCAAGCAAGATGCTGGCAAAAGGGAGTTCAAACGCGTTATTACCCGCGCCAAGAACGGCGACCTCACTTCGCTGCTCATTCCAATTGATGAGCCCTGCGCAGGTGATGCACTTGAGTGTGGCGGTAGCGGTGGCGGCGGTTTTCCAGCGCCGACTTACACCTTTATTACTACCGAAATGGTGCAGCCCTACAGTTCACCGCCCAACATACAATCAACAGGCACTGCCACTGCTATGCGGCCAACCGGATTTTACACAGCGGAGAATCCGAACGGCTATTTGTATGATTTGAAAATCGTGAAAGGGCGAGGCCAAACTCAACCAACATTTTACGACAGCCGCTATTATCATAACATAGGGGTTAACCTCAATGGTGGAGCTGGAGGGGAATATATTTATGTCTCGTTCAGTAGAGATATTATTTTTTATCATCGAAATAATATTTTTGGTAAAGGTAGAGATGAAGGTGAGTATGATTCCTCTAATAATGCAATATATAGGCCCATCACTAATGTTCGATCAGAAGCGAATACATTGGGTAGGCCAAATTACTATTATTTCTCTGCTGATGGGTACGACTATTCTCCTATTTGGGCTGAATCACCTTTTCCTTCTGTTGAAGGTGATAAGATGAAATTCTCCGATTTGAATGATGGAGCAGGAGGAAAATTTATCTATGCTTTTCAATCCAGATCTTTAAATTCAGGGAATCCTATTGAATTAGGTGTATTAACAAGTAACAGCAGCAGCACTCAGCCGCCAACTCAGGGTTGGGTAAGGGCAAGTGGCGACTTGAACGAAGGTGCTGGCGGAGATTACATTTATCTGTACATCAGACGTAGGTAGGGTGCTGCTAATTCTCGTTAGATAGTCATTGGTTCATCGACATGCGTAATATATTTCTGCTTTGTTGCTCTTTGCTTGGTCTTCCAGCTACCTTACTAGCTCAGGAAATAGCACCCGCCCCATTCGCTCGCTGGTATGGCAGCGTTCAATACGGCCGGCAAACCTACCAGTTGTTCAATCCTCCCAAGCTCGAACCCTGGCTTACCAATGCACGGCGGACTCAGCTTTCGACGGGCTATCAATTGAACCCCAGCTGGGCTTTTCAGGTAGGCTGGGGCTACAGTGGTAACAAATTCATTACCGATAATTTCGGGACCAATACTAGCGGCCAGCCCGTTACTGAACAAGGTTGGACAAAAGACCGAAGTCATGCCTTCTCTGCTGTTGCCCGCTACACCTTCTTGCGGTTTCCACTCCAAAAATTCCAGTTAGAATGGATAGCAGGTCCGGTTTTATTGCGTCGGCGCAATTGGGGTGAGTTTACTCGCACAGAAAACGGGGTAGTAACGGAAAAACGATTGAACGATAACCGCGCCACTGACTGGTATGTAGTTGCAGGGCCAGGACTGAGTTACGCGTTGGGTCGGCATTTTCAGGCTACCTCCGAATTGCTTTTCAACCGAAATCTGCGCACTACCAAGTACGAAATAAAAACGTTTCGTTCGCTCGGTATAGGCCTGCGCTACCGGTTTGGCTACAAATAGAGCCGTTTCTGAAAAAAAACAAATCCCCCGGTGGCGGTGCTGCCGGGGGATTTGTTCGTTCTGCGGTACGCGTCAACTACTGCCTGATCGGGTCCGAATCAACGAACAATAAAAGCCGCTACTTTACTACCAGTACCCCGTCGGCCTCAAAATTAAGCTGCTGCTGGGGCTCCGTAATGGCGGCTATGTCGGCGGCCGACTTACCGGCGTCCTGGGCGAAGTGGCGCAGGTCGGAAACGGGCACGGTTTCGCGGTGAGCCCAGCCGTTGATGACCACCGTTTGGCCGCTGATGTCCTTGGGTACGAAGAAGGCGTAGTTCTTGAACCGGACGCGCATTTGCTGGCCGTCGGGCGTTTGCATCGTCAGCCAGCAGCCCTTGGCCTGGCACACGGCCTCGGCCTTGCCCACCAGCTTCACCCGGGCCGAGTCCTGGGAGCCGAGCAGCGCCGGCAGGGCCGACAGCGGCTGGGCATCCTCGCTGGTGGTGGTGGCCCCGTAACTCTGGCCGGTCAGCAAAGCCGGAGTCGTCGTTGCCGGGACGGTAGTAGCCGTAGCGGCCGAGTCAGTCTGGGGTTGGCAGGCGGCCAGCAGCACTGCGAAAGCCGGAAGGGAGAGAAAGCGCATAGCGGAGAAACGGGGGCTACCGTAGCCCTCCTTGGAAGCCCTGAACTTACGATTTTTTGACTTTGTACTTGGCTTTTTCGGCCGACTGACCAGCCTTTTGGATGGCCGTCAGCAGCCGGACTTCGGCCAGCCGCCCCTTCTTGTCATAGACCTCCGTTTTCACCAGCCCAACGGCCGGGGAGTAATAATCCACCACGCGCACCGTAGTGCGCATCACAATATCGGCCCGGGCCACGGTGGCACTTTCGCGCTCGGCTTCCACCTGGTAGCAGGAAAAGGTGCCGGCCGGCGTTGTGATGGTTTGCTGGCTGACTACGCGGCGCTTGCGCACCCGGGTGTACACCTCCGCAATGTGCACGGCCGAGCTGCGCACATCTACCGAAATTCCGCCGTCGGGCAGCTCCGAGCCAACGGTAGGCTGGTTGGGCCAGGCCAGGGGCGTGGGCGAATAGGCAAAAATCCGGTCCCGGAAGGAGCTCAGCTGGTCGGGGTTGAGCTGGGTGAGGCCGTCGGTGAAGGCCGTGTCGCGGCGGCAGCGGAAGGTAAGGTCGCGCAGGTGCTGAAGCCGGTTTTTGGCGTCGTAGGTGCCGCTCTTGAGCAGCACGGTAGTCGTGGTTAGCGTCTGTTTTTTGCTTTGTTCCGAGTCCAGGCGCACCACCCGCTCCCGCACGGTGCCCAGGGGTTTGCCGTGGTCGTCCTGGCGCTGGTATACCAGCTCCATGTTATCGTAGAGGCCGAAAGGGTGGGGGCAGTCGGCCGGGGCCGTTTGGGCCAGCAGGGCGGGAGCCGACGCCGTGCCGACCAACAGAGCAAGAGAAAAAGTAACGGAACGCATGGGTAGGGGAAAAGTGGGAATCCGGCCGGGAAACCTGCATACGCAAGCTGCACTATTTGGATTTTGCCGGTTTGTTAGAACGAGTACGTGGGGCTTGTCAAAAGCCTTGCCAGCCCGAAAACGTAACTTGGGCCGCCCGGCAGCATTTGTCAGCAGCGAAGGTACTGCCACCCCTTCCTCATCCGGACCCGGTTCCGACTTTCTTTTACGCATACTTCTTACTACTGAAAATGCCTGAACAAGCTACTTCCTGGGCCGATACGGCCGCCTCGCTGCTCTCCAAGCTTTCGGGCGGGGTGGAGCTGGCCCTCAATTTCGAACAGATGGAATTGCAGGTGCCCAACCCCCAGAACGCGGCCACGCCCACTACCTGGCGGCTCAACGGCTCGCTGCGCATCCGGACCCGGGGCGAAAATCCGCCCTCCGGCGCATTGCCCCCGGTTACCCCCGCGCCTCTTGGCTAGCGGCCTCGACATCGAAGCGCGCCTGGTCATCAGCCTCGATGGCGACGATGTGCAGGTGGCCGGCTCGGGGGGCTACCTGATTGTGAACCTGCCCAGCCAGCGCGTCCTCGACAAGCTAACCAGCGGTCCGCCCAAAGACCCGAATGCCCCCCCCAAACCGAAGAACCGCAACGCCCCCAACCCCATGCAGGAGCTAAACGGCCTGGCGCACCGTCTGGGCCTGGTGCTGGAGCTACGGGTGGCCGGCAAAACCTACGTCACGTTCGGCACCGGCCGCTCACCCAAAATATCGCTCAACGCGGTACTGGGTAAGATCGGGTCCTTCTTTAGCTAGTGGGGGCTGGTTGTTGGGGGTGATGAAGCGGTCCGGAGCATGGGCGTGCGGTTTTCCGCGTGGCAGACCCAGGTTGCGGCCAGTTGCGGCCACCTTCCTTCACTGCGCCCGCAGCCATTCTATGGCCTGTTGCAGCGTCGCGTCCAGCGGCCGGCCAATAGGGCTTGGGGTGGGCATAACCGGCAGATCCGGGGTAAGGCCCCGGCCCTGGTAAACTTCTCCCTGGGGCAGTACCCGGCGGCCGGTGAAGGTGAGCTCGTAGGCGCGGCCGATGCTGACGAAATTCATTTCGCCGTTGGTGCCGCCGGTGGCCTGGCCCAGCAGCACGCCGAGGCGGTTGTTGCGCACCAACGTGGCTACCGTTTCGCCGTAGCTGTACGTATCGGGGCCGGTCAGGAAGACTTTTGGGGCGGTTAGCAGCGGCAGTTGGGGGAGAATGGGCGAGCTGGCCGTTGCCAACCAGCCCGGGTGCCCGAAGTTGGGCTGATGTAGCAGGGGCGTGGCAATGCTGTCGGAAAGCAGGGGCTCAGCCGTGAAGTGGGGCAGGATGCGCAGCAGGTCGTAGTGAGGACGGCGGCGCACATCCACTACCAGAGCCCCGGCGGCTTGCAGCTGCGGCAGAGCCCGCCGGAAATCCGCGTAGCGCAGCCGGGTCGCATCGAGGTACACAATGCCCGGGGCCACTTCGCGCACCGGCCCCAACGGCTCGGAGTGGCTGCCGCGCAGCTGGCGGAACGCCCAGGTCTGCGTCCGGGTGCGGCCCAGCGAATCGCGGAGCGTAAACGCCGCCGAGGCGGCCGTGGCGGCCAGTTCCGGCAGTAGTTGGCGGGCGGCCAGCTGGCGGGCTACGGTGGGGCTGGTGGCCGGAATGGTGCGGCGCAGGGCTTCCAGCAGCGGCCCTGCCGGCTGGCCGTTCAGGTGGGTCAGGACCGCTCCCGGGGCTACGGCCGACGCCAGCCCGGCGGGTACCCGGTGCACCACTACGGCGCTGTCGGCCCAGGCCAGTTCCAGGGCCAGGGGCGGAGCCGTCAGGTGCAGACCGGTGCGGGTGAGGGGGCTGAAGCTCAGGTGGCGGTCGGGCAGGCGGGCCAGCAGCCGGCGCACAGCGGCCAGCAACTCGGTTTCGGTGGTGGCCCTGCCGGCCTGCTCCAGCGCGGCCGGCAGGGCCTCGGTCCACCCGGCACGGTCGAGCACGGCCTGGTAGGGGTAGAAGTGGCGGATGATGTTCCAGGTGAGCATGACCGTTGCCATACGTTGTTCCGGGGTGGCGGCGGATAACTGCCGGACCCGTCGCCCCGGCCGGTACCGCAGCCGCAGCCGGTGCTGAGCGGCCGTCAGCACCAGCGGCAGGGTCAGGTGCACCGAATCGGTGAGGGCCTCCGTATACGTCGGCCCGTCCGGGAAAGCGGCTGCCGTTTCCGTCGCCGAGACCGCCTCAATCCGGCTCTCATAGTGCAACCCGCCCAGCCGCATCAGTCCGGTTACCAACCCTAAACCGGCCTTGTCAAGCCCCAGCCCGCGATGCTCCCAGTAGAAGCCCGCCGCAGCGGGCGGCGCGGGAAGAATAGCGGTACCAGTGCCAATAGCCAAGCGGCAGCCGGGGGCCAACGGCCGCAACAGCCGGTCGAGAGTAGCGGCCAGGGCCTGATCGGTGGGGGCATGGCGCACGGCCGGAATGGCGCGGGTCAGCACTGTTTCCCAGCTTACGCGGGCCGTGTGGCGGTTGGGGTAGAAGTACTTGAGGTCGCCGACGGCCCGGGCCAGGGCCGTGAGGTTGCGGGTTTCGCGGGCGGTCAGGGTGTCGGGCGGGGCCGGGGAAGCGACGGTGAGGTTCGAGTGGGTCAGCAGTAAGCCCAATAGGAGCAGCATATGGAACAAAAAAACGGGGCGGCGGTACTTTGCCTGGAGTACGGCCACCCGTCGGGCGTTGCATGGTTGCGGCCGGATGGCAGTTCTGTCAGCCAACCCGGGTGTCGATAACTGATGTTACCCCCTGACTTCGTCAGCGCTCCAGAAAGCTCCTTCAGCTGCTGCCGAAAAGGCCCTTGCCAAGCAACCCGCCGAGATAAGGCGTAGGCGTAATCAGTAAGCAGATGATAAGCAAGAAATATTTTCGCTCTAAACGATGGCAGAGTTGCGCTTAAAAACAACATCGGAGTGGTCCGTTACCATGGCGGCGGGCGCGGCGGCAGTTTCAGCCCCCAACCCCTGCCCGGCCTGACAGCGGCCCAGCCGCCGCTCTACCAGCATTTGCTGGCCACCCACGCCCGGCAGGAGCAGGAGCCGCCGCCCCCGACCTACGTGGCGGCAGGCGTGGCAGAGTGCACGGTACCGGGCGAATTGCCGTAATTTGTAGCCGCCGCCGACCGCAATTTTCCCGTTTTCCGCCATGCCAACCGACTCCGCTGACGACTCCATCATCGACGTAACGGGCCTATTACTGAAGCTGAACAATGCGCTCCAATGGGCCAGCGCCGACCTGCCCCGGTCTACGCCCGCACTGCCGCCAACGTCCGGTTACTCGTACTACAACGATTACGAGCCGCCGAGCCTCGCCCGGTTCTATAAGGAGAAGCTGGCCCTCACGCCCCGGCAAATCAGCTGGCTCAACCGCTTTCCGCTGCCAACCAATACGTTTCTGGATGTGGAGGCGGGCCGCGAGGCCACCGTGCGACTGTACCTGGCTGTGCTGCCGCTGCTGGAGCAGCAGCTCAAGTCCGAGGGCAGTACCCTGGCCCAGACGGTGAAAACCCTGGATGGCCGCGCCAAGTCGTTGCGCTACTACGCCAGCACGACGTGGTACTACACGCCGCCCAAAACCGGGGCCGATACCTACCTGGCTATTTTCCGGCTCTGCGAAAACGCGGCGCGGGCGCACCTGGGCCACAAGCGTAAAATAACCAGTCTGTTCGGTGGCTCCCTGGCCGAGCTGGAACCTGATTTCCGGGAGCTGCTGGGGCGGCGGGTGCCGCCGCTGCTACCGCCGCTACTGGCCCTGCTGCCCGCCCCCGACCATGCTACCGAGCGGCTCCTCAACAAGCTGAACACCAGTCGCTGGAAAGCCGAGCTGGCGCAACTGGTAACTAGCCCCGCTGCCAATGCGCCCGCCTTCGTGGCCGCCCTCGATGCGCTGGCGGCCCGCAACGCCGACAACCCGGCCGTGGGGGCGCTTTACCAGGAGGCCACTAAACGCCTGGCCGCCCGGCACCCCGAGGCCGCGCTGGGCTACCACCTGCGCTACCTGCATGGTGTAAAAGCCCGCTACGCCGAAGCCAAACCCCTGCCCAAGGCTTTGCAGAAACAGCTGTTTTCGCAGCCCGAGCAGGCCAAGCGGTTTCAAGTGATGGTGAACGAGCTGGCATTCTCTCAAAACCTGGAAGAGGCCCTGGCCAAACTGCCGAAAGTGTACGAGGTGCAGCGCCGCAAAATCGAGCTGGACCGCCACGCCATCCACGCCGTGCGCGACCAGCATAGCGGCACCGTGGAGCTGCTCAACGAATACCTGCGCGACGAAACCGTTGCGTCCCCGCCGCCGGGGAAAACTCCCGCGCCGGCCAAGCCTGCAAAATCCCGGAAAGTAGCTGCCAAACCGCCCCGAACGGCCGCTGATCCGCCCCCCCCCGCTGCTGCCCGTTGCGTTGGTAGCCTGGTCCTGGATATCCCGCAGCGGGTGCTGTTGCAACTCTTCGCCGCCCACAAGCTGGCTTTGTCGCAGGCCCAGGTAGAAGCGCTGGCTATCAGCCACGGCACGCTGCGCCACCAGCTCATCGACGGCCTCAATGAGGCGTGCTACGAGCTGCTGGACGACGTGCTGGTGGAGGAAACCGGCGACGGCTACACCATTTACCAGCCTTATTATCATAAGATTACTGCCTGATGATCGACAACATAAAACCCAAGGAAGCCACGGCCATCGTCAACTCGTTGCTGGGCGGCGTGGTACCCAAGCTGGGGGTGCAGCACATTACGGTGGGCCGCTCGCCCGAAATTGCCGCGTTTTTGCAGGCCCTGAATGATGTCAAAAACGGACACAGCATGGTCAAGTTCTGGATTGGCGACTTCGGCTCCGGCAAGTCGTTTATGCTGCACCTGCTGAACACGGTGGCCCTGAAGCAGAAATTTGTGGTGGCCAATGCCGATTTCACGCCCGACAACCGCCTGTATGCCAACGACCACAAGGCCGTGGCCCTGTACGCGGCCATCATGGACAACATCGCCATCCAGACCAAGCCCGAAGGTGGGGCACTGGCCACGCTGCTCGAAAAATGGATGGAGCAGGTGATGAGCCGGGTGGCCGCCGCCGAGAACATTCCGCTGCCCAGCATCCGCGACCAGAAGCACTTGCCGAAGGTGCAGGCCGCCATTATGGCCACTATTCAGGAGCTGACCGACGTGGGCGGCTTCGACTTTGGCACGGTGGTGATGAAGTATTACGAGGGCTACGTTACGGGCAACGATACGCTGCGGCGCGACGCGCTCAAGTGGCTCAAGGGCGAGTACCGCACCAAAACTGAGGCCCGGCGCGACCTGGGCGTGCGCGAAATCATCAACGACCTCAACTACTACGACATGCTCAAGAACTTCTGCCGGTTGTTCGTGAGCATGGGCTACAGCGGGTTTATGATAAATCTGGACGAGGCTATCAACCTGTACAAAATAGCGTCGTCGGCCACCCGCGAGAAGAACTATGAGAAGATTCTGACCATTTACAACGACTGCTTCCAAGGCAAAATCGAGCACTTCTTCCTCAACTTCGCCGGCACCCGCGAGGTGCTCGAAAACGAGCGGCGCGGCCTGTTCAGCTACCAGGCCCTGAAGTCGCGGCTGGAAACCAATAAGTTTGAAACCAGCGCACTGCGCGACTTCGCCCAGCCCGTCATCCGCCTCATGCCGCTCACCCACAACGAGGTGTTCGTGCTGCTGCAAAAGCTCAAGGAAATCTTCGATTTCAACTACCAGAGCCAGCTGGCCATCACCGATGCCGACATTGAGGCCTTCATGGAAGAGATGTTCAACAAACCCGGGGCCAGCGAATTCCTCACGCCCCGCGAAGTCATCCGCGACTTCCTCAACATCCTGAGCCTGCTGCGCCAAAACCCGGAGCTGGATAAAAAGCAGTTGTTCGGCGACATTCAAATCCGCGACGAGCGGCCCGGTGCCAACGACTCGGCCGTGGATGCCATTGAGGTGCTGTGAGTTTTTTTGAGCTGTTAGCTGACAGCTTTCTCGTCATTCAGCCCTTTAAGGAGAGATACAAATTTTTGCGTCTCTACCCCATTCCTGGCTACCTCATAAAGTTCATCAGAACGAAAAGCTAGCAGCTAATAGCTGACAGCTAACAGCTCCAAAAAATGGCCTTCCACCTGCTCGCCGAGCCCATTCGCCGCTACGTGCGCGACCAGCGCTGGCAGGAACTGCGCCCGATTCAGGCGGCGGCTATCCAGCATATTCTGGCCGACGACGACAACTATATCCTGGCCTCGCGCACGGCTTCGGGCAAGACGGAGGCGGCGTTTCTGCCTATTCTGTCGAAGGTGGATTTTGGGCGGCCGGGCGTGCGGGTGCTGTACGTGTCGCCGCTCATTGCCCTTATTAACGACCAGTTTCAGCGCGTGGAGGCCTTGTGCCAGTACCTCGCCGTGCCTGTGACCAAGTGGCACGGCGAATCCAGCCGCGCCGACAAGAAGCGCCTGCTGGCCCAACCCCAAGGCATCGTACTCATCACCCCCGAGTCGTTGGAAGCCATGTTCGTGCACTCGCCCTCCAGCGTTACAACGCTGTTCGCCAGCCTAGATTACCTGGTGATTGACGAAATTCACTCTTTTCTGGGCACCGACCGGGGCCTGCAATTGCAGTCGTTGCTGGGGCGGCTGCGGCGCGTGAGCCGAACGCGGCCGGCGGTAGTGGGCCTGTCGGCCACCATCGGCGACTACGCGGAGGCCAAGCGCTTTACCGGCGAGGCCGCGCGCACCAAGGTGCTGCTCGACCGCGCCGGTAAGGAGCTGCTCACGCGGTTTCGCTACTTCGCGGCCGACCGCCACGGGGCCGATCTGCCGCTCGATTTGCTCAAGGATTTGTACAAGCAAACCAGCCATAGTAAAGCCCTGATTTTCCCGAACACCCGTGGCCTGGCCGAAGTGGTGGCCGTGAAGCTGCGCCTGATTTCGGACCGGGTGCACGGGCACCCGCACTACTTTTCGCACCACTCGTCGGTGCACAAGGAGGTGCGCGAATACGTGGAGCACTTCGCCAAAAACAACCAGCGCCAGCCCTTCTGCATTGCCTGCACCTCCACCCTGGAACTGGGCATCGACATCGGCTCGGTCGATAAAGTGGTGCAGATTGACGCGGCGCAGTCGGTGGCCTCCCTCATCCAGCGGGTGGGGCGCAGCGGGCGGCGCGATGGGGCGGCCAGTGAGCTGCTGCTCTACGCCACCAATGCCTGGAGCCTGGTGCAGTCGCTGGCCTGCTGGCTGCTGTATCAAGAGGGCTTCGTGGAGCCGCTGCGGGCCGCCCGCCACCCCTATGATTTGCTGCTGCACCAGGCCCTTTCTATTGTGAAGGAGCGGGCAGGTATTGGCCGGATTGCGCTGCTTAAGGAGTTGCTGGACAATAGCCTGTTCGAGGAAATAGCGCCGGCAGCGGCCCATGAAATTCTGGACGAGTTACTGCGTATTGGCTGGTTAGAGGCGCTGGGGCCGGAGCTCATTATCGGGGTGGAGGGTGAGTTCACGGTCAACTCGCGGGAGTTTTTCAGCGTCTTCAAAACCGAGTCGGTGTTTAAAGTCGTCCATGCCGGCAAAACGGTGGGCGAAATTCCCTATTCGATCCAGGTGCAGGAGCAGGAAAACCTGTTTCTGGCCGCCCGCACCTGGAGAATCACCAACATCGATATGGCTGCCAAGCGCATCGAGGTAGTGCCCGCCCGCGACGGCAAGCGCCCCGCCTTCTCGGGTGGCGGCGGCACGGTGCACCCGCGTATCCGCGAGAAAATGCTGGCCATTCTGGCCGCTACCGACGAGTACCCGGAGCTGGACGAGCCCAGCCGACTGGCTCTGCGCGGCCTGCGCCAGCAGTTTGCCGGCCGGCCCTGGCCGGCGCAAATGACCCACGAGCGGCCCGCGCTGCTCAAGGAAAGCGGCCTGGTTTTCTATACCTTCACCGGCACGAAAATCAACCGCAGCCTAGCCTTTTTGCTCCGGCAACTGGAGGTGGAATTCATCTTCGATGAGCGCGCGAGCAGCTTCGGCCTTGGGGTGGCCGCGCCGCTGCTGCCGGCGCTGTTCGAGCAGCTGCGCCTGTTCGCGCTGGACGTGGATTTCCACCTGCACGATGCGCTAACCCAGAACCCGGCCCTGATGGATTTCGCCAAGTGGGGTGCGCGGCTGCCCGCGCATTTGCAGGTAGCGGTGCTCAAGGAGCGGTACTTCGACTTCGCGGGCGCGGCCGGGTTTCTGCGGGATGTGGTGGTGGTATAGGGGCGGAGCGAAAGGGATGAAACCCCGTAGGCGGGTAAGCAAGGGGGGCGTGAGAGGCGGCCCCCGCCTGCCCAGCCGTTACTCCCCGGTCCAGGGCGGCGTCCAGCCCCCGGCGAGGGCGCGGTAGAGGTTGATGAGCAGCAGCAACTGCTGGCGGCGGGCGTTGGTCAGGTTGAGCTCGGCTTCGAGCACGTTGCGCTGGGCCGTGACTACCTCCAGGTAGGTGGCGTAGTTGGCCCTGAACAGGTCATCAGACACGCTCACGGCCTGGTTGAGGGGGGCTACTTCCCGTTGCTGCAACTCGAAAATGCGCTGGTAGCTGTCGAGGCCGCACAGGTTGGTAGTCATCTGCTCGAAGCCCCTCAGTATGCTTCAACCTCTTACGTGAAAAAGGCCATCCGTTGTCCAATTTGGCAGATTTTACTCGAAAAAATCGGTGGGGTCGGTCTGGCTCAGGTACTTGTTCAGGCTGCCCAAATCGGCGAAGATGGGTCGCACCAGGGCCAGGAACTCGGCCGTGGTGGCGGGGCCGTCGGTGAAAGCGCGGAAGATTTCGCCGGCCCCGGCCAGCTCCACGCGCTCCAGCAGGTCGGGGGCGTGCTCCTCGATAATGGTTTCAATGTGCTCGGCCCAACAGGCCCCGCCGCCCCCAAAACCGTAGCGCTCAAACACCACGTAATAATCGTCCATGTCGGAGAGGTCGACCAGGATGCGCTGCCGCCGCGCCGGGTCAGTGAGCTCCGGCGGCGCGTCGGTCACGATAAAAGGGGCAGTGTTGGGGGTGGGTTGCATTGGGGTCGGCATAAGCCGCAAGGTACGGCGGGATGACGGCCGGTTCTCGCTTTATTGAAGCGATAAACTTTGCCTCCTGCTGAAAGGGTACTGCTGAACGGCCGGTCAGCAACCGTTGACCTTGTCCTGCCACCGCTCGGCGTGGTACCAGTTCACCACGTCAATGGCTTGGACCGGGTCCAAATATCGGTCGCCATCCTCCAGCGCATCGGGGTTGAGGACATACCGGTCCTGTTCCAGGTCCTGGGCAAAGTCGCGCAGTAGGCTGCTTACCGAACCAGCTACTACGAAAGCCGTTTCTGCTTCCTCATCCAACAGAATGACCTGTTCGTATTGGCCTTCCGAAGCTGGGTCGAGGTCGAGGCATAGCCACACGTGTGAGCCATCGAACCCCAAACGAAGCCAGAAAGGGTTCAGCGCGTTATCCTGCCTGATGGCTGGTACTTTGGAAAGAGGACTTACCTCCGAATCGGCGGCGCTACTTTGGTAATTGCCCGTTACCTGCGCCAGCGGCAGAAAACGCGGGCCATACCAAAAGCTGCCGAGGTTGTCGGCAGCTTGGTTCAACCCATCAAACCGCTGGTAAAGCGTCCGGTAGTCGGCGGGCAGCGGCCGGCCCACGGTAGTTTCCAGCCTATCCAACGCCGCCGAAGCCGCGCCGGGGTTCAGCGACTCGCGCAGGATGCGGGGCGCATGAGCAGCCAGCCAGGTTTCGATGCGAGCTAGTGAATCAGCAACGGACATAGTGAGTGACACCAAGTAGAAAATTAAATACAATTGCCCTGAATAGCAGCTACCCCGCCCGGTACAGCACATCGGTACGCAGCACGTACTTGCGGCCGGCGGTAACGGGGCAACCCTTGTGGCGTAGCTCGTGCCGGAAAGCCAGCGCCGCGCCCTGGCGTGGGGCAATAGTCAGGTCCTCAAACTCGGTGGCCCCGCCCTCGAAATCGTCGTTGAGATAGAGCAGCAGCGTCCAGCGACTGGCCGTGGCGTCGTCGGGCCGGATGCTGCCGTCTTTGTGGCGGTTGAAGCGCTGGCCCACGTCGTAGCGGTAGAAGCGAAACTGCTCGTAAAGGCCGATTGGGGCCGCGCCATCTGCTTCGGAATTCGCCGGTAGGAGCGGGGCCAAGCGGGTCCACAGGTCGGCGGCCAGCGCCGGGTCGGGGTATTCAACGCGGTAGTTATTGCGGATTCCCTTTATCATCTGAGCCCCGGTAGAGGTCAGCACCCCGGCCTCGGCAAAGCCCTGCTGCTCACTGCGGGCAATCAGGTCGGTGCACTCGGCGGCCGACAGAAAAGCCGGGATTTCGAGCCGCGAATCAGCATTGGGAGCAGTTGCCATACTACAAGAACTTTAAGTCTGAATCTCAAAAATCAAAACTCCACGATAAACCCGATGGTGGGTAGCACGGTGGCGGCGGTGTTGTCGAGTAGCACGGGGATGCCGTTGCTGCCGTCGGGGCGTAGGGGCTGGCCGTCGGTGGAGACGAACTCGGCGTTGTCGGGGGTGCGCTGGAAGGCGTAGCTGGGCACGGCGGGGCTCTTCAGGGCCAGCGCGTTCTGGATATCGACGTAGAAATCGAAGGTGAGGCGGCGCAGATTTATCTTCTTATCGAGCCGGAAATCGAGCTGCTGGAAGGTGCCCAGGCGCTGGGTGTTGAGGCGGTCGTAGTCGAGCACGCCGTTGCCCACGGTGAGGTAGTTGGCCCTAGAGGCGGCGGCGTTGAAGGGCGTGTAGGGCGCGCCGCCGGCCAGGCGGTACTTCAGGCCCAGTTCCCAGCCCCGGCCAAACTTGCGGCCCAGCAGCGCCGAGGCCAAGTGGCGGGTATCCCAGGCCGAGGGCTTGTAGCGGCCATCGGCCCCGGTAAACTCGCTGTTGAACAGCGTGTAGGAGGCCACCGCGTAGAGGTTGCGGGTGAGCTGCTGCTGAAAGAACAACTCGCCCCCAAACGAGCGGCCCCGGCCGGTGCTGGTTACGGCTTCGTTGCCCAGGGCAATGAAGTCGCCGCCCAGGTTGGCCAGCGAAATACCGTCGCGCACGTTCACCGGGTAGTGGTCGTACTGCTTCCAGAAGCCTTCGAGCGTGATGCGGCGGCTGGGGCCGGGCAGGAACTCCAGGCCCGCTACGTAGTGCGTGCTGCCGATGTAGCGGTTGCTCTTGTTTACAAGCTGGCCGGCATTGTCGCGGAAGCCGAGCAGGGTAGAGGGTGGAATTTTGTAGTAGCGGCCCACGCTGGCGCTGGCGTTCCAGCGCGGCGTAAGGGCATAGGTAGCCGAAATCCGGGGCGAAATCGTGCGCAGCAAATTGGCCCCGCCGTCGGTAAAGCTGTTGCCATCGGTGCGCAGGCCGGCCGAGAGGGTGAGGCGGTCGGCCTCGAGGAAGGAGCGGGTGAGCTGGCCGAACGCGCCGAAGCGGGCAAAATCGAGGTTGGCGTTGAAATCGACCGTGACGGCCGGCTGCTGCACGGTGCCATCGGGGGCCAGCACGGCCTGGCGCAGGCGGTTGAAAAAGCGGTTGTCGTAGTGCACGAGCTGGCCCACGGCCCCGTAGGCGTAGCGCCAGCGGCCGGCGCTCCGGTTCACGTCGAGGCGGAGCTTGTTCTCGGTTTCGCCCGAGCGCGTGAGCAGCACCCGCCGGCTCTCATCGCCCCGGTTGGCCGACCCGCCCTCAAAAAAATCGACCTGATTGCTGAGCTGAGTGCGGCTGAGCGCCAGGTTGAGGTAGCCCCGCGGCAGCAGCTGGCGCAAGCTCAGGCCCACGGTGTAATTCCACTGGTCGATGGTGGGCGTGTTGCGGATGATATAGGCCTTTTCGGGCGTGGTGGAGCGCGGCACGGCCACCTCGAAGTGGTCCAAAGCGCCCAGGCCCAGGGCCGTGAGGGTGGTTTTGGGACCCAGCTTGGAAGTGATTTTGAACTGCGAATCCCAGTAATCGGGCCGGATAGGCAGGTCAATTAGCTTGAAGAGCACCTGTAGGTAGGAGCGGCGCACGGAGGCCAGAAACGTGGTATTGGGCGCCAGGGGACCTTCGAGCGTGCCCGCTACTTCGGTGCCGCTGAGGCGGATGTTGCCCTGCACCCGGTCGGGGTTGCCCTCACGCTGGCGGAACTGCAGCACGCTGCTCAGCACGTTGTCGTAGCGCGCCTCGAAGGCCGAGGTGCTCAGTGTCACGTCTTCAATAAAGCTCACGTTGAGCATGCCGGCCGGCCCGCCGGCGCTGCCCTGGGTCTGAAAGTGGTTGATGACCGGCACCTCGATGCCGTCGAGGTAGTACACGTTTTCGTTGGGCGCGCCGCCCCGGATGATGATGTCGTTGCGGAAGCCGGCGGTGCCGCCCGTGCCGCCGCCGCCCACGCCGGGCAGCACCTGCACCACCTTCGAAATGTCGAAGTTGCCGCCCGGGTTGCTCTTGATTTCCTGGGCGCTCAGCCGCTGCACGCTCAGCGGCGTTTCGGCCGTGGCCACCCGAATGGCCCGGCTGGCCGTCACGGTTACCTCGCCCAACTGCTGCTGACTCGCCACCAGCTCCAGGCCCACAATGTTGGCGTTGCCACTGGTGATAACGATGTTGGCGCGCAACAGCGGCTCGTAGCCGATAAACGAGGCCCGCACGTTGTAGCTGCCCGTCGGAATATCTGCCAGCCGGAAACGGCCCTGCTCATCGGCGGCCGTGCCCAGCGTGCTGCCTTCCAGCGTGATAGTGGCCCCCGGCACCGGCTGCTGGGTGGCCCGGTCGCGCACGGTGCCGCTCAGTACCCCCGTCTGGGACCAGCTGATGAGTGGCAGCAACCAAAGTAACAGGAAGTAGAGGAAGCGCATAGGGTAGTAGTGTGCTGGGATGATTAAAGGGAGGTAGAACGGTCGTTCTGCGTCAGCTCTGTGATTATTCAACCCAAACCCGACTAGCGCGGAGAGGTTTCAGGCGGGCTGCCCACGCTACCGCCGCCGCACGGCTTGTAGCATCTGCCGCAGCTCGGCGGCCGGGTACACCCGGCCCCGGGCCACCACGGTATGCGGGCCGCGCAGGGCCGTCAGGCTGGTCAGCGGATTACGATCGAGCAGCAGCAAATCGGCCGCTTTGCCGGGGGCGATGGAGCCGGCGGTGGCTTCCTGGTGAAAGAAGATGGCCCCGTTGATAGTGGCCGTGCGCAGGGCTTCGGCGGGCGTGAGGCCGGCGCGCACCAACTGGTCGAGTTCCCCGAGCAAAGCCGCGCCGGGGTACACGTAGGAGTTGGAGGCCCCGCTGTCGGAGCCGGCCAGCAGCAGTACGCCGGCCTTTTGCAGGCCCGGAATCAGGCTCCGGAACCGGGCCCCGAGCTGCTGGTTGAACACCCGGGTGGCGGCCGACTGCTGCCGGGCTCCGGCCAGTCGGCGGGCGTAGGTGGCCTCCAGGGCGGGGTCGATGTAGGCCAGCAGCGAGTCGCGGGAGTGGTCGGTGGTGGGCAGATCGGCCAACAGCTGCTGAATGTAGAGCGTGGGCACTACGGCCGTGCGCCGCTCGGCCAGCATCCGGAACGCGCGGGCGGCGGTGGCGGTATCGTAGGTGCGGTACACGGCCGGCAGAGCCGCAAACAGCCCAATGGGCTTCGCGGTGCCCTGGCTTTGCCGGATGGCGGCCGTAATGCTGTCTTCCCGATTAGAGCAGGCCTTGAACACGTAGTAGAGGTGCTCGGAGGCGTCGAGGCCCGCGGCTGAGGCTTCGGCCAGCGTGACGGTGTAGGGCATGTGGCCGGTTGTGCGCATGCCCCGCTTTTCGGCCTGCGCAATGGTGCCCAGAAACGCCTCCCGCGAAATCGTGCTCTCGTAAATCTTCACGTAATCGACCTTCAGGCGCTGCAACGAATCGAGGGCGCGACTAATCTGGACGGGCGTTTCCACTTCCAGCGAGCCGGCCCAGAACGCGCCGGGGCCGTCGATTTTAGGACCCGAAGTGAAGATGGTAGGCCCTGCCAGCTGGCCGGCCGTAATCTGCCGCCGCCACTCCATCACGGCCGGAGTCAGGTCGCCGCCCGCGTCGCGCACCGTGGTAATGCCGTGGGCCAGGTACAGCGGTAGCAGGCTGCGGTTGGCCGCTACCAGCGAGTCGCCGCCCCGAAAGTGCACGTGCATGTCCCAGAGGCCCGGCATGAGGTAGCGCCCCTGGGCATCAATCGTGCGCGTGGCCCGCGGCGCGCTGGCCGCGGTGGGTCCGAGCTGACGGATGACGCCCCCGGAAACGGCCACGGTCTGGTCGGGCCGGAGGATGCCGGTTTCCACGTCCACCACGTTGGCGTGGGTGATGACCAGGTCGTAGGCCGTGGTGGCGGGTGGGGTGGTGCAGCCGGCGGCCAGCAACAGGGCGGCGGCGAACAGGAGTCGGGCGGGGTGGGGCATGGGGGGGGAAAGTAGTTGTTAGGGTTAGTCGTCCTCACGTAGCGCCTCACCCCCCCCGGCCCCCTCTCCGAAAAAGGAGAGGGGGTGCGTTCAACGAACTTTGGAATGAGTTCTCGAACGCACTGTCGTCTGGCTCCCCCTCTCCTTTTTCGGAGAGGGGGGGGTGAGGCGCTACGTAAGGACGGTGAAGATGCGCTACATCCCCAGCGCCGTCAGTAGCACCGAGCCGCTGAGCCAGGTCATCACCAGCACCACCAGCACCCCGAATACGGCCAGCACCAGCGGATGGCGGTAGCGGCCCACGATGGCCGGACGGTAGGCCGCCACCAGCAGGGTACCCAGGGTGAGGGGCAGGATGAAACCGTTGAGCGCCCCGGCCCAGAGCAGCACCTGCACCGGCTGACCAATGGTCAAAAACACCAGCGTGGAAAGCACAATGAAGCCAATAATCCAGCGGTTTTCGTGGGCCGATACCCGGGGCAGTAGGGCTTTGAGGAAGGAAATGGAGGTGTAGGCCGAACCGATGATGGACGTGACGGCCGCCGCGAACATCATCACCCCAAACAGCCGGTAGCCCAGCTCGCCGGCCGCCAGCCGGAACACCGAAGCGGGCGGATTCGCGGCGTCAATAACCAGTCCTTGGCTCACGACGCCCAGCGTAGCCAGAAACAGGAACACCCGCACCAACGAGGCCACCGAAATGCCCAGCACGGCGCTGCGCGTGACTTCGGGCAGGGCAGCTTCGCCCCGGATACCGGCATCGAGCAGGCGGTGGCCACCTGAAAACGTGATGTAGCCGCCCACCGTGCCGCCCACCAGCGTGATGATGGACGTGAGGTCGAGCTGGGTGGGGACCAGGGTGCGCCGCGCCGCTTCGGCCAGAGGGGGATGGGTAGTAAAGGCCACGTAGACGATGGTGAGCACCAGCACCAGGCCCATCACCTGGGCGAAACGGTCCATGAGCCGGCCGGCCTCGCGCACCAGAAAAACCCCCAGCGCCACCCCGGCCCCCAGCCCGGCGCAGACCGGCACCGGCAGGCCCGTAAGCGCCGACAGGCCCAGGCCGGCCCCGCCCACGTTGCCCACGTTGAAGGCCAGGCCGCCGAGCACAATCAGCACCGAAATGACGCTGCCCAGGCCCGGCAGCACGCGGTTGGCAATATCAGGAGCCCGCAGCTCGGCCACGGCAATTACCCGCCACACGTTCAGCTGCACCCCAATATCAAGCAGGATAGACGCCAGGATAACGAAGCCGAAGCTGGCCCCGAGCCGCTCGGTAAACACGGTGGTCTGGGTCAGAAACCCCGGTCCCACGGCCGAGGTAGCCATCAGAAAAGCGGCCCCCAGCAGCACGCTCCAGTTACGAGCCGGCTTCATACGCGCGGCCCGGAAGGCGTTTGCACCGCCACGCCGGCCACCGCCAGCGCGGCCCGCAGCTGCCGGGCGAACGTCAGCGCATGGGGTCCGTCACCATGCAGGCACACCGTATCGGCCTGAATCACAATATCCTCGCCTGACTGGGCCCGCACCCGGCTCTCTTGGACCATGCGCAGCACCTGGGCCTCGGCCTCGGCGGGGTCGGTGAGCAGCGCGCCGGGCTGGCGGCGGGGCGTGAGCGTGCCGTCGGGCTGGTAGCTGCGGTCGGCAAATACCTCGTGGGCGGTGCGCAAACCGAGCTTTTCGGCGGCCCGGGGCAGGGCGCTGCCGGCCAGCCCGTAGAGGCAGGCCTCGGGCGCCACCCGGTACACAGCTTCGGCCAGCGCCTCGGCCAGCGCGGGGTTCACGGCGGCCATATTGTAGAGCGCGCCGTGGGGCTTCACGTGGTGCAGCATGCCGCCCTCGGCTCGCACGAAAGCCAGCAGCGCCCCCAGCTGATACACCGTCATGTCGTAGGCTTCTTCGGCCGAAATGGCCATTTCGCGGCGGCCGAAGCCTACTAAATCGGGTAGGCCGGGGTGGGCGCCGAGGGCCACGCCGTGGTGCAGGGCCCGGCGCACGGTGTGCTTCATCACGGCCGGGTCGCCGGCGTGGTAGCCGCAGGCAATGTTGGCCGACGTTATTAAAGGCAGAATAGCTTCATCCTGCCCCAGGGAGTACGCGCCGAAGCTCTCCCCCAGGTCGCAGTTGAGGTCGATGGTAAGGGTTGAATTCATGGCGGGCAAGATAGGCGGAAGCGGCCGATGTAGGGGCGGGGCTTGTCCCCGCCCGCCGTTGAACGGTTGTCGTTGAACAGCGGCGGATGGTTTTGTTGAATGACGTTCGGCTGGCTATATTGAACAGCGGCGTTTGGTTTGATGAATTGTAGCGCCCGGTTTCGTTCAACGGCGGGCGGGGACAAGCCCCGCCCCTACATCGGCCACCGCAGCGCCACGGCCCGCTCCAGTTGCCGCAGCTGGTTTTCCTGGGCTATATACAGCTGCTGGGCTTCGGGCAGGCTGATTTCCTGGAACCGCACCGTACCGCCCGGGGGCACCTGGGCCAGCTGGGGCCAGTCGGTGGCGGCCACCAGGGCCAGGCGGGGGTAGCCGCCGGTGGTCTGATGGTCGGCCAGCAGCACGATGGGCTGGCCCCCGGGCGGTACCTGCACCGTGCCAAACGTGACGGCCGCCGAGAGTAGCTCGGGTGCCCCGGCAGTGCGGAGCAGGGGCAGGCCCGCCAGCCGGCTGCCCATGCGGTTGGAGGCCGGCGTCACCTGGAATTCTTTCGTCCAGAAAGCCTGCTGGCTGGCCGCCGTAAACTGCCCGTATTCCGGTCCGCGTACCGCCCGCAGCACGGGCTTAGCTTCGGGCTGGGGCGTCAGGGTCGGGGCGG
Source organism: Hymenobacter rubripertinctus (assembly GCF_003583925.1). Lineage (GTDB taxonomy): Bacteria > Bacteroidota > Bacteroidia > Cytophagales > Hymenobacteraceae > Hymenobacter > Hymenobacter rubripertinctus. The sequence continues at coordinate 9,052 of NZ_QYCN01000042.1, read as the reverse complement.
CGAACCAGGGTGCGGCTACGCAGGGCAATTCGGGCGAGCGGGCCAGCAGCTGTTGGCGCAGGCAGTTGGCGGCGGGAGCGGGTTCGGCCACCGCCAGCACGTCCTCGGCCCGCAAAGCCCGGCCTGCCAGTCCGCCGATACCAGCCGCCAGGTAGGTGGCCCGGCTGCCCAGCACCATCGGCACGGCCAGCCCGCCAGCCACGGCCAGGTAAGCCCGGCAGCCCGCCCGGGGCCGGCCGAAGGCGAGCTGGGTGCCGGCCCGCACGGCCACAGCCCGGTTCAGGGGCAGGGGCTGGCCGTTGAGCGTGGCGCTGAGGTCGGCCCCGCAGAGGGCCAGCAGGTGGTCGGCCGTGAATTGGATGGTGGGGCCGAGCAGGGTGACTTCGAGGGCCGCCGCGCCGGTCGGGTTGCCCACCAGCAGGTTGGCCACGCGCAAAGCCCGGGCATCGAGGGGGCCACCCACGCTCACGCCCGCCTGCCGGTAGCCGGGCCGGCCGGCATCCTGAATGGTGGTGAGCAGGCCGGGGCGCAGCAGGTGCAGGCTCATCGGGCAGTGGCTGAAAAGGCGGGCCAGTGGCGGAACTGTTCCGCCGTGATGGACACGAACCGAAGCCGCTGGCCCGCCCGCAGCCGGCTGGGCTCAACTGCTTCGGGCCGGAACAACCGCTCCGGAGTGCGCCCAATCAGCTGCCAGCCGCCGGGGGTGGGCAGGGAGTAGATGCCGGTCTGAGCCCCGGCAATGCCGACCGCGCCGGCCGGCACTGCGGCCCGGGGGCTGGCGCGCCGGGGCATGGCCAGTTCGGCGGGCAGGCCGCCCAGGTAGGGAAACCCGGGCGCGAAGCCGATAAAATGCACCTGGTAGTCGGCCCCGGCGTGGCGGGCTACTACCTCCTCGGGGCTCAGCCCGCAATGCCGGGCCACCGCCGCCAAATCCGGCCCGAACTCGCCCCCGTAGCAGACCGGAATTTCCACCGCCGGACCCGTTGTAGTCGGCTCCGGGCCGGGCGCGGGCGCTTGCCCGAGCTGCTGGCGCAACTGGCGGGCCACGTAGTCGAAGGGGCTACCGGAAGCCGTCTGGCTCACTTGCCAGGGGTCGTAGAAAACGGTGAGGGTGGCGAAGGCGGGCACCAACTCCACAAAGCCCGGAAACGGATGGGCCGCCAGCTGCGCCGCCACGGCCTGGATGGCAGCGTTGGTGGCCTCGTTGATGCCGGTGCCGAACTCCAGCACCACGGCCGTTTCGCCCAGCGGGTAGAGGCGCGGGCCAAGCGGGGCGGCGGCAAATGAGGGGGCAGAAGCAGACATGCAGCGGCAAGATACGCGCGGCTCCCGGGCCGGACCTTCCAAGCCAACCAGCCCGGGCCGAATCGGGATTAACAAACGAGCATACCGACCCTGGCGCCACGGCTGCCACCGGGCCGGGCCGGGCCGAAAAACGTACGTGCCCCGGGGGCTTTTCTACGTATCTTGCTGGAAGGGCCCTGGTACCACGTTTGTCCCGCCGGACCGGAACTAAAGGGCTGCTGATTGGTTTGCAACTACGCACATAGTTCCGCCCCCCCGCTCATGAATTCCGACCCCAACCATTCCAATAAAGTGGGCTCCAACCGCCCGGCTTCGTCCTTGCAGCGCATGGAGCGCGTGCCGCCGCTGCTGATGATGCTCTACGCGGGGCTGGTGGGCATTACGGTGCTGTTCGTGGTACTGGTCGGCGCATACGCCTACACGCGCTTCCGGGCCGACGCGCCCACCGACATCTACCCGTTGCCCCGCTTCTTTTCCCTCAGCACCATCGTGCTGCTCATCAGCAGCTACGTCATTGCCCAGTCGCGCCGCCTGTATGAGCAGGACGACCTGCTGATGCTGCGCCGCTGCCTGGCCGCCACGCTGCTGCTGAGCAGCGTATTTGCCGGATTACAGGTTCTGGGCTGGCGCGAGATGATGGTGCAGGGCGTCTTCTTTAAAGGCCAGGCCAGCGGCACGTTCGTGTACCTGATTTCGGCCCTGCACGTGGCCCACCTGCTGGGCGGGATGCTGTTTCTGCTCACGCTGCTGCTGCGCACGCATTACGCCTCCCGCGACGCCGTCCGCAGTCTGGTCTTCATCCGCAACCCCTACCGCCGCCTTCAGCTGCGCATGATCACCCTCTACTGGCACTTCATCGACGGCCTCTGGATAGCGCTGTTCGCCGCTTTTCTGTTCCTGTACTAGCGCAGCAGGAGTGAGCCGGGCACTACGTGGCATGGGCCGCTACTGTGCCCTGCGCGACGCCATTTCTGCCACGCGCAACTCACAGTAGCCTTTAAAGCCGACCCCCCTGACGTGCGAACGTCAGGGGGGTCGGCTTTAATACGCACTCGTGCCTTGTTGTTTTCAGGCGCTTCCTTTCCTTTTTCATCCCGCCCATAAAGCGGCGCGGGGGGGCTATGGCATTGTGCCGGCCGCCGGCCGTTTCACGCGTTTCTTGGCGCACTCATCCACCTCAGTTGGCGATGGTAACGGCCCCGCGGTATTTCTGGCCGTTCGTGAATTCGATCAGGTAGAAGTAGGGGCCGGCCGGCAGGCCCCCGCCATCCCAGCGGAAGGTCCGGTTGGTGGTACGGTAGATCCGGTTGCCCCAGCGCGTGAAAATCTGGATATTAGCGAAACGGGCGTCGCAGAAATCCGGGGGCAGGTTGTTCTGGGCGTTATCGAGCGTGAACACGTCGTTGAGGCCGTCTTTCTGGTAGGGCGTGATGACGTTGGGCGGCAGAAAGGGGCCGGCCGCGGGCGGCGTTACCTCGAAGCGCACGGTGCGGGTTCGGGGGCGGGGCCGACAAGTGGCTTCCTGGAGCGTGAAGGTTACTTCCAGGCCCTGCTGGCGCACGGCCTCGCAGTCGGCCATCCAGCGGAAGCGGGCGGCCGCCGTGCCCGCGCCGCTGCTGGGCGTGAACGTCATGCCCGCCGCCGCCAGGTCGAACCCTTTGCCCACGGCCGAGAGCGTGAGCACGTCGTTATCGGTATCCTGGCCCTCCAGGGTGGCATCGTACACGCCCCCGATGGGCAGGCGGATAACCGTGAGCGAATCGGGCGCGGCGGCGGGTGGGAACGTGGTAGCCAGGGCCGGGGGCGTATTGGAGTAGTCTATCTGAATCGGAATAAGAATAGTGGCCGCCTGCCGCTCCCCGCAGGGCGCGGTTGCCGCCGTAAACTCGAACTCGTAGAGTGGCTTGTCTACGGCCCGGCAGTCCACTTTCCAACTGAAGCGGCCCGTGAGCTGGTTGCCGTTGGCACCCAGGGCGAGCGTGGCCCCCAGGGCGGCGGGCGTAAAGCCGCGCCCGGCCATGGTCAGTGTCAGCGGGTCGTTGTCGGGGTCGGTGGCCGTGAGGTCGAAGCTGATGACGTCGCCCACCCGGGCGCGCAGGGGCAGCACGGCCGTGGTGCGGAGCAGGGGCGCGGAGTTGGGGTCGGGCACGGAGATGAAGGCCACCCGGACGGTATCGCGCAGGGGCAGGCTACAGCCGTTGTCGGCCACGATGACGTCGATCAGGTACACCTTGCCCCGGGTGTTGAAGCACGCCGGGAAGCAGAGCTGCGACGTGACGGTATCCGGCTGGCCGGGCGTCCGGACGGTGCCCTGGGCCACGCTGAGCGCGGGCAGCGGGGCCGTAAAGTTTACCGGCCGCAGAGAAAAGGTGAGGGCCGAAGTGGGGTCGGGGTCGGTGAAGCGGAAGGTGACGCAGCGGCTAGCGCCCGGGCTGAGGCGCAGCGTGTCGCGGCCCGGCAGGTAGGCTATTTTGGTGCCGGGCAGTTGCAGAAGCGCCTTGGGACGGGCATTGGCAGAGCAGGTGATAACCTTGAGCTGGAAGTCGCGGCGGGTTTCGCCCAGGCGCACGCCCTTGCGGTACTCGGTGCAGCGCACCCCGAACACGAACAGCCCCAATTGCGTGGGCCGCACCTCCAGCCGCCCCGTGAGCCGGCCGATGGTGAGGGTGGGAGCGCCCGGAATCTGGTTGGTCTCACTCAGGCCCGCCAGCCAGTTGATGTCTCGGTAGGGCAAGGACGAGGCTACGGCCGGTTTGGGCTCCGCCGCCGAGGAGGAGCCGTTGAGTGGCGTCACTAGGTCGTACACCAGCGAATCCCCGTCGACGTCCTGACCCCCGAAATCGTAGTAAAACAGCTCCCGCAGGCAGGCATAGTCGCTCAGGGGCGGAAAGATGCGGGGAGTGGAGTTGCGCAGGGCCATGCCGTTCCGCACCACGGGCGGAACTCCAGGTAAAACGTCTGAGCGGCCCCGCCCGGGTTCACAATGTTGTTGATGCCGTTGTTGCGGCAGCAGCGTTCCACGGCCACGTAATACCCGCTACTGTTGGCGTACTCCTGCGCGCTGAGCGTGAGCTGGCGGGTGTAGGAAAGCTTGCGCGTAATGAGCGATGGGGTGGAGCAGGCCGGATTGGTGTACTGCACCAGCGCATTATTGACCAGGGGCAGCAGCACATCCGCCATCCGGCGGTTGCTGCCCTTTTCAAAAATACTGGCCGTAAGGTCGGAATCCAGTGCGCCTGGTTGTCCGTTAACGGCGTCGAAGTAGAGGGTGAGCGTGAGCTGGTAGGTGTTGCCGGTGAGGTATTGCAGGTCCATCTCGCCGCCCACGATGTGGGTAGCCCGGGCGGGCGCGGCCAGCAACAAAAGCAGCGCCAGCGCCAGCCAGCCGCGGCGCAAAAAACAGATAAGCGTAGAAACCAGCATCGGGCAGTCAGGCAGAAGAAAAACAAGCGTGTTCCAAGATACGAAGAGGCCGCGCGAATCCGCGCGCCCGTCCCCGGATTTGTGCGGGGCTGTCGTATCTTGGAACCCCACTTCACTGTCTGTCTTTCTTCCCATGCGTATCCTTACTTCCCTGCTGGTACTGGGCGGCCTGCTGGCCGGCGCGGCCCAGGCGCAGGTGCCCACCTACCGGCCCCTAGCGGCCGACCTCGATGGCTCGGCGGCCGAGGCCTGCGCCCGCGCCCACATGGGGCCGGCGGTGGCCCGCCCGGCCTACGCCAGCCTCGGCCACCGCCAGAAAATGGCCCGCTACGACGTTAAGTACTACAAGCTCGACCTGCGGCTGGCCAACAACGCGCGCACCGTGGGCGGAGTGGTGACTATGCGCGCCCAGACCGGCGCGCAGGCGCTGGATTCACTGGCCTTTGAGCTGTACGCCACCTACACCATCGACTCGGTGGTGGTCGACGGCCGCCGAAGCCGCGACTTCACGCGCCGGGCGCTGGGCGACGTGACGGTGGGCCTGGGGGCAAACGTTGCCCCCAATACCCTGTTCAGCGCCCGCATCTACTACCGCGGGACGGCCCCCAACGGCAACGCCGCCGCCATCGGCAACGCCCTCAATACCCGCGTCGACTCCCGGTACGGAGTCAGTACCACCTGGAGCCTGTCGGAACCTTACAACGCCTACGAGTGGTGGCCCTGCAAGCAAACGCTGACCGATAAGGCCGACTCCTCGGACGTCTGGGTGACCACGGCCGCCACCAACAAAGTAGGCTCCAACGGGGTGCTGGAACGGGTTACCAGCCTGCCCGGCAACGAGGTGCGCTACGAGTGGAAGTCGCGCCACCCCATTGCCTACTACCTGATTTCGGTGGCCGTGGGTCCTTATGCCGAGTACATCAACTACGCCAACCCCACCGGCGGACCCCGGATTCCGGTGGTGAATTACGTCTACAACCAGGCCGCCCTCAACTTTTACCGTACCGAAATCGACCGCACGCCGGGCTTCATCGAAAACTTCTCCGACCTGGTGGGCCTGTATCCCTTCGCCAACGAGAAGTACGGGCACAGTATGGCGCCCATCGGCGGCGGCATGGAACACCAGACCATGACCACCCAGGATGGCTTCAACTTTACGCTCACGGCCCACGAGCTGTTCCACCAATGGTTCGGCGACAACGTGACCTGCGGGGCCTGGGAGGATATCTGGCTCAACGAAAGCTTCGCCTCCTACGGGGAATATCTGTCGCTGAACCGCTTTTCTTCCGCTGGTGCGGCCCGCGACTGGATGAACAACGCCCACTTTTCGGCCATGAACCAGTACGTGAACGCGCAGTGGGTGCCGGCTCCGGGCGGGAGCCTGTTCGTGAGCGACACTACCAGCGTGAGCCGGATTTTCAGCTCCCGCCTCAGCTACAAGAAGGGGGCAGCCGTGGTGCACATGCTGCGGTATGTGCTCAACGATGACACCCGGTTTTTCCGGGCCTTGCGCACTTACCAAAGTACCTACGGTGGCCGCACGGCCCGCACCCGCGACTTGCAGCGCATCTTCGAGGCCGAAGCCGGCCGTTCCCTGCAATACTTCTTCGACCAGTGGTTCCGGGGCGAAGGGTTCCCCTCGTTTGCCGTGCGCTGGAACCAGGCCAACGGGCAGGTGTACATTCAGAACACTCAAACAACGTCGATGCCAACCGTGACGCCGTATTTCGATACGGAGGTTGACTACCGCCTTACCTTCACCGACGGCACTTCCCGCACCCTGCGCCTGCGCCAGTACCAGCTCGTGGTGTCAGCCGCCGTAGCAGAGTCGCGCGTCATCAGCAGCCTCGAAGTAGACCCCGACCAGTGGCTGCTCAACGGCACTGGCTCCGTGCAGCGCGACGCCGGCCTGGTAACGGCCTCCCGGCCGTCTGCCGCCCAGGTTACGCTGCGCACCTACCCCAATCCCTGCCACGACCAGCTCCGGCTGGCAGATTTCAATGGCTCCCGCGCCCAGGCCGAAGTAACGGACGCCACGGGCCGCGTGGTGCTGCGCCAAACGGTGCTGGCGCCCGCCCCGGTGCTGCGAACCGGTGCGCTGGCCCCCGGCATCTACCACCTGCGCCTGCTCAGCCCCGATGGCTCCGTGGCCCAGGCCCGTTTCGTGCGAGGCGAGTAAACCGCCAGTAAGCCACTCAAGGCCAGCAGGCGCAACGCCCGTTGAACGACCCATTGGGGTACCGTTCAACGGGCGTTGCGCCTGCTGGCCTTGAGTGGCTTACTTTCCCTTCCGCGCGTACTTGCCAATCAGCTCCTGCACTTCCGGCGGCGCGGCCGGCAGGTTGAATACGGCATCAACGAGCTCATCGAAGGTGCCGGGAGGCGTGAAGATGCTGTCCGTGAAAGGGTTGTTGAACAGGCGGATAAAGCCCGGTTGCCCATTGATGCTGACCAGGTCGACCGTAACGTTGCCGTAGCGCTGGTTGCAGCGGCCCGTGTGGGTACAATCGTGGGGCTGGGGCTTAAGGAAGTACTTCTGGGTTGCTTCCGTGTACCGCTCGTGGCGGGTGGCGCGTTCATCGGCCGCCCCGAGCTGGTAGCCCAGCGCCAGCACCCGGTCCCGGATGAAGTCGAAAAAGTGCTGGAAGTTGCCGGGGCCAATGCTGGGGTCGTACAGGAAAACTGCCCCGCGCTGCCCTTCCTGCCGGGCCAGCTGCACCCGGAAAGGCGAGCCTGGTAGCCCGGCCTTCTGGTAGTGGTAGGCCTTGAAGTAGGGGCCGGCCCAGTTCAGGTACACCTGTTGCTCCAGCCACTGCTGCCGCACCCGCTCCTGAGCGGGCGGGCGGCGCAACGGTTGCCAGTCGGCCGCAGCGGGTGAGGAATCGGAGAAAATCCGTTTGAGCAAGTCAAGCAAAACAGTGCGGGTAGTTTCAGAGGTAACACGAGCCCTGGTAAATGGTTTCGGCCGCAGCCCTGGCCCACCGGCTCACCTGTTGGAGCAGAACTTGTGCCAGACGGCCACAAAAAACGGGGCCTCCGGTTGCGGAGGCCCCGTTGGAGCACCATGGGCGTAGGTGGGGCTATTTCACCCGCGTCCAGGCCTGCGACTTGCCGATGAGGGAAAAGCCGATGTAGCCTTTCACTTCCATGGAGTTGGCATTCTCCATTTTCATGTAGCAGGAGTATGTTTTGCCGCTTTCAGGGTCGTAGATCTTGCCGTCGTCCCACTTGTTGTTTTCGTCGTACTCGAAACCACTCATGAACACCATGCCCAACCGGGGGCGGGTGCGCAGCTTGGGGTCGGGGTTCATGGTGTCTACTTTAGGCTTACCCGTTTTGGGGTCGTTGGGGATGGTCAGCGTCACGATTCTACCGCAGAGCTTGTCGCCGCACTTGTAGATTTCAAAGGTGGCTTTCTTCTCGGCATTGGTCCAGATGCCCAGTGGCGAAAGCGTTTGGGCGGAAACCGAGCCAATCAGGCCGAACAGCAGGGCAATACTGAGAATGACAAATTTCTTCATGGTGGTGGGGTAAGTGTGGGTGTTGGTTTGCGGGAAAAGATAGAAAAAAGTCTGTAAAATCAACTCTCTGACCTTCTTTTACCCGTCAGCATCCCTTGCAACTATGAAGCCAGAATGATAGTCCGGTTCCAAGGTGAAGAAATCGATGAGAAAAAAGAGCTGATCATCAGGCAGATGACTGAAAATAGGGGTGAGGGTTGTAAATAATGGTGTTTTTGCTTTGAACCTTCCCGGGGGTTTTTAACTTTACCCTTCGTAGTGAGTGCTACAGCCCCTGCCTAGCCGCCCTAAGGTGCTGGGAAGCGCAGCGGGGGTTATGTTGGTCCTAAAGAAAGGAGGTACAAAATGTCTAGTAGTCCCAAACAAATCCTGCCAAGCCTGTCGAATGTAGTCCGCTTCACCGCCGGACGCGCTTAACAACAGCTTTCGCGCGGAACACGGTTAGCCCTTCAGGGCGTGTTCCCGCATTCTGGCAAGGTCTTACAGAAAGGATGGCGGGGCTGTACCCCAGCTCAGCCGCTTGGTAAGATTTGAAGGATTAGATGCCCGGTTCGCCCAGCAGCCTCAAAAACGGAGGATCTGCATAGGCGGCCGGGCATCGTTCTGTTTAACGAGATGGCAAAATGGGGAAGCAGTGAGTTTAGCGTTCGTAGGTGGTAAGTGCTTGTTCAGAATTAATCAGACTATTTCAGGTTTGAAACCGGATGCGGTATGCTGTTCCCACGTGGTCCAAAATATGGCGCACGGCGGCCTTGAGCGTAGTGAAATCAGCGTAGGCTTCTGGCCGCAGCCACTCGTATTTG
>NZ_QYCN01000041.1 GCF_003583925.1 Hymenobacter rubripertinctus | reverse complement strand
ACTTCAGCTACTACAACCATCAGCGGCCTCACCAAGGCCTGAAGGGCCAAACACCTGCGCAAATATTCGCTCAAAACCCTACCTTCAGCCCCCCACCCATTTGCTTAACAAACGCCTCCTAAACTGTCCAGTTTTTGGGGAGTAGTACAATACCTGACCGTACCCTACTATGCTGCCAATGCCGGCGTAACCATGAAAGTGCTTAAAGAGCAAGCCGTATTAGGCGTTAGCCTGTCGGATATACTTTACACGGAGAGGGGGCAGGCTGCTGTTTATTACACCAATCAAGACTTCTCCTTCAAGCGCAGAGGCGATTCTAGAATACTGAGATTTTCGTTTACGTATAAGCTCGGCGACGCAAGCATTGCCAAGAAGAAAGCGCGCGAGAATGCCAGCAAAAGCGAACTGGAAAGAGCGCAATAGAAAAGAGCGAAAATCGGCAGCTGCCTGTGGGAGCACACGTGCAGCTGCCGATTTTCGCTCCTTTATCGGGTCGGCCGACTCATATCCTGCCTCATGCTCAGGTAGGTCGTTGGTATAGGAACCATAGAGCTATGCCGGTCTGATCATTCGGGAGCGTAACTCAAATAGCTTTTAGCTTCGCTCTCCTCGGGTTCGCGCGACGAGCCTGACGCATGCGTGACAGCCGCCTCAGACTTTCACGTCGTAGCGGTCGAGCATCATCACCTTGTCCCAGGCTTTCACAAAGGCTTTCACGAAGCGCTTCTGGCCGTCGCTGCCGGCGTACACTTCTGCCACGGCCCGCAACTGGCTGTTCGAGCCGAAGATGAGGTCGGAGCGGGTGGCCGTAAAGCGCTGCTGGCCGGTTTTGCGGTCTTCGAGGGCGAACATCATGCCCTGGGTATCAGCCTTTTTCCACTCGAAATCCATGCTGGTGAGCACCGTGAAGAAGTCGTTGGTGAGCACGCCCACGCGGTCGGTGAACACGCCGTGCTTGGAGTTGTCGTGGTTGGCGTTCATCGCCTTCAGGCCGCCGGTCAGAGCCACCCACTCGGGCGAGGTGAGCGAAAGCAGCTGGGCCTTGTCGAGGAACATTTCCTCGGGAGCCACGCCCTGCGAAACGGCCGCGAAATCCTGGTCCAGGTAGTTGCGGAAGCCGTCGGCCACCGGTTTCAGCCAGGTAAACATCTCGATGTCGGTCAGCTCCTGGGTGGTGTCGCGGCGGCCCGGGGTGAAGGGTACAGCCGTGGTAAAGCCCGCATCAGCCGCCGCTTTTTCGAGCGCGGCGCATCCGCCCAGCACCAGCAGGTCGGCCAGCGACACTTGCTTGTTGCCTTGCTGCTGGCCGTTAAACTCCTCCATCAGCTTGCGCAGGGCTGCCACTACCGGCACCGTGCGCTGGTTGATGTCCCAGTCTTTCTGCGGCGCCAGTGCGAGGCGGGCGCCGTTGGCCCCGCCGCGCTTGTCGCTGCTACGGTGCGTAACGGCCGATGAGAAGGCGGTGTACACGAGGTCGGACACCGAACTATCGGTAGCCATAATCGACTCTTTGAGGGCCGTGATGTCGGCCGCGTCAATCAGGTCGTAATCGGCCAGCGGGATGGGGTCCTGCCAGAGCAGGTCGTTCTGGTTGCGCTTTTCGGGGCCGAGGTACCGCTCCCGGGGGCCCATGTCGCGGTGGGTGAGCTTGTACCAGGCCTTGGAAAAGGCCTGGGTGAAGGCGTCGAAATCGTTCAGGAATTTCTCGCAGACCGCCCGGTACTCGGGGTCCACCTTCAGGGCAATGTCGGTGGTCATCATCATCAGGTCGTTCATCTTCCCTTCGATGTGCGCATCGGGCGTCTTGGGCGCGTTCTTGTCCACGGGCGTCCACTGCAAAGCGCCGGCCGGGCTCTTGGTCTGCTCCCATTCAAACTTGAACAGGTTGATGAGGTAGTCGTTGTCCCACTGGGTGGGGTTGGGCGTCCAGCTGCCCTCAATGCCGTTGGTCATCGTGTCTTCCGAGTGGCCCTTGCCCTGGGGGTTGTGCCAGCCCATGCCCATAGCCTCTATGGGCGCAATTTCGGGCGGCGCGCCGATCCGGTCGGGCTTCACCATGCCGTGGCTTTTGCCGAAAGCGTGGCCGCCGGCAATCAGGGCCACGGTTTCTTCGTTGTTCATGGCCATACGCGAGAACGATACGCGGATGTCGCGCGCCGAGCCCAGCGCGTCGCCGTCGCCGTAGGGGCCCTCGGGGTTCACGTAAATCAGCGACTGGTGGGTGGCGGCCAGCGGGTTTTCGAGGTCGTAATCGGCGTCGCCGTTTTTGCCGCGCCAGCGCTTGTCGCGCATCACCATGCTATCGAACGAGTCGGCTTTCTTGAGGTCGTGAATCACCTCGGGACCCCAATAGGTGCTTACGTCGGCCTCCCAGGCATCGTGGCGGCCGCCGGCGAAACCGTAGGTCGGGAAGCCCATGATTTCCAGGGCGCAGTTGCCGGTCAGCACAATCAAATCAGCCCACGAGAGGGCGCTGCCGTATTTCTGCTTGATGGGCGCTATCAGGCGGCGCGACTTATCGGTGTTGCCGTTGTCCCACCAGCTGTTGATGGGGGCGAAGCGCTGGAGCGCCTCGCCGGCCCCGCCGCGGCCGTCGGCAATGCGGTAGGTGCCGGCCGAGTGCCAGGCCATCCGGATCATCTGCGGGCCGTAGTTGTTGTAATCGGAAGGCCACCAATCCACCGAAGTGGTCAGAAAGCCCTTTATTTCCTGCTTGAGCGCCTCCAGATCGAGGGCGTTGAAGGCCTCGGCGTAGTTGAAATCTTCGCCCAGCGGATTGGCGCTCGGGCCGTTGCTGTGCAGCATTTCCACCTTCAGGCGGTCGGGGTACCAGTCGGAGAGGGCGGGCGGCGTGCCCGTCGCGCCGGCTATCCGGTCGCCGCCGAAGGGGCATTTGCCGGTCATTTCGAACGAGTCGGTGTTGGTTTTGTCGTTGGCTATTTCGAGCATATACGGGTAAGGTTAGAAGGTTGATTGCGGGGCGGCCGGCAGTGGCGCGGCGCCCTGGCTGCGGCATTGTTAAACCGCAGAACGCGGGGTAATGTTGTGCTTGCCCGGGGCCGGCAAGGCCGGCATTGCACCCGAAAACCAAGGCCCGAACAGCAAACGCCCGCAACATCCGGCCCCGAATGGGGCTTGTTGCAGGATAGGATTTCCTACTTCATATGCGCAAGAAAACGAAACGTACTGCCTGGCTAATCGTCGGGTTTATCGGGCTGCTGCTGCTGGCCGGGGCTGCCTTTGCCGGTCTGAGTCCGCAGTTTGGCGGCACGCCCACCAGGGCCGAAAAGGCCCGCTACGCCCGCAGCGGCCACTATAGTAAGGGCAAGTTTCAGAACCAGATGCCGACGGCGCTGATGACCGGCAGCAGCATGGCCCAGGTGCTGTGGGAGTTCGTGTTCAAGAAAACGCCCGGCAAAAATCCGCCCGGTCCGCTGCCCATGCGCCTGCTCGATTCGCTGAGCATCACCCAAAAAACGCCCGAGCTGCTGCGCGTAACCTGGTTCGGGCATTCGGCCAGCCTGCTCGAAATCGGGGGGCAGAACATCCTGCTCGACCCCATGCTGGGCCAGGAGATGGGGCCGCTGAGTTGGGTGACGCCCAAGCGCTACAACCCCCGGGTGCCCATTTTCGCCGCCCAGCTGCCGCCCCTTGCGGCCGTGCTCATCTCCCACGACCACTATGACCACCTCGACTACGAAACCATCCGGCAGCTGCGCACCAAAACCCGCCTGTTTATAGTGCCGCTGGGCATTGCCGCCCACCTGCGGGCCTGGGGCGTGGACACGGCCCGCATCCGGGAGCTGGACTGGAACGACTCGGTGCAGGTGGCGGGCCTGACCATCGTGAGCACCCCGGCGCGACACTTTTCGGGCCGCGGGCTCACCAACCGCAACGCCACTTCCTGGAGCAGCTGGGTGGTGAAATCGGCCACCCGCCGGGCCTTTTACAGCGGCGACGGGGGCTACGGCCCGCACTTCGCCGCCATCGGCCGCCAGCACGGCCCCTTCGATCTGGCCCTGCTGGAATGCGGCCAGTACGACCCGCACTGGGCCGACATCCACATGCGGCCCGAGCAGAGCGTGCAGGCCGCCCGCGACGTGCGCGCCGCCGTGATGCTGCCGGTGCACTGGGGCGCTTTCACCGAGGCCAACCACCCCTGGGACGAGCCGGTAAAGCGCGCCACCGCCGAAGCCGCCCGCCTCGGCCAGCCCATCACCACGCCCGAGCTGGGCCAGCCCGTCACGCTCGACGGCCGCCCGCTGCCCCAGGCCCGCTGGTGGGAGTAGCGGCCGGATTGTTTTTAGATAACCGGCTATCTAAACTATCTTTCAGCCTTTAATTGGCTTACTCATAAGTATGCCTCTGGTGCGTAAAAAACAGCTATTCAGATGAAAATTATTGGTACAAGCCTGCTGTTAGCAGCGGGGCTGCTATTCGGGCAATGCAGCAGTGAAAAAGTGGCCCCCAAACTCGATTACGACAAAGTCAGCCAGGCGATAATGGCCCAACTGGTCCCGCAGTTGACAGGAACCTGGAAGTTGGGCCGGGTACACGTGCAGGCCCAACGGCTTAATGCCGGTCAGGCAGAAATCGGTATCCGCCGCGACACCGTATTTCAGAATTTTGCGGTGCTGACCATCCGGCCCGCCAAGGTTCCAGCCTCCAGCCTGCCGAACCCGCAATACCCGGATTTTGAGGGCGACTTAACCTTTCAGGGGAAGGAATACCCGGTTCGATTTGCTCCGCTGGCTTCCCCTGACAGAGTGGTGAATGGCCAAGGCCCGCACGCTTTTTTTCTCCTTCAATTCAACCTAGCCCCCGGTTCTTACCCACCTGATGCAGGAAGGACGTATTTGGAGGATATCGGTTTTATCAACGATAATTTTACGTTGGAGATGCTGGCTGGCGAACAAACCATGCTGTGGCGGGGCCTGAGCCGGGGCATGGTAAAAATTGAATTGCAGAAGCAGTAGCAACAAGTAAGTCTACTTTCGAATTCAACTTCTGCTTTTGGTTCGGGAAGCTAATTCCCAGTCCTACTCATGGCCTTCCGCAGCACCTGCAATACCAGCGGCGCGGATTGCAGCGGCACGCCGAAACGGGTGTCGGTGGGGAAGGGGACGGTTTCGGGGGTGAGTTGGTAGCCCAGGCGCTCGTACCAGGCCAGCAGCTCGGCGCGGACGGAAATGACGGTCATGCGCACGGCGGTGCAGCCGTGGGCGCGGGCGTGGCTTTCGGCGGCCTGCACCAATTGCCGGCCGATGCCGCCGGCTTGCAGCGTGGGCTCCACGGAGAGCATGCCCAGGTAGAGCTCCGGACCCTGGACTTGCAGAAACACACTGCCCACCAACATGCCGTCGGCGGCTTGGCGGGCCAGCAGAAACTGCGCGCCGGGCTTTTCGAGTTGGTCGCGTAGGTCGGCCTCGTCGGTGCGCTGGCCGGCGAGCAGGGCTGCTTCGGTGGTCCATCCCTGGGCCGAGGCTTCGCCCCGGTAGGCGCGGTTGACAAGGCGGTTGAGGGCGGGCACGTCGGCGGCAGTGGCGGGGGCAAAGCGGAGCATGAGGTGAAATAGTGAGGTGGGGAGATGGGGAGTTGCTGTCCGGCTGGCGCGGCCGGTGCTGGCGGCGCGGCCGATGCGGCTGGCGCCGGTGATCAACCGGGAGGGAGGGCGCAAGTTGGGCCGCCAAAACGGCAAACCCACCATTTCACCAGCTCGCCATTTCACCTTTCGTAACTTCGCCCCAGCACCCAACCCCCGCCCATGACCTTCGAAACCGCTCCCGCCCCGGAAATCGATATGCCTGCCACCCACGCTTCGCCCGAATTGCTGCGCCGCGCCTACCGCCTGCTGCGCACCAGCGACGAGCTGGCCCGCCTCTACGAAGAAAACAAGGCCGTAACGGCCAAATACGTGCACGCCACCGCCCGGGGCCACGAGGCCATTCAGCTGGCCGCCGCCACCTGCCTCGGCCCCCACGACTACGCCGCGCCCTACTACCGCGACGACTCCATGCTGCTCGGTATGGGCCTGACGCCCTACGAGCTCATGCTCCAGCTCATGGCCAAGCGCGACGACCCGTTTTCGGGCGGCCGCACGTACTACTCGCATCCTTCGCTGCGGCGGGCCGGTTTCGCTACCATTCCCCACCAGAGCTCGGCTACCGGCATGCAGGCCATTCCGGCCACCGGCGTGGCCCAGGGCATCAAGTACCTGGAAAGCCAGCACGTGGGCCTGCGGCAGGCTGACCCCCGCGACTCCTACGAGAGCGGCCAGCCGGTACCCGGTTTGTATAGCTCGGTGCCGACGAATGAGCACAGCAGCAACCCCCTGGTCATCTGCTCGATTGGCGACGGGGCCATGACCGAGGGCGAGGTGAGCGAGGCCCTGCAAATGGCCGTGCTGCACCAGCTGCCCATCATTTACCTGGTCCAGGACAACGACTGGGGTATCTCGGCTACCGGCCGGGAGATGCGCACGATGAACGCCTACGAGTTTGCCGCCGGCTTCAAAGGGTTGCACCGGTTGCAAACCGACGGGGCCGATTTCCTGGCCAGCTACGCCACCATGCAGGAGGCCGCCGAGTACGTGCGCCAGCGCCGTGGGCCGGTGCTCGTGCACGCCAAATGCCCCCTGCTGGGCCACCACACCAGCGGCGTGCGCCGCGAGTGGTACCGCGGCGACGACCTGGCCCAGCACACCCTCCAGGACCCGCTGCCCCGCTTCCACGAGCAGCTACTGGGATTAGACTTCACTGAAACCGAACTGCAAGAGCTGGCCGACGAAGCCCGCGCCACCGTGCAAACCGACTACGCGCGCGCCCTGGCCGCCCCCAACCCCGACCCGGCCACCTTTGCCGACCACGAGTTTGCCCCGCCGGCCGTAACCCAGGAAACCGGTGAGCGGGCTCCTGCCGGGGCCGAAAAGGCCCTGATGGTGGACGCCGCCCTGCACGCCGTGGACGACATTCTGCAGGAGTTCCCCGAGGCCCTGTTCTACGGCCAGGACGTGGGCGGCGAGCTGGGCGGCGTGTTCCGCGAGGCCGCGCTGCTGGCCAAAAAGTACGGCGACACTCGCGTGTTCAACACGCCCATCCAGGAGGCCTACATTATTGGCAGCACGGCCGGCATGAGCGCCGTGGGGGCCAAGCCCATTGTTGAAATCCAGTTTGCCGACTACATCTGGCCTGGCCTCAACCAGTTGGTGGAGGAGCTCAGCAAGTCGTGCTACCTGAGCAACGGGCAGTTCCCGGTGCAGAGCCTGATTCGGGTGCCCATCGGGGCCTACGGCGGGGGCGGGCCCTACCACTCGGGCTCCATCGAAAGCACGCTGCTCACCATCCGGGGCATCAAGGTGGTGTACCCCAGCAACGCGGCTGACATGAAGGGCCTGCTGCGGGCCGCCTTCCTCGACCCCAACCCCGTGGTGCTGCTGGAGCACAAGGGGCTGTACTGGAGCAAGGTGTCCGGCACCGAGGAGGCCAAAACCACTGAGCCGGCCGCCGGCTACGTCATCCCGCTGGGCCAGGCCAACATCTTCCAGGCCGCCGATGAGCAGAAGCTGGCAGGCGGCGAAACCTGCGTCGTTATCACCTACGGCATGGGCGTGCACTGGACCCGCACGGCCAGCCGGCAGTTCCCCGGCCAGGTCGAAATCCTGGACCTGCGCACCCTCAATCCCCTCGACTGGGACGCCGTGCAGGCGGCCGTGCGCCGCCACGGCAAGGCTCTGGTGCTCACCGAGGAGCCGCTGCTGAACTCCTTCGCCGAGAGCCTGGCCGGCCGCATCCAGCGCCACTGCTTCCGCCAGCTCGACGCGCCCGTGTTCACCCTCGGAGCCGCCAACCTGCCCGCCATTGCCCTCAACGTGGAGCTGGAAAAGCAAATGCTGCCCAACCCCGATAAAGTAGCCACCGCCCTGGCCGAGCTGCTGGGGTATTGAGGCAATGAGTACCTGATGTTACGCAGCCATTTCGTTCTGGCGTTGCGCCTCATCCCCTAGCCCCCTCTCCGAAAAGGAAAGGAGGTAATTTTTAGATTCACTATTCAAATAGCCCTTGGCGTGCATACGTCAGGGGCTATTTGATTGCTAGGGTAAAGTGCCGGATTCGTTGGGGGGGTATGGTACAGAACAGGCATGGTACAATTATAATTGTACCATGCCTGTTCTGTACCATACCCCCCGCTGGCTGCGTCATACGACCGCGCCGGTTGGCTAGCACCGTACCGCTGCCTGCCCGGTTTTCGGGGACCACGGCGGGCAGAGCAGCACACAAAAAAGGCCTTCCGCGCGGAAGGCCTTTTTGAGGGGAGAAGCGAAGGAGCCGTTATTCCTTCACCAGTTTCAGGGTTTGCCGCACGTCGGGGCCGCTGATGCGGACCAGGTACAGGCCCTTGGCCAGGGCCTGGGTGCCGAGCGGGTTCAGCTCGCCGCCGGTAGCCGATAGTTCGGCTACGGTGCGGCCATCGGCGCTCAGGATTTCTACGCGGTAGGAGCCGACGGGCAGCAGCGTGAGGTCGAGGGTAGTAGCGGCCGGGGTGGGGTTGGGGAAGAGCCCGGCCGGGCCTGGAGTGCTCGTGCCGTCGAAGGTCACGGTCCGGATGCTGGAGTAGGCCAGCTTGCCGTCGGTATCGTTCTGGCGCAGGCGGTAGTAGCGGACTCCGGCCCGGGCACCGGCGTTGCGGTCCAGGTGGCGGTAGTCGGTACGCTGGGTGCTGGTGCCGCGCCCGGGCAGGGTGGCTATGGCGGCAAACGCTACCCCATCGGCGGAGCGTTCCACCACGAAGCTGGCGTTGTTCAGCTCCTGGGCCGTGGCCCAGGTGAGCAGGGCGTCGCGGCTGGCGGCCTGAGCCTGGAAGCCGAGCAGCGTCACGGGCAGGGGGACGGCCGTGGCGTTAGTCCGGAAAATAGCCTCGGAGTTATCGGCATTCATCGGCATCAGCGACGGCTGGCCCCCGAACGCCGGGTCGTGCAGATCGACCAGGCCGTTGAAGTTGTCGTCGTGGTAGTAGGGGCTGTCCAGGTCGGCAAAGTTCGGGATGCCGTCCGCGTCGCTGTCCTGCAGGAAGCCCGACTGGGTGGTGCCGCCGTAGCCCGTGCCGTTGGTGGTTACCACGTAGTAGCTGGCTTTGGCGGGGTTGGCCAGGGCGAAGGCCCGGGCTTTGGCCAGCAGCTCCTCGCCGGCGGTACCGTTTTTATTGGTGTCGAAGCCCTCGGTCCAGTCGGCCGTGTGCTGGTAGATGGGCTGGTTGGCATGGCCCGCATTGTCGCCGTCGGAGTCGGCGTCGAACATGTCCACCTGCCCGGCATTATCCGTGTTTACGACGGCTGTAAGGGCTCCGGCGCCTTCGTAAGCGTCGCGGATGCCGTTCTTGTTGGCATCCGTGGTGAAGTTTGCCTGCCCTTTGCGGGTGATGTAGGTGGCCGTGGGCTGCGCTTCAATCTCGTCCGTAATCCCGTCGTTATCCGAGTCGAGGTCGAGGAAATTATAATTGCGAACCGTCTGGGAGTTCGCCGTTCGCCGGTCGTTATCCTGATCCCCCAGCACGTACTGGCTGACCCCGTTTTCGGTGCTTACTGTACCGTTGTTTTTGTAGGAAATAGTGCCTTTAATGGCATCGGGCAGGCCATTGGCGCCCACGCTGGAAGGAGCGGTGGCGGTGGCGGCGGCCATAAACTGTGCGCGTGCGGGGTTGTAGGCACTGGTTTTCGAGCCGCCGTTGACAGCTTGCGAGAAGCTGGCGGACGGGTTCCGGTTGCCGTTCGCCTCGAAGGCATCAGGCAGCCCGTCACCGTCGGCGTCCAGGTCGAAATTGTTGGGTATCCCGTCGCCGTCGGTATCAAAGATATCGTTGATGCCGTCGGCATTCAGGTCGCGGAAGGCCCCCAGTACCGGGTGCACGTAGGCCGCATCCAGGTAAATCAGCACCCCATCGCCGTTGGTAGTCGCCACGCCGTTGGCCGTCTGGGTCTGGGGGTTGAGGCCGTACATTTCCACCACATCCAGAATGCCGTCGTTGTCATCATCGATGTCGTCTTTGTCGGGGATGCCGTCCTTGTCAAAGTCGCAGTTGAAATCAAAGGTGTACACCTGCTCGGCGGCGGCCGAAATAAAGCCGTAAGTCCACGTATTGACCGTGTAGTTGTCGCCGCCCTGGTTGGTGTTGGCCCCCGACCAGCGGTGAACGCCCGTTTCCGAAATAACGCCGTCGGGGCGGTAGTTGCTCAAATCGGGGGCGGGGCGGGTGGCCGGGAAGCGGTTCGCCGCAGTGGGCAGGTTCCGGTCGTCCCAGTAGAGGCGGTCGAAGAAGCGGTTGTTGCCCTGCGAGGGCCGCACGTTCTGCACCCGTACGCCGTCGGTGTTGCCTTCCACGTCGAAGAGGGGAAAGTTAACGGGGGCTCCATTACTGACGAAGGTCAGGCGCAACGTGGTGCCGGCGGCCACGGGGGTGTTGGCGTTGTCGAGGCCATTCCAGAAAACGGTGGCCGGTACGTTGGCCGCTACCGTCTGCTCAATCACCACGTCGTTGCCATCCTGCACGCCGTTGTTGTTGATATCGATGAGCACCGAAGTGGAGCCGGCTTCTTCGCTGAGCGTAGTGAAAGCCGCCGATCCGCGGCCGGTAAGCGGGTTGCAAAACGGCTGCACCGTGCGGCTGAACACGGGGAGCGGCGCACTGGGCCAGAGGGCCGGGTCGGGGTCGTTAACGAAGTTGTCGTACTCGGGGTAGGTTTGCTCGCTGGTCTGGCTCTTGCGCGCATTGGCGAAGGAGCCAGTCTGGCTGGTGCCGTTGGCGTTGCTCACAAAGTAGAAGGCGTAGGGGTTCATGCCGGCCAGCTCCACCTCCTTCACGTAATATCTGCCGGGCTGGCGCACGCTTTCCACCAGCGGATACAGACTGAAGGTGGCCGACAGCAGGTTCGTGAAACTATCCGTTGAGAAGGACCAGAACTTACTGCGCAGGCGGCCCCGCAGCTCCTGTCCCGTAGCGCCCGCGTTGGAGCGGACTGTGAAATCCCAGAAATCATACTGGGATACTTTCTGGCCCTGACTCATCGCGCCCTCGCCCACCTGCGTGAATTCCACCCAGAAGTCCCGGTCTGCGCCGGTATTGTTGGTGTAGATCAGCGGGTTGTAGCCGGTGCTGGCCGACGCCGTACCCGTAACCTGCGGCCCTGCCTGCACCTGGGCCGCGTTGGTGATAACCCCCGGGGCGGCTAGCAACTCCGTTTGGCGGCTGGAACCCGTATTGCGGGCCAGCGTAGTGCTCTGCGCCTGGGTTTCGGTCGCGCCGGAGTTGTATTTAAGCGTCAGGATCAGGTCATTCTGGTTGCCGCTGCCCGCCGCGCTGGCGATGCGATGCACCCCGTAGAAGAGGGTCTCACCCGCCTTCAGGCGCACCCGCAGCCGGTAGTCGGCGCTGAAGGGGCGGTTCGTGCCGCCGCTCCAGCTGCTGGGCTTCAAAAAGCCCTGCGACTGGTACTGACCGGCCACGATGTTGTTGAAATCGTGGGTCAGGTAGCCGGCCCGGGTGTTGGTGGCCAGCGTCAGGTTGGCCGTGGTGCCGCTCGTGTTGGGTGTGAGTTCGCGGGAGCCTTCGGCCCGGATAGTATGCGCGGGGACGCACAGCAGTAGCAGCGCCCCGAGGCGTAATAATTTTTTCATGAAAAAAAGAAAGGAAAGGAAGTCTGATTCCGGCCACCCGCAGGAGGGCGGGGGCAGGAATGAAATAGCGGCAGGAAGAGCAGAATCGGTCGGGAATAGAACTAAAACCGCACGATAGAAGGGGGATTCCCGGTTGAGTAAGGGCAGGCAAAGGTATATAAAGATTCCATAATCTTATAAATTAACCTGTTTATTATATTTTAAAAGGAGCTTTATGGGAATAAATCAAATCAAAAAAAGAAATGTATTACCAGGTTGTCAAACCGGGGAACTGGATTATTTGTGTCGGTACATAGGCGTGGTAATTGTCTTATGGGGTTCGGCATTATGGCGTAGCATACAGATAGTTGGCTTTTTCTGATCCGGGCTAAATGCAAAGCCCCCGCTCACCAGCGGGCGCTGGCAAACGGGGGCCTGAGAAGCGGTAAAACCGGCCCGGCCGGCTTCGGTTGCGGGGGTTAGAACGGGTAGCCGATGCCCAGGTTGAAGGCCGTCTGGTCTTCGCGGAAGCTGAACTTGCGGATGGCCCACTTGCTGCCCGGTGCGGTGGGGTCGTACACTTTGGTGGCTACGTCGAGGCGCAGGATCAGGAAGGTGAAGTCGAAGCGGAAGCCGAAGCCGGAGCCCACCGCCAGCTGCCGGTAAAACTCGTTGACCTTGAACTGGGCTCCCGGCTGCTGGGCATTGGGGCGCAGGGCCCACACGTTGCCCACGTCGGTAAACAAGGCTCCGTTGATGAAGCTGTAGAGCGGAAAGCGGTACTCCACGTTGCCCTCCAGCAGCACCTCGCCGGGCTGCTCCAGGTTGTAGTCGCGCACCAGGCTGCCGTTAATGCGCAAGAACTGAGACGGGTCGTTGGGGTCGTACTTGTACTGGGTGTAGGAGCCCAGGCCGAGGCGGCGCGGCTTCCAGGCCCGTACGCTGGAGCTGCCCCCCGCGAACAGGTACTTGTCGTAGGGCACCAGGTAGGCCGTTTCGGTGCTGCGCGAGCCATCTTTGGCCACGGAGGTAATGTTGGTGCTGGTCAGGGCCGTGGCCAGGCCGCCGGCCAGACGGTACACGAAGTAGGTGCGGGGCGTGAGCTTGTAGTAGCGCCGGTAGTCGGCCGTTATCTTGCCGAAATCATAGATTTTGAGCTTGTTGTTTTTCAGGTCGTTGGTGTAGCTGACGAGGGGCTGCTGCTGGTAGAGCCGCCGCGTGAGCCCACCCACTTCCACGAACAGGCGCAGATACTTCGCGTCGCGGGTTTCGTTGAAATCGTTGGAATTAAAGAGGGACGTGACGTTGAGGCTGGGGATGAACAGGTTATCGAAGCTGCGGTAGAGCGGGGAGCCCTGCTGGAAGCGCAGGTTCTGGAGGATGGAATCGAAGCGGGCACTCAGGTCGGCCGTCCGGATAATGCTCACGTCGAGGGGCGTGAACACGTACTGGTGGAAGGCCGAGCGCTGCCAGAGGTAGTCGAAGGTGCCCTCCACGTTGGTGCGCGTGTAATCGGGGCGCTGCACGTAGGTGTAAGAGGCATTGAGGCGGGTGCGCGGGTTGTACCGGGTGAGGTAGCGGTTGGGCCGCCAGGGTACCAGAAACTGCGGCAATACCAGGTTCACGTTGGCCCCGAGCTGGGTAGTGAGCTGGCTGTTGAGCGTGGTGCTGCCCCGCTCGTTGTTGTTGCCCGTAATATCGTACTGGCCTTCAAAACCGGCGCGCACCCCAAACTCGAGCAGCTCGGCCCCGCCGAACACGTTGCGCACCTTCAGGCGCAGGTTGGCAAACGGCCCCACCAGCTCGGCCACGTAGGTAGCGCCGCCTTCCACGGTTTCCTGGAATTTCTTGGCCGGGGAGGCATTTATGGTGGCATCGAGCAGGCCCCGGGCTGAGTCCCGGGCGGCTTCAGGGCCGCGCACGCGCCGGTACGTGACGGTGCTGAAGCGGAACATATCCAGGCTGGCCAGCTGCCGCTGGGTGAGCTGGGTATTGAGCAGACTGTACGCGTCGCCGGGGCGCACCTCCAGCTTGCGGTCCAGGGTTTTGGTACCGAAGCGGTGCCGGTAGGACAGGTAGTACACCGAGTCGCGGACCAGCGTATCGCGCTCCCGGCCGAAGCGCACGATGCCGGCATCGGTGATGAAGTTGACGTGGCGAATGGTGTAGAGGCGGTGCTGGTTGCCCCGGGGCGGATCGGCGATGAGCGTACGCAGGCGCACGGTGGCGGGCACGAAGCTGGTATCGGCCTCCAGGGTGACATACTGCTGGCGAAAATCGTAGAATCCCTGGTTTTTGAGCAGGTTTTCAATGCGCGCCCGCTCGTTGCCAACTACTTCTTCGTCGTACCGGTCGCCCACGCGCAGCAGGCTCTGGGGCTGGCTGGCCAGCACCCGCCGGGCCACGGTGGTATCGGCAATATCGTAATCGAGCTGGGAGTAGTGAAAGGCCGGTCCCTCGTGAATGTGGTAGGTGACCGTAACCCGCTGCGAATCGGTACGGAACGGCGACTGCAATGCGAAAAGGCGCAGGGGGGCGAACCGCCGCGTGGGTACGGTATCGGTGGCCGCGACGGAGCTGCGGAAAAAACCCTTCGACTTGAGAAAAATGCCCAGCTGCTCCACCGAAGTGGCCGTGAGCGAGGAGTCGTAGATGACCGGCGGCTCGCCCAGGCGCATGATGGCGTTGCCCCTGTCGAGGGCCAGCTGGTGGCGGCGCACGTGCCGCTCGCGCTTGGTGAGCAGCTGGCCCACCCGGGCCGAGTCGGTGCCGGCCTGTTTGATAAGCTGGCTGAACCGGGTGCGGTCGTCCTCCAGCTTGCCTCGGATGCGCTCCTCGTTATAAAAGAAGCGCCCTAACTGGTAGATGGCTACCTTTGGGAGCGGAAACGTGCTGTTGGGCTTCTGCTGCACCAGCGTCTGGAGGCGCTCGGCATCGGCTTTTTGTTCGCCCGCAATCCGCACCTGGCTTAGCAGGCGCTGGCCCGGCCTGAGCAGGCGCAGGGGCGAGCAGCTGCCCAGGCTCCCGGCCAGCAGCAGGCCGCCCACGGCCAGGCGCACCGTTAATTTATCCGAAAAAAGAACCCGAAAGGGCTGGCCGTTCATCTGCGAATATGGTTTCAAAAGCAGTAGCGAAATACGTGCACGCGCTGCACCTGAAGAAGTACCGAAGCCGGCACGAGGCCTTCCTGGTGGAGGGCGGCAAAAGCGTGCGGGAACTGCTAAGTTCCGGGATTCTAACGGAACGGCTGATAGCGACGCCCGAATTCGCCGAGAAAATTGCCGCCGAGCTGCCCGCCGGCCTGCCCCTCGACCTGGTTTCCGAGGGCGAGCTGACCCGCCTCAGCTCGCTGAGCACCAACAACACGGCCCTGGCCATTGCCCGCCTGCCCGCCGAAACAGCCCTGCATCCCGTTGCCAATCAGCTGCTGCTGGCCCTCGACGACGTGCGCGACCCCGGCAACGTGGGCACCCTCATCCGGCTGGCCGACTGGTACGGGCTGGCCGGGGTGGTCTGCTCCGACACCTGCGCCGACCCCTGGGCTCCCAAAACGGTCGTCGCTACCATGGGCTCGTTTACCCGCGTGCCCGTCTGGCAGCGCAATCTGCCCGAGTGGCTGGCCACGCTGCCCGCCGGGTTGCCCGTCTACGGGGCCGATCTGCACGGCGACAACGTGCACCGGCTCACGCTCCAACCCACCGGCGTGCTCATTATGGGCTCCGAAAGCCACGGCCTCACGCCGCCCGTCGAGGCCTGCCTCACCCAGCGCCTGCACATCCCCGGCCGCGGCCAGGCCGAAAGCCTGAACGTAGCCGTGTCGGCCGCCATTCTGCTCGATAACTTCTACCGGAACGAACAGTGAAATGGTGAGGTGGTGAAATAGGGAGTTGATGTTCTGCTTGTGCAAGCTGCGCCAGCAGAACATCAACTCCCTATTTCACCACCTCACCATTTCACCTCACCATTTCACCTCACCATTTCACCTCACCATTTCACCTCAGTTCAGCAGCGAAATCCCGAAGCTGATGGTATTGGCCTGGGGGCCGCGGTTGTCTTTGAACGTGTTGTTGAGGTTGTACTTGGCAAACAGGTCGATGCTGCGGATGCCAATGGTGCCCTGCACGCCGTACTGGAAATCTTCCAGGTTGTAGGAGCCGCGGTCCTTATCTTTCTTGGTGCTGCCGCCTTCCTCATATTTGATTTTGGTGTGCGCGCCCAATCGGTAGCCTACGAACCCGCCGGCCCCGATGCGGAACGCATCATGCCCCTTTTTGTCGCGAAAGCTGAGCATGGGCATCAGCGGCAGGTTAATGCTGGAAACTGCCAGCTTGCTTTTAGTCAGGTTCCGGCCCGCATCGGGCAGGGTCACTGATGTAACCCCGTTGGCGCTGCGGAACTGGTACACGTTGTCGAGCATGTAGTTGTTGAAGGCCAGCTCGGGGCCGGTGCGCAGGTAGAGCGGCGAGCCCTTACGGCCCAGGCGGATGTCGTAGTGCCAGTTGAGGCTGATGTAGCGCGAGGCCGCCGGCCGCAGATCGGGCCGGAAGTCGCCGGGTGCGGTGGCCTGGTTGGTTAGTGCATTCAGGCCCAGGTCAATGTCGAAGTTGCTGTGCACGGCCCGGTTGGCCCGTTCCTCCTGCCGGGCCTTGCGCTCGGCGTTGCGTACCGAGTCGGACTTGGCCGACGAGCCCACCCGCACCGATACCCGGTCGTTGCCGCTGCCGTCCGTGTTTTCATCCACCGAAACGCCAAACACGCGGCCCAGCGTCACATCCACATGGTCGCCGGTTCTGGCGGTCCGGCCCGCAGGTTTGCCGGGCTCGTTGTGCATCGTGATGCGGATCTGCTCGGGTACCTGCTGGCCGGGCTGGTCTTTGGCCGGGTAGAACTCCATGGTCACCTGCTCGGAAGTGGAGTTTTTGCTGGCCTTCTCGGCCTGGGCAATGTAGGTATCGAGCAGTACAATCAGCGAATCGAGCTTGTAGTTGCGCAGCTCGCGCAGCTGGGCCTTGTTTTTCACGTAGAGCGTCATGGTGGCCTGGTTGGGCAGGCGCACCACAATGGTGTCGTCGTTGAGGGAAGCGGGCCGCAGGGCGCCGGCCGAGCCGGTAGTCGAAACCAGGGCCAGCAGCATCGTCAGCAGCGGAAGCAGGAAGGAGCGTTTCATGGGAAAGTGGAGTGAGAGCTTGGAGCCTAGTTGCTAGTGCTTGGTTGTTAGAATACTGGAGGAAGTCCTCCAAGCACTGCCAACTAAGCGCTAAGCACTATAATTGAATGGTTTTGGTGAGCGTGCGGCCGGCCAGGCGGGCCTGCACGGTTACCGTTTCGGGCAGGCCGGCGGCGGTCAGGCTCACCGGCTCGCCCTGCACTGCGTTGCGCACCTGCCGGAGCACGGCCAGCACGCCACGGCGGCGGGCGGGCTCAGCCGGCTCCGGGGCTTCGTAAGCGGGCCGGACTTCCACTTCAATCGGGCCGGTGAAGGCGACCGTGGTAGTGGGCAGGGCGGCGGGTCGCTTGAAGGCCGGGGCCGGCGTTGGCTGCGGCAGGTCGGGCGCGGTGGCGGCCAGGGCCGTTACCAAAGCCGGCGCGTTTGCCGGCTGGTTCGAAGCAACCGCTGCCGTGTTGGCCGGGGGCCGGCGGGCGGCAGTCGGGCCAGGTTGTACACCCCCGGACCGGCTTGCCGCAGCGCGAACCGTAGTGGCCACTAAGGCGGCCGGCCCGGAGGCTTTAACGGTGGCGGTTGCTTCTGAGGGGCCAGATGGGGCCGCTGCTTCCGCCGTTGCCTGGGCCACATCATTTATTTCAGCGGCCGCCAGAAGTGGCTGCTGGTCAGTAGAATTATTGCGGGCAGCATCAGCCGCCGCAGGGGTGCTGGTAGCTGGCACGCGGGCCGGCTTGGCAGCGGCCAACTCGACCCGGCCGGCGCTGGTATCCGAACCGCCGGTCAGCAGCCAGCCGGCGGCGCCCAGCAGCACGAGCAGCGCCACCGAAGCGGCCGCCAGCCACATGGCGGGGCGGCGGCGCTTGGCGGGCTGAATTTCGGCCTCGATTTCGGCCCACACGAAGGCGGGCGGGGKGGGGGCGTGGCCGCCCAGCCGCTCGCGAAACAGCTTATCAATATCGTCCGGTTGCATACAGTTCTTTCGGTGAGGAGGTGGTGGAGGCTACGGGGCGGGCCTGCTGGTTGGCCACCGCGAGGCGGCGCTGGAGCATGCCCCGGGCCTTACTGAGCTGCGACTTACTGGTGCCTTCCGAAATACCGAGCAGCTCGCCGATTTCGGGGTGGGAGTAGCCCTCCAGGGCGTACAGGTTGAACACGGTGCGGTAACCGGCCGGCAAACCCGCCAGCAGCGCCAGCATATCGTCGGCGCTGAGCTGGCTTTCGGCCGTGGCGGCCACGGCCGGCACATCGTAGGTTAAATCGTCGATGGCCAGGTGCAGCGGCTCCTTGCGGCGCAGCATCCCGAGGGCCTCGTTCACCACAATGCGCCGGATCCAGCCCTCGAACGAGCCTTCGTGCCGGTACTGGTCGAGGGCCCGGAACACCTTGGTAAACCCCACAATCAGGGCCTCCTCGGCATCCTCCCGCCTTCGCAGGTAGCGCAGGCACACCGACAGCATCAAACCCGAAAACTGCTCGTAGAGCTGCTTTTGGGCACGGCTGCTGCCCTGGCGGCAGGCGGTTATTAACTCGGTTTCCGTCACGGGAACAGCGGCGTAAAGTTTAGGTCAGAAGCACGTGGTTTGGAGCGGCAGATGCAAGGTAGCGCGCCAGGGTTGCCCGGAGGTGAAAATAAAGTCCAAAAGAAAGAGCCAAACGGAAAAGCCGCTGAACGAACCAGATGGCGGCGTTCAACGGCTTTTCCGTCTGACTCTTTCTCTTTAAATTTCTCTGACGCCACCGGCCCGGGTGGATACGGCGCCAGGCCGCACTTACGCCGCCGTATCTGCCACGTCCAGCTTTTCCGCTTTGCGCCCGAAAGCCCAGTACAGGGCCGGCATGCCCAGCAGGTTAAGCACCGTGGAGGTGATAATGCCGCCCATAATCACCACCGACATCGGAAATTCGATTTCCGCGCCCGGCTCGTTGCCGGCTATCATAATGGGTAGCAGGGCCAGCACCGAGGTCAGGGCCGTCATGATGATGGGGGCGATGCGCTCCAGTGAGCCGCGGATGATGAGGTCGGGGCCGAAGGGCAGGCCTTCTTCCAACTCGAGGTGGCGGTAGTGGCTGACGAGCATAATGCTGTTGCGGGCCGCGATGCCCAGCACCGTGATAAAGCCCACGATGGAGCCCAGCGACAGCACGCCGCCCGTGAGCCAGGCCGCCAGCAAACAGCCCGACACGGCAAAAAACAAGCTCAGAATGCCCAGCGTGGCCAGCCGCAAACTCCCGAAATCGGTGTAGAGGACCAGGAAAACGCCCACCAGCGAAAGCAGCACCAAGCTCAGAATACGGTTCTGCGAGGCCTGCCGCTCGGCGTACTCGCCCAGAATTTCGGGGTGGTAGCCCGCCGCAAAGGCCACGCCATCCACCTGCGCCTGCACGTCGCGGGCCACGCTGCCCAGGTCGCGGCCGCGCACGTTGAGCGTCACGTCGATGCGGCGCGAGGAGGCTTCGCGGGTGATTTCGTTGGGCGTGGGCACGATGCGCACGTCGGCTACCTCTTTGAGCGGCACGGCCCCGCCGCCGGGCAAACCCACGAGCAGCTCGCGCACGGCCCCGAAGTCGGCGCGCACGGCCGGCTGGCCCCACACGGCCACGTCGAAAATCTTCTGTTCCTGGTAGATTTCGCCCACCTTGCGGCCCTTCACCAGCGTGCTGATGGCCTGCAGCACGGTGCCGGGGCTGAGGCCGAATCGGGCCGCCGCCTCGGGCTTAATCTTCACCTGAATCTGGGGTACCAGGGTTTGCTGCTGCACTTTCAGGTCCACCACGCCTTCCACGCCTTCCAGCTTGCTGCCCACTTCCTTGGCCTTGGTGTAGAGCTGGTCGAGGTCGGGGCCGAAAATGCGCACCACGATGGTGGCCGAGGTGCCGGTGAGCACCTCCTTGATTCGCTCGCGTAGGTAGGTGAGTAGGTCGCGGTAGAGGCCGGGGTAGCCATCCACCACGGTCTGGATTTTGGCCACCGTGGCCTCGTAATCCACCTTGGGGTCCACGGAAATCCAGAGCTCGGTGAAGTTGGGGCCCACCACTTCATCGGCCACCTCGGCCCGGCCGATGTGGGCGCCGAAATTGCGCACGCCGGGAATGGCGCGCAGCTCTTTGCTGGCCCGAATGGTGATGCGCGACATGGCCTGCAGCGAGGTGCCGGGCTTCTCCACCCAGTGCATCAGAAAGTCGTATTCCTTGAAATTGGGCAGGAATTCCTGGCCCAGAAACGGCAGCGTGAGCAGCGAGAGGCCGGCCCCGGCGGCCAGCGTCCAGGCCACGCGCTTGGGCCGGGCCAGCAGGCCGGGCAGCAGCCGGGCGTAGTGGCGCTTGAGCCAGGCCACCACCGGCGCGTCCTGGGAAGCTTTTTCGGCCGCCTTGGGCAGCAGCATGAGGGCCAGCGCAGGCGTGAGGGTGAGGGCCACGAACAGCGAGGCCAGAATGGCCAGCACGTAGGCAAAGGCCAGCGGCTGGAAAAACGCCCCCGACAAGCCCGGCAGCAGAAACACCGGCACCAGCACCAGCCCCACGATAAGCGAGCCGTAAATCACGGCCGAGCGCACCTCCATGGAGGCCTCGTACACCACCTTGAAGTTCGACAGTGGCGAGCCCTCGGCCTTGTTCAGCCGCAGCCGCCGCATGATGTTTTCCACGTCGATAATGGCGTCGTCGACCACTTCGCCCAGCGCGATAATCAGGCCGGCCAGCACCATGGTATCAATGGTTTTGCCGGAGTAGCGCAGCGCCAGCGCCGCCGCAATCAGCGACGTGGGCAGCGCCAGGGCACTAATGAGGGCCGTGCGCCACTCGTACATAAAGAACAGCAGCACCAGCACCACCAGCACGCAGCCAATAAGCAGCGAGCGGTTCAGGTTGGCCAGCGACATCTCAATAAAAGTGGCGGGGCGGAAGATGGTCGAGTCGATTTCCAGCCCCTGCAGGCCGGGGCGCATGGCGTCGAGGGCCGCTTCTACCTGCCGGGTTACGTCGAGGGTGTTGGCGCCGGGCTGCTTTTCCACGATGAGTAGCAGGCCCGGTACGTCATTTATCACGGCGTCGCCGATGGGGGCCGGGAAGCCCTCCACCACCTGCGCCACCTCGCCCAGCTTCAGGCTCACGCCGTTGCGGAAAGTCACGGGCACTTGGGCCAAATCGGCGGCGCTTTGGATGGCGGCGCTCTGCGACACGGCCAGGCGCTGGTTGGGTGAGTCGATGAAGCCGCCGCCGGCCAACGTGGTGGCGTCGGCCGCGGCCTTTTCCACTTCGGCCAGCGTGAGGCCCAGCGTGCGCAGCTGCTCGGGATTCACCAGCACCTGCAGCTGCCGGTCGCGCTGGCCCCAGATAGCCACGTTGGCCACGCCGGGCACGGCCATCAGCCGCGGCCGGATGCTCCAGCGGGCTAGCGTGGTCATTTCCACCTGCGTGAGGCTATCCGAGGTAATACCGATTTTCAGCACCCGGCTCGTGGACGACAGCGGCGAGAGCATGACCGGGGGCCGGGCCACGCCGGGCAGCGTGGGTGCTACCCGCGCCAGCCGCTCCTGCACCGCCTGCCGGGCGTTGTTGATGTCAAGGCCCTGCGGAAAATACAGCACTACCGACGACAAGCCGAGCACCGATTTGGAGCGGATTTTCTTCACGTCGGGCGTGCCATTAAGCGCGTTTTCCAGCGGTACGCTGATGAGCGCTTCCACCTCGGCCGTGCTCAGGCCGGGCGCTTCAGTCTGCACCTCCACGTACGGCGGCGCAAATTCCGGAAACACGTCCAAAGGCGTATCGTGCACCACCTGCAGGCCCGCCACGAGCATCACCCCAAACAGGATGACGACCACCAGCCGCAGCCGCAACGCCGATTCAATTATCCACTTCATAAGTCAACTGTTGGAAGGGCGAATTCTAAAACCATCTGTCATCCTGAGCATGTTGCGCTTGGAGCAAGGACGAAGGACCTTATCACGCCAGCGCGAATTGCTGACACGCACTTCGTTCCTATCCTATAAGGTCCTTCGTCCTTGCTCCAAGCGCAACATGCTCAGGATGACAGGGCTTTATGTTTCACCGCGTTATCGTTAATGGCTGCCGCCGAATTCGGTGCCGAATAGCTCCGCTGCGCCGTCGGTTACAACTTCGGCGCCGGCTTTTACGCCCCGGGAAATGACGATTTGCTCGCCCACGGCCCGCTGCACTTCCACGCGCTGGCGGGTGTACTGCAGGGGTTTGGTGCGCACGTACACCCACTGCCCGCCCGTGGCGTCGTAGAGCAGCGCGGCGGCCGGAATGGTGAGGGCATCCGTGGTGCCGGCGCCGGCGGTTGCCAGGTTGTTGTTGCCCAGCGTCACGTCCACGGCTACCCGTTCGCCGGGGCGGAAAGCTTCGTCGGAGTTATCGATTTCGTAGAACACATCGGCCGTGCCCGTGCCGGCGGTGGCCCCGAGCAGGGGTGCCTCCACCGGCCGGCCCTGGCGGGCCTTTCCGCCGTCGAGGGGGCGCACGGTTACCGCCTGGCCTTTGCCCAGGCGCCGCAAATCGCCCACGAACAGCGGCACGCGCACCCACACTTTGTTGAGCGCGGCCAGCTCGACGAGCACCGTGTTGGCGGTTACCATCGAGCCGGACGTTACCGTAACGCGCTGCACCACCCCGCTGAGCGGAGCCTTGATGGCCAGGGCCTGGCCACCGCCGGTATTGCCGTTCGCGGCGCCCTGGCGGGCGCGGGCATCGGCCAGGTTTTGCTGGGCCAGAGCCACGTCGGCGCGGGCGTCGTCGCGGGCCCGCACGCTGCCCGCGCGGTCGGCCAGCAGGGCCTCGGCGCGGCTCAGGCGGGCCTGGGCCACTTGGAGCTGGGTGCGGGCCTGGGCCGTGCTCTGGTTGAGGGTGAGCAGGTCGCGCTCGGCGGGCAGCGGCACCAGGCTATACAGTGTCTGGCCCTGGCGCACGCGCTGGCCGGCCGTGATGTCGGCTCCGCCGCGCAGGGTGCCCTGCACCGGGGCCACAATGGTCACGGCCTGGCCCGGCACGGCCTGAATCTCGCCGCCCACTTCCCGCGTGGCCTGCACGTTGTCGGTTTTGATGGTGACGGTTTTGATGCCCAGCCGCTTTTCCGCGTCGGCGGTGATGGTGACGGTGGTCAGCTCCGATTCCTTGACCGGGTTGGCCACCTCGGAGGGGCTGACGGCTTTGGACTTTTCGTCTTTGCCGCAGGCGGCCAGGCCAAGCAGGGCCACTAGGGGAAAGAAGCGAGTTAGTAGCGTATTATGGTGGTGCATGTTATTGTCTTTTGTCATCCTGAGCAGCGCGAAGGACCTTATCACGCTGTGCCGTTTCGTTATTACCTCAATCGTTCAACTGGGATAAGGTTCTTCGCGCTGCTCAGGATGACAGGCGATTTAAATGAATTATTGATGCACTTAAAACCGGCCGCCCACGGCGTAGCGCAGGCGGGCCAGGGCGCGGCGCTGGTCGGCGCGGGCGTCGGCGGCGCGCTGCTGGGCGTCGAGGAGCTGGCGGGTGGTTTCGGCCACCTGCACGTAGGGGAAGTCGCCGTTGATAAAGGCGTTGGTAGAGCGGCGCAACGCGTCGGTCAGGCTGGGGAGGTAGCTGTTTTCCCACAGCACTGCGCTTTGGGTGGCCTGCTCGTACTGGGCGTAGGCTTCGCGCACGTCGAGGTTCACGGTCTGGCGCAACGCCAGGTACTGCCAGGAGGCCTGTTCCAGCTCGGCTTTCACGCGGGAGATGCGGCCCTGGTTGCGGTTGAAGATGGGCAGGCCGATGGCCGCGCCGGGGGCCAGACTTATGGGCTTGGGGTCGTTGAGGCGGGCATTGAGCGAGAGCACGAACGAAAACACCCGGCTCCGTTCCCACTTCAGCCGCTTACCAATGCCCCCGATGCCGGTGCGGGCGGCCCACAAATCGGGCCGGGCGGCGTAGGCCGAATCCAGCAGTGTGCGCAGCGGCGGCACGACCGTAGCGGCCGCCGCGGGCGGGGCCGTGAAGCGCAGCGAGTCGGCATTCACCGAGTCCAGGCCCAGGGTGGCCAGCAGGCGCAGGCGGGCTACCTGGGCGTCGCGGCGGGCGCGGTAAAAGTCGTCCACGGCCCGTAGCGAGTCGGCGCTGGGGGCCACGGTTTCCAGCTCGCTGATCTCGCCCACCCGGTAGCGGGCCCGCATGATGCGCGCTACCTCGGCCCGCATGGCAATGGCTTCGCGGGCGATGCGCAGGCGCTCATCGGCCAGCACAATATCGGTGTAGGAAACCTGGGCGTCGCGGCTCACCAGCAGGCCCCGGCTCACCAGGCTTTCGGCCACGCGCTGGGTTTCGAGCTGGGCGGCCCCCACCCGGCCGGGCCGCTGCCAGAGCAGGTCGGTAGCGAAGTTGAGGGCCAGGAAAACGGGCGAAGTACCGTAGGCCGCTACACCGGAAATGACAGGGTTGGCCAGCAGGCCGGCATCCTGCAAATCGGCTTGGGCCAGGGCCAGCGCACTCAGGTCGGCCTGAAAAGCGGGGTTGCGGGTGAGGGCCAGGTTCACGGTTTCCTCCTCGCTCAGGCCGTCCTGTAAATCAGGCAGCGCGGGGGCCGGAGCGTTGGCTGTGCGGGCCGCGCCCAGCTCATAGCCGCTGCGGGCCTTGAGGCGCTGAGCCACCTGCTCGCGGGTGTAGGTGGATTTGGTGCTCACGCAGCCAGCCAGCAGCAGCGGCAGGGCCAGCAGCCCCGCAACGGCCCGACGAGCGCGGGGAGAAAAGGTAAGCAGACAGACGGCAGTATCCGGCACAGTAGAGCAGCTAGGGTGCAACGACGGCGTAAACACAGTCCGTCAGCACAAGGAAGGAGCCAACCACCCGCGTCATTGCCAGCACATGCGGCAGCTGCCTTGGCGGGTGTCAGCCCCACAAAGCTCCGATTCAATTCTGAACTTATACTGTAGTTGGCCAAGCCATGGAGGGCGGTGTAGGGGCGGGGCTTGCCCCCGCCCGCCGTTGCAACGGGCTTCGTGGGACCCCAGACAGCCGTTCAATGCGTCATCCTGACGGCGGGCGGGGACAAGCCCCGCCCCTACATCGTTTCTGCTCAGCTCAATTACCTCCTAAAACACTACTCGCAGGGTGTGCAATGCCTGGTCAGCGGCGTATCCGTACCGGACTTCAAACCCGTAGAAGGCCGCGATGCTCTGCACGATGGACAGGCCCAGGCCGGGCGAATCGGAGGCGGCATTCTGCTTGCGGAACCGCTCGAAGAACTGCGCCGGCTGCTGCCCGGCCGCCAGCGCCGCGCCGGTGTTGCTGACGACCAGCTCGGTGGCGCTCAGCCGCACCCGCAGCAGGCCGCCGGGCTGGTTGTGGCGGATGGCGTTGTGCAGCAGGTTGGTGAGCAGCGAATCGGCCAGGGCCGGGTGCAGCGGCAGCACCGGCTCGGCGCTGAGCTGCACGTCCAGCCGCAGCTGCTTCTGGTCCATAAAATCTTCCAGCTGCGCCAGCTTCTCGCGCAGCAGCCCGGCCAGCGGCACCGGCACGGCGGCGGCAAACTGCTGGTTCTCGATTTTGCTGAGCAGCGTGAGGCCCTGGTGCAGGCGGGCCAGGCGCTGCACTGCGGCGTACAGGTCGGCGATGAGCGGGCCGGCCGGTGCGGGCAGGTCGGGCAGTTGCAGTAGCTGTTCCAGCTTGGCCTGCATAATGGCCAGCGGCGTGCGGGTTTCGTGGGCCGCGTTTTCGGTGAACTCCTTGAGCATGGCGTAATCGGCCGCTACCCGCTCGCTCAGGTGCGTGAGCGTGTGGTTGAGCTGGGCAAACTCCTCGATGTGCGTGTCCGGCAACCGCAGCACCTGGTGCTGGCGCACATCGTAGCCCCGTAGCTGGTGCAGTGTGTGCTTGAACGGGGTCCAGAGGCGACGGGCCAGCCAGCGGTTGAGCAGCACCATGCTCAGCAGCAGCGTGCCGAGCACGCCCGCCAGCAGCAGCAGAATCAGGCGCTGCACGTGGCCGGTTTCCAGCAGGGCCTTACTCAGCGACACCCACTGCGGCCGGCCGTCCAGCTGCAGCCGGAACGTGAGCTGGCGGTAGGGTTCCAACTCGTTTTCCAGGGGCTCCAGTAGCTGCACGTCGCGCAGGCCCTCGGGCTGGGGAGTGGCGCTGAGCTGCATGCGGCCCTCGAAGGGGGTGCCGGGCAGCCGGCCGGTGCGCTGCACCTGCGCGCGCAGGTAGTCGCGCTGCTGAAACAGGCGCTCCTCCACTTCCCCCTGCAGCGCCCACAACACGCCAAAGTACAGCAGCCCGCTGCCCAGCGAGAACAGCAGCGCCGCCAGCAGCAGGTAATAGCGGTTGGTCGCGGCCAGCAGCTTCATTCGACGCTCAGCTTGTAGCCCACCCCGTACACGGACCGGATGTAGTCGCCGCACCCCTTGTCCTGCAGCTTACGGCGCAGGTTTTTAAGGTGGGTATAGAGAAAATCGAACGAGTCGGCTGCATCGGCTGCATCGCCCCACACGTGCTCGGCAATCGATTCTTTCGTCAGCACCCGGCCGGGGTGGGTGAGCAGGTAGAGCAGCAAATCGTACTCCTTGCGCGTGAGGGCCACCGGCTCGCCGTGCACCAGCACCTGCGCCTGGTCAGGAAACACGGTCAGCTCCTGAAACAGCAAATGGCGCTGCCCCTGAAACTGCCGCCGCCGGATAATCGCTTTCAGCCGGGCACTCAGCTCCGACAAATGAAACGGCTTGGCCAGGTAGTCATCGGCGCCCAGCTCCAGGCCCAGCACCCTGTCGTCGAGCGCGCCCCGGGCCGAGATGATGAGCACGCCAGCCGGCGAGCGGTCGGCTTTGAGCGTGCGCACCACGTCGAGCCCGTTGCCGTCGGGCAGCGTCAGGTCCAGCAATACGCAGTCGTACTGGTAGAGCTTGATTTTTTCGTGGGCCTGGGCATAGTTGGCCGCCGCTTCTACCACGTAGCCATCCTGGACCAGATATTCTACCAGCGAGGAGCGCAGGGTCGGCTCGTCTTCTACAATCAGCAGCTTCACAGAAACACAGCGTAAGGAACGGCCGAAAAGTAGCCGGCAATTCTGAAGTCTTTCTGATTACTGCCCTTCTCAACTCAATACTGGCCCACGCTCAGCATCACCAGCGTGCAGGCTTCTTCGGTTTGGATGCCGCGCTGCTGGGCCAGCTTCTCCAGTTCGGGGTTTTCGGTGCCCGGGTTGAAGATGATGCGCTTGGGATTCAGGTCGAGGATGTAGTCGTACCAGCCGGGCTGGTTCTGGGGCCCCACGTAGAGCGTCACCGTGTCCACGCCCTCGGCGGCGGGCCGGTCGTTGCGGATATCGAGGCCGGCCACCTGGCCCTTGCGGATGCCCACCGGCACCACTTCGTGGCCGTGCTGCTTAAGTTGGTGAATGGCCCGGTAGGCGTAGCGGGCGGGGTTGTCGGTGGCACCGAGGACGAGGGTCTTTTTCATGGGGAAATTGTGGAGGAGGGGAAATGGCGGGAGTTGGCCGGACGAATTAGCGGCCGGTGCTCGCAAACCAGCTGCCCTATACGCAGGACCGGCCGCAAAGTAGCGCGGCGCCGGAACGCTTCCCGCTTATTAGAGCGATTCCCAAGTTGGTGTACATATTTTAGTCTAATTTTTCCAGCATGGAAGCATACTCTCTTGACCTGCGCGAGCGGGTGATGGCGGCCTGCCAAGCCGGGGTCACCCAGACCGCGGGCTGTGCAGGCGTTGGACTGGCGGAGCTATTGAATAGACCAGAAAGTGCGCTTCCTCCCGCACGGCGGGGGTGGCCGAAGAATTGGGAAAGCCTGAAAGCAACCGGGCTAATGGTTCTTTCGCCGACCCACCACGGCCTTGTAAACTTCTACCCAGCCCACGCCCACCAGCGCAGCCAGCGCGCACCCACCCAATGCGGCCGCCGGTACCGGCACAAAGCCAAACAGCTGCCGCGTCGCCGGCACGAGCAAGGTAACCAGCAGCAACACCAGCGTGAGGCCCAGCATCAACCAGAGAATGCGGTTGGGCACCCGCAACGTACGGAACACGGACTGCGTGAACGAGCGGTTGACCAGCGTGAGCAGCACGTTGCTGAACACCAGCGTAGCGAAAGTGAGCGTGCGCACTACCTCGGGAGCCGCACCCTGCCGCATAAAGAAGTAGTACGCCCCCAGCACCGCCGCGGTAATGCCGAGGCCTTGCAACAGGCTGCGGCCCAGCTCGGCCCCGGCCAGGAAGGTGCTGGTGAGCGGGCGCGGGGGCTGGCGCATTTGCCCGGCCTCGGCGGGCTCGTTTTCGAAGGCGATGGAGCAAGTCGGCCCCATCACCAGCTCCAGAAAAATGATGTGGATGGGCGCAAACAGGTTAGCCAGCGGCCAGCCCGCCAGCAGCGGCACGGCCACAGTGAGCACAATCGGAATGTGAATGGAAACGACGTAAAACACCGCTTTCTTGAAGTTCTGGTAGATGCGCCGGCCGTGCGCAATGGCCGTTACCATGCCCGCCAAATCATCATCCACGAGTACCAGCGAGGCCGCCTGCCGGGCCACCTCGGTGCCGCGCCGGCCCATCGCCACCCCAATGTGGGCGGCCTTGAGAGCCGGACCGTCGTTCACCCCGTCGCCGGTCATGGCCACCACTTCGCCGGCCGCTTTCAGGGCTTCCACCACCCGCAGCTTGGCTTCCGGAAACATGCGGGCAAATACGGCCGTGCTTTCCGCCTGCTGCCGGAGCGCAGCAGCAGGCAGGGCCATCACCTGCTGGCCGGTGAGCAGCGTATCGGCCCCCGGCAGGCCCACCTGGCGGGCAATGGCCTGGGCTGTTTCGGGAAAGTCGCCGGTTATCATCTTCACCTGAATACCAGCGGCGAGAAAGTCCTGAATAACGGCCGCCGCGTTGGCTTTGGGCGGGTTTTCGAGGGCCACCAGTCCCAGAAATTCCCAGGCGAAATCATCCTGCTCAGCCGGAAAACCTGGGCCGGCGTGCTGGGCCCACGCCACGCCCAGCACCCGGTAGCCCTGCCCCGACAGCTCCCGCGTTACCCGCCGGATTTCCTCGGCCACGGCCGGCATCGGGTGGCACACGGCCAGAATATGCTCTACCGCCCCCTTGCCGGCCACGCACACCGCACCGTTCACTTGGCGCACATGCGTCATCATGGGCGGGGTGCCGGCCAGCGGGTACTCGTGCAGCATGGGCGCGGGCGCGGCGGCGGCAGCTGGGTCAGCAGTAGCAAAAGCCTCTACAATGGCCTTTTCCATGGCATCGAAGGGCTCGGTTTCGCTGGCCCACCGGGCGTAGGCCAACACCGGGGCCGCCGTGGGTCCAAGCGGGCCGGGCACCGGCACGAGGCTAGCGGTGGCCCCGTCGTAGAGTTGCCGCACGCGCATGCCCTCCTGGGTGAGGGTGCCGGTTTTGTCGGCGCAGATGACGGTGGCCGAGCCCAGGCTTTCCACCGTCTGGGGCTGCTTGGTGAGCACGCCCAGCCGGCTCAGGCGGGCCGCGCCCAGGGCCATAAAGCTGCTGAAGGCCACCGGAATTTCCTCGGGCAGAATGGACATGGCCAGCGTGAGGCCAAAGAGCAGGGCCGTTACCCAGTTGCCGGAGTGGACATAATTCACGCCCCATACCAGCGCAAACGCGCCCACTCCCACCCAGGCCATGCGCAGCACAAACCGGCTAACCTGGAGTTGCAGGGGAGTTTTTTCAGTGATGATGGCAGCCATGCTCTCGCCGATGCGGCCGAGCTTGGTGCCCGCGCCCACGGCCGTTACCGTCAGCCAGGCGCTGCCAGCGGCGGTGCTGGTGCCCGCAAACACCGGGTCGCCCACGGCCTTGGCCACCGGCACGGCCTCGCCGGTGAGGATAGCTTCATCTACCGAGAAGTCGTTGAGCTCCGTCACGGTGCCGTCGGCGGGCAGGCGGTTGCCCTCGGCTACCAGCACGGCGTCGCCCACCACCAGGTCCTCGACCGGCACCGGGGCCACCACGCCGTCGCGGCGCACCTGGGCGCGGGGCTGGGTTAGCTCGCGCAGGGCTCCCAACGCCCGGTCGCTGCGGATTTGCTGATAGACGGAGATGCCCGCCACCGCCAGCAACGCCACACCCAGGGTTATGGCCTCGGCCGCTTCGCCCAGCCCGATGTACACCGCGCAAGCCGCCAGCAGCAGCACAAACATGGGCTCCGTTATTACCTCGCGCAGGGTGGCCAGCAGGCCCGAGTGGGTGGCGGCAGTCAGCACGTTGCGGCCGTGCGCGGCGCGGGCCGCCACAACGGCGGCGGCGGTAAGTCCTGGTGCGGAGGAGTTGCTGGCGAGGGGCATCGGGCAGGGGGAGCGGCTAAGGCGTTTGCTGCTGGATGGCGCGGAGGAGACGGTCGGTGGCCTCGTCGCTGGAGGTGCCGTAGCCGTTTACCAGGGTGCCTTTGAGGTTGAAGCGGGCGGAGGAAATGGCGTAAAGCACGGCTTCATCGGCCGGGTCGCTGGGGCCTTCGAAACGGAAGTGCTGGTCCACCACAAACTCGCTGGGAGCCAGCCGAATGGCCGAGCGCTGGCCGGCCAGGTAGTCGCCGTGCAGGTTGAAGTCTTCGGTGTAACCCGCTTTTTTAAGCTGGGCCAGCGTTTGAGAAAGTGTGGGGAGCGTGTGCATGGTCATGGTAGCGGGAGTTATTCGAATTCGGGGTGCGCGGGCAGGTTTTCAGCCGCTGAAAACCTTAAGAACAAGCGCCGCTAGGTTTGCACGAACCACTCAACGGGGCGGCGCAGGCTCACCGGCACGGGGTAGTGCGTTACGTAGCCCAGCCGCAGCACGAACTGCACGGGCCCCGGCAGGCCCAGGCGGCGGGCGGCCCCCAGCGTACCGGGCGTTTCTTCCAGCAGCTGCGACATCGGATGCACGGCCACGTTCAGGTCGCGGGCGCGCAGCCAGCAGCGCTCCAGACACCGGCCCGCAGCCAGCAGGGCCGCCACCGACTCATCAGGACTGGTAATCACCAGCCAGCCCCCGTGGGTAGCCATTTGGTCGGCGGCCCGGTCCAGCCCGCGCTGCCGGAAATCGGGCTTCAGCACGCTGGCAGAGTCGTAGAAGTGGCGCACGGCCCAGCCAGCCACCCCGTTAATGCTCATGCCGGCGGCCGTCAGGCCGTCGCGGTACTGCTGCACGTCGGCGCGGCCCCAGCGCGTCCAGTGGGCCAGTTCCTGCTGAGCCGGGTCGTGGGCCGTCTGCTGCCGGTTGGCTGCCAGAGTCGTGGCGGTGAGGTAGCGGCCGTTGGCCGAATCAGGCGCAAAAAAGTGGCAATGCGTGCCGTCCGCATCGGTTAGCCGCTCGATGTCGGCGGGCTGGATGACCACGTTGGCGAAGCCCGTTCGTAGGGTGCGCCGCCCCAGCAGGGCCGTCAGGTCGGGATAGGCCGGGCCAGGTCCGCGCGTCAGCTCCACTTCCAGCACCTCGGCCGCTTGCCGACTGGTGGCCAGCAAGGTCCAGCGGCACTGGTAGGCGAAGTGCGCGGCGGCGTACTCCAGGTTTTGCGCGAAAGCGCCCAGCGAGAGCATCGTTTCGCGCTGGGTGGGGTCTACGACGGGCAGCCAGCCGCGCGGGTCGTTGCCGATAACCCAGTGGTAGGGTCCGAGCAGGCGCACGGTCCAGGGCTGGGTGTTGTGGCCGCTGGGAGCCAGCGCCGCCAGGTGCAATATCTGGCGGGCCTCAGCCGGCAGCTGGCCAGCGGGCAACGGCTGCCGCACCTGGTCGCCCCGGCGCCGGGCATCATGCAGCAGCGCCTGGTCCCAGGCGTAGTAGCCCACGGCGGCGGTACCCAGGGTGGCTGTGGCGGCCAGGGGCAGAAAATGACGACGTTTCATGAGGCAGCGGGCTAGGTGTTTAGCTATTAGCTTTCAGCTGATAGCTAATAGCACTTGTTCTAACGGACAGCTGGTTACGACCGAACTTATGCCTGTTTAGTTTTGAACAGGCACTTGATAAGTGACTGGATGGAGCAGGACCCCATCCGCCTCAGAAAGCCGGCAGCAAGCCAGTAAGGACGGTGTTAGCGTAGTCGGCGGCCGTGGCCAGGGCGGGCGTTTCGGGGGCGGGCTCCGGTACGGTGGTGGGCAGCACCAGCACGGGCACCGGGCAGTTTTCCAGCAGCTGGGCCGTAATGCTCCGGTGGAACAAGTCGCCCAAATAGCTGCGCTGACGGGCCAGCACCACCACCAAATCGGCCCGCGTATCGAGCATGGCGGCCAGTACCCCTTGCGCGGGGCTTTCGTGCTGATAGCCCCGCAGCTCCGGCGTGGGCAGCCCTTCCACCAGCCCACTGGCCTGCACCGCCCGCAACGCCAGGGCGCAGCCCTCATCATCCTCCCCGCCACTCGTAATGTGGGCCACGATGACTTCCACGCCGGGCAAAGCCAGTAGTGGCCGCAGGGCCTGGACCTCTGGGGCCAGCGCAAACGATTCGCGGTCGGCGGCAATGAGGATGCGGCGGGGCGGGTGCTGGGCTGGGGGCATGGTAGATACCACCAGCAGCGGGTAGCTGCCGGCCCGCAGAATTTCCACGCACGCAGTGAGCAGGGCGGCGGGGCGGTCGTCGTCATCGGCCTGGCTGAGCACGAACAGGGCCGGCCGGTAGCGGTGGGCCAAATCCTGGGCCACCTCGGGCAGCAGGTCGGTTACTACTTCTATTTTGGCGGTGGTTTGCAAGCCTTCGGCCTGCTGGTAGAGAATGGCCGCCGTGTCGGTCTGGCGCGTCAGCTCCTGCTGGTGGTAGCCCTCCTGAGCTTCCGAATAAGGGTCCGACAGCGAGGCGCGGTTGACGTGCAGCAGCACCAGACGGCCGGCCACGGCCTGCGCCAGTATGTCGGCGTACTGAATGGTGCGGCGGGCGGGCGGGTAGAAACTCGCGAAAACGATGAGAGAAAGAGCCATGTGGAAGCGGGTTTGGGTAAGTGGGTTTCGCTGGTTGGCGGCGCGACCTTAGGGCGGCTCCTGATGGACTGCCCGGCCGCCTATTCCAGTCCGTTCTCCTGGGCTGCCAGCAGTAGCACCGGCACCGTGGTATGCCGCAGCACTTCATCAATTACACTCCCACCGAACAGCTTAGTTACCCAGTCGTGGCCGGGGGCGTGGTCTAGACCAGCGTCTGCGGGCAGCCGGCAAAAAAGGCAGTGAGGATAACCAAACAGGGCTTCATCGCAAGTGAATAGACACCAGTGGGCTAGCCTTCGGCGGGCAGTACCAGCAGCGGAATGGGACTTTGCTCAATGAGCTGAGCCGTAACGCTGCGGTGAAACAGGCGGCCCAACAGACTGTGGCGGCGGGCCACTACCACCAATAGGTCGGCCCGCAGCCGGTCAGCTTCGGCCAGCACCCCACCGACTACCGTGGGGTCGGCCACCTCGGCGATATGGTCGGGGTTTAGCGCAGCCGTGAGGTGGTTGGTGGCCACGGTGCGCAGGACTGTTTCTGCTCCCAGGCGGGCGTGGTTGCTGTCGGCTACCCGCACAACGGCCAGCGTGCCACCCGTTATGTCCAGCAGTTGCCGAAGCACATCTTGGTAAGGATGCAGCACGAATGGCTCGCCGTCCACGGCCAGCAGCAGGCGGCGGGGCGGCAAGGCCTCGCAACCGGCGGCCGGCACCAGCAGCAGCGGGTAGGGCACGGTGCTGAGCAGCGTTTCGGCCGTGCTAGCCATAAGCTCCTTTGGTGCATCGGACCCGGCGGGCCGGCCCAGCACCAGCAGCAGGGGGCCGTGGCGGCGGATGGCGGCACGCACGGCTTCGGGCAACTCCCGCTCCGACACGTCCACTTGGGTAGGTACGGGCTGCTCAGCGGCCAACTGTTGCAGGGCCTGGTCGGTGGTCTGGTTGCTGACGGGCACGTAGGCAGCGTCGCTGACCGGGGCCAGCAGCGCATCGTAGCGGGCATGGAGCAGCACGAGTTCCGCCTTCAGGGGCACTGCCAGTCCGGCGGCGTAAGCCAGCGCGAGGTTGCTAACGGCATGAGAATCGGTCAGCACGACGAGGGGAGAAACCATAAATCGGGAGATAAAAGGGGAAGAAACGACGGTAAACGGCCGCCGAACCAGCGGGCGGCGCGGCGCGGACCAGCGCGTGGGCCCCGCTAAGCCATTGGGTTACTGCGGTGGGAGCACGGCTTCACGGCGGGCCGTCGGAACTGGGGTAGTAAGCGTATGGCCGCGGTACTCGTGCGACCCATGAATGGTCATGGCCGCGTCGGCGTCGCGCTCTATCTGCTGGCTGGACGGGTCCATGGGGAGGAATGGCCCTGTCCGGTCCCGGGGCCGGCCGTTGCGGGGAGTGTTGCTAGTGGAGTGCATGGACGAGGGGTTTGGGGTTTTGGGGGGGTGGTGGCGCGGGGGTGGCCGTTGCTGCCGGGGCCAGCACGCGCAGGTGGTTGTTCACGTCGCGGGCCCCGGCCCCGTAGGCGTCGAGGGCGGCCTGCTGGCGCTCGGGCCAGGTATCCACGGTGCCGGTGAGGGTGGCCCGGCTGTGGCGCACTTGCACTTCAATAGCCTGGTCGTGCAGGCTGGCCGACCAGAAATAGCGCTGCCGGATGCGGCCGGCCAGGGCGTGGTCGGGGTCGGGACCCACGGGACGGGGCTCCGCGGCTCCCGGCTGGCTGGCCGGAAACTCGTCAGCCTGGGTCCCGTCCAGCTGCTGCACCAGGTTGACCACCGCCAGCACGCCGCTGACCCCGGCGGCCACCTCGCCCGCCCGCTCGCGCTCCATCGAGTTGCCCACCTGCCCATGCACGGTAGCCTGGCCGTGGCGCACGGTCACGGTAAAAAAAAAGTGCCCCACGTAGGGGTCGCGGACCAGCGCGCCCAGGATGGTCTGGCGGATGTCGGCATCGGGCACCAGGCGCTTGATTCTTATTTTCAGCAGGTTATGCACATCGTA
The DNA here is from genome assembly GCF_003583925.1 of Hymenobacter rubripertinctus. GTDB lineage: Bacteria > Bacteroidota > Bacteroidia > Cytophagales > Hymenobacteraceae > Hymenobacter > Hymenobacter rubripertinctus. The sequence goes on along the minus strand of NZ_QYCN01000041.1, from coordinate 6,770 downwards.
TACGCCCACCACGTGGCGGACGGCGCGCTCGGCTTCCCCGTGGGCGCGGAGGTTGCTCACCGTGCCGGCCAGCGTTACGATGCCCTCGTGAACCTGCACCAGCATTTCGGAGCAGCGCACGCGCGGGTTGCGGTGCAGGGCCCCGTGCACGGCCGCGGCGATGGCCTCATCGGCGCGGGGCGCGAACTTGCCGCGCCGCAGCTCGCTGCTCAGTGCCCAGTAGGCCACAAACAAGTCGCGGGCATCCACGCGGGTGGCCCCCGTCTGGTAGGCTATAGCTATGATGTGGTCTTTTTCTGTGGCCGTACCCACCGTACCCGCCAGGTGCACCACGTGCTCATTGGTGCGTACTTCCACCAGGGCGCTGTTCACCCGAATATCCCAGTCGAGCAGCTCCTGGATTTGGGTGGTAATTTCCTCGTCGGAATTTACAATTGTGCCCTTTTGGATAGTCAGGTGCTCCGTTATGAAAGTGGTTACGCCCCGCACACCTTGCAGCACGCGCAGCACCAGCTGCTTCTCAGCCCACGACTGTACCATGCCCGAGAGCGTGACTACCCCATCGGCGGCGGTGGCCTGCACGTTGTAGTCGGCGGTGGCCGGGTCGTCGGCCAGGGCGGCGCATACATCGCGCTGCAAGTCCGCGTCGGATAGGTCAGGAACTTGTACGATTACCGCGTTGGTCACGTCGCGCACCCCGCGCACGGCCAGGGCAATTTCCTCGGCCCGCTGCCGGGCCAGCAGGTTGTCGGTGAAGCCAGCTAGCGTGACCAGACCCTCGTGCGTGGTCACGTCCAGCAGATGCTCGTTCATCCCTTTTTGGGTGGTGAAGAGCCGTTCGATGGCCGTGGTAATGTCAGCGTCAGCCATAATTTCGGCGGCGACGGGGGCAGGCAGTAGGTTAGGAATAGACATGAGCAGGCGGGCTTTTATGGCAATCAGAAAGTGGATTGCTATAAAGGTCCGCCTGGGCCGTCGCCCGTCCCATGACAAGAATTGCCGCATCCAATGACATCCGTCAAGGGCTGCATTACGGACGGCTACTCGCCCAGCTCCCGGCCCAGCAACCCCGCCCAGTCCAGCCAGCAGCTGGTCGTCGGCCCGCATGGCGCGGTAGTCTCCACCTGCCATCGAGGCCCCCTACTGCCGCGCGGCCCCGAACGCCCCACTGGCATTACTGCGCCAGGCCAAACAATCCGCGGCGGATGAACGCGTCACGGCCGTAGATGTCGGGCAGAAAGCGCAGGCGGCCGTTTTCGACGGTGCAGGTAGCGTAGCGAATGTAAAGCGCAATGGGCTGGCGCAGGCGCACATCGTGCGGGCGGGGCTGGCGGGCGCACTCCTCGTTGGAGGGCAGCTGCACGGCGCTACCCTCCCGGCGCAGCAGGTAAGTAGCCAGCTGCATCGGGTTTTCCAGCCGCACGCAGCCGTGGCTGAGGGCGCGGGCCGGACGGGCAAAATACTGGCGCAGGGGCGTGTCATGCACGTACACCGAATAGGGATTGGCAAAGCGGAATACGATGTTGCCCAGAGAATTATCGCAGCCCGCCGATTGCCGGATGGTATAGGCAAAGTTCTGGGCCGTAACTGTGGCCCAGGCCACGCTAGCCGGGTTCACCAGCTGCCCCCGGCCGTCGTAGAGAGCATAATTGTGGCGGGCGAGGTAGCCCACATCCTGCTTGATGCGAGGCAGCATTTCCTTCGTGGCAATGGAGCGGGGCACGTGCCAGTCGGGGGCCAGCGTGAAGTGCGTGAGGCGGCTGCTGAGCGTGGGCGTGCGGGTGCGCGGGGCACCCACTACCACCCGGTGGCGGCGCACGACCGAGTCCTGTTCCACCACCAGCAACTCGTAGGCCGGTACGTTTATCAGCACGTAGCTGGAATCAGCCAGCGGCTCCCAGCGCCAGCGCTCCAGGTTCACGGCCGCCTGCTCGTACTGCCGCCGCCGCCCCACCGAATCCGGCCCCACCCGGCCGGCCAGCCACTGTACCAGGGCCCGTTGCAGCTGCTGATATTCGCGGTTAGCCGGGGCATTGGCCAGCAGCGCCGCGGGCACCGCGTGGCGGGCCAGGGCCGCCCGCAGCCGGGCCGATGGCTGCCCAGCCGTACCCGCCGCTGTTTCCTTCGTCGTTGGGGTATACGGATGCAGCCGGCCGCGCCCCAAATCGCTGCCGAAGCGGAGCGCCGCCCGGCTCAGGGCCACATCCAGCCGGGCTTGCTGCCAGCCCCGTTGGAGGGGCGGAGCCGGCTGGCCCAGCGAATCGTGCAGCGCCTGGAGGACGGCCACGCCGTAGTCGGCCGGGCGCAGGCCATGTTCGGCGGCACGGGCCAGCAGTGTCAGCGTAGCCAGGGCATCAGCACTCACCTGCCCGACCGAGTCGGTCCAGGCCGGAGCGCACTCAGGGCCATAAAAAGTGCGCAGTTCCCCGTCGGTTGGTCCGCTTGGTGCCTGTTGGGTGTTATCGGTTCGGGTCGAATCCAGCAGCTGCCGGATAAGAGGATCTACTGGCATCGGTGGCGCTAAGTCAGTCACCACTGGCGGTTCGTACGGCGGCGCGGAACCGCACCGCGGCACTACCAGCAGCAGACTACCGGAATAGAGGAGAAGGCAAACGGCCGGGAGCTGGAACAATGGGCGGCTGAATAGCAAAGAGGGAGGACAAGCAGGCCCGCTTACGATGCCTGACCAGCCCGAAAGCGCAACGGGACAAAGGTTAGCCGCTCACCGTGCCCGCCCCATGATAAAAATCAAGCTCCGGAGATGATAAGCTCGGGCGGGAATTGATCAGGAGGTGGACCTACAGTGGCCTTACTGTCGTCCAGGTCCGCAGTAGAGGCCGTCGGCTCGGGCTATTCGCACAGGCTGGTCGCACGGCTGTGGTGATGTCCCCCTTGGTAAGAAAATCCGGTCGATTTTCTGAATCATGAATTCTGTTGTGGCTCGGACTTGACCTCACCGTTTATGCCAGTTGCCATTGGGCAAAGCGTTGGTCGAGCAACAGATGAAACTGCTGTTGCAACGCCGCTGGCAAAAAGCTCTGATCGATGAATTCGTGCCAGATTGGCTTCGCCTTTGCAAAGCGCGCAAACATACTCGTCACTACCTTCTCGTCAACCCCGCCCCGCCCGGCAGCTTGGCGAAAGTCGCTTTGGCGCAGGCGTCTCTTTCTGCCGTTGAGCGTCAGAGCCAGTTCCTCCGTATCGGCCGGGTTTATCAAGGCCGTAGCCACCAGATCATAGGCCGGCGCCAGTCCGTAACCCAGACCGGGCGTATGCAGCAGCGAGAAGTTCTTCAGGTGCATGTCGGCGTTGCCGGTCAGGAAGCTGAAGAGCACCACTTCATAGAAATTAACCACGTCCAAGCCCGGATTGGCCGAGTGCTGTAGCAGGGCTTTGGCGACCTGTTCATGCGAGCCATCGTACTTGTTTTCCGTCAGCCGCCCGGTGAGCTGACACATGTCTTCCATGGCCCGCTTGCGGCCTTTCACCCGGTCAACGCGGCGCGTGACGTAGGCCAGGGCCTCCCCTTCGAGTCGAAGCAGGCCGTGGGGAACAGTGGCCAGGCCGGCCAGTGCCGCTAGGTGCATGGTCAGGTCTTCCACCTCGGGCAGATGGGGGTAGCGGGCTGTCGGGGGTTTGAGAATGTACTCGCCCGCCAGCGCCCCCACGATGGTGAAGCGTCCGCCCGGCCGCTGCGCGTCGGCCGGGGCCACCGACAAGGAGAGCTTGGGCTGGACCCCGGTCACGGTGATGTGCTGGCGCACGACGGCCTCGGCCAACTCCAGCAGTTGGGCCTGGGAGTAGGGAAAGGCCGGCGGGCGGACCTTGCCGAACAGCTTGCGGCTACAGGCCGGATGGTAAGCGGGGACGCCCTCGTCCCCGGGTAGGGGCTGGTAGCAGAACAGGCAGCGGCTCATGCGTTGTCGTCGTTGGAGAGCATCGGATAGATGCTCACATGGCCGATGCAATCCTGGCAGCAGGCCAGCAGCAGGCCCATCCGGTCACGCGTATTGAGCTTCCAGTTGCGTTCGGCCACTTCCAGTAGCCAGCCCTCTGGAATGAGCCCATCAAAAAACGGAAATAGCACCCGTTCGATGTAGGGGGCCGCTCGCAACGGTAGCGTCAGGCTGACGGATTCTGCCTCGCCTTGCAGTAGATAGTCGGACAGATAGGCAAAGGTGTAGCCATGCTCATCCTGGGTGAGATGCCCGGCCAGTTGATGATGCACATATACTTCGGCGTTTCTCATGCGGTGTGGGTGAGCAGCACCCGGTCCAGCGGCGCCGGCGCCATTTCGTGGCCGAAGAGGCGCAGCACCTGGTTGACTTTGTCGAGTCGAAGCGTGGGTTTGCCCTGCTCTAGCTCGCGCACAAAACGCAGGCCAACGCCGGCTTTAGCGGCCAGCTCGGGTTGAGACAAGCGCAGCAGCTTGCGGCGCTGTTTGACAAACAAGGCGAGAGCAGATGGCATAGTGAATACCCGTTCGGGTAAGTTACCTAGAAAGCAAGAAAATAAGCACCCCTTCGGGTATAAAGATAGCGATAGGATAGCGAAGTGTACCTGAACGGGTATAGGTGGAATTTCGTGGATACCTACCCTGAGCGTATTGGCGGTCATAACAGCGGTTCCCGAGTCAGTGTACTCTTCCCGTACTCGCGTTCACCTCGCCCCCCCGGCCCCCTACGCCGCTTGATGCGCGGAATGAAATGGAGAGGGGGAGCCAGCCGACTAAATGTGTACACTGACTTGGAAACTGCTATAGCAGAGGTAGTGGCGTTGGATGGAACTGTAATGGAGGTAGCCGACCTCCCGATGGGAGTAGCTGCTACCAGAGCAACAAGAGAAGGCGAATGGATGCTCTCAAAGCTAATTGATGCTTGATTGGCTTCCCTACCATTTTGCTAAACAGCCTTTCTACCTTCGGACCATTTAAGCGCTATTTGTATGGGAGCTAAGCATGTTTGCTTCACTTGCTGTCAAGCTTTTAATGCTTTTTATGAAGTAATAGGCCCAACAAAGTGCCCGACCTGTGGAGGCACCATTGTAATAATGGCACATCGGTTCCGACCGCCTAAAAAGCGTGAAACAGCCAAATGGGAGGGGGCTAAATACTTAGCGAACCAGGGCTTTTATTACCAGCACATTTACGAGCATTCGTGGGGAGGTCAATACATGAAGTATCCCGCTACGATGCAAGAGGCAAAAGAATTCGCCAAGACCTGCCAGGCACAAGCTGCTAAGCTTGAAAGGGTTACAAACGCCCCGGTAGCAACGCTACATAAATAGGATCCTCTCATCAATGGACCAGCAAGACGACCTGTTATGGGCCAAGCAGCAATGGCAACAGGCCGGGACGGGACGGGACGGGACCATTGCCCTGCAAACTGCTTCCGAAGCAGATTTGGCTCGTTTTGCCGAGGCACATCAGGTCCGTCTGCCCGCCGATTTGGTCCGCTACTTTGCTCTCGTTAATGGAACTGGAGGAGAGTAAGACGAGCCCTTTTTTTGCTTTTACAATCTGGCGGAGGTACAGTCGGTGCCGGCGAAGTTTCACGACTACCACGGGGTCCCTAGGACGGGGTCCCCAGGTACAGCGAATTACTCCACACGTGGCCTGAGCACCAGCAGTTTTATGTGTTTGCCGATTACATAACTCACCTCTCTGCCTACGCCATCCGGTTGGACAACTTTGCTGCCTCGAATAATCCTGTATTCGTGCTCTGTGGGGGCAAGTATCAGCCGATAGCGAAAAGTTTTACAGAGTAGACTTGATTCGGAAAAGGTTGCTAAGTTAACTCGTGCGCGACAGTTGTAACTTTGGCGATGGATTATGTTGCCCTGCGCGAAAAACCCCGCCCGTTTCTGGCCCTGACCAGTTTGCAGGTGCCTGAATTTGATGACTTGCTCACCGACTTCGCTCCGGCCTGGGAACGCTACCATCGCTGGCACACGCTCGAAGGCAAGCGCCGCGCGTTTGTGGCGCATCGCGAGCGGCCCAATGCCGTGCTGGCAGGCAGCGAAGTCAAGTTGTTTTTTCTGTTGACCTACCTCAAAAACAACAGTTTACAACAGCACCAGGCCGCCAGCTTCGGCATCTCCCAGGCCCGCGTGAGTCAGTTGAGCACAGTGTTGCTCGCTGTGTTGAACCAGGTGCTGGCCCGCCGCGGGCTGCTGCCCGTGCGCGACGGAGGCGAGTTGGCCCAGCGTCTGGCCCCCCATCCAGAGCCGGTTTTCGCCTACGATGGGGTCGAGCGGGGCGTACCGCGTAACCAAGACGGCGAAGCCCAGGCGGAAGAATACAGCGGAAAAAAAAAGCCCACCGCCTAAAAAACATGACCTTGTGCGATGCGACGCAGTACGTGCACTACCTCTCGCCCACAGAAGGCGGGCGCTGCCACGACAAGCGCTTAGCGGACGAATATAGGCTCTGTTTGCCGCTGGGAAGCGTCTTGCGGCAGGACCTGGGCCTACTGGGCCACGCGCCGGCGGGGGTAGTGGTGGAGATGCCCCACAAAAAGCTCCCGAAACAGGAATTATCCTTTGCCCAGCAGCTCTACAACCAGTTGCTGAGCCCGTTGCGCGTGGTCATTGAGCATGCCCACAGTGGCATCAAGCGCCTGCGCATGGTGCAGGACACGCTACGCCTACGCGGCGAATGGCGGCGTGACACCGTCATGGCCGTGGCCTGCGGGCTCCACAACCTGCGCGTACGTAGCGCCTTGCGTGCTTACGCGCCCGATAAACTCCCCAACCAAGTCGAATAAAGTCTA
>NZ_QYCN01000005.1 GCF_003583925.1 Hymenobacter rubripertinctus | reverse complement strand
TGAGCGACGGGCAGAAATCCTTCCACGAGCGCTTCGTTAAGCACTAATCCGCTGCGGTTCAGTTGCTTTTATAACCTGAAAAGGGTCCGCCAACCGGCGGGCCTTTTTTTTGTGCCCACCGGCCCGGGAGAGTGCCCCAAATATTGCGGAGCTTATCGGCCCGTGTGGCCCCGGAGGGGCGTTTTTTCGGCGAACGGGCGGCGGGTAAAACGGTAAAATGGCAGGGTCCTGTTAAAAGACAATTTCAGGGCTGGAAGAGGGGTGATTTAAAGCATTTTTTAGCTACGGCGAATACCCACTGAGTTAATGATTTGATATTTTTTCCGCCCTTTTTGGGTCATGAAAGGCATTTTAATGAAAATATTGTTGGCAAATGAGGTGTAAATTTAAAAAAAGCATAATTTGCCGCCGTGGTAGCTCTCCAAAGCGCCGCATTTTTAAGTCCTATTTGCCTTTCATTTCTTCCATCCACAACCAACCTACACGGTATGATCAACAAATACTCAGCGGCTACCCTTTTGCTGCTCGGAGGTCTGTCCTCTACCACCTTTGCCCAGGATTTTTCCCGGGTAAAAAGCCAGGAACTCAACGAAAACGGCACCCCCGCTCTGGTGCAGTTCCGGGAGCAGGGTGCGGCCTACCAGCTCAGTGAAGCAAAGACCGCCCTACGCGACCAGCTCCAGCTGGGCAGCGAAGACCAGATGGTGCAACTGAAGACCGACGCCGATCAGGCCGGTTTCGTGCACGAGAAGTATCAGCAATACTACAAGGGCATCAAAGTGGAGCACGCCACCTACTCGGTACATGCCCGCCAGGGTCGGGTGGAGAGCATCAGCGGCCAGTTTGAGAAAGTGCGGGGCCTGAACACCACGCCCGCTCTGGACGCCGGAGCCGCCCTGGGCCGCGCCATGCAGTTTGTGGGAGCCAAGGAATACATGTGGCAGGATGCCGCCGAAGAGGCGTATCTGAAGGCCCAGGAAAACGACCCCTCGGCTACGTATGCGCCTAAAGGAGAGCTGGTCGTGGTGCGCGACATGCGCTCGGCTAACCCCCTGAAAGTGGGCAGGCCCACGTTGGCCTGGAAGTTCAATGTGTACGCCAAAGCCCCCGTGAGCCGCGCGTTCATCTACGTGGACGCCCACTCCGGCGAAGTGGTATTCCAGGATGCCATCATCAAGCACGCCGCCGCCACCGGCTCGTTTGCCACCCGCTACAGCGGCACCCAGAGCAGCACCACCGACAGCTTCAACGGCTCCTACCGCCTGCGCGACGTCACCCGCGGTTCGGGCGTGCAGACTTTCGACATGAACCAGGGCACGAACTACAGCTCGGCCGTGGACTTCACCGATGCCAACAACAGCTGGACCGAATACAACAATTCGGCCTTCGACAACGCCGCACTGGATGCCCACTGGGGCGCGCAGGCAGTGTATGATTACTGGAAAAACGTGCACGGCCGCAACTCCTACAACGGAGCCGGAGCCGCCATCAAGAGCTACGTGCACTACAGCCGCAGCTACGAAAATGCCTATTGGGACGGTACGCGCATGACCTACGGCGATGGAGCCACGCGCTTCTCGCCCCTGACCTCGCTGGACGTGTGCGCCCACGAAATCGGCCATGCCGTGTGCTCCAGCACCGCCAACCTGACCTACTCTTACGAATCGGGCGCCCTCAACGAAGGCTTCTCCGACATCTGGGGTGCGGCCGTGGAATACTACAAGGCCCCCAACAAGCAGACCTGGCTCATCGGCGAAGACATTGACAAGCAGCGCCCGTCGTTGCGCTCGATGAGCAACCCCAACGCCGAAGGGCAGCCCGACACCTACCAGGGCACCTACTGGGCCACTGGCTCGGGCGACAACGGCGGGGTGCACACCAACTCGGGCGTACTCAACCACTGGTTCTACCTGCTGAGCGTGGGCAAGAGCGGCACCAACGACAAAGGCAACGCCTACAACGTAGCGGCCATCGGCATTGATGCCGCCGCCAAAATTGCCTACCGTACCGAAGCGGTGTATCTGACGGCCAGCAGCAACTACGCCGCTGCCCGGACTTACAGCATTCAGTCGGCCAAGGATTTGTACGGAGCCGGTTCGGCCCAGGAAATTGCCGTAACCAACGCCTGGTATGCCGTGGGCGTAGGAGCCGCAGCTTCCGGCGGCGGCGGCGGCACTCCACCTCCAACTCCGGCTTCTTACTGCACCAGCAAAGGCAGCAATACCACCTACGAGTGGATTGACCTCGTGCAGCTGGGCTCTATCAACCGCACCTCGTCGGCCGATGGGGGGTACTACAACGGCACGGCTACTTCGACTTCGGTTGCTGCCGGTTCTTCCCAGACCATTTACATCTCGGCCGGTTTCCGCTCCACGGCCTACACCGAGAACTGGAAAGTATACATCGACTACAACCAGGATGGCGACTTCACCGATGCCGGTGAAACCGTAGTGTCCGGTTCTTCTTCGAGCAGCGCCACTTTGTCGGCCAGCTTCACGGTGCCGGGTTCGGCGAAATCGGGCGCCACCCGGATGCGGGTAGTGATGAGCGACAACGCCGGCACAACCAGCTGCGGCAGCTTCAGCTACGGCGAAACGGAGGACTACACCCTCAACATCACCGGCGGTACGCTGGCCTCGCAAGGGGTGGCGGCCTCTTCCACGGCTACGCCGAGCGCCTCACTCAGCACCAGCGTGGCCGATAAAGCCGTGAGCCTGTTCCCGAACCCGGCTGAGCGACGGGCAGAAATCCTTCCACGAGCGCTTCGTTAAGCACTAATCCGCTGCGGTTCAGTTGCTTTTATAACCTGAAAAGGGTCCGCCAACCGGCGGGCCTTTTTTTTGTGCCCACCGGCCCGGGAGAGTGCCCCAAATATTGCGGGGCTCATCGGCCCGTGCGGTCTGCTTTTGCGGGCGCTCTGGCGGGAGACGGACAACCTGGAGAAACGCACAACAGAATACCTAGGCGGGACGGCGTGCGGGAGGGCGCTTCTAGCCGCCGCTTACTGGGGGAATCAGGGCTATTTCGTCGCGCTCGTGCAGCGGGGTATCATCGGTGGCGTACTCGTTGTTCACCGCCACGGCCAAGCTGCTCAGGCCGGCCAGGGCCGGATACTGCGCGTGCAGCGCCACAAGCAGGCCCCGGGCCGACTGGCCGGCCGGCGCGGCAACTTCCAGCGTGGACTGGCCGACGATTTCGCGGGCGATACCGAACAAGGCAATTTTCAGGTTCATGGGCGGATCAATATAATTGGGCAACATTACGTAGAGCAAACCCAAACAACCGCACCGGTGTTACGTTTTCTCCCCGATGCCCGGTTTCACTCCGGAGGCTTCCTCTCTTTTTCTTCTTCTTGCATGGCCCTTTCTGCTGCCCCGTCTGTTTTGTTCGATAACCACGGCCGCCCGCTGGAATACCTGCGGCTGGCCGTTACGGACCGGTGCAACCTGCGCTGCTTCTACTGCATGCCCGAGGAAGGCATTAAGTACCTGCCCAAGCAGGAGTTGTTGACCTACGAGGAAATGGAGCGGCTGGTAGCCCTCATGGCGGGTCTGGGCGTGCGCAAAGTGCGCCTGACGGGCGGGGAGCCATTCGTGCGGCGCGACCTGGTGCCGTTTATGGACCGCCTGAGTCAGCTGCCGGGTATCGAGGAGCTGACCCTGACCACCAACGGCGTGCTCACTGCTCCCCACGTGCCCGAACTGGCCCGCATCGGCGTGAAAGCCGTTAATCTGAGCCTCGACACCCTGGACCGCGCCCGGTTTGCCGCCATCACCCGCCGCGACGAGTTGCCCCAGGTCCTGGCCACGCTGTATGCCCTGCTGGCGGCTGGTATCCGGGTCAAAATTAACGCTGTGGTGATGGACGGGCAGAACACCCAGGACCTGCTGCCCCTGGCCGAGCTGACCCGGGAGTTGCCCGTAGATGTGCGCTTCATTGAGGAAATGCCCTTCAATGGCGGCAGCCACGAGGCCACGCCCGCCACTCTGCCCTGGAACCACCACCGCATCCGGGAGCATCTGGCCCTGAACCTGGGTGAGCTGACGCCCGTGCCCACCCGCCCCGGCGACACGGCCTCGCATTACACCGTGGCCGGCCACCAGGGCCGCCTGGGCATCATTGCGGCCTATTCGCGCACCTTTTGCGGCACCTGCAACCGCATCCGCCTCACGGCCGAGGGGGGCCTCAAAACCTGCCTCTACGACCAGGGCGTGCTCGACATCCGGGCTTTGCTGCGCGGCGGCTCCTCCGATGAGCAGGTTGCTGAAGCCCTGAAATCGGCCTTTCGCCACCGCGCCGCCAACGGCTTCGAAGCCGAAAGCCAGCGCCCCCTGCACCAACTCAGTTTCGAGTCGATGAGCACGATTGGGGGGTAGGCGGGGCCAATAGTTTCAGGTACTGACACCGGCTATCCAAGCAGTTTATCAGGTGTAACGGCAAAGCCTTGCTGGTCTTTCCGGCTTTTTGCTTAAACCCAGCTCTGTAACTTGCGGCTCCACTGATGCACTCTTCGTTTGCCACACCCCTGGCAGCCCGCCTCCCGCACCATGAAAGTACTCCTGAGCTGCCTGCTGCTCTTCAATCTGCTGTGTTTTTTGCTCTTCGCCCTGGATAAAAGGAAGGCTCGGAGTAACCAGCGGCGCATTGCCGAAAAAACGCTGCACTTCGCTACGCTACCCGGCGCGGCGCCCGGCGCATGGGCGGCAATTTTGCTGCTGCATCATAAAAACCGCAAAGCCTCTTTCTGGGGCGTTACCCTGGCACTGACGCTGCTGCAAGGGGCGGCGCTCTATTTCATGTGGCCTTATTTGCAGGCACCGTTCTAGCTCAGTCAAGCTTCTGCATGCGGGCAATCGGGCCATGCGCGCGGCAAGCAACGGGGATATCATGCGACTACCAACGCGCCCTGCGCCGGATTTTGGCCAGGCAGTTAAAATCAGAACACGTTGTTGCTCCTATTCGGGGCGGGAACAACTTGCAGCAGATGCCAGTGCTACGTACTGTTAGCTGGCCTCATCAAAGCGGAAGATGATGAGGCCGGCGCAGTCGTGGGGCCAATGTAGCGCCATACGGCTGCTTTCGGTCAGGCCAGCGTCAGGAACCCCGTCGGGTAGCTTGCTGGCTTCGGGCTTGATGCTGCCCGCTTTCACAAGAGCGGATATATTTATCCGGGGGAAGGCTAGCGCGAGAGAGTAGAGCCCAGTTTGATGAGCAGCTTGCTGAGCTGGGCCAGGGGGGCGCTGTAGTTGTCGGCGGTTTCTTCGGCCACTTTGGCAGTTTCATTGCCCAGGGAAGCCAGGGTTTCGGCCAGGTCGTGGGTTTGGGTGTCGGCGGCGTTGAGCTGTTCGCGCAGTAGGGCTAGCTCCTGGGTAATTTTGGCCAGGCCGGGCCGGCTGGAAGCCCGTAGTACTTCCGTCCAGCGGTCTATTTCGGTCAGCCCCAGGGGGTTATTCTTGTCGGGAGTACCGGCGCTGAGCAGGCTGAGCGTATCGGTGAGCAGGGCAGAATTCTGCTGGTCGGTTACGGTAAGCGCAACAGTGGGCACGGGGACGTTCTGGGGGGTGGAGGCGGTAGAATCCATAAAACGGGACGGAAAGTAGGTAAGGCGACTATGCTGGCTATACTCATCCGCTGCCGGAAAAGTTGGCGCATCCCGGCGGCCAATGCTGCGTACAGGCTCCTCGGCTTACCTTGGCCGGAAAGTTGCGGCCCCCACCGCCCGCCTATGCTGCACCAGTACCAATCCGCTCCGTTTTCCTCGCCCACCCGCCAGCAGCAGTTCGATGCCGTAGAAGCGGCCCTCGCGGCCGAGGCCGCCGCACCCGCCACGCTGTTGCTGGGCCACGTGCCGCTGGCCGGGGGGCTGGTGCTCGATGCCCTCATTCTGCGTCCGCGCAGCCTTACCATCGTGCAGTTGCTGCCCACTGGCGGCCGGCTGCACATGCCGGATCTGCGCACTGGCTCCTGGTACCTCGATGGGGCGCTGCTGGAGCTGCCCGATGAGGCCGCCAACCCTTTCGAGCGCTTCGAGCAGCAGCGTACGGCGCTCATGGCCCAGCTTCAGGGGCTGCTGCCCGCCGAAGCCGCCAACCTGCACTTTATCACGGGGTTGGTGTTGTTCGCGGCCCCGGTCAGTTTCGGCCCCGAGGTGGAGGCGCGCATGGCGGCCGTGCCCGCCGCCTCCACGTTTCACCTGCTGCCCGACCCGGCCCGTTTCACGCGCCGGCTGGCCCAGCTGGCTACTCCCGAAATCGACCTTACCCCCGCCGACCTGGAGCAGGTTGCCCGGGCTCTGGGAGCCGTTGCGGTAGTGCTCCCCACTCCGGCCGCTCCGCCGCTACCGGCCCCGGCACCTACGCCGGCCGAGGCGGCCCCGGCTGAAGCTGCTGGGTTGCCGGAGCCGGCCACTACCAGCGAGTTGCTGCGCCAGAAGGCGGGCCAGCTGTGGCGGTGGCTGGGAGCGGAAGATCTGGACGAGCTCGACCGCACGTCTACCGGGTATGAGATTGACCTTGACGCCCGCAACCAGGAAAAGCAGGAGCTGGAAGCCCTGCGCCTGCGCCTGCAAGCCGATATGCAGCAGCAGATGCGGGCGCTCGAAAACCGCGAAACCGAGCGGGAAGAGCGCATGGCCCAGCTTCAGCAGCAATTGTACGCCGCCCCGGTAGCTCCCGAAGCCCCCGACCTGCAAGCACAGCTGGCCGCCGAGAAGCGGGAGAAGCAGGCCCTGGAATCGGCCATGGACGGCTACCGGAGCGAACTGGAAACACGGAATCAGGAACTGGGGCAAAAAATCCAGCAACTCGAACAGCTCATCAACCGGCTGGCTGTTTCCCCCTCCGAAGCGCCACCGGCCCCGGTGGCCGTTTCGGTTGCGGCCCCAGCCCCTGCTGCGGCCGCCGCCGCAACGCCCGCTCCTACCCGCTCCCGCCCGGCCGTTGCGCCCCATTCACCCGGGCCTGCTCCTGGCCGCCCGCAGTTTGGCCGGCCCGCGCAGGCGCGTCGGCCGCTGCTGGGCACCGCGTTGCGCTGGTGGCCGCTGACGACCCGCTGGCTGGCCCGGCGCGGCATCCCGGACCGGTGGGCCGCTGCCCTGCCGGGGCGCCGCCCGGCCTACGTAGCCGCCGCCGGTGGTACGGCCCTGCTGCTGGCCCTGGCCGTTGCCCGTTGCGGCGGCTCCGAAGCCCCCGTGCCTTTTTCTGAAAACGGCCGCCAAGGGCTGCTCGCGGCCGACGGCGACACGGTGCTGCCCGCCCGTTACACCCGAATCGGGGAGTTTCGGCAAGAGCGGGCCGTGGTGGAGCAGGAGGGCGTGTTCGGGTTCGTGGGCGCTGATGGCCAGGAGGTTGTTGCGCCGGCCTACGATGCGCTCTACCCCTACGCCGACGGCTACGCCCGGGCCCGGGCAGGTGGGCTCTACACGTTCCTGAATGAGGAAGGCGAGGAATTCAGTACGTTTTACTACGCCGCCCGCGACTTCGCCGAGGGCTATGCCGCCGTGCTCGACAAGCAGGGCTGGCACTACATCCAGGGACCCGAAGAGCCGGCCGAACCAGTTGTTTTTCAGGAAGCCTACGATTTCAGTCAGGAGCTGGCACGCGTGAAGAAGGACGGTTATTTCACCTTTATCAGCCCCGCCTATCTGGCCGATACGACCACTGGTTCGGCCCCCTTCGGACGCTATGCCAGCGCCACCGACTTCGATGCCAAGGGCCGGGCCCGGGTTACCCAAAACGGCCGCTCCTTCTTCATCAACCGGAGCGCGGAGCTCGTAAACGACTAGCCGGCTGATTGGGGCCGTCGGCCGGGTGCTGCGCCCGTAAGGTGGCCCTGCCCCTGGCCCACTAGGCGTTCCCAGCGGAAGACGTGCGTACTTTGTGGGATGCGTCACCCCTTGTTTGCCACCGGCCTGAGTATGCTCGGGTTGCTGGGCTCCTGTCAGATGTCGAAACCCACCGTTCCGGCGGCGGCGGCCCCGGCCGCCCGGGCCGCTGTGCCCGTGTGGCAGTCGGCCGCTTTCACCGTCTACCCCGATTCGCTGGTGCAGGGCGCCTTTACGGCGCGGGCTTTGTCGCGCACCCGTCTTACCTCCGATTATCAGAGTCCGGCCAACGCCTTCCAAAGCCCCCGGGTGAGCTTCAAGTTCAGTCTCAATGGCCAGGACAACGAAATGCCCCCCGGCCAGGACCACCTGCTGCTGGCGCTGGCCCCCACCGACGGGGCCGCGCTGACGACGCCCGTCATCGTGTTCGGCCAGCAGTACCTAGACCCGCGCCCCGCGCCGGCCGATGCCTACCTGGCTCCCAACACCCCGCTTACCATCCGCCTCGACCTGCGGCCGGTGCTGGCCGCCTTCAAAGCCCAGGGTTTTTACCCGCTCTACAATGGGCAGAAGCTCTATCAGGCCGATTTCAAGCAGGTGTTCGTGGCCGGCAATGTGGCCCCGCTGAGCTGGGACTTCGACAAGCTCAGCCATAAGCCCGCGCTGGAACTGCTCGATGCCGATGGCGACGGTATCTACCAGGCCACGCTGGTCCTCAATGCCCACCCGGACCAGAACGCCACCGCCGGCCAGTGGCAGGCCAGCCTCGACGTGAGTGGGTTTCCCCAGCTTGAATCCGACTATCCGCTGCTCGACGGCCTCTACAACCTGGCCCTGGAAGAAGCCCGCCGGGCCGTGGAGCCCGATGGGACCTTGCGCACGGGCCAGGAGTGGGCCGGCGTCTGGACCCGCGACGTCAGCTACAGCATCGTGCTGGCCCAAGCCCTGCTTCAGCCCGAAGCGGCCAAAACCAGCCTGCGCCGCAAAGTCACGCCGGCCGGCCGCATCGTGCAGGATACCGGCACCGGCGGGGCCTGGCCCGTGTCCACCGACCGCATTATCTGGGCCACGGCGGCCTGGGAAATCTACCAGACCACCGGCGACGAGGACTGGTTACGCGAAGTGTATCCCATCATCCGGAACACGATTGAGGACGACGTGCCGGTGGCCTACGACCCGGAAACCGGCCTGGTACGGGGCGAATCGTCGTTTCTGGACTGGCGGGAGCAGACCTACCCCGGGTGGATGCAGCCGGCCGATATTTACCAGAGCCAGAGCCTGGGCACCAACGCCGCCCACTACCAGGGCAACCAGGTACTGGCCCTGATGGCCGCCCGGCTCGGGGAAACCGACGTGGCCCAGGCGGCTACGGAGCGGGCCGGGCGCATCAAGCGGGGCCTCAACCAGCACTTGTGGCTGGAGCAGGCCGGTTACTACGGGCAGTACCGCTACGGCCGCAACTTCCCGGTGCCGTCGCCCAAATCGGAGGCCCTGGGCGAGGCACTGGCGGTGCTGTTCGGGGTGGCCGAGGAAGGGCGCGCCCGCGCGGTGGTGGCCAGCACGCCCGTCATGGACTTCGGCGTGCCCTGCATCTACCCCCAGATTGCCGGCATTCCGCCCTACCACAATAACGCCGTGTGGCCCTTCGTGCAGAGCTATTGGGGACTGGCGGCGGCCAAAGTCGGCCACGAGGAATCGTTCCTGGCCAGCCTGATGGCCGTGGCCCGGCCGGCCGCCCTGTTCCTGACCAACAAGGAGAACTTCGTGGCCCGCAACGGCGACTTCGCGGGTACCCAGATCAACAGCAGCAACATGCTCTGGAGCCTTTCGGGCACGCTGGGCCTGGTATACAAGGGGCTCTTTGGCATGGACTTCCAGCCCGATGGCCTCACGTTCCGGCCCTTCGTGCCCGAGGCCCTGAAGGGCACCCGCCGCCTGCGCAACCTGCACTACCGCGCGGCCGTGCTGAGCGTGGAGCTGACCGGGTTTGGCCACCAGATTAGCCGCGTTACCCTCGACGGGCAGCCCCTGCCCGAGGCCACTATCCCGGCCACGCTTACCGGGAGCCACACGCTGCGCATTGAGCTCGGCAACGAAGCCCCGCCGGCCGCCACTCAGCACCTGGTGTCCCATCACGTAGCGCCCCCGACGCCCGCTGTTACCTACGCCGCCGGCCAGCTCCGGTGGGAGCCGGTGGCCGGGGCCACGGCCTACCAGGTGCTGCGCAACGGGCAGTTTGCGGCCCGCACCACCGATACCATGCTGCCCGTACCGGCCCCGGAGCGCTACGCCGAGTACCAGGTGCTGGCCGTGGATGCGGTAGGAGCCGGTGGCTTCGCCAGTGAGCCGGTGCCCGTGGGTGCGGCCCGGCGGCGCACGGTGCTGGAGCTGGAAACGGTGACTGCCCCGGCGGCACGGCCCTCCCAGGGCTACACCGGCCAGGGGTTTATCGAGCTCAGTACCAGTGCCAACCGCCGCCTCGAGCTGCCGGTGAGCGTGCCCGCCGCCGGCCGCTACGCCCTCGATTTTCGCTACGCCAACGGCAACGGCCCCCTCAATACCAGCAACAAGTGCGCCCTGCGCACCCTGCGTCGGGGCGAGCAGTGGCTGGGCACCGTGGTGCTGCCCCAGCGCGGCGTCGAAGAATGGGCGAACTGGGGCTACTCGAACCCGATTGAGGTGACGCTGCCCGCCGGCCGCACCGTGCTCACGCTGAGCTTCGAGGCCGCCAACGAAAACATGAACGGCGCGGTCAACCAGGCCCTGCTCGACCACCTGCGCCTCACCCGTCTGGACTGATTGGCTGGCTGTTAGCAGAAGCGCTGTTTCCTGCGCCACCGCTCTTGCGCCGCAGCTTTTCACTCTCCCCCGCAACAGCCACCTGTCATGACCTCAGCCCTGCCCGATATCCGTACTGACATTGACATCCGCCGGCTGGTAGACGGCTTCTACCAGCGCGTGCGGGCGGATGAGCTGCTCGGACCCGTATTCGGAGCGGTGGTGGGCGACCAGTGGCCCCGTCATCTGGCCACCATGTACGATTTCTGGAGCGGGCTGCTGCTGGGCACGGGCCGCTACCGGGGTCGGCCGTTTCCTAAGCACCTGGCCCTGCCCATTGATGGGCGGCACTTTCGCCGCTGGCTCACACTGTTCGTGGAAACCACCGAAGTCTGTTTTCGGGGGGCCGTGGCCGATGAGGCCATTTACCGGGCCGGCACCATTGCGGCTGTGTTTGAGCACCGGATAAGCCAAGCGCGCAACCGCCCCGGTGACTTCGATGTAAATGGTCATCACAGCATCTAAACCCCGATTAAACGCGCAAAAACGACCCATGCCGGTGCTCTGTTTACCTAATTTGACAGGAATATTTTTCGCTGAAGCGTGACAATTCTAAAACTTGCGTAAATTCGCTACGTATTCAGGCCATCCTATCCCCTGCCGTATGGTTACTTCGTCTACCCTCCCCGATCTGCGTACCGAAGGCGACATTAAGACGCTGGTGGATACGGCTTTCAGCAAGGCGACCAACGACGAACTCCTGGCCCCCCTGTGCCAGGCCGTAGCCCAGGTGCACTGGCCCCGCCACCTCACCTCCCTCTACGATTACTGGAGCAGCGCCCTGCTGGGCACCACCCGGTACCAGGAAGGCCAGATGGTTCCGTTGCACTCGGCCCTGCCCCTGCGCGGGCCGCACCAGCAGCGCTGGGCCGATCTGCTCGGAAAGGCGCTCGAAGAAAAATTTGCTGGCAGCAAAGCCGAGGAAGCCAAGGGCAAAGCGGCGGCGCTGGCGGCCATTTTCCGCACTGCCTGACCTCTTTTTCACCCACACTATACCCACCCGTTCTCCTCACTCACTCATCCACCCACCCAAAAAATCCGCCGGACCCGAATCCGGCGGATTTTTTTGAGTCTTCCGTCGCCTTTCGCCCCTCGGATGGCCTGTTGCAGCAGGTCCCGATGGCATCCGGCCCTAGCTCCCCCTGGAGCCTCAACCCCAACGCCCCGGCTCTGAGTCGGGGCGTTGGCGGTAACGGTGGTACCAGAAAGACTGCGCTAGGGTATTCCGTACGCCTTTAGCGGCCGGCGCGAGCAACATACTGGAATTGGTTGCCCATATTGAGGTATTGTTCTGTTAGCCGACTGATTTATCCGTGCCTGTTTCTTCTGATTTCGTGGCCGGGGCGGCCTTCGCCCGGCGTCATCACCTGCTTGCTACCGGCCTGGGCTTATTCGCGGCGCGGGGGTTCCGTCATGTTTCGGTAGCGGCCATTGCCGAAGCCGCTGGTGCAGATTTGGCGGAAGTGTACCGTTTCTTCGGCTCGACTACCGACTTTGTGCTGGCCCTCTACCAGCAGATCCAGAGCGAGCTGGAAACCCGGGCCACTGACTTGCCCACCGGCCCGGTAGCCGGGCGGTTTCAGCAATTGCTGAGCTGGAAGCTGGCGCTCCTGGAGCCCCACCGCCTTACCCTGCGGGGCCTAGCAGCCAACCTGCTCGACGCCGACGACGCTGTGGGGGTACTCAGCCCCGAAACCGAAACTATCCGTTTGCGGGGCCTGGCCCTGTTCGAGCTGCTGGTGCGCGGGGCCACCGACGCCCCCGCCGGCCCGGCTGGCCGCCAGCTGGCCACCACCTTGTACGCCGCCCACTGGCCGCTACTGCTGCTGCGCCTGCTCGACCGCACGGCCGAAGGCCAGGCCACTACGCAGGCGCTGGCGCTGCTGAGTGGCGGCTTGGGGCTGCTGCCCGCCTTCCGGCAAACCCTGCTGGGGCCACTGGTGCTGGGGCAGGCCGAAGCCTTGGTCAATCAATTTATGGGCGTGCGGCCCGAGGTCAGCTTCGACGTGGCCCGGCAGGTGCTGCGCTTGCTGATGCGGCGGCGCAAAATGCTGCCCGTACCCGGCCACGAAGCCTGCGCCGCTGACCCCTGCGAACAGTGCCTGGCCCTGCACCTGCCCCGGGTACAATACTTCGTGGGCCGGCAGCAGCCGGTGCACCTGATTCTGCCGGCCTTTCCGGCCAAATCGCCCAACCGGCGCAAGGTACTGGGCGAGTTGCCCGACCTGGGTGAGGAAATTGCCCTGATCACCCTCCAGACGCTCTGCCACGACATCCGGCAGGTGTATGCCCCGGGGGCGCGCATTTCCATCTGCGCGGATGGGCGCGTCTTTGCCGACCTCGTGCAGGTGTCCGACGAGGCAGTATCGGCCTACAATCAGGCCCTGAAGGCGCAGCTCGCCCGCCTCGCAGCCACTGACCTGGACGTGGTAAATCTGGAAGACCTGCTGCCGGCTACCTCCTTCGACGCGGCCCGCGCCTGGATAACCGAGCGCTACGCCGAGCCCCTGGCTGAACTGAAACAGCGCGTGCAGGATACTGAGCACCATCGGTCGTTGTTTAATGGCATCCACCGCTTCGTGACGGAGGACGGGCAGGCCCTGGAACCCGAAAAAAGCAAGAGCCGGGTGAAGGAGGAAGCCAAGCAGGTGGCCTACGAGGTTATCCGCCGCAGCAATGCCTGGACGCGCCTGCTGGCCGAGGTGTTTCCGCAGGCCGTGCGCCTGAGCATCCATCCCCACCACCCCCACGCCGACAAAATAGGTCTGCGCATCACCCGTGCCCAGGACGACTGGCTCACCCCCTGGCACGGGGTGGTGCTGCTGCGCGACAACGACTACGTGCTGCTTAAGCGCTACCAGGCCGAGGAGCTGGGAGCCGAGCTGGTGGAAAAGAACGGGCGGCCGAGTCACTTTGTGCTGGGGCCGGATTCTTAACCATTTCGGCCGCATTCTCAACCGATATATCAGCAGGAACGCCGCATATTTACTCCGGCTATTTTAGTGTTGCGTCCCGTTTTTTATCTCTGATGTCCGCTTACACCCTCGAACCCCAACTGCCTTTCGGCCTCATCGTGCGGGCTAGCCAGCCTGGCCACACCATTGCCGGCTTCGGGCGCGAACAAGTAGAAAGCTGGGTGCGGGAGCACCGCATCCTGATTTTTCGGGGCTTCGAGCTGTTCGATAAAACGGCGTTTGCGCTCTACGCCCAGCAATTGGGCGAGCCGTTGCAATGGCCGTTCGGGGCCATCAACGAGCTGAAGGTGAAACTGGATGCCAAGAACTACCTCTACACGCCCAGCGCCGTGCCCCTGCACTGGGACGGCGCGTTCATCGGCAAAATTCCCTACCTCATCTTCTTCCAGTGCCTGAAAGCGCCCCGGCCCGAGGACCGGGGCGGCACCACCTTCGCCGATACCGGCCGCGCCCTGGCCCGCGCCACGCCCGCCCAGCGCCGCCGCTGGCAGGCGGCTACCCTGCGCTACCGCACCGAGAAAATCGTGCACTACGGCGGCACTCTCACCCAGCCGCTGGTGCAGGCCCATCCCGTTACGGGGGCGCCCACCCTGCGCTTCGCCGAGCCGGTGCACGACCTGAACCCGGTGACGGTAGAAGTGCTGCACGCCACCCCCGAAGCTGGCGCGGCCCTTATTCAGGAGCTGCAAACGGCCCTGTACGCGCCGCAAGTCTTCTACATTCATACCTGGGCCGATAACGACATTGTGCTGGCCGACAACCATACCCTGCTGCACGGCCGCGACGCCTTTCTCAACCCCAACGAGCGGCACATTCAGCGCATCAACCTGCTGGCCCGCCCCGCGCATACGGGCCTGAAACAGTTTCTAAAAAACAGCAAAACCCTGCGCCGCACCGAGTTTTTGCTGGCTGAAATTCCGATTTTCTTCATTCCTATTCTGCTGAGCGCCGAGGGGTTTGGCTTTCTGAAAACGCCCGAGTTGTACGGGGGGCTGGCCGGCATCTACCTGCTGTTCAACTTCGGCGACATGGTGAATGCCTACGCCGACCGCCGCGTGGATGCCGTGTATAAGAGCCACCTGTCCAACGCCATTTTTGAGCTGGGCGACCAAGGGGTGCGCTGGCAGATGCGGGCCTCGGTGGCGGGCACGGTGGGCATCAGCCTGTGGCTGACGCGGCGCACGGGCCGCTGGCAGTTCGTGCCGCTCACGCTCATCGGCTGGGCGCTGGGCTTCCAGTATTCGTGGAAGCCGCTGCACTTCAAGTCGCGCGGGCTCTGGCAGTTACCGGCGCTGTGGGCGGTGCTGTTTTTCGGACCTATGGCGTACACCAGCAGCCTCGTTACGCATTTCCCGCGGCGGCCGGTGCTCACGCTGGCTGCCGCCTACGGCCTGCTGCAAATGGCCGTGCTGCTGCTCAACAACGCCGAAGACTACACCGAAGACCGCGCCGCCGGCCTCCAAACGATGGTGGTGGCCATGGGCCTGCACCGCAGTATGCGTGTCGCCCAAACGATGATAGCCGGCGCGGGCCTCGTCACGCTCGGCAGCCTGGCCTACCTGTACCGGTCCGAAAAGCTGCCCCGCGCCGCTTACCTGGGCCTGCTACCCCTGGCCGGCGCGCTGGCCTACGTGGCCCGGGGCTACGCAACCATCAACCAGAAAATAGCCGGGAAAGACGAAACCGCCGCTACCGCCATCATCAAGGAGAACGGCATGCTGGTGCCGAAATGGCTCAATGCCACGGCCTACACCTGCCTGCTGGCGGCGGGGGTGCTGTTTGCGGCCCGCGTAGTACGGGGCGGAAACCCACCAGCCTGAGGGCCGCAGCTCCACAAAAGGCAGCCGGTCCGGCGCCGGTTTTACCGCCGCGCAGCGTAGCGGCCTTGTTTCTCCCCAACAAAACCTGATGCCCATGCTCGCCCCATTCCCTGGTTCCTCCGCCGAAATCTACGACTGCGCCATTATTGGGGGCGGGGTGGCGGGGCTTACGCTGGCTGTGCAGCTGGCGCGGGCGGGACGGCGGGTGGTGCTGTTCGAGAAAGAAACTTACCCGTTCCACCGCGTCTGCGGCGAGTATATCTCGATGGAAAACTACGACTTCCTGTGCCGCCTGGGGGTGCCGCTGGCCGAAATGGAGTTGCCGGTGATGACGCGCTTCACCGTCTCGTCGCCCAGCGGCGTGGCCCTGCATCACCCGCTCGATATCGGCGGTGTGGGCCTGAGCCGCTACCGCCTCGACCAGCTGCTGGCCCAACTGGCCGCCCGGTGCGGGGCCAGCATCCGGGACGGTACCCGGGTAACGGACGTGGTGTTCGCCGACGAGCAGTTCACCATCACCACCGCCGACGGCGCAACCTACCAGGCCCGCCTGGCCTGCGGGGCCTGGGGCAAGCACGCCAACCTCGATGGCAAACTGCACCGGCCCTACCTCGAAGCCAGTCGCCAGGACCGCCAGTTCGTGGCCGTGAAATACCATTTGCAGAACGTTGATTTTCCGGCGGACATGGTGCAGATGCACAACTTCCGGGACGGGTACTGCGGCCTCTCGCCGGTCGGCGATGGCCTCACCAATTGCAGCTACATCAGCGACGTGCGCAACCTGCGCGCCCACGGCAACAGCATCGCCGGGATGGAGCGCCAGGTGCTCATGCAAAATCCGTTGCTGCGGCCCTACCTCGCGGACGCCCAGCGCCAGGGCACGCCCCCGCTGGTCATCTCCCAAATCACGTTCCGCGAGCGGTCCACCGTTGAGGGGCACGTCCTGATGCTGGGCGACGCGGCCGGCACCATCGCCCCGCTGGCTGGCAACGGCATGAGCATGGGTATGAACGCCAGTTTCCTGCTGCACCCACTGCTCCTTGATTTCCTGGAAAACCGCATTTCCCGCCCCGAGCTGGAGCAGCAATACACCCGTGCCTGGCAGCGCCTGCTGAGTTTGCGCATCACGGCCGGCCGGCTCATCCACCGGGTTTTCGGCCAGCCCTGGCTCACTACGGCCGGTATCCGGGTGCTGAAACGCGCTTCCTGCTATTAGTTTGAGTCAAAGCCTTATACGCCCAGTAGCAGACGGGTCGGGTCTTCGAGGAGCTCTTTCACGCGCACCAGGAACGATACCGACTCGCGGCCGTCGATGATGCGGTGGTCGTAGCTCAGGGCCAGGTACATCATCGGACGAATCACGACCTGGCCATTTTCGGCTACGGGGCGCTGGATGATGTTGTGCATGCCCAGAATGGCCGACTGCGGGGCGTTGATAATCGGCGTGCTCATCATGGAGCCAAAAATGCCGCCGTTGGTGAGCGTGAACGTACCGCCGGTCATCTGCTCGATGGTGAGCTTGTTGTCGCGGGCCAGCGTGGCAAGGCGCACTACTTCCTTCTCGATGCCCTCGAAGCTGAGGGTTTCGGCGTTGCGGATAACGGGCACCACCAGCCCTTTGGGGGCCGAAACGGCGATGCTGATGTCGCAGAAGTCGTTGTACACGATATCGGTACCATCAATCTGCGCATTCACGCTCGGCCACTCCTGCAAGGCCACGCATACGGCCTTGGTAAAGAAGGACATGAAGCCCAGGCCCACGCCGTTTTTCTCCTTGAACCGGTCCTTGAACTTGGTGCGCAGGTCCATGATGGGCTGCATGTTCACCTCGTTGAAGGTAGTGAGCATGGCCGTTTCGTTCTTCACCGTCACGAGGCGGCGGGCCACCGTTTTGCGCAGGTTGCTCATCCGCTCCCGGCGCTGGTTTCGGTCGCCGGTTGCCGGTTGCGAGTTGCCGGTAGCAGGTGCCGGAGCCGCCGGAGCCGCTTTCGGGGCGGGCGCAGCAGCGGGCTTGGCCTGGGCGTTCTGGGCATCCTCTTTCGTGATGCGACCATCCCGGCCCGAGCCCTGCACGTCGGCGGGGCTGATGCCTTTCTCGCCGAGGATTTTGCCGGCCGCTGGCGAAGGCGTACCGGTGGCGTAAGACGAGTTGCCAGTTGCCAGTTGTGAGTTGCCAGTAGCTGGAGCCGCCTGTGTAGTAGCTGGCGCAGCCGCCGGAGCTGAAGCCGGAGCCGAGGCAGCGCCGCTGCCGCCCTCGATGCGGGCAATGGTGGCCCCGATGCCGATGGTTTCGCCTTCCTTGGCTGCGTGGCGCAGGGTGCCGGCCGCTTCGGCGGGCAACTCAAAAGTAGCCTTATCCGATTCCAGCTCGGCAATGATTTCGTCGCGCTCCACCTGGGCTCCGTCCTCCTTCAGCCACTTGGCCACGGTGACTTCCGTAATGGACTCGCCCACGGCCGGAATTTTCATTTCCAGCGTGCCGCCGCCGTTGCCGGCCGGGGCCGCACTGGCGGCCCCGCCTTCGGGCTGACCGCCGTAGCCGGCTTGGTCGCTGGCTTTGGGGTTCTCCTCGCCCTTGCTCACCGGGTTGGCGGGTTGGGCCGGGGCGCTGGCGGCCGGAGCCGCAGGGGTTGCAGCCGCGCCGTCGCCGTCGATTTCGGCAATGGTAGTGCCGATGTCGATGGTTTCGCCCTCCGCTACTTTGATGCGAAGTACGCCGGCCGTTTCGGCGGGCAGCTCAAACGTCGCCTTGTCGGATTCGAGTTCGGCAATGATTTCGTCGCGCTCCACGGTGTCGCCGTCGGCTTTGAGCCATTTGGCGATGGTGACTTCGGTGATGGATTCGCCGACGGTAGGGATTTTGATTTCCAGACCCATAGGTGGGAGTTTTGAAGGGTTTCGGGTTTTTAGCTGTCAGCTATTAGCTGCTGGCTATTCACTTTTCGTTCTGGCAGTCTGCTGACAGCTGTCAGCCAAGTGGCTAACAGCTATCAGCTCCAGGGGCTAGTCCTGCTTCTTGGCCGCTTCGGCCGTGGCCTTAATGGCGTCGGCGTCTACCTCAGCGGGGCTGATGCCAAAGGCCCGGGCCACGAGGTCTTTCTGCTCCTGCACGTGCACCTTGTTGTAGCCGGTAGCGGGCGAGGCGGAGGGCTTGCGCGAAACCACGTCTTCCAGCTCGCGGCGCATGAAGCGCAGCAGGTAATTCCAGTAGCCCATGTTCTCGGGCTCTTCCTGAACCCAGTATACTTTGGCTTTCGGATACTTGGCTAGCTCCACGGCCAGCTGCTTCTTGGGGAAGGGGTGCAGCTGTTCCAGGCGCACGATGGCTACGTCCTTGCGCGCCGACTGTTGCTGCTCTTCCAGCAGGTCGAAGTACACCTTGCCCGAGCACAGCAGCACGCGCTTCACCTTCTTGTCCTCGGCGTACACGTCGCCGAGCACTTCACGGAAGCGACCAGTCGTGAATTCTTCCACCGGCGACACGCACAGCGGGTTACGCAACATGGACTTGGGCGACATAACCACCAGCGGCTTGCGGAACTCCCAGGTCAGCTGGCGGCGCAGGGCGTGGAAGAAGTTGGCCGGCGTGGTCATGTTGGCCACGATGATGTTGTGCTCGGCGGCCAGTTGCAGGAAGCGTTCGGGGCGGGCGTTGGAGTGCTCCGGTCCCTGGCCCTCGTAGCCGTGGGGCAGCAACATCACGAGGCCGTTCATGCGCTGCCACTTGCTTTCGGAGCTCACAATGAACTGGTCAATCATGGTCTGGGCACCGTTGGCGAAGTCACCGAACTGGGCTTCCCACACCACCAGGGCCGTGGGGTTGGCCATGGCGTACCCGAATTCAAAGCCCAGCACCGCGTACTCGCTCAGCAGGGAGTTATAAATAGCCAGCTTTTCCTGCCCCTCCCCAATATGGTTGAGCGAGTTGTAGGGGGCCGACGTTTCGGCGTCGTGCAGAACGGCGTGGCGGTGCGAGAACGTGCCGCGCTGCACATCCTGGCCGCTCACGCGCACAATGTGCTTTTCGGTGAGCAGGGAGCCGTAGGCCAGCAATTCGCCGGCGGCCCAGTTGAGCACCCGCGTTTCGAAGAACATCTTCTTGCGCTCGTCCATCAGCTTCTCAATCTGCTTGAGGGGCCGGAAGCCTTCGGGCAGCGTGGTCAGGGCCTGGCCCACGCGCTGCACCGTTTCTTCGCTGATGCCCGTTTCGGGCGACTGATCGAAGTCCTCGGGCTTGCTGCGGCGCAGGCTGCGCCACTCGTTTTCGAGGGCTTGGTAGTTGTAGGGCAGCGGCTTCTGCTTCACCAGGTCCAGGCGGGCCTGGAGGGTGTCGCGGAACTCCTTGTCCAGCTCGGCGGCCAGCTCGGCGTCCACGTCGCCGCGGGCCACCAGCTCGGCGTTGTACACCTCGCGGGGGTTCTGGTGCTTGCTGATGAGGTTGTAGAGCACGGGCTGGGTGAACTTGGGCTCATCCGACTCGTTGTGGCCGTGGCGGCGGTAGCACACCATATCAATAAAGATATCGGCATGAAACTGCTGGCGGTACTCGGTGGCCAGCTGCACGGCAAACACCACGGCTTCGGGGTCGTCGCCGTTCACGTGCAGCACCGGCGCGTCAATAATTTTCGCCAGATCGGTGCTGTAAATGCTGGAGCGGGCGTCCTCAAAATCGGTAGTGAAGCCTACCTGGTTGTTGATCACGAAGTGGATGGTGCCGCCCGCCTTGTAGCCTTCCAGCTGCGACATCTGGGTAACTTCGTAGCCGATGCCCTGGCCGGCCACGGCCGCGTCGCCGTGGATGAGAATGGGCAGCACCTTGTCGTAGTCGTTGCCGTAGCCGTGGTCGAGCTTGGCCCGCACGAAGCCTTCCACTACCGGGTTCACGGCTTCGAGGTGGGATGGGTTGGGGGCCAGCTTCAGGTTCACGGAGTGGCCGCCGCCGGCATCTACCTGGCTGCTGTAGCCCATGTGGTACTTCACGTCGCCGTCGCCCATGGTCAGGTCGGGCACGGCCGTCCCCTGGAACTCCGAGAAAATCTGCTCGTAGGTTTTGCCCATGATGTTGGCCAGCACGTTGAGCCGCCCGCGGTGAGCCATGCCAATCATCACCTCTTCCACGCCCAGCTCGGCCCCCTTGCGGATGATGGCGTCGAGGGCGGGAATAGTGGTTTCGCCGCCTTCCAGCGAGAAGCGCTTCTGCCCCAGGAACTTGGTATGCAGGAAGTTCTCGAACACCACGGCCTCGTTGAGCTTGCTCAGGATGCGCTTCTTGTACTCCTTGCTCGGGTTGAAGTTCAGCGAGTCATGCTCCACTTTTTCCCGGAACCAGTCCAGCACCCGCGGGTCGCGGATGTACATGTACTCGAAGCCGATGGTGCGGGTGTAAATCTTTTGCAGGGCCGCCACAATCTCGCGCAAGGTAGCAGTAAGCCCCAGGCCGATAACCTCACCATTGCGGAATTTCGTGTCCAGATCAGCCTCACTCAGGCCGAAATCGGCTAGCTGCAAGCGGGCCTTGCGGTCCTTCCGCTCGCGCACCGGATTGGTACGGGCCACCAGATGGCCCCGGCTGCGGTAGGCGTAAATCAGGTTGCGCACCTGGGTTTCCTTGTCGCCGGCCACCAGATCAACGGCCCGCACGCTGGGGGCCTCATTGGTGCTGGCGCTGGTGGTCAGCACCCCCTCGCCATCGGCCTGGGGCACGTCGCCCTCGGGGTATTGCCGGGCAAAATCGAAGCCTTCAAAGAATTTCTGCCAACTCACATCCACCGAGGCCGGATCGGCCTGGTAAGATTGGTAAAGCTGGTCGAGGTACTCGCCGTGGGCGTTGGCGATATAAGAATATGCGTCCATGCGGTGGGAAGTGGTAGTGTCAGAAAGTAAAGGTAACGGATCTGAGGAAGACGCAAAAACCGATATGCGCATCCACGAATAAACCTGTACTACAGACAGATGAATTCCGAGGCCGTTGTCTTCAGGACAGGTAATATGGCAATCTATTGAAATAGCCGGCACCGGCCACTACTGCCGGAGCCCATAACCCATAAAAAGGCGGTGGGCCGAGCTACCGGGTGGGCGGCCGGAAACGGTAGATGGCGTATTTGCCCCGCTGGGCCGGCGCGTACTGCAATTGCGAGGTGGTGAAGTAGAGGTTGCCCGCAGCATCCTCGGCAAACGTATCGGCCCACCGGATGCGCGGGTCCTGCACGACATCCGTCACGGTGCCCGTGCGCGGGTCCGTACTCCGCACGGCATCCGTCGTGAGCATCCCCGACCATATCCGGCCATCAGCAGTGCGCCAGAGCCCGTCGGCCGGGCCGATTGAAGCTACCGTCTGCACGGCGGCGCGCAGGCTGTCGGGGGCCGTGGCCCGGCGCAGGAGGCGGGTAGGCACCCGGAACAGCTTCTCGCCGGTCAGTACGGCAAAGTACAGCGTGTCGCCGCTGGCCGTCAGCTCGATGCCATCGGAGTGGACCTGATTGGTGAATTTGAGGCCGCCCGCGAATTCCAGGTAAGGCAGGCCGGGCTTGGTAACGGGCGCTTCGGCCAGCTGGCGACGCACCCGCCCGGAGGCTAGCTCCACCACCAGCAGCGCCCCGGAGCCTGAATCGGTCAGGTAGGCCACGTCACGGTCCACGTCTACGCGCACATCGTTGAGGTACGAGGTGGGGTTCCAGGTAGCCGCCGGAAAGGAGTAGGTCCGCAGCAGTCTGCCGCTGGCAATGTCGAATGCGTGCAGGCGGGGGCCGCCGGGCAGCACGCCCTTAAACTGCGGGTTGTTGGCGTCCACCACCCACAGGCGGTTACGGCGGTCGGCCACCACGCTCTGCACGCAACCGAACTTTTCGTCGGGCGAGGAGCCCGGCGTCCAGTTATTGCGGGCCGCGTCGGGCCAGGCCCGGGTAGTGCCGTCGGCCAGCAGCTCGGCCACCGACACGGGCACATCGTCGGACCAGCGCGGAAAGTTAACGAAGCGGCGGCCGTTGGGAGCAATAGTGAGGCCGGTCCACTGCCGGTCGTTTTGGGCCACCAGTTCCAGCGCTACCGGGGGCGTTGCGGCCAGGGTGCTATCTGGCGCAGCTACTGGTTGGGTCGCTGTTTCGGCTGCCGGGGAGGAGCAGGCCGCCAGGCCGCCCATGGCCAGCAGAGAGGCAGTTACCCCAACCAACAGGCGGGGGCACAGCGAAGCAGAATTCATCATATGATAACACAAAGGTTCGGGGTACCGCGATACCCGGCTGGCCCGCCATCCGGGCCGCATCTGCTTACGGTCAGCCGGCAACCGGGTTCCCGGCAGCAGATAACCTTATACCCGACAGTCGCGTATGGCCGGGGCCGTAGCCGTTGCCAGTCGGCTAAGGTTCAGTTGACAAGGAAAATGGAATAGAAAAAAAGAGCTTACCTTTGGCCCCTTCAAAGCGGGAAGGTTTCATAAGTGCAAATAATTATCATAATTATACACTTTGTAACGCATTTTCTGCCTCATTTGCCTGATTTCGGCCATTTTGCCTTTGTCAGATTTTCAGAAACCGGCCTTTTTTAAAAAAAAGCTGCGGTTTTTCCCCTTTGCCGAGTCGGGCCGGCTGTCTACCCTCTCCAGACCAAGCGAGAGTCCACGAACCCAAAGGCCATGTCCATTGCGTTATTCCTACTGACTTTCCTCTTCCCCCCCCGCACTCTCGCGGTTCCCACGATGGCCCTGCCCTCCACCGTGGCTACGCTGACTCCACGCCCGGTAGCCGTCGCGCTGCCCGTGTTGCCGGTTAAAAAGGCTCCCAGCACCCTGGCGTACCGGGTTACGGCCACTACCTACTGGCCCGAAGTAGGGCAGACCGACGACAATCCGATGGAAACCGCCGATGGTTCCATCATTCCGCGCCGGCATTCCAGCAAAACCCGCTGGCTGGCCGTATCCCGCGACCTGCTTGCCCACTGGGGCGGCCCGTTCAGCTACGGCGAAAAAGTCCGCGTGAGCGGCATGTCGGAGGCCCTCGACGGCATCTACATCATCCACGATACCATGAACCGCCGCCACCGCCACTGCGTGGACGTGCTGGTAAACGAGCAGGAATGCAAAAACGGGATGGAAGGCCGCTGGTCGGGCATCCAGCTCCGTAAGCTTGGCCCCGAGCCAACCTGGCAGGCCGGCTAGGCCGGCCCGCAAGCAGGCAACTACTACCTGCCTTTCCGCTTTCTTCCCCTACTTCCTGATTTCCTCCGGGTACCGCGCCAGGTGCCGGGGCTGTCCGTCTGCGTCGTAGAGGAGCGAGAGGGGTGCTTCGGGGTCGGCCAGAATTTCTGCCAGCGGAATCTGCCACCGCTTCCACATTTCCAGCAACGACTGCGCGTAGGCGCTGTTGTCCCAGGGGTTAAAGATGTCGCCGATGGTATCGTCGATGAGGGTATCGAGCACGACTTCCGTATCGCCGGGGTGCGTCGGGCGGGGGTAGTAATCGGGTACCACGTTGAGCAGGTAGGCGGCGTAGTATACCCGGGCTTTGAACTCCGCCGCCTGCACCGGGTGCAGCGGCCGTTTGGCCTGCTTGTACACGCGGCGCATGGCCTGGCCAATGATACCGTTATCCACCAGGCAGGCCACCAGCACAGTGCTATCGAGTTTGATGCTGAAGGTGATGGTGCTCAGGTCGTCGTCGTACTCGAAGGGCATGTCGTCCTGAGCGGGGTCGGTTTCGAGCAGGAACACCGAGCCGGGCACGAAATCATCGTAGCTCATGGGTACGCGTAGGGCCTGCAAGGGCTGGAAGAACGCCTGGAACCGCCGCAGCATCTGGGCGTTTTCGGCCAGCGGATACCGGGGTACAGCCAGCGGGTCGAGCTCATTGAGCAGTTCGGTAACCAGCACGCCATAGAACATCTTGCCCAGCCACAGAAACAGGGTCTGCTCGTCGAGCTCCCGGAAACCCTGTACGCCCTGGCGGCTCACCTGCTCCAGGTGGGCCTCCAGGGGCTCCACATGCCGGGTGCGGCACTGCCCGCAACAGGCAATGCGCAACTCGGGGTAGGCCACAATGCGCATGTCGAGCAGCTTGATGGACCGCTCCCGGAGCTGGTAACGGTCCATGAGCCAGTCGGCAAACACGGGCACCGAATCCTGGCGGGGTACGGTAGGCGTCCCGCACAGAAAGCATTTCTGCGGACCGAACTGCATTCCTTCGAAGGGGTAGTAAAGCGTCAGATCAGCGGGGGAGGCAGCAGCAGCAGTCATGGGCATGTAAGCAAGAGAGGACACAAAGCTACGCCACAACCTGGTTTGGGTGCATGCTGTTGGGCCGGCGGTGGCGGCTGCGGCCGCCCAGAACGGCCGTACGGATGCCTCCCCTGCCACCGGGGTTGCTGACCAGCGGCTACCCGACTGATCAACAACTGTACCCCCAACCATTCCCGTACCCCCACCCTGCCCGCGCCGGCGCGAGGGTGGCGCAAGTGGGTGGCAGTACCCGGAAACCAGGAATGCAGAGGTCGGTCGGGAGGCGGGAATTGCCGGGGGCGTGGGAGGGCAAAGGCGTATACCAGCCCGGTTCCTTTTCTTCGTTTAACTCTCCTTCGACTTGAAAACAGTGACATCAGGGCTATTTTTCGGTCAGCTGATACCAACCCAAACAATAGCCGGTTCGGAAAGTAACCGCACGAAAAAGCCCTTCCGGCCACATGGCCGAAAGGGCTTTTGAGTTTTGGGTAAGAATACACCCCGGTCCCGGAGGCACGGCAGCAGGAACCCGGCAGCTTGCCGCAGGTTGAGCCCTGCTGCGATGAGCCAGCTGCCCGGCTTCTTTGGCTAAATCGGCACGTTCACGTGGCGCTCGGCGTGGTAGCTGGAGCGGACCAGCGGGCCGCTTTCCACGTACTTGAGACCCCGGCGCAACCCTTCCTCCCGGTAATGCGCGAACAGGTCGGGGTGGATAAATTCGGCTACTTCGATGTGGCGCTTGGTGGGTTGCAGGTACTGGCCCAGCGTCAGAATATCGAGGCCGTTGGCCACCAGGTCGTCCATAGCCTGGTACATCTCGTCCTGCGTTTCGCCCAGGCCCAGCATAATGCCCGACTTGGTGCGCTTGCCGGCCTGCTTGGTCCGGCGGATCTGCTCCAGGCTGCGGTCGTACTTGCCCTGGGGCCGCACGAGGCGGTAGAGGCTACCCACGGTTTCCATGTTGTGCGACACTACTTCCTGGCCGCCGGCAATCATGGTGTCCAGGGCTTCCCAGTTGGCCTTCACGTCCGGAATCAGGGTTTCGATGGTGGTGGCGGGGCTCAGTTGCTTGGTCTGCACTACCGTTTCGTACCACACGCTGGCCCCCCGGTCCTTCAGTTCGTCACGGTTGACGGAGGTGAGCACCGCGTGCTTCACGCCCATGAGCTGAATGGCTTCGGCCACCCGGCGGGGCTCATCCAGGTCGAGCTCGGAAGGCCGGCCGGTGGCCACGGCGCAGAACGAGCAGGAGCGGGTGCACACGTTGCCCAGAATCATGAACGTGGCCGTACCCGCGCCCCAGCATTCGCCCATATTGGGGCAATTGCCGCTCTCGCAGATCGTGTGCAGTTTATGTTCGTCCACCAAACGGCGCACGTTGGCGTAGGCCGGACCCACCGGCAGCTTCACGCGCAGCCAGTCGGGCTTGCGGGGTTTGGCAGGAACAGCCACTTGGGGCTGAATGATGGGTAAAGTCAGCAACAGATCATCCATGTTGCAAAGGTAAGAGGAATGAGGGGCGGAAAATTCCAACCGTAAGACAATTCCGACCTGCCGGGAGTTTGGGGCAGGCAGGGAGAAAAAAAGAAGGAGCCGGGCAAGCGCGGGAACGAAGGCTATTGCGTCCTTCCCGTCCTTGCCCGGCCCCTGAGTAAGGCCGCCGGTAATCAGTTGCGGCTACCCAGGTAGATGGTCAGGTACACGGAGGGCATAAACCGGTCGTTGAGCGACTCATCGGATGCGTTTTTCACCCGGATAATGGCTGGGGCCTTGGGATAGGCCTCTACTACGGCTCCTACTTCCACGCCCGCCACGGCATCCCGGTAACGACCGTACTCGAAGCTCAACGCCCCCCGGATATGGGCTCCCAACTTCAGTTTGGTGTCCCCGGCCCCGGAAAACAGCGGGGCCCGGTCCATAATGCGCCGGTTTTCCTGATCGTGGATGGCCGGGTCATACTGCTCATTGCGGGCATCCGTGATGGGGTCACGCGGGCTTGCCGGCTCCGAGTAGTTGTAGGTAATAAAATAGGGCATGAGCAGACCGATGGAGGGGCCGGCCCCGAACAGGCCGTTCACCTGCACCCCGGAATCGGGTGCCTTGCGGAAAATAACGCGCTGCAACCCTACCGACGGCCGGATCACGTACAGGTAATTGCTCTTGTGGTCGACGATGGTACCAGCGTAGCCCGTTACTACTTTCTGCTCCTTCGGGTGCTTCACCTCTACCGCCTCAATGCTCCAGAACCGGGCCCAGTCCTGGCTGAGCAGGTGGGTGGAACGGACGGCCACGCCCCCGATCAGGCCGCCCCGGGTATTGAAATTGATTCCGTAGGTGAACTCCTTGCGGTAAGAAGGCGCATCACTGCTCGATGCCGGAGTTTGCTGAGCCTGGGCCAGCGGGGCGGTGGCCAGTAACGCCAGCGCGAGGCTGCTGCCAAAAACAAGCGAAGTACGCACAGGTTGGGGAAATGTAAACAGGCGAATTGAAAAACGCTGACCCGGGAGCCGCTCACCGGCTACCCTTCCGAAAGTACGTAAATTTACCCGCATACCGTCCTTCTAAATCAACTTGCCATGAGCACCGCCACCGCCCGCTACGCCGGCCACCTGCGTACCGAAGCTACCCACGTAGCCTCGGGCACTACCATTCTCACCGATGCGCCCGTGGATAACCACGGCCGGGGCGAGGCTTTTTCGCCCACCGATTTGGTGGGTGCCGCCCTGGGCGCGTGCATGATGACCATTATGGGCATTGTGGCCGAGCGCCACGACCTGGACCTGACCGGTGTGCGCTGGGACGTGACCAAGCACATGCTGGCCGACCCACGCCGCATCGGGCAACTGGACGTGGTGTTTCGCCTGCCGGCTACGCTTACCGAAAAGGAGCGGAATCTCCTCGAAAAAGCGGCCCGTACCTGCCCGGTTGCCCTGAGTCTGAATCCGGAAATCAGGCAGCAGGTTCAGTTTGAGTACAGTGCCTGAACTGCGCCCGCTGCCACCTAAACACGAGAACGGTCATCCTGCCAGCAGGATGACCGTTCTCGTGTTTAGGTGGTTACGCGCTCAAAGCGCTTTTTACTTCACTCAGCTTGATGCCCATGTGCGAGGCGTCGTAGCTGCACTCGCCGTTGCGGATGAGTAGCAGTTGGGGCGACTCGTGGTGGACGCTGAATTTCTGGGCTATTTCCTGGGAGATAGGCCGGAAGCGCAGCAGGTCGAGGTAGTAGATTTTCGCGTCGTCGAGGCCGGCATCGGCCCACTGGCGCTCTACTTTGCTCTTGGCCATGGCACTGATGGAGCAGCTGGTGCTGTGCTTGAAAATAATGACCGGCTGCTCGTAGGATTCGCGGACGATATCGGTGAGCTGCTCGGCAGCGGTGAGGGGTTGCCAGGGAATCATAGGAAGGAATTAGCGCGTGAATTAGTGCGCGACGGCAGCGTCGCGCTTCTTGCGAAGACGAAAATTGTAGCGTGATGGTTCGCTCACGCGCGGCGCGCCGGTACGGTCGAACTGGTAGCTGGCCCGCTCATCGGTGGGCGGATTCACGGCTAGCCGGCCACCGGACTGGTCCTTGAGCTCCTCCTTCTTCACCGTCAGGTGCGACTCTTTGTACTTGGCGTCGAACTTGCGGGCATCGCGCAGGGCCTTACGGTTGGCCGCGCGCTGTCCGGCCGGGCTGGTCGATTCCAGCTGAGCCCGGGCCTGGGTGCTGAGCAGGGCCAGCAGAAATGTTCCGATCAGGGCGTAACGCATGGTCCTAAGCAGTAAAAACGGTGAATAACAGAGAAGCAGGGCAGATAGCGGAGGCGGAAAAACTGGCCGGGGCCTTGGCCCGGCGGTTGGTTATGTTCCGTCGCCGGGGTTGTTTACGGGGCTTATTTCTGAAAGGGTAAGGGGATACCCAGAAACCTGCGCGGCCCCACTTTGCGCCTGAGTCGCCGCCGCTCATACTTGGGCTTTTTGAGCAGCCCTTGCTTGTCGTAGCTGTTTTTCTGAGCCTTCACCGACTCCTTTTCCACGTCCAGCGCCCGGCCGTCAGCCGATTCGTTGGCGGGGCTTTTCGCCTTTTTTACTTTGGGCTGGGGCGGCCCCGTGGGGCTGGGCAGGCGGTAGCGGTGGCAGGCCGGGGCCGCCAGCAGCAACACCGCCGCCACACTCAGCAAACCCAGACGCCGCCCGAAAAAGGCCATAACATTCATTTGACTAACGCTCAACTGCTTGTCGAACTTCACAAGGTACATAATTCGGCCCGGCCGCCAACGGCCGGCCGGGCCGGGGGGGCGGGCTAGTAGCCGCGCATCTTTTCCACAGCCTGGCGCAGGCGCTGCTGGGGCAGAAACTGTTTTTCGAGGGAGGGCGCGAAGGGCACGGCCGTATCGAGGGAGGCCACGCGCATGATGGGGGCATCGAGGCTACGGAAGCAGTTTTCGGCAATCCAGGCCCCGATTTCGCCCGCCAGGCCGCCCGTGAGCGTGTCTTCGTGGAGCAGGATGATGCGGCCGGTTTTCTCCACCGTGCGGCGCACGGCGGCCTCATCCCAGGGCAGCAGCGTGCGCAGGTCGATAATATCACAGTCGAGGTGCAGCTCCTCGGCCAGGGCGGTGGCCCAGTGCACGCCCGCCCCGTAGGTGATGATGCTCATTTCCTGGCCCTCGCGCACCAGCGCAGCCTGCCCGATGGGCGTGGTGTAGTAGGCATCGGGCACGGGAGCCGAAAGGCTGCGGTAAAGCAGCTTGTGCTCGAAGAACATGACCGGGTTGGGGTCCTCGATGGCGGCGCAAAGCAGGCCCTTGGCATCCACGGGGTTGCTGGGGTACACCACCTTCAGGCCGGGCGTGTGAGTAAACCACGCTTCGTTGCTCTGGCTGTGGAAGGGGCCGGCGGCCGTGCCCGCACCGGTGGGCATGCGCACCACCACGTCGGCGTTCTGGCCCCAGCGGTAGTGGGTTTTCGCCAGGTTGTTGATGATCTGGTTGAAGCCGCAGGTCACGAAATCGGCGAACTGCATTTCCACCATCGCCTTCTTGCCCTTGATGCTCAGGCCCAGCGCCGCCCCCACAATGGCCGATTCGCAGAGCGGCGTATTGCGCACCCGGCCCTTGCCGAATTGCTTTACGAAGCCATCCGTAATCTTGAACACGCCCCCGTACTCGGCAATATCCTGGCCCATGAGTACCAGCTCCGGAAACCGCTCCATGCTCTGGCGCAACCCGTCGGAAATGGCATCGACGTAACGCTTGTCAGTGGCCGGTTGCCCGTTGTCAGTGGCCGGGTCGTTCTGGTCTTCGTCCTCCCCGGCAACTGGCAACTGGTCACTGGCCACTGGCAACTCAGCGTACATATCCCCGATTTCCTGCTCCAGACTGGGCGTGGGCAGGGGCTCGGCTTCGGCAATGCGCAGGCCCTCCTCAATTTCGCGCTTGATGGTTTCGCGGTAGCGCATGCGGGCCTCCTCATCGAGAATGCCCTCCTGCATCAGCCACTTTTCGTAGTTTTCCACGGGGTCTTTGGCGGCCCATTCCGTGAACAGCTCCTGGGGCACGTACTTGGTGCCGCTGGCCTCCTCGTGGCCGCGCATCCGGAAGGTGAGGGCCTCCAGCAGCACCGGGCGCGGGTTCTGGCGCAGGTCCTCGGCCAGGCGCTTCACCGTGTCGTACACTTCCAGCACGTTGTTGCCGTCTACCTGCACGGCTTCCATGCCGTAGGCCGGGCCTTTGTCCACGAAGTAGCGGAAGCGGAACTGCTCGTTGCTGGGCGTGCTGAGGCCGTAGCCGTTGTTTTCGATGATGAAAATGACCGGCAGCTGCCACACGGCGGCCACGTTGAGGGCCTCGTGAAAGTCGCCCTCCGAAGCGCCGCCGTCGCCGCTGTAGGTTACGGTTACTTTGGGCTTCTCGTCCAGCACATCGGCCAGGGCAATGCCGCCGGCCACGGCCAGCTGGGGGCCAAGGTGGCTGATCATGCCCACGATGTGGTATTCGTTGGTACCGAAATGGAAGCTCCGGTCGCGGCCCTTGGTGAAGCCGTGGGCCTTGCCCTGCCACTGGGCAAAGAGGCGGTCGAGGGGAATATCGCGGCCCGTGAATACGCCCAGGTTGCGGTGCAGGGGCAGAATATACTCGTCGGGGTTCAGGGCCAGGGTGCTGCCCACGGAAATGGCCTCCTGGCCGATGCCCGAAAACCACTTGCTGATTTTGCCCTGGCGGAGCAGAATGAGCATTTTCTCCTCAATCAGCCGGGGCTTGAGCAGGTGGCGGTAGAGGTGGAGCAGGGTTTCGTTGGCGTAGTCCTTGCGGTCGAAGTGCATAGCGGAAAGGCAGGTAGCGGGTGGGTGGGGCCAAAAGTACGGGTTTGGGCCGGAAGGGAAATTATTCGGGCCGGTTTGTGAAATCTGGCTGGTTCCGCCCTCTATCTTCGGGGCCATATTCCCGCTTTATCCTCCCCTATGACTCGATTTTTATCCCTCGGATTCCTCTTCTTGCTCCCGCTGGCCGCCCAGGCCCAACAAACCGACGCGCTCAGCCTAGGCCGTATAGCGGTACGCCCCGATAGTTTAAGAGGCGTTATTCAAGGTGAGATTCTCGTATTTCATCGCCCATTCACCCCGCTTCTTCCCCTCCAGGAGCAGCTCCGCCAGGTAGCCGGGGTGCAGGCTACGCCCTACTCCGGGGCTCTGGGGGCGCAGGTGGCAGTCCGGATTCGGGGGGCGGCCAGCCTGTCGGGCAACGCCCAGCCGCTGTACGTGGTGGACGGGGTGCCGGTCTTCCAGCACACGTTTCAGCTGAGTAACAGTAACAGCCCCGGTGGCATCGTGCCGGCCGAAACCATGGAGCTGGATACCAACCCGCTGCTGAGCATTCCGAGTGAGGATATTGAGCAGGTGGAAATTTTGAAGGGAGGCTACGAAACGGCGCTCTACGGCTCCCAGGGCCTCAACGGCGTCATTCGCATTACCACCCGCCGGGGCAAAGCCGGCAAGCCCCGCCTGACCTACGCCGGCTACGGCGGCGTGCAGCGCACCCGCTACCGCTACGACCTGCTGGATGCCCGCGAGTACGCCACCCTCCACAACGAAGTAAGCCAACGCTACGGCCTGCCGGCGAAGTACTCGCCTGCTCAGGTAGCAGCCTTAGGCAAGGGCACCGACTGGCAGAACGAACTGCTGCGCACGGCTGCCGTGCACGAACACCACCTGGGCCTCTCGGGCGGCACGGCCACCACCCGCTACTACGCCGCCGCCGACTACCTCAACCAGGAGGGCGTGGTGCTGAACTCGCGCCTGCGCCGCTACGCCGTGCGCGCCGCCCTCAACCAGCAAATCGGCCAGCGCCTGCGCCTGGAGGCCACCGGCAGCTTCAGCCAGACCGAGCAGCGGATTCCTGCTTATTACGCCGTTGCCAACGCGCTATTTACGCCGCCCACCCAGTCGACGACCGATAACCCCGACCCCGGCTACTACGTGAACCCAGTGGAGGTGGCCCGGCAGGCTTACCAAGCTCCCGAGCAGCAACGGCTGCTGGCACAGCTGGGGGCGCGCTATGAGGTAGCCACCGGCCTCATCTTGGACCTGCGCGCCAATCTGGAACGGGCCACGCTCCGCAGCCGCTCCTACCGCGCGGCGTTTGGCAGCTTCCCGCCGGGCCAGAATGGCGACCTTCTTTTCACTTACCGGCAACTGGTGCTGAACCCGGCCCTGCGCTACGCCCGCAGCTTCGGCGAGCAGCGGCACTCGGTAACGGCCAGCCTGGAGGCCATGCGACAGGCCCCGGAAACAACCACCGCGCAGCGCACCTACCTCCCAGACCCCAGCGGCATATTGACCACCAGCACCAGCACGGCCCAAAACAGCGTTACTTTTTACCAGCTCACGGCCGGCTATACTTTTGATGAGCGGTACCAGATCCGGGGCACTTTGCGCCGCGACCCAACCAATACTTTCGACGCTACCAAGCCTTGGAGCTGGCTACCGGGAGCCCAGGTGCGCTGGCACGCGGCCAAGGAGAACTTCTGGACCTCCGCGCCCGGCAAGCTCGACGTGTGGGTGGGCTGGGGGCGCACGTCGGGGGCTGGCAACTTTGGGCGAAACCACTTTCTGTCTATGCTATCCGGAGGTAACCCTAGACAGATGATACCCCTATTCCTCCCCGAACCAAGCCAGCAGCTGGATGCGGGCGCGGAAGCGGGCCTACTCCATAACCACCTGACCGTGACGGCCCAGGCCT
The DNA here is from genome assembly GCF_003583925.1 of Hymenobacter rubripertinctus. GTDB lineage: Bacteria > Bacteroidota > Bacteroidia > Cytophagales > Hymenobacteraceae > Hymenobacter > Hymenobacter rubripertinctus. The sequence goes on along the minus strand of NZ_QYCN01000005.1, from coordinate 135,221 downwards.
ACTCCCGGCAAACCAACACCACGGTTAGCAACTTCTACTTATCCAGCATCACCCACGACGATTACCTGCGCAATACTGGCCTGGAGCTGACCGTGCGAGGCAGCTGGCAGGCCGGTAAAGTGCACGGTAGCAGCCAGCTGGCCGCCGCCGCCAACCGCAACCGATTTGAAACGGGTGATGACATCTCCTACAGCTTTTCTCACCACCGCACCCTCAACCACCAGCCCCTGAGCACGTTCTACGGCTACCGCGTTCAGGGGCTCGACGCCACCCACGACCTGAAGTACGAGGACGTGAACGGCCGCGGCAATCCGGGAGATCAGCAGCCCTTGGGCAGCGGATTGCCCCGGCAACTGCTCAGCTTCACGCAGCAGCTCACGATGGGCCGTCTGGAAATGCAGCTTCAGGCTGATGGCATGTTCGGGTATCAGTTGCAAAATAGCGCGCTAATCTACCTGGATGCCACCAACAGTGGTACCAACGCCTCCGGCCGGGTCCGCCAGCGCTGGACGCCCACCCACCCGGACACCGACGTGCCGGTAGCCGGCACGTTACTGCCCCGAGTCAGCACCTATACCCTGCAATCGGGCAACCACGGGCGGCTCTCAGCGCTTACGGTCAGCTACAAAGTCTGGGAAAAGGAAGCCCGCAACGTCCGCCTGTGGGTGGGCGGGCAGAACCTGGTTGTGCTCACCAAGTACCGCGGCTTTGACCCCAACGTCAGCTCGGCCGGCTCCCACAACCAGCAGGCCGGCCTCGACGCCGGGGCCTACCCCACCGCCCGCACCATACTGCTGGGCGTGCGGGCTACGTTGTAGGCGGCGGCCCGCCCGAAACTTCTGTTTCGGGCGGGCGGTTACGTAGCACGAACCGACGGTTTCGCCCTTCTTCTGCCGAAGCAGTTATCGGTAAATATGAAAAGAAGCTTGCAGCTTGCAGCTTCCAGCTTGTAGCTTTCCTCCATGATTCAGTTTGAAGAATTTACCCTGGCCAACGGCTTGCGCTGCATTGTCCACGAAGACCACAGCACGCCCATGGCCGTGCTCAACGTACTCTACAACGTGGGCTCCCGCGACGAAGCACCCGACCAGACCGGATTCGCCCACCTGTTCGAGCACCTCATGTTCTCGGGCTCCGTCAACATTCCCAGCTACGACGAGCCCTTGCAGCTGGTGGGCGGCGAGAACAATGCCTTCACCTCCCCCGACATCACCAACTACTACCTGACCCTACCCGCTGCCAACCTCGAAACCGGCTTCTGGCTCGAATCGGATAGGATGCTGAACCTGGCTTTCTCCGAGAACGGCCTCGACGTGCAGCGCAAAGTGGTGGTCGAGGAATTCAAGCAGAACTACCTCAACCAGCCCTACGGCGACGTCTGGCTGAAGCTGCGGCCCCTCGCCTACCAGCATCACCCCTACCAGTGGGCCACCATCGGCAAGGAAGTCGCCCACATTGAGGAGGCCACCATGCAGCAGGTGCGCGACTTCTTCGCCAAGCACTACGCCCCCACCAATGCCGTGCTGGTCGTAGCCGGCGACGTAACCGTGGCCGAGGCCCGTCGCCTGGCCGAAAAGTGGTTCGAACCCATTCCGGGCGGCATTCACTACGAGCGCCAACTGCCCCGGGAGCCCCGCCAGACCGAAGCCCGCTTCCTCGAAGCAGGTGCCGAGGTGCCGCTGTCGGCGCTCTACAAAGTCTACCACATGCCCGGCCGGGGCGAAGACGACTACTACCCCGCCGATCTGCTCTCCGATGTGCTGGGCCGGGGAAAATCGTCGCGCCTCTACCAGCGGCTGGTGAAAGACCAGGCCCTGTTCAATTCGCTGTCGGCCTCTGTAATGGGGTCCCTGGAACCGGGGCTGCTCGTTATCAGCGGCAAACTAAACGCGGGTGTTACGCTGGAACAGGCCGATGCGGCCCTGGAAGCCGTGGTGGCCGAAATGCTCACCACTGAAGTACCGGTCGCAGAGTTGGAAAAAGTGAAGAACCAAGCCGAAGTGAGCATCGTGTTCGGCGAAATCGAACTCCTGAACCGGGCCATGAACCTGGCTTTCAGTAAACTCCTCGGCGACGCCAGCCTCGTGAACCAGGAAAGCACCAAGGTGCAGGCCGTAACTACCGCCCAGGTGCTGGAAGCGGCCCGGGAAGTGCTGCGCCCCGAAAATTGCAGTACCCTCTACTACCGGGCTCAGCCCGTAGCCGAACCCGTGCTGGTAGAAGTGGCGCAATAGCGGGCGGCTTAACGTTGATAAACGAAGAACGCCCATCTGGTATCACCAGATGGGCGTTCTTCGTTTATCGGTCTGAGTGAAGCAATAGCCGTTACCAGCCGCTGCCACCCCCGCCCCAGGCATCATCTGCCTTCTTAGCTGGAGCGGCCTTTTTAGCGGGAGCCGCCGCCGGAGCAACGCTTTTCTTGGCAGCGGTAGTACCGCTACTTTTGGTGCCGGCCGAAGCGGCGGCCGTTTTGGTAGCCGTGGCTTTGGGAGCGGCAGGAGCCGCCACTACCACTGGTTCAGGCTCAGGTTCCGGGGCCATTACGGGCAACGGAGCCGGGGCCGGGGGCGCAATATCAACCGAGCGGACCGAACGCCGCACGTACGGGGCCAGTGGACGGCCCCGGTAGTCGGTGGTTACCCGTCGGGAAGGGGCAGCCGTGAAGCCCGGGGCCAAGCTAGCCCCAATAGGCTGGCTTTCAGGAGCTGGCGCTGCGGAAGCCGCGCCGGCAGCGCCACCCCACGCACCCGCACCCGCCGCCGGGGCCGTAGTGGCAGCGGCAGGTTCGGCAACGGGCATAGCCGTTTTGGTAGCGGCCGTTTTATCGGCAGCCGCCTTGGCCGGGGCTGCTTTCTTGGGTGCCGAAGCGCCCCAGCCATCGGAGGAGCCCCAGTCGTCCCCCGCTTTTTTCTTTTGGGCTACGGCAGGAGCGGCTATCAGAAGGCCACCAATCAGCAGCAAAGGAAGAATTTGACGAGTCATGAAGAAGATGATAAACAGGTTGTTGGCGCGAAGGTACGGTGCCCCGTGCGGGTCCGAAATACCTGCCCCATATTTTGGCAGAACGCGACGCTAGCCGGGAAGTTCCCCGCAGATTATGTTTGCGGATAATCAACAGATTATCCGACTATTACCTAACGACTGTCTCCCGGCTAACGTTCCGTTTTTCTTGCTGGCCCCGGTCCGGGGCCAGTAGCAAGTCGATCAAAGACGGCCCCGGCCGGCTCCGCGGGCATCTTTTTGGGTCAACGGTCATTCGGCCATCTGCCCCCCTGGCCGGGCCATTCGGGGTGTGGGGAGCACGGAGCTTACCAGCCTGCCACCACAGCCGGGTTGGTAGCGGGGAGGTTAAGGGCTACCTCTGGAGTGGGCTGTCGCAAGGGCCGGCCGTGGTAGTCGGTACTCGCGCCCCGGTAGGGAGCCGTATTCATGCCGGGAGCCAGCATGGCCCCCGAAGACTGCATCATCGGGTCGGTTTGGACCACCCGCACCGACCGGGGCCGGTACGATTTACCCCGGGCAACCGGCCGGCCGTGGTAGTCGGTACTCGCGCCCCGGTAGGGAGCCGTATTCATGCCGGGAGCCAGCATGGCCCCCAGAGACTGCATCATCGGGTCGGCGGAAACGGCAGCCAGCGAATCGGCCGTTGACGGATGGGTGGGCACGGGGCGCTCGGCACGGGCGTCGCCCCAGCCCGCACTCCAGCCCCAGTCGTCGGCGGCAGCACGGGCGGCGGGGGCCACGCTGGTGTTGGTGGGCGGCTGAACCGTTGCTTTTTTGCTGGATTGCGCCTGCACCTGAGACGCACTGAGGAGGCCGATAGCTACGGCTGCGGCGAAGAATAACTGTTTCATACAGAATGATTTAGTGCAGGTGAAGGCCGGTGGTCTGGTTGAACCGGGGCCGCAGCCATCTGGCGGGTGCTACCCCACGGCCGCTAGCTGCGGGCCTGTGCTGCGGGCCGACTTTGCAGCAACCGTACCAGCTTTTTGGATACCCCGCCCTGGTCGTGTTCTAAAGCATTGCTTCCGCAACAATCCGCAATCAGCCTACCTTTGCAGGATGATGCAGGAAACCATTGCCCGGGTACGGTTGGAAATTGAAGCCTACGACCTGACCACGGCGGAACAGCTCGACCAGTTCCGCATTGCCTATACCGGCCGCAAGGGCCAGCTGGCCGACCTGTTCGACCAGCTCAAAACCGTGGACCCGCCGGACCGCCGGGCGGTGGGCCAGGAGCTCAACCAACTCAAGCAGCTGGCCGTCGCCCGCTTCGAGGAGCGCCAGCAGCAGCTGGAATCGGCCACTGTCAACGCCCCCGCTAACCCCACCTTCGACTACACGCTGCCCGCCGTGCCCCAGGCGCTGGGCACCCGCCACCCGCTGAGTCTAGTGCGCGAGGAAATCGTGCGCATCCTGGCCCGTATCGGCTTCAACGTGGCCGAAGGACCGGAGATCGAGGACGACTGGCACAACTTCACGGCCCTCAACTTTCCCGAAAACCACCCCGCCCGCGATATGCAGGACACCTTTTTCGTGAAAAGCGCGCCGATACCGGGCGAGCAGGCCCCGGCTCCCAGCTACCTGCTGCGCACCCACACCAGCCCGGTACAGGTGCGCGTGATGAAGTCTCAGAAGCCGCCCATCCGCAGCATTATGCCTGGCCGGGTGTACCGCAACGAAGCTATTTCGGCGCGCGCCCACATGATGTTCCATCAGGTGGAGGCCCTGTTCATTGACGAAAACGTGAGCTTCGCCGACCTCAAGCAGACAGTTTACTACTTCGTGCAGGAGCTGTTCGGCGCCGATGTGCAGGTGCGCTTCCGGCCCTCGTTCTTTCCCTTCACCGAGCCTTCAGCCGAAATCGACATCACCTGCCTGATTTGCAAAGGCCAGGGCTGCAACATCTGCAAGGGTACCGGCTGGGTCGAAATCGGCGGCAGCGGCATGGTCGATCCGGCCGTGCTGGAGCAGTCGGGCATTGATCCGGAGCGCTACTCGGGCTACGCCTGGGGCATGGGCATCGAGCGCATCACGATGCTCAAGTATCAGGTTAAGGATCTGCGCTTGTTCACCGAAAACGACCTGCGCTTCCTGCGCCAGTTCGAAGGCCTTCAGTAAGAGGGGCACGAAGGATTTACGGCCCTGCTTTAGCCACTTATCGTCACTTTATTCCCGCCCGACTCCCATGTCCGCTTCCCATCCCACTTCGTCTGCTTCCTCGTCCGCCCGCCACCCGGCCCCTGGTCCCTCCATTAGCACCGTGGCCATTGTGGGGGCAGGCACGATGGGCCTGGGCATCGCGCAGGTGTGCGTGCAGCATGGCTTGCCTACAATTCTCTTCGATATCAACGCCGATATGCTGCCCAAGGCCCAACAGGCCATTGCGGCGGGGCTGGGCAAGCTGGTGGAGAAGCAGAAAATAACGCCCGCCGACCGCGAAGCCGCCCTGGCCCGCCTCACCCTCACGGCTGACCTGACCCAGGTGCAAGCCGACCTGATTGTGGAGGCCGTGGTGGAGAGGCTGGACGTGAAGCAGCAGCTGTTTCAGAACCTGACCCGACAAAACCCGGCCACCACTATTTTTGCCTCCAACACGTCGTCGCTGCCCATCACGCGCCTGGCAGCGGGTATTCCGCACCCGGAGCGCGTGGTGGGTCTGCACTTCTTCAATCCGGCCCCCATTATGAAGCTGGTGGAAGTTATCAGCGGCGTGGCCACCGCGCCCGCCGTGGCCGATGCCATGTACGCGCTGGCCGAACAGCTCGGCAAGCGCCCCGTGCGCGCCGCCGACGCGCCGGGCTTCATCGTGAACCGGGTAGCGCGCCACTACTACGTGGAAGGACTGAAGATAGCGGAGGAGCAGGTAGCCTCCGTGGAGGTGACGGATGAGCTGCTGGAATCGGCTGGCTTCCGCATGGGACCTTTCCGCCTCATGGACCTGATTGGGGTCGATAGCAACTACCTCGTCACGGCGGCTATGTACGAGGCCTTTCACTACGACGCCAAGTTCCGGCCCAGCCGTTTGCAGCAGCAGAAAGTAGATGCCGGCCACCACGGCCGCAAGTCGGGCCGGGGCTTCTACGACTACCCCGCCGCAACGTAAACCCCGGCCGGTCGCACCATTTGGGTCGCAACGCATGTTCTGGCGGTCCAACCGCCCCCCATCTGATTTCTCTAATGCCCGTTTCCCACCTGTTTCGCCATACGACCATAGTGGCTACCCTGCTTCCGGGCTTGCTGTTGACCCTCATGGCCTGCAACTCGGGCAGCACCGTGCAGCCCCAGATTCCGCTGGCCGCCGTGAACGAGTTGCTGGTGCTCACCGACCAGCAGAATGCCAGCCTGCGCTTCGACAACGGAGCTGTATACCACAAGGGCGGCGTGCGGGGCCTGATCGTCGTCCGGCAAAACGCCAGCACCTATCTGGCCTTCGACCGTAACTGCCCTTACCAACCCCAGGACACCTGTGCCCGGGTCTTCATCAGCCAATTGATTCAGCTCCATGACCCGTGCTGCCAGTCGCGGTTCAGCTTCACGGGCCAGCCCCAGGGAGGACCCGCCACGCTACCGCTCCGACGGTACAATACCGCCCTGTCCGGCAATAACCTGACAATCACGAACTAAAAAAGAAGCATCAACTTTTTTGAAACGCATAGTTGCAGCTTCGAGAACTTTGTTCTAATATTGCACCAGCAACGGCAAAAAAATGCCGCCATAACCGCTTCCTTAGCTCAGCCGGTTAGAGCATCTGACTGTTAATCAGAGGGTCCCTGGTTCGAGCCCAGGAGGGAGCGCCACATATAAAAACACCCGCCGATAGCCGGCGGGTGTTTTTGCGTTTATGCCCTTTTGGTTGCCGTCAGGGCATATTTGGTTGCGGAATCAGCTTGACTATCCGATAATCTTAGACTACCTTAGGAAGAAAACCAGGGCGGAAACTGAGGCGAAAGCCAGGGCGACATCCTACAATTCTCCCGACCGATGGACCAGTCAAAGCAGTTCAAAAGGAAGATAAGCGTCCGGCTGCATCCGCGGCTGGCGGAGGCTGATAAGCAGGGCTACTGCCCGCTGCGGCTTACGGCGCGCTGGCACGGGCAGGAAATCCAGGAGAATACCGGCGAGCGGGTACTACCCCAACGGCTGGACAGGCACGGACAGCCGGAGGAGCTGTGGAGCGCCGGCCTGGGCCGGGTGCTACGGGGCCATGATGACTTCGTGGCCATCAATGGCCGGTTGAGCGACTGGGAGCGGGATATTCTGGGGGCCTTCAACCGGCTTTTCGATGCGGCTCCGTTTCAGAAGGTAGAAAAGAAGGCGTTGCTGGCCGAGCTGTTCCCCGAAGCCAGGGTTAAGGCAGCGACACCAGTGCCGCAAGAGGCAGACAACAGCCGCACGTTCCGGCAGGTGCTGGAGGAATGGAAGGAGCAGAACCGTAACCTGGGCAAGGACTCGCTGCGCAAGTACGACCAGCTGGCTACGATGATGGAAAGCTGGCAGCCGGACCTGCGCCCGGAGCAGGTTACGCAGAAAGTAGCCAAGGAATACCAGCAGCACCTGCTAGACCTGCAGAAGTCGGACGCAACTATCAAGGTGCATTTCACCGGCCTGCGCAAGTGCTTGGAGCAACTGGACCTAAAGGCGGATATGCCCTGGCTGCAGTACTCGGCCAAGAACGCGCCGCAGCTGGACCTGGAGATTGAAGAGGTGCGGCGGCTTATCGGGTGGAAGCCCACAGAAGAGCATCTGGCCGAAGAGCGGGACCGGTGGCTGTTTCAGCTGTTCAGCGGGCGGCGGTACGAGGACCTGGAGAAGTTCGACAAGCGCGAGCGGATATCCCTGCCCCTGGCCGATGGTACTTCGGTGCCGGCACTGCTGCACGCGCAGGGCAAGACGGGCAACGATGCGGCGGTGCCGCTCCCTCCTATTGCCGTGCGTATCGGGGAGCGGTGGGGCTGGAAGTTTCCGGCCCGCACCTGGCAGCAGCGAGGTGAATGGATTAAGGAGGTGGCCCAGCAGGCGGGCCTGACGCGGGAGTGGGACGACCGGCTGATTACGGGCGGCAAGGTGGTCCACAACTGGCGGCCGATTCATCAGGTCATCGGGACGCACACGGCGCGGCACACGGCCGGCACGCTGCTCAAGCAGGCGGGCAACGGTAACAAGGCCCTGGCCAAGCTGGTGCTCGGGCATGCGGAGGAGGATGTGACGGACCGCTACGCCAAGGACAAGGCGCGACTATTGGCGCCGGCGGTGCTGGAGGCTTGGCGGGCCATTCTGGGCGAGTGGTATGATAAAGAGCCGGCGGTGTAGTTTTCGGCCAATGGTGGTCGTTGTTAGCCTATCTTCTTGCCGGAGCAACCAGCCCCGGACAGGAGGATGGCCTACCCGCCCCTAGGGAACCTTGGCGGTAATCTGACAGTATAGCTCACCGAGAAATCGGAAGAGCCCGCGCGTAAGCCTGCCGTTTCCTACTCCACCGAAATAGTAGAAAAGCTGGTGTCGCGCGACCCCGCCAAGCCGTAAGGCCGTTAGCTGCTAACCTATTAATGCCAGATTTAAGACCCTCTACAAACCCCGAAATCTGGGGTGGCGTCGAATGCACCTGCCGACGCGTGGGCGACGCTTATTCCGACCAGCTCACGCGCAGCGGCCACCGCCACCGGCCGGAGGACCTGGACCAGTTTGCCGCCCTGGGCCTGCGTACGCTGCGCTACCCGGTGCTGTGGGAACACGTAGCCCCCAACAGCCTCGACGAGCCGGATTGGCAATGGCCCGATGAGCGGCTGGCCCGCCTGCAGGCCCTGCAGATTGAACCCATCGTGGGCTTAGTTCACCACGGCAGCGGCCCGCGCTACACGGCCCTGCACGAACCCACGTTTGCCCCCGGCCTGGCCCGCTACGCCCGGATGGTGGCCGAGCGCTACCCCTGGGTGCGCTACTACACGCCCGTGAATGAGCCGCTGACAACGGCCCGGTTCAGCGGCCTCTACGGCCTGTGGTATCCGCACGGGCGCGACGACGCCACCTTTGTGCGCATCCTGCTCAATGAGCTGCACGCCACCCGGCTGGCCATGCTGGCGATTCGGGAAGTTAACCCGGCGGCGCAGCTGGTGCAGACCGAAGACCTGGGCTACGCGCACTGTTCGCCGGCTTTGGCGCAACAGGCCGAATTTGAGAACCACCGCCGCTGGCTCACCTTCGATTTGCTGGGCGGGCACGTGACGGCGGCGCATCCGCTCTGGGGCTACCTGCTCCGCCATGGCATTGCGGAAGCCGAATTACAAGCCTTTATCGACCAGCCGCTGCCGCCCGACGTGCTGGGCATCAACCACTACGTAACCGGCGAGCGATACCTGGACGATGTGCTGGCCGGCTATCCTGGGCAACCGCCAATTAGTGGCCTGCACCACCCAGCCTACGTGGACGTGGAAGCCCTGCGCGTGCGCGGCGTGGCCGTGCGGGGCCTCGAAGGGCTGCTGCGCGACACCTGGCAGCGTTACCATAGGCCGCTGGCCATTACGGAATCGCACCTGGGCTGCACGCGGGAAGAGCAGCTGCGCTGGCTGCACCAAAGCTGGCACGCGGCCAACCGGCTGCGGACCCAGGGTGTGCAGGTGCGCGCCCTGACGGTGTGGTCCTTATTGGGGGCCTTTGATTGGGATAACCTGCTGACCCAGGATGGCGCTTCGTACGAGCCCGGCGTGTTTGATGTGCGCGGTGGACTGCCCCGCCCCACGGCGCTGGCCAGAATGGTGCAGGCCCTTATTCAGGAGGGCCATTACGCCCACCCAGTACTGCAGGGTCTGGGCTGGTGGCAGCGGGACGTCCGTTTTTACTGGCCCGTCGAATCCGTCTAACCTCATCGCTTGCTTATGCTAACGACGCAACCCCTGCTCATTACCGGCGCCAAGGGCACGCTGGGTCAGGCCTTTTGGCGGGTGTGCCGCATGCGGGGCTTGGCCGTGGTGGCGCTGGACCGAGCCGCTTTAGACATCGCCAGTACTAATTCCATTGCCCAAGCCCTGCGGGAGCACCAGCCCTGGGCGATAGTGAATGCTGCCGGCTATGTGCGTGTCGATGAAGCCGAAATGGATGAGGCCCGTTGCATTCGCGAAAACACTACCGGCCCGCAGCTGCTCGCCAAGGCCTGCGCTGCGCACCACCTACCATTGCTCACCTTCTCCTCGGATTTGGTATTCGATGGCGGGCAGTCCGCACCGTATCTCGAAAGCGATGCGCCATGCCCGCTAAGTGCCTACGGTCGCAGCAAATGGCAAGCTGAGCAAGCCGTGCTAGCCCACTTGCCCACGGCCCTGGTGGTGCGCACCAGCGCTTTCTTCAGCGCTTGGGACCCGCATAATTTCGTGCACCACGCCCTCATGGCCGCCCGCGCCGGCCAGCCCTTCGCCGCGGCCGATGACCTGCTCATCTCGCCTACGTATGTTCCCGACCTCGTTAACACGGCGCTGGACCTATTGCTGGACGAGGCCCAGGGCCTATGGCATTTAACCAACCAAGGCGCCTGTACCTGGGCCGAGCTGGCACGTTTGGCCCTCACCCTAGCTGGTCTGGATGCCGCTGGGGTGGTTCCCCAACCGGCCGCCAGCTTTGGGTGGGCGGCCTCCCGCCCGGGCTACAGCGTCTTAGGCAGTGCGCACGGGGCCTTACTGCCCAGTGTGGAAAGCGGCCTGCACCGCCACCTAGCCGATGAGCGGTTGCTGGGCTCCGCTAATCCACCGGCCATGCTACTCATCTAGCGTAAGCAGGTCCTATAGAGCAGATTCTAAAGAGCGTCACCAGGCGGCTTATCCACTAGTCAATAGCCCGCCCTACAGCTGTGCTTAGCCCATGCGGCTTGAAAAGCGGGCCAACCCTCCGCCAATCAGGCGCGTAGGACGGGCAATAGCTACCCATTTACGCGGCACCCCGGCTCCTCGCTTTTGAGGGAAGCGGGGTGGAAATGAGGTTGGCTAGCTACCCGGTGCATCCTGCTTTTCTTAACAGTTACAACCCAACCTGTATGGCCCCTACTGTTGACCCTGCCCGCACCTCTGGTGCTACTGTTTCGAGTTGGTTTGCTACGGCGGCCACGCCGCCCACCTTTGCGCCGCTGCGCGAAAACACCACGGCCGACGTGGTCGTGGTCGGGGGCGGAATTGCGGGCCTCACCACGGCCTATCTGCTGGGGCAGGCGGGCAAAAAAGTGGTATTGCTCGAAGATGGCGAACTGGCCAGCGGCGAAAGCGGCCGCACCACGGCCCACCTCTCCAATGCCCTCGACGAGGGGTACACCGTCTTGGAGGAGCTTTTCGGCGCCGAAGGGGCGCAACTGGCGGCTGAGAGCCACACCGCGGCCATTGCGCAAATCGAGCAAATCGTCGGCGTCGAGCACATCAGCTGCGACTTCGCGCGCCTCGATGGCTACCTGTTTTTACCCAAAGACGGCAACCCGCAGGAGCTACACGACGAGTTGGCCGCCGCCCACCGCGCGGGCCTCACAGGCGTGGAGTGGCTGTCCGATTCGGGCACCAAGGGCTTCGCGACGGGCCAGTGCCTGCGTTTTCCCCAGCAGGGCCAGTTCCACATCATCAAATACCTCAACGGCCTGGCGGCGGCGATTACGGCGCAGGGCGGGCGCATTTTCACCCGTTCGCACGTGACGGAGGTGAGTGGCGGCAGTCCGGCCAGCGTGCGCACCACCGAAGGCTTCACCGTGGAGGCGCAGGCCGTGGTGGTGGCCACCAACTCGCCGTTCAACGACCGGGTGGTGATGCACACCAAGCAGTCGCCCTGGCGCACTTATGCCTTGGCGGCGCGGGTGCCGAAAGGCGCCATTGCCACGGCCCTGTACTGGGATACGCCCGACCCCTACCACTACATCCGCATCCAACCGGTAGAATCAGATGAGCACGGCCAACCCGCGGATTACGACCTGCTGCTGGTTGGCGGCGAGGACCATAAAGTGGGCGAGGACGACCCCCAGGCCCGGCTGGACTGCCTGGAGGATTGGGCGCGCACGCACTTCCCCCAAATCACGGCCATCGACTACCGCTGGTCGGGCCAGGTGCTGGAGCCCAACGACAGCCTGGCCTATGCCGGCCGCAATCCGCTCGATTCGGACAACGTGTACATCATCACCGGCGACTCGGGCCACGGCATGACGCACGGTACGCTGGGCGCCATGCTGCTGCGCGACCTTATTCTAGGCCACCCCAACCCCTGGGAGTCGCTTTACGACCCCGGCCGGGTAACGCTGAAAGCGGAATCACTCAAGGAATACGCCAAGGACAACGCCAGCGTGGTGGCCGACTTCACCGAACTGCTCACGGGGGGCGACGTGGCTTCGGCCGACGATATTGCGCCCGGCAGCGGGGCCGTGCTGCGCCAGGGCCTGACCAAAGTAGCAGTGTACAAAGACCCGCAGGGCCAGACGCACACCTGCTCGGCTATCTGCCCGCACCTGGGCTGCGTGGTGCATTGGAACGATTTGGAAACGAGCTGGGACTGTCCCTGCCACGGCTCACGCTTCGACGCCTACGGCCACTTGCTGGCGGGCCCGGCCAATTCCGATTTGGCCCCGAAAAGCCTGAGTGAATAAGTCTTTTCTTTTCCCTTAGCCACCTGCTATATGCTCTCCAATCACGCCACGCGCGCCACGACGCCCGCTTTGCAGCCCCTAGTGCCCGGCGTAACGGCCTGGCGCAACGTGTTTGCGAATCTGTACTACGTTCAGCCCACGCAGCAGGAGCAGCAGCCGGCCACTGGTGCCCCTTGGGTGCTGGTGGATGCGGGCCTGCCGGCTTCGGCCCAGCATATTCGCCACCACGCGGCCGAGTTGTTTGGGGCGGACAACCCGCCGCAGGCTATTGTGCTCACCCACGGCCACTTCGACCACGTGAGTGCGCTGCCCGACTTGCTCGCTGCCTGGCCCGAAGTGCAGGTGTATGCGCACCCGTTGGAGCTGCCTTACCTGACCGGCCGCTCCGCCTATCCGGCCCCCGACCCCACGGTGGGCGGGGGCGGCATGGCGGCCCTCTCGTTCCTATACCCTAAAGCGCCGCTCGATTTGGGCCGGCGCGTGGAGGCGCTACCCGCCGATGGCAGCGTGCCGCACCTTCCGGGCTGGCGTTGGCTGCACACGCCGGGCCACACGCCGGGTCATGTCTCCTTCTTCCGCGAGGCCGACCGCACGCTGCTGGCCGGCGATGCCTTTACTACCGTGCGGGCCGAATCGATGGCGGCCACCTGGACCCAGCAGCAGCAGGTGCATCGGCCCCCCGCCTACTTCACGCCCGACTGGGAAGCAGCCCATGCCTCCGTCGAGCGGTTGGCCGCGCTGGAGCCGGAGGTGGCCGCTACGGGTCATGGCATTGCCATGGTGGGCGACGAGCTACGCCGGCAGCTTCAAGAACTGGCGGCTCATTTTCAGTCCCAGGTGCCAGCCCACGGCCGTTACGTGGCGCAGCCGGCCGTAGCCGACGCCTCGGGGGTGGTTTCGGTGCCCCCACCCCTGGTAAGTCCGTGGGTAAAAGGGCTGGTTGTAGCCGGGGTTGTGGGCCTGCTGGTGGCACAAGTGGTGCGCAAACGCGCCTAGAGCTTTCTGCCTCTTCAGTCGCTTGTTTTCCTTGCGAGCTAAGAAGCGATAATAGTCACGCGGCCATAGGATGGCTGCGGCTAGTTGAATACACCTCGCGCCGGCCAGTCCTTCGCGGCGACCAACGACATGCTCATCTCGCCCACGTACGTTCCCGACCTCGTCCACACGGCACTGGACCTGCTGCTTGACCAAGCTCAAGGCTTGTAGCATTTGGCCAACCAAGGCATGCAACCATGGACCAAGGTGGCGCGCATAACTAGCACCCTGTCCGACCGTGATATGATAGCAGTCTGCAAGACAGCAAACGGCCCCGACCCTATCTAGGGCCGGGGCTTTTTCGTGCTACAAGGTGACTGCAGACTGCCTCCGTCCTGCCTTCAGCCCCGGTTGAGGGCGGCGGCAACTTCGGCTTCCGGGAGGCGGGTATAGGCGCAGAACTCGGCCACTGAAACGTAGGCGCGGGCGGGCTTGCGCAGCTGGGTGCGGATGCGCTGCAACAGGCGCTTGCCGGCGTCGTAGCCGGTGCCAGTGAGCTGGGCAACGTCTTTGGGGTAGAGGCAAACCTGGGGCATGTTGGGGCGAATTGGGGCTACTTGGACAGACGAATATACAACGGTAAAAAGCCGGTTGTAGGTTCGCTATATGAAAGTTAAAGCACTGTATATCAGCGGGTGGTTGCTCCTGATTGCTACTGGTTTCGGATTGAATAAAGTAGCCGCTCAGGTGTTGCCTGCTACGCGGCCGACTCTCGTCCTGCCCAGGGAGGAAGCCGGGCGGGTGGTACGGGTCGTGGATGCCGACACCTACGACGTGCTGGCCGGGAGCGTGGTGTACCGGGTGCGGCTGCTGGGCGTGGATGCGCCGGAGCGGGACCAACCATTCGGGCGGCAGGCGGGCGACTCGGTGGCGCAGCTGCTCAGGCCTGAACGGCAGGTACTACTCGGGCGGCGCGGCCTGGACCTGTACGGGCGGACGCTGGCCACGCTACGACTGCCGACGGCCAGCGGGTCGGCCTTGGCGCTGGATTCTCTGCTGGTGGTACGGGGCTGGGCCTGGGCGTGGGACCCCAGGCACCGGGTACGCGGGCGGGCCGCGCAGCAGGCCTCCGCTTTAGCCGCCCGGCGCGGGCTCTGGAAGTGCGGGGCGGTGGGCGTGCTCACGCCGCGGCAGTGGCGGCAATTCAACTACAAAAACAAGCGGCGCTACGGGGTGGGCTGCACCTGGTAGCAACGTCGCGCAAGCGCAAGCAGCCACAGCACAACGGATTTTTCAACCCTTAACAACTTACTACTATGGCACGTCAAACGGGCATTATTGGCATCCAGGGCACCGTAGGGGGCCTGGTGTTCAGCAAAAACGGAAACATCTCCCAAAAGCCGGCCAGCGACAAAGCGGCCTTCGCCAATTCGCCGAGCCGGGCGCGGACCCGCGAAAACGCGGCCGAGTTTGGCCTGGCCGCCAAGTACAGCAAGCTGCTCCGCGACTCGCTGCGGGTGGCCATTGCCTCGGCCAGCGACAGTCAGCTGGCGGCCCGCCTTACGAAGGTGATGCGCGAGGTTATCGGCCTCGACGACACGAATGACCGGGGCCAGCGCGTGTTCGACTCGGGTAACTCGGCGCCCCTGCTCGGCTTCAACTTCAACGCCGGGGCCGGTATCGGGCAGACCATGTACTTCCCCTACGAGCTAACCGGCAACGGGGCGGACGTGACCATGAGCATCCCGGCGCTGAATCCGGCCTCGGACATTGCCGCGCCGCAGGGTGCCACGCACTTCGAAGTGGTATTTGCGGCGGCGGACCTGGACATGGAGATGCTGACGTTCACTGGTGCCGTGGTGGCTGCTCCGCTGGGTATTCTGCCCATTAACAGCGCGGCCTTGGTAAACCAGACGGTGGTGGCCAGCTTCCCGGCGGCTCCGACGGCGGCTAATCTGGTGGTGGGCGTGGTGGGCATCAACTTCTACCAGCAGATTAACGGCAAGTTCTACGCCCTCAACAACAACAGCACGAACCCGCTGGCCATTGAGTACGTGGCCTAAGCCGGGCCGTGAGCGGCACGAAACGGCCGGCCGAATATGGCCGGCCGTTTTTCTTTCTCTTCCATCCTTTACTCTTTTCACATCATGGCACTTACTGCTTATCAAATCCAATTCAAGCGGCGCATGAAGCGCGCTATCCGCCAGCGGGCCCGGTCGGACCAGAAAGCCCGGCGCTACACCCAGCTGCTGGCCGACGCGTTGCGGCTGTCCCAGGACGCAGCCGCGCAGATGAACGCACTCAACCAGCTCTACAACGTGGACGTGAGCACTCAGACGATTCTGGTACACGACCTGCTGGACGTGCTGCAACCCGACCAGCTGACGGGTTTGCTGGGCCAGAGCACCCCGGGCGAGGAAGAGCAGTTATTCAACCCGATTCCCGACGGCAATAGTGGTCAGCCACTGCCAGCTGACCCACTGTTCGGGGAGGTAGCTGCAGGTACCCCGATTATACCGCCGGCGCCGGCAACAATGGCTGCGGCTCCAGGAAAGGATGCGTTGTCTGTCGCTGCACAGGAAACGGAAACGCTGGGTTAGCAGTCTCCCTGGGTATTAATGACCGGCAAGGCCGGCTCCTGCTTGCAGGAGCCGGCCTTTTGCATTCGGGGGGAATTGAAGTGTCGGGTGGTACCAGCTTGGGTTGCTGATTTTCAGATAGCGTCTGCAGAATCTTTTGCAGCGTGGCATGACAAGCCGGAGTAATTTCGGGGGCCCGCTTTTGCTTCCCTTAGCTGCTTTCTATCTTCGTCCCATGCCTGTTCTCCCGCTACCATCCGACTACCCGCAGTTTCTGGCGGAGCTCAAGGGCCACATCCGCGAAACGCAGGTTCGGGCGGCGCTGGCCGTGAATTCGGAACTGGTGCAGCTGTACTGGCGCATTGGCCGGCAGATTCTGCAACGGCAGCAGCAGCAAGGCTGGGGGGCCAAGGTGATTGGGCAGCTGGCACAGGACCTACGGCAGGAGTTTCCGGAAGCGTCGGGGTTCTCGCCCCGCAACCTCAAGTATATGAGGGCTTTTGCCATGGCTTGGCCGGATTTGGCAATTGTGCAGCAGGCTGCTGCACAAATCCCGTGGTTCCATAACTGCCTGCTATTGGACAAGGTGAAAGACCCGGCCGAGCGGGCGTGGTACGTGCAGCAGACCATTGATAATGGCTGGAGCCGCAACGTACTATCCGCGCAGGTGGAAAGCGGCCTCTACCACCGGCAGGGACGGGCGGTAAGCAACTTCAGCCGCACGCTGCCTGCGCCTCAATCAGAGTTGGCGCAGCAGATTTTGAAAGACCCGTACACATTCGATTTCCTCTCGCTGGGGCCCGAGGCGCAGGAGCGGGATTTGGAGCGGGGCCTGCTCGGGCATGTACGTTCGTTTCTGCTGGAGTTGGGCAAGGGCTTCGCGCTAGTAGGCAGCCAATACCATTTGGAGGTCGGCGGACAGGACTACTACTTAGACTTGGTATTCTATCACCTCAAGCTGCGGTGCTTTGTTATCATCGACCTGAAAATGGGCGAGTTCAAGCCCGAGGATAGCGGCAAGATGAATTTCTACTTGTCGGCGGCCGACGACCTGCTGCGCCACCCGACCGACCAGCCCACCATCGGGCTGGTGCTGTGCAAGAGCCAGAATCGGGTGGTAGCTGAGTACGCGCTACGCGGGCTAAGCCAGCCGATTGGAGTGGCCGAATGGCAGCTTACCCGGGCCCTGCCCGCGGAGTTGCGTCGCAGTCTGCCCACGTCGGAGGAGCTGGATGCGGCCCTGGGCGCGCCGGAGCTGCCAGAGGCCTAGCGGTGCTTTCCAGGAGTACAATAAGGGCTTGTTAAAAATCGATTCATATTGCGCTGAGTGCGCGAATTCGCGCTTAGCTACTCTATCCATACTGTATTGAAAACCGGCCATTACGAAACCCTGGTCACGCAACAACTGCAGGGCCAGCTTGCTACTTTAGAAACGGCGGTTTATGCCATTGCGGAGAAAAAAATAGGGGCGGACGATGCCGCCGTGTTTATCACGCGGCACCTGACGCAGCTGCTGGGCAGCGTGCTGGGGCAGCTGGCGAAGAACGAGGAGGTAGGCGAGCAGCTGGCGCTGGCTAACGGGATTATTGCCTACCTGCAGGAAAAGTCGGATGTATTGGCGGCGGGCAGCCACCTGGCGCCGGAAGGGCAGTTGCTGCGAGCGGTGCTGCCGCGGCTGCAATTGCCGCTGGCGGCGCAGCACGATTTGGGCAAGCACCTCGACGGCGTAGAGCCGGCGCTACGGTTTTCGCAGAGCGACCTGTTCAGCGGAGGCAATTCGGAGCTGTCGTTGGAAGCCGAGTTGAAAAAGGAAATTGCGACGGCCGACCGCATCGACTTCATCGTGAGTTTTGTGAAGTGGAGCGGGCTGCGGCTGTTGCTGCCCTCGCTCCAGGCGTTTGCCGAGCAGGGCAAGCCGCTGCGGCTGCTCACGACTACCTACATGGGCGCCACCGACCAGAAGGCGGTGGATGCGCTGGCCGCCTTGCCGGGGGCCGAGCTGCGCATCAGCTACAACACGGCGCACGAACGGCTGCACGCCAAGGCCTACCTGTTCAGCCGCAATTCGGGCTTTGATACGGCCTACATTGGGTCGAGCAACATGAGCCGCTCGGCGCTGACCAGCGGGCTGGAGTGGAACGTGAAAGTGACGGCCCAGGACAATGCGGCCATTTTGAACAAGTTCCGGGGCACGTTTGAAACCTACTGGAACTCGCCGGAATTTGAAGAGTACAGCAGCTTGCCCGAGCAACGCCTGAAGCTGGCCCGGGCCCTGCGCCAGGAAAATAGCGGAGCGGCGGAGCCCGATTCACTGCCCAACTTTCGCATTCGGCCGTTTCCGTACCAGCAGGAAATCCTGGACCGGCTGGCGGTGGAGCGCAGCTTGCGGGGGCACTTTCGCAACCTGGTGGTGGCGGCCACGGGCACGGGCAAAACGGTGGTGTCGGCGTTTGACTACGCCCGCTTTGCCAAGCAGTTTACCACGCTGCCGCGGCTGTTGTTTGTGGCGCACCGGGAGGAGATTCTGCGGCAGGCCCGCGCCACGTTTCGACACATTCTGGGGGAGGCCAACTTTGGGGAATTGTGGGTGGGTGCCGAGCAACCTGTTCAGTTTGAGCACCTGTTTGTGTCGGTGCAAACCTTCGCGTCGCGGCTGGATTTCTTTCAGCAAACCATCCCACGGGACTATTACCAATACCTGGTGATTGACGAGGTGCATCACTTGGCGGCGGCTTCTTACCGGCCCATTTTGGCGTGGTTTGAGCCCACTATTCTGCTGGGGCTGACGGCTACGCCGGAGCGGGCCGACGGGGAGAGCATCCTGCCGGATTTTGATAACACCATTGCGGCGGAAATCCGGCTGCCGGAAGCCATTGCGCGCGGGTTGCTGGTGCCGTTTCAGTATTTCTGCATCACCGACCCGGTGGACTACCGCAACGTGCGGTGGACCAATGGGCGCTACGCCGCCGAGGACCTGACCAACGTGTACACCGGCAATGATGTGCGGGTGAGTGCCATTTTAAGCAGTCACGCAAAACTAACCGTATAGTTTCTGCCAACGCGGTTCAGGACGTATTCAACGCGCTGGAGCAAGGTGTGGTCGGATTGGTAGTCTTCGGGTCGTACCCAGTAGTGCTTGCAGCGATGCCAGAGCAATTCGATGTGATTGAGTTCAGGGCTATAGGGCGGCAAGAATAAGAGCGTCAGGCCCCTGTCCGCCCACTCGGCCAAGCAGGCCCGCACGACCAGCGCGCGATGGATAGAGGCATTGTCGAGCACCAGCACGGTGGGGCAGTTCAGGGTCTGGGCGAAGTCGTGGACGGCCAGCACAAACAGGTCGGCCGTTAGACTGCCCGCCCGCACGTAAGCCTGCAGGGGCTGTCCCGGGGCGTGGGCCTGCCAAAAGCCCAGCACGGAGTGCCCGCCGCTACCGCGCACGGCGGGCAGCGCCACCGGAGGCTGCCCGCGGCGCTGCCAGGCATAGGGCACGGGGGCCTGGCGCGAGAAACGGCACTCGTCCACGTAAACGACAGCCAATTCGCCACGGGCCTCGGCCCGGTGCAACTCCCGCAACCGGGCCTGGCAGGCGGCAAACGCGGCCGGGTCGCGCTGGGCCCGCAAGGAGCGGCGGCACCGCTTCCAGGCGTAGCCGGCACGCCGGGCCAGCCGGCGCAACGTGCTGATGTGCAGCTTGACGCCGAAGGCCCGGCGCAGGCGCGGAATCCAGCGCCGCAACTGCTGGGTGGCGGGGCCAAGCCAAGCGCTTACTTTTTTTGGGCCGCCGGGGGCAGTTTGGGTGGGCGGCCGGCCCGTTGTCCTTCCAGCAAGCCCGCCAATCCCTGGTCGCGCCACGCGCTGAGCCACCCGTGAACGGTGGCGTAGCGGACGGCGAAGAAGGCCGCCAATTGGTTCAGGCTTTGGCCCCGGTGGTGGCCCAGCACGGCTTGGGCGCGGCGGCGCTGGCGGGGATGGCGGGCGTGGTGGCTGCACGCGTCGAGAGTGGTGACTTCGTCGGGAGTAAGGGCAAGGGGGGCACGCATGCACCAAAAGTAACGCTCACGTTTTTATGCGATTACTTTTGCGTGACTACTTAGAGGCACTGCAGCGCTATTTGCTGGCGCCCCACCAGGCGCGGGCGCTGGGTTTCTGCGCCACGCGGGAGCATGCGCGGTTGATGGCGGCCAAGTTTCAGGCAGCGGGCCTGAATGCCAGCTACCTGGCCAGCGGCGACACTACGGCCGAGCAGCGGCGGGCGGCGGTGGCGCAGCTACGGCGCGGGGAGCTCAACTACCTGTTCGTGGTGGATATTTTCAATGAGGGCGTTGATATTCCGGAGGTGGATACGTTGCTGTTTCTGCGGCCCACGGAAAGCCTGACGGTGTTTTTACAGCAGTTGGGCCGGGGGCTGCGCCTGCACGAAAGCAAGGAGTGCCTGACGGTGCTGGACTTCGTGGGGCAGGCCCGGCAGGAATACAGCTATGAGCAGAAGTTCCGGGCGCTGCTGGGCCGCACCGGCGGCTCGGTGCTGAGCGAAGCGGAGGCGGGCTTCCCGCGGCTGCCCGTGGGGTGCAGCATCCAGATGGAGCGCGAAGCCATGCGGTTCATCCTCGACAACATCCGGGCGGCCACCGGCGAGAATGTGCGGGTGCTGGAGCGGCGGATACGCGGCTTTGCCCTGGAAAGCGCGCTGCCGCTCACGCTGGCCACCTTTTTAGCGCACACGCATTTTGCGCTGGTGGATATTTACCGTTCACGCGGTGACCGGGGCTGGACGGCGCTCAAAGTCCGGGCGGGGGTGCTGGCCCCGCCGGAGCTGGCGGCCACCGAAAAGCAGCTGGTGAGCAGTGTCTGGCGGTTGGCGCAGGCCAACGGGCCGGCTTTTCTGGCGTTTGTGCGGCGGGTGTTTGAGGCAGTGGAAGAACTGCCGCAACTGTTGAAACTCCCGCTGGGCCCGGAAATGGGGCTCATGCTGCATTACTTGCTCTACCAGAAGCCGGGGCCCAAGCTGGGGCTGGATTCGTTGCAGGACAGCCTGGCCACGCTACGGGCCATGCCGACCCTCACGGCGGAAGTGCTGGAGGTAGTGGCCGTTTGCGAAGCGCAAATCAGCATTCCGCCCGTGGCGCTGGTCCTACCCTACTCCTGCGCGTTGCAGTTGCATAGCCGCTACAGCCGCGACGAAATCCTGTGCGCGTTTGGCGTCTGGACGTTTGAGCGGAATCCATCCGTGCGCGAAGGCGTCAGCTACATCGCGCCCCTGAACACGGAGCTGCTGTTTGTCACGCTCGAAAAGTCCAGCCGCAACTACTCGCCTACTACGCTCTACCACGACTATGCCATCAGCGACACGCTATTTCATTGGGAGTCGCAGAACAGCACGGCGGAAGACACACCCAAGGGCCTGAGCTACATTCAGCACCAGGCGCAAGGCAAAACCATTTTGCTGTTTGTGCGCGAGCGGAATCAGGATGCGGCGGGGCTAACCATGCCCTACGTGTTCCTGGGTCCCGTGCGATACATGAGCCACAAGGGCAACCGGCCGATGGCGATTACCTGGGAGTTGGAGACGCCGCTGCCGAGTTTTCTGTGGCACGAGGCGGGTAAGATGGCCGTGGGGTAAAAGGGGTTGGTTTTGTCGATTACCTGCTGATGGAGTGGCGGCGCAGCAGCGCCGCGTACTTCTTGCGGCCCTGCTCGATGAAGCCGGGCGAGGCAGTGGCGTCGAATACCCAGACAGCGTGCGGGGCTTTCTTCTGCACGCCGATAATCAGGAAGCGGTCGGCCTGCAGCGCGTCTAGGTACAGGGCGGCCTGGCGGTCGTAGTCGTACTGCCCGGCGCAGGCCAGGAACTGCGGGAGGTCCTGGCAGCTGGTAGTCTTAAAGTCTATCAGCGTGGTGCGGCGGCCGGCGGGGCTTATCACCAGCAGGTCGGGACGGATTTTAACCTCTACACCGGTGGCGGTGTGGGTGGCCGTATGCGTCAACTCGGGGGTGCCACGGTAGAGCAGGTCGCGGCAGTAGCGCTGACGGCGTACTTGGCGGGCCAGCGCTTCGAGCTGGTCCCATGGACAACGGTCGGCGGTGCGGGCATAAGTGGCCGGCTCCAGGGTGGCGGTGTGGAAGGCAGTGCCGTAGGCCAGGGCCTGCGGGTTGGGCCTGCGTAGCTGGCCCAGCACCTGCGCTTTCAGATTTGAGAGGTCGGTATTGCTGATGGCCGGCAGGGCGCGGTGCTGCTCCTGGGTGAGGCCGGGGTTGGTTTGCAGATGGTGGAACATGGCGGTAGGTGAATTTGGGTTAGCGGATAATGGCCAGACGCTGGGAATCGGCGACACGGTGCAGCCAGACGTGGGCGCCGCCGCAGCCGACCAAGTAGTCGGGACCGGGAAAAAGGCGGCGTACATCGGGGGCTAGGTCGCGCAGGTCACTCAGCGGCCCGGTGATGGTTAGCGTTTCGGTGAGCTTAGCCAGTAAGGCAGCCTCGGCCTCGTCGTGGGGTGGCTGCTCGATGAGCAGTCGGGGCGGGTCGGTGGTGGTATCCATGATGGAAGTGAGCAAGTGGACGGGTAGCCGGATGGCCCCCACGGCAGGTACCGCGGGGGCCGGGCGCTAGGCGGCCTGGGGCAGGGCCGCGGGCTCCGGGCTGCCGGGGGTACTTTCGTCTGCCGTCGGTGTATCCCCACCGGGCACGGTGTAGCCGTGCTGGATGCGCATATCAGCGGCGCCGGTATAGGTTTCAGCCCGCCAGATGGGAAAGTCCTGGGCGAAGTCGCGGCGGGCGGTTATTTCGGCCAGGCCAGCGGGCTCGTAGCTGAACTCGGCCAGGTAGTAGGTGGCCTTCTTGCCCTCCTTGGTCGTTTCCTTCTTCACAGCCCGCACGTGGACAATTACATCGGCCAGCGTGAGCTCGTCGTAGAATAGCGGCTCAATGAGGCGGTACAGGTTCTCGACGCTGTAGCCATGGAACAGCACGGCGCACACAGCACCCTTATCATCGGCGTAGAACAGCTCGGCCCACAGCTTGCGGCCCATGTTGAGAATGTCGTCGGAGAAGATGCGCCAGGCCAGCGGAATGAAGCTAAGCGTGGGGCCCAGCTGGGTCAGGCCGTTGATATTGAACTGGCCGGCCTTGGCATCGAACCGAATCTGGCGCGGATGGCCGGGCAGGTACCGGAAGCGGCTGGTTTCGGTCAGCTCGCCGGTGGCCTCGTCGAGCGTGGCCGTCAGGTAGGCGCGGCTCGGGGCCGGCGTGGTGGTAAGGGCGGCTACAGCGGTGGACGTAACGGCGGGGGCTTTGGGGGTTTTAGTGGCAGTTGCCATAATGCAAAGGGTAAGAGGGTGAGAGGGTGAGAAAAAGTGGGGCCCGTTAACTCCGTTGACCTTCGGTTGGCGGCCGGCCCCGTCGCCGGGTGGGCCTTATTTGAATTGCTTGTCGTGGCAGAGCAGGGCGCGGCCAACAATGGAATCCTGGCCGCGGGCGGCGGGCTGGTACTTGTACCAGAGGTAGGTAGCCAGCAGGTTGAGGTAGGCCGGGTTGCGGAACTTGCCTTCTTCATCGATGATAAGGATGAGCTCGTCGGAGAGGCGCACGACTTCGACGGTCCGGCAGTCGAGCAATTGGTATAGCTCGGCCAGCCGGAAGCTGCGGCCGTTGGCGGGGCTGGTAGGCTCGGGCGCGGCGCTGTGCGGGTCGAGCAGCTGGGGCTGGTAAGTGGTAGCGGTGGCAGGCATGAGGCGGGGAGTTAGGGCCCGCGCCGCCGAGGGGGCGCGGGCCGGTGGCTACTGATTGGAAGTTGAGGCGGCGGCCAGCGCGGCACAGGCGGCGAACAGCGGCTGCATAAAGGGCTCGGCAAATAGCGGCCGAGCATACAGCGCCTCGGCCCGGGCCTGCAATTCGGCCCAGCGATTGAGCCTGGTGGCCTCTTGGTGGGCGGCCTCGCCGGTGTGGTGCCGGGCCACGGCGGTTTGCTGGTAGCAGGTGCTGCCCGGCTCGCGCTGCTCGCGCACCACGGCCCAGCCGGGGGCCACGGCATACAGGGCGACGGCCCGGTAGTAGCAGTCCGCCCCGACCGGGGCAGGCGCTACGGAAGTGGGCAGGCTACGCACGGCGCAAACCGGAAACGACGGGCCGGCGGCGGCGGGCGCGGGCGGCAAAACCGGGGCGGGGCAGCGGGGCCCCGGAAAAGGCGGCGGCCGCCTTGCGAAGGGCCCGGGCGGCGTGAACGACCACCAGCGCGGCCGTGAGACTGGGGTGGGGCTGGACTGCGGCGAAGGTGCGCACGGCGGCGGCCACGGCCTCGAAGGGGCACAGCGCCTGCCCCAGATGGCAAAGCCCGGCTACGTGGTAGGAAACGGAATACTGGGTGCGGGCGAAGCCATCCGGAGCGTGGTAGTGGCTGATGGTGGCGAAGTGCGAGGCGGCGGGACCGGACCAGGCGGCAGCGGCAAGCTGCGAGAGTTGCAAAGCAGTGAACATGGCTGTAGGTGTTAGCCGTGGGTGCCCCGCGCCGTAGGCCTCCGGATAGGGCGGGCAGCCGGGCCTTTCCCGACTTACTACCCTAATATACCAACTAAATGATTATAAATCTAACAAAGTGTAACATATGATTGTGCAAAATGCGGGTATATAAAGGGTCGGGGCAACCGCTTAAAGTGCAATTTATATGCGGACACGACCGGGGGCGGCCGACTGAACAAGACCTTGATGCCTTTTCAGCCGGGGTTTGGGGGCGGCCAGCCACCAATGGACACTCGGCGGAGCCGGCCTTATGAGGGGGTAGCGGCCGACCAGCGGGAGGTGGCGGAGCCCGAGGTTGATGACCGGGCGTCAGCCGGGGCATGATGGCGGGGGTTTAGCTTCGCTGACCTTCGGTTGGGGTACCCCCCAATGAGACTATCCGCGAAGCGGGCCTTGCTTATGGCCTGCGTGGCCTGAACGCAGACTTTATTCGCAGGGGGCAGGCTTTTTCGGCCTGTGGCCTGCCGCCGAATCAGGGGGTGCGGACGGGTGGCGCGGGGCCTTTTTGGGGGCCCGGGCGGCCCGGCAGCGGTGCGGTGGGCTGGCGCTGGGGTGTTTCCGGGGGTGCTGGAGGAGCTGGAGGAGCTGGGGAATCGGTGCGGTGGGGAGAGGGGCGGGACGGCGCGGTAATGACCGGAATGACCAGAGCAGAGCAAGCGGAGGGCATGAGGAGCGGAGGAACGGAGCGACGAATGGCCGTAGCGCAGCGTTGCGGCGGGAGAGCAGGGAATGGACGTGGCGGCCGGGCCCGGGGCGGCTGGCTGAGGTGGGGCCGGCGCGCTGCCTGGCGCGGGTGGGGTTTGCGGGGAATTGGCCGGGCTGCGCGCCGGCGGTGCGGTGGGCTGGCGTCAGGGCTGAATGGGGAGCTTCACTCAGTTGAAGCCGAATCCGGGTGGCGGGGGCCGCAACAGGGATAGTAGCCAAGCCGACCAACGGGAGGCTGCCCGCAGGGCCGGAGCGGAGCGGAGTGGCGGATAGCCCGGCCCGAAGGGGTTGCCCAAAATAATTCAATCAGTCTGCACTATTGAGCAATTGGAATATGTTGCAAATTGTAACGTAAATTAGCGTCGAAGCTAACCGTTGTAACAAAGCACTACTGCCATGACCAGCATCAGCCACATCGGAACACCCGACCACCTTTTAGCCCCGGCGGCACCGGGTGTAGTAGTCGGGCGGCAGCGGATGGTACCGGTGCTGAGTGCGGTGCAGGAGCAGCGGCAGGCGGTCCGGCTGGGGCAGGCGGTGCCGAGCCTGGCCGCGGCGTATTCGCAGGCGCTGGCCCGGTGGCTGGGTGACCCGGTGCTGCGGCTGGCGGGGCGGCCCATCATTACGGAGTGCTACCGGAGTGCGGAGCGGCAGGAGGAGCTGTACCGGCAGGGGCGCGGCAAGCCGGGGCCGGTGGTGACCTACAAGCGGGGCGGGGAGTCGAAGCACAACTACTCCCCTACCCCGGCGCTGGACGTGGCGTTTCAGCTGGCGGATGGGTCGGTGTCGTGGTCGGGGCTGCTGCTGAGCAAGTTTGCCCGGTTGATGAAGTACGCTGATGCCCGGGTGGTGTGGGGCGGCGACTGGCCCTCGTTTAAGGACCGGCCGCATTTCGAGGTGCTGACGAGTTGGAAAGGAGGTGATGGACGTGGGTAATCTACTCGACAACTGGGGCGTGGTGACGTCGGTGGTGGGTGGGGCGGKGGCGGTGCTGCTGTACTTCGTGAAGAACTGGCGGGCGGTGGAGGAGCTGAAGGTGGCTTATCAGAAGCAGGAGCAGCAGGCGGCGGCGCTGGCGGTGAAGGTGGACGACTACCACATATCGGCGGTGGCGCGGGAAGGCAAGCTGCGGGAGGAAATGAAGCTGCAGGCCGAGCAGGTGCGCAACGAGGGCCTGCAGCAGCGGGCCGAGCTGCGGCGGGAAATGACCGACCTGGTGCTCAAGCTGACAGAGCGGCTGGCCCATATCGACAAGACCATGGCTTTGGTGGAGGAGCGCACTAAGGTGCTGACCGAGGCCAGCAAGGAGCAGGATTCGCGCAACCAGTGGGCCGACCGGATTCTGGCCCGGCTGGACGAGAAGTGAGCTGTTAGCTGACAGCTTTTAGCTGACAGCTTTTAGCTGATAGCAAGCAACGATTGGAGGAATAACCAATTACTAAAACCCAACTACGATGAACCAGAAACTGACAGTGCTTGACCGGGTGACGTTGCCGACGCCCCGGTTCTTTCGGAAGGTGCGCACGATTGGCGCCGCGCTGGCGGCCGTGGGCGGCATTATTGCCACAGCCCCGGTGGTGTTGCCGGCGGCGCTGGTGACGCTGGGCGGCTACCTGCTGCTGGCCGGGAGCGTGGCCGCGGCGGTGTCGTCGGCGGCGGTTGCCCCTAATGGGGACCTGGGGCGCGGGGCAGATGAGCCGGGGCTGGCTGACCGGCAGCGGGTGGTGGAGCGCGGGGACGCGGCTTCACTTTGATGTTTCACTTACACTTCTACTCAGATGGCAACCAACCCTCCTACCGGCGACAATGCCCGCAAAGGGGCCGTGCGCGAACGGTCACAGACGTTCAACCCGGTTACGAAGCAGTTCGTGAAGCGTGATGCCGAAACGGGGCGCTTTATGGATGTGAAGGAAGACGGTAAGCCCTTCAAAGGCGTGCGGCGCGAGAGAAAGCGCAAGCCGCCGGAGCCAGGCGCGTGAACCCGGCGATGCGAAATGGCAACGGCCACCCAATTGGGTGGCCGTGGTGGTTGGAAGCCATTATTGGAGGAATAATTACCTGATGTTACCCCCAAACCGCGTATTATTCATTCCTCAATCAGCGAATTCAGGGTGCGGTGGCAGGTTGAAATGGTCGCGCAGCACGGTGGCGATGTTTTCGCGGGTGAGCGGCTTGGTGAGGTAACCGGCGATGGGCAGCTGCCGGGCGCGGAGCTGGTCGGCGTCGAGGGTGGAGGTGGTGAGCATGACGATGACCGTGTGCTGGCGCGGGGCGGCGGGCAGCTGCTGGTAGGCTTCGAGGAATTCGAAGCCGTTCATTACGGGCATGTTCAGGTCGAGCAGAATGAGGACCGGGAAGGTTTCCGGGGCCTGCTGGCAGCAGGCCTGCAGCCAGCTGAGGGCTTCGGCCCCGTTGAGGGCGACGTGCACCTGCGGGCTCACGCTGAGGCGGCTGAGCAGGCGCTGGTTGAGGAAGTTGGTGGTGGCATCGTCGTCGACGAGCAGAATGGCAGGCAGCATTTTGGGGCTAATAGGAACACCTAGCCGGAAAATAGCCCGGCCCTGGGTTCGTTTGATGCCAACTGCATTCGTTTCAATTTGTTACGAATTGCGATGTTCGAATCCGTAACAAGAATAGTGATGCTTTGGGCGGGAGACGCCAGCTGAAGCAGGATGTTCTTGTGGTACCTGCGCTGGCTGGGAGGCTTAACGGGAACGGGGGAAATACAGCCGGAACGTGGAGCCAATTTCTGGTTGGCTGTCTACTTCGATGCGGCCGCCGGCATTCTCGATAATCTTTTTGACCATGTACAGGCCGATACCGGAGCCCTCGACGTGCACGTGCAGGCGCCGGAACAGGCCGAAGAGCTTTTTCTGCTGGTCAGGGTCGAGGCCGAGGCCGTTGTCCTGCACTTCGAGCACGGCGAAGGCTTCGCCCAGGTAGCAGCGTAGCCCGAGCCGCGGCACCCGGTCGGGGTGCTGGTACTTGAGGGCGTTGCTGAGCAGGTTGAAGACGATACTACGCAGGTTTTTTTCGGCGAAGGCCAGGGTGGGGCACTCGGTTACCTCCACAGTGAGGCCGGCCCCAGTGGCCCGGAACTGGGGGCGCAGGTCCAGGCAGACGTCGGCCACCAGGGCGGCCAGGTCGACCTCGGTGGGAGGCTGGTCATCGTGGGCGGCCTGCAGCTTGGCAATGTCAGTGAGCTGGGCAATGGTGCGCTGGAAGCGCTCCACCGCACCCTGCATCAAGTCGAGCAGCGGGTCTATGTCGGCCTGCGCGGAAGGCAGGTCCAACTCTTCGCGCAGGGCGGTGAGCAGGCCCTCGAGGTTGGTGATGGGCTGCTTGAGGTCGTGGGAGGCGGTGTAGACGAAGTTGTCGAGGTCGGTGTTGGTACGATTGAGCTGCTCGTTGGTGGCGGTCAGCTCGGTGTTGGCCTGGGCGAGCTGCTGGCGGGCCAGCACCTGGGCAGTCACGTCGGTGGCCACGGCGGCCACGCTGTCGATGCGGCCCTGGACGTCGCGCAGGGGCTGGTAAACGAAGTTGAGGTAGACCGTGGCCAACTGCCCGGCGCGGGGCAGCTGGGCCGGTACCTCCTGGGCCGTGAAGGCCTCGCCGCTCGCCACGACCTGGTCGAGCAGCTCCTTAAAGCCCTGGTCGCGCACTTCGGGCAGGGCCTCGTAGAGGGGCTTACCCCGCACCTGCTCGGGAGTGCGGCCCCAGAGCTGGGCCACGAGCGGGTTGGCTACCTCGATGACGTACTGCGGCCCGCGCAGCACGGTGATGGCCACCGGGGCCTGCTCAAACAGCTCGGCCAGCTGCTGCTGCTGGGCCTCGCGCTGTCGGCGGGCCAGCACCCGCTCGGTGACGTCGGTAGCAAAGATGGAGATGCCCACGATGTGCCCGGCTTCGCGCAGGGCCTGGTAGGTGAAATCGAAGTAGACATCCTGGGGCGGCTGGCCGTCGGCCCGGGTCACGGGCAGGAGCATCTGCTGCCCGAAATACGTTTCGCCGGTCTGAAATACCCCATCGAGCAGGTCCAGAAAGCCGTGCTCCACGGCTTCGGGCAGGGCCTCGGCCACGGTGCGGCCCACCAGCTGGCGGCCGGGAAAGAGCTGCTGGTAAGCGGGGTTGACATATTCGAAGCGGTGGCCGGGCTCGCGCAGCAGGGCAATGCAGGCGGGGGTTTGCTCGAACACCTGGTAAAACTCCTCGCGCTGGGCCGCGACCTGCTCGGCGGCGGCCAACGCCTGGCCCTGGGCCGCTTCGGCCTGTTGGCGGGCCCGCACGCGGTCCGTCACGTCGAGCGTGAAGCCGAGCACGGCGTGGGGCGGCTGCTGGCCGTGGCGCAGCGGCAGGTAAGTCAGGTCCAGGTACATTTCCTGCTGCTGCCCCGTGCGCGGGTCACGAGTCTGGGCGGGCACCTCCTGGGCCCGGTAAGGCTCGCCGGTGCGCAACACCTGGCGCAGCAAGGTCAGAAAGCCCTGCGCTTCGGCTTCGGGGAATGCCTCCTCCGCCGGGCGGCCCGGCACGGCCCGGCCCTGCGCCTGGCGCTGAAAGGCGTCGTTGAAAAATCCGAAGCGCAGGTCTTCGCCCTCGAAAGTGACCACGCTGGCGGGTAGCGACGAGAGGATGCTGGTTAGCAGCTCATCCTTTTCTTCGAGCTGCTGCTGGGCCTGCTTTAAGTCGTCGATGTCGAGGTTGGAGCCAAACCACTGGCGGGGCCGGTCGGCGGCTTCGGCGTGGGCCAGGGGCTCGGGCAAGCCCTGGCTGGCAAACCAGCGGTACTGCCCGTCGGCCCCGCGCAGGCGAAACTCGTAGCGCCAGGGGCCGCCGCCGGCCAGGGCGGTGCCCAATTCCCGGGCAATGGCCGGCAGGTCGGCGGGGTGCATGAGCTGGGGCCAGGCCGCGGTGACATCCGCGCCGGGCTCCAGGCCGGTGTAGGCGTACCACTGGGGGCTCATGTAGAGCAGCTGCCCGCTTTGGTCAATAGTGAAGCTGGTACTGGGCAGGCTTTCCGTCACGCGCAGCAGCTTCTGGGCGGTAGCTTCGGATTCGGCGCGGGCGTGGCGCAGGGCCTGGGTGCGCTCGAACACGCGGGCTTCCAGCTCCTGGTTGAGGTGGCGCAGGGCCTTGTGGGCGCGGCGCAGCTCCTGGGCCTGGGCCTGCATCTCGGCGTTGGAGTCTTGGAGCTGCGCGTTGGCGGTGGAGAGCTGGGCCACCGTGGTTACCAGCTCCTCGTTGCTGACCAGCAGCTCCTCGTTGGTGGTGGCCAGTTCCTCGTTGACGAGGGCCAGCTCGTGGTCAGCGGCGGTGGGCGGCGGGGTGCCGGCGGCTTCCGGGTACCGGGCCAGCACGTGGGCACTCACATTATAGGCGAAGAGCAGCAGGCCCTCGACCGTCCCCGCCGCATCGCGGGTGGCCTGGGCCATGAAGGTGAAATAGAGCGGCCCATGGTGGCCGGCGGGCTCGGCGTAAGCTACTGCCTCATGGCCGTAGCAGGTGACGCCGGTGCGGTAAGCCTCGTCGAGCAGCGCAAAAAACGGCTGGTCGGCCAACTCCGGCAGCGCCGTGCGTAAGGCCAGCCCTGCCAGGGGCCGCCCGCCGAAGAGCTGCCGAAACAAGTCGTTGGCCACGCCAACCAGGTGGTCGGGCCCGACCAGGCTGGCCATGGCGGCCGGGGCGTCGCGCAGCCGGGCCCGCAGCTGCTGTTGCTGCTCGATTACGGCATGGGCTTTGGGCTCGGCCGACAGGTTGACGAGGTCAGCACCTGTCGCCGCCCCTACCGAGGGCGAGGCAGGCGCACCGGGCAGGTGGGCAGACGGGACAGCGTTGGGCATATGGGAAAGGTACGCATCCATTCGTGATTCATAGGCAGCGGGAATGGGGAGCAGTTACCGCAGGCCGACCAGCAGCCCTATATCCGGGCAGCGGCCCGTTCAATTTCGACTTAGCTTACGTATGGGGAGATTCAACTCAGTTGCCCGGCGCGCCGCCGGGGGTTCCGACTCGGTTCGGAACCCCCGGCGGGCGGACCGTGCTGCGAGTATTCTCCTACCATCCCATGCCCATGCTGCCGACCATATCTGGCCCCACCGACGAAGACGGGTTGGTGCAGCGGCTACTGGCCCGCGACGAGCGGGCCATGCGGCAGGTGGACGAGCGGTATGGCCCAAACCTGCTGGCCGTGATTCGGCGGGTGGTGGGCGAAGAAACCCAGGCCCAGGACATTCTGCAGGAGGGCCTGCTGAAAATCTGGCTCAGCATAGCCAGCTACGATGCCGGCCGCGGCCGGCTGTTTACCTGGATGGTGCGCATATGCTGCAACCAGGCCATCGACTCGCTGCGCAGCCCCCGTAACCGCTTTCACCGCGGTACGCAGTCGCTGGACGTGGCCGAAGTGCGGCTGGCCCCGGCCGCGCCCACCTTCCAGCCCGAACACATTGGCGTGCGCGAACTGACCAGGCACCTCCAGCACCGGCAGCGGGAAGTGATGAACCTGCTGTATTTCGGGGGCTACACTCAGGTAGAAGTCGCCGAAGTGCTGGACATTCCGCTGGCCACGGTCAAAACGCGGGTCCGGGCCGCGCGGCTCGCGCTGGCCTATTTTGCGCGCTAACCACCCGGGCTGCCCAAGGAGGTAAAGGCCATTTGCGAAAGCGCATGCCGGGCGCGGCCAGGGCCGTCTCAGGCCTCCCATTTTCAACCTTATGGCTGCGCTACCGTTGAGCTATCGATGGAGGTTGGCTATCCATTTTATGCTATTGTCCGGGGCATTGGCCGGGCAGACGTATACCACTCGCACCCCGAGTGCCCGGTGGCGCGCAGTATTGCGCCCTGCTTCCGCATGCTGGTCATTCCGGCGGGGCGGGCGGAGTGCTCCTTTTGTGCGGTGCACCACGCGGCCCAAGCGCTTACTCGTACTCTTGAGCCGCCAGGTGGGCCAGTACCTGAGCAATTGTGAGGTTGCCGCGCACGAACTGGTCGAGCAGCATGCGCTCGTAGGGCCGCGGGGCCCGCGGGGTGTGGCGGGTCTGGTGCAGGGCACCGTTGACCAGCCGGCGGCGGCCGGCTTCGGTAGCCGGCAGGGAGGACTGCTGGCCGAGCCAGTGGGCGAGGAAGCTAAACATCCCTAAAATTCAGCACGGCGGGCGGCAACCACAAGCTGAACAAGCGGCATTTCTGCCGAATAAACCTGGGGGGGGGGGCCAACCGCAGGGCTGGATTCCGCCGCCGAAGCGGGCCGGGAGCCGATGCCGCTACCTGCTGACCACCGGCCAGCAAGCGGCGGCGCAGCCCGAGACAAGCGCCAAACAAGCCGGTTGCTCCGGCGGGCGGAGTGGGCGGAGTGGGCGGGAGAGGCGGGAGAGGCGGGCGGGTTAGCGCAGCTCTTTTTGCTGGAATTGCAAATCGCCGCTGAGGGCTTCCTGCTGCAGGATGGATTCGTGGACCACGCGGGCCTGCTGGCCAGCGTGCTCGGCTTTCCGGAAAAACAGCGCGGCCACCTCGGCCTGCTGGTCTTTGGCAAAATACTCGGCCATGTTCTGCAGCAGCATCTTGGTTTCTTCGAGCCCACGCATAGACTGGTAGAGCATACTTTCGACCGAGGCCGTGACTTCGCCCAGCAGCGCGCTGACGGTGTAGGCGTGGCCGGTGTGGCAGCGGTAGCGAATGAGCTTGCCCTCGATGAGCTGGGTGAGGGCACCGTGGCAGTCGGGGCAGGTGAAGGGCGTGAGCTTGCCCTGGTCGATGATGCCCAGCTCGAAGGCCCCGCCCTGCTTGGCAATGGTCAGTTCCATTTGGAGCAGCTCCCGTTCCGCGGCGGGCAGGCGGGTTTTCGCGGGGGCCGGCTCCAGGGTGAGGCGCACCAGCAGGGAGCCGAGCTCGGCCAGGGGCACCACATAATCGGCCGCGACGAATTGCAGGGCATTTTCGGGCATGGCGGGCTGCTGGGCATCGTGGGGGTCCTGCACCACGGCCAGCCCGCCCATGCGCTGCACGCTCCAGAGGCCGGACGTGCCGTCGTCGAGGTAGCCGGTGAGCACCACGCCAATCACGCGGGGGCCGAAGGTGTAGGCCGCCGAACGAAACAGCGCGTCAATGCTGGGCCGGAACCGGTTTTCCTTGGGGCCGCGGGTGACGAGCACCGTATCGTCCTCCACCAGCAGATGGTGGTCGGGCTTGGCGACATAAATCACGCCGGGCCGGATGGTTTCCCCATCCTGCGGGTGCTTCGCCGGCAGGGCCGAGACGTGGCTGAGCAGCTCGGGCAGGATGCTCTGCGAATCGGCCCCGACGTGCTGCACCACGAAAATGGGGGCCGGAAAATCGGCGGGCAGGGTTTTGACCAGCGCCAGCAGCGCCGTGACGCCCCCGGCCGAGGCCCCGATGACGACAATATCCCGGCGTTGACGCTTGGTTGTTCCGTTGGTTTTCGCGGCCATAGGCTTCGTTACTGGTGGGGGAGCTCCCGGACAAGCGTACGGCGAAAAGCCGGGGGTGGTCTGGAAAGGCCGGGGATTTCCGAAGGCGGGGCCGCGCGCCTGGGGTGGGCAAGTCCGCCCGCGGCCTCGCGGCTGTTCCACTCGGGCACGCGGGCCCCGGCGCGGGCCAGGGTAAAGCGCACCAGTAGGAGGCCGGAGGGCGTGCGGGAGGACCCGCCAACCAAATGGACCGTGAAACTGGTGCCCGCCTCGGGGAGCAAGGGCACTGGGGCCCGTTGCAGGTGCTGCTGGCCGAGGCAGTGGTGGAAGAAGCGCTGAAAGTCGTCGCGGCCGGCGGGGGC
This sequence comes from Hymenobacter rubripertinctus, assembly GCF_003583925.1. GTDB lineage: Bacteria > Bacteroidota > Bacteroidia > Cytophagales > Hymenobacteraceae > Hymenobacter > Hymenobacter rubripertinctus. The sequence continues at coordinate 101,064 of NZ_QYCN01000005.1, read as the reverse complement.
CACGAACTGCAGGAACCGCCGGCCCGTCAGGCGCGCCACGGTGGTTTCCAGCAGCTGCGCGGCGCGGTGGTTGATGTGGGCCAGCACGCCTTCGGCATCGAGCGTGAGCAAGGCGACCGGGGCGGCGTCGAACAGGTCCTGGTACAGGGCCTGCGCAGTGGCGGCGGCCAGCCCGGCGCGGAATGGGCCTTGGTTAAAAACGTAGCCCAAAAGTCGCATTTGGAATTTACATCTGTGCGCCCGGTCCTTTCAGCCCCTTCTCCTCGCTTCATACAAATCAGCAGTCTCCCCCTTCTTTAGAGAAGTGACTAGTTGCGCTGCCAGACAGCATTCGGGCAGGTAAGCGTAAAGTAGCCGCTCTGCCCTCCGTCCTCTGTCATTCACTAGAAAGCCCTCCCCTACTCTTGCGGGGAAGGCTTTCTAAGAATAGACTCGGCTCACTTAGCCGTAGAGCCGCTTACGCTAAGCCCCTACGGCTAAGTGAGCCGTTAGCGTTGCCAGTTACAGAAGTTTGCTCCGAATATTGCTCCGCATTGTTATGCAATAGCCCACATTGTTTCAAATGGCTCTAGCGTTTAGCCCGACGCAGCAATACCAGCCCGTAGAGCAACAGCAGGGCCAGCGGCGAACTAATCAAATCCATGAGCCGATGGCCCTGCACCGACGCCAATGGCCAGCCGGCCTGCTGGCCGAGCAGCAGCAGCGCCAGGCTCAGGCTAAAAGCCAGTCCGTAACCCAGCCCAATGGCGCGGGTATGGCGACCTCGTAGCAGCACATGCAGTAACCCAATACTCACCAGCATGTAGAGCAGACGGTAGCTAAGGCCCACTACCACGCCGTGGGTGCTCAGACCCGAGGGCTGCACCAGCTTCTGGGCCACCGGACCCAACCCGCCGAGCACGGCCTGCCAGGTGCGGGTAAGCACCGCAAACACCGGCTCATCAAACTGGCCTAGCCCGAACAAAGTAAGCCCGAGCGCCAATGCCACCACGAGCCGTCCGGAGCTCAGCCGGTTGGTAGTCGCCGCGGCCGGCACGATTGGTGTCGGTGCGGGCCGGCTTTCTACCCCCACCCTAGCCATGCGCTACCGCTGTAAGGGCAACCTGGGGCCGCACCCACTGGTGCCAGAGTACCAGAATGGCCCCGTAGGCCACAAAGGTGAAGGTGTAGTGGTGGTTGAACTCGACCGTGTGGTACCAGTAGGTGTGGTTGATGGCCAGCGCGGCAATGCGCAGCACGTTAATGCCGTAGATGACGGCCAAGCCCAGCGGAATAAACCACAGCCGACGCCGACCGCTGCCGGGGTAGGCCAGCACGAAGCCCGCAAACAGGGCGTAGAGCACCAGCCCGTTGCAGGGGTTGCCCACGTACACGGCCGCCTGCCCGAACATCGTCACGGTGGTCGGTGCGGCCGGGTCAGTACCGGCGGCCACGCCTACTAACTTTAACAGCCCGGCCGCTGCCACCGCCAGGTTGGCCGACAGGGCATCATCGAGGTTGCCAGCGGGCTCCAGGCCCTGCTCGTAAATCAGCACCCACAGGGCATAGAAGCCGGCGGCCAGCAGCAGAAACTGCACTTGCGGCCGGGCCGCCAGCCACTGCCGGGCCGAATGGATAATCGGGGAGGAAAGCATACGATTACATACAAATAAGGAAAACACGCCGGGCCGATGCATTGACATCGGCCCGGAGAGTAAAGGTAAAGAAGGGGTTATTTGCGCGCCCGGTGCTGACGCAGGCGCTTGAGGCCGTAAGCGGCGCCGGCAGCCAGTAGCAGACTGGCCCCGCCGTCAATGGGCACGGCCGTGGGCTGGTTGGGCTGGTTGGGAATCGGCCCGCCAGGCCCCGGGCCCTGAGCCAGTAAAGCGGTGCTCACCAGCAGCAGGGGCAAGAGTAGAAAGAAGAAACGCATAGCAGAAGGTTTTAAAGAAAAAATTGAGGGAAAAAGCCTCGCCCAGGGGCCCGGCCACTGCGGGGGTGGCCGGACCTGGGGGGCATTGCTTTACTGCACTACCACGCGTTGCACCACGGTCTGGCCGCCGGCCAGCGTTACGCGCAAGGCGTACACGCCGCTGGGCAGGCCCTGGAGGTTAAGCGTAGTTTCGGTGGTGGGCAGCGCCAGCGTGCGCAGCTGCTGGCCAATGCCGTTGAGCAGCACGGCCGAGGCCGCGGCGCCCGCCGGGCGGCTGATGGTGAGCTGGCCCTGAGCCGGGTTGGGGTAAGCCCGCACCTGGGCGGCCAGTGCGGCCGAACCCGAGGCCAGCACCGCGTTGGGCCGCAGGTTGAGCACGAAGCGGCCGGCCACGCGGCGGCTGTCGGTGGAGAAGGCATAGCCGGCGGCCGATAGCTGGCGCAGGTCGTGGCGGGTGCCGGTGAGGTTGTCGACCAGCTCCACGAGCGTGGAGGTCGGCAGGTTAGCCAAGCTGGGGGCCGAGATGGCGAAGCGCCCGGCCTGGGGCACATCCACCGTCAGCGGTACGATTACGGCGGCACTGCTCAGCACGGGCAGGCCATTGACGGCCAGCGCCTCGCCGGTAGCGGCTATCGAGGCCAGGTTCAGGCCCGTAGTGTTGGGCAGCTTCTCGGCGTCGTAGTGGTCGTCGCGGCCGGTGGTAGCGCCGGCTTCAAAGTAAACAAAGGTTGGCTCGTGGGTGCCCTGCGCATCCACCAGGTCCAGCTGCACGGCGGGCCGGGTGTCGGCTGCCCCGCGGTTGAAGGTCGGGTTCTGATAGCTCGTTACGCGCCAGCTGTTCTGGAAGCTGAAGCTGGGTACGTTCTGGCTCACGCGCAGGAAGAAGCCCTGCATGGCCGGGATGAGGCCACCGGGCAGTGTGCCGAAACCGTTCTGGTAGAACTGGTAGGTGCCGGCGTACTGGCTGCTCGACTTATGGGTGTAGATGGCGTCAATTACGCCGGTGGGCAGGCCGGTACGGGCCACGTTCCAATCGAGGGGGGCCGGGTAGGGGTTACCCAGCAGCTGCCAGCCGGCGTTGGCCTGCTGGCCGCGCGAGAGGGCTCCAACTGGCACAGTGCCGGTGGAGAGCGTACCGGTCAGATCCACCGTTTCGCTGGCGGCCAGGTTGACCGTGTAGCCGCGACCAGGCACCAGGGTGTTGGTCAGCGCAGCGGGCGAGAAGTAGCCGAAATTAAAGTCACTGGTCAGGGCGTTGGCGCTGGTCAGGCGGGCCTCGTCGTAGCCGTACACGGTAGGGAAAGGCGTGGTGCTGCCCGGGTTGGCGGCTGTGTTGTAGGCCGGATTGATGACGGGCGTAAAGCCGGCAGTAGCCAGGTCATTGATCGTAGTGGCCTGCACCGGCGAGCTGTAGTGGCGGTAGCCCAGCCCGGCGTTCAGGCTCGGGTCGATATAGCGCTGCATGGTGGCGTTGCCGTTGATGGTGCCCGTCCCATTGTCGACGACCATAGCCGTGCCCGTGGCGTCCGAAAGCAGCGTCAGCGTCTGGCCGTTGGTGTTCAGGTCGCCGCTGGCCGGGGCTAGTACGCCATGAACGCTCACGGCACTGGTTTGGAATGCCCCGGCCGTATTGGCGATGCGCAAGCTCCAGAACTGGGTGCTGCCGCTGCCGCCCACTACCTGCGGGCTGGTGCCGCTCAGGGTGGTAGTACCGGCCGTAGCGCTGAACGTGCCGCTGTTGCTCAGGCTGGCTTTCAGGTCCAGCGTGCCGCCGTTCATCGTCAGGCGGGCACCGGTGCCGAGCGTGAGGCCGTTAGCCAGGGCGTTGCCGCTGGCAATGACCGGATAGGGGGCCGTATTAGCAGGAACGGTCGCATCGAGCAGGCTCGTGGGAACCCCGTTTGACCAGTTGCCCGGTGTGAACCAATCAGTCGTACCGGTGCCGAGCGGGTTACCCAGCCAAAACGTGCCGGTTACAACCGCGCCGGGCAGGCTGGCCGTGTTGGTATCAATGGTCACGGCACCACCGCGCGAGAGGCCACGGCCTATCAGGCTGGCGCCTTGAATCATGTTGATAGCCCCGTCCACCAGCAGAGTGCCCCGCATCACGGAGTTCTGGCCCAAAGTAACGAGCCCACCAATCTGCCAGTACACGTTGCCGGGCGTGGCCCCGTTTTGCGTCAGCACCACCGAGTTGGCGGCTGTCGTCAGGGCCCCCGATACGCGCAGGAAGAACTTCGCGTTGGGGTCACCGCCGCCGTCCAGAATTAGTGTGCCAGCCAGCGTAGTAGCCGCGCCCACGCAGTACGAACCGGGTATCAGCGTCTGGGCCGGCGTGCCGCCGTACACGGCCAGCGGCGTAACGCACGGAATGGTTGACATATAGCCGAAGGCCGTTTGCACGTCCGTGGCCGCTTGCGTGGAGGTGGCATCGGCCACGTGGATGTTGCCAGTGACAACACCTAGGGGAAACCCACTAAAAGCCCCTGCGTTGGTGCCGATGTCGCCTTGAATAACGGTCGGCCCGACGTTGTTGAAGGCTCCAACGGCGGTGAATAACGCGAAGCTATTGGCGGCCCCCAGGTCGGGAGCTACTTGGGCAACGCTGGCCGGGGAGCCCAGCAACAGGCAGGCAGCCAGCAGCACGCCCCCCTTGGCAAGGGCGCGGTTGACGGAATAGAGAGTTTTCATAGATGGGGGAGAGTGAACATCCCGGAAGTGCCGGAATGCGTGCCGATGGCTCGGCGTGAGAATCCAACAGTCGCGTCCGCCGCTTGCCAAGCCCACGCTGCCTACCCCCCCCCATATGATAGGTAGGACGTTGCGAGGACAAGCTCTTAGCGACCTGAATCTAAGGCAAGATATACCGGCAGTTTTGCATTTTTCTTCAGTTCTATAAATGGGAATAGCAACATTATTCTACCGCCCCATTTAGAGTCTTAAATGGGTCTTTTACCGGTTATTAGTCCCAAAAAGATATCTTATTCCCAAAATAGCACTCTGCCTCAGTTAAGGCTAATTATTATTTTTTTAATAATTTACTTCCGTTTTTGGAGAAGCCAATAGCGAAGAGCCAAGAATAGAATATTTCTTAGAACAGGCTACTACTGGTGCTACCAGAGCGCCCCGCATTTGTAGCCTCTAAAGGGTACATTCGCCCAACGGTCGCATAAGTTGCCCAGTTCAGCTATTCCCTCTCGCAGCATATGAGTGGGCAGATACTTCGCCGGTTGTACTTCGCATGCAAAAGCCATAACTGCACAGACAGGCTAATGTGCTGAGTTATTCCAATTTCATATTGTCCGAAGGAAGTGTAGTAAGGCAATCATTTGGACCGCCACTCGGCTCCGCGCTACCGCTTTCCACGCCAATTTGAAACAGACCAGTTACGTTACTGCCTTAGCGCAATTTCTGTGGCTACTGGACCGTCCGCCAAATGGCCGTTTAACTTTTAAACAAGGGCAGAAGTGCTCGACCTGTGCATCGAGCACTTCTTTGTTCAGGGCTTCGAGCTCCACCTGATGCACCCGCAGCTCCTGCACCAGCCACTGGCTTTCGTGCGGGTAAGCTCTTCGGCGGGGCGGGCCTCCAGACGCAGGCGCTGCTCGGCCCGGGCGCGCAGGTCGAGCAGGGGCTGGTCGGGAGGCAGGGACGGGAAACCAGCAGTTGAATTGGACATGGATGGGGGAGCGGGTTAAGCCAGGCAAGCTACTCCCACAACCGGGAATGAGGCTAACGCATTTGAGTTGACGTAGCTAAAGCCGCTCCCGGGTTCAGGCACCGGCCGGGCGTTGCGGGGTGGCCTCATTCGATTTCTCGACTGGGTCTGGGGCTGGGGCTTTCACGGGGGTCTCCTCGTGGGAAGCGGAGAAGGCCGGGTTTTCGCGCAGGGCCTGGACCATCTCCGAACTCAGGGCTACGCTGGAAATGCCGTAGCCATCCACCAGCGTGCCTTTCACGCCGTGCCGGGCCGAGGAAATGGCGTACACCACGGCCGCGTCGCCAGGGTCCGACATGCCTTCGAAGCGGTAGTGCTTATCGACCAGAAACTCGCTCGGGGAAATCTGCAGGGCATTGCCGTAGCAGACCAGGCAGCTGTCGTGGAGGTTGAAGTCGGCGGTATAGCCTTCTTTTTTCAGGTTATTCAGCACTTCGGAAACGGTGGTCATCGGTATCATAGGGGTGGGGTAGTAAGGGCCGGGCCCTGGAGGAGCAGCAGGCACACGCGGGCAATACGCTACCGGACTTGACAAACGTCATTCCGGCCTCCTGATAGGCGTCATACGGGCCGGCGGGGGCTTCCGCTAACTTTATGGCTACTTATCCTGCCTTGCTTCCGACCCGGCACGGTGCTGCTTACTTTTCCCCCGGCCCATGTTTTCCACCGATATTCTCCCGATCTTACCCACCCACCCGGCCATGCTGCTCGTGATGCTACCCACCGTGGGCCCCGGCACCAAGCAGGAAAGTCTGCTCGTCCGCACGGCCACCAATCTGATGCTAAAAAATTTGCAGCGCGAGCTCGGCACCGCTATTCACGTGCTGAAAGTGGACGCCGGCACCCACCCCGCCGTGGTCCACGCCTTCGATGGCCAGGGCGTGCCGGCCTTTGTGCTGCTGCGCGACGGCGCGGAGCTGTGGCGGCAGCAGGGCCTGCCCGAAGGCGAGCCCATGGCGGCTTTGCTGCTGAGCAAGCTGGCCGCCGCTGCTATACGCCTGCCTGGTTAGCTGGTTCCAGGGGGCCGCTACCGGCAGAGTGGCCGCGCCCCAGCCCTAACCACCCCGCCAGCGGCAGTGTTACGGCGTTGGTCTCACCCGGGTCCTCCCTTCAAGCGGGACGATTTGGTACTACTATCAGCCGCACAGCTCAGCCTTATGTTACAGCCTTCCCCATATACGGGCACCTTAGGTAAGGGCCCGGCCCTCCCTTTGCCGAAGGGGCCCGCACCGCTGTCCCTGTTCTCCGAGCTGTACGCGGCCCTGCGCCGCAACTGGCCGCACTACCTGGCCGAAGCCGGCGGGCTGGCCCTTTTCATTATCGGAGCCAGTTTGCTGACCATAGTCCTGGAACATCCCAATTCGCCGTTGCACCAGTGGCTGGTAGCGCAGGGAGCGGGCAAACTGGGGCGCCGCATCCCACTGGGAATGGGCATGGGCCTGGTTATCGTAGCCTTAGTCTATAACCCCTGGGGTAAAAAGTCGGGCGCGCACCTGAATCCGTCCGTGACGCTGGCTTTCTGGCAGCTGGGCCACATGAAGTGGCCCGATGCCTGCTGGTACGTGGTGGCGCAGGCCGTAGGTTCCGTCACGGCAGCCCTGGGCCTGGGCCTGGTACTGGGGGACTACTACGCCCATATGAGCGTCCATTTTATCACCACCAAACCAGGACCGGGCGGGCCGGCGGTGGCGTTTGCGGCCGAATTTGTCATCTCCTTCGGGCTGATGTGGCTGCTGCTGCTGGCGCTGCATTCGGCCCGGCTGCAACCAGTTACCGGCTGGCTGGTGGGGGGCCTGCTGATGGTCTACATTATCGTCGAAGCGCCGCTTTCGGGCATGAGCCTCAACCCATTCCGCACCCTTTCGGCCGCAGTGGTGGCTGGCGACTACACGGCGCTGTGGGTGTATTTGCTGGCCCCCACGGCGGCCATGTGCCTGGCCACGGCTTTGTTTCAGCGGTTTTATCGGCACCCCGACCAACCGCCCACTTCCGCCAGGCCGCCGCAGTACCCTGATTTGTCGGCCGGGGGAGTAAGGGCCGAAAGCCTATCGCCCGAATTTCCGCAAAGGGGAAAAGGAGGCGCACAATAGCCGGAAGGGAGAAAAAACGGCAAGCGAAAGTGACAGCGCCGCTCGTTGGCTCATGCGCGGCAGGCAGTCGGGCTGGTCCGGGGCCCGGGCAGGCGCTACGGCGTGGTGCGGGGGCTGCATCAAGTCCGTTACGCCTACCCTTAACCAGCAGGCCAGGGCGGTGACGAGGGCGTAACAGAATGCGGATATGGGGCAGGGAGGAGCGCCAGCAGGAGCAGTACGCGCCGGGGTGTATCTGACCGGGACTTATCGTTACCGACAAGCGCGGGGGGGAATCGGAGCATAACCGCCCCTCCACCCCGGCGCTGGACGTGGGCGTTGCTGCTGGCCGATGGGGCGGTGCCGTAGTCGGGGCGGCAGCTTTCCAGGTTCGTGCGGCTGATAAAGGCGGCCGGTACGCGGGTGCCCTTGCTGCGGAGGAGTAGCCGGCGGCTGGCCGGGATTTAAAGGGCCCGCTGCATGTTGAAGGCCAGGGTGGAAACGAAGCGAGCGGGCCCAATGGTCCGCTCGTTTTGCCTACGGGTTGCCAATGGGTTGGTGCGTCCCTACGTTAGCGGAAATCGGCGCTGGAAGTGGAGCTTAAGGATGGTGTCGAGCTTTTCTTTGGTGAGCGGCTTGCTGACCAGGCCGGCGATGGGCAGGGACTCGATGCGGCCCAGGTCGTGCGAGCTCATGTACGCCGTGTGCATCACAATGACCACGGCCTGCTGTTGAGCCGGGGGCAGGCGCTGGTAGGCTTCCACGAACGCCATGCCGTCCATGCCGGGCATTTTCACGTCGAGCAACACCAGGACCGGGCTGGTGGGGTTGGCCTCCAAAGCCAACTCCTCGAGGGCGGCAAAGGCCTGCTCGCCATCGTTGGCCGACAGGTACTGGTCGGCGACGCCCAGCTCTTGCAGCAAACGTTGGTTGAGGTCGTTGGTGAGCTGGTCGTCGTCGACGAGTAGTACGCTGGAAAGTTTTATCATAGTAGAGAGCAGGGCGGCGGCAAAGCCGGGACTGGACGGGGCTGGTTGTAGTTAAACCCCAGGCGTACAAAAGTAGTGCCGGGCGCCTTACTAAGCCAGCTTCATGAAAAAGGCGGCCCCTTGCTGTTGGCGGCTTTCGCGCCCGATGGCGCCGCCGGGTAGTTTGACGGGTTGCCGGGCATTGCCATGGAACAGGCCCCTGAAAAACAGGGCTATTTCACCCCTGACTTTCGGTGGCTCGTATGCGCTTTGGAAGGGTAGCGGGTGCTCCGCTTGGCCCGCTCCTACTCCTGCTTCGCCAAGCCTATGAAAGCCACCCCGCCCATTGCCACGTGTGAGGTCCGGTTCCGGTCCCTGTTCGACAACACTCCCGAACTGATTCTCTACCAGAACGAAAAGGCCACGATTCTGGACGCCAACCCGGCCTTTCTCGCCCTGGTGGCCGAACCCAAGGACCGGGTAGTGGACCACTCCTACAACGATTTTTTGCCCCCGGCGGTGCAGCCCCTGTTCGCGGAAAAGCTGCAGGAAGCCTTCACCGGCAAAACCGTGCGCTTCGACATGTACGCCGCCCAGGGCCAATCCGCACCCCGGCACTGGGACGTGATGAAGGTGCCGCTGTGGGAAAACGGCGCCGTGGTCGGGGTTCACATGGTTGCCCGCGACATCACCGAAAAGGTGCTGGCGCAGCAGGAAGTAGTGGCCCAAAACCAGGACCTGCAACAGTTCACCTACATCGTGTCGCACAACCTGCGCGCCCCGCTGGCCAGCGCCCTGGGCCTGGCCGACCTGCTGGGCACGGAAGAACCAGGCTCTACGTACTTTGAAGAGACGCGCACCCACCTGCTGACCAGCCTGCACCAGCTCGACCGGGTGCTGCGCGACATGAACACCATTCTCGCCATTCGGGACCAGAAAAGCCTGGCCGAAGCCGAGGCCGTGCCCCTGGCCGAAGTGGTGCAGCAAGTAGTGCAGAACCTGCAGGAAGCGTTGGACCAGTGCGGGGGCACCATGCGGGTGGCCATTCCCGCCGGCCTGTCGGTGCGGGCCAACCGGGCCTACCTCTACAGCATCTTTTTCAACCTGCTCTCCAATGCGCTCCAGTACCGCGCCGACGAGCGGCCCCTGGAAGTTACCGTGACGGCGACGGGCGGGGAGGGGCAGGAAACGCGGATGACGGTCGCCGACAACGGCTCGGGCTTTGACCAGGAGCAGGCGGGCGACGACGTATTCAAGCTCTACAAGCGGTTCCATCCGCACCGCCCCGGTCGCGGGCTGGGCCTGTACTTAATCAAAACCCACGTCGAGAGTATGGGCGGGCACATTTCGGTCCATAGCCGGGTGGGTGAGGGCACTCGTTTCACAATTGTTATACTTTAAGCGGATGGATACGCTCCTTATCGACGACGACCCAACAGGCATCTTTTTGACGACCCGGCTGCTGCGCCGCGAAGGGCAGCCCACCGACGTGGTTACCTCCTTCGTCTCCCCGGTGGAAGCCGTGGCCTTTTTCCGGCAGCTGGGTCCTGCTGACGCGCTGCCCGACGTCGTGCTGCTGGACCTGAACATGCCCCTGCTCGACGGCTGGGACGTGTTGGACGCCCTTAAACCCCTGGAAGCGCACCTGCTGGGTCGGTGCGTGGTCTACGTCCTGACCTCCTCGCTGGCTCCTACCGACGCGGCCCGCGCCCGGCAGTACCCTTTGGTGGCGGGCGTGCTGCACAAACCGCTGGACAGGATGGAAATTCGGGCGATGCAGGCCCGGCTACAGGAAACGCGGCCCGCCTGACCGCTTCGCCCATGCCGCAATACCAACGCCCTACCGTGCTGCTCGTGGATGACGACGCGGCCACCAATTACTACAACCAGCGCCTGTTGCAGCGGATGCAGGTGAGCCAAGAGGTGCTGGTGGCCAGCAATGCCGACGACGCGCTGGCCGTGCTCAACGCCCGCTGCGCCCACCCCGAAACGGCCGAATGCCCCACCCTGATTCTGCTGGACTTCAACCTGCCGCTACGCAACGGCTTCGAGTTCCTGCACGCCTTTACCCGGCTACACCCGGCTTTGCCGCAGGCGTTCGTGGTGGTCCTGCTCAGCGCGTTGCCCCTCGCCCCCGACCTGGTGGAGGCCCAGCACCTGCCCGTCACGGCGATGCTGACCAAGCCCCTGACGGCAGAAGCAGTCAATTCTTTGCTGCACAATTACTTCGCGGTGGCAATTCCTTAACGTGCCCTGTTCTCCGAATTCTGAGCAGCCCCCATGAACGGCCGGGGCCAGGGGAAAGTCCTTTTCCTGGGCCGCTGAGGGGGCGAAGACAGCCCGGGCGGACTTTACACGGGCCGCCCGGGCTGCCCGGAAAAGAAGTGGCGGTTGCGGCCAAAGTAGCTGGCTGGCCGGGGCGGAGTGGCCGAAGTGTGCTGGAAGAAGTGGAGTGCGGTTGTCGCGAGTGAGGAACTTGGTGAGGGAGCCGGCGATGGCAGGGAGGGGCATCTTTCCACCAGCTGCATGGGCGCGGGCGCGGCGTTTGGCGTATACTGGAGCTGGACGCCACTGCTGCCCCCTCCCCTGGCGGCGCGGGCCGGCTCTTTTCCTTCGCTATCCCTTTCGTTTTATGGCTTCCTCCGCGTCAACCCCCGCTTCGCCCACCCCCGAAAAGAAGCAGGTCAAGTCCCTGCAGCAAAAGAACACCCGCCTGCGGGAGCAGAAGGTGGCCGACGACGAGCAAAAAGTGGTGGACGAGCGGTACCAGCGCAGCCAGGACCGGTTTCGGACCGTGTTCGAGAACTCGCCGATGGGCCAGAAAATCATTGACCCGGACCTGCGCATCCGCCAGGCCAACCAGGCGCTGGCCACGATGCTGGGTCTGAAAAGCCCGAAGAAAGTGGTGGGGCGCAAAATCGTCGACTTTGCCCACCCCGACTTTGTCAAGGACTGGGAGCAATTGCAGGAGCAGCTCTGGAACCACAAGAAGCCGAGCTTCGTGCTGGAAACCTGCCTGGTGCGCCCGGACAAGTCCTCGTTCTGGTGCCGGGTCACGTCGGTGCTCTTTCCCGACGATGGGGGCGAGCTGGGCTACACCACGCTGGAGGACATTACGGACCGCAGGCGGCTGGAGCTGGCCAACCAGCACCTCTACGACACGCAGGAAACCATCCTGCAGCTGGCCGCCCATGACCTCAAAGCGCCCATCGCCAACATCCTGATGATAATGACTATGCTGCGGGGCCACGCCGGGGTGCGCAGCATCGAGCCGGCCCCGGCCCGGCAGGATGTGGAAGAGCTGCTGGGCCTGGTGGAGCAGGCCTGCGAAAAAGCCGACGCGCTGCTGCGCGACGTGCTGTTTCTGGGCCAGCTGGAGGCCACCCGCTCCAAAAAACACCGCACCAACCTGGGGGCCTTCCTGGAAAAGCGCATGGCCCTGTTCCGCCTCTCGGCGCAGGAAAAAGGCATCCACCTGCGCCTAGAACTGCCCAAAACCCCCATTCACGCCGACATCCACGCCGATAAGTTCGGCCGCATCCTCGACAACCTGCTCTCCAACGCCCTCAACTTTACGCCCGCCGGCGGGAAGATTCGGGTGGGCCTGCGCCAGCTCAAAGGCCGCGTCCGGCTCGTGGTGCACGACACCGGGCTGGGCATTCCGGCAGCGCTGCAGCCCCACGTGTTCGACAAGTTCACCTCGGCCGCACGGCCGGGCCTGTACGGCGACACCACCACGGGCCTGGGCTTGTTTATCACCAAGCAAATTGTGGAAATGCACCAGGGTAAAATCTGGCTCGACAGCAAGGAGAACGAGGGCACGACCTTTTTCATTGACCTGGAATAAGGCCCCTGGTGCCGGTCTCGGTTAATCCGGAGCACCTTGGGGCGGGGGCGGGGCCGGGCTTCGGAAGCCGGGCCGGGCACGGGGCCATGAGTGGCCGGTAGCGGCCGAAGCAGGATTCGAGGCGGGCCAGCTGGGAGGCAATGGACCGGGGGGCAGTTTCGGATGACTATCTTGGGTGCGTTGCTGCCTTTCACCTATTCTGCCCGTATGGCCACCTATTCGCCTTCCCCCCTGCCCGACGACGAAGCTGCCCGGCTCGCGGCCCTGCGGTCCTTCGAGGTGTTGGCCGCGCTGGCCGAGCCCGTGTTTGAGGAGTTCGTGGCGTTGGCCGCGCGCCTGTTCCAGGTGCCCATCTCGCTGCTGTCGGTGGTGGAGGAAACCGACGTGCATTATCCGGCCACGGTGGGCATGCCCGCCCACACCCAGCTGCCGCGCGCGGAGGTGCTGTGCTCCACCGCTATTGCGCTGGGCCGGGCCGTGGTGTACCACGATGTGCTGCTGGAACAACACCCCCCTATTCCGGCGGAGGTGCTGCGGGTGGCGGAGCAGAACCACGTGCGCTTCTACGCCGGGGCCCTGCTGCGGCTGCCCGACCAGCACCCGCTCGGCACGCTGTGCCTCGTCAACCACGAGCCCCGCCCCTTTACGCCCGATGAGCAGCGCATTCTGGAGCTGCTCGCGGGGCTGGTCAGCCAGACGCTAGCCGTGCGCCACCAGTGCCGGGCGCTCCCGGCGGGTGGCGAGGCCCGATGGGCGCACCTGAGCGGCGAGTTGCAGGAAGAAATCGGGGCCCTCCATGCGCTGGTGCGCTACCTCAATGCCCGCAATGGCAGCGCGGTGCCCGTGCCGACGGCCTTTCTGACCCAGGTGGAAGGCCGCCTGCACGACCTGCAAGAAGTGCTGGATGCCCGCCGGTGCTAGTAGAACGAATGGACCTGCGCCAAACCACGCGGTTTGGGGCGCAGGAAATGGCCCGGCAGATGGCCGGGTGGCAGCAGGCAAGGCCTCGCTGCGGAGTGAAATTGTTTGATAACGCCTGAAACGGCCCCCAGGCCCGGCCGCCAGCCGCCGGGCCTTCCCCCTACCATGATGGACGCAATTACCCGGAACCAAGGAAGCAGCATACAGGCGGAAATAGCCGAGTTTACCGCGTTGCTGCACCAGCAGGGGGTGCATGCGGCCCTGGGCTACCTGAATTACCGCACGCCCCACCGCTACACGGGCGTGTGGCGTTTCGATGGGGACATCCTGCGCAGCGAGGTGCTCTTTGACCGAAAGGTGGCCGACGTGCGGCAGGGCTCCGACGCGCCCATGGCCGCCACGTACTGCTCGCTGGTGGGCCACACCGAAGCGCCGGTGCAGATTCTGGACGCCGCCGTGGACCCGCAGGCGCGGGGCATCGAAACGCCGGTTATTTCCTACTGCGGCGCGCTTATCCGTGACGGGCAGGGCCGGGCTTTCGGGACGCTGTGCCACTACGATTTGCAGCGCTGCCAGGAGCGCACCAGCGACCAGCCCCTGCTGGCGGCAGCCGCGCAGCTATTGTATGAGCACCTGCACCCCGGCGACGCGAAGTAGGCCCGGGCAGCAGCCTGGTGACCACGCCGGCGCTGGACGTGGCGTTTCAGCTGGCGGATGGGTCGGTGTCGTGGTGGGGGCTGTGGTTGAGCAAGCTTGCGCGGCTGGGGGCTGTGGTTGAGCAAGCTTGCGCGGCTGATGAAGGCGACCAATGCGGGCAGGCGTTTGCCCCGGAGGGAGTCCCCGGCGACTGGCCGGGGCTTAGGTACCGGCTGCATCTTGAGGTATAGCAGCAGTGCCCATACTTTGACAAGCGCGGGCACTGCTGCTCCTTGCCGGCTACTCTATGAAGCCGGGGCTTTTCAGCAGCACACGAATAAGCTGGCCCACTGCTACACTCTTTACTACCCGTTATATGGCCCTCACCCGCATTATCTCAACAGGCAGCGGCTACTCCCCGAAGGCGTTTATACTGCTGCCCTGCGCCAAAGAGCAGCAGCTAACACCCCACACGGCGGGCCGGGTCACGAATTCTGATGCCTCAGGTATCAGCCTGCAGGTGAAGTGCCGAAGCTGCGGAGCGGAATCCGTCTACCAGACGGCGCAGCTGCCGGAGGGCTACCGAATGTACGAGGTGCGCGTTACGGGGGAAGACGGGCCCCACCTGCCGGCGTCGCTGCGGCCCCTCCCCTATCTGGAGGAATCATTCAGCGTGGTGGCTACTTCCCCGCAGCATGCGCATGAGCAGGCGGAATTTGGACACTCGCTGCCCCTGGCGGGCCACCTTGCCAAGTATTATATCGATGGGGCGCTGCATCTGAATGAGCGGTTCTGAGCTTTGAGCCTAGTTGACCGGACCCGCTGCTCACCTCCCGCAATGCCCCGCCTGCGTTGGCGGCCGCAACGGGCCGCTAGGCATGAAGCGTGAGCGAACTACAGCCGCCAGTATTTCCTGCTTACTCCAAAGCTGCCTTTGGGACGAGGGGTAATACCCAGGCTATGACAGTACTGCTGGTATTGCTCTTCCAACTCTGTATCGGCCAGTGGCAGCGGCGTTTCGAGCAGTCTGGAAATTGCCGGGTTGGTTACCCGGCCGTCACGCTCTGCATTGCTGCTGTGTTTATCGAAGGTGTTGTTTTGGTACCCGATAAAACGGCTGGGAGCAAAACGCATGGTCTTCCCATCATTATAGGCGAGGAAACAGGTACCCCGCTCTATAAACCGGCGCGCTTCCTGCTGCTCATCGGCAGAGCCTGCCTGCAGATAATGCTCCAATTTTTTTTCAAGTTTTTGTTGAGGTGCTCGAGGGTATCAACAGTTTTTATCCGGGAGTAGCTTATGTTGGAATAGAGGGCAATAAACAAAGCTGTTTACAAAGTCAAAAGAACGTCATGCTGAGCTTGTCGAAGCATCTCTACCGCTTCGTATGAGCCATGCAACGAAGCGGTAGAGATGCTTCGACAAGCTCAGCATGACGTTCTGATTGATTCCGGGCACTTTGTAAACAGCTTCAACGACAGGTTTCATGACTTTCAAACCACTTACTCAATAACTCGAAATCCGCGCGGACAGGCATAGGCGCGCGTTCCGGCGGTAAAAACCTGGGTGGCCGGCAGACGCATATGAGCCACCAGGGGCTGGCTAGCGGAAACGGCCGCGCTGCATCCGGCTGATGACGTGGGTGACGACGCCCCAGACCTGGAACCGGTCGCCCAGCAGGCTGGTATCGATGGGACTGTGGGCGGGGTTGTCGGGAACGAGCCAGTAGCCGCCGGCCCGCTTTTCGAGCCGCTTGACGGTAAACTCCTCGTCGATGGCCGCTACTACAATGTCGCCCGACTCGGGGGTGAGGGAGCAGTCGACGGCCATCAGCGCGCCATCAGGAATGTGCGAGGGAGCACCGTCCATGCTGGTGCCCTGCACCCGGACCAGATAGGTGCAGTCGGGGCGGGGGATGAGCAGGTGGTTGAGGTCGATTTTAGTGTTCGGGGAGTTTTCGGCCAGGCTGGGGTAGCCGGCCGGAACGGGCGTTTCACATTGAGTGAGCCACAGGGGCTCGCGAATAACCTCTAGGATTTCAACGGTCGTCATAATGCTATCAGTGGGAATGAATGGGCATTTATAACGGCAATAATACTAATAATATTAGCGACTTTAAATCCAAATCCATTAGCAGCCAATCTTCTGGGAAGATGATACTGGCCTGGGCCATGAATAGCGGACATTTTTAGCCATTTAACAGTTGGCAGGCGGGATACTTGCTATCTGGTAGTAGTATTGCAGACTACTCCTGGAGTCTGCCAAGTGCCTGATTCTGTATCCTCCTCTATCTTCTGTCAGCTTGAGCACTCTACCCCACTACCTGGCCCGGCTTACGAAGCTGAAGGTGTATGTGCAGCCGGGAACCAAGCTGGAGGCGCCCTACAAGCCGGCACTGCTACTGGCGGTGCTGGAGGGCGTAGAGGAAGGCACGATTCGAGACAACCGCATTGCCATTACGCCGGAGCTGATTACGGGCTTCAAGGCCTACTGCCAGCTGCTGAGTCCGGGGCCAGAGTTTGGGGCGAGTCCGTTCCAGCTACCGTTTTTCCACTTGCGGAGTGAGAAGTTCTGGCACCTGCACGCCCGGCCGGGTCAGGAGCTGGTGCTGACAGCCTCCAAGTCGGTGCGCAGCTTCGGGCACCTGCGTGACGTAATCGCATATGCTTCGCTCGACCCGGCGCTGTGGGAACTGCTGCTGCAGCCGGTGGCCCGCGAGGAAATCCGGCAGGCGCTGCTGATGCGCTATTTCCCGCTGACGTGCCACTACTTCCGGCCGCGGGCGGGCTTGGAACGCTTGGATGAGTTGGGCCGGCAGATGCTGGAGGAGCCGGCGGCCGTGTACAACCGCACGGTGGACGTGGCCGATGAAACGGCCCTGGCCGAGCGTAGCGGCGTGTTCGTGCGGGAGGTGATACGAGCCTACCAGTCGACCTGCGCTGTGTCGGGCCTGCACCTGGTGAGCACCACTGGCACCGCCCCTTTGCTGGACGCCTGCCACATCGTGCCGTGGTCGGTGAGCCGGGATGACACCATCGGGAACGGGCTGGCGCTGTGCCCGAATCTACACCGGGCCTTCGACCGGCATCTGTTTTGGATTGATGGGGATTACCGGGTGCGGATGGCCGAGGGCTTCGGAGAACTGGGTGGGCACGATTACGGGGTGCAGCGCTTCAACGGGCAGCAGCTGCGGCTACCGAAGGTGCGGGCGTGGTGGCCGCGGGTGGAGAATCTGGCGGTGCAGCGGGGGTGATAGCACCTAACCAGGGTTATTTCTTCGTCAGCTCGTTCGCAATTAGCTCGGCCTGTTTCAGTACCGTTTCGGTGGCCAGTAGCTCCATATCGGGCGGGTAGCCAAACTGGCGGAGGGTGCGCTTGACAATGACTTTCAGCTTGGCTTTTACGCTTTCCTTGATGGTCCAGTCGATGGAGGCGTTGGCGCGAACCCGCTGGGTGAGCACCACGGCAAGCTCGCGCAGCTTGTCGCGCTGCATCAGCTCCTGGGCGCTGTCGTTGTTGGCTACGGCGGTGTAGAAGGCGTACTCGAACGTGGTGAGGCCAAGGGCTTTCGCCTCGCTGTCCATGTTCGTGATTTCCTTGCTGAGCTTAATTAGCTCGTCCATCACCTCGGCGGCGGTCAGGATTTTGGCGTGGTAGCGCTTGATGGCGCTTTCCAGCATTTCCATCAGGCTTTTGCTTTTCACCAGGTTCTGCTTGGCGCGGGCTTTCAGCTCGTCGTTCAGCAGCTTTTTGAGCACCTCCAGAGCCACGTTCTTGTGCTCCATGCCCTTCAGTTCCAGCAGGAATTCTTCGGAGAGGATGGAGATGTCGGGCTTCTTGATGCCGGCCGCGTCGAACACGTCAATCACCTGCTCCGACACCAGGGCTTTGTCGATTACCTGCCGGATGGTGGTTTCGATTTCCTCATCGGTGCGGCCGGTGCCGGTGCTGTCGAACTTGGCCAGGCGGGCTTTTACGGCCTGGAAAAACGACACTTCGTCCTTTACGGCCAACGCGGCCTCGTGCGGGATGGCAATGGCGAAGGCCTGCGAAAGCGCCGTCACTTCGTTGATGTAGCGCTTTTTGCCGTCGGGCAGGCCGAGAATATGCTCTTCGGCCGCCAGTATCATCGAGAGCTTCGTGGACGTGGGCGCGTCATAGTAGCTGTCATAGCCGAAGCCGTGGTATAGGTTCTGCACCACTTCCAGCTTTTCGGCCATCAGCGCCACGGCTTGCTTCTGGGCTACGGCGGGGTCGCCTTTGCCGCCCGCGTCGGAGTAGAACGAGAGGGCTTTTTTGAGGTCGGAGGCGATGCCCAGGTAATCGACTACCAGCCCGCCGGGCTTGTCCTTGTACACGCGGTTGACGCGGGCAATGGCCTGCATCAGGTTGTGGCCCTGCATGGGCTTGTCGATGTAGAGCGTGTGCAGGCTGGGCGCATCGAAGCCGGTGAGCCACATGTCGCGCACTATCACGAGCTGGAACTCGTCGGCGGGGTCTTTCATGCGCTCGGCCAGGGCGCGGCGCTGCTCTTTGGTGGTATGGTGCTGGGCAATGGTTGGGCCATCAGCGGAGGCCGACGTCATCACCACTTTTAGCTTGCCCTGCTTGAGGTCGGTGGAGTGCCACTCCGGGCGCAGGGCGATGATGGCCGCGTACAGCTCGGCGGCAATGCGGCGCGACATGGCCACTATCATCCCCTTGCCCTCGAATACTTCCTGGCGCTGCTCGAAGTGGGTCACCATGTCGGCGGCGATGGTGGCGATGCGCCGCTCGCTGCCGATAAGGGCTTCGAGCTGGGTCCATTTGGCCTTGGCCTTTTGGGTGTTGGTGAGGTCGTCGGCGTCCAGCTCCTCGTCCAGGTCGGCTACCAGCTGTTTGCCTTCCTCGCTCAGGCTCACTTTGGCCAGGCGGCTTTCGTAGTAGATGCGCACGGTGGCCCCGTCTTCCACGGCCTGGGCGATGTCGTAGATGTCGATGTAGTTGCCGAACACGGCGGGCGTATTCACGTCGGTTTGCTCGATGGGCGTGCCGGTGAAGCCCAGGTAGGTGGCCTGGGGCAGGGCGTCGCGCAGGTACTTGGCGAAGCCGTACACGGTGCGCTTTCCTATCACCTGACCTTCTTCCTTCACGTCCACTTCCCTGGCCTTGAAGCCATACTGCGTGCGGTGGGCCTCGTCGGCAATGACGATGATGTTGCGGCGGGCCGACAGCTCCTCGTACACGTTGCCTTCTTCGGGCTGAAACTTCTGGATGGTGCTGAACACCACCCCGCCCGAGGCCACGCGCAGCAGCTCTTTCAGCTGGTCGCGGGTTTCAACCTGCTTGGGTTCCTGGCGCAGCAGCTGGGTGCAGGCGGCGAAGGTGTCGAACAGCTGGTCGTCGAGGTCGTTACGGTCGGTGATGACGACTACCGTGGGGTTGTCGAGGGCCTGCACGATTTTGCCGGTGTAGAACACCATGCTCAGGCTCTTGCCGCTGCCCTGGGTGTGCCACACTACGCCGCCCTTGCGGTCGCCGAAGGGCTGGGCCGATACGGCGGGCAGGCCGTAGCGGGCGGGGTCTTCATCCGCCTGTGGCGGCGGGCCGTTTGGGGTGTAGAGATGCGACCCATCGCGTCTCGGCGTCCGCGCAGTGGGGGTGTCGTCTAACGAGGTGGGCGAACCGTTCAACGCCGAGACGCGATGGGTCGCGTCTCTACGACCGTCTGGACTCCCGGCGGCCCGCAGCGTCGATTGCACAGCGGCATTCACGGCGTAGTACTGGTGGTAGGCGGCCACCTTTTTTACCGTGGTGATGTGAATGACGCCCGTCTGGGGGTCTTCCTTTTTTGACTTCTCGAACACTACGAAGTGCCGCAGCAAATCGAGCAGGGTGGCCGGGGCCAGCATACCCCGGATGAGGGTTTCGAGCTGGCTCACCAGGGGCGAGGCTTCGGCCAGCCCGTCGGCTGATTTCCAGGCCATGAAGCGGCTCAGGCCCGCCGACAGCGAGCCGGCCCGCGCCTCCAGGCCATCGGAGATGACGAGCAGGCCATTGTAGGTGAACAGGCCCGGAATGAGGGCCTTGTAGGTGTCGAGCTGCTGGTAGGCCGACTTGAGGGTGGCGTTTTCGGCGGCGGCGTTTTTCAGCTCCAGCACCACCAGCGGCAGGCCGTTGACGAACAGCACCACGTCGGGCCGCTTCTGGTGGCCGTTTTCGATGACCGTGAACTGGTTGGCCACCACAAACTCGTTGCGGGCGGGCTGCTGGAAATCGACCAGCCACACCACCTCGCCGCGCTCCTGGCCGTGGTGCTGCCGGCCGACGGGCACGCCCTCGGTGAGCAGGCGGTGGAAGGTTTCGTTGTTGGCCAGCAGCTCGGGGGAGGCAATGCGCTGCACCTGCCGCAGGGCCTCTGCGCGGGCCTCGGCGGGCACGGTGGGGTTGAGCCGGGCAATGGCGGCGCGCAGGCGCTCCAGCAGCAGCACGTCGGCGAAGCTGGCCCGCTCGGGGTGGGGGCCGTCGGGGGCAAAGTCGGGGGCGTAGTGGTACTGGTAGCCCAGCGTTTGCAGCAGCTCGATGGCCAGCTCCTCAATTGCGTTTTCAGTCAGCTTGGCCATGGGGCAGACGGCGGAATCGTGATTAATAAGCGACGCGCACTTCGCCGCTCATCAGCTTCGGCAGCAGCGTGTCGCGCAGAGTGGAAAGGGTTTGGATTTGGTTGGTGTTGCTTATAACCTTGTCATCAATTGGCTTGACTTCACTCTGAAACCTTTTTACAATTTCAAGTGGTGGAATGGTTACGCTTAAAGCATCTACATCTGCTTTACTAATTGAACCAAAGACTGTTCCTGTCTGATTAAATTCTTTAAATTCAATCATTAATGACCTCATTTTAAAATAAGTGTAGGAGTAAAATGTTGGGTCTTTTTTGTATCTAAAAGCTGCTACACCACGCCCTATACAGCATGTTTCATTCGCCATATTTTGAGCACCTACCGGAGCCCTTACGCTAACCAAAGTATCGAATTTGGTGGCGAGTCTTTTAGCATCGGTTGTATAAACCCTGTTAGATGGAAACCTATAACCAAAATCAGCATTCCCCTGAAACATTGGCAGTCCAACCCCTGCGTTATTATAGCTTTCGCCGGGCGGTGAAGAACCCATTACACAGGTAAACTCGTCAGGCAATTTCCCTTTTACCCACTCCTCCTTCGCCTCCTCCACAAACCACTGCCTGAACAGTGTTTCCGCCAAGGCTTCCAGGGTGGCGTTCTGGCGGTGCAGCAGGTCTATTTTGTCATCCAAGCTGCTGAGGACGGCGGCAATGGCGCGTTGTTCGGGTAGGGGTGGAATGCTTACCGCTGCCTCATGAATGTGGTTTCGATTGATTCCTGGAACTGCGCTTTTATCACTGAATTGTTCAAAGTCAAAAGCCGTAAGCAAATAATAAATAAATCGTTGGTCATTACCCTTGAAATCCTGAACATAAAGCGCCGTGTTGAGAGGCCAATAATCAACATCAGAAAAGAAAACCTGTCCTATTGTACCGTAGCGCCCAGTGATTACCCCGGGGGCTTTTGCCATCGGTTCACTGTGATAATCTGTAATGCCGGAAGACGATATTATTGGTATCGTTCCTGACTTCCTACTATGCTTCGGCAGGTCATAGCCACGCTTCAAATTAATAACCTCGCCTAGTGTACAGTCTGTCCACTCGTTAGAGCCACCTAGTTGCGCTATTATTTCTTCCCCCCACTGTATTTCCGTCTGCTTACTCATAATTCCAGTTTCTTGAATCATCTACTTTATCCCGTTCACACGTTATCAAACGCCTTCAGATACGGCTCAAACAAGAAGATGCGGTTGCGGCTTTGGCCGGTGATTTCCTGCAGGTAGCCGGCGGCTTGCAGCTGGGCCACGAGTGGCTTTGGCTGTAGAGACGCGAGCCATCGCGTCTCATCGTTGAACGGTCATTGTCTGAACGATTGTCGTTCAACGCCGAGACGCGATGGGTCGCGTCTCTACAGCCGGGTCGTTACCCGATTTGCTAATGGCCCGGCCGGGCCGTTCACCGATACAGCCCTTCGCCATTGTCCCATTCTTTCTCCCACCGGCTGGGATTAGTTTCGATGTACTGGCGGATGCGGGTCATTTCATCGTCGGAACGCACGATACGGTCGTGGAAGCGGGCTTGCCATTGAAAGGCCAGCCCCTGGATGCGGGCAAACGTGGTAACTCCCGACTTGAAGCCGCGCATGACCGAGGCCAGGTTTTGGCGCTGGGGTCCGAAACGATTTTCGTAGGGCAGCGGCGGACCATTGGGCTCTTTTTTGTCGAACAGCAGCACGCCGTGTACATGGTCAGGCATAAGCACAAAAGCATCGAGGGTTACGAATGAAGCGAACGTGGAAATGCTGGCCCAACCCGACAGGACGCGCTGACCCAGCACCGTAGGGCGCACCCAGGCCGCGTCCCAGCCCTCGGCGGGCACTTCCACCGTCCCAAAATATGGCTGGCGGTCGTGGGTGCAAACCGTGACGAAATACGCGCCGCTTTGCCCGTAATCGTAGCCCGGCAGTCGGGTGGAAGCCACCCGATACGTTTCACGGAATAGTTCGGGTTCGGTCATTGTCGTTGGTTTGCGCTGTCAAATCGATTGGTTATTTACCTTTCGAGCCTAAAAGGTAAATAAGGGTTTCGTTATTTACCTTTTAGCGCATAAAGTAACCCGTTCAACACCGCCCGTTCAACGCTGAGACGCGAAGGGTCGCGTCTCTACACTTTAATCTTCGCCAGGTTATCCGCAATCAGCTGGTTCAGGGCGGCTTCTTCGCTTAGCTGGGCGGCCAGCTCGGCCCGTAGCGCGGTAAACCGCTCGGGGAAGTCGAACTCGTCCTCGTCGTCGGGCAGGCCCACGTAGCGGCCGGGCGTGAGCACGTAGTCCAGCTCGCGCACCCGTGCCAGGGGGGCGGCCATGCAGAAGCCGGGCACGTCGGCGTAGCTGCCGCCGGGGTTGCGCCACTGGTGGTAGGTGTCGGCAATGCGCTTGATATCGTCGTCGGACAGCTCGCGGGTGCGGCGGTTCACCAGGAAGCCCAGGTTGCGGGCGTCGATGAACAGCACCTCGTCGCGCCGGTCGCGGAAGCGGTCATCGCCCTGGCGGCTGCGGTTCATAAACCACAGGCCCGCCGGAATCTGGGTGTTCAGAAACAGCTTGGCCGGCAGGTTCACGATGCAGTCAATCACGCCGCCCTCCACCAGGGCCTTGCGAATGTCGCCCTCGCCCGAGCTTTTGGAGGTAAGCGCACCCTTGGCCAGCACCACGGCCGCCTGACCCGTGGGGGCCAGGTGGTGCAGGAAGTGCTGCATCCAGCCGAAGTTGGCGTTGCCGGTGGGGGGCGTGCCGTACTGCCAGCGGCCATCGGTGCGCAACAGCTCGCCACCCCAGTCGCTCACATTGAAGGGCGGGTTGGCGATGATGTAGTCGGCCTTCAGGTCGCGGTGCGCGTCGTTGAGAAACGAGCCCTCGGTGTTCCACTTCACCTGCGAGCTGTCGATGCCCCGGATGGCCAGGTTCATCTTGGCCAGCCGCCAGGTGGTCTGGTTACTTTCCTGCCCATAAATGGAAATGTCGTTCACGCGGCCCTGGTGCTCGGTCACGAACTTCTCAGAGTGCACGAACATGCCGCCCGAGCCGCAGCAGGGGTCGTACACGCGGCCCTGGTAGGGCTCCAGCATTTCCACCAGCAGCTCCACCACGCTGCGCGGCGTGTAGAACTGCCCGCCCTGCTTGCCCTCGGCCAGCGCAAACTCGCCCAGGAAATACTCGAACACGCGGCCCAGCACGTCGGCGCTGCGGGCCTTGGCGTCGCCCAGGGCGATGTTGCCCACCAGGTCAATCAGCTCGCCCAGGCTGGTGGGGTCCAGGTTCTGGCGGGCAAATACCTTGGGCAACACGCCTTTCAGCGGCGGGTTGTCCTTCTCAATCCAGTCCATGGCATTGTCCACGGCCCCGCCAATGGCCACGATGACGTCCTTGCCCTCGGGGTCGCGCACAGCAATCTGGCTGCCTTTGGCGTTGTTTTGCAGGAATTGCCAGCGGGCATACTCGGGCACGAAGAACACGTTTTCGGCCTTGTACTCGTCCTTGTCCTCAGGGTCGGCCCCGGCGTATTCGCCCTCGCCGGCCAGCAGCTTGGCGTAGTGCTCCTCGAAGGAATCGGAAATGTATTTGAGGAAGATGAGGCCCAGCACAACGTGCTTGTACTCGGCGGCATCAATGTTCTTGCGGAGCTTGTCGGCGGTTTTCCAGAGCTGCTTTTCGAGCGGCTCCTCGGCAACTACTTTCTTTTGTTTGGCCACGGGGATGGTATAGTACTGAGGGATTGGCAGCTGGGGGTAGAGCCAACCAGCCAGTTAGATTTTGAACATTAACGCAACGCAAGCAGTCAATAGCATCCAGTACAGAGCAAAGATTAGCTTGGTGAGTTGGAGTGCAAGTTAGCTGATTCTCTCAGGCGCCAGGTGACAAGTCCTGAAAGGTACCCCGCCGCATCGTGCAGCCCGCCACTACCTCATCCGTGGCGCCGTTGCGGTGCTTGGCAATGTCGAACAGGACCGTGTCGGCGGTGGCAGTGCCATCCTCGTACTCGGGGATTTTGTAGTACTCGCCGCGCCAGAGGAAGATGATGCAGTCGGCGTCCTGCTCCAGGCTGCCGGACTCGCGCAGGTCTGAGAGTAACGGGCGCTTCTCCCCTCCCCTTTTCTCCACGTCGCGGGAGAGCTGGGAGAGGGCCAGGACGGGCGCGTTTAGCTCCTTGGCCAGCTCTTTCAGGCTGCGGCTGATGCTGCCGACCTCCTGCTCGCGGTTGCCTTTCGTGTCGCCGCGCATGAGCTGGATATAGTCGACCAGGACCAGGCTTAGGGGCTGCTGGGCGTGGAGGCGGGCGCACTTGGCGCGCAGCTGCTGGATGCTCAGACCGGGCGTGTCGTCGAGGTGCAGCAGGTGGCCGTGGGTGCGCAGGCGGTGGGCCTGCTCGCGGATGTGGGCTACCTGCTCCAGGCCGCCGGGGAGGTTGCCGCGGCGCAGGTCGGAGTTGGAGTAGCCGGGCACCTCGCTGGCAATCATGCGCTGCATGAGCTGCAGGGTGGGCATTTCGAGGCTGAAGATGGCGGCATGGTGGCCGTGGTCGAAGGCGGCGGTGCGGGCGAAGTGCAACAGGGCAGCGGTTTTGCCCATTGCGGGGCGGGCGGCCAGGATGACGAGGTCGCCGGGCTGCCAGCCGCCGGTGAGGCCGTCGAGCTGGGTGAGGCCGGTGGGAATACCGGTCAGGCCGTGCTGGCCGACGGACTGCGCGAGACGTTCGAAAGTGGCGTCGAACGCGGCCGCGGCGGTCTGGCCGGGCTTGGTTTCGAGGGAGCGGTGCAGGTTGGTGAGGTGCGTTTGAGCGGTGGCCAGCAGCTCCAGCGGGTCGCGGGAATCGTCGTAGCCGTGGGCGGCCAGTTCGGTGCCGGCGCGGATGACGACGCGGCGGGCGTGCTGCTGCTGCAGGATGCGGCAGTGGGTATCGAGGTGGGCGGCCGAGTTGATTTTCTGCGTGAGCTGGGCAATGAAGTGCGGGCCACCGGTACGCGCCAGCGTGCCCCGGTGGCGCAGCCGGGCCACGACGGTGAGCAGGTCGGCGTGGTCACCAGCCTGCACCAGGTCGCGGATAGCCAAATACACCTGCTGGTGGGCTGCGGAGTAGAACACCTCCTCGGTGGGCAGCAGCGCCAGCAAGGTGCGCTGGGCATCGGCTTCGAGGAGGGCCGCACCCAGGATGGCAGCCTCCAGGTCGAGGGCCTGCGGGGGCGTTTTATAGCTGTTAGCTGATAGCTGTTGGCTGTTAGCTTTGGTGGACATGGCAGGGGATGTGGGAAAAGAGCTAACAGCTAATGGCTGACAGCTAACAGCTTAGTAATTAGCTCCAGCGGGCGGGGTCAGTAGATTTGGGGGCGGTGCGGGCGCGGGTTGGGGCGGGTGGCCCGGTGCCGGTGCGGGCAGCGGCTGCGGCCTGGAACTGAGGCCGGCGGCGCATCCAGTTGCGGAAGGAGGCGCGCCAGTCCACCATCAGGGTCTTGCCGCTGACGCGCCAGCCATTGCTTTCGTAGTGGTCGTGGAAGGTGGCGGCCTCCGTTTGGGCGTCGGCGCTGCCGGGGTGCTGCTCGGCGGCGTAGCCTTGTACTTCGGTCAGCGTGGGCGACACGCCACCCTTTGGAAGCTTGCCGGCCGGCTTTTCAACTTTCTTCTCAGCAGCGGGTGCGGGCGGGGCGGCGTCAGCCGCCTCTCCCTCTTTTACTGAAGTTGTAATTGAAGATGAAAATGAAGGGGTTGGAATTTGCTTAACCCGGGTGGTTGCCTTTTGCTTGGGGCCTTGGTTAAGCAAATGGGGGTTGCCACCCTTTTTACCCGCTTCCGTGCGGATATGGCGCAGCCGCTCATCTTTGACCATGCGGCGGCAGAACAGCGCGCCGTCGGACTCGCGGCGGCTGGCGACGCCGTAGTCGAGCAGGATGGTTAGAATTTGGTTGGCCGTTTGGTTATCCAAACCGAGGCGGCGGGCGATGACGGCATCGGGCATGGGCTGGCCATTTACGAGCAGCACGCCGCGCTCGTCGCTGTCGTGCATCATCAGCAGCAGCTCGAACCAGGCCCCGCGCTGCGCGAGGTCGAGGGCCTGGACGCCCTGGTCCTTGTGCCAGTCGCCGGGGTAGAACTGGATGGCCGGAAGCTTCATTTGTAGGGAGCTGTTAGCTGACAGCTACTGGCTGTTAGCCTATGTTCAGGAGCAATACCTGCTTGATTTTTCGGGCGGTACAGGCGAAAAAGCTATTGGCTAACAGCTGTCAGCCAAAAGCCAAAGCCAGCTGGCGGTAGTCGGTGCATTTGCCGCGCAGGGCTGCTTCCACTTCCGCCAGGGCAGTCTGCAGCGTGGTTTCGAGCAGGCCGGTGTAGGAATAGGTGGCCTGCTCGTCGTCGAAGGACTGGTAAGGAGTAGTCAGGTTGAGCACCCGGCCGCCGGTTAGCTCGCGCTGGCCGATGAGCGTGACGCCGCCCTGGTAGCGGCCCATCGAGAAGCCGGTGACGGTAAAGGCCTCGAACAGGGCCGGCAGCTCTTCGGAATCATCGGGCCAGAAGTCGGGCGTTTGGCTTACGCCTTCCTTCGGTTCGGTCAGCTGCTCGGTGAGCAGGCACAGGTGGGGCACCAGGCGGCTGAGGGCGTGGGTCAGGTCGGCGTGGACCTGCTCGGCACAGGTAAGGGCGAAGGTGCGGGGTGGAGCCTCCGGGGTGCGCTGCTCGGTGAACTCGCAGGTCAGGTGCTGGTCTTTGACCTTGGCCTTCTGAATGGTGATGATGGATGTAGTGGCCTCCGGACTATCCGGCCCGACAGTTGGCAGTAGCTGGGACATGGGGGAATGGGAAATTGAGCCGCCTTTACCGGCGGCGGGTGAGTCTACCGTTCTTGGGTAGCGAATCAGGATGGCCTGCTGGAGGGGCGACGGCCTCTGACGCGGGGGGCCGGGGCGGTTACCGGCTCGGCATCGGTGCGGTTACGGTGCTGCCAGTCGTTGATTTGCGAGAGCAGCACCCGGTCGCCGCGGCTGGACTCGCCCGTGACGTAGTGCAGGCGGCGCGGGTGGTGGCCGGGCAGGCGCATGTAGTCGCGCAGGGTTTCGGGGTGCAGGCCGAGCAGCTCGGCCGTACGGGGTACCGAGTAGGCCGGGTCGGGGGCGGGCGAGGCTTCGAGCTGGCGGCGGGCCTCGGCGGCGCAGGCCTTCTCCAGCGACTCGCGCACCCATTCGTGGTTGTCGGGCATCCGCACAGTGATGTGCAGGCCGTCGGCGGTGGTAGTGGTTAGCTCAGTCATGGCTGGGGCGGGGTTTGCGGGGCCGGCCCCGGCGGGCGGGTGGCGCGACGACGGGAGTGGGAGTTGGATTTGCTGCTGGGGCAGGCGCGGCGGCCTCGGGCCAGAACCAGCCGCCCGGCTGGGGACGCGGGGCACCGCCGGACAGCTGGCGGTAGCGCAGTATGCGCTGTACCGGCGGCAGCACGGCGGCCATGGTGTTGGCGTCGAACTCGTACTGCCATATTTCCAGCCACACGGCCTCGCGGTGGGTCAGGTAGCCGCTTTCCAGGGCCTCCGCCAACTCGTGGCGCTGGGCGGGCATGGGCCGGGCATGGTCGCCGGTGAGGCGGGTTTTGGGGCAGGCGCGCACGGCGGCCTCCAGGGCGGTGGTGGCCTCGCGGGGCTCCTCAGTCAGGTAGGGCGCGGGCGGCAGCGGGCGGCGGGGATAGGGCTGGTTAGCCGGGAAGAAGAGCATCATGGCGGAGCTATTTTTTGAGTTGGTTGAGGTCGTGCTGGACGTTCTGGGAGCCGGCTTCCTTGATAAGGCGCACCGCCTCAGCCACTGCGGGGTGGGACGGCCGGGCCTTCTGCAAAGCTTTGGACACGGCCGCATGAGACATTTTGAGGGAGCGGGCGATGCTGGAAATTGCGCCGTGCGGCAGCAACGTTCGCAGGTCGGCCGGCGTAGTCACGGTTTCAAATGGTTGCATTTTAGTTTTGTTATGTTACCTTTGATTGAGATACATCGCCCCAATGTAGGCAAAACTTACCAAATGTTACAAAATGACTACGGTGGAACGCAAAAAAATAAGCTCAGTTAGCCCGTTACCGGAACTGAGCATGGCGGAGAGGCTGAAAGTTGTTAGGCAGGCCCGGGGCCTGACGCAGCAGCAGATGGCCGACCTGCTGAATGTTTCGCGGCCCACCGTCGCGCAGCTAGAGGGTGGTCGGCACCAGCCCAGCACGGAAGTACTGGAGGCTATTGTCTCGGACCTGGAGATTAGCCGCAACTGGCTGTGGTTCGGCGGCGGGCCGATGGAGAGCACCGGCACCAATGGCGGTGACGTAGTCGTGTTCGGCAAGTTTGCGGATGGGGAGTACATCGACTGCCCATTCGTCACGGTACCGGTACGGGCCGGCTTCGTGGAGCTGATTGCCACGGAAGGCGACTACGGCCAGTACGAGACGATGCGGATTTACAACCCCAGCCCCGAACTGCGCAAGCCGGGTACGCTGGTGTTCGAGATTAACGGCGACTCGATGGAGCCGCAGCTACGCGCCGGCATGCTGGTGGCCGTGACGCCGGTTCCGCTGGCGGATATCAAGTACACGGTGAGCGGGGTGTACGTGGCCACGTTCGGCAACCAGCTCACGATAAAGCGAATCAAGGATAATGACCTGCTGACCAAGCAGCAGCTCGTGCTGCATTCCGATAACCCCCAGGCCGGCATGCTGACCGTGGCCGGCGAGGATATTCGCGGGTTGTGGAAGGTGGTAGATATTATTCGGGGCCGGGTAGAATAGGCTTCGCTCCCCGCAGGGACCACCAAACGGTACCTGGGAACCTCAATTTTAGCAGGGCGGAAACCAGGGCGAAATGGCACTTTAGGCCCTTTACAAGGCGTACCGATATATTTTTAGCACCCAGGAGGGAGCGCAACACCTAAAAACACCCGCCCATAACCGGCGGGTGTTTTTGCGTTTATGGCCAGCTGGGGCATATTGGCAACGGCTGTTCCGCATCAGTTCTAATGGATTGGCTTGAAAGATTTTTTTCTGAGAAGCGGAGGTAGGTGAAGTCGGTTTTTGTAGCTAGGTCACAATCGGGGCATAAGATCAGGTAGTTGATTTGCACAAGCCGGCCTACCTGGTTGAGGCAATGTTGGACTGGCACCCGAGCCGCAGCAGACTGTTCGACCTCCATCCAATGCTAGCTTCTGCCTTGTTCAGGCACGTATTTCGTGTGCGATTCGGCCTGTAACCGCAAAGGTTTCTGCTTGGGGTGCCTGCCGGTTCGCGGGCAAAAAAACAGAACGCGCCCCCGACCTCATTCCGTTGCTTGGCCCCAGGACGCATTCCAGCAGATACCACCGCCGGCCTGGGCCTCTAGTACGACGCACGTCGACTCCCATCAGGAGGCGGCCATATACGAGTCCTGGCGTTTGGTGCCTCTGTCAAGTCGATGTGCACTTCTGCTCGGTGGCCCATTCCGCATTTTTGGGGCTCAGCAGCCAGGTACCGGCCAACAGCGCCAGCGCCACCAGCCCGCCCCACAGAAACGAGTTGGTGGCGTAGTGAGTGCCCAGGAAACCGGCCAGCGGGTAGGCGAAGGCCCACCATAAGTGGCTCCAGGCGAAGTGCGCCCCATACACCCGGCCCTGAAATTCGAGGGGCGTTTGCCCGGCGATAATGGTTTGGGTGGACAGATTCACCCAGTTCTGACCCGCACCGGCCAGCAGCCACAGGAATAGCAGGCCTGCCAACCCCGCCTGGTTGGCCGGCAGCACAGCCACGGTCGTCACCAGCGCCCCCACCAGCACGAAGGTGGTCTGGGCGATTCGTTTGGCCAAGCCCCCAGCTAGCAGCGCCGCGGCCGTAGCCCCGATGCCAAAAGCCGACATCACCCAGCCATACTCGGCGTTGCCCAGCCCCAGCTGCCCCTTCACCCGGCCCACGGTATTCACCAGAATCAGCGCCCCGCTCACGGCCGCCACCAGCTCCAGTAGCAAGGCGTAACGCATGGGGCCGCGGCCCCAGAGCCGGCGGGTGCCCACCAGCAGGTTGGGTACCGTGATGCGCGTGTCGGCCCCCGCCTCGGCTTCACCGCGTAACCGGGCGGGCAGGGTCAGAATCAGGATACCCGACACGAGAAAGGTCGCCGCATCGAGAAAAAAGATGTTGCGTGTACCCAGCACCACGGCCACCGCGCCTGCAAGGCCCGGCCCGAGCACGCCCAGCAGCTCGTAGGTAGCCCCCGAAAGACTAATAGCCTGGGGCAGTTCTTCGGCAGTAGTAACGGCCGGCACGGTGGCCTGAAACGTGGGCGTGAAAAAGGCCGTGAAGGCGTTGACCAGCAGCATCAGGGCGTACACCTGCCACACTTCCGTCACGAAGGGCAGCAGGGCGATAACGCCCATGCGCACCACGTCGGCCGTTACCAGAATGAATTTGCGGTTGAGCCGGTCGGCCAGCAGCCCGGCCAGCGGCGAGAGCACCACGAAAGCCGTTACGCGCAAGGTGAGGGCGAAGGCCAGGATGCCCGCTGACTCGGTCCCGCCCAGCTCGAAGGCCAGCAGGGCCAGCCCCACCCAGGTCAGCGCATCGCCGAGCAAACTGGCGGTCTGGGCCGCGTAGAGGCGGGCAAAGACGGGGTTGCGCAGGCTGGTGAAGGGCGCGAAAACAGTGCTCAGGTTCATCAGAAAGCCAAAGGAAGTGGAATAGAAAACAGCGAACGGCCGCCCGGCCGGCTATCGGGTAGGCCTGTGCTCAGCAGGCGCGGTGGCCCGACTTTAACTCAAGTTGCGCAGAACGACGTAGGGGCGGGGCTTGCCCCCGCCCCTASGTSGTTCTGCGCAACTTACTCCGCAACTTGGGTTACTTAGTCTTCCTCGCTGGCATTCTTGAGCTTACTGAGCAGCGAATACGCGCCCTCGGTGGCGTAGCGGGCCGTAGAATCAGCGGCCGCTGCGCCCGGAATGAATACCTCGCTGTAGCCGTCGGCCGATTCGCCGCGCCGCACCTCCACCATGCGGAAGGCCTGCCGGCCGGCCGCCGCCGGCTCCTGCCGGAACACGTACTGCTTGCCCTCGTAGTCGACCACCGCCTGGTTGGGCAGGGCGGGCACGCGGCGGGTGGTGGTTTCGATAACGGCCCGCACGAACATACCCGGCCGCAGGGCAGGGTCGTTTTCGCGGTCGAGGTGGCCATGCACGCGCACCGTGCGCTGGGTTTCGTCCACGGTGCGGCCAATCAGGTATACCGTGGCCGTGCGCTCCACGCTGCTGTCGTTGGGCACGGTAAAGCGGATGCGCTGGCCCTGCTTTAGTTGGGCGGCGTCCTTTTCGAATACGGTCAGCTCCACGTGCAGGTGGTCGGGGTCGACGAGCACGAACAGCGCGTCGGTGGGCGTTACGCTCTGGCCCACGGCCACGTTCACGGCCTTCACGAAAGCGGCTTTAGGGGCGCGCAGCGTGGCCGTAGTCACGAAGGGCCGGGCGCCCACGGGCAGGCCCGCCAGCCGCAGCCGGGCCACCTGGCCGGCCGCCTGGGCCGTCAGGGCCCCGTAGCGGGCCTGAGCCTGCTGGGCGTTCTTGGCGGGGGCCACCTCCTCGCGCACCAGCTCGCGCTGGCGCTCCAGCTCCAGCTTGGCGTAGCGCAGCTGGCTTTGCGTTTCCAGGTAGTCCTGCTGAAGCTGAATAAAGTCGGGGTTGCTGATGACGGCCAGCGCCTGGCCCTTGCGCACGTGCATGCCCTGCAACAGGGTGGTGCGCTCCACAATGCCGCCCAGCGGCGCGCTGACAGACACCATCTTGTCGGGCGGCACATCAAGCACGCCGTTGACTTTGAGGCCGGCCCCCAGCACGCGCTGGGTCAGGCTAATGGTCTGAATGCCGGCCAGCTGCTGCTCGTCGGGCGTGAGCGAAACCAGGTCGGTGGGCGCGGCGGTGCTGTCGGCGTCGGTGGCCGTGGC
The DNA here is from genome assembly GCF_003583925.1 of Hymenobacter rubripertinctus. Lineage (GTDB taxonomy): Bacteria > Bacteroidota > Bacteroidia > Cytophagales > Hymenobacteraceae > Hymenobacter > Hymenobacter rubripertinctus. The sequence goes on along the minus strand of NZ_QYCN01000005.1, from coordinate 68,432 downwards.
CGGGCCATTGGCCGGGTCGGCGGGTTCGGTGTTGCTGGTGCAGCCGGCGGCGAGCACGACGCACAGCACGGCCACTTTATAGAGGGAAAAACGCATGGAATAAGGGTTCGATGAGGAAGAAATGGGCCGCCGGCCGGCGTTTACATGCCGCTGCTTACTGGCCAGTGCTCAGCAGGTAGTCCAGCTCGATGACGGTCTGGTTGTGTTGCAGCAGCGCGTCGAGGTAATCGGTGCGCAGGCGCAGGGCGCGGTCCAGGTTGAGCAGGTATTCGGTGTAGCCGTTCTCGCCCGCCTTAAAAGCCTTGGTGGCCACGCGGGTGATGACGGCGGCTTGCGGCAGGCCGGTCTGCTCGTAGAATTGCAGGCGCTGCTGCTGCTCGACAAGCTGGAGCAGCAGCGTCTCGACCTGGCCGGCCAGCTCGGCCTGGTAGCGGGCGTAGCCGGTTTGGGCCACTTTTTCCTGCAGGCGAGCGGCCTGCACCCGCGCCTTTTGCGGCCCCTGAATCAGAGGCACGGCCACGGTAGCCTGCACGCCCTGGAACCGGTCGCCGGCCCCGTAGTTGCGCGTTACGCCGTCCACCAGCTGCGGGCCGATGAGCGACTGATTGAAGTAGCCCACGCTAAAGCCCGGCTTGCCCTGGGCCTGGGTTACGCGGGTTTCGGCGCGGGCCACGGCTACCTGCTGGGCCAATACCCGGGCCAGCAGGCTCCGCGAAAGAGCAGCTGTGTCGCCGGGGGCAGTTGGCGTTTGGGGCAGCAGCGGCGCGAGGGTGCTGTCGGCCACGGCCACGGGCGCGGGACGTTGCAGCAGGGCCTGAAGCTGGCGCACGGCCCCCGCGTATTCGGTGCGGGTCTGGCTTAGGCGGAGGCGGGTTTCGCCCTGCTGCACCAGGGCCGTGGCTACTTCGAGCCGGGCGGTTTCGCCGGTGCGGAAGCGCAGTTGGGCGGCCCGCACGAACTCGGTGTACAGGCTGTCCTGGGCGCGCAGGGTGCGCAGGCGGTGGCGGGCGTGCACGGCGGCCTCGTATTGCAGGCGCACCTGGCGGCGCACGTCGGCCCGCACCAGAGCCAGCTGCTGCTCCTGGGTGGCTACCTGGACTTTAGCCAACGCCGTGAGGCTGCCATAGTAGCCCGGCCAGGCCAGCGGCTGGCTGATGGTGAACGAGTTGTCTTTGCGCGCCGAATTATACTGGCCGAAGTTGCCCTGCACGGTGGTGCGGCCGAAGTCGCGGGCGGCCCGCACGGCGGCTTGCTGGGCGGCCAGCTGCTGCTCGGCCCCGAGCACGGTGCCGCTTTGGGCCAGGGCCGCCGCCACTGCCCGGGAGGCGTTGAGCGGCCCACTTTCGGACCCGGCCTGAGCTTGGGCCAGGGCCCGGCCGGGCAGCAGCGCCCCGCCCACGGTCAGGAGCAGCACGATGCCCGCCACGCCGAGTTTCGCGGGCGAGCCATCCGCCGCCGCTTTTTTGGCGGCGCGGCGGGCCATCCAGGTTTCTTCCAGGTAGTAGAGCACCGGCAGCACGAGCAGCGTGAGCAGCGTGGCCGTCACCAGCCCGCCAATGACCACCGTGGCCAGCGGCTTCTGCACCTCACCGCCCGCCGAGTTGGACAGCGCCATCGGCAGGAAACCCAGCGAAGCCACGGTGGCTGTCATCAGCACCGGGCGCAGGCGCACGTGGGTGCCTTCGAGGATGCGGGCCCGCAGGTCGGTTATGCCTTCCTCCTTGAGTTGGTTGAAGTAGCCGATGAGCACGATGCCGTTGAGCACGGCCACCCCGAACAGGGCAATGAAGCCCACGCCGGCCGAAATGCTGAACGGCATCCCGCGCAACCATAGTGCCAGCACCCCGCCAATGGCCGAGAGCGGAATGGCCGTGAAAATCATCACCGACTGGCTGACCGAATTGAACGTGGCATAAAGCAGCACGAAGATGAGCAGCAGGGCCACCGGCACGGCCAGCAGCAGCCGGGCGCGGGCCGATTGCAGGTTCTCGAACTGCCCGCCGTAGGTCACGTAGTAGCCGGGCGCGAACTTCATTTGCTTGTCAATGCGCTGCTGCACCTGCTGCACGAGGCTTTCCACGTCGCGGCCCCGCACGTTGAAACCCACGATGACGCGCCGCTTGGCATCGTCGCGCTGAATCTGGCTGGGGCCGGAAACCAGCTCCACTTTCGCCACCTGCTCCAGCGGCACCTGCCGGCCGTCGGGCGCGGCAACAAAGAGCTGGCGCAGGTGGCTGATGTCCTGGCGGGCGTCCTCTTTCAGGCGCACCACCAAATCGAAGCGGCGCTCTTTCTCGAACACCTGGCCGGCTACTTCCCCGGCGAAGGCGGCCCGCACCGTGCGGTTCACGTCCTCCACCGACAGCCCGTACTGGGCCAGCTTGTTGCGGTCTATCTGGGCCACCAGCTGGCTCTGGCCGGTGGCGCGCTCCACGTATAGGTCCGTGGCGCCGGGCAGGCCCTTCACCAACTCCCCCACCTGGCCGGCGTAGTAGTCGAGCTGCTGGAGGTCTTCGCCAAAAATCTTGATAACCACATCCTGTTTGGCCCCCGAAATCAGCTCGTTGAAGCGCATCTGGATGGGCTGCTGGAAGCCGAACGTGACGCCGGGAATGGCGCTTAGCCGGGCCGACATTTTCTCGACCAGCCCCTCGCGCGAGTCGGCCGAGGTCCAGTCCTCTTTGTCTTTGAGTACGATAATCAGGTCGCAGGCTTCCACCGGCATGGGGTCGGTGGGGATGGCCGACGAGCCCACTTTGGCCACCACTTCCTTCACTTCGGGAAAGTGCTTGAGGAGAATGCCGGCCGCCTGCTGGGCTTTTTCGGCGGTGTAGGTGATGGACGAGCCGGGCAGCACCCGGGTTTCCACGGCGAAGTCGCCCTCCTCCAGCGTCGGAATAAACTCGCCGCCCAGCGTGCCAAACAGCAGCAGCGCGCCCACGAATAACGCCAGCGCGGTGCCCAGAATCAGGGTTTTGGCTCCGAGCGCCCAATCTACCACCCGTTGGTAGCGCCGGGCCAGGTTGCCCAGCACCCGGTCAGAAATGTTGGGCTTGTGCTCGGTGTTGCGGCTCAGGGCCAGCGCCGAGAGCATGGGCACGTAAGTAAGGCTCAAAATAAAGGCCCCCAGAATGGCGAAGGCCACGGTCTGGGCCATCGGCCGGAACATCTTCCCTTCGATGCCGCCCAGCGCCAGCAGCGGCAGGTAGACAATGAGGATGATGATTTCACCAAACGCGGCCGAGGAGCGGATTTTGCTCGACGCCTGGTACACTTCCTCGTCCATCTCGGCGCCGTTGAGCAGCTGCCCCGCCGGCCGGTTAAGTGTGGCCAACCGGTGCACGATGGCCTCCACGATAATCACGGCCCCGTCCACAATCAGCCCGAAGTCAATCGCGCCCAGACTCAGCAGGTTGCCCGACACGCCAAACACCCGCATCAGGCTGATGGCAAAGAGCATGGACAGCGGAATAACCGAGGCCACCACTAGCCCAGCCCGCCAGTTGCCCAGAAACAGCACCAGCACGAAAATGACAATCAACGCGCCTTCCGCCAGGTTTTTGGTGACGGTACTTATGGCGTGGTCCACTAGCTTGGTGCGGTCCAGAAACGGCTCAATCACCAGGCCCTCGGGCAGCGTTTTCTCGATAACAGCCATGCGCTCCTTCACGGCTTTAATGACTTCGGAAGAGTTGGCCCCCTTCAGCATGAGTACCAGCGCGCCCACCACTTCGCCTTCCTGGTTGCGCGTCATCAGGCCGTAGCGCACGGCGTGGCCAAAGCGCACCTCGGCCACGTCGCGCACCAGCACGGGCACGCCCCCGCCCGCCGTCGGGGCTTTGACGACAATGCGGCCCACGTCTTCCAGCGAGCCCACCAGGCCTTCGGTGCGGATGAAATAGGCCGCCGGATTCTTGTCGATGTAGGCCCCACCGGTGTTCTGGTTGTTCTGCTCCAGGGCCGCAAACAGCTCCCCGATGCTGACGTTGTAGGCGCGCAGGCGCTCGGGCTCCACGGCTACTTCGTACTGCTTGATGTTGCCGCCGAAGCTGCTCACGTCGGCCACGCCGGGCGTGCCCAGCAACTGCCGACGCACCAGCCAGTCCTGCACCGTGCGCAGCTCGGTGGGCGAGAACTGCTTCTCGTAGCCCTTTTTCGGGTGCAGCACATACTGATAAATCTCGCCCAGCCCCGTTGTAACCGGAGCCAGCCCGGGCGTACCCGCGCCGGGCGGAATCTGCCGCTCGGCCTCCTTAAGCCGCTCGTTTACCTGGTTGCGGGCCCAGTAGATGTCCGTATCATCGGGAAAGACGATGGTGACGACTGAGAGGCCGAAGCGCGAAAACGAGCGCACCTCCTGCACATCGGGGATGGTGGCAATGGCCTGCTCGATGGGAAAGGTAACGAGCCGCTCCACGTCGGGCGCGCCCAGTGAGGGGGTTTGGGTGATGACCTGCACCTGGTTGTTGGTGATGTCGGGCACGGCATCAATGGGCAGGTGCAGCACCGAGTAGCCGCCCCAGGCCACCAGAGCCAGGGTTAGCAACCCGATCAGCAGCTTATGGCCGATAGAGAAGCGAATAATAGAATCAAGCATGAATAAGTTGGCTGAATCAACAATGCGCCCGCGCCCCGGCCGGCTGCCGCGTAGCGGCCGGGCCAGGAGGAGGCGTTACCCAGAAAAGCGGGGGGTGGTTCAGGCCTGGGGAGGCTGCCAGCACCGGCGGGCCATGCCCGGATGGGTGGCCAGCACGGCCGGTGCCGGGCAGCTGGCGCCAAGTGCCGACCAGGCCGGGGCAACCAGCAACGCCCACCGCGCGGCTACCGGCGGCAGGAACACGGCCGGAGCCGCGTAGTCGTGCACGTGATGAAAGGGCAGCGACTGGTGCTTGTTGGCCCCGCCGTTGCCAGCGTGGGAGTGGGCGGCGGCCAGAAAATGGTCGTAGAAGAAATCGGCCAGGCCGCTGGCCGCGTGGTCCTGGTTGTGGTGCTGCCACAGGGCTGGGGCTTCCGCCAGCTCCTGCGCGTTGCCGCCCGGCAGGCAGCTCACGGCCAGCAGGTGCACACTCAGCAACAGGAGCAGCAGACGCTTCATGGCCGCTAAGGTAAGGATTCAGGCGGGAACCCCGGAACCCGCCGCGCCACCTGAACTGCATACCACCAGGGGGAGTGGAAGTCGAATGAACGCGCGATGAAATGACAGCACAAGCGGCTAAAGGCCACCACCTTGTTTTTTTCAACCCGCTTTATGGACAAGGGCAGGTGTCGGGAACGGAACCGGGTGGCATTCTGCGGTGATATGCCGGGAAGGGGCCGGCTGACAGGGACGCGGGCGGGCCAGTTGAGCCGCTCATGCTGTGGGCAAGGAGTGCGTCCCTGCCGCCCGGTGCAGGTAGTGCGGGGGAGGACGTATAACTATTCTGCGCCCGTTTGACTACCTTCCGTTCGTTACTACCATTCTTTCGCCGTTCGCATGGCAACTCTTCCTCCTTTCGCCTTGCCCAACGACGAGCCGGGCCGACTGCTGGCCCTGCGCTCCTTCGAGGTGCTGGCCGCCCTGGCCGAGCCCGTGTTCGAAGAATTTGTGGCGTTGGCCGCGCGCCTTTTTCAGGTGCCTATCTCGCTGCTGTCGGTGGTAGAAGAGGCCGAGGTGCACTACCCGGCCAGCGTGGGCCTGCCCGGTCGCGACCACCAGCAGCCGCGCGCCGAAGCGCTGTGTTCCACCGCCATTTCGCGAGGCCAGGCCGTGGTCTACCACGATGTGCTGCTTGAACATCACCCCCCTATTGAGGCCGAGGCGCTGCGGGCGGCGGAAAAAAATCACGTCCGCTTCTACGCCGGGGCCCTGCTGCTGCTGCCCAATCAGCGCCCGCTCGGCACGCTGTGCCTCGTCAACCACGAGCCCCGCCCCTTCACTCCCGACGAGCAGCGCATTCTGGAACTGCTCGCGGGCCTGGTCAGCCACACGCTGGCCGTGCGCCATTTGTGCCGCGCCCGCCCCAACAACGGCGAAGCCCAGTGGACGCACCTGAGCGCCGAGCTCCAGGAGGAAATCGGGGCCCTTAATGCGCTGGTGCGCTATCTCAATGCCCGCAACGGCAGCGAAGTGCCCGTATCGACGGCCTTTCTGACCCAGGTAGAGGGCCGCATGCACGACCTGCAGGGGGTGCTCGATGTCCATCGTTTCTAGGGCTTCGGGCGCGCGGTCTGAAACGGCAAAACAGCGCCCGACCAAGAGGAATCCGGTAAATATGGTCGGGCCGCTGCAACCAACCAGTCCCTCCCCTGGTTCTTACGCCCTAACCGACAAGGCCTGAACTGCCTCCCCCGAACCCGGCTATTGACCGACAGCCTAACGGATCTGCCCCCTGCCGGGTATTTCTCCTTCTTCCAATGAACGCCCCTACCCGAACCGAAGAACCTGCCATGCAGGCAGAAATAACCGAATTCACCGCCCTGCTGCACCAGCAGGGGGTGCACGCGGCCTTAGGCTACCTGAACCGCCGCACGCCTCACCGCTACACGGGCATGTGGCGTTTCGACGGGGACATGCTGCGCAGCGAGGTGCTGTTTGACCGGAAAATGGCCGATGTGCGGCAGGGGGCCGATGCTCCCATGGCCGCCACTTACTGCTCCCTGGTCGGCCGCTACGAGGCCCCGGTACAGATTCTGGACGCCACCGTGGACCCGCAGGCGCTGGGCATCGAAACGCCGGTGATTTCCTACTGCGGGGCGCTCATCCGCGATGGGCAGGGGCAGGCCTTTGGCACGCTGTGCCACTACGACCTGCAGCGTTGCCAGGAGCGCACCAGCGACCAGCCCCTGCTGATGGCCGCCGCGCAACTGCTCTACGAGCGGCTGCACCCGACCACCGCCGGGTAGGCTCGGGCAGTCGGGCCGGGTGCCGGAGCGGGCAGTGAGCAGGCCGTGCTGCGGGTGGCGGACTCGGGCGAGGGCATTGCGGCCCCCAAGCTGCCAAAGTTGTTCACCCGTTTCTACCGGACCGAAGGCACCCGGTAGCGCTCCTACGAGGGCTCCGGCACCGGGCTGGCGTTCGTGCAGGAGCTGGTGTCGCCCGCCCGCGCCGCGACCGACCCTCCGAATGGCATTTATAGCCGGGGCCGGCCAACGAGACGGCGGCCACCATTCTGGTAGTCGACGACAACGCCGACATGCGCGGCTACGTGCAGTGCATGCTGGCCCGGCAGCCGTAGTGGACTGTGCGCACAGCCGCTGATGATATGGAGGCGCTGGAAATCGTGGGCCGGCAGCGGGCCGGCGGCGGGCCGGCGGCMGCACGAGGGCGTGGTCAGCGTGATGCACACTACCTCGTGCTGCCGCGCGACCCGGAGCGGGTGCGGCCGCTGCCCGGGGTGGGCGTGCTCAACAAGCCGCTGACCAAGGAGACGCTCCAGGCCCTGGTAGAAGAGCACTTCGGGCGGCTGATTGAATGCTAACCGGCCGCCACCGCTCAGCATCCGATCAGCGGGCCTCACCCGTTTTAGGCCCGCCGACATCAACCTTTTGCCGGCCGGAACAGTACATCAGTCCAGCCCCGAATAATCGGGGACTCCCCGTTTACTTCTCCCCGCTATTATGAGTTTCTTTCGTTTACCCTTCCTGGCCGCGCTGCTGGTGCTGCTCACCTTCTCGCTCAGCAGCTGCGATGCCATTGGCACCATCTTTAAGGCCGGCGCCTGGACGGCATTGATCGGCATCTTTCTGCTCGTGGTGCTGCTCTGGTTTATCGTGCGCAAGATGCGCGGGTAATTTTCCGGTCTTCTGACTTCCTGTAAAGCAAGAGCGGCCCCTCCAATCCGGAGGGGCCGCTCTTGCTTTTAGCTGCGAAATAGAATGACTACTTGCCCTTGCGCTCGGGGGGCATGGTGCCCACCACGTGGTCCCAGAGGGTGGTGCTCACGCCAAAGGCCACTTCCTCCTGGCGGTAGTGGTGCATGGCGTGGTGGTGCCACCAGAACTTGAGAAAGTTTTTGGGCGGGGCGTACACGTGGATAGCGTAGTGCACGAACAGGTAGAGCGCGTAGCCGAACACGAAGCCGGCCAGCACCCCGAACCCGGCGTTGCCGAAGGTGAAACGGAAGATAAAAAACAGCAGCGAGGCCACGAACACCGTCAGGATGGGTGGCATGGCCAGGCGGGTTTTGTCTTTCGGGAACTCGTGGTGCACCCCATGCATGGTGTACTGAAACTTGGCCCGGGCGGGGGTACTGGCATCGAGGTGGTACACGTAGCGGTGCATCAGGTACTCGGCCAGCGTGAAGAGCAGCCAGCCGCCCAAAAACAGCCCAAAGGCGGTCAGCCCGCTCAGCAGGCCCCGGCTCAGGCTGTAATACAGGCTCACGGCCGCCACCGAGAAGAAAATGGTGAGCGGCCCCGCAATGTGGGTGTGGGTGAGCCGCTCCAGGGTGGCGTTTTCGAACAGGCGGGCCGAGCCTTTATGCTTGGGCTTCACGGCGTCGGGGGGCTTGACCGGCGTTATCCGGGGAGCCACGACTGCCGGAGCATCAGAAGTAGGATTCATACCAATACGGGATTGATGAAAGCGCAAAAATACATATCCCTGCGCAAATGGCGGGCGCGCCGCCTCAGGCAGTGGCGGAGTAGCGCGCCACCAGCTGCCGAACCATTTCGGCCGAGCAGACTGGGGCAGCGCAGCGTAGCGGGGCGCGGTCGTAGAACTGTTGGCGGACGGCTAAGGTTTCATCCAACCGCGTTTCCAGCGCCTGGGCATTGGGCAACGTGGCCAGCAGGGGCCGGGCGGCGGCCGATTTCAGCAGGCGGCGCACCAGCTCGGGCACCGGCACCGAGAGGTAGAGCGTGAGGCCGGTGGCCAGCAGCACCTCCAGGTTGTGATGAAAGCAGGGCGTGCCCCCGCCGGTAGCCAGCACCAGGGCCGGGTGGTGGGCCACCACGTCGCGCAGCACATCGGCCTCGCGCTGGCGGAAGTACTCCTCGCCTTCGCAGGCAAACAGCTCGGACACGCTGCGCTGCTCGCGGCGCACGATTTCCTCGTCCAGGTCTACAAAGGGCACCCCGTAGCTCAGGGCCAGCGCCCGGCCCAGCGTACTTTTGCCCGCGCCGGGCATGCCTATCAGGTAGAGCTTCATGAGATTATAGGGCAGATTTCTGGTAGACGACAGCCCGGGGTCAGCCGGTGCGCGCGCAACTACCCCAGTTTCACCCGGGGGTCGAGCAGGGCGTAGAAAATATCGACCACGATATTGACCAGCACGAACAGGGCGGCAATGAAGATGGTGGCCCCCATCACGACCGGAAAATCGAGGTTCTCGACGGCCCGCAGCGTGACCGTGCCCAAGCCCTTCCAGTTGAAGATGTACTCGATGAAGAACGCGCCCGCCATAAGCGAGGCCAGCCAGCCCGATACGGCCGTCACGACCGGATTCAGGGCGTTTTTGAGCGCGTGGCCCACCACCACCCGGTAGCCCGAGAGGCCCTTGGCCCGGGCCGTGCGGATGTAGTCCTGGCTGAGCACATCGAGCATGGAGGAGCGGGTGAGCTGCACGATGATGGCCAGCGGCCGCACGCCCAGGGCCAGGGCCGGCAGCAGCAGGTTTTTGAGCACCAGATGGCGGCCCGTGAACGGGTCGGTTTCGTAGAGCTGGCCCGTAAGGTTGAGGCCCGTGTAGCGGCTCCAGTAGAAGCCAAACGTGATGGCCACCAGGATGCCGGCCACGAACGAGGGCACCGAAATGCCCAGAATGGAGGTCGAAACCAGCGTGCGGTCGAGCCAGGTGTGGGCCTTTAATGCGGCCACGATGCCCAGCCCGATACCCACCACCGTGGCCAGCAGCATGGCCGCCAGTGCCAGCCAGAGCGTGCCCGTAAAGTGGTCGAGCAGGATGCTGAGCACCTCCTTGTTGCTCTGGAACGAGCGGCGCAGGTAGGGCGCTTTCAGCACCAGCGCCCGCCCGCCGCCCACCGGCAGCAGCACCTGACCGCCGTAGCGGGCCACGCCGGCCGAGTCGCGCGGGTGCAAACCCAGCGGCGACACATCATTCAGGTAGCTCAGCAGCTGGCCCGGCAGGGGCTGGTCGAGGCCCAGGTCGGCGGCAATGGCGGCGCGGGTGGCCGCGTCGGAGCGTTGGCCGGCCAGCAGGGCCACCGGGTCGCCGGGCAGCACCTGAAACAGGAAAAACACCGTGCAGGCCACACCCACCAGCACCAGCGCCCCCTGCCACAACCGGCTGATGATGAATCGAAACATATTTTCAGTTGCCAGTTGTCAGTTGTCAGTTGTCGGTTGTCGGTTGTCAGTTGTCAGTTGTCGGTTGTCAGTTGTCGGTTGTCGGTTGTCAGTTGTCAGTTGTCGGTTGTCAGTTGTCGGTTGTCAGTTGCTACCAGCACGACCTGACAACTGACAACTGGCCACTGACAACTGGCCACTGACAACTGGCCACTGACAACTGGCCACTGACAACTGGCCACTGACAACTGGCCACTGACAACCGAATTACAGTTCTTCCTCCAGCTTGGCGGTGGTGGGCAGGTCGTGATAGTGGTATTTGCTTTTTACCACGCCGTTCTGGAGCAGCATCAGGCCGGGGTTGGAGCGGATCATGGACTTGAGCACGGTGGCGTCGGCGAAGTAGTAGGGGCCGGCCAGGTTCACATCGTGGCGAAAAGCGTCGAACTCCTGGGGGCTGCTGCTGGTGATAATCAGGGACTGAATCTGCTTGCGCGACTTGGCCGTGTTTTCCAGCAGCGAGCTAATTTCCTTGAACCGGTCCCGGTCGGCCTCGTTCACGTTCTGAATGATGAGCAGCAGCTTGTTGCCCGTCAGCACGCCCGGGGTGTGGTCCTGGCCCTCGGCGTCGAAGATGGAGAAGTCGGTGATGACGGGGCGGCTGGCCTCGGGGTTGAGCACTTCCATGCTCTTGTACTTCCAGGTGGAGTCGGTGGGGTAGTCGGCGAAGGTTTTGCTCTCGCCGTTGCGCTCCATCACGTACTGGTAGCGGGCCTGCTCGCGGGGTTTCATCAGCTGGCCAATGTCGTTGCCGACTTTGTAGGGCAGGAAATCGAAGTAGGGCAGGTGGCCCAGCGCCCGCACCCCGATGCCGATGGCCACGGCCGAGGCAAACGTGATGTACATCACGCCCACCGTGCCGCGGGCAAACACCCGGCGCAGGTAGCGCTGGTTGAAAAACACCACGGCCCAGAGGCCCAGCAGCACCATATCTTTGGCAAACGAGGTCCAGGGCGTGAGCTTGATGAAGTCGCCGAAGCAGCCGCAGTCGGTTACCTTATTGAAAGCGGCCGAGTAGAAGGTGAGAAAGCCGAAGAACACGAGCAGGCCCAGCAGCACCCACAGCGTTTGGCGCAGCATCCAGCGCAGCAGCACGGCCACGCCCAGCACCACCTCCAAAGAGCTCAGAAACAGGCTGATGAAGCGGGAATACGGAACGAAAAACCGAAAAAACGAGCCGAAGTCCCGGGAAAAGACCTCGAAATATTCCTCCAGCTTGAGCGCCGTCCCGATGGGGTCGTTCAGCTTGACGAGGCCCGAGAAAATGAATACCACGCCCAGCAGCAGCCAGCAGATTCGGGTGAATTGTTTCATGTGAGGGTTCGGGGGCTTAGGGTCCTGGGGCTTGGATGCAGCCTTGTACGCAAAGATGCGGCTTTGGCTGGGAACGACGTAGGGGCGGGGCTTGCCCCCGCCCGCCGCCAGAACGGAGTCCCCGTCCGTAGCCGGCCGAAATTATTCAATAGGACGTGGGGTACGCTCGTTTAATGGCGGGCGGGGACAAGCCCCGCCCCTACGTCGTTCACTCCAACTCCTGCGGTGCGCCAAACCCCATCTTAATCAGCACGAAGGCGGCGTAGTTGAGCATGTCGCGGTAATTGGCTTCCACGCCTTCCGATACCTTGGTCAGGCCGCCGAGGTCCTCAATCTGCTTGGTGCGGTGCAGCTTCATGAGGATGATGTCGGTGATGCTCTCGATGCGCATCTGCCGCCAGGCCTCGCCGTAATCGTGGTTTTTGGCAAACAGCAGCTTTCGGTTTTCCGCCACCTGCTCGTCGTAGGCGCGGGCCACGGCAGCGGGCTCCAGGTCCAGGGGCGCATCGGCGGGCAGGCGCTGCTGCATGAGGGCGATAACGCAGTAGTTGATGATGGCCACGAACTCCTCCTCCACCCCATCGGCCACCAGCTGCACGCCCTTCTCCTGAATGCTGCGGATGCGCTGGGCCTTGATGTAAAGCTGGTCGGTGATGCTGGGCAGGCGCAGGATGCGCCAGGCCGTGCCGTAGTCGTGGGTTTTGGCCAGAAACAGCGTCCGGCACCGCGCTACCACCCGGTCGTATTCATGCTGGGTTTGATTCTCCAAGTTTTTGAGGCTATTTTGTTGGGGGCTGAGCGTTTTACCCGACCAGTGCCCGGCGCCCCGAAGCAGAGGCCAGACACTGCTTTTGCTTCCCCCAAGACCTTATGAAAACGCAAGATACGTGCTTTTCCCCGACGCAAACCCTGCGCTGCCCCGGGGGGCGGGTGCTCGATTTACGCCGGCCCCGGGTGATGGGCATCCTCAACCTGACGCCCGATTCGTTCTACGAAGGCAGCCGCGTAGCCGCCGCCGATGACCTGCTGCGCCGGGCCGACCAGATGCTGCGCGACGGGGCCGCCGTACTCGACCTGGGCGGCTACTCCACTAGGCCCGGGGCCGGACACATCAGCGCCGACGAGGAGAAGCGCCGCCTGCTGCCCGCCGTGGAAGCCCTGCGCCGGGAGTTTCCGGCGGCCTTCCTGTCGGTGGATACGTTTCGGGGCGCGGTGGCCGCCGAGGCCGTGGCCGCCGGGGCCGACATCCTCAACGACATCAGCGGCGGCACCCTGGATGCCGATATGCTGCCCACCGCCGGCCGCCTGGGCGTACCCTACATCCTGATGCACCTACGCGGCACGCCCCAGACCATGACCCAGCACACCCACTACGAGCACGATTTGGTGCTGGAGCTGGTGCGCTACTTCCGCGAGAAGCTCACCGCGCTGCGCCGCCTGGGCGTGACTGATGTGGTGCTCGACCCCGGCTTCGGGTTTGCCAAAACGCCGGCCCAGAGCCACGAGCTGCTGCGGCGCCTGCCCGAGCTGCACGTGCTGGGCCTGCCGGTGCTGGCCGGCCTCTCGCGCAAAAGCATGGTGTATAAGCCCCTGGGCCTCACCCCCGACGCGGCCCTGGCCGGTACCATCAGCCTCAACGCCCTGGCCGTACTCAACGGCGCCCGCTTACTGCGCGTACACGACGTGGCCGAAGCCGTTCAAACTATCCAACTCGTATCGAACACTTACTCTCCGATTTCCCCGTGATTGGCTCCTTCTCCATCGGCTTCCTGCGCATTGGCTGGATCGACGTCGTGGACGTGCTGCTGGTCACGGCCCTGTTCTACCAGCTCTACAAGCTGCTGACGGGCAGCGTGGCGCTCAAGGTGTTCCTGGGCTTCATGTCGCTCTACCTGTTTTACCTGGTGGTGAAGGCGGCCGGCATGGAGCTGCTCACCAGCATTCTGGGGCAGTTTATGAGCGTGGGCGTGCTGGCCGGCATCATCCTGTTTCAGCAGGAAATCCGGCGGTTTCTGCTCAACGTGGGCAAGGCCACCAGCTTCGGCAGCCGCCTGCGGGTGTTTCCGTGGCGGCGCGAAGCCGGGGCCGACCGCATGAACGTGACGCCCTTTATTGAGGCGGCCAAAAGCCTGGCCGGCAAGCAAACCGGGGCCCTGATTGCCTTCAGCCTGGCCTCCGACCTCAAGTTTTTCGCCGACTCCGGCGACCTAATTGACGCCGCCGTGAGCAAGCGCCTGCTCATGAGCATCTTCAACAAAACCAGCCCCCTGCACGACGGCGCGGTTATCATCACCAACGGCCGCATCAAGGCCGCGCGCTGCATTCTGCCGGTGAGCGAAAACCCCGACGTGCCCGCCTCCATGGGCCTGCGCCACCGCGCCGCCATCGGCCTGACGGAAGTAACCGACGCCGTGGTGCTGGTGGTGAGCGAGGAAACCGGCCAGATTTCATTGGTGCGCGGGGGCGAAGTGTTCCGCAACCTGGCCCCCGCCGACCTGCGCGCCCGCCTCAACGAGTTTCTGTTCGACGCCGAGCCCAAACCGGCGGCGGCGGGCACCAAGGCGGCGGAAGTAGCGGTTTAGCGAGCCGCCTACCCGCTGCCCAACCGCAGGGGATGGTGCCGGCGTTCAGGCCCGGCAGCAGGTTGCCCACGCAGCCCGGGGCCAGTCACTGGGCCAGAACAACCGATACCCCCGCCCGCGCGCCCTGCGCCGGATTCTGGCGGGCGGTACTATCAGAACATGCCGTTGCCGCTCTTATCGTCGGTGGGCACCACTTGCAGCACGTCCCAGTGCTCCACTATTTTGCCTTCGTCATCGAAACGGAAAATGTCGATGCCGGCGTAGTCATGGTCGTGGGGCCAGTGCTGGTGGCAGTGCAACACTACCTGGTTGTCCTCGGCCAGGGCACGCTTCACCGTCACGTGCTTGCCGGGGTACTCCCGCTGCATCCGTTCGAAGTACTCGATGAAGCCCTGCTTGCCGCTGGCCACGTGGGGGTTGTGCTGGATGTACTCGGCCCCCACGTAGCGCCGGATGGCCTCGGTGGGCCGGCAGTCGTTGAACATTAGCTCGTAGAAGGCAATGGCGGTTTGTTTGTTTTGGGCGGGCGTGGTCATGGGCGCAGGGAGTTTGGTGTGGTGTTGGCGCAGGGCCAAAGGCTGTTGGGAAATATAAGCAGACTCTGCCGGGAAACACGCGGTTGCAGGGGATGGCCCGGGGCCGGCCGGCGGGCAGGCCCCGCCCAATACGCTGGCCCGCCCGCACCCGCCAACCCGCCGCGCGGGACTATCTTCGGGCCATGACAACGCATTTTTTTGCCCGGCAGATTAGCGGGCTGGTTCGCGCCCTGCTCGTGGTTGGTTTGCTGGCGGCCCGGCTGGCCCCGGCTCAGGCCCAGAGCCTCCACATAAAGGACCCGCAGTGGGGGTCGTGGCTGATTACCACTGCCGTGCTGCCCGGCGGCCCCCGGGGCTGGGGGGGCTACGCCGAGGTGCAGACCCGCACCAACGGAGTACTGCGCCAGTTCTTCTACACCGAGCTCAAGGCCGGCGTGAGCTACGGGGTAGCCAAAAACTTCAACCTGCTGCTGGGCGGCGGGCGCTACTCCACAGCCAACTACCGCGACCTGAAGGCCGGCGCCCTCAATGTGGAGCGGCGGCTGTGGCAGCAGCTGGTCCTCACGCAGTTCACGGCCCGCCTCAAGCTCGAACACCGCTACCGCATTGAGCAGCGCTGGTTCCGCTTCCGCGATGATGTGGTACCGGCCGGCGCGTTTGTCTACCGCAACCGGCTGCGCTACCGCTTCAACGCCTTTCTGCCCCTCAACCACCAGACGTTCACCGACAAAACGGTTTTCCTGTCGGCCTACAACGAGGTGTTTTTCAATCCCCGAGGACCCTTTTTCGAGCGCAACCGCCTGTATGCCGGCGCGGGCTACCAGTTCGATCAGCACTGGACGGCCCAGGCCGGCTGGGTGAACCAGGCCAACTACACGGCCGCCCGCAACGGCCCGGCCGGCTTCGTTCCGCAAACCAACGTGGCCAAAAACAACCTCGTGCTATCGGTGCTTTACCGCATCAGCCGGCCCGACAAGCCGGCCCGCCAGCACGTGCCCTCCCAGCAGGACTAACGCTTTGTAAGCTGTCAGCCAGTAGTTGTTGGCTGATAGCTGATAGCTTCTGTTCGGGTGGCTATTGAGTAGTTGCACTTACTGGGCGGCAATGGCGACAATATTACCCTTTCCCCAGGCCCACCCAGCCGCGCTGCATGGCGTAGTAGAGGGCCGTGCCCACGGTGAGACCCACGAGGTAGCCGTAGGGCAGACCGGCGCAGAGGATGCCGGTGAGCAGGGCCAGCAGCAGGTGAGCCCTGGCGTTGCTGATGTCGCGCAGCAGGGCGGCCAGGCTGAGGGCCTCGAAGAAGAGCAGCACGCCCAGGATGGGCAGCGGGAAGATCTGAACGATTTGCTGGAAGCCTTGGCTGAAGAACAACCCCAGCCCCAGAAACAGCCCGCCGTAAATGACCACCGAGCCGCCCGTGCGGCCCCCAAACGTGTAGTGGCCCACCATGCCGCCCGAGCCGTGGCAGACCGGAAAGCCGCCCAGAAACGGGTTCACGAGATTCATGAGGGCGTAGGTGAAGCTGATTTTGCGCACCGTGAGGGGCCGTTCGGGAAAATAGTCCTGCACTACCTGCCGGGTGGCCAGCACCGAGTTGCCGAGCGAGAGCGGAATCTGGGGCAGCGCCAGCAGCACGGCCCCGGTCAGGATGTCGGGCCACTGCGGGATGCGTGGGGTGGGCAGGTGCAGGCCGATGGCGCGCTGGGCAGTGGCGAAGTCGAGCTTGAAGAGCAGGCCGTAGCTCACGCCCAACGCCAGCACGACCAGCGCGGCGGGCCAGCGCCGGTTGCCCAGCAGCACCACCGTTACCAGGAACGCCGCCGCCGCCAGCGCGTAGCCGGGCAGGCCGTCGGCGGGCACGTACTGCTTGAGGGCCAGGGTGGAGAGCTGCAGGGCCAGCCCGAACTGAATGCCCCGGATAACGGGCTTGGGCACCAGGCGGGCCAGCCCATCGATGAGGCCCGTTACGGAGAGCAGCAGCATGCCCACGCCCACCGCCAGCCCGCCCCCGAAAATGATGCGGCCCGGAATTTTCTGGGCGATAACCAGGGCCGCGAAGGCCTTGAGAGGCTGCACCGGCATGGGCATGCCGTACCAGAGGCCCGAAAAGAGCTGCATCAGCCCGAACATAATCAGCACCCCGGCACTATCCAGCCCCGAAGCGGCAATGACGCCGATGAGCAAAGGCAGATCGGTGCCCAAATCCCCAAAGGCCCCGGCCAACTCGTTGCGGTCGAAACGAAGACGGGGACGGGCGGCAGGCGGAGCGGTAAGGGGCATGGTGGGAGTGAGGGGGTGAGGGGGGGATAGGGTGATGAGGGAAGGAGGTGACAGGGGAAAATACCCTGTCATCCTGAGCGGAGCGAAGGACCTTATCACGTTAGGACGACCATCGTATCAACGACTCGTTCCAGCGTAATTAGGTCCTTCGCTCCGCTCAGGATGACAGTACCTCCCTCACGCCGCGTCCTCCCAGGCGACCATACCGCCCGTCAGGTTCAGCAGGTTCACCAGCCCGAACTCGGTTTGCAGGCGCTCCACGGCCTGGGCACTGCGGCGGCCCGAGTGGCAGTACACCACCATCGGGTGCTGGTGGGGCAGGCCGGCCACGCCTTTGGCCAGTTCGCCCAGGGGCAGCAGCACGGCCCCCGGCAGGTGGCCGTTGGCGTACTCGTGGGCCTCACGCACATCGAGCAAAAAAGGCGGGTGGGCCGAGTTGAGCAGCGCCGCCAACTCGGCAGCTGTCACCGATGCCACATCCGCCCCGCAGGCCTCAGCATAGTCGGCCGCGGGGGCCGTGCCCAAGTGCAGGGCGGCCTGCTCGGGGCGGCGGGCAAATTTGAGGGTGCGGGTGGCGAAGGTGAGGGCATCGAAGAGCCAGAGCCGGCCCGAAAGTACCTCCCCGATGCCCAGCAGCACCTTGAGCGTTTCGGTGGCCTGGGCCGTGCCCACGAGGCCGGGCAGCACGCCCAGCACCCCGGTAGCGTCGCAGTTGGGGGCCTCGGCGGCAGTGGGCGGCTGCGGAAACAGGCAGCGGTAGGTGGGGCCGCCCGCGTAATTGAACACCGACACCTGCCCCTCGAACTTGTAAATGGCCCCCGACACGAGGGGCTTGCCCAGCAGCACGCAGGCGTCGTTGAGCAGGTAGCGGGTCGGGAAGTTGTCGGAGCCGTCCACCACCACGTCGTAGTCCTCCACCAGTTCACGTACGTTGGCCGGCACGGCCCGGCAGCGGTGCACCCGCACCTGCACCAGCGGGTTGAGGCGCTGCACGGCCCGGGCGGCAGCCTCGGCCTTGGGCTGGCCCAGGTCGGCGGGGCCGAACAGAATCTGGCGGTGCAGGTTGCTGCGCTCCACCACGTCGGCATCCACGATGCCGAGCGTGCCCACCCCGGCGGCGGCCAGGTATTGCAGCACCGGGCAGCCCAGCCCGCCCGCGCCCACCACCAGCACCCGGGCCGCTTTCAGCCGCTCCTGCCCCGCCTCCCCAATTTCGGGCAGTTGCAGGTGGCGGCGGTAGGTCTGGCGTTCTTCGGGGCTGAGCATGGGGTGGGGAGTTGAAAAGTGCCGGGGAGAAATGAGTGCCGCAACCGGTGAAACTTGCGGGGGCTGGTAAAGTTAAACGGTAGTTAGCCCAAGCTGCGCATCAGGAGCTAGCTTTAGTTCTTGCTTCTAAGACCACGCAACCTGGTCCCCCCCTTTTCCACTGTTACTATTCCACTCCCTTTTGAAAGCCTTCCTGCCGCCGACCAGCTACGAGTACGTGACCGTGCACAAGGTGCAGGGCGACGACGTGCGCGAGGCGTCCGACGTGCTGGCCGCCGAGGAGCCGCTCGAAATCCGGGTGGGCTACGGGCCGGTCGGGCAACGCGAGCACCGCACTATTTCCATCACGATGCGTACGCCGGGCCACGATTTCGAGCTGGTGGCCGGCTTCCTGCTCACCGAGGGAATCATCCGTTCCCGGGCCGATTTGCAGGGGGTTTTGTACTGCCCTGATGTGCAGAAAGAGGAGGAGCGCGAAAACGTGGTGCGGGCCGAGCTCAGCCCTGCCGCAGCCCTCGATTTGCCCCGGCTGGAGCGCCACTTCTACACCAGCAGCAGCTGCGGGGTCTGCGGCAAAACCAGCATCGAGGCCGTGCACGCCGCCGGCTGCCCCCGCCTGCCCCCGGGCGGGGTGCGGGTGCCGGCCAGCGTCATTCATCAGTTGCCCGAACGCCAGCGCGCGGCCCAGGAGCTGTTCGAGCAAACCGGCGGCCTGCACGCGGCAGCCCTGTTCTCACCCACCGGCGAGCTGCGCCTGCTGCGCGAAGACGTGGGCCGCCACAATGCCCTCGATAAAGCCATCGGCGCGGCCCTGTTCCAGGACCTGCTGCCCCTCCACGAGGCGGTGCTGCTGGTTAGCGGCCGGGCCTCGTTCGAGTTGGTGCAGAAGGCGGCCGTAGCCGGCATTCCGGTGATGGCGGCCGTGGGTGCCCCCTCCTCCCTGGCCGTCTCCGCCGCCCGCAACTTCGGCCTCACGCTCTGCGGTTTCGTGCGTCAGCAGCGCTTCAATATTTATTGCCACGAGTGGCGCATCAGCTAACACACCCAAGTTGCGAAGGGCCGCGTAGCGGCTTGCGGTTTGTATGGGTATTTTCAGTTTTTTAAAAATACCCATACAGTTTCGTTTTGATGTTGTATGGGTATTTTTAAAAAACTGAAAATACCCATACAACTTTTTGGCAGCTACGCCGGCAGCGCCTCGGGCCAGGGCAGAGCAGATACCTCATCTGCCAAAACGCTT
The DNA here is from genome assembly GCF_003583925.1 of Hymenobacter rubripertinctus. GTDB lineage: Bacteria > Bacteroidota > Bacteroidia > Cytophagales > Hymenobacteraceae > Hymenobacter > Hymenobacter rubripertinctus. The sequence continues at coordinate 48,926 of NZ_QYCN01000005.1, read as the reverse complement.
TTTCTGCCTCTGTCCCCATCCCCCATTACCCTCCCCCTCCCATGAAGCTCCGTCTCGAAGACCATACGCTCCGCCTGCGCCTCGACCCGCCCGAGGTGACAGCTTTCCGGGCCGCCGGGCGGCTCGAAACGGTGGTGCCTTTAGGCCCCACGGCCGCCGAACAGCTCGTGTACTCGCTGGAGCGCGACCCGGCCGCACTGGTCCTGACGGTGCGCGCCACGGCAGGATGCATCCGGGTATTGGTGCCGGCCGCCGTGGCCGATGCCTGGGCTGGCTCGGAAGAGATTAGCCTGCGCGGGCAAATGGAAGTTGCTGAAAACCAATTGCTGCATATCTTGGTAGAGAAGGACCTGGGCTGCAAACACTGACCCCCGACCCCTCTGGTCCGGCTACCCGTTGTTCCACTGCTTTTTTCGCTCGTTTATCCATGGAAAATTCCCCCGCCGCCGACCCCGGCAAAGCCGGCAAGGCCCAGCAGCAGCAGGCCGAAAACGCCCCCCAAAGCGGTGAACGGCCCGACCAGGGCCAGGCGCCCGCCCCCGACCACTACAACCCCACCAACCAGCACCACGTGTCCGACCCGATCGAAGCCCCCGACGTAGCCAACGCCAAGTACAGGCACGACATCCTGGCCCAGCCCCCCGAGGCGCTGACCGGCCTACGCCTGGAACCGCGCCAGACGGTGGCGGCGGGCGTCACGGCCGTGCTCAAGAGTATGGAGTTCAGCTGGGCCGAGGGCGGCGTGAACCGGGGCACCCGGGGCCTGCTGAAGATGAACCAGAAGGACGGCTTCGACTGCTCCAGCTGCGCCTGGCCCGACCCCGACCATCACCGCTCGGTGGCCGAATTCTGCGAGAACGGGGCCAAAGCCACCGCCTCCGACGCCGACGACAAGTCCTGCGGGCCCGAGTTCTTTGCCCGCCACAGCCTGGCCCAACTCTCGCGCATGACCGACCGCGACCAGAACAATGCCGGCCGCCTCACCCACCCCATGGTGGTGCGCCCCGGCAGCAACCACTACCAGCCCATCGAGTGGGCCGAGGCGTTCCAGCTGATTGCCGATGAGCTGAACGCCCTGGATTCGCCCGACGAAGCCACGTTCTACACCTCGGGCAAGGTGCCCAACGAGCCGGCTTTCCTGTTCCAACTCTTCGTGCGCCAGTTCGGCACTAACAACCTGCCCGACTGCTCCAACATGTGCCACGAAAGCAGCGGTGCGGCCCTGAGTTCCACGCTCGGGCTGGGCAAGGGCTCGGTCACGCTCAACGACATCCACGAGGCCGAAGTCATCATGATTATCGGCCAGAACCCGGGCACCAACCACCCGCGGATGCTGAGCGCCTTGCAGGAGGCCAAGCGGAACGGAGCCAAAATCATCAGCGTCAACCCCCTGATTGAGGCCGGCCTCAACCACTTCAAAAACCCCCAGGACTTCATGAACCCATTCAGGGCGCTGGGCGCGTTGATGGGCAACGGCACCGTAATTACCGACGTGTACCTGCAGGTGCGGGTAGATGGCGACATGGCGCTGCTGCGCGGACTGATGAAGCACCTACTGGCCGCCGAGGAACTCAACCCCGGCCAGGTGTTCGACCACGCCTTCATCAACCAGTACACCGAAGGCTACGAGGCTGTGGTGGAAAACGTGCGCAACACGAGCTGGGAGGAGATTGAGGCGGTGAGCGGCATCTCGCGGGCCGACCTGCTGGAAGCGGCCAACCTGCTGGCTACCAAAAAGAAAATTATTGCCTGCTGGGCCATGGGCCTGACCCAGCAGCGTCAGGGCGTGCAAACGATTCAGGAGCTGGTGAACCTGCTGCTGCTCAAGGGCGCCATCGGCAAGCCTGGGGCCGGTACCTGCCCGGTGCGGGGCCACTCCAACGTGCAGGGCGACCGGACGATGGGCATCTGGGAGCAAACCCCCAAGCCTTTCCTCGACGCCCTGGGCAAGGAGTTCAACTTCACTTCGCCCACCGCGCACGGCTACGATACCGTCGACAGCATCAAGGCCATGCACCAGGGCAAGGTAAAGGTGTACTTCGGCCTGGGCGGCAACCTGCTGGCCGCCGGCCCCGACACCGAGTACATTGCCGAGGCCATGCGCAAGCAGAACCTGACCGTGTTCGTGGGCACCAAGCTCAACCGCGGCCACCTCACCACCGGCAAAACGGCCCTGCTCCTGCCCTGCTTCACCCACGCCGACGTGGACATGCAGCGCGGCGGCCACCAGATGACCTCCTGCGAAAACTCGATGGGTGTGGTCAGTCAGAACAAGGGCGTGCTCGTGCCCCTGCCCGGCCAGATGCTGAGCGAAGTGGCCATCCTGAGCGGCATCGCCATTGCCACGCTGGGCGAGAAAACCAACATCGCCGACTGGGTAGCCATGACGGAGAATTACGACGTCATCCGCGACCACATCAGCCGCGTGATTCCGGGCTTCGAAAACTTCAACGAGAAGCTGCGGCGGCCCGGGGGTTTCTACCTGCCCAACGGCCCCCGCGACCGTAACTTTACGACCGAAGACGGCAAGGCCCACTTCACCAAAACGGAGCTGGAGAAGTACGAGGTGGGTGCCGACGAGCTGATCCTGATGACCATCCGGAGCCACGACCAGTTCAACACTACCATCTACGACTACAACGACCGGTACCGCGGCATCCACAACGAGCGGCGCGTGCTGTTCATGAACGCGCTGGACATGGCCGACCGGGGCCTGCAAGCCAAGGACCTCATTGACATCACGAGCCACTTTAACGGCCAGGAGCGCACGGTGGAGAAGTTCGTGGCTGTGCCCTACGACATTCCGCGCGGCAACGTATCGGCCTACTTCCCCGAGGCCAACCCGCTCATCCCCATCGGCAGCGTGGCCAAGGGCAGCAACACGCCCACCTCGAAGTACGTCCGCGTAACGGTGGTACCTACCCGCAAAACCACGGGGGCACCAGTGGAGCTTCGGATGGGCGCGGAAGCGTAATTCTGAGCTGTTAGCTGAAAAACGAATAAGGCCCCGCACTCAGTTGAGTGCGGGGCCTTATTTTGTGTAAGAAAACAGGTCTTGTTGAACGGAAGCTAAAAGCTAACAGCTCTCAGCCAACAGCTTAGAACGGGTAGCCGATGCCGATGTTGAGCCGGTAGGCGCCAATGCCGGTGGGGCTCTCGTCGAAGGTGAACACCTTGCCCGGAGGGGCGGGGATGGTGGGGTCGACGGGGGGCTGAATGGCCGTGTTGGCGTAGGGGTAGCGGATGGGCACAGCCGCGTCGAGGCGGATAACGAAGAACTGCACGTCGATGCGGATGCCGACGCCCGCGCCCACGGCCAGTTCTTTGAAGAAGGAATTGAACTGGAACTGGCCGTTCAGGCCGTCGGGCTTGCCGCTGCTGTCGAAGGTGGCGCGGCTGGCGTCGGCGTTTACCAGCCAGATGTTACCGGCGTCGATGAACACGGCCCCTTTCACATACGGGAACAGGTCGTGGCGGTATTCCAGATTGCCTTCGAGCCGGATATCGCCCACCTGGTCGTAGAAGCCGCCGTTGGAATTTTCGTTGGGCACGCGGTAGGTGCCCGGCCCCACGCCCCGGGCGGCGAAGGCCCGCACGCTGTTGGGCCCGCCGATGCCGTACTGCTTGAAGTAGGGCAGCACCCGCGAGTTGAGGTAGGGCAGGCCGGCCCCGATGAGCAGGCGGCCCGCAATTTTGTTGCCGCTGGTGGGGTTGCTGCTGGTGCGGTAGTAGTTGCGCAGTTCCAGGTTCAGCTTCGAGTACTGCGAGAACTGCTGGTTGGCAATCTTGTACACCTGCTGCCCGTCTTCGGTAGTTTCCTTGGCGTCGCCGCCCAGGTTTTTGAGCAGGTAGGCCAGGTTGCCCGAGAGCTCCACGCCGCCGCTGAAGTAGATCTGGTTGCGGCGCTGCTCCAGCACCTGCTGGTTGTAAGTGTAGGTGTAGGAGGAGCCCAGAATGAACTGCTGACGGAAGCTCTGCCGGAGGAAGGGGCGCTCGTTGAGCAGGTTCTCGAACACCGGCTGAATGTTGCTCAGGCGCACGTATTGCAGGTCGATGGGCTGGAGGCGCTGCTCGTTGGTGAGCTTGGTTTTCCAGGTGTAGCCGTAGCCCGCATTAAACACCTGCTGGGTGAAATACTTGGTGCGGTCCACGTATTTCACGCCCAGCTCGAAGAAGGTGCGGGGCTGGAAGTCGGAGTTGCGCAGCCGGATATCAAAGGGTGGCGTAATCAGGCGCGGCACCAGCAGCTGGGCATCAATGCCGTACTGGGTAGACGTTACGCCCGAAAGAGCATCGCCCTGGCCGGTTTCCACCGAAGCCTTGGCATTGATGAGCAGCTGCTCGGCTCCGCGCAGCGCCGAGCGGTTACGGTACTGCACCACTACGCCCGGCCCCACAAACAGGTTCGACACGTTCATCTGCACCTCGGCCCGCAACGACTTCTTGGGCACCTGGGTCATGCGCACCACCGAGTTGAGGAAGCCGTACTGGAGCGAATCGGGCTTGTTGCGGGCGGGCCGGAACTGGATATCGACGAACCGGAACGTGCCCAGGCTCATCAGGCGGCTCAGGGTCTGGTCGGAGCGGCGGCGGCGGTAGAGGCTGTCGGGGTAGAGGAACGTGGCGTTGGCAATGGCCTTGGCCTTGAACATCGACTCGTCGGGATAGTAGCGGTAGCCCCGATACCGGATCGGGGTTTCGTTCATGGTCGTATCCTGAAGCGTGTAGTCGGTGTCGAGCGTCACGCGGTTGAGCACGTAGGGCTGGGCCGCCTTGGCCGGAATGCTGGCCTTCACTTTCAGGTACACGTTCACCTGATTGTCGAGGGTACTATCGACCTGAAACAGCAGGTAGTCGGGGGCGAAGTAATAGTAGCCCCGGTTCTTGAGAGCCGCATCAATCCGCAACCGCTCGTTCACGAAGGTTTGCAGGTTGTAAGGCTCCCCCACTTTCAGCAACGTACCGGCCTGGGTGGCCCGGATGTCGCGGTCGAGCAGCGTATCGCGCTCGGGGAAGAAGATTTCCTTGATCAGGTAGGGTCGGTTCACCCGGGCCTGATAATCGACGGAGGCCGTGCGCTCTTCCAGCTTAATGTTGCTGCGTACTTCGGGCTTGAAAAAGCCGTCGTTGTTGAGGCGGTTCAGCATCAGGCCGGCTACCCGGGCAGTATCCACGGCGCTGAAAAGCACCGGCGCCTCGCCGTACTTATTAGCCAGCCAATGACCCAGGCCCTTTTTCTTGCCCACGCCCATGTGCCAGAAATACAGCTTGGGCCGCATCCCGAGAATAGACGCATTGGGCTGGGGCGAAATCACATTCGTGAGCTCCGTCTGCACGGCCGCCTCGTTCGGAATCGGCGTATCAGTCGCCGATTTGAGCGTGACCGTGCTGCCGGTGTAGAGGCGGGCGTTGTCGGGGATGAATTTGAGGCCGCTGCACCCAGCCAACCCGGCCAGCAGCAGCCCCGCCGCCAGCCGGCGGCCGGCACGGGGGAAGCGGGAGAGGAAAGCGGGTATCGGTTGAGGTTCTGGCACGGATTGTTCTGTTTTGTTTCTTATAAGAGCGTCAGTGAGGAAGAACGTCATGCAGAGCATAGCTGTGCATGACGTTCTTCTTCACTGACATCTACTTGCTGCCGCTAGTAGGCCGCTGCGCCACCCGCGCCGAGTCGCGGCGGGGTGGTACGGTCGTAGTGGTTTTCACCGAATCATCGGCGGCCTTCTCCTGCTCCTTCTGGCGCTTGCGGATGTCTTTGTTTTCCTGCTTCACGTCCTTGTCGATGCCCTTGAACAGGTCGGCAAAGTTCTTATAGTCGCGCTGGTAGATCAGCGAGGCCCCGTTGCGCACGTACTGCCCGTCGATGTCGCCGTAGGCGTTGTTGCGGTAAGCGCGCAGGCGCAGGCGGCCGTTGGCCAGAATGTCGTACTCGATGCTCACGTCGCCGGCAAAGTTGCTCACGCTCTGCTGGCCGCCACTGGCCTGGTTGCCGCCGGCCAGCGGCACGTCGGTACCCAGGCGTACGGTTACCCGGTCGTTGAAGAGCTGGCGGCGCACGGCCACGTTCAGGTCGGTGCGGGTTTTCTCGGTGCCCGAAGAGTAGTCGGCCTGGGAATTCACGCCCAGCTCCACGCCCAGATTGGAGAGGTAAGAGCCCGTCAGGTTCTGGAGCTGCTGGGTGAGCACCTGGCTGGCACTGCCCCGTAGCTGGTCGGCCACTATGCTGCCCCCGCTGCTCTCGAACGGATTTTCGGCCAGGAAGCGGTTGAGTACCAGCAGCGAGAACACCTGCTTGTTGAGCTCATCGGTCTGGCTGGGCTGGCGCAGCTGGGCCAGGCGGTTCTCGATCTGGGTACGCAAATCGGAGCGCGTGTCCTCGGGCAGCTTGATATCGAAGCTGATTTCGGGCTTGAGCAACTCCCCGTCCACGTTCAGATACACGTTGAAAGGCAGCGTATTGCGGGCCGTCGACTTCAGCGTTTCGTCGCTCACGCCCTGGCCCGAGAGCAACTCGGCCGGCGCGGCCTTGGCCACATAAATGGCCGATACATCGGCAATGCCGTTGTACGGGTCGCCCGACCAGGTAATGGTGCTGCCCTCAGCAATCAGGAAGTCGCGCTCCGTGAGTTCGTAGAGCGACATGTGGTAGCTGCCGCTCTTCACGGCCAGCCGGCCGCTGAGCGTGATGTTGCCCACCGGGTCGATGGCCGTATTAAGCGTGCCGTTGGCCCGCACCTTCAGGTTGTCGCCCGAGGCCTCATCAATGATGATGGTAAACGGCGTGTCGTCGGTGACCGTGATGGTGGCCGCGATGTCGTAGCCGGCCGCCGTTTTGGCCGAATCCTGCTTGGCCAGCTGCCGCAGCAGCATGGTGTCGATAGGCGCACTCTTGTCGATGAACTCCACGATGCCAGCCGAGCTGACCTTATCGGCCTCATCGTTGGGCACGGCCGCGTAGAAGTCGGAGCCATCCACGATGGTAGCCGTCGTACGGACGCGCATCAGGTTCAGGTCGCCGGTAATGCGCGAGTCCGAATCCACGATGAGCTTGCCCCAGAACAGCGCATTGTCGCGGCGGGTGCTCTGCACGGCAATGAAATTGTCGGTCACGGCCCGCAGCTGGAAACCGTAGTCGATGAAGTTCTTGGTCAGCACGTGCCCATTCACCACGCCCTTGTTGCCCAGCGAGTCGAGAATCACGAAGTCATCAAACAGAATGCCTTTGTCATCGAACACCAGATCCTCCTGGGGCAGCCTGAAGGGGGCCCCGAGCTGGGTCAGGGTAAAGCCGGCGTTATTGGTCGTGAGCTTACCGCGCACCTGCGGGGCCGAGGCGGTGCCCCTGATGGCGAGCAACCCGCTCAGGAAGCCGCTGGTTTCCCGGATTTCGCCCAGGGCAAACGGCTCGATGATACCCAGCCCGAAGCGCGTGACGTTGGCCTGCATATCGAGAGCACCGCTGGCCAGATAGTCGCCCGTCAGGCGCACATCATGGTTTTGGGGGCCGCCGGTCAGGCGCAGGTCCAGGTTGTAGCGGTCGGCGGCGGGGTTGCCCGCCTGCAGCGTAATGTCGCCGATGACGGCCTTGTTATAGGCCAGCCCCATCAGGCCGGCGTTGGCCGTAAACGCCATGCGCGGCTGGCCCAGGGCCTTGATGATGGCCTGACCATTGAGCGTGCCGCCCACCAGCGAATCCTGGAGGCCGCCGGCCGTAGCCAACTGGTTGAGGTTGAGGTTGCTGAACTGGGCCTGCAGCGGGTAATCGGCCCCGGCCAGCGTTTGCAGGGCAATGCTCTGGTCGCCCTGACTCAGGCGGACGTTTTCGGCCCGTATGGCCCCGGTGTTGGTATCGTAGCGCAACGAGTTAGCGGGCTGCACGGCCCACTGCTGGTTGTTGAGCACCAGCTTGGGGTCGAAGCTGAACGAGTAGGCCGCGCCCTCGTTGAGTACGTCGAGCGTGCCGGCCAAATCGAGGTTCGTGGTACTGTCGTTTTCGGCAATGCGCAGGTGCGTGCCCACCTTGTTGTTGGCGATACTGCCCGTCAGGCTGGGATTGGGCAGGTTGAGCGTGGTATCCTGCCGAATGTGGTTGAGCTTGAGCGCGTAGTCCAGCGCCTGCGGGTCCGACGATACCTTGAGCCGCAACGAATCGAGCTGGTAGCCCATGTATTTGATGCGGGCAATGCGGGTGCTCAGGCGCAGGTCGGCCTCCCGGCTGTCGAAGCCGCCGGTAAGCCGGAAGGGCGAAATCTGCTGCAGATCGGGCACGAACTGCCGGATAATTTTGGGGTCCTTCACGTTGGCCTCGAACGTGAACTGCTGGTTGGCATTGTTGGGCCGGTAGCGGATACCGGGCAAATCGAAGTACCGGTCGATGTGCTGCTGCAAAGCCGTGGCAATGTCGCCGAGGCGGGTGTTGCCGCGCAGCGTGAGGTCAGCCACCGAGCTGGCAAAGTCCACCTCGGTGCGGCCGGTGCGCTGCACAATCCGCCCGCTCACCGAGTCGAGCACGAACGGCTGGCCGTCGCTGACGATGGCAATGCGGCTGCCCGAGAACGTGCCGTTAATCGTGTTCAGGTCGGAGCCACTCAGGCTGGCCTTCAGGTCGCCCTGAATGCTCAGGTTGCCGCCGGTGTAAAAGCCCAGGGCCGTGAGGTTCACGCCCCGCAGGTTCAGCCGGTCGACGGTATAAGTGGGGTTCGAGGCGTTGCGCAGGTCGATGGTGGCCAGCAGGTCGAGGTTGAGGTTGGGGTCGTCCTTGCTGCTGGCGTCCACTACGTAGCGGTTGCGGTCGATATCCACCTTGGCCGTGATGCCCTTGTAGGTGTAGCCGTTGTAAGTAGCCTGCTGCACCTTGGCGTTCAGTTGGCCGCGCAGCAGATTGGGGTCGAGGCCGCCGCGGCCGTTGAGCGTGCCGCTGGCCGTGACGGTACCAATGGTGGGGTCGCCGATGAGCTTGCCCACGTTGAGCTGCTGGGTACTGAATACAGCCTTTACCGGCTCCTGGCCCACGGGGCCCGCGCCCACGTTTACTTTCGCGGCCAGGTTGCCGTAGGTGGTGCTGGCCTTTAGGTCGGTATCGAATACCAGCGCCGTGGGGCGGCCCTTAAACGTGCCGCGCACCGTCATGAGGGGCGGCAGCGAATAGCCGGCCGGAATCGTGCCCTTCGGGGCCAGGCTCCGGATATCGGCGTTGGTGGTCACGAGCTTCTGAATGTCGAGGTCGACGTAGAGGCGACGGTCGGTTTCGGGTAGGCCCTGAATCCGGCCGCTGGCCAGCAGCTGGGTGTTGCGCAGGCCCACCACTTCCAGGCCCTTGATGCGCAGGTCGCCCACCCGGCCATCAACTTTGCCACTGATGAGCACCGACTGGTTGGGACCGGTGGTGAAGGGCGGTGTGTTGGCCAGATCGGGCGAGAGGTACAGAATGTCGCGGAAGCCGAGGCGGGAATCGCGCAGATCGGCTTCGAGGCGCAGGTTGGCCAGGTCGTCGGCAATGGCGTCGAGGCTCTCGTACTGCATGGCCAGCGTGCGCCGGATGCGGGTGTGAGGCGTTACGAGGTCGAGGTTGTCGAGGCGGGTTTCGGTCGAGTCGAACACCACGTCGGCCTGGGCCCGGGTTACGGCGAACCCGCTCTGCTCCTGCCCCGAAAGCTGCGTAATGCGGCCGGTAGTGCTGTTTTCGGAGTAGCGCAGGTTCTCGGTATTGAGCGTGAGGTTCGTGAACTTGAGGTGGTTGTAATCCATGCCCCGCACCCTGGTTTTCTGGCGCGGCTCGTTGAAGTTATCGAAGGCCACTTCCACCCCGCTGATGTCGGACTCCTTCAGGCTCACCGCCCAGCTCGACTCCTGGCCGGTGGCGTTTTTCACCGAGGCGTCGAGGTCGCGCACCACTTTGGCCGGGTTCACTACCCGCTGCTCCACCGGCACGTCCTCGTTCTGAGCGTAGGCGAAGGTGGTGTTGCGCAGCATGAGCTTATTGAGGGCCACGCGACTATTGATCAGGTCGATGTTGTCGGCCGTCACCTCGCCCTCGCCGATGCGGGTGCTGATGAACTGGGCCGAGGGCTTGTTGCGGTACGTCAGGGCCACATTGTCGAGGCGGACTCTGTTGATGCCGAAGGTCAGGGCCAGGGCCGACGTATCGGTGGGGCTGGGCGGGGGCACTTTGGTCTGGGTGATGCGGATGCTGGCATTCTTAAGTGCCGCCTGATCCACCTTATAGATAGCGGCATCCACGTCTACCTCGTCCATGTTCACGGCCAGGTCGCCCACTTTGGCCCGCACGTTCATGCCGTCCACGGCATCGTTGTACGTGAGCAGGATGTTGGTCAGCCGGGCGTCGCCGATTTCGTAGGTAAAGCCCGCGCCAGTGGTATCGGCCGGGGCGGCGGCCACGGTAGCCGTGTCGCCGCTGGCGAATGCGTTGAGGATAAAATCGTAGTTGGAGATGCTGTCGGGCGCGGTGCGGCTGATGGCGATGCGGCCGTTGTCGAGCTCCAGGCTGCTGACGTTGATTTTCGACTTGAGCAGCGCGAAAATATCAATGTTGATGCCCAGATGGCCCACCGACACGAGCGTGTCGCCTTTCTGGTCTTCCAGGTACACGTCGTCGAAGCTGATGGCGTTGCGGAAATCGGAGCGGAACTTGCCGATGCGCACCTCCGTCTGCAGCTTGTCGCGCAGGTACTTCTGGGCCTGGTTGGCCACAAAGTCCTGGCCCGAAGGCGTCTGAACATAAAAAAACAGCCCGGCCGCCACCAGCAGCACAAGCGCAACCAGCCCCAGCAGGGCGTACAAAATACGACGCAGATAAACCGGCAAAGGAAGGGGAGTAGAAATGAGACTCTTTTCGCCAAACGGGAAAAAGCCCAGGCAGGTTAACTTATTCTGTTTTAGCCGATGGTTCAGTTTAACTCAATGGCGGAAGGCTCCCTTTCACCGATGAGAGTTGACGCATGGGCAAAAGAGAGGTAAATTTCTTCGGTTTTCAATTTAATCCAAGTCCAATCCGGTTGTGGGGGGCGTACCTGTCCGGGCTCTGCCCTTTCCTCGTGTCTTCCCTGCCGGCTGCCAGCACTTCGACCGTTTATGCGCCTGTTTTTTACTGCCGCCCCGCTTACCTGGGGTTGTCGGCGCAACTGGCAGTGACAGCTGTTGGGCGGGCGGCCCAGCCTTTTACCGGAGCCGTGTTCAGCCAGCAGGGGCTGCCGCTGCCGGGGGCTACCGTGACGGTGGCCGGGCCGCGCCAGGTGCCGGTTATTGTCAATGCCGAGGGTTTTTTTCTGCTGCAACTGCCAGCGGGCCTGCCGGTTCAGCTGGTGGTGGCCTACCCGGGCTTCGCGTCCCAGCAAATTACCCTGCGGGCCCCCGAAGCCGAGAAAAACCTGGTGGTAACGCTGGTTCCGGTTGCGCCCGATCCGGGCCAGGCCAGTTGGTCGCGCCGGGGGCGGCAGCGGCGCGGATAGCCGGGGCACCGGCCCGCTTGAAAGCCGGTTGCTGAGGGCTCCCTCCGAGGGAGGCGGGGCTTCATCAATCTAGCATCAAATGCCCGTCAATCAGGCATTAGCGCAGCCTGTGAGCCGAAAATTCTCTTCTGATTCCGGGTGTTAACCCCCGGGGGCGGGCTTCGGTTGAGCACATTAACCGCTATCTTTGGAGCCCAATTTCTATCCGAGCAGCTCCCGATGATTCTACGCTTTACGCTCCCCTTCCGCACGGCCTGGGGTCAGCGGCTGGTGGTATGCGGCTCCCTGCCCAGCCTGGGCCAGTGGAACCTCGACCAGGCCCTGAGCCTGCATTACCACGCCGACTCCGGTTTCTGGACCCAGGAAATCAGCGTGCCCGACGAGCAGCTGGCGGGCGTGGCGTATAAATACGCGCTGCTGGATGAGGGCGACGGCGGCCAGCATTGGGAATGGGGCGCGAACCGCACCCTGGGGCCGGTGGCCGATCTGTTTACCCGCGTGGTGCTGGCCGATTTCTGGCGCGCCCCCGCCCTGGCCGAAAACGAGCTGCACACCGCCGCCTTCACCGAGGCGCTCATGCGCCGCCCCGCCCCGGCCGCTCCCGCCCCCACGTTGCCCACGGCCGCCAGCGGCTTGGTGGTGCGCTTCCAGCTCGCGGCCCCGCGCGTGGATTCCCAGCACCAGCTCTGCGTGCTCGGCTCCGATGCCGCCCTCGGGGCCTGGGACGCCAGTCGGGCCGTGGTGCTCTCCGACGCCGACTTCCCCACCTGGTCGGCCGTCGTGTCCCTGGCGACGCCCGGGCAGGAAACCCGCTACAAGTACGGCATCTGGGACCCGCGTGAGCAGCGTATCCTCCAGCTCGAAACCGGCGACGACCGCCTGATTCCGGCCGCTTCGGCCCCGCGCACCCTGCACGTGCTCGCCGACGACCAGTTCCGGTACGGAACCGGCAACTGGCGCGGGGCCGGTGTGGCCCTGCCCGTATTCGCCCTGCGCAGCCATAAAGGCTTGGGCGTGGGCGAGTTTCCCGACCTGAAGCTACTCGTGGACTGGGCGGTAGCTACCGGCCTCAAACTGGTCCAGATTCTGCCCATTAACGATACTGTGGCCACCCACACCTGGGTCGATAGCTACCCCTACGCGGCTATTTCGGTGTTTGCCCTGCACCCCCAGTACCTCCACCTCGACGGTATTGCCGAGTTGCGGGACCCGGCCGGCCGCCAGGAGCTGGCCCGCCGGCGGGAGGAGCTCAACGCCCGGGATTTCGTGGACTATGAGCCGGTGATGGCCGCCAAGTGGCAGTTCATTCGCCAGCTCTACCATCAGGAGAAGGCCACCCTGCTGGCCAACCCCGATTTCCAGCGGTTCCGTGAGCAGCAGCAGGCGTGGCTGCTGCCCTACGCGGCCTTCTGCGGCCTGCGCGACCGGTTTGGCACCGCCGACTTCAGCCAGTGGCCCGCCGAGTTCCGCACTCCGGCCCGGGTGGCCGAGCTCACCCGCGAGGATACCCCCGACTTCGACGAGTTCGGTCTCCACTTTTTCACCCAGTTTCACCTCGATCAGCAGCTGCGCGAGGCCGTGGCCTATGCCCGCCAGCACGGCGTGGTGGTAAAGGGCGACCTGCCCATCGGTATCTACCGCCATTCCGTGGACGCCTGGACCCAGCCCGAGCTCTACCACCTGCACCAGCAGGCCGGCGCCCCGCCCGACGATTTTTCGGTGACGGGCCAGAACTGGCGCTTCCCGACCTACAACTGGGAGCGGATGGCCGAGGACGGCTACCAGTGGTGGCAGCAGCGCATGGGCCATCTGGCCCGCTACTTCGATGCCTTGCGCATCGACCACATTCTGGGCTTCTTCCGCATCTGGGAAATTCCGGGACACTCGGTAGAGGGCCTGCTGGGCCACTTCTCGCCCGCCCTGCCTTTGCACCGCCACGAGATTGAGCAGCGCATGGGCTGGTTCGACTACGGCCGCCTCTGCGAGCCTTACATCCGCTGGTCCGTACTCGAAACCGTCTTCCACGCCCAGGCCCCGGCCGTGTTCGAGGAGTTCATGGAGGACGCCGGCTACGGGGCCATCCGGCTGAAGGAGCACGTGCGCAGCCAGCGCCAGCTGGAGGCCGTCATCAACGGCAAAATCAGCCAGGACCCGGCCAACGCCGAGCACTACCGCTGGCTGCGCACCGGCTTGTTCGGGCTGGTAAACGAGGTGCTGTTCGTGCCCGACGACCAGCAGCCCGACTGCTACCACCCCCGCATCACGCTGCACCTGAGCCGCTCGTTCCAGGAGCTTGATGAGTACACCCGCCCGCGCCTGCTGGCCCTCTACCACGACTTCTTCTACCAGCGCCACGAGGCGTTCTGGCGGCGGCAGGGCCTCACCAAGCTGCCGGCCGTGCGCTGGGCCACCGATATGCTCATCTGCGGCGAAGACCTGGGCATGGTGCCCGCCTCGGTGCCGGGCGTGATGAAGGCCCTGGGTATCCTGGGCCTCCACATCCAGCGCATGCCCGCCAACCCCGAAAACGAGTTCGGCCACCCCGACCACGCCCCCTACCTGAGCGTAGTGAGCCCCGGCTCCCACGACATGAGCACCTTACGCGGCTGGTGGGAGGAAGACCGCGAGCAGACCCAGCGCTTCTTTGAAACCATCCTGGGCCATTGGCACGAGCAGGCCCCGGCCTTTTGCGAGCCCTGGGTGGCCCGCGAAATCACAGTGCAGCACCTGCACTCGCCCGCCATGTGGGCCATTTTCCCCCTCCAGGACCTGGTGGCCCTGGCCCCGCACCTGCGCCGCGAGGATGCGCTGGCGGAGCAGATCAACGTGCCGGCCAATCCCATCCATTTCTGGAAATACCGCTTCCACATTCCGCTGGAAGACCTGGGTGCGGAGGCCGGCTTTACGGCCGAACTGCGGCAGCTGGTGAACCAGAGCGGGCGGAACCAAGTGTACTAAGTGTTCCGGTTGCGGTGCTATAAGGCAGCTGTTAATGGTGAGGGGGCATTTATCACTTTTTTGTGATAAATGCCCCCTCACCCCTGGAATTCTTGTGCTACCTTTGCGCTCGACAGTATAGTTTGCGCCGTTGTGCCAGAAACTTAAAAAGCTGACTGACACGCAGGATCAAATTGTTGCGCACTCAATCCGCTGCCCTTCCCACTACGTAAAACAACCGCGCTGCTACGTCGGGTAGCAATACAAGGTTCAATTTGAGCCGGCCAAACATTGATTTTGACCGGGTGAATCTTACAGTTGACCGAAAAGAAAATTTCCTCTTCCGTACGCGAAGTAAGTTTGATAGCCCTCAACAGTGAGCCCGTCATCCTTCCTTCTGCTTCATCCTTCCTTCTTCTGCTTTGTCAGGTAACTCTACTCATACAGGTTTCATGAAAACACCCTTACGCCTATTGGGGGAATCAGCCCGCTGGCTAGCGCTTAGCCTGCCCCTGATTTCCGGTAGTGTGCAGGCCCAACAGGTTGCGGTAAGCCGTACTGGCCCCACGTCGTCGCTGGTGAAGCCGGCGGCGGAGCAACAGGCCCGCTCCAACGATGCCGGCAGCTCGTCTCTGCTCATGGTGCCCATGGCCGACGCGCTGCGTCCGGCCAGCTTCCAGGGTTCGACTCCCGCCAAATCTGGTCTAGTAGCCCGCCCAGCGGCCGCCCCGGTTGTAACCAACATCACCGGTACCCGGCTGATTAAAAACAACAATACCCTCCAGCGATTTAATGAGGGTCTTTCAGGTACGGATGCCGATGGCGACCTGAACCGGTTTGTGTTCGTCACGATACCAACCGACGGTACGCTGTACGTGGCGGATGCCAACCTGCAGTTTTTTACGCCCGTTACCGCCGGCCAACCAGTATTTGCCGATCAGGCGCGGTTTCTGGCCTTTCAAACTGCTGGCGCAGTTGGTCCCCGTAGCTTTACCTTCCGTGCAGTTGATGCTCAGGGCTCTCAGTCAAACACAGGAACCTATTCGTTCCAGGTAGTCAACAATTTCTCTCCCGTCGCCTACGACTTTACCAACGCCACCCTGATCAGCAACAACCTGCGGCAGCCGTTGCGGGACCTGGCGGCCTGGGGTTTCACGGATGCCGACGGAACTATCAGCACTTTCCGCTTCACGCAGCTGCCTACGGCCTCCACGGGCACGCTGTTTGTGAACAATGCGCCCGCCGTAGCCAATCAGGATTACGCGGTGGCCAATTCGGCCCTGCTCTCCTTCCAGCCCGCTGCCGGCTACTCCGGCACGTCGGCTATTGCCTCGTTTACGGCCAAAGACAACCTGGGTGCGACGTCCAACGTCGCGCAGCTGGGCATCCCGGTCAACAAAGCGACCTGCGGCCAGGCTTCGGTCTTCGACTTTACGCTTCGCCCCGACGGGGAGAACTGGAAAACTGAGCGTACGGTAACTGTTCCTAACAGCTCGGTTACCATCAACAACGCCAACTACTCGTCTTCGGCCGCCGCCGCCGAAACGTCCTTCATCACGGACCGCCGCGCTGGCAGCCCGGGCTATGCCCTGGACTGGTTCACCGACTACACCAGCACGGCCAATGTCACCAGCACGGCCAACTTCTACTTCAACCGCCCGCTGAAGAACTTCAGCTTCACGATGGGTGACCTGGACAAGGGCACCGTTGCCGATGGCAGTGCGTTCGTGGATGACGTGACGTTCAACGGGTACCGGGCCGATGGGTCCATCGTGCAGCTGGATGCCGGCGACATTTCGCTGGCCCCCAACGGCAACAACTTCTTCAACGGCAACAACCGCATCACCGGCCAGACCAACCCCGCCACGGGCTCGGGCAGCACCGTGGGTCCCGATGGCAACGTGACCATCACCTACACTGATGCCATCGTGCGCCTGGAGCTGGTGTACAAAAACATCCAGACAGAAATAGCAGACCCCGGCACCCAGGCCGTGTACATCTCGGCCTTCACCTGGTGTGAGGAAGCCAACGTGGCCACCACCGTTACCGGCCCGACCTCCGCTAACCCGAACACCAACGTGACCTACACCGTCACGACGACCAACAACAACGGCCTCGATGTAGCCACCAACGTGCGGCCCACCATCCAGCTGGCCACCGGCCTGACGAACGTGACGGTTTCTAATGGTGGTACCTACAGCTCGGGTACCGGCCTGGTTACCTTCGCTACCACCCCCCAGCTCACCAGCGGGCAGTCGGTAACCAACACGGTTACCTTCCGCATGCCAAACGCAACGGTAAACGGCACGGCCCGCAACTCGGCCGATACCTCCGACCCCGCGCCGGGCAACAACAACGGCACCGACCCTTCGGCGCAGATTACGACAGTGGTCAACGCGGCTCCTACGGCCGTTAACGTGACGACAGCGGCTGTACCTAACACGAATACGGCCAATAATATTGAGCCCCTGTTCGCCACCGACCCACAAGGCAATGAGACGGTAGCAAGCTACACGCTCGTCACCCTGCCAACTCGGGGGCGGCTACTGCTGAACGGCGTGGCCATCACGGCAACCAACACCGTCATAACTGCCGCTCAACTCAGCCAGCTCACCTACAATCCTACCCTAAATTCAGCGGTGCCCGCAGCGGGCGGTAATCAGACCTTCACGTTCCGCGCTACTGACAACCTGGGTTTGGTTTCCGCGAACACTGCTACCTACACGATTCCGGTAGCGGCTACCAATGCACCTACTTCCGACCTAAGCGTTACGCAACAGCCGACGCTCGGCCCATACCGTGTAGGGCAAACAGTTACCTACACTGTGGTAGCTTCTGCTTCAGCCACTAGCGCTGGCGTTACCGTAGATTACGCCCTGCCCTCGGGTTTGACATTCGTAAGCGCTAACCCACCTGTTGGAACTACTTACAACAGCGGAACAGGCCTTTGGACCATTGGTGCAATGGCCGCCGGTAGTTCACAGACACTTACGGTAACAGCCCGCGTAGCCCGCACCGGCGACCTGACCACTACCGCCAACATTCGCTCTACAATTACTCCTGACAGCAATACCGGCAATAACACGGCCGTACAAACTATCAACGCGGCGAACAACGATGTTTATACCGAAGACTTCGAGGGCCGGATCATTGATTACTGCGCTACTCCAGGTGGTTTCGACATTGCCGATTCACGCGCTTTGTCTGGCCGGGCGCTGTTTTCCGCAACGCTAAACAATGGAGCTACCGCTTCTTACACCACTCCATTATTGGGCGTGACGGGCGGTACAATTTCGTTTGATATTCAGCAGCCTGTGGTTAACACCGCAAGTAATGCTGGGGCTTTTGACAGGGTTCGTTATCGGGTGCGTTTGCTTGATGATGCTAACGCAACAGTATTCAATACTGGTCAAGTAAATATCATCGGTACCACCGCGCAGACTATCAGTGTTCCATACACGGTAGTGGGCAATGCTAAAATGCAAATTACGGTATACAACCAACTGGCCGGAACCACAATCACGACGTTCTCGCTGGACAACATTCAGGTAACCGGCGCTATTTCAACGGTTACCGCCGCGAAGGATGGTTCGAACTGCTCGGCCAATGTAGCGCCGACGGTAGCTGATGTAACGAACCCACGCCTGTCGGACAAGGCGGGAGCTACCACCATCTCGGGCCTATCGGGTACCGATTCGGATGGCACCATCTTCTCCTACTTGATTACCAGCATCCCGGATGCTGCTACCCAGGGCGTGCTCACGCTCAACAATGTGGCCGTAACGGCGGGCCAGGAAATCACTGCGGCCCAGGGAGCCCAGCTCCAATTCAACCCGGTAGTAGGTAGCAGTGGCAACACGACCTTCACCTACCAGGCCTACGACAACTCCGGGGCCATCAGTTTCAACTCGGCCACCTTCACGATTCCGGTCGTGGTGACCACCGATATTGCGGGTGTCGTGTTTGATGATGTGAACTACGGTGGTGGTGCCGGTCGGCCCTTCGCCGCCGCCAACTCGGCCGCCACAGCTTCGGGCTTTGCCAGCAACGCCATTGGTCGCAGCGGGGTCCGGGTAGAGCTCTACGACGGCAACGGTGCCTTCGTCGCTACTACCACGACCACCACTGGTGGAGCCTACAACTTCGCCCAGCAGTTCCCCGGCGCTTACACGGTGCGGGTAGTGAACAGCACGGTTACTTCCGTGCGGGCACTGAATGGTGCGGCTACCGGCCTGATTCCGGTGCAGACCTACATTACGGAAGACGTAAACCGGGTAGGCGGTGAAAACCCCCGCCTGGTGGATGCCGCCGCCAACACCGGCACCCAGGCGTTGAGCGCCCTGACGACCGGCACGGCTACTCCTCAGTCCATCACGGCGCTGCAAGTGCTCAACCGCCCCGTGGGCACCTCCGCCTACGAGTTCGGCTTCAACTTCGACGCTGTTACGAACACCAACCCCACGGGGCAGGGGTCGCTGCGGCAGTTCATCATCAACGCCAACGGGCTGGCTAATACCAACCTTCAGCAGGAAGGCCTGACGGCCGGCCGCGAGACGAGCATCTTCATGATTGCTGACGGCCGCACGAGCAACGTACCGGCCGGTATGCGCAGCGGGGTAAGCGGCGGGGCCAGCAACGGCCAGGCCACCATTACCCTGACGGCCGCTTCGGGCGCGCTGCCCACCGTAACGGATGCGGGCACGACCATCGACGGCAACCAGCAGACGCTGCGCACCGGCGACACCAACCCGGCCGTAGCCGAGTCGACTACCGGCCCGGAGGTAACGGTTAACTTCAATGGCCAGGGAGCCAACGGGGGCGGCCTGTTCGTAACGGGCGGCAACTTCACGCTCAACGGCATGGGCCTGACGGGCGCTACCGCTGGCACGGATCAGGGCTTGCGTCTGAGTGGTGCCGGTGCAACCGGAGCAGTCATTCAGAACAGCACGATTTACAGCAACGGGGCCAACATCGGGTTGAACAACCTGAGTGGGGTAACCATCTCCAACAACGTGATTCGCAACTCCACCCGCGCTACGGCCGATGGTATTGAGTTCACGGGGGCCTCGAGCGTCACGGTCAGCAACAACCAGATCGTGAACAACGCGGCCATGGGCATCGACTTCATCAGCGGCGCCAACAACAACAATACCATCACGAGCAACCTGATCAAAGGCAACGGTACGCTCAACGGCGTAGAAAAGGCTGGTCTGGCTATCCGTTCGGTTAGCACGGGGAACGTCATCAGCCTGAACACGTTCACCAACAATGCCGGCGACGGGATTGTCGCCACGGCGGGTTCCAACAACACGTTCTCGCAGAACAGCTTCAGCAACAACGGTGACCTGGCCATTGACCTGGCCAACGGTGGCACGGCGGATGGCAACGGCGTAACGAAGAACGCCAGCGGCAAAACAGCGGCCAGCGGCGCGAACGGGTTGCTCAACTTCCCGGTTGTAACGCAGTCGCGCATCAGCGGCGGCATCCTGCGCCTGACGGGCTATGCGCCGGCCGGCGCCCGGGTAGAGTTCTACATCGCGGCCGTTGACCCTACCAAGTTCGGGGAAGGCCAGAGCTACCTCACGTTCCGCACCGAAGGCAGCTCCGATGATACGGACGCCAGAACGGCCTCCTACAACGTGCTCATCAACGGAATTGACCAGGGCACGGAGTCCAACGCCAACCGGTTCCTGTTCACCATCCCATTGTCCTCGCTGACGGCTGCTCAGCAGACGGCCCTGAACGGTGGTAGTGCCTTCGTAACGGCTATTTCTACGGTAACCGGCACGGGTACTTCGGAATTCTCGGGCGTAGCACCGGTAACCAACGGGCCGCTGCCCGTTACGCTGACCAGCTTCGCGGCCAAAGCCGCCGGAGCCGATGCCAAGCTGAACTGGGCTACGGCCCAGGAGCTCAACAACGACCACTTCGTGGTAGAGCGCAGCTTCGATGGCAGCAGCTTCGTAGCGGTGGCGGAAGTGAAAGGTCAGGGCACCACGTCCTCGGCCACGAACTACGCCTTCACCGATGTGCAGGCGGCTGCCAAGGCCCAGGGCCGCGTGGCCTACTACCGCCTGAGCCAGGTAGACACGGATGGCACCAGCACCTTCAGCTCGGTCCAGACGGTCACCTTCAGCACTTCGGCCCGCACCAGCGTTGCCGTGTACCCCAACCCGGCCTCGAACCTGACCGATACGCGGTTGGATCTGTCGGGCACCCCGGAGGGCACCTACCAGGTGAGCATCGTGGACCTGACCGGCCGCGTGCTGCGCAGCTTCCCGCAGGCCGGTGGCCGCAATGAGGCGCTGGACGTAACCAGCCTGCCCGCCGGCACCTACCTGGTGCAGGTGAAAGGCAACGGCGAATCGTTCGTGCAGCGTCTGATTAAGGAATAGCCTTTGGGTTATTTAAACCAGTAACCGAATGCCCCTCGCCGACCGGCGAGGGGCATTCGGCGTTTTGGCCGGTTCTGGTTCAGTGCGGCGGCCAACCAGCCGGCGGCTTTGACGGTATAGGCCTTTTGAACGGCGTTCCGGTGCCGCACCGCCCGATGTGTTTCTCCTCCTTTAACTCTTACACCTCATGCCTGCCTGCCCCCACGTACCCGGCCGCGTTGAAACCGATAGCGATGTGGCCATCATCGGGGCCGGCAGCGCCGGCCTGAGCGCCGCGCTGGTGCTGGGCCGTTGCCTGCGCCGGGTGCTGGTGCTCGATGGCGGTCCGCCCCGCAACGCCCCCTCGCCCGCCGTGCAGGGCTTCCTAACCCGCGACGGCACCCGGCCCGCCCACCTGCTGGAACTGGGCCGCGCGCAGCTGGCGGCCTATGCCTCCGTGGAAATTAAAGAGGCCCGGGTGGTGGCCGTGCAGGTCTGCGGCAAGCACTTCGAGCTGACCCTGGAAGGCCCCACCGGCCGCCGGAGCACGCGCACGGCCCGCAAGGTGCTACTGGCAACCGGCGTGGAGGACGAGCTGCCGCCCCTTGACGGGGTGCGCGAGCTGTGGGGCCGGGGCGTGCTGCACTGCCCCTACTGCCACGGCTGGGAAGTGCGCGACCAGCCGGTGGCCGTGTACGGCCGGGCCAAGCTGGTAACCGGCCTGGCCCTGCTGGTAAGCCGCTGGAGCCCCGATGTGGTGGTGTGCGTGGAAGACCCCGCCAACCTGACCCGGCATGCCCGCCGCCGCCTGCGCCGCCAGGGCATTGCGGTGCGCGAAGAACCCGTGGTGCGGCTGGAAGGTACCCGCGGCGGGGAGTTGCGCCACATCGTGTTCGAGACGGGGGAGAAGCTGGCCCGCACGGCCCTGTTCATTCATGCCCACCAGCATCAGCGCAGCCCCTTGGCTGAGGAGCTAGGGTGCCGCCTCACCAGCAAGGGAGCCATTTGGGTGAGCAAGCAGCAGCAAACCACCGTGCCGGGCCTCTACGCGGCCGGCGACAATACGCCCGGCACCCAGCAGGCCATTCTGGCCGCCGCCGAGGGCAGCCGGGCCGCCATCTGCATCAACGAAACCCTGACCCGGGAAGAATGTCCGAAATAAGCCGCCCGCCCCGGAACTTACCGGAGCCGGCTGGCTTTTTCCCCCGGACGGCGGTATCTTACTGCACGTAGCTTCCCCTCCTCCTGCCCGCGCCTTTTTTTACCCCGTATGCGTCTTGCTTATCCGCTGTGCCTGCTGTTGTTCGTGCTGACTATTCCGGCGGGCTGGGCACAACGCATGACCTTCAGCGGCCGCGTAACGGAAGCCAGCGGTAAGCCCGTGCCCTTCGCCTCGGTGTTTGTGCGCGGCACCAGCCAGGGAGCCACGGCCGACGAAAACGGCCGCTACCAGCTCACCCTCACCGGCCCCGTAGACACGCTTACGGCCTCGGCCATCGGCTTCTCGGCCATCAAAAAGGCCGTTACCACTGCCAAGGCCCAGCAAACCGTCAACTTCGCCCTCGGGGCCGGGGCCGTATCGTTGGGCGAGGTGATTGTGCGACCCTACGAAAACCCGGCTTACCGCATCCTGCGCCGGGTGCAGCAAAACCGCACCCGCAACCAGAAAACTGAGCTGGAAGCCTACGAGTACGACAGCTACGCCCGCAATGAGCTCCTGCTCAATAACCTGCCCGACCAGGTGAGCCGCCGTAAGCTGCTGCGCCAGATTACGGCCGTGGCCGATACCCTGGGCCTGGCCCGCGACGCCAACGGCCGGCCGGTGGTGCCCATTTTCGCCTCCGAAGTCCTCTCCCACTACTACCAGAACAACAACCCGCTGCGCCAGCGCGAGGAAGTCAGCAAAACCCAGATGCACGGCGCCGTGCCCCGCGAAGGCTCGGTGGTGTCCCAGATTATGGGTTCCTCGTTTCAGGACTGGGACTTCTACCGCAACTGGCTGCGCATCGTGGGCAAAGACTTCATTTCGCCCATTGCCGAGGGCTGGAAGTTTTCCTACGAGTATGAGTTGCAGGACTCCCTGATGGTGGGCGACGACTACTGCTACAAACTCAAGGTGACGCCCCGCCGGCCCCAGGACCTGGCCTTTAAGGGCACCATCTGGATTACCACCGACACCTACGCCCTGCGCCAGCTCGATCTGGTGGTGAGCACCCAGGCCAACCTCAACTTCATCGACCAGATTGCCGTGCGCCAGGAGCTGACGCCCACCGCGGCCGGCCCCTGGCTGCCCACCCGCACCGGATTCGTTATCGGCATCAAGCCCAGCAAGGGCAGTACCGGCGTGCTGGCCCGCATCACCACGGTGTACTCCAACTTCGTGGTGAATCAGGTGAAGCCCCTGCCCTTCTACGACAAGCCCCTGGAGGTGGCCGCCGACGCCTACGAGGTGCCCGCCGGCTTCTTCGCGGCCAACCGGCCCGATTCGCTCAGCCGCCAGGAGCAGCTCACCCTCACCGTGCTCGATACCGTGCGCCAGCTGCCGGCCGTGCGCTCGATGCTGGAGCTGGCCGACATTGCGGTGAACGGCTACTATCCGCTGGGTAAAATCGATCTGGGGCCGATTCTGGCCACGCTCGGCTACAACAACATTGAGGGCCTGCGCCTGCGCCTGGGCTTCCGGACTTCCACCGAGTGGAACCGCGACTGGCAGCTGCGGCCCTACGTGGCCTACGGCACCCAGGACGGCCGCTTCAAATACGGCCTGCGGGTGCAGCGCGTCCTCGACCGGCGGCACTGGACGGTGGCCAACTTCGAGCATCGCCACGACATCGACCAGGTGGCCCTGCTCGACAACGACTACGCCCTCGATAACCCGTTGGCCGAAGCGGCGGCCCGGCTGGGCAACATCAGCAACAGCCGCCCCCTGCTGCGCGACCTGACCAGCGTGGCCGTGCAGTCGGATTTGTTCCGGGGCTTTACCCAGCGCGTGATGCTACGCCGCCAGCAGTTCCGGCCCCTTTATCCGTTTGCCTACTACACCCAGGAGCCCCGGCCGGGCAGCCCCACCAACTCCAACTTCGCCCTCTCGGAAGTGGTGGTGGAGTCGCGCTACGCCCGCGACGAGGTGCTGGTGGCCAACAACCAGAACCGCCGCACCGCCGTGGGCCTCAAGCGCTGGCCGGTGTTCACGGTGCGCTACACGCTGGGCCTGAACAAGCTGCTGGGCTCCGATTTCCGCTACCACAAGTTCAACCTGCTCATCGACCACAGCTTGCGCTTGGGCCAGCTGGGCCGCACCACCTACCGCCTCGACGCGGGCTTCATCCCGAGCACGGTGCCCTACCCCATCCTCAAGAGCCACCTCGGCAACCAGTCGTTCTTCTACAACGCCGGGGCCTACAACCTGATGCGCTACTTCGAGTTCGTGAGCGACCGGTACGCGGGCCTGCAAGTGGAGCACCAGTTTGGGGGCTTCCTGTTCAACTCCCTGCCCGCCATCAAGCAGCTCAACTGGCGGCTGGTGGCCACCGGCAACCTGCTCTACGGCAGCGTGAGCGCGGCCAACCGCCAAATCATCCCCACCACCGACCCCGGTACCGGTGAGGTACTGCCCACCTTCCAGTCGTTGGGTCGGGTGCCCTATGTCGAAGTAGGCTACGGAGTCGAGAACATTTTTAAAATCGTGCGGGTTGACTTCCTGCACCGCCTCACCTACCGAACCGTGCCCGACGCCCGTACCTTTGGGGTGAAAGTGAGTTTGAAGTTCAGCCTGTAATTAATACGTCCGAATGGGCGGAATGTGGAAAACGTGTTTTCCCTGTTTTTCACCCGTCCTACATTCGTCACATTCGCCCCACTCCGCACATCCGAAAAGACATGCCTAAGTACGAAGTTGACAACCTGAGTCTGGCCGAGGCCACCCGCCACGCGCCCTTTATTGATTACGCCCGCTGCGTAGATGCCGCCCAGCGCCCCTACAACCACGCCGGCGACTGGCCCCGGCAGGGCCAGCTCTACCCCGTACGCACCGTGGATTCGCGCACTGAGGGCATCCCCCTCGTCCACGTGCTCGGCTTTGAGGGCGAGGCTCCCTACTACAACGCCTTTGCCCCCCACCGCTTCGAAATCCTGCTCACGGTGTGGTTGAATTAGGCGCGTAGGACGGGCTGAAGGCCCGGAAGGACGGTCATCCCGAGTATGTCGCTTGATGCGCGACATACTCGGGATGACCGTTTTTTTACCCAACACCCCAACACCCCAACACTCTATGACCTCTCTATGGGCCCAGGAGCCTACGCTCCCAACGCATACAGCACCGGCTTGCTGGGGCTGGCGTCGAGTTCGAGGCTGGTAATCTGGAGGTTGAGCAGGTAGAGGCCGTCTTCCACGGCATCGGGCACGAAGATGAGCTCGGTGATGGTGGCCGCCTGGCGGGTGGCGTGCGGGTACTGCCAGAACGCGTGGTGGGCCAGCAGCTCGCCGCCGTCTTCCTCCCGGTCCACGCTGGGCAGGTCCAGGAGCAGGTGCTCGATGTGCTGCTGGGCCAGATAGTCGGCCAGGGCGGGCTCCAGGTAGGTGGGGTTGGTGCCGGAGTAGTGGCGGGTACGCTTGGTGCGGTGGTTGGGCAGGGTGCGCAGCACCAGGGCCTCGGGGCGCACGGCTGCGTCGGGGCCGCCTTCCAGTTCCCGGCGCACATCGGCCAGCAGCACCACTTGGTCGCCGTTGGGCTGGGGCCGGGGCTGCACCGACACCAGCCGGGCCACGAACAGGAACCGCCGCAGGCAGCGGTTGAGCGTGGCCCCCGCCTCGGCCGAAATGTGGCCGTAGCACTCGGTGTGCGTGCCGTTGCCGTGGGGCGTAACATGCACGCGCTGGTAGTTGGTGCTGCCCCCGGCGGCCACGCTGCCCACAAAATCGCCCACCCGAATCACGTCGAACTGCACCGGCTCGGCCCAGAAGCAGTTCACCTGGTCTTCGCCCGGGGCCAGGGGCAGGGAAATATCCAGCGGCGCGTGGGGGTTGAAACTGAACGTGCGGCCGTGGTGGGGGTAAGTGGCAAGCATGGGATTTGGATGATGGAATGACGTTCTTTTACTTACCGTATCACTCCTCACCTTCCGCCGCCACCTCATTGAGAATCCGGGCAATTTCGGGGGCGTGGCTGACGACCATGAAGTGGCCGCCGCCGGGGATGAGGTAGTCTACGGGCGTGGGGCCGGGCGGAAACACGCGGTCCTGGGTGCCCAGAATCTGGATGCTGCGGCCCACGGGGGTGCTATCCCAGTGCAGCAGGCGGGCAATGGCCCACCGGGTATAACGCGGCTCCATATCGCGCAGAATGCGCTTGAACAGCCGGTACTCGGCCCCGCCTTTCACTCCAAAATACCATTGGCCGGCCCTCGGAAACAGTTTCAGCCCCTGGGGGGGAAACAGCTTGTAGAGGCGGGTAGTGCGCACCAGTTTCAGCAGCGGCGGCAGGCAGCTGGCATCGGGAATGCTGCTGATGAGCACCGTGCGCAGCCCCGGCCGCAGGCGGTTTATCTCCAGCGCCACCACTCCACCGAACGACACGCCCACCAGCAACCCCGTGGCCCCCTCCGGAATAGCCTCCGCCATCCGGGCCGCGTAGTGGGGCAGCGTTTCTTCCTCCGATTCGGGGGGGAGCCAGGGTAGCAGTTCCGTTTCGCCGTGCAGCTGAGGTGCCAGTTGCCGGAACACCCGCTCATCCGCCCCCAAACCCGGAATCAGGTAGAACATTTTAATTATGAATTATGAATTATGAATTATGAATTATGAATTATGAATTATGAATTGGAGCTTCCTGAATGCCTGGAATGAAACGGTTTTGCCAGGCCGCAGCCCCGCTTTTGAAGCTGAAAGAAACTCAAAATAGCCGTTTTCAATAAAAATGGGGCGAAAAGAAAATTGAAAGCAGAGGCTGTCGAGTGCAACCTACTTCGGCGGCCAGCATTATGCCTTTAATTCATAATTCACTGCTGTTACGCAGTAGCCGTTGAAGCATTCGTTGCTCGTTGCTCGTTTTTCGGGGCTGACTCACCTTCATTCACCAATCAGCCCCGAAAAACGAGCAACGAAAAACGACCTGCCATCGCAGCTACCGGAAGCGACCTGCGTAATAGCAGTAATTCAAATAATCACGGCTCGACGCGCAGGAACACGTCTTCGAGGTAGAAGATGTTGTGGGGCTGGCTGGATTCGTACTCGTCGGCGTCCTCGCTGTCGGCGTTCATGCTGATGTCGAAGGAATCATCCTCGGTTTCGTCGCCATCTTCGTCGCCGAACAACTCGTCGGCGGGGTAGGTGCAGGAGAGCTTGAGGGCCACGTTGGGCAGGGGCACGGGCGGGTCGGCCTCGGTGCTGTATTCGAGCAGGCAGGGCCACTCGCGCACGGTGGCCAGGGCGTCGGCCACGTCTTCCTGGAGGGCTTCGGCCCGGGCGCCGGCTAGGCGCAGCAGCAAATCGAGCTGCTGGAAGGTCAGGCCCAGGTGAAAGAAGTGGGCGTCCTGGTCGAAGTACGTGGTCGCCCAGATGGTCACGTCGTCGGAGTTGTCGAACACGATGGCCGTGAGTTGCACCTGCTCGATGAAAAAGTCCGTGTCGTCGGCCAGGGCGTCAATCAGTCGTCTCATAGTTAGGGGGTTGACCGGCCCGGGGCAGGCGCACCACGGAGCTGGCGGCGGCAAACACGCCGCCGACCGGCCCCATGGCTCTTCCAAAGAAAAGATAAAACCCGAAAAGCACGGCCTATCGCCCAAAAAAACTGCGCTCCGGCCAGCCCGGCCAGCTGCATTCCGGGCCGGCCGGCCGGGCAGCTCCGGGGCCAGCTACCCGCGCCTCAGGCCTCCTGAAACAGCTCCAGCGTGATGTGGTCGGCCAGCAGCTTGCCGGCATCGGTGAGGCGCAGCCAGCCGCTGTCCAGCGTGGCCAGGCCGGTGGCTTGCAGGTGGGCGAGGTAGGCGGCGCGGGTGGTGGGCAAATCCACGCCCAACTCGTCGCGGAGGCGGTCCAGGTCGCAGCCGTGGGCGGTGCGCAGGCTGGTCATCAGGTACTCGTTGGCCTGGTCGCGGGGGCTCAGGATTTCCTCGGTGGCGGGCACGAGGCCCTCCTCCAGCACGGCCGCCACGTAGCGCGGGTTGTTGGCCACGGCGTACTGGCGGCTGCGGCCGTTGAAGGAGTGGGCACTCGGGCCCAGGCCCAGGTAGGGCACGCCGCCCCAGTAGGCCGAGTTGTGGCGCGACTCGCGGCCGGGCCGGCAGAAATTACTGATTTCGTACTGCTGGTAGCCGTGGCGGGTCATTTCGGTGAGCAGCCGCTCGAACTGCCGGGCCACGAACTCGTCGGGCGGGGCCAGAAACCGGCCCTTGCGCAGCTGGCGGCCAAACACCGTATCGGGCTCGATGGTGAGGGCGTAGCACGAGAGGTGCGGGACGTTCAGGGCGAAGGCGGCGGCCATATCCCGCTCCCAGATGCCGTGGTCGGGCGCGGGCACGCCGTAAATCAAATCCACCGAAATGTTCTCGAAACCCGCGTCCTGGGCCAGCCGCACCGCCGTGCTCGACTCGTCGGCCGAGTGAGCCCGGTTCATCAGCCGCAAATGCGGCTCGTGGAAGCTCTGGAGGCCGATGCTGAGCCGGTTGACGGGCGAAGCCGCCAGCTCCCGCACCTTGGCCGGCGTGAGGTCGTCGGGGTTGGCTTCGAGAGTAATTTCCACGTCCGGGGCCACCGCAAACCGCCGGTAAATGGCCGTCAGCAGCGTATCCAGCTCGGCAGCCGTGAGCAGCGAGGGGGTGCCGCCGCCGAAGTAGATGGTGTTCACCGTGGCGCCGGGGGCCAGGTAGCCGGCCCGCAGGTCCATTTCCTTCACCAGGGCTTCCACCAGCCGGTCTTTCAGGCCCATGCTGGTGCTGAAGTGGAAGTCGCAGTAGTGGCAGGCCTGCTTGCAGAAAGGGATGTGGAGGTAGATGCCGGACAAGGGAGGTACTTTGATTAACTGCTGTTACGCAGTAGCCGTGGAAGCATTCGTTTTTCGTTGCTCGTTGCTCGTTTTTCGGGGCTGACTCACCTTCATTCACCAATCAGCCCCGAAAAACGAGCAATGAGCAACGACCTGCCACCGCAGCTACCGGAAGCGACCTGCGTAACAGCAGTGATTAAAGTCAGAACGTAGCTCCCCTCCTTTTCCAGGAGGGGAGCTACGTTCTGACTCCAGTCCTGATCTTCCCGCTCACCCCTTCGTCGTCCCAAAAAGTATCTTCGGGGAAATTAAACGCGGCGTTTCGCGTTGCACAGGCACAAATGTACGTCCGCTTCCTCGTTTTCTGGTGGTTGCTGCTGAGTGCGGCCACGGTGGCTGCTGCCCAGGGCCGCCCGCCGCTCCGCCCGGCCGCCGTAGCCCTGCCGCCCGATTCGGCCCGAAAACCCGCGCCCGCCCCGCCCCGCCCGGGGCGGCCGGTGGTGCTGCGCCTCGAAACGGCGGAAGCCGATGCCGCCCTGCTGCGTCCCTACCGCTTCCGCCGGCAGCTGCCCGATTCGCTGGCCGCCCTGCGCGAAGTGCGCCAGCTGGTGCTGGCCCTGCAAGCCGACGCCTACCTCACGGCCTCGGCCGATGGCCTGCGCTGGACCCATGACACGCTGCGGGTGCGCCTGTACGTGGGCGAGCAGTTCCACTGGGCCCGGCTGCGCAACGGCAACCTCGGCGACGCCCTGCTGACGAGGGCCGGCTTCCGCGAAAAGCTCTACCAGCAGCAGCCCCTGCGCCCCCGGGAATGGGTGAAATTTCAAGAGAACGTGCTGCACGAGGCCGAAAACCAGGGCTACCCTTTCGCCACCATTGGCCTCGACTCGCTCACGCTCACCGGTACCGAAATCGGGGGCCGGGTGGTGCTGCGCCGGGGGCCGGTGGTGGTGTTCGATTCCATCCAGATCATTGGCAAAACCAAAACCAAGGCCCAGTTTCTGACCCGCTACCTCCAGATTGAGCCCAACCAGCCTTTCAGCCAGCAGCGCATCCGGGAGGCCGACCGGCGGTTGCGCCAACTGCCCTATTTGCAGGTGAAGGCCGCGCCCGAGGTGCGCTTTTCCCAGGGCCGGGCGCGGGTGTACTTCCTGCTCGACGACCGCACGGCCAACCAGTTCGATGCCATCGTGGGTGTGTTGCCGAACCCCAACCCCGGCCCGGGTCAGAAGAAAGTGCAGATTACGGGCGACGTGACCCTGAACCTGCGCAACATCGGGGGCGGCGGCAAGGGCCTGGGCGTGCAGTGGCGCAAGCTCGATGCCACCTCCCAGCTACTCGACGCCCAGTACCTGCACCCCACGTTTTTTGGTACTCCGCTCGAAGTCAGCGCCTCGTTCAACCTGCTCAAGCAGAATGATTTGTTTCTGACCACCCGCCCGCGCCTGCAGGTGGCCTACCCCACGGCCCAGGCGGGTCGGTTGGCCGTGTTCGTGGAGCAGCGCAACTCCCGCCTGCTCAACCAGGACTCGGCCCTGCAACGCGCCACCAGCCTGCCCGACAACATCGACTCGCAGTTCAGCTCCTACGGCCTCGACTACACCTGGAACACCCTCGACGACCCGTATTTTCCGCGCCGCGGGCTGCTGTTGAGCGGCCAGGCGGCCATCGGCACCAAGCGCATCAGTAAAAACGGCGACGTAAAGCCCGAACTCTATGAAGGACTCGCGCTGCGCAGCCGCCAGATCAGCCTGGGGCTACGGGCCGAGCGGTATTTTCGCGTTGGGCGGGCCGGGGTACTCGTGACGCGCCTGCGGGGCGAGGCCCTGCTCAACGACCGGCTCTTCCTCAACGACCTGTTCCGGCTGGGCGGGCTGGCCACGCTGCGGGGCTTCAACGAGCTCAACTTCTACGCCAGCCAGTATGCCGTGGGCACCGCCGAATTCCGCCAGTTCATCGGCCCCGACGCCTACGTGTTCCTCTTCGCCGACCAGGCCTACCTGCGCCGCGACCTGCCCCAGGACCCCTTCCCCCGCGACACGCCCACCGGCCTGGGCGCGGGCCTGAGCTTCCGTACCGGGGCCGGCCAGTTCCAGTTCGTGTACGCCCTGGGCCGCAGCCAGCAGCAGCGCTTCGGGCTGAGCTCGGGCAAAATCCACTTCGGCATTACCAGCCGGTTTTAACGAACCGGGAGGCCGGAAATAGCCGGGCCGCCGGTAACTCTGCGGGGTTTTATAGATGATGGATGGGAATAAGCAACCAATTTCCCGTGCGTCTACTCGCCCATTTCGGGCCATTTGCCCCGAAATTATGGCTCGATACTCGTTTTCAGGGTCCCTTTGAAAAATTTTTACCGCTGATAATCAACCGGAACGACCCTGGCACCCGGACTTTTGGCCTCAGTATCTCGCATTCTTAAAAAACCCTGCTACATTTGTATTACCAAACAGTGCGGGGTGGAGCAGTTGGTAGCTCGTTGGGCTCATAACCCAAAGGTCACTGGTTCGAGTCCAGTCCCCGCTACCTAAAAGGGCGTTTCCATCGCGGAAACGCCCTTTGTTTGTTTTAGGGGTACGTACAGGGGTACACACTATGAGAGTCCTTCTTAATTCCGAATAAGTAAATTATATTTTATCAATAAAATTTTTAATCTAGACACGATCATGATTAAACTATATACAATTGATAGTTGGCCTCGCTACGATTGGTTTCAGACAAAGGGTACCCGCAGTAAGTTTACTTGCGAAAATCCTGAGACTGGCCAACGATATTACTTCAAAGAGTCTCTTAACAAAAAGGAAACAAAGACATCGCAAGCGCGCTCTTATCCCACTGAGTTTTGGTCAGAAATAATTGCTAGTAAAGTTGGTCAGTTATTAGGCTTCCATATGCTAGACTATAATGTAGCGTATTCGCTAGGTAGTATTGGGTGTATTTGTGAAGACATGCTAACAGCTAAGCAGACCTTGTTGGAAGGCTTCCCGTTCCTAACAGCTGTTGAAAGAGACTTTCTACCTGATAGTGATAACACCAGCAAGAAACTCTATGATTTTCAGCTAATTGAACGTGCATTAAAAGCCCATGGATTAGAACGCTTCCTTCCTAACCTTGTTGACGTAGTTGTATTTGATGCAATTATTGGCAACTCTGATCGTCACCAAGAGAACTGGGGCTTTATCTTTCAAAGGGATGAGCTGAATCGCCAGTTCAATAGTCAACAGGTAAGAAAGTTAGAGTCTGCAGCCGTCATGCCTATCCCGTCTCCCAATTGGCGGAACCAACTTATGGGTAACCTCAAAGATGATAGCATGGGATTTAAGAAGCTGATTAATAGAATCAGAAGTGTAATGCTGGGAAGTATTCAAGTGAGCATTGCTGCTAATGATCATGTGGCCACTTCTTTAGCAAATCCGCCTCCTACTTTTTTTACCCCCATCTTTGACAGCGGCTCTAGCCTTGGAAGAGAATTGCCTAATGACAAGATAGAGCAGATGCTGCGAGACAGTATGCAGTTTGACAGCTACATTCGGCGCGGAAAGTCCGAAATCCATTGGTCAAATAGAAAAATTTCTCACGGAGCACTTATAGCAGAGTTGGTATCATTATATGGTGATACTATTCGCAACAGAGTGAGTTCCGTACAAGAGTTGTACAAACCTGATCAAATCGCTTCGTTGCTTGCATCCACTGACGAATTCATTCCGCACGGGAAGGAATTTGATCACTACAGGTTGACTAATGCACGTCAAGAGTTCATGCTGAGGATTATCAGCACTAGAATGGATTCATTGTTCAAAGACTTTTCAAGAATAAGAATATGATTGTCCGCAAAATATTTCTGAGTTGGCGGCCAAGTCCTGGTAGCAAAAGGTACATAGTTGGCAGGCTGTATCGCAAAGCGAATAAAACCATTACCTTCAAATATTACCCCGAAAATGTGGAAGAAGCCAAGAAGGTAGGCTTCATATCCTATACTGAGTTCCCAGATATTAATACTCTATACACGGATGGCGTTCTGGAAATATTCGCCCGACGTCTTACTAGAAACGAGAGGAACGATCGAAGTAATATGCTGGAATTCTGGTCTGCAGAAGGCAAAGGCTATGATGCCTTCGATATGCTAGCAATGACTCAGGGTTGGCTTACGACTGATAACTTTGAATTTTTAGCAGATTTTTACCCTAAGCGTCATTTTCAATTTGTTACTGATTTAGCATACACTAGATCATTGGAATTACCACGAGGCACTATAGCTGAGGGAGACAAATTGCAGTTCAAGTTTGATCGAAAAAACGAAGTAGATTGTAAGGCAATTAGAGTATTTAAGGATGAACTTTTTATTGGATTTATCAAGCAGAAACATTGTAATTTTTTTCACCACCTTAAGCGTTCGTGGACTACTAACTTACAAGTGAAAGCAGTAGATCAAAATGGAGTAATCCGCCAAGTTTTTATTACAGTAGGTGATATGTAATGGGTTTCTCAAGCAATTGATAAAAGTTTGATTTCGCAAACATTATAGCACTCGCACGGCATGTAGTTGGCAGCTTTGCTTACAGTTAAGCCCCCGTACACCTCAATTGAGAGGTGCGGGGGCTTTTAATTTGTCAGCCAGTGAGTTATGATCGAAAAATGGCCAGAATGCTGGGTGCTATTTCACGGCTTTTGGCTAACGCCCGGATCGCGGCCAGATGCCAGCGTGTCGGTTTGCCAGCATAATGCGTCTTACGATACGGTTTAGCTAAGGCCCTTTTCGCTTTGATATTTTGCTTAACTAACGGCACCACGGCACCACGGCACCAAAAGCCCCAGCTACATATTGCGTCTCATACTTTACCCCCAGCGCGGCCCGGTGGGCGAAATACGGGCTACCTGAACAACTATATAAGGCTCTTGCCCGTCGCCCTGACAGTGGGCACTTAAACAGGTAATACGTGCCCCGCCCCAGGTTGGAATTGACCGCTTCTAATTCAATACAGTAATCGTAGGGCGTTCCGTTAATAGAGTAGCGAAGCCGTAGCCGCCCGCCGTTTTCTGTCATTGTCAGCTCACAAGCTAGCTGGCCGTTCGGTTTGCCGGTGTAGAGGTTGGGTAGCGTTATGCTGAATGCTAACGGCCCGGCCGCGAAGTACCCCTTTGGCTGCAAGTCGGCTAGCTGAATCTTTTGGGTGAAGTCAGTAGTAGGTGGGTCGGTTCGGGGGCGGGGCATGGTGAAGCATTTAGGAATCCGAAATAAATAGGGAAGGTTAATTGTCCCAACTAGGCGGATAACCGGGCCACTCAGTTAGTAACACGTCGGCTAGATCTAAGCCGGCGGCCCGTTCGTCGGCCGTAGCCAACGTTTCCAGCTTGTCCGATACTTCTACCGTGAACCCTAAGCCCCGTAGTTCGGTGGCCTTTACCTGCCAAGCGGCTAGTGCTCCCGCGTCGGGAAACAGTACGATACGGCGGCCCTTGAGTGGTGAGACACGTGCCGGGGTCAAGTAGCTAAGCCCACCCGTTGCCAGCCAAACATACTGGGGAAAGTAAGGTGTTGCCAGAATAGCCGTTTTTGCGCTTTCAACTAAGGCCACGGCTTGCCCGGCGGGCGCGGCGGTTAGTTGGGGCAAGCCAAACAAACAGGGGCTTTTCTGGCCGTGCTGCTGATAGTCCGACAGCCAAGCCGGTAACGGGGTGCCCCGGCGGCGGTGGGTAGCAGCTAAGGCCGTGTGTGCCCACCGGGTGAAGCGGTAAGACGTACCATCCGGCTTCTGCTGCTTTGCGGTGTGGCCTGTTTCATCATACAGTACAACTTGCCCGCCCCGCACCCGGCCGCGTTCATCAATTAGCCAAAACACGCAAGCCCCCGGCCAGTATGCCGATGTACCTACTTGAAAGCGGGTCAGCAGTTCATCAGCTATTCCCCAGCCAAAGTGTTGCCGTAGCAGTGTGGCTAGGCTGTTTTGTTCGTAACCAGTTAGCGAGGCCCTGAATACGTCGGCCGGTATGGTCAACACCTGTTTGCGAGGGACTACGGCCGGCGGGCGGTTGGCCGGCGGGCGGGCGGTGGGCCGCTCATTGCGCCGAACCGCCGCCGCGTAGCTCAACCCGCCGCTGGCCGGGCGGGCGTAGGGGGTTAGGGAGTAACCGCAATTCGTTTCCCGGTCGCACCGGCCGTATTCATCGGGTAGTAGTTCGCCGCTTTCTGTATCTAAGTAGCGGGTGAAACAGCGCGGCTTGTCGCATATTGGGCACGTGGTACGCGATTTTGGGCCGGTGTAGGGAGCCAAGGCGTAGCGGTGGGTAGTCAGGGTAGACATAAAAAAGATGTTTTTAGCCCTGCATCTTTTACACCTTCTACACCGGCGGGCCAAAACTAGCCGGCGGCTGGATGTAGAAGATGTAAAAGGTGTAGGCCAGAAAAGAAGATTTTTTTAGAGGGGTCGGCTCAAATGCAGCACCATCCCCGTTTTTATGCGGGTCTGAGCAATACCCGCAGCTTTTAGCCGACCCACGAACTTCTGACGCCCTACGGGGTGGCTCCCAAAATCCGCGCAGAATTGCCGGTACCCTCTGTACACGCCATCAGTAGCCTCATACACTTCGGGGCTGGCCGTGTACTCAAATTCATCTAAAAAGAGGCGCACGGTATCAGATTGGAGCCTGTACAATTCGAGCTGTTGGCGGGCCGCTTCGCAATCGGTGAAGCCCTGCTGACTGAGCACCCGCCCTAGGCCGGCTAATATCCAATTGAACACCCCGGCCAGTTCCTCCCGAATAATGCCCCCGGCTAGCGTTTTATCTTGCTCCGCTTCGGGAATCGTAACGTTAAACGGAATTATCAGAAACCGCCGGAAAAAAGCGTGGGTCTGTTCTACTTCCGTTGGCAGCTCATTACAATTGAATATCAGCTTCGCATAGTCTGTCAGAATGAAGGGCTGACCGTAGGGTAGCCGGGCTTCTACGGGTTCACCCGAAGCCAACTGTTTGAACGCATCAGCTTCTAATTTCCCGTGCAACTCACTGGCATAATTCACCAGTTTGGTAGCTAGGTGGGCACGGCAATACGCCGGCTCACTGGTCAGGGCTTTTAGTGAGTAGCTGCTGACGTTTTCAGGCCCCAGTAAGGCCGTAACAACTTCAAAGAATACGGATTTACCATTAGCTCCCGTACCGTATAATAGCAACACCTTTTCCAGCTTCAACCGGGCCGGGGCAATGAATACGTACCCCAGGTATTCGGCTAGTACCTGCTGACTGGCCGGGTTCGGCACAACCCGATTCAGGAAGGTTTGCCAGCGGGGCGCGGTGGCCCCAGGCTCATAGGCAAAGGGTAGCTGGTGAGTGAGAAAGTCAGCCGGGTCAGTCGGCCGTAGCTGTTGGGTCTGGCCTATCTCAAAAGTGCCGTTTTGCAAGTTCACCAGTACGGCGGCGCGGGTTGTAGCGGCGGGCGCGGGTAAAGAGGCCAGTTCAAGAAACTGCTTATACAATTGCTCACTAAAGCCGTGGTGCCGAGCTTTCATAGCCGGTACCCCTTGCCGTTCGGCTACTTGCCGTAGGAATGTGCGAAGTGTTGGTTCTTCTATCTGTTTCCAATAGGCCCCGTTGTAGGCATACAGAAACCCTTGCCGCCTACATAAGCCCCAGCTATTTTGTTGGGCCAACTGCAATACTTGCTCAATAACTAGCACTACATAATGCGAGGTATGCAGCTTATCCTTTTCATCATCGAGGCGGGCCAACTCCCGAAAATTCACGGGTTGTACCTGCTCAAGTAGGTCAGCAAAAAGTTGTTCGTGAGAGACAACAGCAGGCGGGGCGGCTAGGCGTTCGGCGTCAGCTAGTAGTTCAGCTTTGAGGTTGCGCCCCTTTTTGCTAGCTGCTTTTTCTTCGAGCTGGCCTCCCGCCAACTCCGAAGATTGTAGGTCTTTAGCCTGCTGCATCAGACTAACGACCTTTTTTCGTGGTGCGCTGGTGCCCTTGCAGCGCGGACAGTACGTCGGCCCGCTTCAAATAGGTGCGCTGGCCAAGCTTATGATACTTGAGCAAGCCCCGCCGCTTCCATTCGTGTACTGTCTGTTGGGTAACGTCTAGCAGGGCGGCGGCTTCGCGCACGGTCAGCAGCTCATCAACGGGCGTGGCCTCAGTAGCAGTTGCGGTGGCGCGGTTGGTTAGTTCGTGCCGAACAACGGCCCGTACATCTTCGAGTAATTGGGCGTACTCAACGCCTACGGGAATAACAGCTTGCATTAGTAACAGGGCCGCCGGGAAGGTTAGCCGGCCAGCTCTGCTACAAAGAGCGGGGTTACACATTCCGGAATCGTGCCTACGGAAGGATGCGGAGGAATACGGAAAACGTTGCTGGTGAACCTGTCAGCCTAGAATCTTTAGCGTAGTATCTCGGAAGCGTTCTGCTTCGCTCCTATTCTTGCCTAGCCCTTTATTTAAGGCGCTTTCACTAACGACCGCGCCGAATATTTCAACCAACGCCTGACGGGCTGCCCGCTTGTTGTTTCGCAGGCGGGGCGGGGCTGCCTCCATCAAACCGTACACTACTCCAATCCATGCCCCAGGGCTAGCCGCTGGGGTGGCTTTTCCGGTGTTAGGATCGATTAGTCCTAACTCTTTCAGCAACGCGGTCAGTTCGGCCAAAGAGTAGTTGAGCAATAATGGCGCAAAAGGGCAAGCCGGTGGCGGATTCGGCGCGGGTGTGGCTGAACTAGACACAACCCCCGCAACTACGGCGGCGGCGGGCGCTGGCCGCTCCGCTTCGTGAAAGTCTGTCAGAGCTTGCCGGAAGTGGGTCAGGTTGGCCTCTGTCTTGCCTACCGTAGAAGGGTCTAGAACTTTGCCGGCCAGGGCCGCTGCTAGCGCGTGCTCAAGCTCAAATTTTTCTTCGACAAACACACCCTGCATTCCCAAGTAGCGCGTTTCAACATACTGACTCAACATACGGCTGGCCGTTCTGAGCCGGCCAGCCAGAAATTGCCGACGGTCGGGCGTGGTGCTGGCCTGAACATCTGAGTTGCCCAACGCCCCGCCCCACATTTCTAGCATAATTTCATACTCGCGCTGCTTATATCCGGCCAGCGTATAGTTGGGCTTCTGTAAGTCTGTGAACTGGAAACGAGAGCCCCACGGCCCACCGTAGTTACGGGGAGCCGCCCAATTTAAGGGCTGGCCTTTTGCCCGTAGTGCATTGATAGCGCCCCGGTGCCAACGGGCTTTTTGCACTGCAAGTACCCGCCCCCAGTCTACCGATTCGAGGCGCACCAATAGCGGCAGCACGAACCTATCATATTCTGCTACTTCGCGCCAATGGCTATTTGCCAAGGTGCTCAATTCACCCGTTAGTTGTGTGCTTTTCACGGCTTGCCAGCTCTAAAATGTACCGATTTATTACGTTGCCTAGTCGGGCATTTCGTGGAACCGGGCAAATTCTTCGGCTACCCGTTGCGGGGTCAGGTTCACATACCGCTGAAAGGATTTGTACGACGTGTGCCCGGTCAGCTTCATTACGAACTCGGCACTCATTCCCTTGCCCAGGTTAAGGGTTACGAACGTGCGGCGGGCCGTGTGAACTGTCAGCTTTTCGTACTTGGGACACGTTGTTACGTCGGCAACTCCGCCCCGGTACCGGATAACTTCAACTGGGGAATCTATACCGGCCAGCTCTCCTAGCTCTTTTAGGAATCGGTTGAGCACAGGGTTCGTTATCGGTTGATCCTTCACCGTTGCCAGCTCCCCAGCAAGTAGCCGGTTCACGATTGCCAGGGCTAGGGCGCTTAGGGGCACGTTCACCACGGCGCGGGTTTTCTTCGCGGTCAGTCGTAAGTGGGCGGGGAGTTTGTCAGTAGCCGGCCGTAGGTGCTGGGGCTGAATGCTCACTAGGTCGGAATACCGTAGGCCAGTGTAGCAAGCCAGCAGGAACCAGGCGCGGGCTTTGTCGAGGCGGGAGCCGGCGGCCAGCGGCAACGATTCTAGGGCGGCCAGTTCGGCGGCGGCCAGAGCTATAACGTCCGGCTCCCGCCGTGCCCAGCTTACTTGGGCTAGGGCGGTATTCGTGGTGTAGCCCCGTTTGGCGGCCCACTTCATAAATGCTTTGAGCCGCCCTAAGTGCTTGTTGATGGTGTTATCTGTAAGCCGGACCGTGTTCAGCAGATAAGTGGCCCAACGGTCCCCCACGGTGGGGGTCAGGGTATCAAAGTCGAGGGCGTAGCCGCTGGCCGCTGCAAACTCTCGTAGGTGCCGGCCGGCGGTGGCGTGGGCCTGAGCCGTGCGGCCGGTGCCGGCGGCGTGGGTGTAGCTTACCCATTCCTCGTACCGTTGCCAGAACTGACCAACGGGAACCGCTACAGGTTCGGCTAGGCGTTCCGGGGCCGCCGCCTCTTTCAGGGCCGCCGCCGTGGGCACGGTGCCGGCGGCCAGGTGGGTAGCGTAGGCGGCCAGTAGCCGGTCGTTGATACCGGCCAGCGCGTCGTTCAAGTGCCCGTTCAATTCGTTGCCCTTACCGCGTACTTGCGCCCGTTGGTCAGCCTTACCCCACTTGCTGGGGTGTATGCTCTGGCCGGAATAGACTTTGATGCGAGTGCGCCGGTCGATAGTCAGCAGCGCGTAGATAGCCGTAGGGCGGTCAGCCTTTGGCTCCTTCAAGTGAAAGGAAACAGTTGCCATAGTGTCGTTGTAGTTGCCGCACCAAAGCTACTGAATATTCTTTTACGGGGTACACACAGGGGTACACACTTGCAGGTATTGACCGTATTTATTCATATACATACCGACACTCACAAAGGCAGAAAGCGGTTTAAAGCAAGTAAGGGGCTATATTTGGGGGTGCAACGTGTAAGGGTACAATAGCGGGTTGCAATCCAGTCCCCGCTACCTAAAGCGTCCCGGTTGCCAACAGGCAGCCGGGACGCTTCTTTTTTGTCCTATCTGGTCGTTCACGTTGCCGCATTTCCCCGCGAGTGGTCCGATGACTTCCGTCGCGCATCTGCGGCGCAACGCCTACTTCGTTAGCACCTGATAGCCGTAGGCTGGCAGTGTTACCTGGGTGCCCACCGTGGCGGGGCCGTCCAGCAGGGCATCGGTCCAGGTGGTGTTGGCGAGGGCGGCGGGCACGGGGTACTGCACGGTGGCATTGCGCACGTTTACCAGCACCAGCGCCTGGCTGGAGCCGGCCGGTTTGGTGAAGGCGCATACGTCGTTGGAGCTGTAGGCCGTGGGCGTGCCGGCGCGCAAGGCCGGGCTGGCGGCGCGGGCCCGCAGCACCCGCTTGTACTCCTTGGTGATTTCGGGGCGGGTATCGAAGCGGACTTTCACGCTCGTGAAAGGAAAGGGGATGACAAGCCGCTCCCCAGGCCCCCCCTTGCGTAAAGGCAGCCTCGGCGCCCCCAATACCAGGCAGTGGTAATCAAGGGCATGAATGAGTGACAGAACTCACCTGTTCGGCCAGGTACTCATTCACCTTAGAACCACTTGGCGGCCAGCTGCATGAGCTGCTCCAGGAACTGCTGGTCGGTGGTGTCGAAGTCGTTGAGCTGGTCGCTGTCAACATCGAGGACGGCCACGACCTGGTCGTTTTTGAAGATGGGAACCACGATTTCGGATTTGGAATCGGAGCTGCACGCAATGTGGCCGGGAAACGCCTCCACATCGGGTACGAGCAGGGTGGTGGCCTGGTCCCAGCTGCTGCCGCACACGCCCTTGCCCCGCCGGATGCGGGTGCAGGCAATCGGCCCTTGAAACGGGCCCAGCACCAACTCATCGCCCTGCACGAGGTAGAAGCCCACCCAGAAAAATCCGAATGCCTGCCGGAGCGCGGCGGCAGTATTGGCCAGATTCGCTACCCGGTCGGGCTCACCGGCGGTCAGGGCTTCGAGCTGGGGCAGCAGTTGGCGGTATTGCTCAGCCTTGCTGAGGGTGGTGTCGAGGAGCAGTTCTTCGGCCATGCGTAGGGAAGGGGGAAATAGCGGCCGGTCCTGGCAGGGCCGGCCCCGGCCGCAAAGGTAGGCCCCGCCCGGCAGCTAACCATTGCCAATGCCCGGCCCGGTCCCGGTTTTCGGCTTTAAGCCATTGACCTGCGCGGATATGAAACGAAAGATAGTGTATTTTGCTGCTGCGCTTCCGCCCAGCTGGTCAGCCTCTTACCGTCTGCTCAGGTGGTTGATCCGGGTTTTGCCGCTGGGTTTTCGCAGCCCGCCGGCGCTTGCCTTCGTACCAGTTACTGTCGCCGGCCCGTGGCCGGAGTACCGCTCTTTGCTCTGTTGTTCCCTACCCACAACCAATTCCCCACCCCCCATGCGTAAAGTTGTCCTCTACATTGCCACCAGCCTCGACGGGTACATTGCCTCGCCCGACGGCTCGGTGGAATGGCTCCCCACGCCCCCACCGGGCGAAGATTATGGCTACGCCGATTTTCTGGCCAATGCCGATGCCACCCTGCTCGGCCGCGCCACCTACGAGCAAGTCGTCGAGTCGGGCGAATGGCCGTATCCCAGCTTCACGAACTACGTTTTCAGCCGCCAGCCGCCCCGCCAGCTTCCCCACGAGTCGGTGCGCTTCATCAGCACCGATCCGGCTGCTTTCGTGCGCGAGTTGCGCGAGCAGCCCGGCCGCACCATCTGGCTCATTGGCGGCAGCACCCTGGCCTCGCCCCTGCTCACGGCCGGCCTGGTAGACGAGTTGATGCTGTTTGTGGTACCCCGCTTGCTGGGGGCCGGCATTCCACTCTGGCGCCATCAGGACCATGCCCAGCCGTTGCACCTACTGCGCACCCAAACCTGGCCCGATGGCATGACCCTGCTTCATTACCAGCTGCCGCCCGAAACGGTAGCCTGATAGCCACTTAAACCAGCAGCGGCGGCTCCCAAGTCGGGAGCCGCCGCTATTTTAACCGGGTTGCCAGGAGGCTAGAACAAGCTGGGGGGCGGGGTTTTGAGCTGGGCGATGATGGTCTGCCCGCCCTTTACCTTCTCCCCGATCTGTACTTTTACCTCCGTGTCCAGGGGCACGAAAATATCGACCCGGGAGCCGAATTTGATGAAGCCGAACTCCTCGCCCTGGCTCACTTCGTCGCCCTCGTTCACGTACCACACAATGCGGCGGGCCATGGCCCCGGCAATCTGGCGGAAGAGCACCAATGGCCCGGCTTCCGACTCGACGACCACTGTAGTGCGCTCGTTCTTGGTGCTGCTTTTAGGGTGCCAGGCTACCAGGTAGTTGCCCGGATGATACTTGAAGTAACGCACGATACCCGAAATCGGGTTGCGGGTGATGTGCACGTTGATCGGCGACATGAAAATGCTGATCTGCTTGCGCTCGTCATTGAAATACTCCGGTTCCTGTACGTTTTCAATCACCACTACCTTGCCATCAGCGGGCGCGATGATGAGGTCTTCGTGGGTGAAGAGGCGGCGGGCCGGGCTGCGGAAAAATTGCAGCAGAATCAGGAACATAATCACCGAGATGGCGGCGAAAACCTTGTTGAAGCCCCCGTTTTCGGCGTTGTAACGGAACAGCAGCAGGTTAGCGGCCAACAGGGCCAGCAGGGTAAAAAACAGAATCCGTCGTCCTTCTTTGTGGATCTTCATGAATCGCAGATGATGCAGATGGTGCAGATGTCGCAGATGTCGCAGATGCAGGCGACTTCTAATGGTAAGCGTTGGGCAAGCGGCGCAGAATCAGATGGGAGGTCTTACGTCAAACAAGCCAAAGACGGCGGGCCACCAGGCAGCAAACCAGCCAAATATTACACGAAGATAGCCCGAACCAACGGCTCGGGCTATCGGAAAGCAAATATAAGAGCGCAGACTACATGTCGGCCCCGACCAGGGGAGCCCGTTGCCGTCGGCTAAACTATCCGGCGGCCTGATGTCTGCATCTGCGGCATCAGCGCCATCTGCATCATCTGCGGATCTAGAAGCCCCCGCGGAACTTATAGGTCTGGGCGACCTTATCGATGGCTACCACGTAGGCGGCGATGCGCATGGGCACGTTGTACTTCTGGCTGGTGGCGTACACTTTCTCGAAGGCGTCGTTCATGATGCGGTCGGCGCGCTCGGTCACCATTTTCTCGCTCCATTTGAAGCCCTGGCGGTTCTGCACCCACTCAAAGTAGGAAACCGTTACGCCGCCCGAGTTGGCCAGAATATCGGGTACCACCATAATGCCCTTCTCGTTGATGATGGAGTCGGCGGAGGCCGAAGTCGGGCCGTTGGCGCCTTCCACAATCAGCTTGGCCTTGATCTGGTGCGCATTGTGCTCCGTGATGACGTCCTCCACGGCGGCGGGCACCAGCACGTCTACGTCCAGGGTCAGCAGCTCGTCGGCGTTGTCCATGAGTGCCGCGCCCGTGAAGCCGTCGAGGCGGCCGGCGTGCATGTTTTTGTAGGCCACGGCCTCATCGATATCGATGCCGTCGGCATTCCAGTACGCCCCGCTCACGTCGGAAATGCACTTGATTTTTACGCCCTTCTCGCTGAGCAATTTGGCGGCCCAAGAGCCCACGTTGCCAAAGCCCTGCACGGCG
This sequence comes from Hymenobacter rubripertinctus, assembly GCF_003583925.1. Taxonomy (GTDB): domain Bacteria; phylum Bacteroidota; class Bacteroidia; order Cytophagales; family Hymenobacteraceae; genus Hymenobacter; species Hymenobacter rubripertinctus. Next base: position 5,663 of record NZ_QYCN01000005.1, on the reverse strand, counting down.
GCCGATACATCCTTGGGGTCCAGGTTCAGCTTTTTGAGGGCGGCCAGGGCCGACACCATCACGCCGCGGCCGGTGGCCTCGGTGCGGCCCAGCGAGCCGCCCATTACCAGGGGCTTGCCCGTTACCACGGCGGGCGAGGTAGCGCCCACGGTTTTCGAGAACTCATCCATCAGCCAGGCCATTTCGCGCGGGCCGGTACCCATGTCGGGGGCCGGAATGTCGCGGTCGGGGCCGAATACGTCCTTCATGGCCAGGGTGTAGCCGCGGGTGAGGCGCTCCAGCTCACCGGCGCTCATGCTGGTGGGCTCGCAGATGATGCCGCCCTTGGCTCCGCCGTAGGGAATGTCGACCACGGCGCACTTCCACGTCATCCAGGCGGCCAGGGCCTTTACCTCATCGAGGTGCACGTTTTTGTCGTAGCGGATGCCGCCTTTGCTCGGGCCCAGAATGGTGTTGTGAATCACGCGGTAACCCTCGAACACGCGCACCTTGCCGTTGTCCATGGTTACGGGAATGTGCACAATCACCTGCTTGTCGGCGGCTTTGAGCACCTCGTAGGTTTCCTCATCGAGGCCCAGGATTTCGGCTGCTACATTGAAGCGCGACATCATGGATTCGAGCGGGTTTTCGGCATCAACGCGCGGGGCCGGCTCTTTGTACTTGTAGACCGTGGTGGCAGCCATACGGGTGGGGGGTTGGGTGGGTGAGGATGAAAAAGCAGCGGTCCGGGGGAGGATTCCGCACCGCCTTTAGGGAATTTGGGTGGCCAAAGGTACGGGGTTTACGGGGAGTTACGGGCCGGTAACAGCCCCTCATTTCCGACCGGTGGTTTGGGTAGCACCTCCGGAGGCCCGGGCCGCCGCCCGGCCTCTCAAAGACCCCGCCAGGGTAGTGGTCTTTGAATTTTTACATCAAAAAAAGCCAACGCGGCGGGCATTGGCTTTTTCCAGATGAACAGCCGGCGGCCCTAGCCCCAGAGCAACTGCAACACGGCCAGCACGGGCAGAATGAACAGGAACGCGTCGAACCGGTCGAGCAGGCCGCCATGCCCGGGCATAACGCGCCCCGAGTCCTTGACGCCCACGCTGCGCTTGAGCATGGACTCGGCCAAATCGCCCAGGGGGCCGAAGACGGCCACCGTGCCGGCCACTATCAGGCGGTAGGTCAGCGAGAGTTCGGGCAGCAAGTAGCCCAGCAGGTAGCCCACCAGCAGCGTGAGCAGCACCCCGCCCACGGCGCCTTCCCAGGTTTTGCCGGGCGAAATTTTGGGGGCCAGCTTGTGCTTGCCCAGCGTTTTGCCCGCCGCGTAGGCCCCGATATCGGAGGACCAGACCAGGAACAGCAGGGCAAAAACGCGGCGGTAGTCGTAGCCGCTGCCGCTGAAGGCCAGCAGGCTCAGCAGGCTCATGGGCAGGCTCACGTAGAGCAGTCCCAGCAGGGCCACGCCCACGTTGGCGAAGGGCGAAAACGGCTGATTCGCGCGGGGCCAGGCGTACATCTCGCGCAGAATGAGAATAACGGGCAGCAGCACGATGAGGCCGACGGCCAGCAGCCGCAGCTGTTGCAGGTCGCTGACCGTAGCCGGGAGCGTGTCGTTGGCCAGGTGGCGGAACTCGGTGAGGGCGGCCACGCTGGCAAACAGCAGCACACTGATGCTGCTGCCCAGCACGGCGGCGGGCTTGTAGCCGGCCTGGCGCATCATGCGGTAAAATTCGAGCAGCATCTTCACCTGCACCACCGCAAAAAACAGCGCGAACGTCCAGGCACTGTACCACACGCTGCCCAGGAGCACCGCAGCCCCCAGCAGCCCAAAAATAAGGCGCTGGCTCAGGTTGGACATCGGGGGTTTATCGGCCGGGGGCGTGGCCGACGGAGCAGAAGCGGGAGAGGTAGACAAACGGTTTTGGGGCTGGTAGCTGGTAGCGGTTGGCTGATAGCTTTTGGGGGGGGGAGGAAAGTCGGTGCCCGGATTGTTTTCAGGCCCCGGACAAAGCTAACAGCTAATAGCCATCAGCGAACAGCTGAAACTCAGGCGCGGGTGGCATCCACGCCATCGTGGCTGAGGGTGCGGGCGGGCGGGCGCACCTCATCGGGCCGGTGCACGGCTACGCCCCGGCCGCCGAGCGTGTGCATTTCGGTGGGCAGCTCATCGGGGCGGGGCGTTTGGGTGAGCCGGTAGAGGTAGCGCAGCAGCAACCCGCCCAGCACGAAGGAGGCCAGCACCAGGTACCAGGGCAGGGCCTCGGTCGAATCGGGGTCGAACTCGGCCGACGACCAGTCGCGCTGCTGGGCATAGAGCCAGAGCAGCTGAAAGGCATTCTGAGTGAAGTGGGCCGCCATGGGCACCAGGATGTTGCCGCTCCACTCGTATAAATAGCCCAGCCCCAGGCCCAGCACGAAGCGCGGAAAAAAGCCGAAGAACTGCATGTGAATAGCGCTGAAAATGGCCGCCGCCACCCAGATGCCCACGTGCCGCGAGTTAAACCACTGCACTAAGTTGCGCTGAAGCACGCCCCGGAAAAACAGCTCCTCGCTCAGGGCTGGTATCACGGCCACCACCACCAGCGCCACCACCAGCCGCCACGGCGACGAAAACCGGGTGAGGTAGCTCGTAATGACCCGGGCCCGGTCCTCCGCCTGCCGTGCCCACTGCTCCCAGTCGGCCAGAAAGTCGGGCAGGTGCAGCTGGGCATTCCAGGCAATGAGCACCGACATGGCCGGCACGCTCAGAATGATGAGGGCGGCCGCCAGCAGCAGCCACCCCACCGACACCGGCCGGCGGGGAGCAAAATAGTCGGCCAGGGTGTGGCCCGTAAGCTGCACGAAGGCCGTTGCCGCGCCCCCCAGCATCACGAGCAGCGTAATGCCCTGGGCCAGCATCATCACGCCCCAGCCCTGGGGGTAGTCCTGCGGGTGGCGGTTGACGTTGCCCAGCTCCTGAAAGCCGATACCGAAGAAGAGCTGGCTCAGGGCCATGGTAAAGAAGCCCGCCACGCACAGCGCCGCCAGCAGCAGCACCAGCAGCAGGGCCAGGTTGGCGGCCGGGTGCAGCCGGCTGGAAACGAAACCTTTCATGGTGGGGGGTGGGTTGGTGGGAAGCGTAGGGCTGGGGGCCTGATGCGGCTCCGGGCTGTTTGGGCAGCCAAGCCCCTAACTAATCGTAAATTTGCGCAAAATACCAGTGCCAGTCCCAACCGGTGGTTTCCGGCCTGGTGCTTTTCCTCAACAAAAAGCTGGCAGCTAACCGCTGACGGCTATCAGCTCAAAAAACAAGTGGTTTATATCCGCAACATTGCCCTGCCCGATTTCCCGCTGCTGCTCGCCCCCATGGAGGACGTGTCGGACCCGCCGTTCCGGGCCGTGTGCAAGCAGGGCGGGGCTGATCTGATGTACACCGAGTTCATCTCGTCGGAGGGCCTGATCCGGGCCGCCGCCAAGAGCCGCCAGAAGCTCGACGTGTTCGACTACGAGCGGCCCATCGGCATCCAGCTGTTCGGCTCCGATGTGGATACGATGGGCGAGTGCGCCCGCCTGAGCACCGAAGCCGGCCCCGACCTGATCGACATCAATTACGGCTGCCCCGTGAAGCAGGTGGCCTGCCGGGGCGCGGGCGCCGCCCTGCTGCGCGACATTCCCAAAATGGTGGACATGACCGCCGCCGTGGTGCGGGCCACGCATTTGCCGGTGACCGTGAAAACCCGCCTGGGCTGGGATGAGGACACCAAAAACGTGGAGGAAGTGGCCGAACGGCTCCAGGACGTGGGCATTGAGGCCCTCACCATCCACGGCCGCACCCGGGTGCAGATGTACAAGGGCGAGGCCGACTGGCGGCTGATTGCGGCCATCAAGAACAACCCGCGCATCAAAATCCCCATCTTCGGCAACGGCGACATCGACTCGGCCCAGAAAGCGGTGGAGTACAAGAACCGCTACGGCGTGGATGGCATCATGATTGGCCGCGCGGCCATCGGTTACCCCTGGATTTTCCGGGAGGTGAAGCATTACGTGGCCACCGGCCAGCTGCTGGCCCCGCCCACCGTGGAGGAGCGCGTGCAGGCCTGCCGCATGCACTTCGAGAAGAGCCTGGAGTGGAAAGGCCCCCGGGCCGGCGTGTTCGAAATGCGCCGCCACTACGCCCAGTATTTTCGGGGCCTCGAAGGTGCCCGCCAGTGGCGCAGCCGCCTCGTGGACACCAACGACCCGCTGGAAATATTCGCCATCATGGACGAAATAACCGCCGCCGAGCCGATGCTGGTGGGGTAGGTAGAAAACCTGTTATCCTGAGCTTGCGAAGGACCTCATCACGTGCATGCGATTCAACGTGATAAGGTCCTTCACAAGCTCAGGATGACAGGTTTTTGGCCAGTTCTGCGCTGATACCACAACGATTCTTAATCCGCTCAATGCCCTCCGCTCCCGCTCCTGTTATCACTTCCGCTCCTACTCCCACAACACTGACGCCGCCGGCTCCTACGGCTACGGCCTGGGTGCTGCTGCTGGTACTGGCCGCCATCTGGGGCACCTCGTTTATCCTGATGAAGAAAGGGCTGGTGGTGTTTTCGGCCCTGGAGCTGGGGGCGGCGCGGGTGAGCGTGGCGGCGCTGCTGCTGCTGCCATTTGCCCTGCGCCACCTGGGGCGGGTGAACCGCGGGAAGCTCAGGTGGCTGCTGCTGAGCGGGGTGGTGGGCACGCTGCTGCCGGCCTTTCTGTTTGCCTACGCCGAAACCCGGCTGGCCTCGGGCTTGGCGGGCGTGCTCAACGCCCTCACGGCCGTGTTTACGCTGGTGGTGGGCGCGGCTTTTTTCGGGCAGCGGCTCACCGGTTTGCGGGTTCTGGGCATCGTGCTGGGGCTGGCGGGCACGCTGGTGCTCATTCTGCTGGGCGGCAGCGCGGCGGCCGGCACCTCGCCCGCGGGCGAGGGCAACGCTTGGTACGGCCTGTTCATTGTGGCCGCCACGCTGGGCTATGGCATCAGCGTAAACGTGATTAAGCGCCACCTGAGCGACATTCCGGCCCTGGCCGTGACGGGGCTACTGCTGCTGTTTATCGGCGGTCCGGCGCTGGCCTTTCTGCTGCTCGGCACCGGGTTTCTGCACAAGCTGGCCGTGGTGCCCGGGGCCTGGACGGCCTTCGGCTACATTGCCCTGCTGGCCACCATGAGCACGGCCGTAGCCATGGTGCTATTCAATAAGCTCATCCAGACCTCCACCGCCCTGTTCGCCGCCTCCAACACCTACCTCATCCCGGTAGTCGCCCTGGCCTGGGGGATGCTCGATGGCGAACAGTTCAACCTGTGGCATCTGCTGGGTATGGTCATCATCCTGGTCAGCGTCGCCATCATCCACCGGGCACGCTAGGCCGGATGCTCAGTCCTCAACTGGCTGTCGAATTTCCACGGAGTTGAAAAACCGCAGCCGTTCTGCTTCTTTGAAGTCACCGGATTGGCGTAGTGGCAGAAAGTGCAGTTGATACACCGTTTTCCCAACTGTGAGGTTGCGAATGTATTTGATTACTAATAGGGCTACCGCACCAAATAGGGTGATTTTGGCTGGGATGGTACCTTCGTCAGATGAACTTGCACCACCATTTTGCCGACGTCCAGGACTTTCGCGTAGCGGGTCGCTGCTCCCACGCCCTGAGCGACATTTTGCTTATCGTCCTGC
>NZ_QYCN01000040.1 GCF_003583925.1 Hymenobacter rubripertinctus | reverse complement strand
TACGCCAAAGATAAAGAGGCGTTTTTGCGGGCTGAGCTGGGCCTGGAGTTGGGTGGCGGGATTCCCTCGCAGGACACGCTAGGTCGGGTAGTACGCTTTCTCAAACCCAGCGAGTTAGAAAAAAGTCTGCGCTCGGCGTGTCAGCAAGTTATGGGGGATAGAATGAAACCTACAAAAGAAAAGGGGCGGGCGTAGCCCAATAATATACGCCTACTCCCTCCAATCCGCGTTTTCCAGATTATCCCGCCTGCTGGTCCGGCAAAATGAAACGTGCATCTGCTACCATTTAGGGTGAATTTCCCGGTGGCAAATGACCGTTGGTGGTTTGATTTGGTACTGTTTTGCCCCGCTAAGGGCCTGTAATGGGCGTTTAGCGGGGCTTTTTGGTGCGCTAAACGGATGTTAAACGCCTACTTAGTGGTGGGTGGGAGCTGCTGCTGGAGCAGGCGCTGCATGTCCTCCATGCGTTGGGACAGTTGCTCGTACATGTCGCGCTGGTCTTCTACACGTTCCTCGATGCTTTCGACCTTGTTGAACAGGGTCTCATCGGTGTTGCTGGCGTCTGGGGAGATGTGTAGCACGAATCTGAATAGTTGGATAAGGTCTTCTTCCTCGATGTTGTAGGGGGTATGGCGGCGGTTATCGGACTTGCAACGGACGAAACCGAACTGCTTCAGGCGGCTTTTGATGCGCTTGAACTGGATACCGTGGCTGTGGCTGACTACTACGTAGCAGTCCAGGTCGCGTATTTGGCCCCATTCGGACCTATCGAGGAGGATTGCGGCTACGTAGTCTCCGTGCTGGAAGCGGGGCGTCATGCTGTCTCCTTCTATTTGGAGCACGATGCCCTGGCGGGGGTTTCCTACGAGCTGCCTGGGTAGGCTGATGGGCGCCAGGTCGCTGTAATACTCCTGTGACTGATAGCCTGTGAGGTAGTTAGCAGCCGCTTTGTAGTTGATTAGGGAGAACGTGGGGTTGCCTTCTGTGTCCTGGGTGGCTACTATAATGTCGGTGCCATTACCCCAGGGAGACTCATGGCTAGTGGCTAGTTCTCTTACATCGAAATGCTCTGCCAGTCTACGTGCGTCGGTAGGTGTGCTGGGAGTCAAATGCACCGGCTCAGGTACACGATTCATTTTATCTTTTGGTATTACCTGTGCATTTACCTGTGCATTTACCTGTGCAATTGGGGTAGCAGGATTGGTGGAGTTAGTGTCGGAAGTAGCGTTTGGATTCTGGGTAGATGCCGACTTGAGTGTATCGGAGCTACCAAAGACGTTTCCTTCCCCTGTCATCAGCCACATGGGGTTCACACTTCTGAACACCCTCAATACCTCTGCTAAGAAGTCTGAATCCGGCTTGTTGCGGCCCGTAACGATATTGGAAACCCGACTACTGGACGTAGAAAGGGCCTTAGCGAAGACATTCTGGGATATATCCAGCGCTTCAATCAGCCGTGCAACGCGCTTGTTAATAGTGGTTTCTTCCACAATTCCCCAAATTATTTCAGAAATGTTTGCAACGTGCTAACATTTGTGTACGTTTGTCCTACTTACACGGGACAAAGATGGAGAATCGAAACGAAATCAGACTGAACATCAAAACCAGCGCCCGCCGTGGCGACTGGGTTGATGTGGCCAATCGGGTTGGGTTGAGTGCCGACATGGTTCGCCGTGTAGTGCGGGGTACGCGCAACAACGATAAGGTTCTGGCTGCTTTCCAGCGGCTTTTAGACGACCGTCGTGCCGCTACTCAGGAGTTGCAGTCATCATCAGCCGACCAGTAGTATGCGGCTGATTGGCAAGAAGCTGTACTTGGATTTTCCAAACTTGATTGGATACGGATTGTCAGAGAATACTCTGTGGTCCGGGTGCAAGCGGTTCAACGCGGGCGGTTCCAAGTCATGGGCCAACATCAAAGACCCGTTGGATGGGCGGTGTGTGCTGGTCGATTACGATACCATCCCCTCTACCTCCGTGCGCAAGTACGACCTGCCAACTAAGGCGGAGCTGCTGAAGCAAATGAAGGCTGCGGACCAGGAGCTGAAGGCCGCTGAATTAGCCGTGGCCGGCTCCGCCCTCACCCAGCTGCACGCCCGTACGGTGTGCTCGACCGACTACAACTACTTCTTCACACAGGCCGGACTGACGGCCACGCCCACCGCCAGCGTGGAGGCGAAGGCCACCCAGCTCACGGAAGCGGCCGGTTGGTTGCGCCTGCTGGCCGGCCTCGAAACCCGCCACCAGCTGAAGAGCCTGGGCTTCGAGCGCAAGGACCAGGCCCGCGCCGCCGTGCTCGACCAGGTGTTGCCGCTGAACCTGTACGGGCTGCGGGTGAGCAACGTGCGGGTACTCCAGAGTAAGGAACTGGCGTTTGCCAAGGCGCTGCAACTGACGTCGGAGGACGTGGAAACGGGCCTTTCGGCCCACCAAATGAAGCAGCGGGGCCGCGAACGGGCGCTGCTGACGCTGGTTCCGAAGCGCACGGGGCTGGCAAATGCCCAGAAAATAGGTCGTTTGGGGGCCGTAAACGACGGCCAGAACGCCGTTTTGCTGCCTTCGGGGCGGGTAGATATGGCGGAATGGCACGCTAATACCATCGCCACGCTGTTCATGAACCCCGGCAAAGGGGGCAAATTCGACATGAAGGAGGTGTATCGGCGCTATTTGCGGCGGTGCCAGGCCACGGAGCGGGAGCCGATTTGCCAGGAGTCGGGGATGAGGGCCTTCCTGTCGCGCCGTGATGTGCGCCAGTTTACGGCCTGGGAGCGGGAAGGCCACGCGGCCCTGGAGCAGTATCTGCCCCACGTGCGCCGGGAGCGGCCGGCTTACGCGCTGGCCAAGGGCGGCTACGATGGCTTCTCGGTGGATTTCTACACCAACGTGGACGGGGCTACCGTGATGCTGACGGTGGTGGCGGTGTTCGATTACCACTCGGAAGCCATCACGGGGTTTGCCGTGGGCCTGGTGGAGAACGGCCGGTTGGTGCGCGACATGTACCGCAACCACCTGAGCCTGATGGATGGGCGGAGCTACATCGAAATCGAGAGCGACCGATTCAGCGGTAACCTGGCCAAGGACACGAAAGCCATGTTCGGCCGCGCCTGCCAGTACGTGACCCAGCCGGCCCCGAACGACCCCCGTGGTAAGGCCCCGAACCCCAAGGCCCGCTTCGTGGAGCGGCTGCTGGCGGAGGTGAACCGGCTGACGCAATCGGTGCCGGGCTGGAAAGGCACCAACATCACGAGCATCGACAAGAACCGCAAGCCCAACCCGGACTACGCGGGCAGCGAAAGCCAGGCCACGCTGGAGGTGGGCATCCGCCAAATCAGTAAGCTGGTGGCCCTGTACAACCACCAGGAGCGGGAGCAGTGGAACGGGCAAAGCCGGTGGCAGCGCCTGCTGGCCGACCTGCACCCGGAGGCCCCGGTGCTCGATGAGCTGACGCGGGCCACGCTGCTCAACCAGCACGTGGTAACGAGCGTGCGCCATGCGGTGGTGAAGCTAACGGTGGGCAAAAAAGAAGTGGAGTTCCCCTTCCCCAACTACAGCCGCTTCGTGCATTTGATGGCCAAGGGCCTGAAAGTGCGGGCCTACTACGACGAAACCAACCTGGGCAGCATCGACGTGTTCGGCTTCACCGACGCGAAGGACCCCGGCACCGATATGTTCCTGGCGACGCTGGGCCGGGGCCAGCGGGTGCAGATGGCCAAGGCCGAACAGACCCACGGCGACCTGGTAGAGCTGGGCAAACAGCAGCAGCAGCGCCAGGAAATGCGCGAGGAACTGGACCGCAAGCAACTGGAAATGGAGGCCGTGGCCTACGAGCTGGAGGTTCCGGCCGGCATCGGCCTGAAGGCCCTCCGGGCAATGGTGGCCGGGGCGCGGCTGACGGCTACGGTGGTGGAGGATTTCGACACCCGCTACGCGCACGTGCTGACGGCCCCGGCCGCTGCTGCCCACCTCGATTTCTACGACGACAGCCTGCTACGCGACCAGGGCCACCGGGTGCCGGTGCCCGTGGAGCCGCCCGCCAAGGGAGCCAGCCAGGACCGAAACCGCTACGACAGCTACAAGGACAGCGGCTACGACTTCAGCTAAAGCAAAAACCCGCTCCGGTGGCAACCGGAACGGGCTCAATTGAAACTCACACTCACACTCACACACAAATCTAATGAACGAGGAACGGAAAGTGCAAATCGCGCTGGGCATGGTGGCTTACATCGAGTCCCACAAGGAAGAAGGCATGAGCCAGAACAAGGTGGGCACGCTGTGCGGCCTGTCGGGCGCTACCATTTCGCAGGTGGCCAACCAGAAGTGGCCGACGCTACCCACCAAAATGAGTGATTCGGTTTTCCTGAAGATTGAAATGGCCCTCGGATTGGGCGTTGATTTCTACGAAACCGACAACTACGTGGCTGTTTACGCCGCCTGCATGGACGCCAAGGTGCGGAAGGAATGGCGCGTAATTGACGGCCTTACCGGGGCCGGGAAGTCGTTCACGGTGGAGCGGTTCGCCCGCACCCAGCCCCGCGAAACCTACCTGATTCGGTGCAAAAACACGATGAACGCCAAGGAGTTCATGCAGGCTATTGCCCGGGCCGTGGGTGCCTGCGAGGTGGGCACCCGCCACCGCATCTGCCAGGCCATTGCCGAACGGCTGCTGACCATGACCCACCCGCTGCTCATCATCGATGAGACGGAGGCGCTGTTCAAGCGCACCAGCGAAGGCGGTTTCGGGGCCATCAAGGACATCTGTGATGAGGTGAAGGGCCGCGTAGGCATCGTGCTGGTGGGGGCCAACGGCTTCCTGGAGCAGATGCGCCTGCGGGCCGCCAACCTGCGGAGCTGCTTCCCGCAATTGCTGAGTCGCTTCGCCACGGCCCCGGTAGAGCTGGCGGTAGTGAGCCGGGCCGACGTGGAGCTGATTGCCCCGGCCTTCGGCGTGACGACGAAGCGGGAAATGGACCGGCTGTTTGACGGGTCGGCCAATTTCCGGGAGCTGTTCGACGCGCTCCGCCGCCAGCAAGCCGACCAATACCTACTCCAAAAAGCCGCCTAAGCAATGAGTAAGCTGATAAGTGTACACGAGCTAGATAAGAAGAAATACAAGGCCTTGGGCCTGGGAGATGAGTGGGTGCCCTACATCGGGCAGCCCGAAACGAAGCTCCGCATGATTGTGTGGGGTGACTCGGGGCAGGGCAAAACCACCTTCGTGATTCAGCTCTGCATGGAGCTGACCAAGATTGGGAAGGTGTACTACAATTCGGCCGAAGAGGGCGAAGGGTCGTCGCTCCAGAACAACATGCGCCGCAATGATGTGGCGGGCAAGTGCAAAGCCGGGGCCTTCATGATTGGCGACCGGGACAGCTTCGAGAAGATGGTGAGCCGGCTGGCCCAGCCCCGCCACCGCATCAAGTTCGTGGTGATTGACTCGCTGCAATACCTGAAGCTGACGGAGGACCAATACAAGTACCTGATTGAGACTTTCCCCAGCCTGGGCATCATCATGATTAGCTGGGCCGACAGCAGCGGCAACCCCAAAGGGCAGCACGCTCGGGCCATCCGGTACATGGTGGACATCAAAACCTACGTGAAGAAGGGCCTGGCTACCACCGACAGCCGCTTCGGGAGCACCATCCCCTACCGCGTGATGGAGTGGGACGAGGTGGAGAAGCCCGCGCCCGCCAAGCTGCTCAAGGCCTCCACCGAACAAATCGAGCTGGCGCTATGAGCATGACCGACCTCATCAACCTAATCGACGCGCCCCACGCGGAGCCCCAGCCGATGCCCAAGCCCAAAGATATCCGGCAAGTGAAGCGGGGAACGGACGGCTGCTTCCGGTTCCGGCTGGCCCCAGTGGTGCAGCAGCAGCTAACGGAGCTGCTGGAGGAAGTGGCCAACCAGCCCCGGCCCGCTGAACTGCTGGACCTGGCCGACGTGCTGGACGCCAGCAGCCGGGGCCTGGCCCAGGCGCTACTGGTCCGCCGGCCCTTCCTGCTGCGGCTGCTGAACCAGGAGACGAAGTTCTCGCTCCCGCCCCACGAAGCCTACGGCCTACTGGCGGTGCTGTGGTGCGACCCCTCCATCAACTACCGGGCGGGCCTGCTGGGGCTGTTCCAAGACCTTCATCAGCTACTGGCATGAACACCAAAACCGAAATCGACAAGCTCACCAGCCAGGTGTGCGAGTTGCTCGACCTGACACTGAGCGAGGTGGTGGAGGCCCAGGTAGACCTGGCACTGGACTACTTCCAGGGGCTGGTGGAGCGGGGTTGGCTGGAAAGCAAGGACGATGCCCAGCTGATGGGACAGCTGCCCGAATTCTGGGGCTGGTGGCGGCAACGGTGGGCCAACCACGACCGGCAGCTACTGGCCGAAGTGAGCCGGCTGACGGTGCTGGAGTGGAAACGAAGCGGGCTGAGCCTGATGCCCCTCTACCGCCACTCGTGCCGCCGCCTGAACGACCCCTACACTTTCCCGAACGATGTGATAATGGCCGCATTCCGGGCCGAAAAACGCAAGCAAAACACTCTTTTCAATTCACTCAAAAACCTTTTTCACGCATGAGCAACGCAACCCAAACCCCCGCCMCCCGCCCCGCCAAGAGCGCCGCCACCCCACTCAGTGAAGCCACGAAGCTGCTGCTTAAATACGCTCAGATAGACCAGGAAATAGAGAAGGCAAAAGACTTTCTGAAGCAGCAGAAGGAACAGCAGGACGCTGTGAAGGCCCAGCTGCAAGCCTGGTCACAGGAAAACGCCACCGAGTTCGGCGGTAAGAAAACCCTGGGCCTGAACATTGGCAGCATCGGCTTCAAGGCCGGCCCGCGCAAGCTGGTGTTGCCGCTCGACCTGAACCTGAAGTGGTACATGAGCACGATGGAAGCGGAGCTGCCCGCCGCCGTGACGAAGGTGGTAGATGCCAAGCTGGTTATCACGGGCCTCGACCACAACCCGGACCTGGCCAAGGCACTTCGCAAGCGCGGTATCGACGTGACGCAAGAGGACTACTTCACCGTCAGCATCAAGAAGTAAACCGCTACCCGGACGGTCTACGGTGGGGTTCGACTCCCCACGCGGGTACTCTCAGTTCAATTCTCTTTTCACTTTCAAAACCCTTTTCACGCATGGAAAACGACAATTTCAAGGACGTTCAGAAGAACGACATCAAGAGGGCCTGGGGCTTCTATCTCTTCTGCCTGGCCCTGCTTATCTGGGGTACGGTGTGGCTGCTCCAGGGCGGCGCCGAAGACGGAGCCTGGTGGATGATAGGCCTTGGCGGTGGGCTGCTGCTCATCAATGCTGGCATGAACTGGCTAACGCGGCCCAAGCCCCGTGGATAGCCAGGTAGTACTGGGAGCCCTGGTCGCATCGGCCGGGGCCTTCAGCTACGGGTTCGCGGCCCACGATCAGCTGGCGGCCCGCCGATTCCGGGAGCTGAACCCATCCACGGTAGTAAGCGACCTGGATAAGAGCCGCAACCGCCGCTGGCACACGGCCGGCGCGGGCCTCCGGTTGGGGGTATCGGTGGTGCTGGGGGCCGGAGCCGGGGCGGCCATGAGCAGCTGGGTGGCGGCGGTGCTGGGCACGGTGGTAGCGGGCTTCCTACTGCTGCTGCTCTTCGACATCCTGTTCAATCTCAAGTTCGGAATGGTCTGGTGGTACGCCGGTACCACGGCCTGGCTGGACAACCTGCTGACGCAGCTCCGTGCCAGCCATAACCTGCCCACCGAAAAGATTGCCAGCGGCCTGGAGCTATGTGGGGTGCTGCTCAGTATCGGGGCCTGGATTCTCTTTCTCTAACAATTCAATAACCCCACAATGGACGCATACGATTTAAAAATACAGCTGGAAATCATGGACCACCATCAGGAAATCCATGATGTGATGGGCGAACGGTTACGGCAACTGGAAAAGTTCGGACCGCAAAATCGGCCGCCATCCCAGTGGTTTCTGATACTGGCTGAAGAGTTTGGCGAAGTGGCCAAAGAGTGCGTGGAAATGGAGTTTAACGACGCCAACCACCCACACGCTGACCCCGACAGATACTACAAGGAACTGGTAGAAACGGTAGCGGTGGGCCTGGCCGCCTTGCAGAACTACAACCAGCGGAGGAAGGAAGCCCGATAATTAAACGCAACCATGAAACAAGAACAGGTTTTCCCCAAGGGCACCCGCGTGGAGGTGCTAGGTCGGCAGGCTGGCAGCCAGTACAACTACAAGGGCCGGATGGGCACGGTGACATACGTGAATGAGTGCAAGGCAGGCTTTGAAGAGGTGTTCCGCAGCTATGTAGTGGAACTAGATAAGAAGCCCCGCGAAAGGACAGTGAAGCGGGAAGAGTACGGAGCCCGCAACCTCAAGCTGGCCCAATAACACCCCAGCCCGACAGGCAGACAGTGCGGTTCGAGTCCGCGCCGGGCGCTACTCACTTAAACCCCCAAACCCATGTTCAAAGCCCTATTATTGGTGCTGGCCCTAAGCCACGGGGCGGCCAAGCACCGCGCCAAAGCGGAGCGGCCGGCCCCCAGTGCCACGGCCGCGCCGGAAACTCCGGCCCGCCAAGTTGCCGCTGTCCAGGAATCCACCCCGAAGCTAGTAGCGGAATGAATCCTATCCAACCTGCCCAGCTCAAGGTACTGCACCTGCTGCTGAAAGAATGCGACCTGGTGGAAATGAAGACCACGCTGGTAGGCAGCTTCACCAGCCACCGGGCCACCAGCTCGAAGGACATGACGGAGTACGAGGCCCAATGCCTGGTGGACTACCTGAAGGCCGAACACAACGGCCGCTGCAAGAAGATGCGGGGCAAGATTATCCACTACCTGACCCTGCTGGGCTACGTGCTGAACGACCAGACGCCCGATTGGAGGCGCATCAACGAGTTCGTGAAGGCCATCGGGAGCAACAATCCGCGCAAGGTTCAGCTCAACTTCCTATACCACTCGGAGCTGCCCAAGGTGGTGAGCCAGGTGGAGGCCATGTACAAGCACGAAATCAAACGGCTGAAGCCATGAGCTTCTACCGGCTGCCCGGCGGGGGCTGGATGCACCTGAACGAGGTGAAGCCGCCCCGGGTGGTGCCGGCCCACGAGCGCCACCGCTGGAGCCGGGTGCCGGTGCGGGGTCAGGCCGCCACCTGCAAGCGGTGCGGCTGCCAAAAGTGCTTCCGCATCGACTACGAAACGGTGTACCGCCTGGCCGGCAGCACTGAAATTCTTACCGAACGGCCGCCCTGCAACGGCAGCCCCAAAGCTTCCAGCCCATGAGAACCCTCCGTGAACAGACCACCGTAGTGCGCCGGCTGCTCCAGCAGCAGGTGGATGCCGGCAACAACCATGAGGTAGAGTGCCTCCAATCGACGCTGATGGTGCTGACCGTGGCGGCCGTGCGGCCCAACTCCACCATCGTACAGCCGGCCGATGAACTGCCCGAAACCCCCAGCCTCTACAAGCAATTCGAGGCGGAATACCGGGCCTGGCACCTGCAAAAGAAGCAGATGAGCGCCCGCATGGATGGCGGGCAGGGCACGGCGCTGCACTCCATCATCGCCTACCTGAAGGAGAACTCGCGCACCCAGGACGACGCCGGGGCGCTGGCCAGCTGGAAGTACCTGCTGTTGCATTGGGAGAAGCTCTCGGAGTTCCTCCAGAAGCAGACGACGCTCACGGCCATCAACAAGTACCTGACGGAAATCATCGACACCATCCGCCAGGCCCAGGCCCCGAAGGCCCGCCAGTGGCCCGGCGAATTCAACCAGGCCTTCTACAACAAGCTCACGGCGGCCGAAATGGTGGAGTACCGGACGCACCTTCGGGGGCTGGGCTGGACCTTCAACGCCGGCCGCCAGATGTGGGTAGCGCCCGCCTAAAGCTGCCGGGCCTGTCGTACTTTCGGGGCCTTAACCTCTTTCAACTGTCAAGATTTACAGTGTTATTAGTTCGGCTTTTTCGTATTATTGACAGCACCATTCACTCCAAACCCCATTTGAGCATGATGAAGTTTTTCAAAATCGTAGCCGTCTTTATTGGCTGTATGCTGGTACTGGGTTGGCTATTGCCAGATGCGCCGGCAGATGCCGCCGCCGGTACTACCAGCAGCAGCGAGGCAGCCACTTCCGCAGCAACAGAAGATAAACAAGATCTGGAAATTCTGAAAACCAGCGAAACAAACAACGAATTTGGTAGGACTGTTCACGTTAAAGTTCGAAACAACACTGACCGCCTGATTCAATATGTAGACCTCAAGAGCGTGTACTACAATAAAAATAAAGACATTGTGGGCACTGGTATAGGCAATGCAATGAATCTTGCTGCTGGTGCAACTAAGACTATTGATATAATGGCGATGGGTATTGATGGTGCCACGAGCTACGAAGTGGAAGTAGGCAATGTCCTGCAATAGCCAATATTATTTAGCAAAGAAGAAGGCCACCCGTTGGGGTGGCCTTCTTTCGTTTAGGCAGCTTGGGCCCGGTTGGGTGGCTCGGCAGTTCGGCGGCGGCGGAGGGAATCGTATTGGCCCCAGCAGATGCGCTCGATGGTGCTAGGCTCCAGGAAGTAGCGCGTGCCCAGCTCCCGGTAGATGTAGTCCTTCGTGTATTTCTTCTCTGCCACCATCCGTTTGAAGTCGATTTTAATGTTCGCTTCTTTGAGTAATTGCTTGGGACGTCCCTTCATACGGATGGATTGAATAACAATGATATGAAAATACCGTGCCTCTACCAACGGTTTTAGCGGCTACACGTCAAATAATTTAGTAGGCTCCGGGCCGGGATTTGGGCCTTCCCGCTTTACCAGGGGCGAAATATCGAAGATGCGGCTGGCGTAGGTGAGGCGGTAGACGATAAGGTTGGTGTTGGTGCTGACCGGGGAGAAGCCGATGCGGTCGAGGTTGCCCACGGCTGGGTGAGCATAGCCCTGGAGCAGCTCATGGACGCGGGCGCACAGCTCGAAGTAGTGCAGGGCCTCGTTCCGCTCCACTGATTCGAGGTTGGTGTCCTGGAGGGTGCTGACGGCCACGTACAGGTTGGTTATCAGGCGCACGTCCTGCTCCTTCAGGCCTACGGTATTGAGGTCGTCGCTGCCGAAGTCGAAGAACAGGGCCGGGTAATCGATGGCTTCGGCCAGTTCGGGATATTCGGTTTGCTCGTACCAGAGGTCCACCCAGTTGAAGGCGGGGCGGCCGTCGTCGTCCAGCACGGAGTCTTTCAGGAAGCGGCCCAGGTGCTGGTAAGCGTTGGAAACAATACGCATAGTAGTAGGGAATGGGATTTAGGAAGCCTGCCAGAGCTTGTTGAGCTGGCCGAAGAACTGCCGTTCCACGCGGTCCATCAGCTTGTCGCTGGCCCCCATGAACTGGCGGCGGGGCATTACGGTGTTCACGCGCCGGCTGTGGGCCTCCACGGTGCTGGTGCCCGTGGTTACTTTCGCGTACTTGGCTTTCCTGGCACGGGGGCCGGACACTTCATCCTGGTAGGAGTTGGTGCGGGTGTGGGCCTTCACCCGCACCGTGGTCTGGATGCGGCCCCCCTCGTTGTGGATACCAGCGTAGTCCACGTCCTGGTTGCCGGCCAGCACCTTCACCTGCTGGGGCAGGGCGTAGCTGATACGCAGGGTGCGCCGCAAGGCTCCGCTCTTGATGAGCAGAGCCCGGCCGCTCTGCCGGCCGCCGTCGCCTAGGCGACGGCCCTTGTTTTCGGTGTCGCCTTTGCGGGGCTTCCAGCGGATGAACACCTTGTCGGTGAAGCCGCCGTTGTCGAAGTTCTCATCGAAGACGGCCAGCGCCGTGCGGCCCACCATGCGGGGCCACTTGGTTTGCTTGAATTCGTAGAACCGCTGGCGGAACTCCTCGAAGGGGATTTTGGGCTGGTTACTCATCTGATTTCTTCGTATCTTCGTATCAGAAAATACCCACTGCCGCTGCTTGAATAGGTGCTAATACGGCGGGGCTGGCTTCGGCTGGCTGCAAGGAGAGCAGCGTACAGGGTTTATAAGAGGCCGCCGGTTCTTCCGGCGGCCTCTTATTTTTTGTGAACGAGTAGGCCGCGCCGGGCTTCATCAATCAGGTTGGGCCGGACCTGATACCAGGTTTGCAACGATTGAGGCGTGCCCTCATCAAAACCAACCACGGCCCCCAGGACTACATCATCTTGATAGAATTTCAAGTGGAGGTAGCTCAGCTTGGCGTTAGGGCCGGCCGGGTTTCCGTTGTTGGCATCCACGCTCTTGTCGAAGAAGTACACTTCGTCCGGGTCGCTGAGCACCGCGCTGATATCGAAGTACAGCTGTTGCCGGTTCTGGTCGCTGGCCAGATATTTTGGCTTCAGGTGAGTCTGAAGTTCTTTTTCCCGCAGGAAAACGGGCATTCCCCGATGGTCAACGTACCGCTTCACCTTGTCCATGGCCGTGGCCTCGAAGTCATCCAGAGCATCCTGCTTCGACTTGTTCTGAAGCGTGTGGGCCGGGAAGTTGGTTTGCGTAAGGTCCTTCCACCGCTCTTGCCCCTGCTCGGAGTATTTGAGCTTGCCTATCTGGAACTTCACCTGCTCCGGGTCGGGAAGCCCATTCATATAGTTCTGACGGTCGGTGAACAGCTTCTTCTTGTCGATGCGGTCAATCAGGAAGCCGTCGCGGGTGAGGCGCGTCACTTCGTCGGTACCCAGCAGGCCGATGGCGTCCTCGTAGGTGGTCAGCTCCCCATCGTGGTCGTCCTCGTAGATGTTGTGGCACCGGCAGTTCCAACCCAGCGGGGCCACGAACTTGCGCCAGTCGTCGGTGGCCAGGCTGAAGACGCGGTTGTGCAGGGCGGCATGGAAGGGCCGGGTCTTATCATCGAGCGTGGCTTTGTAGCGCATGAATTGCGCCCCATCAGCTACGGCCCGCATGGCTGAAGCGGTCTGGGTGCTGGTGGCCTTGGCCATCTCGTACTCCGTGCGCAGGTTCCGTTCGTTCAGGTTGGCCAGCACCTTGCCGGCCTGCTTTTGGAAGTCATCAAAGTCCAGGCTATCCTTGAGTAGCTGGTTGAGTTGGAGCACCTGAAACACGGTTTTGTTGTGGCCGAAGCGGTGAACATCGGCCTCGAAATTGGCCCTTACCAGGTGGTCGTCGGCCCCGTATTCCACGCTGAGGCCCGCGGCGGGCAGCCCTTCGGCCACGCCCGCCAGCAGCTTGCTGTGGGTGCGGCGGAAGGAATCGTAGCTCCAGCCCCGGCTACCGGCGTTGTCGTAGAACGCCCGCAGGTAGGCATCCTCTTCAGCGCTCATGGTGGGCACGGCCGCGCCGGCCGGCAGCTCCCGCATATTGGCGGGGGCTATGCGGCCGGGCGTGCAGCAGCCTCCAGTGGGGGCGTGCTGGTTAGCCGGCAGCGGTAGGCCCTTCGCTGCCGGCTTTGCTTTTTTTGACACGGCATCCGTCAGGACCTGCTCTACTTCGGCTGCGCTCTTGCCCGTGATGGACTCTATCGGGATGTCGTACTTATCCGCGATGTAGGCTGGGTCGAGGTTGTAGAAGGTGAGCAGCACCCCATCAATCTTGATCTGCTCCTGGGGCGACATCTCCATCGAATCATCCCGCACGTAACGGCAGCCCTGCAACGGGTAGCCCAGGTAGTTGAGGCGCGGAATCAGCTCTTCGTTGATGAGGTACTCCAGGAAGGTGCGGTCGGCCTCGTGCTTCAGCTCCGCTACTTCCAGGTGAACGGTGGCCTGGCTCTTGCTGCCGGAGCCTTCGTCAGTGGTCAGGGTTTCACCGCTGATAACCTTGCTCATCTGCCGGTCGCAGTAATTGAGCAGCTCCAGGAAGCACTTGTGCGGGTCGGTCTTGGCCGACTCCAGCAGCTTCATTTCCTCCCCAGCGTGGAAGATGCCCCACCCGGCGCTACCCATCTTAGCCAGGATTTGCGCCAGCCGTTCCTCCCGTTTCTTGTCGGGCCGGGGCATCACGACGGAGCGGAAGGGCAGGCCCAGCTTCTCATTGTACTCCGACCAGTGGCCCAGGGCGTACCGTTTGGCCAGGGCCACGGGCGTGATTTTGTAGAGCAGGCCCAGGTCGGCGGGGCGGCCGGCCTCCAGGTAGTAGTGGCGCACGGCGTCGGCCCGGAAGCTGCTGCCCTCCTGGTCGAAGGTGTTGACCACCCACTGGCCGGCTTCGGGCCGCACGTGGGGACGGGGTACCAGCTTCACGCTTCGGAGCGGGAAGTATTGCACCGTGCGCTTGTCAATCTTGAGGCTTACGGGCTGGTCAGCCTGGTCGAACAGCTCAATCAGGCTGTGCCCGTAGGCCACCGATTCGATGGCGAAGCGGATGAAGTCGCGGAACCAGAGCGTTTGAAACAGGGTCGTCAGCTCCGGCTGCTCCGTATTGTCGGCCGCTACTATCTTGAACTTGTTGGCCTGAAGCTTCTCCGTGCGCTTATCCATCAGGCTGGTCAGGTGCAGGTCGAGCATCACGCCATCGAAGACCAGGTAGAGCTGGCGGCGGTTACGTACCAGCGGGTGGCGGGCGGCATTCACGGCGGCGGTCCACTCCTGGAGGGAGATGGCCCGCTGGCTGATGGCTTCGGGCACGATGCCAGCGGAGGCCGATTGCCCGGGGGCCTCACCCATCCGGGCGCGGTTCTCCACGAAGATGCGGCCATCGGGTACGCGGCTTAGTACGAATTCGGTTACCCTATCCAGGGTGCGGTCAAGGAAGCTCATAGAGGCGCTGTAAGCTAGTGGGGTGGTGTGAAGGGAGCCGGCAAAGGGTGCGAAGGCCGTGGCGGGCCTGCTAAACACCCGCTAAACGGTTAGTAATAATGGGTGACGGGGTAGTTGCTACCCCAGCGGATGGTATCCGACGATTCGGAGGGCCGGATGTGTTGGGCCAGGTTGGGCGTCAGCAGCCCGTCGCGCACCTGCTCCAGCCACTCCTTGGCCAGGTTGTACATGTCGATGCGGAAGGTGGGAATCTTGCGCGGGGCCACCCGCTTGTGGAGCAGGAATAGGGCGATGTCCACGCAGTAGCCCACCAGCTTGGCGTCGCGGGGGTCGCGCTCCCGCCAGCTGTCTTCCCAGTAAAGGTTGGCTTCGAGGTTGCCGGGCTCCACGCCGATGCTGGGGGTGAGGGCCTCGTACCAGAACCCGGCGTGCCAGGCGTAGTTGGTGACGCGGCCCACTGCGTTGCGGTCGTAAGTGGGCAGGTACACCACGGACTGCCCTTCGATGAGCACCGATGCGGGCAGGGCCGGCGCGTAGGCGTGGGCGGCGCTCCATTCCCCGATGCCGCCGAACACGTTAGGCAGGTCGAAGCGCTGGCCCAGGTGGTCCTGCATCCAGGAAACAGCGGCGGCTTCGGCGCGGGCAATCAGGGTGAGGTCGTCGCGGACCAGCTGGTAGAGCTGCTCATCTTTGATGGCAACATCCAGGTCGTCGGAAGTCAGGAAAGAGTAGAGCATGGTGGGCTAGTAAATTTTGCTGGAGGTTTCGCGGGGCCCCAGGATGGGTTCGGAGTCCTCATAAATCTGCCCGGCCTCCAGTTTGGAGAGAGCTTCTTGCAGGGCGTCGGGAAAGTCGTCCTTGGTGGTATAGCCCGGCTCGATACCCTTCACCTGTTGCAGGCCCCGCTGCACATCGGGGTTGTGCTTCTCCAGCTCGTTCACGTAGAATTCGCGGCGCTGCATCATGGGCAGCATCTGGAGGATGCGGCTATACTTGTTACCCTGGGGCCGGTCGTCGATGATGATGGGCAGGCGCCAGCCGTATTCCTTGGCCACTATCTGCATGGCTATTTCCACGGCGTCGGTCCAGAACTGGCGTTCGGCATACCACTCCACCACCACCGTGCGGGGCAGGCCTAGCTGGTACTCATACATCCAGCGGATGGCCACCTCCATTTTACACTGCTGGCAGAAGCCGGTTATCAGGTGCTTATGGCCGGCCGGTGTGAGGCCCACGATGGGGATGGCGTTAAAGTCGGCCGTCTTGCTTTCAGAATAAGCAATGTCCCACTGGCCCACGATGCGCTCATAGTAGTCGCGGCGGGTCAGGTTGGGGCCGTAGGGCAGGTGGTCGTCGGTAAAGATTTTGCCGGCCGTTTTGGGGTCGTTCATGTACTCCGTATCGAAGGCATCGGTGCCGATGCGGCGGCGCACCCGGTCGTAGAACTCCAGCGTGTAGTAGTTCCACGAAGGTTGGCCATGCTCATCGAGCGCATTCACCTGGAAGGTCTCGAACTCCGGGTTTTCCGACAGGCAGCTGAGGATAGTGTAGGGGCCGATAAGGTTTTGGGCCATGTTGAAGCGCCCGCCCTCGACTCCCATTGCCGGGATGAGGGCGCGGAGCACCCAGCGCACCGACTTGTCTACCTGCTTCGGGTTGTTGATTTCCTCATCGTCGTCCACGTCATCGAGCACGATGTAATTGGGGCGCTGGGGGCCGTTGCGCATACCACGCGGGCTCTGGCCTTTGCCCAGGGCGAAGAAGCGTCCGCCCCGCTTGGTGCGGAAGTCGCCCTTGGCCCAGGTGCCCTCGTTCAGAAGCGGCCCGAAGTCGGCCAGCAGCTGGGGGTTGCCCTCCAGCTCGGCTTGCAAATCGGAAAGCAGCACCTTAGCCGCGAACAGATTCTTGCCCACCAGAATCATACACATCGGTTCCTCGTGGAAGATGTGCAGCCAGATGGGCTCCAGTACATCGGCGTGGGTGGACTTGGCCAGGCCGCGCCCCCACTTGCGCAGCAGGGCAATATTCTTATCGCGGCGCGACTTGTTGGCAGCCTTGACGTGGAAGGGGGCGCAATCGGTTTTGGCCCAGTGCGGGAAGTACTGGGTGACCATGTAATTATAGTCCGCCCTGGCCCGCTTGATGCGGTCCTCTTTCTGCTCGGCACTGTGCTGCACTTCGGGTCGGGCGCTGTCCTTGATGATGGCCAGCTGGTTTTGGTAGCGTTGGAGCGCCTCCAGTTCTTCCTTGCGGGTGGGCTTATTTGCCATTGCTGCCGGCCTTCAGGTTCAGAAACTGGCTTTGGTAGTCGGCCAGCTTGCCCCGGAACTGGGGCTCCTTGCTGCCCACGAAGCCCATGAACTCCTGGCACACCTGGATGTAGGTGGTGATGGAGGTAGCGCCCTGGAGCTTCTCAATGGTCATGCTGATTTTGAGCAGCTCATCCCCAAACTTGGTGGTGCCCCCGCCCCGCATGTCGGCCAGCATCTCTTCGGAGCGGAGCTGGAGCATGGTTTGGAGGGTGGCCACCGTCTGGGTAGTGGTGGCCATGCGGCCGGCCCGGAGCACGTCCCATTTCCCGGCCGCAACCCAACCCGTCATGGTCTTCTCCGTGACGGCTACCAAAGCGGCAATCTCCTTTTGTGTTTTGTCGGTTTCGATGAATAGCGCCTTGGCTAATTCTCGCTCCTTGTCTTTGCGTTGGGCCATACTATTTTCAAGTTGTTGTGCCCTCAACTGCACACTGTGGAGTGATTTGCACAATGATATGTAACGCAACAAAGATGCTAGGCCGCAGGCAAGACCTTTTGTAATTTTTCAATATGTTGGGCGCTGAACACCATAGTGTTGTGCAGTAAATGCAACACTGTGAAGCCCGATTTTTTAGCCGGCTCCCGGCTCACCAGTTTTGTGGCCTATGAAGCAGGTCATCCACACGTCGAAGCACCTTCAGGTAACCATGCAGGGGCTGGTAGCTGACATCAATATCATTGGTGACATCAACTGGTACAGCAACGATTCCGAGACATTCACGCGGCTAATGGCGGAGCTGAAGGCGGCGGGCGTGACGGAGCTACGCGGCTACATCAACAGCGGGGGCGGCAGCATGTACGACGCCAACGAAATCTACAATCAGCTCCAGGCCTTCGAGGGCCGCAAGACCTGCCGGCTGGGTGCCTTGGTAGCCAGTGCCGCTACCGTCATCGCGTGTGCTTTTACTGATGGTATCGAGGGTGCGCCCAACATGCAGTACATGATTCATAACCCGTGCGTGCATGCCTCGGGAGATGACAAGTCCCTGGAGTCGGCCATCCAACTCTACCAGAATTTGCGTCAGTCGGCCCTCGATATCTACGGCGGACGCACGGGCCTGGCCGAAGCGGTGCTGTCGGATATGATGGCCCGCACTACCTGGATGACGGCCGCCACGGCCAAGAGCAAGGGCTTCATCACGGCCATCACGGGCCAGGCCACGGAGCTGCCGGCCGATACGCTGGAAGTGCTCAACAAATACGCTTACGGCAACGTGCCGGCCGCCCTGAATCAGGCGGCGCAACCTCCCCAGACACCCCAAAATTCTTCTTTACCAAATACAACGACAATGAACAAAGCAGCAATCATCGTAACGATGGGCCTGCCCAGCGACGCTTCCGACGCTCAAGTTGAGCAAGCCATCATGAGTATGAAGGCTGCCAAAGACCTGGCCGAAAAGACGCTGAAGGACGACCGCGACAAGAACGCCACCCAGCTGGCCACCATGCTGGTTGACCAGGCGGTGCAGGCCAAGAAGATTGGCGCGGGTGAGCGGGAAGAGTACATCAAGGACGCCGTGATGAACTACGACCTCACCAAGAAGATGCTCGACCGGATGCCCGCCGCCGGCACCCCGGCCACCAACCAGGTGAAGACCGACGCCGGCACGCCCGACGCCACCAACAACGCCGGCACTGAGGACCGCAACAAGTGGAACTTCAACGACTACATGGAGAAGGACGGCAAGGCCCTGGTGGAGATGGCCAACAAACAGCCGGAGCAATACAAGAAGCTCTTCGCTGACCGCCAGCCTTTCAAGTAGCCCAACCCTTTAGCGGCTGTTTAGTCGCCCTTCACTTTCCCAAACAAGTACCCAAAGACATCAACAATGGCTGTTGTATTACAAGAGTTGTGGCTGGCCATACTCCTCGAGAAGTTCCGCTTCACGAGCACCTGGGCCGCTGGCCTCAAAAGCGAGTCGTCCTTCGTGGGCAACAACGTGATTCACCTCAACGAGATTGGGGCTGACCCCACGGTGCTCATCGATAACACGGTGTACCCCATCCTCACTACGACCCGTGAGGACCAGGACATCACGGTGGCCCTGAAGAAGTACGAGACTACCAACACGCGCATCACGGACGATGAGCTGTACGGCCTGCCCTACGACAAGCCCGGTTCCGTGATGGCCCAGCACCGCATCACGCTGGAGCAAGGCATGTTGGCTCACGGTCTTTATACCATCGCCCCACTCAGCAACACGGCCCGCACCCCCATCATCGTGACTTCGGGTGAGGACGATGGTACCGGCCGCCGCCGGATGACTCCCGGTGATATCATTCGCCTCAAGCGGATGTACGACGACGCCAAGATTCCCAAGGAGGGCCGCAAGCTAGTGCTGGCCCCAGAGCACTCGGAAGATTTGCTGCTGGCCTCGCAGGTGTTCCGTGAGCAGTACCACATCATTGCCACCGGCCAGTTGCTCCCCCTCTATGGCTTCGAGCTGCACGAGGATGTGAACGCCCCGGTGTACAACGTGGGCACCAAAGTGCGCAAAGCCTACGGCGCGGCTTCGGCCCCGGCTACGGATGCCAACGCTTCGGTGGCGTTCTACAATGCCCGCTGCTTCCAGGCCCTGGGCACCAACAAAATGTATCACCGTGAATCGGCCCTTGACCCGGAGACTCGCTCTTCGGTATGTGGCTTCCGCCAGTGGGGCATCATGATGCCTTACTCCCGCGACTCGCAAGCGGCTATCATCAGCGGCCGGGTTTAACCGGCCCTTCGCCAACCGGCTCCGGCCGGGCGGGCCACCTGCTTAATGCTCAGGATGCGGAAGCACTGACAAGCGGGGGTCGCCCGGTCCGGGGCCATCGGCCGAAAGCTCATGACAGCCAACGAATTTATCGCCACCTACGCGCCGGCCGCTCAGCGGGCCTGCCACGGTACCGGCCTACTGGCTTCCGTGAACCTGGCGCAGGCCATCCTGGAAAGCGGCTGGGGTGGTAGCGGCCTGGCCCGCATGGCCAACAACTTCTTCGGGATGAAAGCCGGCACGAGCTGGCGCGGCCCGGTGGTGACGCTGCCCACCAAGGAGCAGCTGCCCAACGGCAAGTGGATAACAGTACAAGCGGCCTTCCGCAAGTACGCCACCGCCGAAGAGGCCTTTGCCGACCGTGTGGCTTTGTTCCGCCGGCTTGCCCGCTACCAGCGCCTGTTCCAGCTGGACGACGCGGCCACCGAAGCCCGGCTGCTCCGCGAGTGCGGCTACGCTACCGACCAACGGTACCCCGAAAAGCTGCTGGCCATCATCAAGTCCTACAACCTGACCCGCTACGACTGATGCGAACCATTACCCACATCGTGCTGCACTGCACCGCCACCCCGCAATCGGCAACGGTGGCGGGCATTCTGAACTACTGGCGCACGCAGCTGGGGTGGAAGAACCCAGGCTACCACATCCTGATCGAGCCGAACGGCACCTGCCACCGGCTCCTGGCGGATGAAGTGCCCAGCAATGGGGTGAAGGGCCACAACGCCCACAGCCTCCACGTCAGCTACATCGGCGGCGTGGATGGCCGGGGCCGGCCCCTCGACACCCGGACGCCTCATCAGTTGGCGGAGATGGAACGCATCGTGCGCCGCTGGAAGGCAGAGCATCCAAACGCACAAGTAGTAGGGCATCGGGATTTCCCGGGCGTCACCAAGGCGTGCCCCTCATTCGATGCCCGCACCTGGTGGGTATCCATCCATTAAGCAACATGGGACTATTCAGTTTCAAGAACGTGACCAGAAGCAGGATCAGCAGCATCCTGGGGGTCATCATTATCCTGACCAGTCTGGTCAGTGTCTTTTACCCTGGGGTGAGCTGGGGCGACGCGGCGGTAGGAATGGGGGTTGGGTTGGTCCTGATGGGCCTGAAAGACCCGCCCCTATCCGGTGCCGCTAGTGCTGGTCTGGTGGCGGTGTGTACGCTGGCGTTGGTGGGGTGCGCCAGCTACACCCGCTGCCTGAACAAGTACGGCGTGGCCTCAGCTCCTTCAGTGGTAGAAGTATCGGATTCAGTAAAGGTGCCCGTGAGCATCACGGTGCCACCCGACAGCCTCAGCACCCAGCTCGACATCGACAGCCTGGCTACCGGCTGGGCTACAGATACAGTCCGGCTGGTGAGCGCCGGTGGCCAGGTCCACGTGGACGTCTGGAAATCGGCCGGCGGTAAGTCCGGCCAGCTCAACCTCCGGGCCAGGGTACCGCCCCGCATCGTGCATGACACCATCACGAAGTTCGTCACGCTCTACGGCAAGTGTCCGCCAGCCTTTACGCTGCAACCCAAGGCCAAGCCGCCCTTCTACCAGCCCTGGCTGGACTACTACCGGACCACCTGCACCATCTTCTTTACGGCCCTCATCGTGCTGATGGGCATTGGATGGGTGCGGCGAATACGACGCTAACCAGCGGCCTTAACGACTTCCAAACGACACGTTTCCTCCCCTCCAACATCCTCTTCTGACATGAAAAATCTTCTTTCTACGGCCCTTCTGGTGGCTGCTGCCCTGCCCTACTTCAAGGAGAATCAGGAGCTTACCAAAGTTTTCGCCACTGCCGATGGCAACATCTTCCTGCCCGATGCCCTGAACCGGGCCCGCCTGCACGCCAAAGACACCGGCCTGGAGGTGCAGACCATCGACCGGGCCACGGCCACCGCCTCGACCGAAGTACTGGAGCAGGTGGTTATCGACACCGAAGCCAACGTGCTCAAGAATGCCAGCAAAGCCGCCGCCCTGGTTGCCACCCACCCGGCTGGCCCCAAGGAGGACGTCAACAAGGTGCCCCCAATTGATGCCGCCCGTGATGCCCAGGAGGCTGGCACGGTGGAAGCCGTAGTGAGCGGCAAGCTGGAGCAGGTAGTGGCCGATGCTACTGCTGAAGCCGTGGTGCCCGTGGTAGTGGCCGACGTGAAGCCCGCTGCCAAGCCCGCCGCCAAGAAGCCCTCGACCAAAGCCGCCGGTAAGTAACCGGCGGCTTCGGCCCATCTCAACCAACTAGCTGGCCCCGGCCGGCAGCCACTCAACTTTCGCACGCATGAACGAATTTCAAGGGCCCGTAATCGGCAAGCCGCGTGGTCGGCTGGGCCGCCGCACCCCTAGCACCGACGCAATCTTCGGGCTGGTGGCTGGCGGGTTGGCCGTGGCCGGCCTGCTGGCCCTGGGCCAGACGGTGAAGCTGATTCAGCCAGAGGACGCGGTGGCCGTGGGCATCAACGCCGCCTACGACGCCAACAACAACGTGCTGGTTTACCACCACGTGAAGCGGTTCTTCCACTACAACCCCGATGGTACGCTGTACCTGAAGCTGGTGGGCCAGGGCACGACCCTGACGGCCATGTGCGACACGGGCGGCGCGGTGCAGCAGCTGCTGCTGGACGAAGCCACCAACGGCGAAATCAAAGGGGTGGGCGTGGTGCTCAACCCGGCCGCTGCTCCGGCCGCCTTCACCACCGGCCTGCACTCCGACGTGCTGACGGCCGTGGCCAAGGCCCAGGCGCTGGCCACCACGCTGCTGGAGTCGGCCGTGTTCGTGGACTGCATCCTGCTGGAGGGTGTCCTGGGAGCCGCCGCCACGCCGACCACGCTGCCTAACCTGCGGCTGCTGGCCAGTGAGAATGTGAGCGTGTGCATCGCGGCCGACCCGGCCGTGCTGGCCGTGAACGGCGGCGCGGGCTACGCTGAAATCGGTGCGGCCCTGGGGATGCTCAGCATCCGCAAGGTGAGCGAGTGCCTGGGTTCGGTGGACGTGACGCGCAAGCCTGAAGCCAGCAAGGGCACCGACACCTACCCGCTGACGGACCTGGCCGGGGGCTACTTCCTCAGCTCGGCGCTCAGCAACGGCCGCCGGTTTGCCACGCTCAGTGGGGCCGACAAGTCCGCGCTGGGGGCCAGTGGCTACATCTACGCCGGCCGCTTCGAGGGCTTCGACGGCACCTACTTCAATGACAGCCACAGCTGCACCGAAGTGAGTGGCGATTACGCCTACATCGAGGACAACCGGGTGTGGAACAAGGCCGCCAAACTGGTGCGCCAGGCCCTGATTCCGGTCATGCGGGGCGATGTGGAGATTGACCCGGCTACGGGCTTCCTGCCCGCCAGCACCATTACCTACTACCAGACCAAGGCTGGCAAGACGGTGAAGGACATGGCCACGGCCGGCGAACTATCGGGGGAACCCGTGGTGACTATCGAGCCCAATCAGGACGTGGTGGGTGCGGGCGAAATCTCCCTGGAGGTGGGCTACGTGCGGCGCGGCGTGCTGCGCCGCATCCGGGCCACAGTGGGTGCTATCAATCCAGCGTAACTAAGCATCAGCATTATGGCCAAAGCCAAAATCATCAACAAGTTCGGCACCATGCTGGGCTGGAACAACATCGCGGTGAACCTCTTCGGCCGGGAGCTGGAGGGTTTCGACTCCCTGAAGTACAGCGACAAGGAGAATCACACCCTGGTGTTCGGCGGGGGCAAGTATCCCATCGGGAAGGCCAAGGGCAACTACGAGGCTGAAGCGTCCATCTCGCTCTACCTCGAAGAGAACATTGCCCTGCTCAAAAGCCTGCCCAAAGGGATGCGGATTCAGGAGATTCCCGACTTCGACATTCCGGTGAGCTACGAGTACCAGGGGTCGATTTACACCGACATCATCCGCAACTGCTCCTTCACCACCAACGGCCGCGAATCCAAAAGCGGAGAAGGTAAAATCACGATGGAGTACCCGCTGGTCTGCACCCACGTGGACTACAACGTGTAGCCTTCGGGCTGCCACGCACAGCCTTCGGGCTTTTCTCAACCCCTCATTTAACACCCGCTAAACACCGTGATTAAACTTGATAAGCAGCCAGAGCTGACGGCCGAAGAAATTGAGAAGTACGAGGCCGACCCTAAGAACCGGAGCCGGGGTAAGGTGCAGCACGTGCGCTTCCCCTCGGATGCCAACCCCGATAAGCCCGCCGGCTTCTTCATCGTGCGGCCGAACCGCCAGCTGCTGATGGCCGTGACCGATACCGCCAGCAAGGACATGGGCAAGGCCAACGACCTGCTCATCAACAGTTGCGTGCTGGCTGGTGACCTCGACCAGCTGGAGTACGACGACGACCTGTACCTGGGCCTGCTCCAGGAAATCACTAGCCAGGTCGAGGCTAAAAAAAAGCTCTAAAGGCCCTTCACGCGGCGCTGGAAATTGATGAAAGCGAAGGGGTGCATGAAGACCGCAAGGTTGATGCGCTGCTTCGCTTTCATTTTAAGCTAGACCCGCAAGAGCTGGACGACGAAGCCTACTGGCAGCTCTGGTACGACTACCTCTATGCCCGGCAGACAGAGCGCAACCTGCTCTTAGGCGTGATGCGCCAGGTTATCTCCGAAGCCTTCCCCTCAAACTAACCCACCCCAATGGCCAACACCGGCAAAGAAGCAACCTTCATCATGCGCCTGGTCGATATGATCAGCGGGCCGGTAAAGGGTATTTCCAACGTGGTGGGGGCCGCGACGACCAAGCTTACGGGCATGGCCGGCGCGGCGGGTGGCCTGGCAGGGAAGGCCTTTGCCTATAACCAGATGAGCGAAGCCATCCGCAATGTGGGCGAAGAGCTGGATATAGCCACCGCGCCCGGCAAGCGGTTCGATTCGGCGCTGGCGGAGATTGAGTCGGTTACGGGTCTGTCGGGTAAGAAGCTGGAGCAGCTCGGGCTGAAGGCGCGGGAACAGGCTAAGATATTCGGGGGTGAAGCGTCCGGCGCACTGGAGAGTTACAGCGGCCTCATCAACCGCCTCGGGCCCAACATTGCCGGCAACCAAGAGGCTCTGGGGGCAATGGGCACCGACGTGATGGTGCTCTCGAAACTGATGAAGGGGGACGCCAAGGGCGCTTCGGATGCTATCAGCACTTCGTTGCTCCAGTACGGCGTGAACCTGAACGACGCGGCCGAAGCCGCCGCCAAGGCCCACCAGTTCACCAACATCATGGCGGCCGGTATGAACGCGGGCAGCATGGACGTGGATAAAGTGAGCCAGGCCCTGGAGCAGGCCGGCAGCACGGCCCGCAAGTCGGGCGTGTCGTTCCTGGAAACCAACGGCCTGCTTCAGACCATCGCCAAATCGGGCCGCATGGGTTCGGAGGCGGGCGTGGGCCTTCGGAACGTGCTGGCCCGCATGGGTGGCGAAGACATCCTGCCCAAGGAAGCGGTGCAGAAGATGAAAGCGTTGGGCGTGAACATGCAGCTGGTGTCGAACACGGCCCTGCCGATTGCCGACCGCCTCAAGGAGCTGCGCAAGATTCAGGGGGATGCCACGCTGACGGCCCAGGTGTTTGGGGTAGAGAACAAGGTGGTGGCCGATACGCTGCTCGATAACATCGGCTACTACGAGAAGCTGCTACCCCAGCTCAATGCCCACGAGGCCGCCACCAAGGCCGCGCTGCCCATCATGAATTCCTACGAGGAGCGCATGAGCCGGGCCGGGGCCAAGGTGAAGGACTGGGGCATCAGTTTGTTTCAGGCCACGAAGGAATACCTGCCCTTCATTCAGGGTGGCGTCGGGGCCCTCGATACCCTATCGCGCCTGGGCCCGGCGCTGGAGCTGGCCAAGGACGGGGCTTCGGGCCTGGTCAGTGTTGGCGCGAAGGGTCTGACGTGGGTAGCGGAGCTGGGGCCGAAGGCACTGGCGGCCGGCAAGGACTTGGCCATGCTGGGCTGGAGTGGTCTGAAGGCCGGCGGGCAGATGGCCGTGGCCGGCATCCAGGGCATCGGCACCTTCGTGGTGTCGCTGGTGACGGGCAAGCTGAATGTGCTCCAGTTCACGGCCAGCCTCTACCGGAGTGGGGTGGCGGCGCTTCGGGCCGGGGCCATGTGGGCGCTGGCTGGGGTGAGGAGCCTACCCAGCCTGGTGGCCGGCCTCTGGCAGAGCAGCGTGGCCGCCCTGGCGGCGGGCGCGGCCTGGGTCTGGACGGGCGTAACGGCGCTGCCGGCTTTCATTGCCAGCCTGGCGCGGGCAGCCGTGTCGCAGCTGGCTCTGAACCTGGCCATGTACGCCAACCCGGTGGGCGTGTTCATCGCGGGCATGGTGGCCATCGGGGCCGCCATCGGCCTGGTCATCTACTACTGGGACGACCTGAAGAAATACATCCTGGACTTCGGAGCCTGGCTATGGAAGTACAACCCGCTGAACATCTTCATCGGGTTAATCGACAACCTGGCGCCCGGCTTCCGGGAAGGACTATCGGAAATGTTCACTGACCTGGTGAAGTGGGTGTCGAAGATTTGGAGCTGGCTGGGTGATAAGCTGTCGGGCGTGAGCAAGTTTTTCAAGAACATGTTCAGCGGTACGGTGAACATCCCGGTCAACCCCTTCGCCAACATGAGCCCGGACGACGGCAAGGGCGGCGGGGCTCCACCATCGGCCACGCTGGCTAAGCAGAGCAAGGGAGTCGAGAACATCGAGGGCGACAAGAGCAAGGCCCGCATCGTGAACTTCCGCCTCGACAAGCTGGAGGTGAACGTAACCGGCCGCGCCTCGACCGGGGAGCGGACCGACCAGGAAACCGGCGAACGGGTAGCCGGTATCATCGTGGCGGCCCTTCGGGATGCCGAAATCATTCTAAGCAATGGCTGAGGTAACCTTCCAAATCGATAATCTCTACCGGCAGGCCTTCCCCAACCTGGCCAGCAAGCCCCTGGCCAAGCTGGAGGGCGTGCGCGACCTGGCCATCGACCGCCTCGACCGCGCCCTGGGCAACGGCTACCAGCCCAGCCTGGCAGAGCAGGCTCCGGCGGCCCTCGACTTTGGAGGCGTGCAGGCGCTGGCCCTGAAGCAGGGTTCGGAAATGAGCTATCTGGGTACGCCCATTTTCCAGCCCATGTTTTTCGTGGAAGGCACTTACCAGATGCTGGGCACCGGCAGCCGGCAGGGCCAGGTGGTGGAAGCACCCTTCGACAGGTGGCGGCTACCGGCTTCGGCCACTGCCGAATTCAACCGGCCCAAGGAAATCAGCAAGAGCAAGCCCAACGCCGCTTTTGGCACTACTAAGGAGATGTGGGCCTTCGGGGACTGGGACGTGACCATCCGCGGCTTCCTGCTGCACCCGGACGTGAACACCTACCCTGAAGAAGAGCTGCTCCGGCTGCTGCGCTGGGAACAGGTGGCCGATAGCATCGGGGTGGATGGGGAGATGTTCAATTTCCTGGGCATTAGCCGGCTGGTAATTGAGCGAATTAACCTGGGCCGCATCAATGGGATGCCCAACCTGGTCCCCTTCCAACTTCAGTGCAGCAGCGATGAAGCGCTCGAAATCTCTCTACAAAACAATCGACCCCAGTAACGTGCAACTAGATATCACTACGGAAGCCGTCGAAACCGGCATCAACCGGCACCTGGTCCGCATGATGGGCTTGGTCATCTCCAGCTTGCTGGGGGTGGTCGTCTTCTTTCTGGCCCAGGTGTACACCACCGTCCAGAGCATCGACGCCGATAACCGCCGCTTCAACACCTACATCGTGAAGACGGAGGCTCAGATGGCAGGCTTCGATAAGGACCTGGCTTCCATCCGGGATGACATCCGCGGCCTTAAGCAAGCCCAGACGGCCCAGGCCAAGCTCCACGCCGATGAGTGGTCGGAGTTCTGGAAGGACTACGGATTCTTCTTCAACGTCACGGCCCGCCCTGCCCCCAACCGCAATGCCAAATCCAAATAAGCTCCTGCTCATGCTCCTGGTCTTAGTTGCCCACGTCGTTTTCCCGGAGGCCGCCCGCGCGGGAGCCAAGCCACGCCCGGCCTTCAGCGTGCGCAAGGTGGTGTCGGCCCGGGTCGAGGACTCCTGGCGCAACCTGACGGGCACGGCCGAAGTGCAGTTGCCCGGCCACTGGCTGTTTCAGCAGCAGCGCCTGGCCATCAAGGACTGGTTGCAGCGGGGCGACCGGGTAGAGATTCACCTGGGCTACAATCAGAAGCTGGTGAAGGAATTCACGGGCTACGTTACCGACGTCAGCCCCCGCATTCCGGTCATCATCAGCTGCGAGGATGAGATGTATCGTCTGAAGTGGGTGCCAGTGAAGTTCTCCGCCACCAGCGTGCGGCTGCCGGCGCTGCTGCGGGCCATCTGCCCGGCCGACATCCGCATCGATGCGCTCGACGTGGACATGGGCCACTTCCGGGCCAAGAACGTGACGGTGGCCAAGGTGCTGGAGAAGATAAAGCAGGACTACGGTTTCGTGAGCTACTTCCAGGACGGCACGCTGTATTGCGGCCGGGTGTACCTGAAGGGAGCCGATGCGCCCAAAACGGAGTTCAGCTTCCAGCGCGACATCCTGGCCGACCAGCTGGAGTATCGGGAGCGTGACGACCTGAAGGTAATCGTGAAGGCCACCAGCCACCAGCTCAAGGGCAAGAACATCACGGTAACGGTGGGCGACGAGGACGCGCTCGATGCGGAAGAACGCACCCTGAACTACTTCCAGGTAGGCTCGGAGGCCGCGCTTCGCAAGATGGCCCTCAACGACATCAACAAACTGAAGGTGGAGGGCTACAAGGGCAGCTTCACCACTTACGGCCTGCCATCGGTCCGCCACGGCGACCTGGCAGGCCTCACCAATACGGAGTACCCAGAGCGGGATGGGGTCTTCTTCATCGATTCGGTGGTTAAAACCTTCGAGTCGGGTGGGTACCGCCAGGAAATCACGCTCGGCAGCCGGGCAGCACTTCGCGGGCTATGAGCTGGAAAGCAGAAATCCGGGAAGCCGTTCGGGATGTCATCCGGGAGATGATGCAGGTGCCGGCCGTGAGCTGCACCGTCAGGTCGGTGGACCGCCAGGCCGGCACCATCGTGGCCACCGACCCGGACGGCCTCGACTACTCCGACGTCCGGCTTCGGGCCGTGCTGGAGGACGACAACGGGGTGGGCCTGCTGGTGTACCCGGTGGTGGGCAGCCAGGTGGTGGTGAGCATCCTTGACGGCATCGATACCATGACTTTCGTGAGCCAGTACAGCGACATCGAGGAGTTCGTGCTGACGACGGCCGGCGGTATCAGCCTGCACCTGACTAAGGCCGGAGAGCTGCACCTGAACGGCAACTCCCTGGAGGGCTTGGTGAAAGCGGTGGAGCTGAAGGAGCAACTCGATAAGACCAACGCCGTGGTCGATGCCATCCAGCAGGTGTTCGTGGCCACGCTACCAGTGCCCCTCTGGACGCCGGTTCAGCCTGATGGTATCAACTTGAAGGTGGCCATGACCAAGGCGCTGCTCCTGAAGAAGGTGGGCGATTTTTCCGACATCCAAAATCAGAAGGTGAAACATGGTGAATGATATTCTACTGGATGAGAATGATGACCTGCTCTTCGAGAATGGTGACCTAGTGATGGGCCCTTCCGAAGAGCAGGAAATCGGCCTTATCCTCCGCACCAACCAAGGCGACTGGCGGACCAGCCCACTTACGGGCTTCGGCGTGGACCGGCGCACCCGCAATGAGGTGAACCGCGTGGACTTTGAAGGTGAGCTGGCTAGCCAGCTTCGGCTAGACGGCTTCGAGGATGCCCAGGTCCGGCTGTCGGAACAGGGAGAGTTGTCTGTAAATGCCCGCCGCCATGCGTAGCGTCATCATTACAGAGGGGCAAAGCCTGCTCGACATTTGTATCCAGGAGCTGGGCAGCATCGAGGCACTGATGGAACTGGCCGATGCCAATGGCTTGGCTATTACCGACGACCTGGAAACTGGTGAGCAGCTCCAGATACCGGACTCGCTTCTGAGCCGGCCGGAAGTAGCCGCCTACTTCGCGGCCCGCCGCCAACGCATCAACACCGCCAACTACCCCGCCCCGCCCACTGCACCCGCGACGGCCGGGTTGATTGACTGGCTGGACGAAGATTTCATCGATAACGACTGGTTTTAAATGGGAGCTTTTTCAGATAACATCCGGGCCTCAATGGCTCTCAATTTCGTGTCGGGCCGCAAGAATACGGCCGGCAATGCACGGGCCGTAGTGGGCACGATTGCCGATGCCGTAGCCGCGCTGGAAGACCTCCAGCGCGGTGCCCGTATTCTGAGCGGGGCCGGGGTGCCGGCCGCCGCTACCGGCATCGATGGCGACGCCTACATCAACACGTCGGTATCGGACCTCTACCTAAAATCCGCCGGGGCCTGGAACCTGCGCCTGGTGTTGCGCGGCAACAACGGGGCCAGCGCCTACCAGAGCTGGCTGAACGCCGGTAACCAGGGCAGCGAACTGGCTTTTGTGCTGAGCCTGCGCGGAAGCGACGGCCGAAGCGCCTACCAGTCGTGGCAGTTGGCTGGCAACGTGGGTTCGGAAGTGGAGTTCGTGGCCAGCCTAGCCGGCCGTAGTGCGTACCAGAGCTGGTTGGCCACGGGCAACGCAGGCACCGAAGCGCAGTTCGTGGCTAGCCTGAAGGCCAAGGATGGTGACCCGGGCGAACGGGGCAACCGCATCACGGCCGGAGCCACCGCGCCCAGCTCGGGCAGCGTGCTGGTGGAAGCCGGTGATGGGGAGACGATAGGCGCGGGCACCACATTCACCGATCGAATACCGGGCGACATCCACTTCCAAACCCTGTCGGCCGAACGCTTCCGGCTCTGGTATCAGGACCGGGGGACATGGGTGACGCTCTACACCACGCCGCAAGGGGCCACGGTGGCTGATGGTAGCGTGACCAATGAGAAGCTGGGAGCTGATGTGAAGGTGGGTAGCATCGCTGTAGCAAAGGCCGCTTACCCCCAAGCCGACCGCGCCGGATTCAACTCAGCAAGCGACTTTCTGGTTTGGATTGGCCCGAAGATTACCGACCTGTTCAGCCGCGTGGGCTCCCTCGACACCGCCTTCGGCACCCTCTCATCGCTGGTCAACGGTTTCGCAGGCCGAATCTCGGCACTGGAGACCCGCCCCGTGGGCGGCACCAGTACGGGCACCGGTTCGGGTACGGCCAGTTATCCGGCACAGAGTGGAACTACGGCCAACCAGTTCCTTCAGAGCACCGGCGCGGCCGGTGCCGAACGCTGGGCAGCCGTGGTTAATAACAAGGTGGGCTGGATTTTCAACCCCAAAAACGAGCTGAGCCGCAATCAACGATTCTTCAAGGCCACTAGCATCACCCGCATTGAAAAGGACGCCGGCATCAGTACGCTTAGCTACTCGATAAACGGAGCTACGGCAGTGCAAATCGTGTTCACGAACAACGTGTTCAGCCCACCCGCCAACACGCCCCTAAGCATTCCAGCAGGCGCGCTTATTACCTGGTCGCACACCTATGCCGGCGGGTCGTCGGAAGGTGCATTTGAAGTAGAAGCCACCGAAACTGTATAAGCTAAAGCATGGCACATAATTTCAGAATACCCGGCGCCGTTCGCTGGATTGGCCCGGCCGGTACGGCGGGCAATGATGGCACCTCTCCGGATGCCCCCAAAGCCCGGCTCTCTCAGCTGGGCTCTATGGCCTACGCTCAGGGCCGGTGGGCAGTGGGCAATGGCCACTATGTCGAAAACACTCCGCTCACTTTTCAGCTGGCCTCAAGTGGCGGCTTTAACAGTGTAACGCTCACCGCTGATGGGGTCGTGATTGTGCAGGCCCCAACTATAAACTCCTTTTACTGGGATAGTAAGGCGATGAATTTTGAGGGCATGACCTTTTTCGGGCCTACTACCTGGCAACTTGACAATCAGGGCGGGCCCTTTGTGGTGTATAAAAAAAACAATGTTTATATCAATATAGATTTTACCTATACTGGCAGTGCAGGGAATCAGGTGGTGCAATCCTTTGAGGATTGTATTTTCATCAACTGTAGCAGCTTGAGCGCCGTGCATCAGGCAGCCTTTCGGGAATGCGTATTGATCAATTCAAATTTTGCCTCGGTGGCACACTTTCGCTCCGGCTACATAGATGCCAGTAGCAGCATTAAGCTGATGCCGACCGGATTGACTTCCTTCCGTGCAACGGCAAGCGATGTGCTTTCCGCTCAGTATGCGGCGGAGTATGTCTATGACAATTCCTTTGCGAACCTGCCGCGCATTATTATTCGCTCAAATATCCGGGGGCAAGTGGGCATAGTAGGCGGGGCCCTGCTGAGCCCGGCTGATTTTGCGCTGAATTATCCGGATCAGTTCATTGATTGCATCAATGCTGAGCCCTTTTTCAATAAGCCGGAAAAGCAGGATTTCACGCTCCGGCTTGAGAGCCCTCACCTGAGCCGGGCCATCGGACCAAAGCATCTCAGATATGCAGCTAGTTTCTACTTTGGCACGGAAGCGGCGGAAAATGAGACTATCACCGGAGGGGGCGCCGGAAATACCCGGTTGGTCGGCACGGCAGATGGCCAAAACGTTTCTCTCATTAGCGCATCAGGCCTCACACGTAACGCTCAGGCGGGCCTCATAGTCAAGCCTAACAGCGGGGGCAATTTCATCGGGCAGATTCGCTCCGGCCGGATTCGGATGGGTGATGTGCCAATCCGGCTCAAAGCAGTGCGCTATGCCGGTGGCCTCAACATGAATACTGATTTTCCAGGGACTGAGAGTGGCTTTCAGGCGAATCAGCCAGAGGTTTTCAATAACAACGTGCCGAAGTACACCCAACCAAGCGCCGGTAGCAGCGGCCGCAATCCTAACCGGCTCACCTATCAGATGAGATGGAGCACCCTGCCTGATCCGGATGCTGCGGCAGATTCAGATTGGCAGTTAAATGCCGTTTGGCTTGAGTTTGAATGGAATCAGCCGCCAATTTGGAACAATAATCCGGCCGTGCCCAAGGGTAACGGCTCACCGGATTTCGACAATCTAAATCCGGCAAATACGGCCGTTGTGGCATTATGGGTGCAGATGGCCGTTCGGGTGGTGAATAATTATTATCGTTAATGGAGGGGCTCTTTGGTTTATCCTTCCTGAAATCCTCAGTGGTTTCAAATGTGGAGGGCATGTTTGGTTTCTCCTTCACCAAGGAAACCAATGCTCTTTTTGTGGCCCGTAGCCGCAACGGGCTGCCGGTGCGGAATGTGCAGGTAGTGGTGAGCTACAATAATGGCACGGCCCGATCTGAGAGTATTATCTATGAGCACGGCACCGTCTATGAGCGCAACCTGCCGGCCGGAGTGCAGATCACCGCCACGGCGTCAGGGCCGGAGTACATCACTCAGGTGCTCACGTTCACCATCGGCGCTGGGGGCTTTTACAATGCCCTGTTTACGCTCGATTATACTGAGTCCTACTACCGCATCACCAAAAAGCGCTACCTGTAATGGCCAGAACCATCAACGAAATCACGCTATCCATTTCAGCCGCCATTGATGCGGTGTTTGGCAGCGACCGGCCTAACAGTCCCTCCAGCGTATCCGTCTTCAAGCTGCTGGCGGACGTGTCGGCTAGTGTCTCGCAAAAGCTGGAAACGCTCTTCGACCGGCACATGGCCGACGTGGATGCGAAGCTGGCCAAGGCGCAGCCAGGTACGGCCCAATGGTATGCCGACCGGCTCCGCGAGTTCCGGCAGGGCGACGTGGTGCAGGTGGGCGACGATGGCATCCGCTACCCCGTGGGCTCCACTGGCCTGCGGCTCATCACGCAAGCCACGGCCAAGGAGAACGAGGATACGAAGGAACTCTTCATCAAGATTGCGACCGACGACGCTAACGCGCCCGGCGGCCTTCGCGCCCTGACTGAAGCCGAGAAGCTACAGGTGCGCGCCTACCTGCGGGAAATCAAGTTTCCGGGCATGGCCTTGAAGGTGGAAAGCCGCGAGGCCGACCAGCTCAGGCTGGCGGCCGAAGTATATTACGACCCGCTGCTAGAGAAGGAGCTGGTAAAGCAGGCTGTGGTGGCAGCCGTGCGCAGCTACCTGAAGCGGCTGGAGTTCGACGGCGTAATCTTCAACGCCCGCCTGGAGGATGCTATTCAGGCCGTGCCCGGCGTGAAGGATGTGCGCCTGCTGGAGGTTTCCGTTCGCAATGGCCAGGCGGCGGCCACTATCGTTACCCGCGCCTATGAAACCCAAGCCGGCTACATCGTGGAGGATGACGAACCCGGCTCCACGCTCTCAGATACCTTGCAGCTGCTACCCTATGGCCGTATATGACGAGTTGGCCGCGCTCTTCACGCGGCACCCGATTCCGACCCGCTACCGGCTCGACCTGCCTGCCCTGGTGCAAGGCTTGTTGCCGGTAGCGCTCCGCAATAAGCCCCACCTGTCGGGGCTGCTGCTGGCCTTGCTTAGTCCGACGGCCGGCGTGTACGCGGCCTACCTGAGCTACACCGTGCGCGTTCGGCGTGAGTTGACGTACAGCGGCCAGAAACTGGCTTTTGAACGGGCCTTGAACGACCGCTTCGACCCCGACCAGGCCCGCATCCAGCTAGTGGATTCCGACTCACAGGCCCGGCCCTTGTACATCAACTTCGAGGCGGAGCAGCAGCCGCCCGTGTTCGTTCGCATGGAGCCCGAAGGCGAGCCGCTGTACCTCTATGCTGGGGTGGAGCTATCCGGCCAGGTGGGTTTCACCGTGCGGGTGCCCGCGCAACTCCAGCCCCGCGCCGCCGCCCTGAACGCCCGAATCAGAGAGCTGAAACTAGCTCTTATCAATTACACCATCGTTTACTTCTAAGAAGATGCTGAAAGAACTGATTTCAGAAACCGGCGGCCGGCCGTTCTACAACGACGACCTGATGACGCTCCAGGACCAGCTAAGCCAGGCCATCCTGGCTCCCTATCTGTCGCTGCCCTGGTCGTGCGTACTGGTCGGCTGTGATGTGGTGCCCACCGGCGGCGGGAAGTTCAACGTGGGTTGGGGCATTGCCTACTTCAACGGCAGCATCCGGCGTTTCGAGGGGGCCAGCAATGTCAGTCTACCCGCTGAGCTGTACCTGATGCCGAAAGTAGAAAGCAGCATCCGCGCCTACCAAACGGGCGGCTCGAAGCCGTGCATGGTGGAAAGTAAGCTGGGCCTGCGCCCCGTGGCGGGCGGCGGCCTATTGGTTACGGCCGATGGGGTGCTGCGCGTTCACAAAGCGCAGGAAGCCATGTTCCGGTCGGCTGGTGAGTTGCACGCACTCACTGATTTTCCAGCGGAGTATGATAATACCGGCAAGGGCCGCTACGGTACAAAAGCCTATGGCTGGGCCTTGGCGAATGGTCAGAACGGCACCATGCCCACGGGTGGCCTATTCCCCGTCGGCTACCTCAGCAACGATACCGATTACGGTAACACGAAGAAGACAGGTGGTAAGAAGGAAGTAAAGCTGGAGG
Organism: Hymenobacter rubripertinctus; assembly: GCF_003583925.1. Lineage (GTDB taxonomy): Bacteria > Bacteroidota > Bacteroidia > Cytophagales > Hymenobacteraceae > Hymenobacter > Hymenobacter rubripertinctus. The sequence continues at coordinate 1,203 of NZ_QYCN01000040.1, read as the reverse complement.
TGGACCAGATGCCAACCCACAGCCACAATGTAAGTTCTGACGGTCAGCATAACCACAGCTTTAGCAACTGGCAGCTCAACTTTAAAGCCGACCGCTCAGATTCCGGCTCCCGTGAATATGTGCCAGACCCAGGCATACGAAACACCACCTTTACAACAGCTCAGGCCGGCGCTCACTCACACACATTATTTGACACCGGCGGCGGTCTGCCCCACGAAAACCGCCCACCTTATATGGTAGTAGCCTGGCGGCAGTGGATTGGATGGTAACAAGAAAATGGCCCGGCAGACTGCCGGGCCATTTGCGTTTAGCGTATGTTTAACAGCCGATAATCAGGTATTGAATCCATACATGATTGATTTTGCCGAAGTGCTCGAAACCATCGACCACAAACATATTCGTATCGACGGCAAGGAACTGCGCGGCACGATTCGGCAGGGGAAAAAACACGCCGATGCGCAGGTGTTAAGTGCATGGTTAACAGAGGAAAGCATTAGCTTCGGGCAGCTTCAGATAGCCCGGAAATCAAACGAGATAACGGCCATTCCCGAGTTGCTCAACGCCTTAGATTGCCAGGGTAGTATCATCACTATCGATGCCATTGGCTGCCAGAAAGCGATAGTGCAGAAAATCATCGACCAGCAAGCCGACTACCTCATTGCCCTCAAGCGCAACCAGGGCGCTTTATACGAGCAGCTCAGCGAATACCTGCTGAAAAACAAAGCACAACTACCTCGTTATGAGCAACTAGACAAAGGCCACAACCGGGGTGAGAAACGCACGGTGTACGTTACCCCTCGGGTAGCCTGCCTGGAGGCGGCCGAGGAGTGGACGCGCTTGCACACGCTTATTCTAGTGGAATCAACGCGGGTCGTAGCGGGGCAGCAACAGACTAGTACACGCTTCTATATCAGTAGCTTAATCGATACCTGCCCCGAGGTATATGCCCACTTAATCCGGGGGCATTGGGGCATCGAAAATGGCTTGCACTGGCACTTGGACATCACGTTTAGGGAAGACGACTGCCGGGTCCGAAAAGGAAATGGGCCGCTCAATTTGAACATCTTTCGCAAGTTCAGCCTCTTTCTTCTCACGCATGAACCGAGTAAGATTAGTCTGAAAAGAAAGCGTAAAAAGGCCGCCAGAGACGACGGATTTATGCTGGAACTGCTCAAAAGTGCCTAATTTGGTGCGGTAGCCCTA
>NZ_QYCN01000039.1 GCF_003583925.1 Hymenobacter rubripertinctus | reverse complement strand
CTCACCGCCCACGTCGCCGCTTGCGTGGCCGAACGCAATGCGGCCCGGGCCACGGTCAAATGGCAATTCACGCTGGAAAAAGCCCGTGTCAAACTCGACCGCCACTACCAGAAAATTAGGGTAACTAACTTGCCTGACTAAGCACTAGTGCCGGTGCAACCAATCGGTTACCACGGCGCGAACTATACCGCTCAGCACTGATTTGCTCAGTTCAAGCAGTAGGCGGAAGAAGCTAACTTTGTCGGCTCCTTCCACTTCAACACGCTTTCTCTTCATACGAGTAGAAGTAAGGTGTTTGCCCACCTGCTTCTTAAGCCCCCGGCTGGTTCCAACAGTCCGGGGGCTTTGCGTTTCTGGCGCAACCCGTAGTTCGGTGAGGTGGATTAACCACCACGCGTCAATGAGCCAAATGTACAAAATAGCGGTGGTGCTCTTGCCCGCCTAATTGGTGTTTGCCCACGCCTACTTCACCCCTACTCCGCCCGCTTCCAGCACCTTCTGAAAGAACAGCAGATGATACGGCAGCGCGTTCTGCCAATAGTCCCAGGTGTGGGCGCCGGGGCGCTCGGTGTAGTCGTGGGGCGTGTGGTTGTAGACGAGGCGGCGGTGGACTTCGCGGTTGATGTCGACGAGGAAATCGTCCACGCCGCAGTCAATAATAAGGGGCAGGCCGTTGCGGTAGAGCGCGTCAGTCATGTTGACTACCGAGTTTGTGCTGTAAGCGTTGGGCGCGGGGCCTTCGGGGCCGAGGATGGGGTTGAACAGGCTCTGGCGCTGCTTGGCCTCGTCGGGGTTGAGCTTACGGTTGGTGATGCTCAGGTCTAGCGCCCCGCTCATGCTGCCGGCCGCCGCAAACAGCTCCGGGTGCCGCGCCGCGAGGTAAAGCGCCCCATGCCCGCCCATCGAAAGGCCCGTAATAACCCGGCCCTCCTTGCGGGCCACGGTGCGGTAGGTCTGGTCGATTTTGCCGATGACGTCCTGCGTGAGGTAGGTTTCGAACTGGCTGGCGGGGTTCACCGGCGAGTTGAGGTAGAAGCTGAACGTTTCGCCCTCGGGCGTGACGATGAGCAGGTTGTACTGGTCGGCGAGGCGGTGAAGCAGGGTTTTGTCGGGCGTTTTGCTGGTCCAGTCGGCGAAGTGACCGTAGGCGCCGTGCAGCAGGTAGAGCACCGGGTAACGGGCCTTTTTGTTTTTGGCGTAGGAGGCCGGCACCACCACGGCCGCCCGGTAAGTGCGCTGCATGGCGGCACTCGGAATGGCCAGCGTATCGACGCGGGCGGCGCGGGCCACCGGGGCGGCCGACAGGCTCAGTAGCAGTAGCACCAGAAGGCGGAGAGTTTTCATACTTTCAGGAACGGTTTGTCTTTTGCCGGAAAGTACGGATTCCTTCCTAACCCCTCCTGCCCATGCCTACGCCCGCTTCCGCTCCCGCTTGGCCCGCTTTGCCCCTGGCCGACTGGGCCGACACCCTCGCCACCCTGCACATGTGGACCCAGGTGGTGGGCAAAATCCGGCTGGCCTGCACGCCCCTCGTCAACCAGTTCTGGAACGTGCCGCTCTACGTCTCGGCCCGGGGCCTGACCACCTCGGCCATGCCCTACAGGCACCGCAGCTTCGAAATTGAGTTCGACTTCGTTGACCACCAGCTCCACCTGCGGTGTTCCGACGGGGCCGTACGCCACCTGCCGCTGGTCCCGCGTTCCGTGGCCGCGTTTTACCGGGAAGTGTTGGGCCTGCTCTCGGAACTGGGCATCGAGGTGAAAATCTGGCCGGTGCCGGTGGAAGTGGAGCACCCCATTCCGTTTGCCGAGGACGAGCAGCACGCCAGCTACGACCCCGAGGCCACCCACCGGTTCTGGCGCGCCCTCACCCTAATGACGCCGGTGCTGGAGCAGTTCCGGGCTGGTTTCGTGGGCAAGTGCAGCCCGGTCCATTTCTTCTGGGGCTCGTTCGATCTGGCCGTTACGCGCTTTTCGGGCCGCGCTGCCCCGGTTAAGCCCGAGGCGGACTTCATTACCCGGGAAGCCTACTCCCAGGAAGTCATCAGCCACGGATTCTGGCCCGGCGGCAACGAGCAGGAGGCCGCGTTCTATGCCTATTGCGTGCCGGCTCCGGCGGGTTTTGCCGAGGCTACGGTGCAGCCGGCCGCCGCCTATTACAGCACCGAGCTGGGCGAATTCCTGCTGCCCTACGAGGCCGTGCGCACCGCCCCCGACCCAGCCGCCGCGCTGCGCGCGTTCCTAACCAGCACCTACGCGGCCGGGGCCACCCTCGCCGGCTGGGACCGGGCCGCACTGGAACGGTAGCTTGGCGGGGCAGCCCTGGCCGTAGTTTATGCATCCTTGCCCCGAACTGGCGGCGTTGCTTTCCCGAAAAACTTTGCAACTAGCACCCTGAATTTACCCTCCTCCTGATTCTTTATGACCAAAGCCCTATTACTCGGCCTCGGCCTGCTGGGAGCCGCCCCGGCCTTCGCCCAGAACCCCCCCGCCCGCCCCGATTCGGTGAACACCCTCCCCTACCGCGCCTCGGCCCGCAAAATCAACTCCCTCGTGCACACCAAGCTCGACGTGAGCTTCGACTACGCCAAGCGCCAGCTCCTGGGCAAGGAGTGGGTCACGCTTCAGCCCTTCGCCTACGCCACCGACTCGCTCCGCCTCGATGCCAAGGGCATGGATATTAAATCGGTAACGATGGTGGGCAGCGGTGGGGCCAAAACGCTCAAGTACCAGTATGACGGCGAGCAGCTTAACATCACGCTCGATAGACTCTACGCCCCCGGCCAGCAGTACACCGTGTACCTGGAATACGTAGCCAAGCCCGAGGAACTGAAGGCCAAGGGCAGTGCCGCCATTACCGATGCCAAGGGCCTCTACTTCATCAACCCCGACAGCACGGAGGCCGGCAAGCCCCGCCAGATCTGGACCCAGGGCGAAACGGAGTCGTCCTCGGCCTGGTTTCCAACCATCGACAAGCCCAACCAGAAAACCACCTCGGAAATCAGCCTGACGGTGCCCGCCCGCTACGTCACGCTTAGCAATGGGGCTTTGGTGAGCCAGAAGCCGGCCGGCCCGGGCCTGCGCACCGATACCTGGAAAATGGAGCTGCCCCACTCGCCCTACCTGTTCATGATGGCGGTGGGCGACTTCAAAATCACCAAGGATACCTGGCGGGGCAAGGAGGTGAACTACTACCTGGAACCCAAGTACGCGCCCTTCGCCAAGCAGATTTTCGGCAACACACCCGAAATGCTGGAGTTTTTCTCCCAGCGCCTCGGCGTAGAGTACGCCTGGAATAAGTACGCCCAGATTGTGGTGCGCGACTACGTGAGCGGGGCCATGGAAAACACCTCGGCTACTTTGCACGGTGAGTTTCTGCAGAAGGACGCCCGCGAGGCCCTGGACGCGGAGTACGCCAACGGCGAATCGGTGATTGCCCACGAGCTGTTTCACCAGTGGTTCGGCGATTTGGTGACGGCCGAAAGCTGGAGCAACCTGACCGTGAATGAGTCGTTTGCCGACTTCTCGGAGGCGCTCTGGGCCGAGCACAAGTACGGCCAGGAAGCCGCCGACGCCCACGCCTACCAGTACATGCGCAACTACCTGCGCAGCCCCCGCGACGCCCAGAAAGACCTGGTCCGCTTCCACTACGCCGACAAGGAGGACATGTTCGACCTGGTGAGCTACCAGAAGGGCGGCCAAATTCTGAACATGCTGCGCAACTACCTCGGCGACGACGTCTTCTTCGGGGGCCTGAAAAAGTACCTCACCGATAACAAGTTCGGCAACGGTGAGGCCCACCAGCTACGCCTGGCGATGGAGGCCGTATCGGGTCAGGACCTGAACTGGTTTTTCAACCAGTGGTACTTCAACGCCGGCCACCCCGTGGCCAACATTGAGTACAGCTACGACCAGCTCAACAAGCAGCAGCTCGTGACCATCACCCAGATCCAGCCCGGCACCGTATTCCAGCTGCCCATGGCTGTGGAGGTGTACGTGAACGGCAAGCCCGAGCGCCACCAGATCGTGATGGACCAGCGCACCCAGACCTTCCGCTTCCCGGCCGCCAGCAAGCCCAACCTGGTGAACGTGGACGCCGACAAAGTGCTGCTCTGGCAGAAGAAGGACAACAAGCCCTTCTCTGAGTTCGTGTACCAGTACCAGCACGCGCCCCGCTACGTGGACCGGCGCGAAGCCGTGGCCGCCGCCGCCCAGCTTCCGCCCACCGATGCCGCCGCCCGCCAGCTCCTGCTCACGGCCCTCAACGACAAGTTCGCAGGCCTGCGCCTAACCGCCCTTTCGGCCCTCAAACTCGATGACAAGGCCGTAGCCAAAGCCGCTGCTCCTATCATTCGGAAGCAGCTGGCCCAGGAAAAAAACACCAACAACCAGGCGGCATTGCTCCAGGCATTGGGCACGCTGGAGGATAAGAAGGATACCAAAACCTTCACCAAACAACTCACCAGCCAGTCGTACGCCGTGCAGGGAGCTGCGCTGGAAGCCCTGGCCGCCGTGCAGCCCAAGCAGGCCCTGGCCCGCGCCAAGGTTCTGGCTCCTAATGCCAAGGGCGCGGTAGCCGCCGCCGTGGCCAGCGTATACGCCGAGGAAGGCGACGCCAGCACCTGGGCCTACGTGCGCGACCAGTTTGACGCCGCCGGCCCCCAGGGCAAGTTTGAGATGCTCGAAAGCGTGGTCAGCTTCATGACCCGCCTCTCCGATGCCACCGTACTCCGGGAGGGTGTCAGCCGCCTCCAGGACCTAGGCGTGAAGTACAAGAAGTACGGCATTGCCGAACCCCTGCTGGGGATGCTCGAAAAGGTGAAGGAAGGCAAGCCCACCGACCAGCAAGCCACCATCCAGGCCGCTCAGGAAGCTATTCAGAAGGCGGAGTAAGAGCTTGGAGCTTGGAGCTTGGAGCTTGGAGCTTGGAGCTTGGAGGATATGTACGATGCCCCGCCGTGGTTACGGCAGGGCATCTTTTTTTGTATTTGAATCAGATCTGAGCCCTGCTACTGTACCTGCTAACACCTGAAAATTGAACTTTTGCCAGCCTTCGGGCGTCGGGTAGCCATGCGTACGACCACTCTGCTGACCGCCGGAGCCCTTTGGCTCACCGGCCCGGCCTGCACCCTGGCCCAGACCATTGACCCAAGCTCGACCAACGGCGAGTCGCCCTTCGTGCGGCTTATCCGCCCCGACCGGCCCGGGCAAACCATCACCACCAACATGCTCTACCCGGGTCAGTTTCAGCTGGAAACCGGCCTGACCAGCTACGATGCGGGCGGTAGCCTGGGGTACCCCGGCCGCTCGGCCTGGGGCAGCACCTTGCGGGCGGGCTTCTTCAACCATATTGAGCTGCGCGCCACCCAGCAGTATCTGCTTGCGCCGGCTGCCCGCCCCGTTTTGGGTTCGGATGGGGCACTTGCCCCCTATACTGGCCCGGCCGGCTTTGCGCCGCTGAACGTGGGGGCCAAATTCCTCGCTTCCACAGTGCAGAACGCCCGTTCCCAGGTGGTGGTACTACTGGATATGACCTTACGCAACGGCGACGCCAGCTTCGCCGATAAACAGTTCGAGCCGGGCGGGCGGGTGCTCGTGTCGCAGCAGTTGGGGCAGCGGTTCGGGCTGGAAGGCAACTTCGGGTTCCGCCAGCGCGGCTTCCGGGCCGAAGGCACCAAGCAGGGCCAGTACCTGACTACCCTGGCTCTGAACGGCCCGCTAGGTGCCGGTACGCACGTGGGCTTCTTCGCCGAAACCTACGCCACCTGGCAGCGCCAGCTGGGCTGGCAGCCCGGCTTCACCTCGGGCCTTTACTACCGCCCCTTGCCCGGCCTACGCCTCGACGTAACCGCCGGCCACGGCCTCACCCCTGCGGCCGGAGGCCTGAACATCGGAGCTGGACTGAGCGTGCGGGTTGGGAAATGAGCGAAATGGTTTGACTATTGGATGGTTAGAAGGCTAAAACTAAACTGTCATTCTGAGTGCAGCAAAGGGCCTCGTATCACCAATCAGTGCGGTGATACAAGGTCCTTTGCTGCATTCAGAATGACAATTCAGCCATCCAGCACCCCCCCCTACTGCCGCACAGTTTCCGGAGCGATGCGCACGGGGGTTTGCTGGCCGCTGATGATGCCGGCGGCGCTACGACCGATGGCCGTGATGACGGCCGTCATGTTGGCCAGGTCCAGGCTCTCCACCTCATCGTCCACGGAGTGGTAGCGCTTGTCGGTCGGAATCTGGTCGGTGCTGATGGTGTGAGCCGGTACGCCCAGCCGGGCCAGCGTGGCGTTGTCGGAGCGGTAGAAGAGGTTCTGGTCGGGGTATGGGTCGGCCTCGAAGTGAAATATGGTGCCCTTGGCATTGGCCTGGAGCAAGGTTCCAAAATCCGATTTATCGAACCCCGTGATGAAGGCCGTGTTGGGGCCGAATTTGGCCTGTTTGCCAATCATTTCAATGTTGAACATGGCTACTACCTGCTTGGCATCAAGCTGGCGCGAAAAGTGCCGCGCCCCGTACCCTCCAATTTCTTCGGCGGCGAAGGCCACGAAAATCAGAGGACGGGCGTTGTCGTTCTGCTTTTTGAAATACTCCGCCAGGGCCACCACGGCCGTTGTACCACTGGCATCGTCGTCGGCGCCGTTGGCGATGGAGTCGCCGGCCACGGCGGGCAACATGCCCAGGTGGTCGTAGTGGCCGCTGAAGATGACGTGCTCCTTGGCCCGTTCGGCATCCTGGCCCGGCAGCATGCCCACCACGTTGCGCAGTTCCACCGTCCGGATGCTCGTGGTAGCCGCTACCTGAAAGCGTAACGGCGTGGCTGGCGGGGTGCCCAGTACCAGCAGGGTGGTAAAGGGGGCGGGTTTTTCGGCCCGCAAACCGCCGCGCTTCACAAACCCGACAATGCGGCTGAAGCTGGCTTCCTGCGCCGGATCAATGAACACGATGGTGTTCTCCTTGGGGTCCAGCAGGGGGCGGACTTCCTTCATCAGATTATCCTTCGGCCCGATAGTCACCACGTGTGTCCCCGGTTCGTCGGACTCCGTCCAGTTCAGGTGAGACTGACCCGAAATGAGGACGAACTTACCGGGCATGAGGTTACTGCCATTGAGCGACACGAAGGCTGCGGCCGTGCGCGCCTCGTAGGCCGGGAAGGTCTGGTTGAAATTGGTCAGGCCCGGCAGGGGCTGGAGGCCAATTCGCTGGAATTCAGCGGCCAAAAAATCGGCTGCTTTCACGCTGCCGGGCTTGCCGGAAGCCCGGCCTTCCATCTCATCGGCGGCCAAAGCACGCACTACCCGCTCCACGGTAGCGGCCGACACGCCGGGCGTGGTGGGCTGGGTAACCGTCTTTTTTTGAGCGTATAGGTGGGTAGTGACAAGAAGGAGAAACAGAACGAAGGGGGGGAATTTTCGCATACTGCAAAATAACCCTTTTGTTCTGGAATTGGTGCAACTAAAAAATAGTATCCAGCCAGTCCTGCCCTTCGCTCATCGAGCAGTTTCACTCGTTCGTTTTCTACCCGCTATTCTGCCCCGTTGCTGGCCCTGGCAGATGCGCTCAGATAAGCCTGCCGGATGCCGGGTTTGCCCTACTGAACCGGCGGACGGTATTGCGGCCGTTCTACTTTCAGGATGCTTAGCCTACATTCCCTCTGAAATCCTCTTACCCCCCGGCCCCCCTTCTGACTCTGCCGGAAAACGCACTACCACACGCGGCCGTTATCGGTTGATAACGGCCGCGCGGGCACTCATCCGGGGCGACAGTTTCGAGCCGCTAAAACAGCAGGCCCAACTATCACCAGCATTTTCTGTGTTGTGCCCACGTTGGCCTACGCCAGCGTCACGACCAGGTCATCGGCATTCACCAGCGTGCCCTCGGGCAGGTTGACAGTCTGGATGGTAGTGTCCTCGGGGGCCGTAATGGTGGTTTCCATCTTCATGGCTTCGATGATGAACAGGGGCGCATTTTTGCGCACCTGCTGGCCGCTCTGCACCAGCACCCGGCTGAGCAGGCCCTGGAGCGGAGCCCCTAACTGGCGCGGGTTGGCTTTGTCGGCTTTGGGGTTCATGATGCGCTTCACCTCCACGGAGTTGTCGCGGATTTTGAGGTTACGGGTCTGGCCGTTGAGGTTGAAGAAGGCCGTGCGGCAGCCGTCCTCATCCACCGGCCCGATGCTTTGCAGGCCCACGATGATGCTCTTGCCCCGGGCAATTTCGATGATGGTTTCCTCGCCCGGCTGGAGGCCGTAGTAGAACACCTTAGTGGGTACAATGGAGGCGTCGCCGAATTGCTGGCGGAAGTCCCAATACTGCTCGAACACTTTGGGGTAGAGCAGCCACGACAGCACGTCGGTGAACTTGCCTTCCACCCCAAACTTCTCCTGGAAGTTTGTCTGCTCCTGCTCGAAGTTGATGGGCGCGAGGTGCTCATTGGGCCGGTCGGTAAACGGCTGCTCGTCCTTCAAAATAAGTTGCTGCACCTGCTGGGGCCAGCCACCTTCGGGCTGACCGATGTCGCCGCGGAAGAGCTGGCGCACCGATTCGGGGAAGCTGAGCGTGTCGCCCTTTTCGAGTACGTCGCGGGTGGTCAGGTCGTTGGACACCAGGTACAGGGCCATGTCGCCCACCACTTTCGAGCTAGGCGTCACCTTCACGATGTCGCCGAAGAGCTGGTTGACGTCGGCGAAGGTCGTTTTCACGGTTTCGAACTTATCAAGCAGGCCCAGGGCCGCCGCCTGGGGCCGCAGGTTGGAGTACTGCCCGCCCGGAATTTCGTGCTGGAACACTTCCGAGGTGCCCGCCTTCAGGCCCGATTCAAACGGGTAATAATGCTCGCGTACGGTTTCCCAGTAGTTCGAGAATTCGTTGAGCGACTTCTGGTCGTACTCGCGGTGGCGGGGCTGGCCGCGCAGCATCTCCACCACGGAGTTGAAGTTGGGCTGGGACGTGAGGCCCGAGAGCGAGCCCAGGGCCACGTCAATTACATCCACGCCCGCTTCCACGGCTTTCAGGTAAGTGGCAGCTTGCAGGCTGCTGGTGTCGTGGGTGTGCAGGTGGATGGGCAGGCTCACGGTGTCGCGCAGGGCCGTGATGAGCTCGGTGGCCGCGTAGGGCTTGAGCAGGCCGGCCATGTCCTTGATGCAGAGAATATGCGCCCCGGCATCCTCAATCTGGCGGGCCAAGCGCAGGTAGTAGTCCAGGTTGTACTTCTGGTTGCGCTTGGGGTCCAGAATGTCGCCGGTGTAGCAGATGCTGGCTTCGGCGAGACGGTCGGTTTTGGTGCGCACGAAGTTGATGCAGGCTTCCATGCCCGGCATCCAGTTCAACGAATCGAAAATGCGGAACACATCGATGCCGGTTTCGGCGGCCTGCTCCACAAACCGCTCCGTCAGGTTATCCGGGTAGGCCTTGTAGCCCACGCCGTTGGCCCCCCGAATCAGCATCTGGAGCAGGATATTGGGCACGGCGGCGCGCAGCTTGGCCAGCCGCTCCCAGGGGTCTTCGTGCAGGAAACGCAGGGCCACGTCGAAAGTGGCGCCGCCCCAGCACTCCAGCGAGAAAGTTTGCGGGTGCTGGTGGGCGTAGCGGCCGGCCACTTTCAGCATGTCGTAGGTGCGCATGCGGGTGGCCAGCAAACTCTGGTGGGCGTCGCGCAGGGTGGTGTCGGTGTAGTGAATCTGCTTATCGGCCCGCAGCCACTGGGCAAAGCCTTCGGGACCCAGTTCGGTGAGTTTCTGCTTGGTGCCGGCGGGCGGCGGGCTGGTGGGGTCGAAATCGGGCAGCAAAGGTTTGCGCAGCTCCTTTTTCGGGTCCACGTTGCCGGCCACGTCGGGGTTGCCGTTCACGGTCACGTCGCCCAGAAAGCGGAGCACCTTGGTGGCCCTATCCAGGCGGCGGCGGAACTTGAACAGCTCGGGGTGGTCCTTGATGAAGTCCACGTTGGCCTGGCCCGCCATAAAGACGGGGTGGGCAATGATGTTCTGTAAAAACTGAATGTTGGTGCTCACCCCGCGCACCCGGAATTCATCGAGGGTGCGGGCCATTTTCTGGGCCGCGTCGGCCAACGTGGGCGCGTGGGTCGACACTTTCACCAGCAGCGAATCGAAGAACGGCGACACCCGCACACCGGTGTATACCGAGCCCTGGTCGAGGCGGATGCCGAAGCCGCCCGCCGAACGGTAGGCCGTGATGGTGCCGTAATCGGGCTTGAAGTCCTCCTCGGGGTTTTCGGTGGTAATGCGGCACTGGATGGCGTACCCGATTTTCATCGGCGTCACCTCCGGCCCCAGGTTAATTTCGGGGTCGGTGAGGCGGTAGCCAGCGGCCACGTAGAGTTGGGTTTTGATGATGTCGACGCCCGTAATCATCTCCGTCACGGTGTGCTCCACCTGAACGCGCGGGTTCACCTCAATAAAGTAAATCCGATCCAGCTCGGGGTTCACCAGGAATTCGACGGTGCCCACGTTGTTGTAGCCCACCGCCCGGCCCAGGCGCAGGGCGTACGCGTAGAGCTGCTCGCGCATGGCTTCCGTCAGGTGCAGCGACGGGGCCACTTCCACCACCTTCTGGTAGCGGCGCTGCACCGAACAGTCGCGTTCGTAGAGGTGAGTGAGGCCGCCGTAGTTATCGGCCACCAGCTGCACCTCAATGTGCTTGGGCTGCTCCACGAACCGCTCCAGGAACACGGTATCGTCGCCAAAGGCCTTCAACGCCTCGTTGCGGGCCTCAAAGAAGCCGCGCTCCAGCTGCTCATCGTCGCGGATGACGCGCATGCCGCGCCCGCCGCCGCCGCTGGCCGCCTTCAGCATCAGGGGGTAGCCGATGCGGTGGGCTTCGGTCAGGGCCACGCTCAGGTCAGTCAGGTCGGCTTCGCTGCTTTCGATGATGGGCACGCCGCAGGCCACGGCCACGCGCTTGGCGGCTACTTTGTCGCCCAGCGCTTCCATCACCTCGGGCCGCGGCCCCACGAAAATGATGCCCTCCTCCCCGCAGCGCCGGGCCAGGGTGGCGTTTTCGCTCAGGAAGCCGTAGCCGGGATGAATAGCGTCGACGTCGTTTTCCTTGGCCGTCCGGATAATGCCCTCAATATCAAGGTAGGGCTTGAGCGGGTCATCGTCGCGGCCCACCTGGTAGGCTTCGTCGGCCTTGTAGCGGTGCAGCGAGTAACGATCTTCGTAGGTATAGATGGCCACGGTGCGAATGCCCAGCTCGGTGGCGGCGCGGAGCACGCGGATAGCAATTTCGCCGCGGTTAGCGACCAGCAGTCTGCGAATATTCATGCGAAGAGGGAGGAATGAAGGACTAAATCGGAAGGGTGGTGCAAGCTACGGAAGGAAGCCGAAAACAGCGGCGAATTTTTGCTGATTGTTTGTTTTTCGCAATATCCGATCATCCGTTTTCTTACACCGGAATGATGACGTCGGGATTGTAGTTCTTGGTCTGGCAGTTCTTACGGTCGGAAGCAGTTGTCAAGAAATCCCTGACAACTGCTTTTTTATCAAGTTCTGCATCCCGAAAAGAATTTCGGGTATGTAGACTACAATTTTGCTCAGTGGTGTCGAACAGCCCGGCCATCTGAGCCTGCGTGAGCCGAACGGTTTCGTTGCGGAGCTGCACATCGAGGCGGCTTTGGCTGTCGGCGGATTGGCAGAGCAGGAAGTCGGACCCAGGCTGCATAAAGTGAAAGAGTAGCGGATTGAAATGGCGACCCGGTAATATGCGCAATCAGGGCACAGTTGCCAAGCGCAGTGGAAACCGCATTACGCCGGCTACGGCCCAAACTTTCCCGTCCCCACTCAGTTCTCAGGCCACTCCCTCACCCTTTAGCGTACCCGCATGGAAGTTGCAGATAAGAACATTCTCCTCGTTGGGGCCTCCTCCGGCATCGGGCTGGCCACGGCCCAACTGCTGAGCAAACTCGGGGCCCACCTCTACACTGCCTCCCGCCACGAGTCGGCGGAGCTGGCCGAGCTGAACACCACCTTCCTCCCGCTCGACGTCACCCAACCCCTGGGCACGGCCCTCGATGCGCTGCCCGAGGTGCTGCACGGCGTGGTGTACTGCCCGGGCTCCATCAAGCTGCGGCCCTTCGAGCGAATTCCGGTGGCCGATTTTCAGGCCGATTTTCAGCTCAACGTGCTGGGCGCGGTGCAGGTGCTCCAGGCCTGCATGAAGCGACTCAAGAAGGCCGAGGGCGCTTCCGTGGTACTGTTCAGCACGGTGGCCGCCGATACGGGCATGGCGTTTCACGCCAGTATTGCCACCGCCAAGGCGGCCGTGGAGGGCCTCACCCGGGCCCTGGCCGCCGAGTACGCCGCCAGCAACATCCGCGTCAACTGCGTGGCCCCGTCGCTGACCGATACGCCCCTGGCCGCCGCCCTGCTCAGCACCCCCGAAAAGCAGGAAGCCGGGGCCAAGCGCCACCCCTTGCAGCGCATCGGCCAGCCCCAGGACCTGGCTTACATGACCTCCTTCCTGCTCTCCGACCACAGCTCCTTCATCACGGGTCAGGTAATGCCCGTAGACGGCGGCATGGGCCGGTTGAAGTAGGGCACCAGCTGTCATCCTTATGAAAGTATCCCTGTTCTGGCACCGCCGCGACTTACGTTTTCAGGATAACGCCGGCCTCACGGCGGCGCTCCAGGGCGAGTACCCGGTGGTTCCGCTGTTCATCTTCGACCCCGAAATTCTGGATAAGCTCGACAACCGCCAGGATGCGCGAGTTACGTTTATTTACGACGAGGTGCAGCGCTTAATTGAGGAAGCCGAGGCGGCGGGCGGCACGATGCTCGTGCGCTATGGCCGCCCCGCCGACGTGTTCGGACAGCTGCTGAAGGAACTGGACGTGGCCGCCGTGCATACCAACCACGACTACGAGCCCTACGCCAAAACCCGCGACGCGGCCGTTACGGAGCTGCTGAAGAACCACCACGTACCGCTGCACACCTATAAGGACCAGGTTATTTTTGAGCGGGATGAGGTATTGACCAAAAGCGGCCAGCCGTACAAGATTTACGGCCCCTACAAGCGCACGTGGCTGGATAAGCTCACGGAAGCCGACTACCACGCCCATACCTCCGCCAACCACCTCGATAAGCTGGCCCGCGTGCAGTCCGGCCCCCGCCCCACCCTCGCCGACATGGGGTTCGAGCGCAGCAGCGAGGAAATTCCGGGCCGCCGCCTCTACGCCCGCATGCTCGACGATTACGCCGACACCCGCAACCTGCCGGCCCGGGATTCCACCAGCCGGCTGGGCCTGCACCTGCGCTTCGGCACCGTGAGCATCCGCCATTTGGTACAGCGGGCCGTGGAGGAGAAATCGGAGGTCTGGCTGAGTGAGCTGATCTGGCGCGACTTCTTCATGCAGCTGCTCTGGCACTTCCCCTTCACGGCCACCGAAAGCTACGACCCCAAGCTGCGCGACATCCAGTGGCGCAACAACGAGGACGAGTTCCGGGCCTGGTGCGAGGGTCGCACGGGCTACCCGCTCATCGATGCCGGTATGCGCCAGCTCAATGCCACGGGCTTCATGCACAACCGCGTGCGCATGGCTACGGCCAGCTTTCTGTGCAAAAACCTGCTCATCGACTGGCGCTGGGGCGAGGCCTACTTCGCCGAAAAGCTGCTCGATTACGAAATGTCGTCCAATGTGGGCAACTGGCAGTGGGTGGCCGGTACCGGGGCCGATTCGCAGCCCTGGTTCCGCATTTTCAGCCCCGATTCGCAGTTGGCCAAGTTCGATAAGCAGCACGCCTATGTGAAGCAGTGGGTGCCCGAATTCGGGACCGGCCGCTACCCCAAACCCCTCGTGGACCACCCCGCCACCCGCGACCGGGCCCTGGCCGCCTACCGCGCCTCCCGCGACCGGAGCGAGTAGGCCCGGCCGGTAACTTTCCGCCCCGGCTGGCGGTTGTAGCCCTACTATGGAACAGCAACCCACGCCCGAACCGACGGCCCTGCCCAAAAGCCGCATCAAGCAAGCCTACCTCGACTACGTCCTGCGCAAAGGCACGCCGCCCTCTTCCGTGTTCAACCTGACCCGCAAGCTGAAGCTGCCGGAGCAGGAGTTCTACCGCCACTACGCCAGCTTCGACGCCATCGACCGGGAAATCTGGGCCGATTTCGGGCGGGAAGCCCGCGCCACGGCCGCCCGCGAGCCGGTGTGGGAGCAGTATGGCAGCCGCGAAAAGCTGCTGGGCTTCTATTATACGCTGCTCGAAATACTGAAGCGCAACCGCAGCTACGCCCTGCAAAGCCTGCGCCGCTCCCTGCACCGCATGCCCGGCCTCTCGCCCCGCGTGCTCGACGATTTCCGCCAGGAATTTGAGCATTTCGTGGGCGAGATTCTGCGCGACGGCCGCCGCACCGAGGAAGTGGCTACCCGCCCGCTGGTGCAGGACCAGTACCCGCGCGCCTTCTGGCAGCAGATGCTGTTCGTGCTCGGTTTTTTTGCCAAAGACGATACCCTGGACTTCGAGCGCACCGACGCGGCCGTGGAGAAAGCCGTGACCCTGAGCTTCGACCTCGTGGGCCGCAACACCCTCGATTCCGCCGTGGATTTCGTGCGCTTCCTGGTTGGCCGGTGATAAGGCACGTCGTACAGCGCGCAGCAAAGCGTCTCGCACACTGACGTTGCAGTACGTTACTCAGGTTGCGGAGTGGGGGAATTAGTTTCAAAATCTAGTTAGCAAGGCAGATGCCTCGACTCTGCTCCGCCGGATGGTCTGATCGATTCCAGACACTTGTTAAACAGCTTCTTCAGCAGTAATTTTCAGTTTTTTGCAGCCTGGGTTACATATGTAACGTCAGCATGCGAGAGACTTCGCTACGCTCTGCCTAATGTACTTCCCAGGCCCTTCGGGTACCGAAGTATCTTTCCTTGCCTCTTTCTTCCCGAAATACCCATGTCTGACGAAGCTGCTAACTCGCTTTCCTCCCTGCCAACCTCCAAAGTGGCGCGGGCGGCGCGTTTTGCCAAAACCGGCCTGAATGTGGGGGCCAACTACGTGAAGCACTACGCCAAGCGGGCCGTGGGGGCCGAAAGCACCACCGATGACCTGCACGCGGCCAATGCGGCCGAGCTCTACGGCACGCTCAGCGAAATGAAAGGCTCCGTGCTGAAGGTGGCCCAGATGCTGGCCATGGAGAAAAACCTGCTCCCCACTGCCTACGCCGACCAGTTCGCCCAGGCCCAGTACCAGACCCCGCCCCTCTCCGGCCCGCTCGTGGTGAAAGCCTTCCGCGACACCTTCGGGAAGTCGCCGTTCGAAGTGTTTGCTGAGTTTGACCTGGCGGCCCGGCAGGCAGCCAGTATCGGGCAGGTGCATTTCGCCCGAAAGGAAGGTAAAGACCTAGCCGTGAAGGTGCAGTATCCCGGCGTGGCCGACAGCATCCGTTCCGACATCCGGCTGGTAAAACCCATTGCCCTGCGCGTGCTGGGCCTCGATGAAGCCACCGTGCGGCCTTACATGGAGGAGGTGGAAACCCGGCTGCTCGAAGAAACCGATTACAACCTGGAGCTGCGCCGGGGCCAGGAAATTGCGGACGCCTGCGCCGGACTGGCCCACTTACAATTCCCCCGCTACTACCCGGAGCTGTCGTCCATCCGCATCCTGACCATGGATTGGCTACCCGGCCAGCACCTGAAGGAGTTCCTGCTCACGGAGCCCCCCCAGGCCGTACGCAATCAGCTCGGCCAGGCGCTCTGGGACTTCTATATGTTCCAGCTCAACGAGCTGCGCCGCGTCCACGCCGACCCGCACCCCGGCAACTTTCTGCTCCGTGCTGCTGAAGGCGGTACCGTGGGCGTGCTGGATTTTGGCTGCGTAAAGGAAATTCCGGCCGACGTGCACCGCCTGTTCACGGCCCTGCTCACCCCCGAAACCCTCGCCGACCCGGATAAGCTGGCGGCCCTGCTCACCGAAGGGGGCGTGTTGCGCCCTGAGGACAGTCCCACCCGCCGGGAGTTTTACCTGCGCACCATGCAGGCCTCCCTGGAGCTGGTGGGCCGCCCTTTCCGCCAGCCTACCTTCAATTTCGGCGACCCGGCTTACATGCAAGCCCTCTACGCCCTCGGCGACGACCTGATGCAGCAGCCCGAACTGCGTCAGCAGCGCGAGCCCCGCGGCTCCGAGCATTTTATCTACCTCAACCGTACCTACGTGGGCCTTTACGCCCTGCTCACCGAGCTGCGGGCCGATATCCGCACCCGCCCGGCCGACGAAAATTAATCTGGCCGGTAGCAGTTGCTACCTCCCGGCTAATCTGGATCGATACCCGGGGCTTTCTGATCCAACCTTTCCCCTCTTCCCCTTCTTGTTTCCATGAAAAAACTATGGACTCTGTGTGCCGCGCTGCTGAGCGTGGTATCCGTGGCTTCGGCCCAAACCACCACCATGAGCTGCTGCGCCAAGCCTGCCGCCGGCCAGAATGCCACGGAGGTGTTCGCCATGCTGGCCTCGAATGAGGATTTCTCCGGCGGCCACGATGCGCCCCTGCCCTTCACCTACGCCGGCACCGGCGAGATGATTGAATTCAAAACCACCGACGGCGGCAGCAGCAAGGCTTTTGAGATCAAGAGCAGCATCCGCTCCGACAAGTACCTGTTCGTAATTCACGAGTGGTGGGGTCTCAATGACTACATCAAGCAGGAAGCCGCCCGTTTTGCCAAGGAGCTGCCGGGCACCAACGTCATCGCCCTCGACCTCTACGACGGCCAGGTAGCCACTACGGCCGACGAGGCTGGCAAGCTTATGCAAAGTGTAAAAACCGACCGCGCCCAAGCCATCATCAAAGGTGCCCTGTTGCATGCCGGGCCACACGCCCAGGTGGCCAGCATTGGGTGGTGCTTCGGGGGCGGCTGGAGTCTGCAAACGGCGCTGCTGGCCGGCAAGCAGGCGGTGGGCTGCGTGATGTACTACGGCATGCCTGAGAAAGACGTTGCCAAGCTCAAAACCCTGAATACCGATGTGCTGATGGTGTTTGCCAAGCAAGACAAGTGGATCAATCAGGAAGTGGTCACGCAGTTCGAAAAGGATATGAAGGCCGCCAAGAAAGGCCTCACCGTAAAAGCCTACGACGCCGACCACGCCTTCGCCAACCCCTCTAACCCCAAGTACAGCAAGGATTTCGCCGAGGATGCCCACGCCGCTTCGGTGGCTTACCTCAAGAAAAACCTCAAGCTCAAATAAGACCACGGATTAACGCGGATTTTGCAGACAATTATTCATGTAAAAGGCTGCTCCTGTTGGGGCAGCCTTTTCATTTCGGGGTACCGAAAGGGGCGTGAGCAAATGCACTAAGGGCCTCAAATAGTGAGTGAAATGCGTATATTTTGTCTTCCACTTCGCGGCCAACCTTCATGTCTACTTCCTTACTCTCGCCCGTGCAGCGCCTGCTGAACGAGTACGCCGAAAGCCACCAGAACCCCACGAACAAGCTGGTTCATTGGGTGTGCGTACCTCTCATTATGTTCGCCATTCTGGGGCTGCTCTGGTCGGTTCCGGTGCCGGCGGCGGTGCGGCAACTGAGCCCCTGGCTGAACTGGGCTACATTGGTGATGGTGCTGGCCGTGGGGTATTACCTGCGCCTGTCGGGCCGGTTGGCGGGGGGCATGGTACTGGTGTGGCTGGGCATGGCGCTGGCGTTGCGGGTGGTACAGGCCCAGGCCGCGCTGCCCCTGTGGGCGGTGTGCCTCATCCTCTTCGTGCTGGCCTGGATCGGGCAGTTCTGGGGCCACAAAGTAGAGGGCAAGAAACCGTCGTTTCTCAAAGACCTGCAATTCCTGCTCATCGGCCCGCTCTGGCTCCTGCACTTCGTGTACCGCAGGCTCGGTTGGCGATATTAGGTGAGGTGGCTCACGATGGTGAGGTGGTGAGTTCGATGTTCGGACGGGCCTATCTGCGCAAGTGGCGCAATTAAGCCCGTCCGAACATCAAACTCACCACCTCACCACTTCACGCCAGCCGGGCCTGCAGTTGCTGGAGGCTGACGGGCAGCTGCTGCATATCGGAGAGCTCGAAATAGAGGTCCTGAAACTTGTCCTTCTCGAAGGGGGTGCTCAGCACGCCTTCGAGGCTGAAAGGCAGGCGGGTGGGCTCCTCACTGAGGCTGAACCGGACTTCGCCGTGCGAAGACAGCAGGCCGGCGCCGTAAATACGCAGCCCGTCCGGCTGGCGCAGCAAGCCGAACTCGGCCGTGAACCAATACAGGCGCGTGAACTGCTCCAGCGCGGCGGGGTTCCCGGTATGCTGCCCGGCGGCCACTCCCAGGGCTTGCAGAAACGCCGCGAAATCCGGGTCCGTGAGCAGCGGCACGTGCCCGAACACGTCGTGGAACATATCGGGCTCCTCCAGGTAATCGAGCTGCTCCAGGGTGCGCAGCCAGGTGGTAGCCGGAAACTTGCGGTCGGCCAGCAGCTGAAAGAAAATGGCGTCATCCACGATGCCGGGCACGACCACCAGCTCCCAGCCCGTGAGGGCCCGCAGGCGCGGACTCACCTCCCGGAAATCGGGAATGGCGGTGCGGGTAAACCCCACCCGGCGCACGCCTTCCAGAAAGGCGCCGGCCGCCCGGCCGGGCAACAGTTCCATCTGCCGGTCGAAGAGCAGTTGCCACACGTGCTGATCGGCGGCGGTGTACAGGTCGTAGTCCTGGGTCAGGAGCGAAAGCGGGCGGGCGGGCGAGGGTATGGATAGATCAGTGGACTGCATACGAAAAACAAGAAGGGGTAAAAAGAAAAAGCCTGCCTCCGCAGGAAGCGGAAGCAGGCTTGACAAGTCGTGGGGAGGAAGATGCTGGTGCTAGTTCCTCGGGTACGCCGCCGCCGCTCCGCTCCGGGCCGGAGCGTAATAGGCATAAGCATAATAGCGGGAGGTGAACAGCGGCATCGGCCGTAAATGTAAGCGTTTTTTTGGTGGTGAAGTGACGCGACAAAGCATGACGGAAACAGCCAACAGGTTCGGCAGAAAGTTCCCGTACCTCTCCCCACTTACTCCTACTACCTCCATCTGTCTGTCAATCCGTTGCGACTGATCATTTTTATGATATTTATTCCCATATAAATAATACATTTGACACTGATTTCAGCCTGCGCCCCTGCCAGTCATTCCCCGGCCACTGGAGTCCTGTCCACTATCTGTCTTGCATTTTTTCATTATTTCACTTACCCATAAGCCCTTATGCGCACCTTTTCTCTGGTAGTACTTTGTCGATGGATGCTGGTGTTGTGCCTGACCGGCACGTTTGGGCAGCAGGCGTTTGCCCAAGCTGTGCCGGCCCACTCCCTCGATCCTTCCCTGCTCGATCCGCAGTACGATGCGCGCAAGCAAAGCCTCATCCGGACCAGTGCCCGGCCACAGCCCGCTGGCCGGCCGGCGGCCGGCGGCCGTACTACCGCCCTCCAGTTGCCAGCTTGCTTCGAGCCACTGGATTCCGTGTCGGCTCCGGCAGCGGGCGGCTACATCAACCTGGCGCGCAACGACGACGGTTCGTCCAACCTGATTCCGCTGGGCTTCACGTTCACGCTATTCGGCACGCCCTACACCGGGGTCTATATCAACACCAACGGCAACCTGTCGTTTGGCACTCCAGTGTCGCAGTATTCCGCCGATGGCTTCCCGATAAACACACCCATGGTGGCTGGTTTCTGGGCCGATGTGGACACGCGGCCTAGCGGTAGCGGCAGCATCTGGTACAAAATCTTCCCCGACCGGCTGGTAGTGACCTGGAACCGGGTGGGTTATTACCAAAGCAATACGACCAAGAAAAACACTTTCCAGATTGTCATCCGGGCCAACTCATCGGGAGTAACGACCGACGATGTGACGTTTGCCTATGGCGACATGCAGTGGACCACCGGCGACGCCTCTGGCGGCACAAACGGTTTTGGGGGCTCGCTGGCAACGGTGGGCAATAACCGCGGTACCAACGGCGACTTCATCCAGACGGGCCGCTTCAACCTCAACAATGCCACCCACCCCGATAACGTGAGCCCCAGCGGGGTAGACTGGCTGGATCAGCAGTGCATCTCGTACCGCGTCTTTGCCGACGGCAACCTGCCGCCTTCCGCTACCAACTTGCCCCTCAACAACACTATCACCGTCAACCAGGGCCAAACGGTGAGTATTGCCCCCCAGTTTTCGGGACCAGAGGCCGGCCAGACCGTGACGCTGGCCGTGAATACCAACGGCCTGTGCAACGTTTCATCCAGCGTTAGCACGGGCATTAACCCGGTGCTGAACCTAAGCGTGACCGGAGCGGCGTGCAACGTGGGCACCTCCACGATTAGTGTGGTGGCTACGGATAACGGCACGCCGGTAGCAAGCCGGCAGTTCGATATTACGGTGATAGTGAATCCGCCCGCAGCGGCTAACGGCCAGTGGACGGGCAGCACAAGCACTGTATATACTGACCCCACTAACTGGACGAACAATACCTTGCCCACGGGTAGCATCGACGTTACGATTCCGGCTTCGGCCGTGCGGATGCCGGTACTCAGTGCCGCCGCCGCCGCGAACAGCTTCACCGTTGCCAGCGGGGCCAGCCTCACAATTGCCAACGATGGCCTCCTCACGCTCAATGGTACGCTCCTCAATAACGGCAGCTTCGGTGGTACGGGCACCCTCGTGCTGGGCGGTTCCGCCCGGCAGAGCCTGGGCGGTAATACGCTGATAAGTGTAGGCGGCCTGACTGTCGGTTCGGCCGGGGGCCAACTCACCGGGCCACTGGCCGTAAGTCGCCTACTTACACTCAATGGCAGCCTGGCCACCAATAGCCAGACGCTCACTCTGCTCTCCGATGCCGCCGGCACGGCCATGGTGGCAAACAACGGCTCCGCCGTGGTAACCGGGGCGGCTACGGTACAGCGCTACATCAACCCCAGCCAGAATGCCGGAGCTGGCTACCGCCACTACAGCGCGCCCGTCAGCAATACCACGGTGGCCGACCTTGCAACGGCCAACTTTACACCGGTCGTGAACCCGGACTACAATACGGCCCCGGTACCGGCCGCCGTTACGCCGTTCCCTACGGTATTCGGCTACGATGAGAACCGGGTGAATGCCCCGGCCGGCGCCTTCGACCAGGGTTGGTTTTCACCGGCCTCCCAGTCGGCCCCCCTCACGCCGGGCGTGGGCTACACCGTCAATCTGCCGGCTACCGCCACCGTTGACTTTGTGGGAACACTCACCAACGGACCCGTGGCGCGCACCGGTCTTACGCGCGGCACCGAGCCCGCTTCGGGCTGGCACCTGCTGGGCAACCCCTACCCCGCACCGATCGACTGGACCCTGGCCGCAGCAGGCCTCTCGGGCCTCGACAACGCGGTATATGTATTCAAGTCGTCGGGGACGTATGCCGGCAGCTACAGCAGCTTCGTAAACGGCATCGGCGACGCCCGTTTCATTGCGATGGGCCAGGGCTTTTTTGTGCGCGCAACTGCCCCCGGCACGCCGGGCAGCCTGTTACTGAGCAACGCCGCCCGCGTCACCACTTACCAGAACCCGGCTTTCAACCGCACCCCGGAACTGGAAACCCGGCCGCTATTACAGCTTGATTTGGTAACTGGCACGCAACGCGACGCCGCCACCGTCTATTTTGAGCAAGGTGCCACGCCGGGCTTCGACACTGCCTTCGACGCCTACAAACTGACCAGCGGCAACGTCGCCAGTATCTCGCTGCCAGCGGGTTCGGAGCAGTTGAGCATCAGCGGCCTGCCAGCCCTGAACCGCTCCGACGTGTTGATTCCGTTACAGGTACGCGTAGCCGTTTCAGGCTCTTATCAGCTGGAAGCCATCCGGCTGCTGAACCTGCCGGCCGGCCTCAACGCCTACCTGCGCGATGCGGAAACCGGCGTCAGCCTCGATCTGACCCAGCAACCAGTGTACTCCTTCCGCCAGACGGCAGATGCCACGGGTCCACGATTTTCGGTACTACTGACCACCAGCCGTCTGCTGGCCAGCGCAGCTGCCCTGGCCGGCCAGCAGATCCAACTCTATCCTAATCCAGCTCATACGGCGGCCACGCTGGTGCTCCCGGCCGCTTTGCGCAACCAGATGGGTACGGCCGTACTATACAACGCGCTGGGGCAGGCGGTCAGGAGCTATTCGTGGCTGCCAAGCTCTGCCAGCACTACGCAGGTGCTATCCGTAAGCGGGCTTGCGCAAGGCGTCTATACGTTACGGCTGGCTACCATCATGGGGCCGGTCACCAAACGCCTGGTAATCGAGTAGCCCTGAGCCGGTGGGCACTCCCAGTGTTCACCGGCCAGCAGGCATCTTTCCTGTTTCTAGTTTTCCCTCTTATGAAGCTTACCAATCTCCTTTTTCTGCTACGCCCTGCCGGGTTGCTGCTGGCTGTTCTGCTGTCCACTCCGACTGCCCGGGCACAAGGACCCGGCTCGGGTGGCCCCAGCCCCGATCCTACTTCTCCTACTGCAGTCCCGATTGATGGAGGTGCGTCCTTACTGCTAGTGGCAGGTAGCGCTTTGGCCCTACGCCACCTGCGCCGCCCGACTGCCGCCGTAGAGCAGTCTGAGGATGCCAACTAACGGCCTGGTATACTCGCCGACTTAGGGTCGCGGGCACTCACAAACGGCTTAAACTAAAAGACCCGCAGACTAAAGTCGGCGGGTCTTTTAGCGATAATGCAACGCGTACTAAGGCTGTAGGCATTTCACGGTATCCCCAAAGCAGTTATTCTATCGATAACAATTCCCCGTCAGTGGCGAGCAGGGCGGCCAGCTCGGCCACGCTTTCAGTGAGTTGGTCCCAGCTATTGAGTACGAAGTACTGCTGCTGCAAGTGCTGCTCACTATAAGGCGTGCGCAGAATGGTGGCCAGCTCGAAGGGCTGGCGCGTTGCCTCATCAGCCAGGAAGTGGTGAATTTCGCCCGAAGACGAGAGCAAACCCGCCCCAAACAAGCGGGGTTGCCCGTCTTCCAGCACCAGCCCAAACTGCCCCGCGAAGCCGTACAGCCGCTCCAACCGCTCCAATGCTTCCCCATCATGGAGGTGCTGCATGGCTACGTGGCCCAGAAACTGTAGGAAATCGGCAAACGTCGGGTCTATGAGCAAGGGCACGTGACCGAATACGCCGTGGAACAAATCGGGCTCCTCCGTGAAATCGAACTGCTCCATGCTCCGGATCCAGACGGTAGCCGGGAACTTGCGCTGGGCCAGCAACCCGAAAAAGTCGGCATCGCCCAACATACCCTGCACCGGCTCCAGTTGCCAGCCCGTGGCCTTGCGGAGTCGGTGGCTTACTTGCCCGAAATCGGGCAGCGCGTTGCGGTGCATACCCGTGGCCGCCAGCCCCCGCCCAAACGCGGAGCAGGCCCGCTTGTGCAGCAGGGCGGTCTGGCGGTCGAACAATACTTTCCAGACCAAATGGTCCTGGGCCGTGTACCGGTCGTAATGTTGTTGCAGCATGGCAGGGAGCATAAAAAAGGCCCGGTTCCTGTCGGAAGCGGGCCTTGCTGGGGTTCAGAGGAGAAGGAGAATCATTGTTCCTTTAACTTCCGGGCCGCCCGCGCTGTCCGCATCCGCCCTGCATAGGGCGGTTGGTAATCAGGACGAAGCGTTTCGCGGACAGGTTGAACATGATGGCGTAAATATAAGAATGGTTTTGACTAGGCATCGAATCGGAGGGATATGTTTTCCCGGGCCTCCTCTCCATTTTCAACTTCCTCCGCCAGCCCCCCCTCCGGAAATCCGAAGGCTGTTTCCGGGGATAAACGCAGTTCCTAAAGCTTCCAGCCGCTAACTTCAGGCACTGACGACCCAACTACCCGACGCCGGCTGCCACATTTCACCTGCTTATTCCAGTTCCTGGCGCAGGGCGTACACCTTGCGCAGGTTGCGGATCAGGCGGGCCGACTCCTGGAAGTTGAGGGTCTGGGCACCGTCGGAGGCGGCTTGTTCGGGAGTTTCGTGGGCTTCGTAGATGATGCCGTCGGCTCCGGCCATCACGCCGGCCAGGGCCATCGTGGGCACGTATTCGCGGATGCCGATGCCGTGCGAGGGGTCCACGATAACGGGCAGGTGGGTTTTCTCCTTCAGAATAGGCACTGCGTTCAGATCGAGCGTATTGCGGGAGGCTGTTTCAAAGGTCCGGATGCCTCGCTCGCAGAGTATCAGCTTCTCGTTGCCGCCCGAAAACACGTATTCCGCCGACGAGAGCAGCTCTTCAATAGTACCCGAAATGCCGCGCTTGATCATCACAGGCTTATCCACGCCGCCCAGGGCGTCGAGCAGGTTGAAATTCTGGGTGTTGCGCGCCCCCACCTGGAACACGTCCACGTAGTCGTGCATCTCCTCCACCTGCGACACCTGCATCACCTCGGTCACGATTTTGATGCCCCGTTCCCGGGCCATGCGGTGAAAATCCTTCAGGCCCTCCATGCCCAACCCCCGAAAGGCATAGGGCGACGAGCGGGGCTTGAACACGCCCCCGCGCATGATGCGCACGTTGTTGTCGAGGAGGTGCTGCATGATCAGCTCCATCTGCTTTTCACTCTCAATACTGCACGGGCCGGCGGCCAGCGTGAGCGAGCCTTCCCCGATGCGCACCCCGTCGCCGAGGTCGAGCACGGTGGGGCGCACGCGCCACTTGCGGCTCACCAGCTTGTAGTCGTCCGACACGCGGTGGATGTCAAGGATGCCGGGCAGCTGGCCAATGGTGCGCAGATCCACGTCGGCCTTGCCGATGGCCACCAGGTAGTGGGCGCGCTGGGTTTTCACCTCCGTGGCCTTGTATTTCAGCTCCAGAATGCGGGCTTCAATGGCGGCTTTGTTGGCTTCGGTAATGTGGGGGTCGAGTTGGATGATCATGTTCTGGCGTTGGTTCCCGCAGAGGAGCGCGGAGGTTTTCGCGGAGGTATGCAGAGGTTGTTTTTCTGCGGCCCTCCGCGAAAACCTCCGCGCTCCTCTGCGGGAAATCTTAGTTGAGTACAGAGGTTACAAATTGAGCCGCAGCGGCCGGGGCATCCTGAGCCCCCTCAAGGGCCCGAATCAGCGCGGAGCCGATGATGGCGCCCTCAGCGTACTGGCAGGCGTGCCGGAAGGAGGCCTGGTCGCCGATGCCGAAGCCGATGAGGCGGGGGTTGCGCAGATTCATGGCCTCGATGCGCCGGAAATAGGCTTCCTGCACGCCCTCGGCCTGGGTGTTGGCCCCGCCGGTAGTGCCGGGTCCCGACACGAGGTAGAGGAAGGACTCCGTCAGCTCATCGATGCGGCGGATGCGTTCGGGCGCGGTCTGGGGCGTGATGAGGAACACCGGGCGCAGGTTGTGGCGGCGGAAGATGTGCTGGTACTCGGCCACGTAGTCGTCGAGGGGCAAATCGGGCAGGATGACGCCGTCGGCCCCGGCGGCGGCGGCTTCGCGGCAGAAGTCATCCACCCCAAACTGCATCACCGGGTTGAGGTAGCCCATGAGCAGAATCGGCGTTTCGGGTACCTGCTGGCGGATATCCTTGAGCTGCTCGAACAGCACCCGCAGGTTCATGCCGTTGGCCAGGGCCACGGTGCTGCTCGCCTGAATTACCGGCCCATCGGCCAGCGGGTCGGAAAACGGCATCCCGATTTCGATCAGGTCGGCGCCGGCTTCGCTGAGGGCTTTGAGGATAGGTACCGTGTCGTGCAGGCGGGGGTAGCCGGCCGTGAAGTACATGTTCAGCAGGTTTTTCTGCTTTTTGGCGAAGGCGTTCTTGATTCGGTTCATACGAGCGGCCCCGTCATCCTGAGCGGAGCGAAGGACCTTATCACGTTTGGATTGCTTGTAAACGGCTCGTTTACGCGTGATAAGGTCCTTCGCTTCGCTCAGGATAACGAGTAGTTTGGGCGTTACATGATAGAGTCAGCGTACTTGATGTAGGTTTCCAGGTCCTTGTCGCCGCGGCCGGAGAGGTTGATAACCACCACATCGTCGGGGCCGGCACCGAGCTGGCCCAGGGCGGCCAGGGCGTGGGCCGTTTCCAGGGCCGGAATGATGCCTTCGAGGCGGCTGCACTCGGCCACGGCTTTCAGGGCCGCCTCATCCTCGATGCTGATGAAGCGGGCGCGTTTGGCGTCGGACAAAAAGGCGTGCAGCGGCCCGATGCCGGGATAGTCGAGGCCGGCGGAGATGGAGTAGGGCTCAGTAATCTGACCGTCGGCATCCTGCATGAGCAGCGTGCGGCTGCCATGAATGATGCCCGGCGTGCCGAGCACCGAAGTAGCCGCCGAGTGGCCCGAGTGCACCCCGTGCCCGGCCGCTTCCACGGCCACCAGCTGCACCGAAGGCTCTTCCAGGAAATGGTAGAACGCACCGGCCGCATTGGAGCCACCGCCCACGCAGGCCACCACATAATCGGGCAGCTCGGAGCCGGTTTTTTCCAGCAGCTGCTTACGCATTTCCTCGCTGATAACGGCCTGCAAACGCGCCACTAAGTCGGGGTACGGGTGCGGCCCCACCACCGAGCCAATGATGTAGTGGGTATCCACGGGGTTGGAAATCCAGTCGCGGATGGCTTCGTTGGTGGCATCCTTGAGAGTGCGGCTGCCGCTCAGGGCGGGCCGCACTTCGGCCCCGAGCAGGCGCATACGGTACACGTTGGGCTTCTGGCGCTCCATGTCCACCTCGCCCATGTACACGATGCACTCCATACCCATCAGGGCGCACACCGTGGCCGTGGCCACGCCGTGCTGGCCGGCCCCGGTTTCGGCAATGATGCGCGTTTTGCCCAGGCGCTGGGCCAGCAGAATCTGCCCCACGGTGTTGTTCACCTTGTGAGCCCCGGTGTGGCAGAGGTCCTCGCGCTTGAGGTAGATGCGGGTGTTGTACCTGGCCGACAAGCGCTTGGCCTCGAACAAGGGCGTGGGCCGGCCCACGTAGTCGCGCAGCAGCTGCTGGTACTGCTGCTGGAACGCCGGCTCGGCCATAATGCTCAGGTAGTGCTGGCGCAGCTCCTCCACGTTGGGATAGAGCATTTCGGGGATGAACGCGCCCCCAAACTGGCCATAGTAGCCACGGTCGTTGGGTTGCTGGTAGGTAGGAGGCGGGGTGGTCGGGGAAGCCATAGGGTTGGAGTTCAGAAGTAAAGTAAGCGGTGCTCAACGGGCCGTTGGGAGGGCTGCCGAAGTAGGCTGCGCGCGCAGCAGCCGGAACATCTGGCTCAGCCGGGCGGCGTCCTTCAGGGCCGGGGCTGTTTCGAAGCGGCTGTTCAGGTCGAGGCCGTAAAGGCCGGGCAGCGTCAGGTGGCGCAGCGCCGGAGCGTGGCGCAGGTCGAGGCCCCCGGCCAGCAGATAGGGCACCGGCAGAATGTAGTCGCGCAGCAGCTCCCAGTTGAAAGTGGTGCCGTTGCCGCCGGGCTGGGGGCCTTTGGTGTCGAAGAGAAAAAAGGCGCAATAGGGCGCGTAGGGCGTCAGCTGGTCCAGGGAAAAGTCGGCGTCCATGCCAAATACCTTGATCACCATAACGCCCGCCGCCCGCAGTTCGGCGCACTGGGCCGGGGTTTCGTGGCCGTGCAGCTGGGCTGCGTCGAGGCCGTAGCGACCCAACTGCCGCAGGATAAATTCGTTGCTTTCATCCACGAACACGCCCACTTTGCGCAGGCCCGGCGGCAGGCTCTGCAACAGGCGCGCGTCGAGCGTTTCGCCCACGAAGCGCGAAGAGGCCGAATGGAAAATAAAGCCCATGAAATCCGGCTCCAGCGCCGCCACTTCGGCAATGTTGTCGGCGTATTTCATCCCGCATACTTTCAGGCGCAGCGACGGGTGGGTTTCAGGAGTCGTAGACATGGTTGGCAGGTAGTCGGGTGGGAGCCGATGGCGGCCCGAAGCAGGACCGACCGGGGCCGTTTGGCACTATAACAACGTCACGGCCTCGGTGGCGCGCAACTGCTGCACCAAAGCGGCGCATGCTTTCTCGGGCCGCGAGTGGCGCATGAACGTCTCGCCCATCAGGAAGCCCCGGTAGCCCACGGCGCGCAGGGCCTCAATGTCGGCGGCGGTGGTCAGGCCGCTTTCCGTCACCTTCACGTAGGCGTCGGGAATGCGCTGGGCCAGCTCGCCCGAGGTGTCGAGGCTCACGGAGAAGTCGTGCAGGTTGCGGTTGTTCACGCCCACCAGCGTTACGGCGTCGGGGTGCAGGGTTTTGTCGAGCTCCTGGGCGTCATGGATTTCGAGCAGTACTTCCAGGCCCAGGCTTTTGGCCAGGCGCCCCAGGCGCAGCACTTCCTCGCCGCTGAGCACGGCCGCAATCAGCAATACGGCATCGGCCCCCAGGCTCTTGGCCTCAATGATCTGGTACTCGTCCACCACGAAATCCTTGCGCAGAATGGGGCAGAAATTGTAGCGCCGGGCCGTGGTCAGGTCCTCATTTTTACCGCCGAAAAACTCGGTATCCGTGAGCACCGACAGGGCCGAAGCGCCCGCCTGCATGTAGCCCAGCGTGGTGCGCTCCACCGGCGCGTGGGCATTGATAATGCCTTTGCTGGGTGATTTACGCTTGAACTCGGCAATGATACCGCTCAAATCGTCGCGCAGCAGGTAGCGGCGCAAACTCAGCGGCTGGCCGGGCATATAGAAGCTCTGCTCCAGCAGTTTTACCGGCACCAGGCTCTGGCGGGTGGCTACTTCCTGGCGCTTGTGGGCAATGATTTTATCGAGAATGGTCATGAGGTTGGGTAGTTGTCAGTTGTTGGTTGTTCGTTGTCAGGTGCTGGTTGGCAGGTTCACCATGTGTGGATGAGCGACCTGACAACCAGCAACTGACAACTAACAACTAATGAGTGTCCGCAACGCCTTTCTGGCGCGGCCCGAGTCGAGCGACTCGCGGGCGGCGGCCAGGCAGTCGGCAAAGCTGAAACCGGGTTCCAGGCAGCCGATGGCTAGGGCCGCGTTGGCCGTTACCACGTCGCGCTGGGCGCGGGTGGCGCGGCCTTCCAGTACGTCAACAAAGATGGCGGCCGATTTGGCGGCGGTGTGGCCGCCGGCCAGTTCCTCGGGGCGGTTGAGGCTCAAACCCAGGTCGGCGGCCGTTACCACCCGCTCGCCCTCGGGCGTGGCCAGCTTGGCCGCCGCCGTCAGCGACAGCTCGTCATAGCCATCCAGGGCGTGCACCACGGCGTAACGCACGTCGGTTTGCTGGAGCAGGTAGTGGTAGAGGCGCAGCAGCTCCAGGCTGAAGGTGCCGGCCACCTGGAATTTTGGCCGGGCCGGGTTCACCAGCGGCCCCAGAATGTTGAAAAACGTGCGCACGCCCAGCTCCCGGCGTACCGGCCCGGCGTGGCGCATGGCCGGGTGGAAGGCCGGCGCGTGCAGAAAGCAGATGTTGGCCTGCTCCAGCTGCCGCTTCAGCACGTCGTTGCCGACGCCGAAATCCACGCCCAGCTGCTGCAACACATCCGACGATCCGCACACCGACGAAACGCCGATGTTGCCGTGCTTGGTCACCTTATACCCCGCGCCGGCCACCACGAAGCAGGCCAGGGTACTGATGTTGAGCGTGTCCTTGCCGTCGCCGCCGGTGCCCACAATGTCCACCGTGTCGCGGGTACCCAGCTCCGGGTCGCGGCTCAGGCTCAGCAGCGCGTCGCGGAAGCCGGCCAGCTCGGGCACCGAAATCGGCCGCATCCGGTACACGCTCATGAAGGCCGCCATTTCCGCCGCGTTGGCCTCCCCCTGCCCAATGCGGAGCATGGCCTCGTGGGCTTCCGGGTGGGTGAGCAGCTGCTGGTCGAATAGTTTATTGAGGATCTGTTTCAAAATCGCAGATTATGCAGATTGGAAAGGGATTTATCTGATTTTTCTCGCCTGTCATCCTGAGCAGAGCGAAGGACCTTGTACCGTCTGAGTTAGTGCCTAACGACTTGTTCACGCGCCATAAGGTCCTTCGCTCCGCTCAGGATGAGAGTTGTTACTTCAGCCAGTTGCGCAGCATCTGGTGGCCGTGCTCGGTGAGGATGGACTCGGGGTGGAACTGCACGCCGCGCACATCGTACGTACGGTGGCGGAAAGCCAGCACCTGCCCGTTTTCATCCACGGCCGTCACTTCCAGCTCGGCGGGCAGGCTTTCGGGGCGCACGCTCCAGCTGTGGTAGCGGCCCACTTTAAAGGTTTCGGGCAACTCGTCAAACAGCTTGTCGGGGGCCGTGAGGTGGGCGTCGGTGGCGAGGCCGTGCAGCACCTGGGGCAGGTTGTAGAGCTCCCCGCCGAAGCTTTCGGCCAGGCCCTGATGGCCCAGGCACACCCCCAGAATGCGCTTGCAAGGCGCATAGCGGCGAATAACCTCCGGCATCAGGCCCGCCTCCGAAGGCAGGCCCGGCCCCGGCGACAGCAGCACCGCGTCGTAGGCCGCCACCTCGTCCAGCGTCAGCTTGTCGTTCCGGATTACGGTGACGTTGTCCGTGTGTCCCAGCTCCCGCAGCACCTGCACGAGGTTATAGGTAAAGGAATCGTAGTTGTCGAGAACGAGAATATTCATGTTGTAGGTGTCGTTTTTATCTGAACGTCATGCTGAGCGCAGTCGCAATCGAAGCATCTCTACCTCTGGCTAATCACATACTATTGCAACGAAGCGCCGTCATGCTGCGCTTCCTCATTTAAATAGCTTCCGCTTCCTGCAAGGCTTTGCGCAGGGCGGCCAGCTTATGGTGCACTTCGTTGAGCTCGGAATGGATGTCGGAAGCGGCCACCACGCCGGCCCCGGCCTGGAAGTAGAGCTGGCCGGCGGTGCTCAGAAAGGAGCGGATCATGATGGCGTGGTTGAAGTCGCCATTGAAACCCAGGTGGCCGATGGCCCCGCCGTAGTAGCCGCGGGCGGTGGGCTCCAGCCCATCAATGAGCTGCATGGCGCGGTGCTTGGGGGCGCCCGAGAGCGTACCGGCCGGGAAGGTATCGGCCACTACCTGCAAGGAGTTGGTGCCGGCGGCCAGGGTAGCCTGCACCTCGCTCACCAAGTGAATGACATGGGAGTAGAACTGGATTTCGCGAAAGGTTTTCACCTCCACCTGGTCGGCATGGCGGGCCAGGTCGTTGCGGGCCAGATCCACCAGCATCACGTGCTCGGCGTTTTCCTTGGGGTCGTCGGCCAGCTGCCGGGCCAGGGCGGCATCCTCGGCATCGTGGCCGGTGCGCCGGAAAGTGCCCGCAATCGGGAACAGACTAGCCTGCCGGCCCTGAATGCGTACCTGGGCCTCCGGCGACGACCCGAAAATCTTGAAGTAGCCGTAATCGAAGTAGAACAGGTAGGGCGAGGGGTTGATGGAGCGCAGGGCCCGGTACACGTTGAACTCGTCGCCCGAAAAGCCCTGCTGGAAGCGGCGGGAAAGCACAATCTGAAACACGTCGCCCCGGTGGCAGTGCTGCTGGCCCTGGGCCAGCACCCGCAGAAACTCCTCGTCGGTCTGGTTGGTCTGCTCCTGCCCTTCTACTTTAAACTTGAAATCGGGCAACGACGGGTTGCGGATCAGGTTCACCAGTCGGGTCAGGCCGTCCTCGTCCACCTGCTGCCCCTCCAGCGTGTGCTCGAACACATACAGCTCGTTGCGGAAGTGGTTGAGGGCAATCACGTAGCGATAGGTGCCGTACAGCATGTCCGGAATCTGGCCGGCGGCCTGCTTGTCGGGGTTCAGCGTGAGGTCCTCGAACACCTGCACTGCCTCGTAGCCCAGGTAGCCGAACAGGCCGCCCGTGATGAAATCGTGACCCGTATCCTGGGTGCGGAAGGCGGCGGCAAACTCCTGGAGGCGGGCCAGCCCGGCGCGGGGCGAGTCCAGGGTTTCGGTTTCGGTGGTGTCGTCGGGCAGCGTTAGCGTCAGCTCCCGGCCCCGCAGCTCGAAGCGGGCCAGCGGGTCGAAGGCGAGGTAGCTGAACGCGTTCTGCTGGCCGTGGTAGTCGGAGCTTTCCAGCAGCAGGCAGTTGTCGTACCGGTCGCGCAGGCGCAGGTAGAGTCCGACGGGAGTTACGGTATCGGCCAGAACGCGCTGGTGACGGGTAATGAGCTGGTAGGTTTGCATGAGCGGGGCTGGTGGTGAAGCAGGGGGCCAGCGCCGGGCACAAAAAAAGCCCGGCTGCGCGGCCGGGCTTTCTGTGGAGTCGTTGCGAAGAAAAGTAGTTGATTCTAACGCACGCACAGGTTGTCCCGTCCGGATTCTCCGTAGGGCCACCACCATGCTTGCTGCGTCGTCGTCGAGAAGGTCATTGCCAAAAATTGGGTTGGGGCGTTGAACGCTGCAAAGCTAGCCACAGTTGCCAGCCGCGCAATCAAAAGCCCGAATTTTATTGAAATTGGGGCGCCGTCCTACTCTTTGGCCAGCACCTGGCTCCCCTGCCGTGCTCCGGCAGTTACCCGCAGCTGGTAGAGCCCCTTGGCCAGCGGGCTCACGTCCAGCGCGTCCCCGTTCCTGAGCTTTTCCTTGCGCACCATCCGGCCGCTCAGCTCCAGGATTTCCACCCGCGCCTCCCGCACATCCGCCGGCAGCCGGAGGGTCAGACGGTCGTGGGCCGGGTTGGGGTAGGCGCTGAAGGCCAGGCTGGCCGCCGGGTGGCGGCCGGCGAGCACGGCTGGCTGGTTCAGCCATTGGTAAGCCGCCGAAAACTCCCGTTTCCAGAACCATTCGGCGTGCTGACCATCGGCCGGGGCGCGGAAGCTCAGGTTAGCGGCCGGTACGCCGCCCTTAGCCAGCGAGTCGCGCATGGCCTGCATCAGTGGCACCATCGTCTGGCTCTCATTGGCCCCGCTCACGAAGTAGAACCGGGTGGCCGGGTTGGCCGGATGCTGGCGCACGTACTGAAACAGCGGCTGCTCGGCAAACCAGAACGCCGGCGAAAACACGCCCACTTTGCTGTACACCAGCGGGTATTTGAGGGCGGCGTAGGTGGAGATGAGTCCGCCCATGCTGCTGCCGGCAATGCCCGTGAACTCGCGGCCCGTGAGGGTGCGGTAGTTGGCATCGATGTAGGGCTTGAGCGTCTGAACCATGAAATCCACGTACTGGTCGCCCTGCCCGCCGCCGTACTGGGCATTTTTCCAGGGCGAAAGTTCGTTCAGACGCTCGGCCCCGCCGTTGTCCACGGCCACCACAATGGAGCCGGTGGCGTCCAGGCCCTGCTGTTGCAGTTGGCTCAGGGTTTCGTCCACACCCCACTCGCCCGAGAAGCTGGTACAGGCGTCGAAGACGTTCTGGCCGTCGTGCATATACAGCACGGGGTAGCGCTTGGCCGGGGCCGTAGCGTAGTCGTTGGGCAGATACACCCACACGCGGCGGGTACGTCCCAGCTGGGGCATGGCAAACGACTCGCTCATCACCCGCACGTTGGGCTGCAAGGCGGTGCTCTGACAAGGACCGGGACCATTGGTGCCTTGGTCTTTCCAGCCGGCAATTTGCAACTCCACTGTGGCCGGGCCATTGCCGGCCACATAGGTGCGATTACCAATATCGGCATGTTGGGCGTCGGATTCCACCGTGGCCCAACTGCCGCGGGTGAATTTGAACTCCAGATTACCCTTGATTGTCGCGGGCAGCGTAATCTGGTAGCTACCATCCGGATTCGCCGTCAGCGTGTGGGCCGCACTGCCCGGCGTCCAGCTGTTGAAGGAGCCGGCCAGGTAGAGCGTGGCCCCGGCCGGGGTGGCCGCCGGCACGGCCGTCAGGCGGAATGTTGTCTGGGCCTGGGTGTTAGCGGCCAGCAGGCCCAGCAGCGCGGGTAGTAAAAGGCGATTCATGAGCGGTGGGAGTACGAGGAACACATTGGCAAGCTACGCGGCAAAGCAGAACATTCCGGCAGGCAGCCGCACATTTTGCTCAAAAAGCCGGACCAGCCCGGAATATTCGATAAAGTCAACCTGTACTTTTCCGGGAAAATCCTCCGCCCGGCTTACGCGGCCGCCGGATTTTCCCGGTAAGTAAGCCCTTACATCCGTCACCGGTGGTCAGGCCTGAAATCAGCGGCGGCGCAAACTACCTCCGGGCTTTTAGCCAGGTTAGCCAATACTAGAATATATACAAAAAAAATTGGGCTTACTGAGCAATTTGGCGTGCTTAAACTGTTCCTGCATTGACCTAAACCCCGCTCCTGTTTGCCATTCAATGGGTTGAACTTCGCTATTTTTCGGTTCAAACCAACGCTACCAGCTTCTGTAATCGTCAATAGAAGCCTGTTCGGCCAGAATAAGCCATCGTTAAGCAGAAACAGCACAACAAATTCTACCTTTTATCCTGATGCTAGTTCAGATTATGTAACGAAGGCCAATCAAATCAATACACCACTAAAAATGATCAATGCACTACTAGCCCAATGCGCGTGTCAACTCCCCTCAATACCCGCCTTAATTGCCCTTCTAAATAGGTTCCCCGACTGTTGCGCTGCGGGTGCAGCCGGGGTTTCGCCTGTTTACCCGTTAAGCGCAGGCACTGGTCAGCCACAAAATGCAATTATGACTAATCCGATTTGCATACTTCCAGCCATTGTTTTTGTACAGTAGAACCCTTTAACTTGCATTGTTTCTTAACAATTTGGTGATGTTGAACGCAGGTTGGAGCACTGGTGCAACATGGGTCACTTACCCATGTTGCCAACGCTTACCCGCTAGCCAGGACCACTGAATTCCCACTCCGGCCAGACCGGAAAAATCCATTTCAACCCCTAACACTTTTTCAATGAAACACCCCTATCTAGCGAAACTGGCGCTGCCCCTTCTGTGCGCAGGCGCGAGCGTAAGCAGCGCCCATGCGCAGGGAATTGGGACGGTAAGCGGCCGCGTGCTGGACGAGAAAGGCGAAGGCATGCCGGGCGTCACCGTGCTGATCGAAGGCTCCTCCCTGGGTGGCTCGACCAACTCCGACGGCTCCTACTCGATTCAGAACGTCCCGTCCGGGCCGCACACGCTGATTTTGTCGTTCGTAGGGTACACTACGCAGCGGCAAACCGTGAGCGTAACGGCGGGGCAGAACACAACGGTGAGCGCGCTTTCCATGTCGGAAAACACCACCTTGCTCAACGAGGCCGTGGTTATTGGTTATGGAACAGTGAAGAAAGCCGACGTAACGGGTTCGGTGGTCACGGTTGACGAAAAAAGCTTCGTGAAGGGCCAGATTACTGATCCGGTTCAGCTGGTCCAGGGCAAAGTGGCAGGCGTACAAATCGTATCCAGCGGGGGTGCCCCGGGTGCGGGTAGCGTTATCCGTATTCGCAGCGGCTCGTCGCTGAGCGCCAGCAACGACCCGCTGATTGTAATTGATGGGGTACC
This sequence comes from Hymenobacter rubripertinctus, assembly GCF_003583925.1. Taxonomy (GTDB): domain Bacteria; phylum Bacteroidota; class Bacteroidia; order Cytophagales; family Hymenobacteraceae; genus Hymenobacter; species Hymenobacter rubripertinctus. Next base: position 2,116 of record NZ_QYCN01000039.1, on the reverse strand, counting down.
GGTGGACAACAGCCCAACCGATGGGGCCTCCAATGCGCTGGCCCTCATCAACCCCAATGACATTGCCACCTTCACCGTCCTGAAAGATGCTTCCGCCACGGCCATTTATGGCTCTCGCGCGTCGAACGGGGTTATCATCATAACGACCAAGAAGGGCGTGCAGGGCGAGAAGATGCGGGTGAACTTCAGCTCCCAGGTTTCCCGGGCTAAGAACTATCGGCAGGCCGATGTTCTCTCGGGCGACCAGTTCCGCCAGTTGGTGCAGGATGCCGTGGCCAACAAGAATCCGCTGGCCTCCGCCGACGACCTGAAGCGTTTGGGTACGGCGAATACGGACTGGCAGGATGCTATTTTCCGCACGGCCTGGACCACTGACAATAACGTGAGCCTGACCGGCAATGCCGGCCCCGTGCCCTTCCGCGCTTCGGTTGGCTACCTGAACCAGGACGGTACGCTGCTCACCAACAATATCAAGCGCAACACGGCTTCACTGGGCCTTTCGCCCCGCCTGTTCGACGACCATCTGCGCATCGACGTCAACGTGAAAGGCTCCTGGACCGATAACCGCTTCGCTGATGCAGGAGGTGTGGTGGGCACTGCGGCCTCCTTCGACCCTACCCAGCCTATTTACTCCGGCCAGCCAGCCTACGGCGGATACTTTGAGTTTACCGATGCCGCCGGCAACCCGCTGGGCCTGGCTCCGCGCAACCCCGTTGCTCAGTTGGAACTGCGCCGCGACCGGAGCACCGTGAAGCGCAGCATCGGCAACATTCAGCTCGATTACAGCCTGCCTTTCTTATCTGCCCTGCACGCCAACCTCAACCTGGGGTACGACGTGTTGCGCAGCAACGGCACGAACGCCATACCGGCCATTTCGTCCACTAACTACATCATCGACCCCATCACGAAAGGCATCGGTAATGGGGGCGTAAACAACCAGTATTCGCAGCGCAAAGACAATAAGCTGCTTGAATTCTACCTCAAGTACAACCACGATCTGCCTTCGCTCTCGAGCCGGGTGGAAGTGCTGGGCGGTTACTCCTACCAGGACTTCATCCGCTCCAATCCGTTTAATGCGCCACGCCGGGCCAGCGGCGACCTGGCTAACCCCGACGCCGCCAACGGCAACCCGTTCAAGACGCAATACACCTTGCTCTCCTTCTACGGCCGCCTCAACTACACCATCCTGGATCGGTACCTGCTCACGGCTACGTTGCGCAACGACCAGTCGTCGCGCTTCAGCAAGAACGAGCGTAGCGGTCTGTTTCCGGCGGTGGCCGTGGCCTGGCGCATCAAGGATGAAGACTTCCTGAAAGACGTGGGCGCCCTTACCGACCTCAAAGTACGATTGGGTTACGGCATCACCGGTCAGCAGGACATCACGAGCACCGACTACCCGTATCTGGGCACCTACCAGCTGGGCCGGGAAACGGTGTCGTACCAGTTTGGCAACACGTACTATACCACGCTGCGGCCCGATGCCTATGACCCGAACATCAAGTGGGAAGAAACGACTACCTACAACGCCGGCCTGGACTACGGTTTAGCCGATAACCGGGTAGTAGGTACGGTTGATGTGTATAGCCGCACGACCAAAGACCTGATCAACACCATTCCGGCGGCGGCGGGCACCAACTTCTCCGACCTGTATGTGACCAACGTAGGCAGCCTGCGCAACGAGGGCATCGAACTCGGGTTAACGGTGGCTCCCATCCGCAATGAGAAAATAGACTGGACTGTTATCGCCAACGCCACGTTCCAGCGCTCCGAAATCACCAAGCTGACCGTTGTAGATGACCCTACTTATATCGGCGCTAAAACGGGCGGTATTTCGGGCAACCTGGCCAGCACTGTCCAAATCAATTCGGTGGGCTTCCAGCCGTATTCCTACTACGTGTACAAGCAGAAGTACGAGAACGGCAAGCCGGTTGAAGATCAGTACGAGGACCTTAACGGCGACGGAGTTATTAGAGTCTATCCGAATAGGAGTTAAAGAAGTGGTACTTTCGCGGCATGGCCACGACGCAAGAATTCACGATTTCCGATACGCTCTGGGCGCGCCTCTCGCCCCTGCTGCCCGTGCACACGCCCAAACCTCATCCGCTGGGCCGCCACC
>NZ_QYCN01000038.1 GCF_003583925.1 Hymenobacter rubripertinctus | reverse complement strand
TAGGTGCACAAGCCAATAAGCAGAATGTCCGCCAGTCGGTAGCGGCACTTGGCGGCTTGACGGAAATCTTCAACTTGCAGAAAGTAGTCGCGAATCGGGTGGCTCATGACCCAAAGCTAGCCCCCACCCGGCTTCATGCGTTTGCCCTGCTCTGATGTAGGCTACACAAATAGTATCGGAGACTTGATGGTATCATCAGTATTTACACTTGGTTCAAAGCATACGGAAGTTGCCTTCCTTGAACGGCTGGATTACTACTGGCGGTAACCTGGCAAATAAAACATCATTATGCTTGCCCTAATAGTGTTCGCATTGACCGCTTCCGATACCCAAATTATCCTGTGGTTCCTGGCCGGCGCGGCGGCCCTGCTGTGGGGCAACGCTACCCGCCACCGCTACCCGCCACCGCTGCCGCTACTTGCGTCGCCACGGCCGGCCGGCTACCGGGCTCGTTAGTGGCACCGTCACCGAACCATTCGACCCTGACGATAGTTACGGCCGCCGCTTCCACCCATTTAGCTTCCTGCTAGCCGGCACAATGGAGCTGCTACTCACGCCATCGGCCGCCGCTTCGCTTCCTGCCCACCGTCCGCTTTACCACCCACGTACTTCCGGGTTGAGCGCAATGTGTTCGTGGATAATGGTAGGATCCAAGTAGCAGCTTCATCTTGAGGTGAACGACCAAACGAAAGGTAACGAAAAACGCCCCGCCAAGTGCCGGCCGGGCCTCTTCCGGCAACCACGCGCCGCTACGCTATCCTCCCTAACTCATCCCCTGCTGGTTTACCTGAAGAGTGGCATCGAACCTGCCCCCCCGGTTTCAGCCACCGAAGGATTTTGCTCAGTCGCGGAAAGTAATCGGCGAACGGGTTCGAAAAAGCCTTCATCAGTCTGATTCCCTTATGATTTTATTTGCAAAACATTGCATTAATTTACAATACATCTATATTCAGCAAACCTTTTAACTACCGTTCATGAGACACTTATACCACTTCCTGGTAGGCTGCCTGATTTTGGCAGTCTCCCCCACCCGGCTTCAGGCCCAAACCTGGCAGTGGCTAGCCACCAGCACAGGCAGTGCCACGAGCACAGGCGTCTCGGATATCACGGCCACGGCCACGGATGGCGCAGGCAATACGGTTGTCGTGGGCACGTTCAGTGGCACCGTCACGTTTGGCTCAACAACGTTAGTCAGTGCGGGAGCAAGCGACCTGTTTGTGGGCCGCGTGAATGCCAGCGGGGCCTGGACGCAGGCCGTGCGGGCAGGTGGCCCGGGCAACGAAACAGCCAAAGGCGTGGCCGTCGACAACAGCGGCAACATACTCGTTACCGGCACTTTTACCAGCGTGACCATGGCCTTTGATGCCTTTACGCTCACCAATGCCACCACCGGAGGCACCAGCAACGACCAGGATATTTTCGTGGCCCGGCTGAACCCGGCCGGCAGCTGGACCCAGGCCGTGCGAGCGGGTGGCAACAAGGCCGACCTGGTAGTTGGATTGACCCTCGACGCGGCCGGCAACGTAACCATTGCGGGCGGCTTCAACAGTGTTTCGGCAGGATTTGGGGCTACCACGCTGCCGAATTCAGATAATACCGGCACGAACTACGATATTTTCGTGGCCCGCCTGAACAACGTCGGCACCTGGACCCAGGCCGTGCAGGCCGGCAATGCCAGCACCAGCGAACAAGCGCTGGCCCTGGCCCAGGATGGTGCTGGCAACGCGTATATCACGGGTCTTCTGAGCTCGAGCACGCTCACGTTTGGGGCCATCTCAATCGCCAACTCCGGCACGTCCTCGGATGCTTTCGTGGCCCGGCTCAACAGCGCCGGCACCTGGACGCAGGCGGTGGCCGGGGGCGTAAGCGGCGTGTTCGAGCAACCCAACGCTATTGCGGTCGATGGGAGCGGAAACGCCGTGGTTGCCGGCCTCTACACTGGCTCCACTTCGTTCGGGGCCAATCCGCTGCCGTTGCCGGCGGGCGTTACTTTCGGAGGGTTTGTGGCCCGGCTAAGTGCGGCCGGCATCTGGACCCAGGCCGTGCCGGGTGGCGGCACCAGCGGAACCACGTTTCCCAACGCCGTAGCTGTTGATGCCAGCGGCAACGCCACCGTTGCAGGCCAACTGAACAGTGCTACGGCGCAGTTTGGTACCATCGCCGTGAATTCAACCGGTACGGGCGCTGATGTATTCGTGGCCCGCCTCAACACCGCCGGCACCTGGACCTATGCTTTGCGGGCGGGCACCTCGGGGGTGGATAGTGCGCGCGATATTTTCCTGGCCGGCACTACCGCCACGGTCGCCGGTCAATTAGGTACGGTGATGGCCCCGTTCGGGTTCAACTCGCTACCGATTACGGCCACCACGGCTACGGGCTTCGTTGCGCGCCTCACCGGTCTGGTCAGCAGCAGCCGGCCCTCGCGGGCAACCGAATCGTTGGTACTGCTGCCCAACCCCGCCCATGGTGCCGTGCGCTTACAAAGCCTGGTGCCCAGCAACAAGCCGTTGGCTCTTATTCTCACCGATGGCCTTGGCCGGGAAGTGCGCCGCCAGGTGCTGCCGGCCCACACCACTGCCACCCAGCTTGACCTGACCGGCGTGGCCCCGGGCATCTACATCGTGCGCTGCGGAGCCGCCTCGGGCAAGGTAGTCGTAGAGTAACGCCTGCCTCTTTCTGCGTAACTGACGAAGGCTTACGCTCCAGCCTCAGAGCAGGTAGACGCCGAGCCAAAATGGCCCCAGACTCCTCAGAACGGTCCTACTGAGCTTGTCGGACAGGATTTAGGCAGCAGGCATGGAGCGCCTTTCCGGCCGGTGCACCACGCATTAGCAGGCACCTTCGGATACCTCAGACAGAACCCTGACCTGCTAATCAACGAACGTGGTGGCTCACATCACGGCTCAGTCTTTTCACCGCCAAGGCCCGAGCACTGCCGACCATATAGGCCGGATTGTGCTCGGGCGGCAGCTACCGGGGGGGGTGGTTCGAAGTGGCTGGGGCTATTCCCGGCCCGTGCCCGGCTGACGGCCGGGGGGGGCTGAGCCGGGCCGGTTCGGAGGCAAGCACTGAACAAACGGCCTGGCCCGGCAACCGGCGTACCGCCGGAATCTGCCCGGCAATGCCTAATCTTGCGGCCCCGCTGTTCCGGGTTCCGCTTATGATTCATTACCTGCTCATTGACTGCCCCGACGAGCCCGGCCTCGTGTTCCGGACTTCCGAAGTGCTCTTCCGCCACGGCCTCAACATCCTGCGCAACGGCGAGTTCGTGGAGCCCCACGACCACCACTTCTTCATGCGCACCGAGTTCGATGGCCCCTGCGACCCGGCAGTGCTGCTGCGCGACCTGCGCGCCGCCCTGCCAGCCGCCGCTGCCATCCGGCTGCGCGACGACCGGCCCCGCCCGATTGTGGTGCTGGCCACCCGCGAGCATCACTGCCTCTCCGAGCTGCTGGTGCGCCACTTTTTCGGGCAGTTGCACGCCCAAATCCTGGCCGTCATCAGCAACCACGACAACCTGCGCCCCATCACCGAGCGTCTCGATGTGCCCTACCACCACATCAGCGCTGAGGGGCTGAGCCGCGAGGCCCACGAGGCCGCCGTGCTGGCCCAGATCCAGCAGTACCAGCCCGAGTTTGTGGTGCTGGCCCGCTACATGCGCATTCTGTCGCCCGAGTTCGTGGCCCACTTCAGCGGCCACCTCCTCAACATTCACCACAGCTTTCTGCCGGCCTTCATCGGGGCCAGCCCCTACGCCCAGGCCTACGAGCGGGGCGTGAAAAGCATTGGGGCCACCGCCCACTTCGTCACCGACCAGCTCGACCAGGGCCCCATCATCGCCCAGAGCGTCATCCCGACCGACCACACCCAGAGCGCCCGCGACATGGCCCAGGCCGGCCGCGACGGCGAAAAGCTGACCCTGGCCCGCGCCCTCACCCTGGTCTGCCGCGAGCAGGTGTGCGTGCACCGCAACAAAACCATCGTGTTCGAGTAACCTGATCCGGCCCCGGACACAGCTGCGCCCCACCGATGCCAGGCCGCACTGGTGGGGCGGGGCCGGTTCGACCCCACCACGGAGCCGGCAGCTGACCAGGCCCTACACCGTTTGCACGGAGTAGTGCTCGTCGATGGCTTTGTCCATGGCGCTTTTGAAGCAGAGCAGCAGTTGGGTGCGCTCCTTTTCCGGGAGCTGCTGAAGGGTCTGCTCAAAGGTCATGCGGTAGACGTGGGTCATGAAGTCGGTCCCGTACATGGTAAAGAAGCCGTCGTGGATTTTGTCGAAGGCTATTTTTTCGGCCGACGAAATGGAAAGCGAAAGTGCCAGCCATTCCTTGGCGTTGTTGGCTAAGCTGAGTTGCAGGTCCTGATCCACGGTAGTAGCGTTGTTTTGAAAAGGTTGAAGAAGCGAAACAGCCCCCTTAGCCCCGCCCGGGCAGGGGCCGGAAAGGGCGCGGGCAGGCATCCGGCGCAAAAAACAGGTAAAACCACTGTTCGTCAGTCGGTTGCCCGGCCGCCATTACTGGCCGGCGGCAAGCACGGGACTGGTGGCAACGGGCAGTGGGCCGCCCACTTCGGCCGGCCAGTTCACCTGGCGAAACAGCACGCGCAGCTCGGCTTCCGAGGCCACGCGGCCCTGGAAGCAGTAAAGCAGCTGGCCATTTACAGATTCGAGCAGAGTGAGCTCGTCGTCGTCGTAGAGGACGATGGTTTCCTGGCCGACCTCGCTGGAACGGCTGTAGCGCGCCTGGCCCGCCGGCGAAGCAAAGCGCGTAAAGCCAAAGGCGCGCAAAAGCTCTGCCGACGGCTGGAAAAAGGAGGCCATAAGAAAAAGGAAGAGCCCGAAATGGACAGCACGAAGCCGGAAGCCGGCCAATCTGCCGGCCAGAAGCGGCCGGTTTACGGTAAGGTCCGCATTTACCAGGCAATTTTGGGCCGCCCGCCCATCAGCACGAGGCGGCCCGGCGGCAAAAGGCCCTCCCCGCTCAGCCAGACCGGTAAGCAGCTGATCTGGCTCTTAAAAAGAGTTTTTCAACAGCTACCGTTGAGTTGATTTTAGGCGTCGCGGAAGCGCTAGCGGGGCAGGCAGATGCGGAAGCTGGTGCCCTCGCCCACGGTACTGGCAACCTCTACGTGCCCGCCCGCCTGGCACACCAGGCGGTTTACCAGATACAGGCCCAGGCCCGTGCCCGGCACCTCGGGATGAAAGCGGCGAAAGAGCTGAAACAGCTCCCGCCCGTGGCGCTCCAGGTCCATACCCCGGCCGTTGTCGTGCACCGTGAGCACCGGCGCGCCGTTTTCCAGGTGGGCACTTATGCGCACCTGGGGCGGGCGGCCGGCCTGGGCGTATTTGAGCGAGTTGCTCAGCAGGTTGTACAGTAAGCTGTGCAGGCTCAGACGGCTGATGGGCAGGGTGGGCACGGCCCCCAGATCCAGTAAAAACGCCCCTTTCAGCTCCTCTAGCTGGGGCCGGAGCGCGCTGACAACCTCTTCCACCACCGGGAGCAGGGCTACCACTTCCTCTTCCTGTTCGGTCGGTACAGCCTGGCGTTGCAGCTGCACTACCTCCGTCAGGCCCGTGATGGTGGCCATGATCTGGCTCAGCGAGTCTTCGAACATGCGCACCATGCCATCCGCTTCCGGGTCGGGAAAGGGGGTAGTACGCTTGAGCTCGGCAAAGATGCCGGCCATGTTGTTGATGGGCTGGCGCAGGTCGTGGGAGGCGGTGTACACGAAGTTGTCGAGGTCGGCGTTGATGCGGGTCAGCTCCTCGTTCTGGCGGGTGAGCTGGTCGTTGGCCCGGGCCAGGTCTTCGCCCTGCCGCTCGGCCTGCCCCCGGGCCCGCAGCAGCTCATCTTCATACTTGCGGCGCTCCGTGATATCGAATAGGGTAATGCGCACCACCAGGGGCTGGCCATTGGTGTCGCGCACCAGGGTGGCATTGAGCAGCACGGGTAGCCGGGTACCGTTGGCGCGGCGCAGCAGGTAGCTGATTTCGCGGGCCTGGTTGCGCAGCAGCAGCAAGGGTACGAAGTGGGTTTCGTAGTGCAGGCGTCCGCCCACGGTCAGCAGCTCCTGAAAGCACTTGCGGGCCACCAGCGTGGTGAGTTCATAGCCCAGCCACTCCAGCAGCGTACGATTTATTTTTACCAGCGTACCATCGGGCAGGCAGGAGCAGTAGCCGCAGGGCGCGTTGTCGTAGAGGTCCTCCAGGTTTTCCTGGGTCAGGCGCAGGTCCAGCGGGGGGCGGAAGTGGTCAGGGGGCCGGCTCATAGCTGGCGCTGGCGCAGGTAGTGGCGGATGGCATCGGTGGTGGGGTGGGGCGCGCTCAGGTGCGGGCAGTGCCCGAACGTATCCAGCAGCACCAACTGGCTCTCGGGCAGCTGGTGCTGCAGAAACGCGCCTACTGCTACCGGCACCAGGGCATCGTGGGTGACTTGCAGCACTAGGGTAGGCGTGGGCACCCGGGCCATGTCGGCGCGGTGGTCGGAGAGAAACGTCGCGCGGGCAAAGTGGCGGGCAATGCGCGGGTCGGTGGCGCAGAAGCTCTGGTAGAGTTCCCCGGCCAGCTCCGGCCGGTCGTTATGGCCCATAATCACGGGGGCCATTTCGCCCGACCAGCCCAGGTAGTTGGTATCCATGGCGGCCAGCAGCTCGTCGATGTCCGCCGGCTCGAACCCGCCGGAGTAGCCGGCCTCGTTGAGGTAGTAGGGCGAAGGGGCCACCATCACCAGGGCCGCAAACCGCTCCGGGGCCGCAATAGTCGCCAACGCCCCAATCATGGCACTCACCGAATGCCCCACCAAAATCACCTCCCGCGCGTCCAGCGCTTCGAGCACCTGCACCACATCCTGGGCGTGGGCTTCCAGCGAGGCGTAGCGAGCGGGGTCGTAAGCGCTCAGATCGGAGCGGCCGGCCCCCACCAGGTCCAGCAGCACCACCCGGTACTGGTCCTCGAAGGCCGGGGCCACCAGCCGCCACATGCGCTGGTCGCAGCCAAACCCGTGAACAAATACCATAACCTGCTCGCCGGAGCCGGAAATGGTCACATTATGACGCTTTATGATATCCATTGGGGGAAGCAAACAGAACGGGCAACATGTACACGGCCCTTGCTTAGCGACTACCCGGATAGGGGACTGTCATTCCGACGAAGGAAGGATCTGGGATTACGCTTCCTCAGATTCCTCCCTTCGTCGGAATGACAGTCCCCTATCCGGGTAGTTCTTATAGCGGCCTGCCTACTTTTTAAAGGTAGGCTTTTCAGCAGCAGGGATGAACTACCAACGGGCCAAAAATATCCTACCCTTGCTCAACCTAAGCCCAGAAACCGCCGCAGATAGGGCGCGGTTTTGCTGGTTTTGGCCCGCGCTACTTCCTGCGGCGGCCCTTCGGCCACCACCTGGCCGCCCTCGTCGCCGGCCCCGGGTCCCATGTCGAGTACCCAGTCGGAGGCGGCCACCACGCGCATGTCGTGCTCCACTACCACCACCGTGTTGCCGGCCGCCACCAAGCCCTGGAGCTGGGTGAGCAGCTTTTCCACGTCGGCGGGGTGCAGGCCGGTGGTGGGCTCATCGAGCACGTAGAGGGTGGTGCCGCGCTGGGTGCGCTGGAGTTCGGTGGCCAGCTTGATGCGCTGGGCCTCGCCCCCGCTCAGCTCGGTGGCCGGCTGGCCCAGGCGCAGGTAGCCCAGGCCCACTTCGCGCAGCACCGTGAGGGCCCGGTGCACGGGCGGCTCCTCGGCAAAAAATTCGGTGGCGGCGTCCACGGTCAGGCCCAGCACCTGGGCTATATTCTTGCCCTGATACTGAATTTCGAGGGTCTGGGCGTTGTAGCGGGCCCCGTGGCAGACCGGGCAGGGGGCGTACACGCTGGGCAGAAACAGCAGCTCCACCATCACGAACCCCTCGCCCTGGCAGTTCTCGCAGCGCCCCTTCTTCACGTTGAAGCTGAACCGGCCGGCATCGTAGCGGCGCCGGCGGGCCTCAGGTGTGGCCGCGAACAGCTTACGCACGTGGTCGAAGAGGCCGGTGTAGGTGGCCATATTGGAGCGCGGCGTGCGCCCGATGGGCTTCTGATCGACTTGCACCAGCCGGGTCAGTGTTGAATTACAAAGTAAAAGTGAAAAATTAAGAATGCCTTTTTCAGCGAACAAGTCGTCTTCAGACGCTGAAGCGTCATCCTCAATTTTTAATTTTTCACTTTTACTTTGTAATTCCTCGCCCATCGCCTCCACCAGCACCTGGCTTACCAGGCTCGATTTGCCTGAGCCCGACACGCCCGTAACGGTGGTGAGCACGCCCAGCGGAAACCGCGCCGTGAGGTTTCGGAGGTTGTTGCGGGTCACGCCTTCGAGGTGCAGCCAGCCGGTGGGCTCCCGGGGCACAGGGGCCGGCGCGGCGTTGGTGGCTTGCGCAGGGAACAGGAAGCGGCGGGTCTGGGAGGCGGCTACCTCGCGCAGGCCGGCGGGCGGACCGCTGTACAGGATTTCGCCGCCCTGCTCCCCGGCCTGGGGGCCTACGTCTACCAGCCAGTCGGCCTGGCGCACCACATCCAGGTTGTGCTCGACCACGAACAGGGAGTTACCCGCGCGTTTGAGGCTGGCCAGGGCCGCGAGCAGGGCTTCGGTATCGGAGGGGTGCAGGCCGGCCGAGGGCTCATCGAGCACGTACACCACCCCGAACAGGTTGGAGTAGAGCTGAGTAGCCAGCCGCAGCCGTTGCAGCTCCCCGGGTGAGAGCGTGGGCGTGCTTCTTTCCAGTGACAGGTAGCCCAGGCCCAAATCGAGCAGCACGGCCAGGCGGGCGCGCAGGTCCTGGGCAATGCGGCGGGCGGCTTCCACTTGCTCGGGGTGGGCGGCCGTGTGGCGGGCGTGGCCGGTTTCGGTGCCGGTTTCGTAGGGCCGCAGCAGCTCCACCACCCGCTTGAGGGGCAAAGCCGAGAAATCGGCAATGTCGAGGCCCGCGAAGGTCACGCTCAGCGACTCCCGGCGCAGGCGCTTACCCTGGCAGATGGGGCAAACCGCACCCAGCATGTACTGCTGCACCCGTTTCTTCATGAGGGCGCTCTGGGTGGTAGCGAAGGTGTGCAGCACGTACTTTTTCACGCCCATGAACGTGCCCATGTAGTTAGGCTCCGCCTTGCGCTGCACGGCCCGCCGGGTTTGCTCGGGCGAGAGGCCGGGGTACACCGGCACCACGGGCTGCTCGTCGGTAAACAGAATCCAGTCCCGGTCCTTTTGCGGCAGGTCCTGCCAGGGCGTATCCACGTCGTAGCCCAGCGTCACGAGGATGTCGCGCTGGTTCTGGCCGCCCCAGGCCTGGGGCCAGGCGGCCACGGCCCGCTCCCGGATGGTGAGCGTGGGGTCGGGCACCATGCTGGCTTCCGTGACCTCGTACACCCGGCCCAACCCGTGGCAGGTGGGGCAGGCTCCTTCGGGCGTGTTGGCCGAAAAGGCTTCGGCGTAGATGATGCCCTGGCCCGCCGGGTAGTCGCCGGCCCGCGAATACAGCATCCGCACGAGGTTGGAGAGCGTGGTAACGGAGCCCACCGACGAGCGGGTGGTGGGCGTGCCGCGCTGCTGTTGCAGGGCCACGGCCGGCGGCAGGCCCTCAATGGCCGTCACCTCGGGCACGGCCATCTGGTGAAACAGCCGCCGCGCATACGGCGACACCGATTCCAGGTACCGCCGCTGGGCCTCGGCGTAGAGCGTACCAAAAGCCAGGCTGCTCTTGCCCGAGCCCGAAACGCCGGTAAACACCACCAGCGCGTCGCGCGGAATGTCCACGTCGATGTTCTTCAGGTTGTGCTCCCGGGCCCCGCGCACGTGCACGAAGCCGGAGAAATGGGTGGTTGGTTGCGGGGAGTCAGGCAAGTTTGGCATAAGATGAGTTGAGGTTGGCCGGGCCGGTGCGTAACCGGGCAGCATACTCTCCTACGTACCTGGCGCACGAAAACCCAACCCAGGCGGGCAGAATGGGGGAAGTATCTACCTTGCCACCCTCTTTTCACCTTCCTCCTTTTTTGCGTGAACAAGCTTACCCTCTGGGCCTTTCCCCTGCTGGTTACCGCCTGCCAGCCATCGGCAGACCCCAACACTGCCCACACGGAAAATCTGCCGGCTGCTGCCCCCCTCCTCCCCGCCCCCGTAACGGCCGACACCCCTGTTTCGGCGTTGCCGGCCGGGTTTCGGGCGGCCTTGGCAGCGGGCCACCTCACGTTTCAACCGCCGGCGGGCACTCTACCAACGCCGGTACTGAAAAACGCCCAGATGGATTACGATTACGCCGTGCGGATGCCCGGCCAACAGGTTGAAATCCGCTACGCCATCCGCCCGCTCAACGGCCTGCCAGCGGAAGATCAACAGGGCGAGGATGAAGGCGAGGTGCTGGTTGATCCGAACATGCTCTACTCTTCGCTGCTAACGGTAGTAGCCCTGAACATCTCCGGCGGACAGGAACCTGCCACGCAGGAGTTCTCCCCCGAAACCGTGCAGCAGAAATTCGGAGCCGATTGGGGCGCTACTACGAAAGTGAGTGCGGGCAAGGAATTCGGCCCGGGATACGCCTACTGCCTGGTTGTGGCCCTGCACAAGCACAATGCAGCCGACGCCTACTGCTTCTACCTATTCAACGAGCAGAAGGACTTGAATCTGCTGCTGGATGACCCTGCTGCCGACGTCTTCCATGCCCTCCGGTTTCGGTAGCCGCCATCATCAGGTACCGCAGCGCACTATCATCGTTCCGAAAGCCCCGCCGCTAAAGACGGGAATTAAGCGAGTGAGGTAGTAGCTACTGAAGCCGCAACAACTTCCGCCCGCACCGGCCGGGGCATCAGCAGCACGTACAAACCGCCCGAAAGCAGGAAGCCCACGAACCAGGCGTAGTTGTACACCGCCGCCAGCCAGGGCCACACTGCGCCGGGCGGCACCGCGCCCACGGCCTGCAAAAACCCGGGAATGTTGGGCAGAATGCCAATAAGCAAAGCCAGTAGGGCCCGGTAGTTCACGCCGCGCTGGTAGGCGTAGCGGCCCTCGTAGCGGTAGAGGTCGGGCACGTCGAGCTGCTGGTGGCGCAGCAGGTAGTAATCGGCAATCATGATGCCCCCGATGGGTCCCAGCAGGGCCGAATAGCCCACCAGCCACGTAAAAATATAGCCCGAAGGGTCGGCAATGAGCTTCCAGGGAAAGATGAGCAACCCGATGACGCCGGTGATGTAGCCGCCGGTTTTGAAGCTGATGCGCTGCGGGTTGAGGTTGGCGAAGTCGTTGGCGGGGCTCACGATATTGGCGGCAATATTGGTGGCCAGTGTGCTCAGGGCCACCGCCAGCATGGCCACGCTCACCAGCACCCGGCTCTCGAACCGGGCGGCCAGCACCACCGGGTCCCAGATGGTTTCGCCGTAAATGACGAGCGTGGCCGACGTCACGACCACGCCCACGAAGGAGAACAGCGTCATAGAAGCCGGCAGGGCCAGGGCCTGGCCCATTATCTGGGCGCGCTGGCTCACGGCGTAGCGGGTGAAATCGGGGATGTTGAGCGAGAGCGTGGCCCAGAAGCCCACCATGCCGGTGAGGGCCGGGAAGAAGTAGGCCCAGAACTCGGCGGAGGAGGCAAACTTGGCCGGCTGGCTCAGAATCGGCCCCAGGCCGTGGCCCGCATCAATGGCCCACCAGAGCAGGGCCGCCGCCGCCACCGGCAGGAAAAACGCCTTGAACACCAGCAGCTTCTTGATGCTATCGACGCCCAGGTACACCACGTACATGTTCACGGCCCAGAACAGCCCGAACACCAGCGCCGGCCCGGTGGCCAGCCCCCAGCTGGCCGGGAACACCGCCGGCAGCCGGCCCAGGCCCGGCACCCACAGCACGGCCATCTGGTAGAGCGCGTAGCCGCCAATCCAGGTCTGAATGCCGAACCAGCCGCAGGCAATAATGGCCCGCAGCAAGGCCGGCACGTTGGCCCCCCGCACCCCGAAGCTGGCCCGCGCGAATACCGGGAACGGAATGCCGTATTTGGCCCCCGCGTGGCCGTTGAGCAACATGGGCACCAGCACCACGGAGTTGCCCAAAAAGATGGTCAGCAGGGCCTGCCACCAGTTCATGCCGCCCCCGATAAGGGAGCTGGCCAGCATGTAGGTAGGAATGCACAGACTCATGCTGATCCAGAGGGCCGCGTAGTTGGCCGTCGTCCAGGTGCGGGCGGCGGCGGGCACGGGGGCCAGGTCCTCACTGGTCAGGCCCGGCTGCCCGGGTTCGGTAGCGCGGGTGTGGGTAGCGGTTGGCAGCATAATCGGGCGGGAAAGAAAGCGGGAGCGTTGCCTAAAGAAAGCAGATTACCCGGCCTTTTCACAATCGGGCGGCGGGCCGCCGGCTATACGGGGCCGCCGTTCACCCCGAAACCAGCCACCTGACAATCAGCCGCCTCCACCAGCACCAGACTGGCCGAGTTGAGGCAGAAGCGCAGGCCCGCCGGGGCCGGGCCGTCGGCCGAGACGTGGCCCAGGTGGCCGGCGCACCCGTTGCAGCGCACTTCCACCCGCTGCATGTGGTGGCTGTCATCGAACTGAAAGCGGAAGATGTTACAGGTGGCACCAGGGGCAGAAGTGGGTGTATACAGAAAACGGACTAACCTCACAAAACAGTGTTGCACCAACCTGCGTAACCCGTCACGTTTGCTATGCCGAAGGTGGCTATGCTCCCAGCCTCTTTTCCACTTCTCCTTTCTTCGTATGAACCGCTACCCTATCCTACTTTTGCTTCCTTTGTCCCTACTCGGGAGCGCCTGCTCATCAGATAATACCTTAGAGAATAAGACGCAGGCTCCTTCTATCGACACTCCCGTAGTTTCCGCAACTTCAGCAGTTGATGAGAAGAACGGCTTCCGGGCATTTCACTTTGGCGACGACGTCTCCCAGTTTTCTGACCTAACCCCTGGCATTAGTAGTAGAGAAGAAGGCATTAAATCCTACGGGATGAAGCAGGGGAAAGAAAACCTAAAAATTGGAGATGCCAAGCTGCAAAGCATCGAGTATACCTTTTACCACGACAAGTTGTATCACGTCGATCTGATAGTTGATGGTTCTGATAATCTCGCAAAAGTGACGGCCGCAGCTACCAGCCTATATGGCGAGCCCAGTTCTACCATCTCGGGCAATGGCGTAAAGTGGGAAGGGCAAAAAGTGGAGGCGCGCACACTGTCCGTTCAACGTGGCGGCTTGGCTGGGGGTACCACAGGGTACCTTCGCATCAAAAGCAAATTGATAGAGCAGCAAGTAGAAGCCGCGAAAACCGATGCAGCGAAAAAAGGCAGTGCTGATTTGTAATGTTCAATTACGGGTACTGTGTAGCGGAGCCGGATTAGTCGTCACTGATCTGACGAAGAAAGCGGGGTTGCGGCCTAAAGAAAGCAGATTACCCGGCCTTTTCACAATCGGGCGGACGGCAGCCGGGTTCTGGTAGCCGCGCTTCACCCCGAAAACAGCCGCCTAACAATCAGGCTCTTCCACCCGCCGCAGACTGGTCGAGTTGATGCAGAAGCGCAGGCCGGCCGGGGCCGGGCCGTCGGCCGAAACGTGGCCCAGGTGGCCGGCGCACACGTTGCAGCGCACTTCCACCCGCTGCATGTGGTGGCTGTCATCGAACTGAAAGCGAAGCGCGGCCCGGGTGGCGGGTTGGGTGAAGCTGGGCCAGCCCGAAATGGCGTGGTACTTGGTGGCCGAATCGAACAGAAGGCTGCCGCAGCCGGCGCACACGTAGCGGCCGGGCGCGTAGCAGCGGCAATATGCGTTGCGGTAGGGCGGCTCGGTGCGGGCCTGACGCAGCACCCCAAACTGCGCGGGCGTCAGGCGGGCGGCCCATTCGGGCTCCGACAACTGCCCGCGCCGTACGGGCTCGGGGTTGCCGTAGCGGGCAAACGTAAGCACATCGCGCCAGCACAAAAGTGGGGCGGGCAAGGCGGGCGGCAGCTTCATGGGCGAGGAAACAGCGGAAGCAGGCGGAGTAGTTCAGCAGGCTGCCCCCCGCGCGCTTCACCGGCAATTCAGGAGGGCGGGCCTGCTCAGGCCCCCACCCTGGCCGGGACCGGAAATTGTGAGGATAGCCAATGGGCGCCGCGTAGTTGCGGGGCGGGAAATCCGCTATCTTCCGGCGTATCGCACGTTTGGGCGGCTCTTTCGTTCAGCACCTGAGTATGGAACAGTTATACGACACGCCGCCCTTGTCCATTGCCTACGACCCCTTCCACGAATGGCTGTACGTGGAGTGGCGCGGCCGGCACACGGCCGAATCGGCCCGGAGCGGCGGCGAGCTGATTGTGGAGCTGCTGCGCGCCCGCCCCTGCCACAAAATGCTCAACGACAACAGCCAGGTCAGCGCGGAGTGGGAAGGCGGGGCGCGCTGGGTGGGCAGCGAGTATTACCAGCAGCTGGCCACGCTGGGCATGCGCCACGTGGCCTGGGTGTGCGCCGCCAACTGGTCGGCCCGCAAGAGTATGGAAACGGCCATGCAGTTCGTTACCCGCCCCAGTGTCGTACTCTTCGACGACCTGGCTTCGGCCTACGCCTGGCTCATGCGGCAGAGCTGAGCCAGGAGCCTGGAGTGGTTTCGTGAACGGTGTGCCTGGTCGGTTGTAACGACGCATCCTGGCGTCTGCCCGTTGAACGAAGGCAGCCGAACGGCCCGGACGACGAGACGCCAGGGGGCGTCTCTACAGCGCGGGGTTTACGGTTCGCCAAACCGCTATAGTGCTTGTGGCTTGTGGCTTAGAGCTCGGAGGTTTTTGAGGGCCTCGGGCCGGATTTTACTCTCTACGCGCCCCTCACTTCCCAGCGCCTTAGGCCGCTTTTTTTGCCTTGATGTAGTCGTTTACAATCTGCTCCAGAATTTCCAGGGGCACGGCCCCGTTGCGGAGCACCACGTCGTGGAAGTCGCGCAGGTCGAAGCGGGGGCCGAGCTGCTGGCGGGCCTGCTCACGCAGTTCCAGGATTTTGAGCATCCCCACTTTGTAGGCGCAGGCCTGGCCGGGCCAGGCAATGTAGCGCTCTACTTCGGCCGTGGCCTCCTGCTCGCTCAGGCCCGCCACTTGGCGCATGTAATCGATGGCCCGCTCCCGGCTCCAACGCTGGTCGTGCAGGCCGGTATCCACCACCAGCCGGGCGGCCCGGAACAGCTCGGCCTGGAGGCGGCCCAGACTGTCGGCAGCGGTGCGCTCGAAGCCCATTTCCGAAGCCAAGCGCTCGGCGTACAGCGCCCAGCCCTCCGCGTAGGCCGTGAAGGGAATAACGGTACGGAAGGTGGGCAACCCGGTGAGCTCCTGCTGGGTGCTCAGCTGGAAATGGTGGCCCGGAATGCCCTCGTGGTAGGCCAGCGTGCGCATGCCCACCCGCGAAGGCTGCTCGCGCAGGTTAGCGTAGAACACCCCCGGCCGCGAGCCGTCCAGGGCCGGCGTCTCGTAGTAGGCCCCCGGCGAGCCTACTTCCTTGAACTCGGGCACCCGGCGCACTTCCAGCGGGGCCTTGGGCCGGCGGCGAAAGGCGGGGTCGAGGCCGGCGTTTACTTCGGTCAGGATGCGGCGGTAGTCGGCCAGCACCTGGGCCCGGCCGCTGTCGGTGGTGGGGTACTGGTAGCGGGGCTGCCGGGCCAGCCGGGTCAGCATCCGGCCCACCGTATCGGCCGAAACCGGCCCGGCGGGGCGCATAATGGCCAGCACCTGGGTTGAAATGCGGGCCACTTCGCGCCGGCCCAGGGCGTGAATTTCGGCGGCGCTCAGGGTGGTGGTGGTATTGGTGCGCAGGCAGTGGGCGTAAAAGGCCGCGCCGTCGGGGAATTTCCACACCCCGGCGTCGTTGGTGGAGCGCGGACGCAGGGCCGTGAAGGAGGCAATCAGGGCCTGGTAGCCCGGATACACGCTGGTTTGCAGCTGGTGCCTGGTTTCGGCCAGCAGCTCGGTGCGGGCGGCCGCGTCGAGGTCGTCGGCCTTTGCAAGCTTGGCGGCTAGGGCCGTATAGAGCAGGTTTTCGGTGGGCTCCACGGCCACGAAGGCCTTCATTTCGGCCAGCACCTTATCCAGCATGAAGGTGGGCGGCACCACCCCGTGCTGCGCGCGCACTTGCAGCCCTTCCCGTACCTGCCCAAACTTGCGGCCCAGCTCCGAGAGCCGGTGGTTGTAGTACTCGGCATCGCGGCGGTTGCGCACCTGGTGCACGTCGGCCATAAAGCTCGGAAACTGGTTCTGCACGCCCGACACCTGGTTGACGGGGTAGTTGTCGTAGCGGAAAGCCGCCCCGTTTACCTCGTTGGTCATGTACCAGTCCAGAATCTGATAGTTGAGCCGGTCCTGGCCGCGCATGCCGGTGGTATCGTAGCGGTGCAGGGTGGCCAGGTCGGCGCGCAGGCGGTCCAGCTGGCGGGTGGTGAAGGTTTCGGAGGCGTCGTCGAGGTGCTGGTTGTGGCTCTGCATACCCAGCCTTTCCACCAGCCGCAGCCGGGAGAGCAGCTCCGGTGAGTCGAACATAATCTGCACGAACACCTTCTCGTAGAAAGCCCGGATAAAGAAGGGCTTAAACCAGACAACGTTCACGACCAGCACCAGTAGCACCACCACCACGGCCAGCCCCCCCCTCAGAATAGCTTTCTTCATAGCCCCAAGTAAGGTGTTTTTCTCCAGTACGTTAGCCCCGGCGGGGCGACATATCGGTAGTAGTCGCCCGTGAAGAAACGATAAAGCCCCGGCGGGGCAACACGCCTTGGCCGGGTGTCGCCCCGCCGGGGCTAACGTGCCGGAGGCCGCCGCTTGGGGTTGCCTACGAGCTGCACGAGAGCGTGGCGCTGCCGGGTTTGGTGGCGGCCCACTCGGGGCGGCGGGCAGCCAGGGCCTCGTGCTCCGGCTGCTCATCAAAGGGCCTTTTCAGGACTTCGTGCAGGGTGTGCAGGAGCGTGAGGTCACCAGCCTCGGCGGCCTCAATGGCCTGCTGGGCGAGGTAGTTGCGCAGCACGTACTTGGGGTTGCAGGCCAGCATGGCAACCCGAATAGCGGCCGGCGCGGCGGGCTCGTCGCGCAGCCGGGCCGTGTACTGGCCCAGCCAGGCCAGCAGCGGGGCGTGGCCCTCGCTGCCCGGGGTGGCGTAGGAAACGGCGGCCAGCAAGTTCCGGCCCAGTTCACCTACTGCCGCCTCGTCAGCCGCCAATAACGCGGGCACGGCCTCGGAGAGCTGGCGGAAAAACAGCGTCATATCAGCTTCGGCGGCCTCCAGGGCGGCGGGCAAAGCGGCCAGCAGGGCGCGGTCGGGTTCGGGGTGCTGGTCGGTGAGGCCGAGCTTGGCCAGCAGTTGGGCGTGGTAAGTGACCTGGTAGGTATGCACGTATTCATCCAGGGCCGGGCGCAGGTCCTGGGTGGGGTCGGCCACGAGCGGGGCCAGGGCCTGGGCCAGCTGGGTCAGGTTCCAGAGGCCCACCCGGGGCTGCTGCCCGAAGGCGTAGCGCCGCCCCCCGAAATCGGTGGTGTTGGGCGTCCAGGTGGGGTCGTAGGGCTCCAGCCAGCCGTAGGGACCGTAGTCGATGGTGAGGCCCAGGATGCTCATGTTGTCGGTATTGAGCACCCCGTGCACGAAGCCCACCGTCTGCCAGTGGGCCACCAGCACGGCCGTACGCCGGCAGATTTCGGTGAACCAGCGCCCGTACACGGCCGGCGAGGGAGCCCCCAGCTCGGGGTAGTGGTGGCGGATTACGTAGTCGGCCAAAGCCCGCAGGTTGTCGATTTCGCCGTGGGCCAGCAGGATCTGGAAGCTGCCGAAGCGCACGAACGACGGGGCCACCCGGGCCACCACGGCCCCCGGCTCGGGGCGGGCGTGGCCGTCGTAGAACATGTCGCGCACCACCGCGTCGCCGGTGCTCACCAGGCTCAGGGCCCGGGTGGTGGGCACGCCCAAATGGTGCATGGCCTCGGAGCACAGAAACTCCCGCACCGAGGAGCGCAGCACGGCCCGCCCGTCGGCCCGGCGCGAGTAGGGCGTGGGGCCGGCCCCCTTCAGCTGCACCTCCCAGCGCCGGCCAGCCGTGCCCCCTAGCTCGCCCAGGGAAATGGCGCGGCCGTCGCCGAGCTGCCCGGCCCAGTTGCCGAACTGGTGCCCCCCGTACCGGGCCGCGTAGGGCCGCATGGAGTCGGCCACGCGGTTGCCGGCCAGCAGCTCGGTGGCCGTGCCCTGCTCCGGGGGCGGCGTCAGGCCCAGCTCGGCCCCCATTTCCTGGGACCAGGCCAGCAGGCGCGGGGCCGCTACGGGCGTGGGCGCCACCCGCGAGTAGTGGTAGCCCGGCACCTGACGCGGCTCATTCTCCCAGGATGGGTCGCCGGCCAGCTCCGCCACAAAGGAATTGGTGAACAGCGCGTCTTCGAGGGTATGAGGAGTCGGAATCATGGGTTGTCAGTTGTCAGTTGTTGGTTGTCAGTTGTTGGTTGTCAGTTGGCGGTTGCCGGTTGCCGGTTGCCGGTTGTCGGTTGGCGGTTGCCGGTTGCCGGTTGCCGGTTGCCAAAGGAACGTCATCCTGACGAAGGAAGGACCTTATCACGTGATGTTACGCAGCCGAAGAACGATGTAGGGTGCGGGGCTTAGCTGCGCTGTCCTTCGGTTGCCCCCGCCCGCCGTTGAACGACACCCGTTAACGCGAACCAACGACCACTGGTCAACGGCGGGCGGGGGCAACCGAAGGACAGCGCAGCTAAGCCCCGCACCCTACGACACGGCAACAGTCAGCTCAAAACCAGTCGTGCGTAAGAGCAGTTTTTGCGTTTGCCCGTCCGCCACACCGTCGGCACCTCATCGTTCAACGGCGAGACGCGAAGGGTCGCCTCTCTACCCCGTTCATTTATACGGTTGTTGCTGCCAGCACCTGGGCGGCGGCGCGCTGCCCGGCTTCAATGGCCCCGTCGAGGCGGCCCCATTCGCCGGTGGCGGTTTCGGCCCCGGCCCAGTGCAGGGTGTTGTGCCAGAGGGGCTGAGCCAGGATGGCCGGCCCCTGGAGGGGCACCGAGGAGGGCGGGGCCGCATCGGCGGGCGTGCTGGTGAAGGGTTCCCGGGTCCAGTCGAGTTCCTCGTAGGCCAAAGGCTGGGCGGCGGCGGGACCGAATATACGCGCCAGTTGGGCCACCACGGCCGCCTGCCGCGCGGCCGGGGCGGCCCGGCGCAACGGGTGAGGCCCGGCAAAGAAGCCGAACAGCACGCCCGGCCGGCCCTCGGGCGGGGAGGCATCGTGGATTTCGGTGAGCGGCCCCAGCTGGCTCACCGCGAAGCCCGACCAGCCCTGGCCGCGCCAGAACGGCTCCTCGTACACCACCACGCTTTTCATGGCGTGGCTCATCCAGGTGGGCATTTCGCGCTGGGCAGCCCGCACGGCGGCGGGCAATTCGGGCTCGAAGTGCAGGCGGTGGGCGGCCAGGCGGGGCGGCAGGGCCACCACCACGGCAGCGGCCCGGTACGTGCTGGGCCGGCCGTGTTCTTCCGCCTCCACCGCCACGCCGCCGCTCACCTGCCGCAGCCGCGTTACGCGGGCGTTGAGCCGCACGGTGCCAGCGGGCAGCGCGGCGGCCACCGCCTGGGCCAGCGCGGCGGCCCCGCCCGGAAACCGCAGGTAGCCCGCCGAGCCCGAAGCCTGGGGCAGGCGGTGCACCGTGCCGCCCACCTCGTAGGCAATGGCCCCGGCGCTGAACTGCTCAAAAGGCGCGAGGCCCAGCTCCCGCGCCAAGGCCACGAGGCGCGGGTGGTGCGGCCAGCCCCAGGTCGCGCCCAGATCCACGCCGCGCCCGGCGGGGCCGGCCGGTACGGCCTGGGTGCGCCCGCCCACCCGGTCGCGGGCCTCCAGCACTTGCACCGCGTGGCCGGCCGCCACCAGCCGCCGCGCCGCCACCAGCCCCGAAAGGCCGGCTCCAATGATGATAACCAGGGAATAGGAAGTATCCGTCATAGTCGCAACAACAGGCCAAAGGCCGCAAAGTAACAACCCGCGTCACCAAGTCGGCCGCCTGGCGCTGTTCGGGAGCCGGCCKCCCCCAGAGCTCCCCCCCCTCGCGGAACCCAACCACGTCCGGCCCGCCCCAGGAGCCTAACCGATTTTCACCGGCGCGCAAAACGTGTTAGGTTGACAAGGACCTAACCGATTTTCACCGGCGCGCAAAACGTGTTAGGTTGACAAGGACCTAACCGATTTCCATCGGCGCGCAAAACGTGTTAGGAACTGCTGTTCCGCAGTAGCCCTCCCCCCGGACGGGAGCGACGGGGCGGGGGTAGTAAACGTGAAAAAATAAATTCTTTTACTACCAGACCCAAGGGGTATTGCTGGTAGTAAAAGAATTTATTTTTTCACGTTTACTACCCCCGACAGATGCCTCCCTCCCCCAGATTGGGGAGAGCGGAGTAGGGTGGGTTTTGCTCCCGCTGGGTGGGGGCCGGTTAGGCTTCGGTGGCGGTTTTGCCGATAGTGGTAGCGGTGCTGGCAGTGCTGAGCGAGGCCACGTACTTCCACTGGGCATTGGCGGCCGAGGCCGTGAACTCCACTTCCAGGTAGCCGCGCCGGGAGGCATCGAGGTAGTGCAGGTCGTTGATGAGCAGCTGGTTCGACTGCTCGAAGCCCTGAATGGCGGCGGCGTTGCCGGCCAGCAGCGCCTCAAACCCCGGCGACGATACGGAGGAGGTGGCGAATTCGGCCCCCACCTTGCGGCCGGTACTGGTGGTCAGGTCGCTATACCAGGCGTTGTGAGTGTCGCCGGCCAGCGAGATGAGGTTGGCGCGGGGGGCGGCGGCCAGCACGGTCTCCCGCTCGGCCGGGTAGCCGTCCCAGGCGTCAAGGTTGTAGGGCAGCACGGTTTCCACCCGGGCCCGCTCGGCGGGTGTCAGGGTGGGGTCGGCGGCCAGCAGGCGGCCCTTGATGGTGGCCAGCTGGCCGGCCACGGTGCTATATTGGGCCAGCAGGGCCGGCGTGGGGCCGGCCGCCAGCTGGGCCACCAACACCAGCAGCTCGGCCGGGATGTACATTTTGCCCAGCAGCACCTGGGAGCCCAGCACCTGCCAGCGGGCGGGGTTGCTGCTGAGCTGGTTGGTGAGCCAGGCCCGCTGCTCGCTGCCCAGAATGCTGCGGCCCGGGTTCAGCCAGGCCGCCCCGAAAGCCGCCGCGTTGAACACGCCGGGGCCGCTGAAATAGTCGCCCAGACTGAGCTGCTTCTGCCGGCCTACCAGGCGGGTATCAAGCATGAGCAGGTTGACGAGGTTGCCGAACTCGAAACGGCGGTAGATGCGGGTTTTGTCGGCCACGCGGGCCGGCAGGTACTCGTGCCACACCTGAATGGCGGCCTGCTTGCGGGCCTCGAAGCTCCCCTCGTTGGGCTGGTGGTTCTCGGCCCCGTCCAGGTAGGCGTCGTTGGCCAGCTCGTGGTCGTCCCAAACGCAGATAAAGGCCTTGCGCTGGTGCAGGCGCTGCAATTGCGGGTCGGAGCGGTACTGGCGGTAGCGGGTACGGTAGTCGCTGAGGGTCAGGATTTCGCCGGCCGGCTGGTGGGCCCGGTTCAGGGCGGCCGTGTCGGCGTTGGTGCCGTAGCCCCCCGCCCCGTACTCGTAGATGTAGTCGCCCAGGTGCACCACCGCGTCGGCGCCCGATTCGGCCACCGCTCCGTACACGTTGAACAGGCCGGCCTGGTAGTTGGCGCAGGACACCACGGCCAGTTTCACGCTGCTGATTTGCCCATTGGCGGGCAGCGTGCGGGTTTCGCCCACCACCGACGTGGCCCCGGTGCGCTCGTTGCGGAAGCGGTAGTAGTAGTTCTTGTACGGGGCCAGCCCGGTGGCATCGACCCAGGCGGTATAGTCGGTGGCAGGGGTGGCCGTGAGCGTCCCGCTGGCTTTAATAGAGCCGAAGCCGGCTTCCTCGGCCAGCTCCCAGCGCAACGGGGCGTCGCCGGTTTCGTTGGTGGCGGGCGTGTAGCGGGTCCACAGCAGCACGCTGTTTTGGGTAGGATCGAAGCTGGCCACGCCTTCGCGGAAGCCGAAGTCGCCCTCGTAGCGCACGGGGTCGTTGTCGTCGTCGCAGCCGGTGAGCATAGCCGGTAGCAGCACGGCCCCGCCGGAGAGCAGGGCGGTATTTTTGAGGAAGTCGCGGCGGTTGAGGCCCGGGCGGTTGGCGGAAGTAGCCATACAGGATACATAGGGGTGGATGAGGCCGCAAGCTACCCGCCGGGTATTAGCCCGGTATTACCCCCGGATTATGGAATCATCTTGCCCACTGCCCCCGAACACCCGTATAATCCCCTAATCATCAGTTGTATATATATTCCAAAATATGTACCTTATCCAATTACCACCCTGTTCCTGCTGCTGCGCCGGCGAACTGGCCGCAGCTTCGGGCCGGCGGTTACCACTCCGCCGGTGCGGCGGGCAACCTATCACACCTCATTTCCTTTCCGGCCATGAAAAACATTCTGGTGCCCACCGATTTCTCGCCCGAAGCCCATTACGCCTTTGAGGCCGCTTTGCAGCTGGCCCGGCGGAGCCGGGGCCACATCACCCTGCTCCACGTGGTTGATCTGCCCCCCGTGGCCCACATGGCCACCTCCGGCAGTCAGGTCGGCGACGACGGCCTCAACAACGTGTTCGTCCTCAAAGTGCTCCAGGCCACCAAGCGCCGCCTGCACGCCCTGATGGCTGAAGGCCAGCAGCTGGCCCCCGGGGTAGTCGTTACGGAACTGGTGCTCACCACCGAGTTTGAAGCCGCCGTGCTGGAAGCCATCCACGACCAGCACATTGACCTGGTGGTGATGGGCGCCCACGAGCACACATCCTGGACGCGGTTTTTCCTCAATTCCAACACCGAGCGGGTGATGCGCGTGGCCCCCTGCCCGGTGCTCACCGTGAAGCACCCGGTCGCCGATTTCGACGTGCGCCACCTGGTATTCGCCTCCGATTTCGCGGCCGAAGCCGACCTGGCCGTGCCCGGTCTGCACCAGCTCCAAGCCCTGTTCCCGGAAGCCACCCTGCACCTGCTCGACGTGGTGCCTTCCGCCGACCGCCACGACCAGGCCCTGACCGCCATCCACGAGTTTGCCGACCGCCATCACCTCCCCCACTACGAGCCGGAAGTGTTCGATGCGCCCCAGGCCAGCACCGGCATCCCCCGTTTCGCCGAGCAGGCCCACGCCGATCTGGTGGTCATGCTCACCCACGGCCGCTCGGCGCTCAGCCACCTGTTCCAGGCCAGCATTTCCGAAACCGTGGCTCTGCACGCCAACCCGCCGGTGCTCACCCTGCACGTGTAGCCTGCTCACGCCTGCCTTGCTGCTCAACTACTTCCCCCTGACTACTTCCCCCTGAAACAGCTCAGGGCGGAGAAGCCACGGCCGCCAGACCTGCTCCCCCGCCCCGCTGCCTGCGGCAGCTTTTCCGGCTGTTCTTACAGCAGCGCCACGCCGGCCCCGGCCAGCTGCTCGCGTACTTCCTCGGGCCAGATGCTCACCTGCACCTCCCCGATGTGGCCCTTGCGGAGCATAAACATGCACACCCGGCTCTGGCCGATGCCGCCGCCAATGCTCTGGGGCAGCTCATCGTTCAGCAAACGGGCGTGGAAGGCCAGCTCCTGCCGGTCCTGGCAGCCGCGCAGGGCCAGCTGGCGCACCAGCGCCTGCTTGTCCACCCGAATCCCCATCGACGACACCTCGAAGGACGTTTGCAGCACCGGATGCCAGAGCAGGATGTCGCCGTTGAGGCCCCGGTAGCCGGCGGCGGTTTCGGTGCTCCAGTCGTCGTAGTCGGGGGCGCGGCCGTCGTGGGGCTCGCCGTGGCTCAATTCCCCGCCGATGCCCATCAGAAACACCGCGCCGTACTGCTTCACGGCCTCGTGCTCGCGCTGCTTGGGCGTGAGGCCGGGGTACTGCCGGAGCAGGTCTTCGGCGTGCAGAAACGTGATACGACCGGGCAGCACGGGCGTAATTTCCGGGTACTCGGCCGCTACCTGGGCTTCGGTAGCTTTCAGGGCCTCGTAAATATCCGCCACGGCGGCCTGGAGAAACTCCGGGGTGCGCTGGGCGGCCTCCATGCGCTTTTCCCAGTCCCACTGGTCCACGTAAATGGAGTGAATGGGTGAGTACTCCTCGTCGGGGCGCAGGGCGCGCATGTCGGTGAGCAGGCCGCGGCCGGCGGCAATACCCAGCTCGTGCAGGCGCACCCGCTTCCACTTAGCCAGCGAGTGCACCACCACGGCCCGGCGCTCGGCCAGGGCCTTAATGGGGAAGCCTACCGGCCGCTCCACCCCGTTCAGGTCGTCGTTGAGGCCAGTACCGTCGAGCACGACGATGGGCGCGGATACTTTGCTCAGGTGCAGCCGGCTGGTCAGCTCCCGCACAAACGTTTCCTTCACAAACCCGATGGACTCCTCTGTTTGCAATAATTGCTGCACGCTCATGGTTGGGGGGTTTATATTGTTTTTTAAATTTTTTATTCTGAAAAAGGCACACAGATTCCCTGCTCCCGCTGGGAGTTTTTTTTGCGAATCAGGAAATTATGCGCACCGGGCGATACGGTATCCGGCCAATTATTTTATTGGCAACCGAATAGCACGGGCATAAAAAAAGCCTTCCGGTTAAGGAAGGCTTCAAAAGAAAAACAATTACTGATTTTCCGTTTCTCCAAAGGAGCAATAGCCTTCCAGTCCCGAATAAGAGTATTATTCGAGTTATTATGCTGGCGGCTATTGCGGAAATGACGCATTGTTCAAGCTCAGTTATTCGTCAAGGGTATGCAAGTATAGCCGGTTAGCTGTACACTACCAACTATGCGCTGCATTATATTTTCAGCACTCGTACTACTGGCGCTCAACATTCCTGCTGTGTGCGCCAATTTCGTGTGGTATTTTCCAGCAAAATAAACGCTGAATCCCTAATTACTGGCAGTGGCAGTGCGGGGTCAGACTTTCGGGCAGTCGTTTCTCAGGCGTCGTCGCCGGTGAGGGCGGCGCGCACGTCGCGCACGGCCTGCACCACCGATAGTGGCACGGGTTCCTGGGGGCTCAACAGGCGCAGCAGGCGCAGGTATTTGGCGCGGCCCTCGGAGCGCATCAGCGGGGGCACCGCGTACACGAACACCTTGAACGGCTCCATTTTCTGCACGCCCACCAGCAGAAACCGCTCGGCCTGCGTAGCATCGGCGTAAAAAGCGGCCTGCCGGTCGTAGTCGTAGTTCGAGCACTGCTCCACGAAGTGGTTATGGTCGCGGGCCATGGTGGTTTTGAAGTCCACCACGGTATAAGGGTGGCCGGGATGGTCGATGACGAGGTCGGCGCGCAGCTTGCAAAGCGTCCCGGTCACGGGCTCAGTGAAAACGCAGCTGGGCTCGGGCGTGCCCACCTCCAGCAGGGTCTTCATTTCGGGGTGCAGCTGCACGCCCTCCACCATCCACCAGATGAGCGTGTCGTTGATGCCAGGCTGGCCGGGCTCGTACAAGTCGGGTTCGAGCAGGGCCGTGTGGAAGGCCGTGCCCAGGCCCAGGGCCCCGCCCACGCTGGTATGGGGGCGCGGCGGGCGGCCGTTCAGGGCATCGCGCAGGCGCGAGAGGTCGGAGTTGGCAATGGCCGGCAGGGCGCGGTAGTCATCGTAGGGGATGCGCAGCAGGTCGGGGCGGGCGGGGGTAGCGGTTGCGTCAGTCACGTAAAGGAAACAGCGGGAGCCCCAAAAAGGCTCCGGAAAAGAGTGCGGAAGGTAAGCAGAGGGAGTATACGCATTTTCCGGGAGTTTGCCCCCGCCACCCCAGGTGCCAGAAACCGCGGCAAGGCAACCGTTTCCGGACCTGATTCCGGAAATGATTGCCTTGCTGCGGTTTCTGACTTTCCGGCCGGGCCAGCAGGCCGCCGGATTGGCTCAGTGGTTAATTATCCCAGGTGAGCTTCTCCTTGTTGAGGAAGGCGGCAATGCCGCGGCGGCAGTCGTCGGAGCCCCGGGCGTCGGCGTTCATGCGGGCGGCGTAGCGGAGGCTGTCCTCGAGGGGCATTTCCGGAATACGGGCCAGCATCTCCTTGGTCACTTCCATACTCTGCCCCGAATTCTCGACGCACAAGCGGCGCGCAAACTGGTACACGTTGTCGGCCAGCTCCTCGCGGGGCACCACGAAGTTGACGAGGCCGTACTCCATAGCTTTCTGGGCCGAAATCACATCGCCGGTGAGCAGCAGCTGCTTGGTGCGGGTTTCCCCGATTTTGCGCAGCAGAAAAATGCTCACGATGGCCGGCAGAAATCCGATTTTCACTTCGGTGTACCCGAATTTAGCTTCCGGCACTGTGAAGGCGAAGTCGCAGATGGTAGCCAGCCCGCAGCCCCCGGCCAGGGCATGGCCGTGCACCTGCCCGATTACGACCTTGTTGAGGGTGTAAATCTGGTGAAACAGCTGCATGAGGTGGGTCGAATCGGCCAGGTTATCGTTGTAGCCGAAGTTCTGGAGCTCCTGCAGGTAAGCCAGGTCGGCCCCGGCGCAGAACACG
Source organism: Hymenobacter rubripertinctus (assembly GCF_003583925.1). Taxonomy (GTDB): domain Bacteria; phylum Bacteroidota; class Bacteroidia; order Cytophagales; family Hymenobacteraceae; genus Hymenobacter; species Hymenobacter rubripertinctus. The sequence continues at coordinate 11,600 of NZ_QYCN01000038.1, read as the reverse complement.
TCGCCCTCGGCCCGGAGCACGATAACCTTACAGGCTTCATCGTCTTCGGCAAAGCCAAAGGCCTGCTTGAGCTCCGACACCACATTGGCGTTGAGGGCATTGCGTTTTTCCGGGCGGTTCAGGGTGATATAGCCGATGGAATCCTGCACATCGTAGCGGATGTAGCGAAGGTCTTCCAGTTCCTGAGTGGGCATGTCTTCCATAGTCAGGGGGTAAGAGCGGTGAGAAATAGCAGCGGGGAGCACCGGACAAGGAAAACGGGCTCAGCTGGCAAGAAATGGGGCGCGAAAGCCAAACGTAGCAAAATTGATGCTACTATAATACGAACTACCGACATAAAGCGGCCGGCGGATTCGGTCAACCTCCTGCCCCGCCCTTTCTACGGCCCTCCCCGAACGATGAACGCCCCGTGCAGGGCCACGTCGTGGGTGCGGAAGCCAGCGGCCTGAAATACAGAGTCCTGGCGGGCCACGTACCAGCTTTTGCAGGAGGAATCGAACACGATTCGCGGGGCTTTGCCGAACACGGCGGCCACCTCTTCGGGGTTCACGCGGGCGTTGCGGCGCAACACCACGGCGGCCAGCCCCGGCACGGGCCGGGTGGCGCCGCTGAGCCGGCCGTTGAGCACGGCCAGCGGCCGGCCCCGCCAGGCCAGCAGCAGCAGGCCCGGCTCGGCTACCCGCGCCGGCACGGGGCTGCCCCGCCAGCCGGGCCAGTAGCTTACGCGCCGGGCGTTGCGCTGAATGCTGCCCGGCACGATGCGGTAGGTGCGCTCCGTTTCGGATAGCGCCAACGAGTCCAGGGTTACGATATCGGCCTGCGCACCCTGCCAGAACCCCAGCACCGAGCGGCGCGGAATGCTGTAGATGACCAGCTGCTCATCGGGGGCCAGCTGGCGGGCGGCCCACACCCGGCTGCCGGCAAACACGCCCAGCAGCGTGCAGGCCGTTATCAGCCAGGAAAGCTTTTTAAGGGCAAAAAAGGCCAGCAGGGCCAGAATCACGGCAAAAATCAGCCAGGCCTGGGGAGCCGTGATGTGGATGCCCGCCACCAGCGCCCCCGGCATGAGGCGGCCAATGAGAAAGATGTACTCGTTGAAGCACCAGATCATGCACTCGAACACCCAGGCCACGGCCTGCACCAGGTAATCGAGGGCGTGGGCCGCGCCGCCGGAAACCAGGCCCACCAGCCCCACCAGCCCCTTGAGCAGCAGCACCACGATGCCCACGTACACGGCGAGGCTGGAAATGGGCACGGCCACGAGGTTGGAGAGCAAAAAGCTGAGCGGAAACTGGTGGAAGTAGAACAGGCCCAGCGGAAACGTGGCCACTTGCGCCGCCAACGACAACGCCGTGGCCTGCCAGGTCCAGTCGAGGGCCACGCCCAGCCCCTTCCAGGCCTTTTGCACCAGCGGGGGCTGCCAGGGCCGCTGCCGGTCGAGGCAGAACTCCTTCGGCTCCCACCAACGGGCAATACGCGGTTGCAGATACACGATGCTGAGCACGGCCAGAAAGGAGAGTTGAAACCCCACGTCGCAGAGCAGGTAGGGGTCGTAGCAGAGCAGCACGAAGGCGGCCACGGCCAGCAGGTTGTACATCGACGTCTGCCGGTCGGTGGCCCGGGCCACAATCAGGAAGGAGAACATCACGGCCGCCCGCAGCACCGAGGCCGAAAGGCCCGTGAGGAAGGCGTAGCTCCAGATAACGGCCAGCCCCAGCAGGGCCGTGAGCAGGCGAAACAGCGGTCCGCGCCGGCCCGGCAGCAGCCCCAGCAGCCAGCTCACGGCCCCGAACAGCAGCCCCACCTGCAACCCCGACACGGCCATGATGTGGGTGGTGCCGGTGTTGGCGTAGGCCTGCTTGGTCTGCTGGTCCACGTCGTCCTTGATGCCCAGCACCAGGGCCGAGGCCAGGGCGTACTCGCGGCGGGCGTGCACGTACTGCCGGAACACGCCCTCCACGGCCCGCGCCGCCCGCATGGCCACGGCCCGTAGCAGGCTGGGGGGCTCCACGGCAATACGCTGGTACTGATCGGGGTGAATGAAGTGCTGGTGGTAAATCTGGTGGTAGTGCAGGTAACGGCGGTAGTCGAACTCGCCGGGGTTGAGCGGGGCCTTGCTCGGGGCCGGCGCGCCCCGCACCAGCCAAACGTCGCCGTACCGGGGCACGGGCAGCGTATCGGTGCGCGGAATAGAAACCCGGATGCCGCCCACCGCCGGCCGCCACCGCCCCCCTACCCGCACCGCCGACACCCGCACGGTGGTAGCGTAGGTGGCCGGCCGCAGCACCGTGTAATCGTCCACCACAGCCCGGTAAAACTCAATCTGCTGCCCGAAACGGTACAGGTGGTCGGGGGCGCGGCTTTCGGTGGCCTGCTGGGTGAGCGTGAGCCCGGCCACGTACAAAGCCGTCAGGGCCAGCAGGCCCGCCGCATCGGTAGCGCCCGGTCCCGGCCGCCGTGCTGCCCAGAGTTGCCCGCCCAGAAAGGCGGCCGTCAGCACCGCCAGTAGCGGCCAGAGCACGGGCAACTCCGGTCCGAAATACAGATACGTCAGGATGCCCGCCATCAGCGGCAGCACCAGCCGGACAAAGGCATTCGGAGCCCATTTCACCTCCATATCGAATCCGGAAAACAGTGCTACAACTACCTCATTATCTGCTGGTCAAAGTGCTGAAATTACGGCAAACCACCAAGCGCCCCACTTGTCCTGCGAAAGTCCTTTTTGCGACCGGCAACGCGCGTTTCTACGCGAGAGGTCCTGTCAGCCCAGGACCCGATACGCGCTCTGCTCGTCGCGAAACGGACTTTCGCGGTCCAGTTATCTGTTCGCCCTACTGCGGGGCCGTCATCCGGTAGTGTTCAATATCGGCCTCTACGAGCTTTTCGCCTACTTTTTTGAAGCCGTGGCGCTCGTAGAAGCGCACGGCCGGTAGCTGGGCGTTCAGGTACACGAGGGCTGCGGGATGGGCGGCGCGCACGTCGTAGAGCACGGCGGCGAGCAGGGCCGCGCCGGCCTGCTGGTTGCGGTAATCGGCCAGCACGGCGAAGCGCTCCAGCTTCACGCCCTGGGCCGTGGGGCGCCAGCGGGCCGTGCCGCAGGGCTGGCCGGCGGCCGTGCGGGCCAGGTAGTGGGTGGCATCGGTGCGGTCGTGGGCGTCGTTTTCCAGGTCGGCAGGCACGTTCTGGCCCAGCACGAACACCGTGCGGCGAATGGTCAGGGCGGCCGTCAGGTCCTCTTCGGAGGTAATGCGGTGGACTTGCATGGGGTGAATGAAGGAGTAACCCGGTGGATGCGTGAGCCGGGCAGGAGGAGAATATATTCCTGCTCAGCAGCGGGAAGTCCGGGACCCACGAAAATAGGCATCCGGCCGTTACCCTGGCACAAAAAAGCGGCTGCCCCAGTTGAAGGCAGCCGCTTTTTCTGTCATCAACAACCTCAAAAGAACCCGTCATTCCTCGGCAAGCTCGGAATGACGGGTTCTATGGGCCGTTCTTTTCTACTGCTCGTGGTTCACGGGCAGCTTGGTGCCGTCGTCTTCGGGGCGGGCGTCGGGGTGTTTGCCGGGGTCGGGCGCGTCGGGACCGGGGCCGCTGGGGCGGCGGTAGGCCTGAGCCGGGCGCACGGGCCGGTTGGCCTGGTTGGCCCGCTCCTGCTCCTCGTCCACGTCGAACTGGTCGTAGGCCTGCACAATCTGCTTCACCAGGCGGTGGCGCACCACGTCCTCGGCCGTCATTTCAATGAAACCGATGCCCTGCACGTCGCGCAGAATGTCGAGGGCCTGGTTCAAGCCCGATTTCTGCCTGGTAGGCAGGTCAACCTGGCTCCGGTCGCCGTTCACCATCACCTTGGCCTGGGGTCCCATCCGGGTCAGGAACATTTTGAGCTGGGAGGGCGTGGTGTTCTGGGCCTCATCGAGCAGTACGAAGGCGTTGTTGAGCGTGCGGCCGCGCATATAGGCCAGGGGCGCAATTTCGATGGTCTTGTTTTCGAGGTAGAACTTGAACTTCTCGGGCGGCAGCATGTCTTCCAGCGCGTCGTAAATGGGCCGCAGGTAGGGGTCCACCTTGTCCTTCATGTCGCCGGGCAGAAAGCCCAGGCTTTCGCCCGCTTCCACCACGGGGCGCGAAATGATGATTTTCTTGACTTCCTTGTTTTTGAGCGCGCGCACGGCCAACGCCACCGAAATATAGGTTTTGCCGGTACCGGCCGGCCCGAGGGCAAACACCAAATCGTTGTGCATCACGGCGTCCACGAGGCGCTGCTGATTGGCCGTGCGGGCCTTGATCACGCCACCTTTAGCCCCGAACAGAATCACGTCGGGCGAGGCGGCTATGCGGGCTTCCTCCAGGTCCTCATCGGCCGAGGACAGGTACTGGCTCACCGTTTTATCGGTGATGGTGCCGTACTGGTGGTAGTGTTCAATCAGGGCCGAGAGGATTTCGTTGATGCGGGAAATCACGGCGGGCTGGCCCTGAATCTTGATTTCGTTGCCGCGGGAAATAACTTTACTGCCCGGAAAGGCAGCCGCGAGTTGGCGGATGTTCTGATTGTCGGCCCCCAGAAACTCAACCAGGGACACATTTTCCAGCGTGATGATTTTTTCGACCAAACTGAGGGAATTTAAAAGCGAATTGAGAAGAAAAACAACCGGTTAGCCCGCAGTTGCGGGACCGGTACTGCTTATAACCGAAAAAGCCCGCTTAACGTTGCCGCGGCTGATTCGCGGCAAAAGGCCTACTTTTGCCGCCCCCCGAGGGGGTGTGGCAATAGTACGAATAACTCCGAATTTCCGGTCATGGGCTTGATTACGTTTCTGTCTGATTTCGGCTACCGCGACCATTACGTGGCCGCCGTGAAGGCGCGCATCCTGCACCTGGCTCCCGAGGTGCCGGTGCTCGACATCACCCACGGCATCGAGCCGTTCAACATCGCCCACGCCGTGCACGTGCTGGGCGCGGTGTACGCCGATTTTCCGGTCGGCACAGTTCACCTGGTCGGCGTCAACGACCTGGGCGCGCCCCGCGCGGCCTGGCACGCGGCCCGCCTGCGGGGCCACTACTTTGTTTCGGCCGATAACGGGCTGCTGCCCCTGCTCTGCGACGGCTCGCCCGAAGAGCTCGTGGTGCTGGGTGCCGGACAGGCGGCCTCGCCCTCACCCACCCGCGACCTGCTGGCCCCGGCCGCCGTGCATCTGGCCCGGGGGCACGCACTCACCGACCTGGGGCCGCTCACCACCGACAGCTACCAGCTGCTCAACCGCCAGCTGCGCCTCCAGGACAACCGCATTACCGGCCACGTCGTGCACGTGGATCACTACGGCAACCTGATTACGGACATTTCGCGCCCGGCCATGGAGGTTATCGGCCGCGACCGGCCCTTTGCCATTCACTTCGCCCGCGAAACCGTCCGCGACATCGCGCCTCACTTCCAGGCCGCCGACCCCGGCGAGGCCGTCTGCATTTTCAACAGCCAGGACCGCCTCTGCATCGGCATCAACCAAGGCAACGCGTCGGAGCTGCTGGGCCTGCATTTCGACTCCCAGGTAGATGTGCGGTTCACCGTGTAGGGGGATAAAAACCGGGGCCGGCCAGTTGCAGAAGCCTCCTGTTCGTGCAGGCATTCTGTTAACCAATAGCATGTCATGCTGGCCGTTCTTCAGGCCGCTTCTGCTACCCCCCCGGGGTGCGGGGCGGTAGCAGAAGCGGCCTGTTTCTGCGAAAGTCCTGGCCTGAACCGCGGCTGATCCGGCCACCGCCCCGCCCGTTTTACGCTCCTTTCTCCACTTTAGTCCCTGCCTGTGCTCATCCGAATTGTACGCCTCACGTTTGCCCCCGAACACGTACCGGCCTTTCTGCGGATTTTCCAGGAGTCGGAACACCAGATCCGGCAGATGCCGGGCTGCCGGTTCCTCGAACTCTGGCAGGACGCCGACCAGCCCCAGGTGTACTGCACCCATAGTCATTGGGAATCGGCCGAGGCCCTCAACGCTTACCGCCGCTCCGCGCTGTTCGGGCAGGTATGGCCCGCCACCAAAGCGTTGTTCGCGGCCCCGCCCCTGGCCTTCTCGGTCCAGCCCGCCGCGTTGCCCCCAGTTCCCGGCGCGTAACCAAACCCGCCGGACCCTGGTTGGTCCCGGGGCCTTTGCGGCGGCCCGTTCACCTGTTTTCCTGCTTATGTCCACTCCCGATTACTTCGAATTCTACGGCCTGGCCGAGTCCTTCCGCCCCGATGAAGCAGCGCTGAAACGCCAGTATTACGCCCTGAGCCGCGAGTTTCACCCCGATTTTCATGCGACGGCCAGCCCCGGGCGCCAGCGCGAAATCCTGGACCTGGCCACCCGCAACACCGATGCCTACCGCACCCTCAGCCACCCCGATCAGCGCATGGCCTATATTTTGGGCCGCCACCATCTGCTGGAGGAAGGCAAACAAGCGCTGCCACCCGATTTTTTGATGGAAGTTATGGACCTCAACGAGCAGCTCATGGAGCTGGAATTTGAGCCTGATCCGGCCGTAGTAGCCAGCGTCGAAACGGAAGTTAATCAGCTGAACGCTACGCTGGAAGCGGGGATAGAACCGGTACTGAGCGGCTACGAAGGATTGCCGGCCGAGGCCCGCCCCGCCGCGCTGGCCCAGGTGCGGACCTACTACCTGAAAAAGCGCTACCTATTGCGCATTCGGGAATCTCTGGCTAAGTTTGCAGCCCGTTCCTAAGCTACCTGTCGGAACGGTTTGAAGCGCCCGGATGGCGGAACTGGTAGACGCGTCGGTCTCAAACACCGATATCGAAAGATATGCCGGTTCGATTCCGGCTCCGGGTACTAGGGCAGGACTGGATTCTTCCCCTAAAGCAAGCCTCAAAAGCTGTACATCTGGCAACAGATGCAGTTTTTGAGGCTTTTTTGCGTTCGGGCCAAACCGGGTGTACCCATGGGTTTACGCCCTCGTCTTTTTCAGGCTCTGTGAGCGAAGGACTTGCTCACGCGTGGGCCGCAGGGCCGGAACAGAGACAATTACCGCCACTAGAGCGGTTTTTGGGTTGGCGTATGGTTTTCACCATCCGGAGTTAATCCCCGGTAGGGGAATACCCGCGTTCAGGTGGGGCAGTACCCGGGGCAGATGCTATCTTCGCGTAGAATTGCCCCTGAAGAAAAGGTGTTTGCGCGGGTCGCGCCCCCGCTGACCGATGCCCTCGGGCATTTTTGGCAAACCCCCMCCGCCCCCGGTCAACCGCTGCCCAGGCGCGTTGTGGCACGCCTGGCTGCCTTTGCTTTCGGTTTTGCGGCCAACCTTTGCCGGGGCAGGTACTGCCGCGCGCTGCTCCTATGAACGACGCTGATATCCGCCCTTTTCTGTACCCCCGGCTGCTGGGCGGCGTCTGGATTGATGAGCTACCCACCGGCACTACCCGCGCCGACGTCGTGCACATTACCGAGCAGTTCATGCACGGCTACGAGCTCAAGGGCGACGCCGATACGCTGCAACGGGTGCCCCGGCAACTGCCCTGCTACGGCCGGGCCTACGATTTCGTCACGTTCGTGGTCACCGAAAAGCACGTGCCCAAACTGCTGCCCCAGCTGCCCGCGTGGGTGGGTGTGCTGGTGGCCTCGGCCGAAGGGCTGCGCGAACTGCGCCCGGCCGCCTACAACGCCACCGTGGAGCGCCCCGCCGTGGCGGGGCTGCTGCGGGTATCCGAAATCAAGCAGTTCCTGCTCGCCCAGGGCCTGCCCGGCGTGAGCACGCTGCGCCGGCGCGACATCCTGGGCTTCCTGCGCACTACCCGCCTCGTGTCGCTGGCCGAGCTGGCCCATTTCGTGCGCCGCCAGTTGCTGGCCCGCCACGAGGAGCGCCTGCTGCTGCGGGCTGTGCGCAAGGTGGAGCGCGACAAAGCCGCAGCCAGGCGCAAGCGGCGGCCCAAGCACAAGGAGAAGTGAGAAGTGAGAAGTGAGAAGTGAGAAGTGAGAAGAAGAAACATCATTCCGAGCGCAGCGCAACGGAGCCGAGGAATCTCGCGTGCTGATGTTGCCAAAGTACCTCAACGTTAGCATTCCCATTGGCCGCGAGATTCCTCAATCCTTTGCTTGATGCGCAACATGCTCGGAATGACGTTTCTTACTTCCAACCCTAGCTGCGCCCCTTCTTCCCATAACCTCTCCCCTGTTTCCGTAGTTGAACTACGGAGGCCCCGGCGCGTAGCCCCTGGCCCGGGCTGCCTGCGCACCAGCTAGCAGCTAATAGCCACCAGCCAACAGCTCCAGACCATGCACATCCTGCTCACCGGGGCCACCGGCTACATCGGCCAGCGCCTGCTGCCGCTGCTCGTCGAGGCCGGCCACCACGTTACCTGCCTCGTGCGCGACGCCCGCCGCTTCGAGTTTCCCGAGCGCCTGCGCGCCGGCATCACGGTGGCCGAGGGCGACCTGCTCCGGCCCGATTCGCTGACCGGTCTGCCGCTCGACATTGATGTGGCCTATTACCTGGTGCATTCGATGAGCGGGCACGACACCGACTTTTTCCGGCTGGAGCAGGAATCGGCCCGCCACTTTGTGGGCTACCTCAACGGCACCGGCTGCCGGCAGGTTATCTACCTCTCGGGCATTGCCAACGACCGCGCCCTGAGCGTGCACCTACGCTCCCGTAAGGCCGTAGAAAAGGTTCTCGGCAAGGCCGAAATTGCCCGCCTGACGGTGCTGCGGGCCAGCATCATCATCGGCTCGGGCTCGGCTTCGTTCGAGATTATCCGCGACTTGGTCGAGAAGCTGCCCGTGATGGTGACGCCCCGCTGGCTCAACTCCCGCTGCCAGCCCATCGGCATCCGCGACGTGATGTTTTACCTGATGCAGGTGCTCGACAACCCCGATTGCCGGGGCCGCTCCTTCGACATTGGTGGGCCGGATGTGCTGACCTACCGCCAGATGCTGCTCGGGCTGGCCGAGGCCCGGGGGCTGCGGCGCTACATCTTCACGGTGCCCGTGCTCACGCCCCGGCTCTCGTCGTGGTGGCTGTATTTGGTCACGAGCACCACGTTTTCGCTGGCCCAGAGCCTGGTGGAGAGCCTGCGCAACGACACCGTGGCCGACCCGGCCCGCAGCATCTCGGCCCTGGTGCCCCACGCCTGCATGAGCTACGACGCGGCCGTACGGCTGGCTTTCCAGCGCATTGAGCAGAACGAAGTGGTGAGCAGCTGGAGCGACGCGCTGAGCAGCGGGGTGATGGAAAAGCAGTTCATGGACCACATCCAGATGCCCCAGTTCGGCCTGTTCCGCGACCGGCAGACGCTGCGCTTTACCCGCCCCCCCGCCCAGGTACTGCAAAACGTGTGGAGCATCGGCGGCACGCGGGGCTGGTACAAAGTCGACTGGCTCTGGCGCCTGCGGGGGTTGCTCGACAAGCTGGCCGGTGGCGTGGGCCTGCGCCGGGGCCGCCGCTCGCCTACCGACCTGCGCGCCGGCGACCCGCTCGATTTCTGGCGGGTACTGGTGGCCGACCGGGCCGGGAATCGCCTGCTGCTCTACGCCGAAATGAAGCTCCCCGGCGAAGCCTGGCTCCAGTTCCGTATCCTGCCCAACGACGACGGCTCCCACACCCTCGAGCAGCTGGCCGCTTTCCGCCCCCACGGCCTGGCCGGCCGGCTCTACTGGTACGCAATGGTGCCCTTCCACTCGGTCATTTTCAAGGGCATGATTGAGAATATCGTGCAGTACGGCAAAACAACAGCGGCGCGTTCTGCGCCAATGCCCGCGTTGGATTCTTAGGCGGGCAAGCAGGCACAGTCCTTGTAGAGCGCGGAAAATCTTTTTCCCCCTCATTTATCTCCGCTTGTGCGTTCATTCTTACTTATGCTCCCGGCATTAGTATCCGGCGCGGCCGTGCTGGCCCAAACCCCAACGGCTCCCAAGCCTGTTGTTCCACTTACGGCGTATGCGGGCCTCGGGCGGGCTATTTACACCAACGATGGCTGGCCCGGCACCCTGGCCACGGTTGGGTTTCAGCGGCCCTTCTCCGCCACCTCTCTCTTCAGCCTCCAGACCCAGCTTGGCTTTTTCGAGGCAGATAAAGCACCCCGGGAACCCGACAAGAACCCAGGCGAGCAGTACGCCGCATTTATGGTAGATGGGGCGCTGGCCGTGCGGACGTCCCGCCATCCGGAGCGGCTGGCGCTGCGCGTGGCGCTGGGGCCGGGCCTGGTGGCGGGGCGCGTCACGAATCTGGTGCGCTACCCGGGCCAGTACCTCAACCGCGACGGCACGGTCACGGTTGTGACCTCCCCGCAGTACGAAACTGAGCGCTTGCTTAAACCGACAGCTTACTGGGGACTGGGCTTAGATATTGTGCTGAACCAGCGCCTTTGTCTGGCTGGTGGCATTGAAAGCCGCACCTATTCCTATTTCCCCGGCGACCTGCTCAGCGCCAACGTGCGCCTGGGCTACCAACTGCGTTAAGGTGGAACTCCAACTCCGTTTGACCCACCTTCTGAACCGCGCCATGCGGGTCGGCTCCCTGCGCTTGGCGGTTTTCCCTCTTGCTTGCCGCCTTATCACGCCGCGGCGAGGGTTGTGCTACGCCACTGCGGGCCTGCTGCTGTTGTCCATCGTGGCCAGTGCCCAGTCTGAACCGGCCCGCCCGGCTACCGGCCACAGCAGCCAGAACGTGCTGCTCATCTGCGCCTACGGTCTGGCCGGCCGCGTCCCCGATTACTACCGCTACGCCGGGGCCGGGGTGGGCCTGGCCCGCCGCAACCGCTGGCGCTACACCGATGCCGACTATGACTCCGATTTTACGCTGGGCCTGCGCCTGGGCACCGGCCGCCAGTTCGAGGGCCGCGTTTCCGGGTCCCAGACGCTTTGGGGCCTGAACCCCTACGTGGCCGTGGACGGCCGCTTTTTCGGAGCAGCCCTGGGCGTGTGGGCGGGCCAGTTAGGCGACTTCCGGGCCGAGGGCCAGCGGCCGGGCCGCCTGATTCCGCAGTTGCGGGCCCGCGCCGGCCAGCTCACTGGCTGGCACGGCCTGCTCCGCTACGCCGACGAGTTCGGGGGCCTGGGCAACCCTAACCTGTATCTGGGCGGCGCTTATGGAGGTTTTTTTCAGAGTCGGTTGCGCTTGGGGGCCGGCTTGGCCGTGCCGACGCTGGCCCAGCCCGGGCAGGAGGTGGGGGTTTACGGCGAGGCCGGAATCAGGACCAGTTTTGCGGAATTCGGAGCTTATGCGCAGCCCCCGCTGGGAGCGCGCGCGTCCAGCCAGGTGGGCTTCCGGGTGCGCCTGGGCGGCCTCGCGGAGTGAAGCCCGGGCTATATGCGCAGCAATTCGTGCCCTTGCGTTGCCTTTCAGGACCTGTGCAAAATAGCCGTGGCGCGAGGCGAAGCTTGCGGCCCGGTTGTGGAGCATTCAATCGTTCAAAAGTCCCGGAGAATTAACTCTAGTATTCTTTAAAAAGGATTTTCAGGAGGCAGAGGCCTACTCTACCCTACTATTTTAGTGGGTTGTCCACGAGCAAGATAGCGACTAAATACATCCAGTAGGTTCAGAATTTTGCGTGCCAGCGGCTGGTCAGGGGCCGTATGTGGCCGGGTGAGTTGGCGCAACAGATTCAGGCCGTGCCG
>NZ_QYCN01000037.1 GCF_003583925.1 Hymenobacter rubripertinctus | reverse complement strand
GAGGTGTTTTGGGCAGTAGCAGGTTCCTCACTGCTCAACCAGGTGCTCAAAACGTATTTCCACCGCCTGCGGCCCCAGTCGGCCCTGTTTCAGCAGGCCGGCCTGAGCTTCCCGAGCGGCCACGCCATGATCGGGCTGGCCCTCTACGGCTGCCTGGCCTGGATTCTGTGGCGCCACCGCCACCACCCGGCCTGGGCAGCTCTGCTGCTGCTCTTCGCTCTGCTCATTGGCCTCACCCGCGTATACCTGCACGTGCACTACGCCACCGACGTGCTGGCCGGCTTCGCCGGTGCGCTGCTCTGGCTGATTTTGTTGCGGGGGATGTTTCAATTAAAAATTAAAAGTGAAAAATTAAAAATTGGCCGTTCGGCTGTTATTCCGACGAAGGAGAAGAAACGTGACCCAAATCATTGAGCTAATTTCGTTCAACGATTTTATTCAGATTCCTTCTTCGTGGGAATGACAGCCGAACGGCCAATTTTTCACTTTTAATTTTTAACTCAATTTCACCTTCACCCGCAACGCCAGCAGGCCTTTGGCGCCCTGGAGTTCTTCGAGTTCGAGCTCCTCGATGTCGTCTTCGAGCAGGCCGCGGTCTTGGAGGTAGTCGAGGTATTCGAGGTATTCATCGGCCTCGCGCTGCTGGGAGTAGACGAGGGCCAGGTAGCCGGGCTGGGTGAGCCGCTCGCCGGTGCCCAGTACGGTGGCCTTGTCGATGCGCTTCTTGATGATTTCGTAGCGGATGTTGTAGGCCCCGTCCACGTCGAACTGGCGCTCATCCTGGCGGAAGCGGATGCTCAGGGGCTGGCTGTGGATGAGGATGAGCTGGGTGGTTTCGAGCGGCACGGGCAGCGTATCGCGCAAAGCCACCGTGCGGCGCGTGATTTCGACCATCGTCAGCAGCTGCCAGAGGCGCAGGTTTTTGAGAAACACCAGGTCGAAGGGCTTGTCTTCGACCAGCGCCGCGCCCACGTAGATGTTGTGCTCCACGCCGTCGGTTTTGAAGCGCTGGAAGTAATGCGGAAACATGGCCTGGGCCTTGGCGTCCTCCTCGTCGAGGTAGTTGGCCACGGCATCGTTGAGCAGGGTGGTGCTCTGCTCGAAGGCCTTACGGCGCTTGTAGAGGATGCCCAGCTCGGTATCGATCTGGGCCCAGTACTGGGCGATGACGGGGCGCAGCTCCTGCGTATTCTGGCCCAGGTACTCGAAGAGCGGCTCCATCTCGGTGCGCAACGATTCGAGGATGTTCACCTCGTCGCCGCTCACGATGCCCTGGCGCAGGCGGCGCAGGTTCTTGCTCACGTAAAACTTGAGCTCGTCGAGGATGGGCAGCTGCTGAAACTCCGAGGCCTTTTTGAGCACTTTGCCGGCCAGCGTGAGGTGCTCCACCAAATCGCCCTGGATGGCCTCGTTGCGGGCCATGCTGCTGCCCCGGATGTCGCTGGAGCCGTGCAGCGGGTACACGTCGTGGAACACGATGTCCTCCATTTCGGCCTGGCGGTTGCCGTCTTCGTGCTGCTGGAGCAGGTTCTGGGCCGCATCCGTAAAGCGCCACTCCATGGTGGGGTGAATGGCCGTGAACTTCTCCTTCACAATGGCCTGCACCCGGGTCTGGATGTCTTCGGCGTTGCGCTTGACGGCCACCGCGAACAGGGGCAGAAACTGGTTCACGTTTTCGAGGCTGAACTCGTTGAGGTCGCCCACGTTGGGCGAGCCCAGCTCCAGCAAGCCCACCGTATCGTCGCCGTAGGGCAGCAGGGCCAGGATGGCCGAGCGGATGCCCAGGCCCAGAATCTGCGCGCGCAGGTCTTCCGGAATGTCGGCCTGCTCCACGTCTTCGAGCACCAGGGGGCGGCGGTCGGCCCAGAGGCGGCCGTAAATCTGGCGGAAGCCGGAGCCGGCGTCGGGGGTGTGGAGCTGCTTAGTGAGGAAGCTGTGGTTGATCTTGCGGCCGAAATCCACAAAAGCCCGCTTCTTCTCATCGTAGGCGGCAATGCCGAGCTGCAAAAACGGCTTGCCGAACAGCACCCGCAGCTTTTCCTGAATCTGCTCCAGCCGGTCGGAGGCCTGCAGCACGTCGCGCTCCAGCAAATCATACTTGAGCTCGGAGAGAATTTCCTGCTCCGTCACATCCACCAGGTGCAGGATGTTGAAGCCCTCAAGCTCGAAATGGTGGGGCGGCAGCTGCTCCAGCCACAAGTCGGCGCGCTGGGGGTTGCGGCTCAGGAACTCCAGCTGCTCGGGGCTGAGCGCGGGCTTTTCGCCGACGACCTTCACTTCCAGGAACGTGGAGTTGAACTCCACCCCGTAGTGGCGGTAGAGGCCGATACTGTAATCGGGCACCGTGAAAATAATGCTTCCCTGCAAGGGCAGCCGCACCCCGTACACCTTCTCCAGAATGAGCTGGTAGGCCATGCGGGTGGTGTAGAGCTCCAGCTGCGGCATGGTGATGTTGAGCGGCTGCTTGATGATATGCTGGGCATTGAGCACGACCTCGGCGAAGCGGGGCGTGTAGTAGAAGCTCTGGCGCTGAAACGGGGCCACGGCCCCCACGATGTCGGTGGGGAAGGAGGCGGGCGGAAATACGGCCAGCATGAGCGTTTCCACCAGGTCGCAGTTGCACTCCAGCAGGGCCAGGTCGGTGATGGGACCCCGGACCCAGTCGGCGGCGGCCACCTGCGCGCCCACCGAGCGCGAGAGCAGGGCAATGCCCTCATTCAAGGACTCTTCGCCGGCCTTCCAGTAGGCAATCAGGGGCTCCAGGCTGAGCGTGGTGCGGAAGGGAAAGGTGGGGGAAACGGCGGGAGTAGCTTCTGGCAACATAAGGGCAAACGGTCAGGGCTCAGGGCCGGTCGGAACCGACCGTGCAGGTTCCGGGCTATACGGCGCAACGGGGGAGGGCGGACGTGTTCGACGGCGGAGCTTACCGCCGCTGCACGTCCAGCAGGCCCAGTTGATTGCGCTTCTCCTGGTCGGTGAGGTCGGTGGGGGTGGGGCTCCCGTTCACGTACACCTGTTTGTTGGTGTTGTCGAAGCAGGTGCAGCAGCCATCGGCCCGGTACACGGTTGTCAGCTCCACTTTATCGATGTAGTAATCAAACGTATGCCGCTTGGCCAGGCGGGTTTTGGCCAGGTAGAGCTGGTAGCGGTACTGATCGAGCTTGCGGTTGCCGGCCTGGGTGAAGGGCGTGGTATTGTTGAGGATGACGGGCTGGCTGAGCGCCCGGGCCTGGGTGCGCCCGATTTGCACGGTGTCGGCCTTGGGGCGCTGGGCCGTATCGAGCGGCACCCGGATCAGGAACACGGTGTCAATTTCGGCTGCTTTGAAACCGGCCGGCGTGGTGCCCAGCGTGTCGGTGCTGAAGCGCAGGCCGATGGCATCGGTGTAGGCGTCGTTGCACTCGCAGGCCGTAGAGCCGCAGCAGGCCGCCAGCAGCAGCGAAGTCAGGGGAAAGCAAAACCAGGTGAGAAAGGAGCGCAGCATAGGGCGTAAAGATAGCAGGCCGGGGGCGGGCCGCCCACAAAAAAGCGGACCCGCACCGGCGGGTCCGCTTGCGTAACGCCCGGCCCGGCCCATTAGTGGGCCGGGCGGCGGTTACTCTTTCACGAAGCGCCGGGTTTCGGCCCCGGCGCGAGTCATGATTTTGAAGAAGTAAGTACCCGCCGGCAGGTCGGCCACGTCTACGGCCAGCGTGTGCGGGCCTTTGTCCTGCTGGCCGTTCTGGGCTACCGTGCGCAGGGTGTTGCCCCGGCTGTCGAGCACCTCCACGGTTACGGGGCCGGCTTTGGTTACCTCGTAGGCCAGCTGGGTGGTGGCGGTGGCGGGGTTGGGGTACACCCGGCTCTGGGCGCGCACTGTGGGGGCCGGGGCGATGGGGTCGAGCAGCAGGAAGGCGGTGGGCCGCAGCAGCCGCCCGATCGGGCCGCCGCGCCGCTGGTGCCGGCCCGCGTGGGCGGCCGTTTCCGCCGGTCCGCCGGCCCGCCCGATGATGGCGTGCAGGTCGGCAGTCCATTTCTGCTGCCGGGGCTCAAGGACGGCAGTCAGGCGACTGATGTTGGGGGCGTATTGCTGGGCCAGCTCCCGCACGCTGGCCAGAATGCCCTTGGTTTCGGTGCGCAGCTGCCGCACCTGCTGCTGCTGGGCCTCAGTGAGCGTGGGGCGGGAGCCGGTGGGCGGGGCCGGCGTTCCGGCCGCCGCCCGCCACGACTGGCGCAGGGCCTGGCCTTTGTCGCGGATTTCGCGCAGCTGGCTGCGGTAGATGGCGAGCTGGGCGCGGTCGGCGGCGGTGAGCTGGGTTTCCAGCTGCTGACGTTGCTGGCGCACGGCGGGCAGCACCTGCTCCCGCACATAGGCCCGGGCCTCGTGGTGGGCGGTCCGGCCGCTGGCCGTGGTGGGAGCGGGAGTGGTCGTTTGGGCCAGGCTGGCCGGGGCGGCGGCCAGGAGCAGGGCCGCCAATAGCAGGGCGGGGAAGGAGAAGGTTTTCATAAGCGGGAAGTGCGAAAAAGTGGGGCAGCCAAGGGCCGATGTGCAGCGGGATAGAAGCTTCGCGGGGGGGCAGGGTTTAATGGGGGCCGAGAAAAAATGCGGGGGGCACGGGCCGGGCCGTTGCCAGCGACGGGGGCGAAACCAGACGGGATGCCCGACTGCCGGCGCGAAAAAAGCGCGTCAATCCGCCCGCTATTGCCCAACTTGCGGCCAGTATGCCTGCTGTTTCAATCCGCCGCCTTGCCCTCGGGCTGGCCCTGTTGCCCTTCCTGCTGGCCGCCCAGCCTTCCGCCCCCGCCGCGCCGCCGCGCCCGGCCCCCAACCCCGTCTGGCTGGAGCAGCAGCTGCGCGAGTCGGTGGTGCTGCGCCAGCATCAGGTGGGCGTGAGCGTGGTAGACGTGGAAACCGGCCAGCAGCTGTTCGGCCTCAACGAGGCGCGCTACTTCACGCCCGCCAGCACGATGAAGCTGCTCAGCCTGTACGCCGGCCTGACGCTGCTGCCCGACTCGCTGCCCAGCCTGCACTACGTGCTGCGGCCCGATACGCTGCTGTTCTGGGGCACCGGCGACCCGACGCTGCTCCACGGCGACGTGCCTTCGCGCCGGGCCTATGAATTCCTGAAAAACCGGCCCGAAAAGCTGTTCTACGCCCAGGTGCCCGCCCCGCCCGCCTTCGGTCCCGGCTGGAGCTGGGACGACTACGGCTACTACTTCCAGCCCGAGCGCGGCCCGCTGCCCATCTACGGCAACACGGTGCGCTTCTACGGCGGGACGGGCGCGCCCCGGGTGCTGCCGGCCTTTTTCCGCCCCCTCACCTTTCCTACGCCTGCCGGCCTGCCCAACCCGGCCCACGACCACGTGCGCCGCCCGCCCGAGGAAAACCGGTTTCTGGTGTTTCCGGCCGCCCGCAGCTGGGTGGATGAGGTACCGTTCCGGACCAGTCCCGGCCTGCTGCTCCAGCTGCTCCAGGACACGCTGCGGCGTCCGGTGCTGCTGGCCGGCCCGCTCCGCCTCACCGCCCGCGACTCGGTGCGCACCCTGCGCGGCCTGCCCGCCGATTCGCTCTACCGCCGCATGATCCGGGTGAGCGACAATTTCCTGGCCGAGCAGCTGCTGCTCATGTGCTCCTCGGCCCTGGGGGCCGATTCCCTGAGCCCGGCCCGCGCTATCCGGGCCATGCGGGGCAACTACCTGCGCACGCTGCCCGACGCGCCGGTGTGGGTGGATGGCTCGGGCCTCTCGCGCCTCAACCTGCTCACGCCCCGCAGCCTTACCGCCGTGCTGCTGCTGCTGCACCAGCGCGTGCCCGAGCCCCGGCTACTGAGTCTGCTGGCGGCCGGGGGTGGGCCGGGCACGCTGCGCCGGGCCTATGTGGGCGGCAAAACCGGTCCCTGGCTCTGGGGCAAAACGGGCACCCTCACCAACACCCACAACCTGGCCGGCTACCTGCGCACCCGCTCGGGCCGGCTGGTGGCCTTCAGCTTCTTCAACAACGGCTACGTGGTGCCCACCAGCGACATCCGCCGCGAAATGGAACGGGTGCTTACGCTGGTGCGCGACCGGCTATAAGGGCGCGTTGCCTGCGCCCAACGCCGCCTCTCAGCCGCCTACCCGGTGCTGGTACTTTTCCAGCGTGTTCCAGATCTGGTACATCGTCGCTTCGCTCGGGCGGTCGTCGTAGCTGGTATTCAGGAGCAGGATGCGGCCGATGCCCGATGTAGGGTCGAAAAACAGCAGCGCCACCACGCCCGGGTCGCCGCCGGTATGGCCAATGAAGCCGGTGTAGCCGAAGCCCATCAGAATGCCCACGTTATAGGATTCGCTGAATGGGTTGCGCTCGTTGCGGTCCTCGAAGTTGCCGGCCGCCAGCTGGGGCCGGAACAACTCGCGGTAGCTGGCTGGCCCCAACACGGTGCCCCGGCCCTGGTAGCCCCGGATGAGCTCGTGCAGGTACTTGCTCAGGTCGGCAACGGACGAGATGAAACCGCCGTCGGGGTAGGTGGTGGTGGCGTAGTAGGGCAGGGGTACGGTCGTGGAGCCATAGAGGCGGGAGTAGCGGGCGAAATCAATCTGGCGGAAGCTCCAGCCCGAATCCCGCAGGCGCAACGGCCGCAGCAGGTACCGCTTGGTAAAGGCCGGGAACGGCTGGCCGCAGGCCCGCTCCACCACGTAGGCCGCCAGCGAGGCCCCCACGTTGGAGTATTCGTACAGCTCCCCGGGCCGGCGCGCCGAAAAACCCTTTGGCTGGTACCACTTGCCCTCCGGGGTGAGGCTGTTGCGCAGAAACTCCGGCAGGCTCACGGCCGAATCGGCGGGGATAAACGTCTGCGTGGCATCGAAAGTCATCGGCAGGCCCGCGAGCGGCAGGCCAGGCCTGAGGTAGTAGTTCTTGCTCAGGTAAAAGTCGTTGTCGCGGATGCCGGAGGTGTGGGTAGCCAGGTGGCGGAGCGTAATCGGCACATCGGGAAAGGCCGGGTTGCGGACTTTAAAGGGCAGATACTGGTCGATGGGGTCGTCGAGGTGGAGCTTGCCCAGTTCCTGGGCTTTGAGCAGGGCCAGGCCCACGATGGTTTTGGAAACCGAGGCGATGTACTGCACCGTGTGGAGGTCGTAGGGTTTGCCGGCCTGCGCATCAGCAAAGCCCACGCCCTGCTGGTACAAAACCCCTTTCCCGCTCACGATAGCCACCCCGAACCCGTTGAAATGCCCCTGCACGCGCAGCGCCTCCAACTCGGCCGTCAGCGAATCCTGGGCGGCCCGGTGCCGGGCCGGCTGGGCCACGCTTTGCGTGAAGAAGCCGCCAATAAGATAGAGGAAGGAAGTAAATAGAATTTTCATCAGTCAGTAGATGTAGCGGTTCCGCGAATGGTGAACCCGGTCGGATGTAGAGACGCATCCTTGCGTCTCGTCGTTGAACGAGGCCAGCTGGACGGCGCGGACGACGAGACGCAAAGATGCGTCTCTACAGTTCGGATTGACGGTTCGCGAAACCGCTATAGAAGGAATAAACCGGGCTACCGGCCGGCATGAGGAGCAAAGAACGGTTTCTGTGAGGACAGTTCGCCCACTTATCATCGGCAACCCGGCACCAATCAACGGCCCGGCGTTAGGGCCTTCCCAAAGTCATGCTGCAAGAACTGATGCACTGCACAAAATAAGGGGTATGGCTTAGCTGTCCTGCCCTTCGGTTGCGCCCGCCCGGATACCTTGCGGCCATGAAGATGCTCCCTGCTCAACTGGCCGCCGGCCTGCTGACCCTGGCCGCCTGCCACGCCGCCCCCGAAACGCCCGCCACTACTCCCGAAGCCGCCCTGGCTGCTCCCGCGTCGGGTGCTACGGTTACGGTAGCTCCGGCGGTGGCGGCCTCCACTGCGCGGACCGCCGCCGCCGGGGCTACCGTAACGGATTCATTGGCCGCCGTGCGGCCCTTCGTGCCGGCCGGCTACCAAATGCTCGACGTGGCCACCGGCGACCTGAACCGCGACGCCTACCCCGACAAGCTCCTGGCCCTCGATACCATCCTGGTGGACTCCCTGCGCCGCGAAAGCGAAGCCCGCCGCCCCCTGCTGCTGCTCACCGGCCAGCCCGATGGCACCTTCCGCCTGGCCGCCCGCAACGATAACGCGGTGATGTGCAGTAGCTGCGGCGGCATGATGGGCGACCCATACCGGCAACTCGTTATCAAAAACGGCTACTTTTTGGTCGAGCACTACGGCGGCGCGGGCTGGCGCTGGACGCGCATTTTTACTTTCAAGTACGACCCCACCGCCCGCCGCTGGTTCCTGCACCGCGCCGGCGGCGAGAGTTTCCACAGCTCCGACCCGGAAAAGGCGAAAACCTACGTCGAAACCGCCCGCGATTTTGGCCGGGTGCCCCTCGAGAGCTTCAAAGGCGACGTGGGCTGAAATAAGGACGAGTAGTGTAGGGTATTTTTTGATTGCTCCGATAATACCCTACACTATTTTCTGGTAGGTGGTCAACAGCGCGCAGGACTTTTTAGGCTTGTTGCCTGATGCTACCCGATGCTACCCGATGCTACCCGATGCTACCCGATGCTACCCGATGCGGCGCGCGCTTGGCGGCAATAAAGCGGTAGCGGCCCCTGCCTTAAGCGTGGGCAAGAGCCGACGCTTAAGGCAGGCTGCCGTTGGTCCAGGTGCATTGGTGCGAATGGTAGGGGCGCTTAAAAATGCACTACCTGCTCAAAAATCGTCTCATCGGCCACGGTAACGCGCGCGCGCGCCATGCTGGCCGGCTCTACGGGCAGCAACTGCCCGTAAGTGCTGCGATACCCCTCGTTTAGCCGGACGGGTACCACCGCTTGGCCAGTGCCGTCGACGGTGGGCATGGCGGTCACCTGCCCCGTGAGCGCGCCAAATTTTTCGCTAGGAAAGGCATAGAGGCTAATGATAACGCGCTGGCCGGGCCGAATACGGCGGCCGTCGGCGGCCGACACCACCACGTGGGTAGTAGGCCCCACCACGGCCTTGCCGCTGAGGGTGTTGGGGTAGGGGATCAGGCTGCCTAGCAACAGGCTGCTGGTTAGCGTGCCCAGTAGCAGGATATTGCCCCAGCGTACCAGCCAGGTCGGCGGCATATTAATAATGCGTTGTACTTCGGCGCTCAACGCGGGCTGTTGGGACTGGGTTGGGGCGGTAGCGGGAGAAACAGTCATAGGAGTGGAGTACGGAGTTTATCGACGGGCGCTACTCGCCCAATTCCAGTTGATTCTTGACCAGGTTGAAGTACACGCCGCGGCTCTGGATGAGCTGAGTATGGTCGCCGACTTCCACGATCTGGCCTTTTTCCAGCACGATAATCTGGTCGGCGTTTTTTACCGTGCTCAGGCGGTGGGCAATCACAACGACCGTTTTCTGCCGGAAATAGGTGCTCAGGTTTTCGCTGATGATGCGCTCATTTTTCGCGTCCAGAGCGCTGGTGGCCTCGTCGAAGAACAGGAACTCGGGGTTCTTATACACGGCGCGGGCAATGAGGATGCGCTGCTTCTGCCCGGTGCTCAGCCCCATGCCGTTCTGCCCGATGCGGGTGTTGAAGCGCAGGGGCAGCGCCTCAATGTAGTCGTGGATATTGGCTACCTGCACCGCGTGCTGCACGCGCGTCAGGTCCACATCCTCTTCCTCCTCGCGCACGGCGATGTTGTTGACGATGGTGTCATTGAAAATGTAGCCCTCCTGCATTACGGCACCACACTTATCCCGCCAGTTGCTATGGCCCAGGTCCGTCAGCGGCTGATCGGCTACCGTGATGCGGCCCGCGCTGGGCTCGTAGAAGCGTAGCAGCAGCTTGAGCAGGGTGGTTTTGCCGCTGCCACTGGCTCCCACGATGGCCGTAACTTTCTGGTGCGGAATGACCAGGTTGATGTCCTGTAGCGAGGGCTCCGAGCCGCTGTCGTACTGGAACGTGAGCCCTTGGACGCGTAGGTCGCCGGCCGGTACAACGGGCAACGTGGCCATGGGCACTTCCTCGTCGTCTTTGCGGTAAATTTCGTTGATGCGCCCGATGCTTAGCCGCGCGTCCTGCCAGGACTTGATGAACTCTACGATCTGTAGGATAGGGCCGTTCAGCTGCCCCACGATGTAGGAGATGGAGAGCATTACCCCGAGCGTGAGCTGGCCCGTGAGCACCAGCTTAACGGCCAGGAAAGTGATCAGGATGTTTTTTAGCTCGTTGATGAGTGAAGCTCCGCCCGTTTGTACCTGGCTGAGGCGCAAACTGTCCAGGCCGGTTTGAAATAGCTTGGCCTGCAACGATTCCCACTGCCAGCGCTTGCGCTGCTCGGCATTGTGCAGCTTGATTTCCTGCATACCGTGGATCATTTCCAGGTTTTTCTCGTGCTGCTGCGAATGGTGGGCGAAGCGCTTGAAGTCCAGCGTAGCCCGGCGGCCCATAAAGATGAGCACCCACATGAAATACACCACGCTGAAGACCAGGAACACCAGAAAAATCAGCGGATTGTAGATCAGCAGCACCACGCCGAACACGAGCAGACTGATGGCGGAAAACACCGCGTTGAGTGTGCCAGAGGTCAGAAACAGCTCCACGCGCTGGTGGTCCCCGATGCGCTGTAGAATGTCGCCGGTCATCTTCACGTCGAAGTAGCCCAGGGGCAGCTTCATCAGTTTGATGAAGAAGTCGGAAAGCAGATTGATGCTGATCCGGCTACTGAGGTGGATCAGGATCTGGCCCCGAAGTAACTCGGCCGCCGTACGCCCCAAAAACAGCAGCAGCTGGGCCAGCAGAATCAGGTGGATAAAGCTCGGGTTGTACTGCTGAATGCCGATATCGACCAAGCTCTGCGTCAGAAACGGGAAAATGAGTTGCAGTAAGCTGCCCACTACCAGCCCAACGAAGAGCTGTAGCAACAGGCTCTTGTATTTCAGCAGGTACTTGGAGATGAAGCGCAGGCCCTCCTTGTTCTCGTCCACGTCGGACTCGGCTTCCGCGAAGGCCGGCGTAGTATCCAGGGTGAGAACCACGCCCTCGTCGCCCTTCACGGCCCAGTGTTTCAGAAACTCCTCGCGGCTGTAAGTAAGCAGCCCGTGCGCCGGGTCCGATACGTACACCTTATCCTTCCTGACCTTGTAGACGATAACGAAGTGGCGCTGCCGCCAGAAAGCAATGCAGGGAAACGGTGCCTTCTCGGCCAGCGTGTCGAACTCAATCCGGATGCCCTGCGTCTGAAAGCCCACTTGCCGGGCCGCCTCGCTGAGGCCGCGCAAGCTGGAGCCGGTGCGGGTAGTATTGGAGAGTTTTCGGAAGTGTTCGAGCGAAAACAGCTTCCCGTAGTGCTTGCTGATGATGCGCAGGCAGGTGGGGCCGCAATCCATCTCGTCGTATTGCGGGTAGTGCGGAAAGGTGCTAAACAACATAGAAACGAGAATTAACAGATGACGAGGTAGCTAAAACAGCTACTTGATTGGCCCCGTGCCGGGCGCGGACGGGCGGACCGGACTAGGCCGGCACGGTCTGCTGGGCGAGTAAGGACGTGTAGTGCTTGCGCAGGAAGCCGTAGAGCACCAGCTCGTAAACGCGCTGCTGGGTGCGGAACAGCCGGTTCACGTGCATGTGCACCAGGCTGTCGAGATAGGAGAGAATGCTCTGGCCATCCACGGTGTGCAACTGGGCCGCGTCGGCGCTCAGGCAGTCGTTGCGCTCCTGCACGAGGCGGGCCACGTCGGCGGCCAGCGCCGGGTGGTGGGTGCCGGCCAGGAAGCCAACGATGGTGGCCCGCTGGTCGCGGTACTTTTTGTCCAAGATGCGCGCCGATATACCGGTGGCGTTAAACTCTTGGGTGAAGCGCGTTTGCATGGTTTCGGCGAAGCCCTTGCGGGCCGCCAGATCGAGGCCGAACAGGTCGAAGTACCCGTCGATGGAGGCCAGGCAGGCCAGCCACCGGGTTTCTTCGCTGGTTTCGCGCGAGAGGCGCTGCAACAAGCGCACGCACAGGCGGCTGTCGTGGAAAAAGATGTTCTCCACCGGCTCAATCTTGTCGAAGCCGTAGCGCTCGAGCTCCCGCTGGTACGTATCCACGGCCACCTTCCACACTATTTGCTGCTCCTTCAGGCGTTCCAGCAGCGGATGCAGCACGTTAAACACCTCGTCGTAGCGGCGGGCGTCCACCAGGTGCAGGCGCAGGCGCACGTGAAATTTCGGGTCGTAGTAACGAATGAAGAACCACTTGTCGATGATGCCGGCGGCGTACAGCTGCTCCAGCTGCCAGCCCACCCGCTGGATCAACTGATCGGCGTTTTTGAAGCCGGTGTAGAGGTTGAAATACAGCCACTCGCTGCCGGGCAGGTATTCGCGCTTGACGGGCGCGGCCAGCAGCGGCTGGCGGAAGCCCGGTACCTGCGCGGCTTCGCGATGGAAGAAAAACAGGGTTTCGTTGTTGAAGGCGGCGGCTTGCCCGTTGGTTACCAAGGGGCGCAGCTCCGTAAAGAGCACCTCGTTGAGCATCACCTGGTACATGTCCTTCACTTCGTCGACGAAAGTCTGCAACAGCAGCAGGTTGTCCGACTTGATGATGAGTTCATTATCGCCTTTGGCGATGGAGAACGTGGCCGGCAGGCCGTGTTGCTGGGCGAAGGTGGCGAAGGCAGCCGGCAGCTGGGCATCGGTAGCCCGCAGTACGGGGGCCAGCTCCTGCTGCGTGAATACCCACGAGGCACGCTTCAGGATAACGTTGCCGTAGGTGATGCGCGGCACGTATCGGAACAGCTTGCGGAGCGGTTCCACCTCCAGCATCATACCCGCCATCCCGTGCAGCTCCTGCATGTCGCAGAGGAAATGGTAGAGCGGCAGGCTCTTGCCGTTGCCATAGTAGTGGGCGTTAGTCAGGTAGGGCAGCACCTCGCGCTGGTGGCGCTGCGAAAATAGCACCAGGCGGTTGTCGCGGATGCACAGCATCAGGTCCTGGATTGGCAACTGGTACTCGGTATCCACGGCGCTGCCGGCCAGGTACGGAATTTCGTAGCGGCGCAGGGCCGGCCGCTGGAGCACATTGCCCAGGCGGGCTTCCGGCAGGTGGGTGATTTCGGCCACTAGCTTATCGGGGTGGGCCGCTTCTTCCACGGCGGCCACTTCCTGCATCAGGGCATTCATGTCGGCATCCTGGTGGCCAAAACGGCCCAGCCAACTGGCCGCGGTCGGGCCGGTTACCCCTTGCAGGTAAACCACTGGCTGCCCGGCGGCGTCCTGGTAAAGCGAGGTCATGGCCGAGTAGGTGGTCGTCAGCCGTTTTCCGGTGAAAGGGTAGGGGGCCAGGTCGGCGTCGGTCAGGTTTATTACCGGGGACTGTTGGCGCTGGGCGTCGAGCAGTTTGGGCAACCAAAAGTCGGTGTGCAGGCTGCTGAGGGTGGTTTTCTCGTCCGCGGCTTTGGCCGAGTCAAAGCGCAACCCACCAATCAACTCCGAAATATCGGAGCGCGGGTCGTCCAGAAAATTGCCATAGCCAATGCCCGACTCGATGTCCAGGGCTTCCACCAGCGGCACCACGCGGGCGTCGTAGCGTTCCTCGAAGGCCTTCCTGAATTTGTCTATCCGCGGATTGGACTGGCTGGCGGCCAGGCGCGAGAGCACCTCGGCCCCTTTCTTTACCTGCTCGGCCACTGCCCCATCGATCTGCCCCTGCGCGAAGGTGGTAGTCAGGTCCGTTTGCAGCAGCGAGCTTTCCTCGAAGGGGTGCTCGAATTCGGTGGCCAGGGCTTTGAGCTGCTGATAGCCCTCCATCTTGCCCGCAATAGGCTCGGTGTCCGCTGCCTGGGCGTTGTGCCGGAGCTGCCCCAGGTAGGTTAGCAGGTTGGCAATGGCGGCCTGATGGGCCGGCTCGGCAACGGCCGCGTGCTGCAACTCGGTAAGTACGGCCAGGGCCTGTTCTTCCAGCACCGCGCCGGTGGTACCCAGTTCCAGGTTGCTCACCAGAATTTGCGCTTCAATCAACCGCTCCACGAAGCCAGTCACCTCATCCGCCGTCACGTCGGCATCGGCCAGGCTCAGGGCCATGTCCGAAATCCTCAGGCCCTGCGGTGCCTCACGCAGCAAAGCCAGCAACCGGTCGATGTAAGTATGCTGGCCGATGGACACCAGCTGGTATTTGCGCCTGGTGCCACGGTAGCTGTGCTCCACGTAACGGTACGCATCGCCGAGCTGGTAGAGGGAAGTATTGGCGGTATAGTGCAGATAAGGCCGTATCCAGGGCTCGGAACTGAGTTGGCTGGTGAGCGAAAACAGGTACTGGCTGTCGAGACGGGTGTGCTGCTGGTACTGCTCGGGCGCGGCCAGCTCCAGGGCCGAAGCGCCGGGCTGCACATCGACCACGGCGCAGCCCGCGAACAGGCCGAAAGGCGTGCAGCGCGTGGACAGGCGGTTGACATACTTGGCCAGGGTGAGGCGGAGCTTTCGGGCCTTTTTATTGTCTTCCAGCAGCTCCCCAGGTTCCAGGCTGCGCACGGCATAATACAGCTGCGGCGAGGCCAGGTATAGCCCACTCAAAAAAGTTTCGTCGCGCACTAACGCGGCAAGCGCGGTTTGGTCGTCGGCGAAAAACTGCTGATAGTAATCGAGCGAGTACAGCGGCACGCGCACCACGGCTTTATCGAAGTAGGTATTTTTCATGGGAAGCGTCAGAATAGAGTGATGAGGAGAACGGCGGCCGCTGCGGGGGCTAGCTAAGCAGGAAAAACTGGTCCCAGTCGCTGGGTGCCTCGGGCCGCAGTGAGTCCAGCAGCACCAGGGCCACGCCAATGGCCCCGTCGAGCAGGCCGTACTTCAGCTCGTGGCCTTCGCCGGCGAATTTCAGGTAGCCCCCCGGCCCTCCCGGGTGGTGTCCCAGGGCCAGGGTCTGGGCAATCCAGGCCTGATAGTGGTAGCGGAAACTCTCGTCGCCGCTGTATTGCAGCCACTTGCGGTACGTATGGGCCACGCTGCTGCTGCCGTGGCAGAAGCCCGCATCGTAGGTCAGGGCCGTGGCGGGCGTGGCCCGGCGGGTGGCGCGCTCGGCCAGGGCCTGCGCTTCGGCCACCAGGGCATCGTCGCCCAGGGCCTGCCCCACGTGGTAGAGGCCCAACGACACGGTGGTGTCGCCGTAGCACCAGCCCAGCGGAATGCCGTAGTAGGTTTCGATGCCGTATTCCTTGATCATCACGATGGATGGATAAGCCGAAAGGGTGGTGTCGTCGGCCGAGCGGTAGCGGCGCAACAACTGCTGGGTAGCCTGTAGCACGGCGCGTACGCGCTCGGGCTGGGGCGCCAGCGGCAAATATTTGACTAGTAACATCAGGTTGGCTACCACGCCGTGGGCCATGCCACAGTTCACGTAGCGGGCCTCTTCGTCGGTGTAGCCCGGCACGAACTCGTTGTAAGCCAAGCCGGTTTCTACTTGCTGCGCGATACCATCAACCAGCGCTTCGCAGGCCTCAATCAGTTCGGCCCGTTCAGGGGCCAGAGCAAGGCGTGCCAAGAGGTAATGGCCCATACCGAGGGCACCGTGCAGAAAGTCCAGGTTGGCTTGTTTGAGCAGCCGCTGCATCATGGCGATGAGCACGTGGTCCGCGTCGAGAAGCAGGTTGTCGATGGAGCTGCCCAGAAAGCCTTTTTGGCGTAGGTAGTTGAACAGGTACGCCGGGCCGGCCAGCCCGTCGCAGTAGGCGAAGGAGCCAACGTGCTCCTGCAACTGCTGCAATACGTGGTTGATTACATCCAGGGCTTTTTGCTGGTATTGTTCATCTTGCGAATAATCATACAATTCGTAATAAAATAAGGCTAAGCCAGACACCCCGTTCATCAACGAAACCTGGGCCTTGCCGGCCGCCACTTCGGTTTGGTAATCAGCAAACAGAGCCTGTTCGATTTGCTGAATTTTATCAATAACGGAGGTTGCTGTTTTAACCGAAACCATGACGGAAGGGGACTTGTAGTAAGTGGTAGAGGTGTTTTCGAACAAGCATTAGCACGCACTATCCCGCGGGGAAAGCATACAGGGCCGGTGAGGGCACCTGTATGCTTTGCACTACTTAAGCGGTAGCAGTGACTACCCCTGGGTAGCTAGCGGCCTTTAAACGGCCTCCTGAGCGGGCGGCGTGGGCTTGGTAGAAGTGCACCAGCAGCAGGTGATGTCCGCGTTGGTGCTGTTAACCGTGGCATAACCCGCTTCGCGGCCACCGGCCAGCTGGTCCATTTCCTGCTCCGACAGGTTGGCTACGGCTTCCTTGTTGAAGGACAGTTTGGCGTTGGGTACTTCGTTGTGCTTGGACATGRAATTGGTTGGAAAAGGGTTGGAAAAAAGGTGAAAAAAGAAAAAGTGATAGAGTGCTGATCCGGCTCCTTTAAACGGCCTCCTGAGCGGGCGGCGTGGGCTTGGTAGAAGTGCACCAGCAGCAGGTAATGCCCGCGTTGGTGCTGTTAACCGTGGCGTAACCAGCCGCTTGGCCACCGGCCAGCTGGTCCATTTCCTGCTCCGACAGGTTGGCTACGGCTTCCTTRTTGAAGGACAGTTTGGCGTTGGGTACTTCGTTGTGCTTGGACATGAAATTGGTTGGAAAAGGGTTGAAAAAAAGGTGAAAAAGATGAAAAAGAGAAGATTACAGAGTGCCGGCTCGCGTTTTTTAGACGGCCTCGACAGGTGGTTGGCGAGTGGAGGTGCACCAGCAGCAGGTGATGCCGGCGGCCGTGCTGATCCTGGACATGGGGGACTCTTGGCCGCCGGCCAGCTGGTCCATTTCCTGCTCCGACAGGTTGGCTACGGCCTCCTTGTTGAAGGACAGTTTGGCGTTGGGTACTTCGTTGTGCTTGGGCATAGAATTGATTGGAAAAAGGGTTGAACAGGAAGCGTAAGTAGCCGTAGTAAAGTCAGCCGCCACGGGGTACTTGCCGTTATGCCTGGGCACTAGCGTTGCAGCCCGGCGCGGGTGGCGGGCAGTACTGCTGACTCCGAGATATTTTCGGTTCTGCTACAGGCGGGTCGCTTGGCAGTGGCCGAACCTGATCCCTCCATGAGGGCCTTCCACCAACGCGGCAATCGGGTTGCCGCTCTATTGGGGATTTGTGAATATCTAAGTAAGAATAGGGTAATTTTTATGGTACTATACCTGCGTCGCCAATGAGGGGAAATACTATAAAAGCGTGCTTCCCAAGCTCTAGGTGATAATGTTCAAGTCGATACCGGGCAACGGCCGGTTTAGTATAATTTGCCGAGGACAGTAAATGCATTGACGTACTCAAACCAATGTTCACCCACGGAGCATGTAAGGCCTAGTCTATTGCCTGATAATTCAATTGGTAATGCTACGAGGTGCCATAAATTACCGTGCTAGTCAACCATATCTACCTTATTAGTCCAGTAGTGGGTCGGTCCACGTATCCGATGGTTCCCAGGGATAGGGGTTGTTCGGCATGACATGGTGTTCCGGCTCGTGGAATCCGCCCAGGATTTTGTCCATATCGTTGTCCGATAGCAGCATGATGCCGGCATCGTCCAGTAACAATTGGGGGGCGCGGGATGTGTGTTTTTTGAACATGACAGTAGAGCAGCTATGGTGAAATGATGGTTAGTTGGCAGCGCCTTCCAGGCGGTTTTTCTCGTTTTCGATACCCGTGCGACGCGTTCTGATAATCTTCACCTTCTGGTTGCCGAAACGGTAATTGAAATTCAGCCGTACGAAGCGGGTTTCAGCTTTATCGAGGCTGTACGCCTGTACCTCCGCCGCCCGCGTATCGTAGCGGTTTTTCTGTAGGTTCAGCGGGTCGAGTACGGTTAGCGTGAGGGTGCCCTTTTCTTTCAGCACCGGCGTCGATACCGCTATGCTGCCGTTGTACTGGGCCTTGAAGGAGTAGGCCCCGTACGTGAGCGGCGTTCGATAGAACAAGTTGAGTTCTGCCCGGATGCCACTGGGCATATTCACCGTGTTATTGCTGCTGGCCATCACCCCCACGCTCGATTGGTTTAGCCAGGGCATGGTTGGTGAGTAGAACCGGACGTACGTGGCACCCACAAAATTCGTCGTGGTTATCGCACCGCCGCCAAACTGCTTGGTCAGGCTCACGTTCGCATCCAGCGTGGTGGCCCGGCTCAGGTTTGCATCGGACTGGATGAGGATGTTGGTGGCCGGGTCGCGGCGGAATACCTCTGCCAGCGCATTGGTGTGGCGGCCGTAGGATACCGATGTGACCACCTCGTTGTTATAGCTGTGCGAAATGGAGTAGTTGTTGGAAAACGAGGGCCGGATACTGGGGTTGCCCTGGTAGTAGAGGTAGGGGCTGATGTAGGTCAGGAAAGGGTTCACGATGTCGAAGCGGAACCGGTCAATCTTGCGCTGGTAGCTGAGGTTCCACTGCTGCTTTTCCGACATATTGTAATCCAGCGCCACGCTCGGAAACAGGTTGAAATAGTCGCGCTTATTTAGCTGCTGGAGCGTCAACGATTCGCCTTCGCTGTGGGTGTGCTCGGCCCGTAAGCCTAACTCCGTGCTTACTTTCTCGCTCACCGGCCGGCGCACCGAGGCGTAACCCGCGTTGATGTACTCGCGGTAGACAAAGTGGTTGGTGCGTCGCGCGTCGTTGAACCAGTTGCCGGCCGCGCCCAGGTTTTCCCAGTGAATATCGCTGTCGGTTACGGTGCGCAACGACTTCAGACCCGCTTCCAGCGCCGTGGCTTTGCCTAAGGAGCGCGTGTAATCGGCGGTAAAGGAGGCGACTGAGTTGTTGGCCGGCGAGTAAGTGCGCAACGCGTTTGCCGTTGCTTCCTCGTTTTGCAGGTCGTAGCCGGCGTTACGGTACTGCTCATTGAAACGCTTGTCGAAGGAGAGGTAATCCGCGTTAAGCTTCAGCTCGCCGCCGGCCGAATCCAGCAGCGTGCGGTAATACAAACTGATGGTTGGGTTGAGGCCCCGTGCGGTGCCATTGGTTTGCAGCACGTTGGTAGTGCTGAGCGGGGCACCTAGGTCCCCCACGGCGGAGTTGGTGTGGCCGCCCGTTTCGCGGGCGCTGCTTATGCCGCGTACTTGCAGGCCTATCGAGCTGCGCTTGGTCAGGTCATAATCCACATTGATGCGGGCCGTCTGGCTGTTGCGCTCGGTCACGCTGTAACTCGCCTCGTCGATGCGCGTTTCCTGGTTCAATACGCGGTTGCTGTCGAAGCGGCGGTACTGCTTGGTGCGTTGGCAGTCGAGGCCTCCGAATACGTTCAGCTTGTCGCGGCGGTAACTCAGGGTGAAGCCGCCGTTGTAGCGGGCAAAGCGGCCGGCTCCTACGCCGGCACTCACGCTGCCGTTGGTCCCGAAGGCGCTGTTTTTCTTCGTGAGGATGTTGATAACGGCCCCGCCGTTGGCGTCGTAGCGGGCCGAAGGATTGGCCACCACCTCCACCTTATCGAGCGTGTTGCTGGGCAGCGAGGCGAGCAGTTCGGCCAGGTCGTTGCCTCCCAGGTTGGTTACCTTACCGTCGATGAGGACCAGGGCCGTTTTGCCCCGCACCAGATAGCGGCCGCCCTGCTCAACTACACCCGGAGCGCGGGACAGTACTTCGGAAGCGGTACCGCCCTGGGCAATGGGGCTTTCGGCCACGTTGAGCACCACCTTATCGGCGCGCAACTCAATAAAAGGCCGGTTGCCGATTACGGTTACTTCCTTAAGCAATTTCTGGTCCGGTGCCAGGGCAATAGTCAGTGGGTTATTTCCGGCCGCGTTAGCACCTACCACCACCGATTCGACCAGGATGTTTTTATACCCGATATAGGATCCTAGCAAGTTGTAAGTTCCTGCCGCCAGACCATCAAAGCGAAACGCGCCTTTTTCGTCGGTCATCGTACTCAGCACGAACGAAGGGTCTGAACCTTTTTTCACTACAACAGTGGCAAAGGCCAACGACTTTTGGGTAACACTGTCGCTTACAGCACCTACTAGCGTGCCACTGGTTTGCGCTTGCACGGTATGGGCACCGGTACAGGCTGCGGCCACGAGCATTGATTTGGCTAGATTATTCCACATGGTGTCAGATCTTATTGGATGATGCAAACATATTTCGCGCCGACCCCGGTTTATAATTTTTTACACCAACCGAGTCTTTCCCAGGACGAAAACAAAAGTGCTTTTTGGACTGGTATAGCCGCTTCTCAGGCCGCGTTTGCTCGGCTGCTGCCGCTTTGATGATCCAAACGTAGAAGGCTTTTTGCGCCGCCGCAAAAGCGTTACACTACTCCCCGTTATCGAAGGACCAACCGGGCATTTCAACAAGATAAATCTCCGGCCCGCCGCGGCTGCTCTCTCAACTTATAATGGGCGTGCGTACAGCAGCAACCGTTCTTTTGGATATACTTGCCGTTGAGCTACTCCCGTGCGCCTCGTTATTGCCCCGGGTAGCGTGTCACTGCTCCATAATTCTACCCGAGTCTTATCCACTTTCCCCGTAGCGCCACCGCGCCTATGACTGATACTTACCACTTCTACCCCGAGCTTATCCTGCGCACCCCACTGCGCCCCTTCGACCCCGCCATCAGCGACGACCAGCTTGCTCAAAGCCTCACGGACAAGGGCTTTTTGGAGGCTCTCTACCTGGCCTCGCCGGCCCTGCACGCCGAGTGCGGCAAGTGGCAGCGTGGCGAAGTAACTGAGCCCCGCCGAGTGCGGCGCCTGCGCGGGGCCGTCGCTCGCTACCTCACCCGCACGCGCAGCCGCTGCACGCCGTTTGGGCTGTTTGCCGGCTGCTGCGTGCTGCGCTGGGGGAGCACCGACCATGTGGAACTACAGGCGGGCCAGCACCGCCGCCACACCCGGCTCGATATGCACTACCTCTGCGCCCTAGCCCAGCACCTGGCCGAGCACGATTCCGTACGACACCGGCTACGCTACTGGCCCAACAGCAGTTGGTATCGCATCGGTGAGGAAATTCGCTACGTGGAGCATCAGTACCTGCCCACCGAGCGCATTCACCAAATAAGCTCTTTGGAAGCTAATGCCCACTTAGAGCAGGTACTGGCGGCCTGTACCGACGGCAGCTCTTACGCCGCGCTGCTTACCAGGCTGGCTCCCGACGAGGCTGACCAGGAAGAAGCCGCTACCTTCCTCGACGCGCTCATTACGGCGCAGGTGCTGGTAAGCGAGCTGGAGCCAACCGTCACGGGGCCGGAGTTTCTTGATCACCTGCGCGGTGTGTTGGGGCACTTGCAGGGGGAAGCGCCCGCCGACGCGCACCTAGCCACCATCAGCCGGACGCTGACGCAGGTGGCTGGGTTGCTGACCCAGCTGGACCAGCCGCCCGCGAATACCGCGGCCGATTATCAACGCATTATCGACGTGCTACTGACGCTGGGCGTACCTATCGAGGCCGATAAGCTGTTCCAGACCGATGCCGTACTGGCTGTGGCGGAGCCAGGCACCGTGGATGCGGCCACGCAGGGGCACCTGCGCCAAGTCATCGACGCCCTCGCGCGCCTCACGCCCAGCTACTCCAACCGCCGGCTGGCGGAATTCAAGCGCCAGTTTCAGGCCCGCTACGAGGAACAGGAGGTGCCGCTGCTGGAGGTGCTGGATACGGAAAGCGGTATTCCCTACTCCGACTTCAGCCGTAGCAGTTACTCGCCGCTGGTGCATGACCTGGAGCTGCACGCTTCCACTACTGACAAGCGCGCCGCGTACCTGCCCGACGAGCGGCAGCAACTCCTGTATCACAAGCTGCGCGAGGCCGAGCGCCAGCAGCACTACGCCGTGGCGCTGACGCCAGCCGAAGTGCAGCGCTTCGCACCTCCTACCGCGCCGCTGCCGGCGTCGCTGGCCATTATGTTCCGGCCCCTGGCCGGCGGCCGCCTACTGCTCGACAGCGCCGGCGGCTCCAGTGCCGTCAATCTGCTGGGGCGCTTTGCCCACGCTGCCCCGCGCATCGCCCACATCGTACACGACATCAGCCAGCAGGAGCAGGCCCACAACCCGGGCGTGGCTTTCGCCGAGCTGTGCCACCTGCCCGGACGGCGCGTGGGCAACATCCTCCAGCGCCCCAGCTTCCGCGCCCGCGAAATTCCGTACCTGGCCCAGTCGGTGCTGCCGGCGCAGGATCAGATCCTCTTGCAAGACCTCACGCTGACGCTACGTCGCGGGCAGCTGGAGCTTCGCTCGCGCCACACCGGCGAGCTGATCGTGCCCCGCCTGGGCACGGCCCACAACTACACCCACGAGGCCCTGCCGGTCTACGAGTTTCTCTGCGACCTACAGCACCAGGGTTTGCAGTCCCACCTGAAGTTTGGCTGGGACTCGGTGGGCCTCACGGCCCCGTTCTTACCCCGGCTCAGCTATCAGCAAGTAGTGCTGGAGGCGGCCAGCTGGCACTTGCCGACGGCCGAGTTCCAGCCCTTGTGCGAGGCCCCCGCCGCGGAGCTGCCCGACCGCTGGCAGGCCTTCCGGCTGCGCTGGCAGCTGCCGCGCTTTTTTACCCTGGCCGATGGCGACAACGAGCTGCTGGTGGACGCCGACAACCCTTTGCTGGTGCATACTTGGCTCGACAGCATCCGTAGCCGCGCCAACATTAAGCTCAAGGAATTCCTCTTCGACCCGGCCACCAGCCTAGTGCGCGACGCGCAAGGCCAGCCCTACCCGGCCCAGCTTATCGCCCTGCTCGTGCGCCAAACGCCGTGCTACTCCCCCGCGCCCGCCCGCCCGCCCGCCGCTTCGGCCCCCGTGCAGCGTAATTTCTCGCTGGGTTCGGAGTGGCTCTACTACAAGCTGTACTGCGGCCCTAAAATAGCCAACCGCGTGCTGCGCGAGGCCGTAGCTCCTCTCATCAGCGAGTTGCACGGGCAAGGACTGATTACCCAATGGTTCTTCGTGCGCTACGCCGATCCGGAGCCGCATTTGCGGCTGCGCCTGCATCTGACCGACGCACAACGCACCGGCGAAGTGGTGCAGCTGGTGCATGCCCACGTGCGGCCCTGCATCGAGTGCGGCTACATCTGGAAAGACCAGACCGATACGTACTGCCGGGAGCTGGAGCGCTACGGCCGCAGTACCATGGCCCTGAGCGAAATGCTGTTTGGCTACCAAAGCGTGGCGTACCTCCAGCAATTGGTGCACACTGCGCCCGAAGAGGAAGCCCAGCTCTGGCTCTGGAGTGTACGCGCGACCGACGAACTGCTCGACGCCTTCAACTTATCCGTGGTCCGCAAAAAACAGTTGCTGGGCGGCCTACAGGAGGCGTTTGCGGCCGAGTTCGGAGTCGATAAAACCCTAAAGCGTCAACTCGACGCAAAATACCGGCACTTTCGCTCCGACATCCGGCATATGTTGGCCGGTCCGGTTGATGGCCAGCCCGGCCAGCTCAACCCGCAGCTGCGAGCCGTAGCCGAGGCCATTCAACAGCAAGTGCACCAGCATCCCAACGAAGTGGGCCTGGACGCTTTGCTCAGCAGCTACATCCACATGCTGCTCAACCGCCTGATTCCGGCCGATGCGCGCCTGCACGAGCTAGTGCTGTATGATTTCCTCTACCGGCACTACGACTCGTGCCTGGCGCGGCAAAAGGGGTAAAAAAAGCAATGAGCGGCTATTTCTTGCCGCCCATTACTTTTTCCTGCAACGCGTCGAAAAAGGGGGTACGGTACGTCTCGCCCAGCGGCACGTAGGCCTTCATGTCCTTGAACAAGATCTGATTGCCATCCAGCGCCCGGATCTTATCCAGCGACACGATGTAGGACTTGTGTACGCGCATGAAGCTCTTGGCCGGCAGGCGCTCCTCCAGATCTTTGATGTTGAGCAAGGTCACGATTCGGTCATCGTGGGTGTTGATGGAGATATAATTTTTCATGCCCTCCACAAATACGATTTCGTGGAAATTAACTTTGGTCATCTTGCCTTTGCTCTCGGTCTTGACGAAGATGTACTCGTCCGCTTTCTCGGCCGGTTGCCAGCGTGTCGAGGGCTCCAGTGAGGCGTTGAAAACCTTTTGGACTGCCTTCAAAAACCGTTCGAAGGCAATAGGCTTGAGCAGGTAATCGACGGCCTCCAGCTCGAAGCCTTCCACCGCAAACTCGCTGTAGGCGGTGGTGATGATGACCTTGGTTTTGCCTTGCAGCAGCCGCATGAAGGACAAGCCGGAGAGCTGAGGCATGTGAATATCGAGGAACACCAGGTCAATGGGCTGACTCTGGACGATGCCCATGGCCTCGATGGGGTTTGTGCTGCTGCCCACCAAGCGTAGAAAAGGGATTTTGCCAATGAAGGTTTGAAGAATGTCGATGGCACCTTGTTCGTCATCAACGATTAAGCAGGAAATCATAGCTCGGGCGGGTTACAAATCAATGGTCAGGTCACAAGTATAACAGTCTGCCTCCGAACTCACTCGCAGAGTGTAACGACTGGGGTATACCATTTCCAGCCGCCGCATGGTGTTGTTGAGCCCAATGCCAGTACTTTTTTCCTTCGGCCCGAGGCGAATTTTGTTGCGTGTCTGGAAAACGAGCTGGTTTTGCCGCACCGCCAGCCGGATGGTCACAGGATGCGCCGCATCTATCAACTCGCCGTGTTTGAAGCAATTTTCGACGAAAGTAATGAGCACCAGCGGCAGAATCATGAGGTACTCCACGTGGCCGCTCACCTCAAAATCCACTTGCAGCTGATTGTTGAAACGGAGCTGGTTAATGGCAATGTAGTTGCGCAGGTGCTGCACTTCCTGCGCGAGCATCACCTTGCCGTTGATATCCTCGTGCAGGGCGTAGCGCATGATGTCGGAAAGCAGCAGGATGCCCTTGGCCGCGCCCTCGGAGTGCGGGTACACCTGGGCGTAGAGGAAATTCAGGGCGTTAAAGAGAAAGTGCGGGTTGATCTGGCTTTTCAGGTAGGCCAGGTTGGCCTCCATCAGGCTTTCTTCGGTGGCGCGCAAATGCGCTTCCTGCTCGCGGCGCTGCCGCTCCAGCTGAATGGCGTGGCGGGCATACCAGTAGCCGATACTAACAAACAGAAAGAACGACCCACGGTAGACAGACAATGCTATTAACTGCTGATACGAACTACTGATGGGGATATCTATGCCCACCGCGGGGAAGAAGTGGTAATACATTTCGGTGCGCAATACCCCGTAAACAGTACACAGCAACAGCGCGGTAAACACATATACTATGGGCTGTCGCCGAGCATTCAGCCACGGCAGCAGCCATGCGCTGTTGGCGTAAAAGAGGCATATGTTGATCGTGTAGTTGAGCAGTATGGCGAATAGGCTAGGCGTGTTAACAGCCACCGTAAACAAGATCGTAGACTGCTCATAAATGATAAAACCAAACCACACCAGTACGTGCTTCAGGACAGGATATCGCAGGAGGGCGCGGCGCAAATGGGAAAGAGCTGATTGCATCAGGCGAAAATAAGCGCCAAGGGCTAACCGAACTGCTCGCGCGCGCAAAACAGATAGAAAACGCCGGGTTGGTCCTGCTCAACCCCCGGTTGATGTAATAATTTTCGGTAGAATGGGGCTGTGAGGTACGTTTGTTTCAAGCAGCGCGAGGCTGTAGACCCCATCATTGTCCTCTTCTACTACTACTACTACTATGAAAACTCTGAACCTCACTCCAAAATTCAAATTCACCAAAACGGTGGTAACCCGTTTCTCCAAAGCGCATTCCGCCGGCCGTAACGTACCCGGTTTTACAACTTCTATTGTCACCAGCGGCACCGTCAGTCATCTGACCTTCTAAGGTCGCTTACCCGAGCGCCCGGCTGGCGCTGATACGCTAGCGGGGCTAATGGCCCTTTTGCCAGCCTGACTAATCCTACCCCGAACGCCATGGGAGCCACCATATTCCCTCCTCCTCACGCTTACCCAGCCACCGGGGGCTCATCCGAAATGCTCGTTCCTCCGCATACCCCCGACACCCTGGCCCAAAGCTGGCAAGCCGTGCACGAGCGGCTGGTAAGCGCCGGCGTGCCTGATTCCTTGAGTGACCTGTCTGGCTTCTCGATGTATCACTACTGCGCTTACCAAGTGCTGAACCAGCCACAAGACAGGCGTCTGGCCCAGCAGCTATACCAGCAATTGCGGGCCGCTCTAAGCCAGCTCCCGCCGCCCCAGCTCCTGCACCACCTCGACGCCCTGTGCGCGGCCGCGTGGCTGGCTCCTCGCCTGGACCCCGAATTAGCCGAAACTGC
The DNA here is from genome assembly GCF_003583925.1 of Hymenobacter rubripertinctus. Taxonomy (GTDB): domain Bacteria; phylum Bacteroidota; class Bacteroidia; order Cytophagales; family Hymenobacteraceae; genus Hymenobacter; species Hymenobacter rubripertinctus. The sequence continues at coordinate 13,078 of NZ_QYCN01000037.1, read as the reverse complement.
CGATCCGGGCTTGTGGGCACGCCTCGATGCGGCTCTGTACCAACCAGCCGAGCAAATCTGCTCCCACCCCGAGGCCGCGCGCCGCCACACTTTTTTCTGCATACTGCGCTACTTCAGCCTGCGCCTGCCCGCCGCCAAAACCGTGCTGCACGCCTTGCTGGCCCTCGGGTTGCCGCCATTGTTGGCGGCTGCCCCTACGCAACCGGTGCCATTGGGGCTGGACGGGGGCCTAGCCGCCGAACTGCTGGTGCTGCTGCGGCTGCACCGGCAAGGCGTGGCAGTGCCCGAACTGGCCCCGTACGTACGCGCCGGCCTGTTGCTGCTGCTAGGCATGAAGCAGCGCGTGGATTTTGAAGCAGGGCACTGCTCCGTATTTCCATATCAGTTGCACAGTCAATCGGGCGAGGCCACGTACAGCGCCGAGTTGAGTTGGCACCGTGGCGACCTGGGTCAAGCGTTGTTGCTTTACGAATCACACAGCCTGCTGCCAGACCCCGAACTAGCGAAAATAGCGGAACTAGTCGGGCTGAACACGCTGCTGCGCACTTCGCAGGCCACCACTGAGCTGGTCAGTGCTGCTTGGCACCGAGGGGCGGCTGGCGTGGCTCACCTCTACCGGCAGCTGCACCACATCAGCAGGCACCCGGCTTACCGCACTGGCTATCACTACTGGTTGGGGCAGACGCAGCATTGGCTTCCCGCAGCACTGGCGGCCGACTCTACCATCTCTTTGGCCGACTTGACCAAGGTTGGCCTGGTGTTGCTGGAAGCCCAATCGGAAGACGGCTTGGGCTGGGATGTCCTTGTGCTTTAGCAACCGCTCTCAATTAGCATCGGGTTGGGTTAGCATGCACCCAGACCGGATGTTATTGACAGCTGGGCTATGGTCGGCGTCGGCCCCTTTTATGCCCGGCCAAGCAAGGAGCTAGGAGGGGGGCGGCTTCTGATACACGAGACTTTTTGGCTGCTGGCTGCTGGCTGCTGGTGGCTTGGTTGCGCCGCCAGAGCGAAGCCCGCCGCCCCCTGCGGCTGCTCACCGGCCAGCCCGATGGCAGCTACTGCCTGCCGCCCGCAATTACAACGCGGTGATGTGCGCCGGCTGCGGGGGCCTGACGGGCGACCCCTACCGGCAACTGGTCATCAAAAGCGGCTCCTTCTCCATCAAGCACTACGGCGGCGCGGGCTGGCGCTGGAGCCACAGGCTTGCCCTCCGCTACGAGCCCGCCGCCCACGGCTGGTTCCCGCACCGCGCCGGCGGCGAACATTTCCCCACGGACATCCTGGAGAAGGGAAAACCCTACGTCGAAACGGTGCGTGACTTCGGGCAGGTGCCGTTCGGGAAATTCACCGGCAACGTAGGCTGGGATGAGGGCGAATAGTGTAGGGTATTTCTGAGAGAATCAAAAAAACCCTACACCTGGTGTAGGGTTTTTTTTGTAATACGTAACGAAACCCTACAGTATTCGCCCTGTTTAACAGGACTTGCGCCCGCCTGTAGTTTTGAGCCCCAGCGGGGCGACACTGTACCAGAACAGCCCGCTGGGGGTGTCGCCCCGCCGGGGCTTTACTTGATCAGTTACCGGCGTTTACTACCGACCTATCGCCCCGCTGGGGCTCAAACTACAGGCGGGCGCAAGTCCTCTAAATAAGCGGCCATTCTGAATGACCAGCCTCAGAAAGCCGCATTTTTTTGCCAAATGGCAACCAGGAATACGATAATGCCTGGCTGCAACGCCTTGAGGGTCTTCGAGTGTATCCTACGACTGACAATACGATAGGCATTCTCCACGTCCCGGGTAAGCTAACCTCCCTAAAAGTTCTGCCGTGAAAACGCTCTTTACCTGTCTACTCATACCACTGGGCCTATTGCCGTACGGGGCCTGCCACGGTCAGAATGCCCCTGATTGCGCGGGCCGTACGAACCGGCTATAGCCGGGGCAGCATAAGTAGAGGAGGTGATGCAAATAGGCCCAATTGAACCTACGTGGAAGCGTACATCGCTCGGTCCTCCTTCAACTCCCCACGTTATCTGACCCAATTTGCGGACTGCAAAACGTTAGCCCCGGAGGGGCGACACATTGGTAGCCCGCAACTTGGGTTTGCTAGGCACAACAAAAATCAGACGGCTGGCTAGTGTAGGGTTTTTTTATTTTTATCGCGCTATTCCCTACACCTATGGCCCGCCGTGCTGCCCCTACTGATTCTGTCCTGAGTACCGTCCGGACCTACTTTCACCTGTCGCAGGCGGAGCTGGCGGCCTGGCTGGGCGTGAGTGAGGCCCAGGCGGGGCACCTGGAATCGGGACGGCGTGGGCTGGGGGCAGACGTTGAGGCGGCGCTGGCTCCCTTTGTGGGCCTGCTACCGGCCGTGGCGGCCCCGGCTGCCGGGGTGCTGCGGCTGGCCCCCGCGCCGGTAGCCGCCGCGCTGGCCCCGCCCGAAGCCAGCCCCCTGGAAGCCCGCCTCGACGAGTGCCGCCACCGCGCCCGCCACCTGCGCCGGCAACTGCGGCCGCTGCAAGCCCAGGCTACCACCGCCGCCCGCTGGGCCGCCGCGCTGTCTGGGCTCCGGGCCGCCCTGCCACCCGACCCCGGCCCCGCCGCCGCGCCCGACCCGGCCGCCGACTGGCCCGCCTGGCAAACCTGGTACCGCCACCGCTGGCTGGAGCGGCGCCCCMCCCAACTCCCGCCCGACCTGAGCGCCCGCTACCACCTGCTGCGCCTGCGGGCCGAAGCCCTGGAAGCCGAAGCCGCCGCCCTGGCCGCCCTGCTTACTTTATGAATGGCGATATGCTAAAATCAGGGTGACGGCGTTAGGGAAGCAGTGGGTGGTGCCGAATTGGCGGCCCCACTGATTTTTTCCACCCTTTATCCCTTTTTAGTTATGGCGTACGATGTGAACACCCTCAAAGACCGGGCGCAGTGCCTGGAGGCCAAGACCAGCCTGGAAGCCGAAATCGACGGCTACCAGAACCGCGACCAGAACCTGGCCTTCCAGGACCGCCGCGACGGCCGCGCCGAGGTTTCGGTGGCTACCCGCCTGGCCTCGGCCACCGGCCAGGTTAGCTACCTCACCGACCAGCTGGCCCGCCCCGATCTCTCGCCCACCGACCGCCGCCGCTACGAGGACCAGCTGCTGACGGCCACTTACCAGCAAGCCAAGCTGCAAAAGCGCAGCGCCGACAGCGGCGGCTCGGCCGCCTTCCTGGCCGCCGTGGACGCCGACCAGATTGACGCCCAGGTGGCCCTGCTCAACGGAGCCATCACGGCCGTGCAACAGCGCCACGACGCGCTGCCCGCCTAAACGCAGCGCCACGACGCGCTGCCCGTCACGTAAACGCCCCCGGCCGGTTTGGTCGGGGGCGTTTTGTTGAACAGGAAAATTCGCGAGTTGAAAAAGAAGAACACCTCTAGTACAGCACCCGGAATTTGATGGTGTGCTCCACTTCGCGCAGGGCCTGGATGAGCTCGGGCTCGTACTGCTTGTCGACGTCGGTAATCACGTAGCCGATGTGCTCGTTGGTTTTCAGGTACTGGCCCAGGATGTTGACCGAGTGGGCGGCCAGCACGTGGTTGATGCGGGCCAGCACGCCGGGCACGTTGTGGTGGATGTGCATGAGGCGGTGGGCGGCCTGCTCGGGCAGCTGGATGTTGGGAAGGTTGACGCTCTGCTGGGTGTTGCCGGTGTTCACGTACTGCATCATCCGCTCGGGCACGAACTCGGCAATGTTGCGCTGGGCCTCGGCCGTGCTGCCCCCGATGTGGGGCGTGAGCAGCACGTTGGGCAAGCCGCGCAGTTCGCTCTCGAAGGTTTCGTCGTTGGTTTTGGGCTCGTGGGGGAACACATCCACGGCGGCCCCGCCGAGGTGGCCCGAGCGCAGGGCGGCGGCCAGGGCCGGCACTTCCACCACCGGACCGCGGGCGTTGTTGAGGAACAGGGCGCCCGGCTTCATGCGGGCAAACTGGGCGGCCCCGAACAGGTTCGTGTTTTCGGGGCGGCCATCCACGTGCAGGGTCACCACGTCGGCCTGCTCCAGCAGCTCGTCGAGGGTGCGGCACTTGGTGGCGTTGCCCAGCTGGAGCTTCTCGGCCACATCGTAGTACAGCACCTGCATGCCCACGGCCTCGGCCACCACCGAGAGCTGGGAGCCGATGTTGCCGTAGCCCACGATGCCCAGCTTCTTGCCCCGGATTTCAAACGCGCCCCTGGCCGACTTATCCCACTCGCCGGCGTGCATTTTGGGGTTTTTCTCGGGGATGCGGCGGGCCAGCACGATGATTTCGCCCAGGGCCAGCTCCACCACCGAGCGGGTATTGCTGAACGGGGCATTGAACACGGCCACGCCCTTCTTCATGCAGGCCGGCAGGTCAATCTGGTTGGTGCCGATGCAGAACGCGCCGATGCCAATGAGGCGGTTGGCCGCGTCGAGCACCCGTTGCGTGACCTGGGTTTTGCTGCGGATGCCCAGGATGCTTACCCCCTCCATGCGCTCCACCAGCTCGTCCTCATCGAGGCCGCCGGGCACGGTGTCTACCTGGTAGCCCTCGGCGCGGAAAAGCTCGGCGGCGCGGGGGTCGGGGTTTTCGAGCAGCAGGACTTTGATGCGGTTTTTGGGGTAGCTGAGGGTCATCGGGAGCTTGTTCTGGTAGAGAAATTCGTCGAAGGAAGGCAGCACCTTATCGGCCCGGGCCACCACGGCGTCGCGGGTCACGTTTTCGGTGAAGGCGTAGAAGCGGTCGGCCAGGCCGGCCTCACGAATCTGGTAGTCGGTGTAGCCGTCGCCGAGCGCGTACACCGGGCCGTGCAGGTCGAGCTGGCGGAGCTGGAGAATTTTGCCGCCGTCCTGGCTGAGCACGTTATCGGCATCGAAGCCCGTAATGCGGTCCTCGGCATCAAACGTAAAGGTGTTAGCCAGCACGTGGTCGGCGTCGATGCCGAACTCGGCCACCACGGGCTCAATAAACTCGCGGAAGCCGCTGCTCACGATATACACGCGGCCCGGAAACTGCTCGAAGAAGCCCCGGTTGCGCCGGATACTCGCCGACACCTTGCCCCGCAGCCGCTCCACCAGCTGCCCGATGTGCGCGCGCCGGGCCGGCAGCAACGCCAGCCGCTGCCGCAGCGACTCCGAAAACTTCAACTCCCCACTCATGCCCCGGTCGGTGAGGGCCCGAATCTGGCCGACTATTTTTTCGCGGTCGGGGGAGCCTTCGAGGGCAATGTCGGCCAACTCATCGAGGCCTTCCACCTGCGTGAAAGTGCTGTCGAAGTCGATGATGAGGTAGGGTAGGGGAGCGGGGGTATCGGGCATAGCGAAGGCAAGGTAGGGCGCGGGGGGCAATGGGCCACAGGCACGCAGTGGCGGTTTCTACGATTTCCACCGGAAAACCGACGAGCGGGTGCCGTGGCCCGGGGCCGGCCCCGGCCTGGTGGCCCTCAGCTTACCCGGCGGGCGGCGCAGGCGGGCAGCCAGGCGTCGTTCTCACACACCGGGCAGCGGGCCTGGGCGGCGGCGGCCAGCTCGCGCACGTGGCCGCAGTTGGTGCAGGCGTGGGGGCCGGGGTGGGTGGCCGCAGGTTGGGCCGCCCGCAGCAGCTCGGGCCAGATGGGCAGGCCGGGACGCATGGCCTCATCCTCGAAAAAATACACGCTGAACTCGCCCGTGGCCTCAATGTAGGCCCGGCGCACCTGCCCCAGGTGCTCCACCTGCAACTGCCGCAGCTCCCCGAACAGCTCCTTGAGCGTCAGGTTCTGCGACCCGAAGCCCGTCTGGTCGATGACGCCCTCGGCAATGAGCAGCACGGGCTTGCCTTCGAGCCAGTCGGAGAAGCGCGGGTACCACTCGGTGAGCCGGTTAAAGAGCACGTACAGGGCCGTGACGACGACGAACACGGCGGTGGCCGGCAGCAGGGGCGTGTCGTTGTAGAGCATGGCGTCGCCGGCGGCCGAGCCCAGGCCCAGGATGATGCTGAGCTCAAAGATGGAGAGCTGCCGCACCCCGCGCCGGCCCATAATGCGCAGCGCCCCCAGAATGAGCAGGTAGGTAAAGCCGCACCGAAACGCAATTTCGAGCAGAAAAGGCCAGGAAACATCATTGGCCCACCAGATGCGGTGCCAGTCGAAAGGCGTAACGGAGGCTTCGGGCATTGCTTAGGGGTTAGCCTATGGGTGTTGGTTATGGTGAATGGTAGTCAGAAACAGTCAGCGCGAACCACCCACTAACGCCCAACTTCAGGAGGGCCATTCGTCGGGGGCGGGGGGGGGCACCAGGGGGTGCACGAGGTGGTAGGTGGTGGGGGCGAATCCCATGGCTGCCCAGAACCGCTGCGCCCCTTCGTTGGTCACGGCCACCTGGAGCTCCAGGTGGTCGGCCCCCGCGGCCAGCAGCCAGCTTTTGGCCGCCAGGAACAGCTCCCGCCCGATGCCCTGGCCCCGGAAAGCGGGGCGCACGAGGGTTTCAGCGATGTAGCCGCGCCGCTTGTAGTGCATGGCGTTGTTGCCGATCTGGTAGATGGCGATGAGCAGCCCGGCCAGCCCGGCCGGGGTTTCGGCCACGAAAAAGCGCGTGCAGGGCTCCTGCATCCGGTTCAGCAGCACCTGCTTGCTCTCTACCTGGGCCATGCGATGGTAGCCGAAGATGGGGTGGTAGGGCGCGTGCTCATCCATCAGCTCCGACCAGAGCAGGTACACATTGTGCAGGTCCGAGCGGTCGGCGGGGCGAATAAGCATGAGCAAAAGGCGGTAAGCAGCGAGGTGGCAAGATGGGCATAGCGCGCCGGAAACCCAACCACCCAAGGCGGAAAAGCCCGCCCGCCTTCCTGGGGAAGACGAGCGGGCTTACCGCCAACTAAGGCTGCTGGGTGGCCAGAAAACCAGCACGTCGTTCCTCGGTAAGCTCGGAAGGGCGTGCTGGTTTTCTGCGGTTATGCCCGTTCGGGTCAGGCGCTGGCCTGGTTGAGCTGGTGCATATCGGCCGCGCTGAGCGGGAGCGGCAAGGCCTTGAGCAGCTCCGTGACCTGTTCGGGGCTGGTGGCCGAGGCAATGGGAGCTGCAAGGCCGGGGCGGGCCATGATCCAGGCCAGGGCCACCTGGGCGGGTGTGGAGCCGGCATGGCGGGCCACCACGGCATCGAGGGCGGCCAGAATGGTGCGGCCCCGGTCGTTGAGGTACTTGGGGCCGATGCTGCCACCGCGCACGCTCTGGCTCAGATCGGCCTCGGTGCGGTACTTGCCCGTGAGGAAGCCCGAAGCCAGCCCGAAGTAGGGAATGACGCCCAGCCCGTATTCCTGGCAAAGGGGGAGCAGGTCTTTTTCGAGGCCGGTGCGCTGGTAGAGGTTGTACTCGGGCTGGAGGGTTTCGTAGCGGGGCAGGCCCTGAGTGGTGCTGGCCTCCAGGGCCGCCCGCAGCCGGCCGGCCGAGAAGTTGCTGGCCCCGATGGCGCGCACCTTGCCCTCCTTGATCAGCTCGGCGTAGGCCTCCAGCGGCTCGGTTACGGCCCGCTCCTCATCGTCCTGGTGCGACTGATACAGGTCGATGTAGTCGGTTTGCAGGCGCTGGAGCGACTCCTCGACGGCCGTTCGGATGTAGGCTTTGCCCAGGCCCTGGCGGCCGTCGCCCATCTTCATGCCCACCTTGGTGAAGATGCGTACGTCGTCGCGGCGGCCGCGCTGCCGGAGCCACTTACCGATAACAGTTTCCGATTCGCCGCCCTGGTGGCCGGGCACCCAGGCCGAGTACATGTTGGCCGTGTCGATGGCGTTGCCGCCGCCGGCCACAAAGGCATCCAGCACCCGGAAGGAGGCAGTTTGGTCGGCCGTCCAGCCGAACACGTTGCCGCCCAGTACGAGCGGGGCGACATAGAGGCCGGAGCGGCCCAGTTCACGTTGTTGCATAGGGGAGTTTAGGCGCTAGGAAGTTTAGAAGGTAGAAAGTCGGGAATATGGCACCCGCCGCCGCTGCCTCGTGGAAAGTGCGCTGCGGGAAATGGGCTGGCTGCAATAGGGGCCGCTACCCGTTACCCCATCTTTTCGAGTACCCGCCAGCCGTGGGCGGGAATGGGCAGCGTGTCGGCTTCGCGGAACATGAGCTGGTCGTGGCTGAACACGTCCTGCCAGGTGCCGGCCACAGCTTCGGGCAGCGGCAGGTGCCGGGTTTCGGAGCCGATGTTGACGGCGCAGAGCACGGTTGCGGCTTGTTTGGCGCGCAGGAAAGCATACACCGGGGCCGGGCCGGGCAGGCGGTGCAGGTGGCTGGCCGGGTCGCCGTTGTGCAGGGCGGGGTGGCGGCGCTTGAGCCGGAGCAGCGTTGTGTAAAACTCCTGGAGGGGGAAATTCTGCCAGTCAATGGTGTCCTTGTCGAAGAAGGCCAGGCGCCTGTTCAGGGCGCTTTCCTGGCCCGAATACAGCAGCGGCATCCCCGGCAGCAGGGCCGTGAGCACGGCGAAGGGCAGCGCATTTTCGCCCAGGCGCTCATACTCCGTCCCGTCCCAGCTGTTCACGTCGTGGTTGCTGGTAAAGTGCATCAGGTAGGCCGAGGGTGGGTATTTGGCCCGTTCGGCGGCCAGGTACTCGTCGATGGCGCTGAGCGGAGCCTTGCCCTCGGCAATGGTATCGAGCAGGTAGTGCAGGCGCAGGCCGAAGGTCATGTCGAAAGCGCGCTCCAGCAGGTGAGTATCGGAGTTGAACTCCTCCCAGCTCAGGCCGCCGGAGGGGTAGAGTTCGTCCCACTCGGCCAGCATGAACACGGGCTTGATAGCTTCGAGCACCGGCCGGACCTCGTCCCAGAAATCGGTGGGCACCAGGGCCGCCACGTCGCAGCGGTAGCCGTCGATGTCGGCTTCGCGCAGCCAGTAGCTCAGGGCTTCGGTCATGTAGCGGCGCAGCGCGGCGCTCCGGTAATCGAGCGTCACCACATCGTGCCAGTCGGCCACCGGCGACATCAGGCGGCCCTGGGCGTCGTGCTGGTACCAGTCGGGGTGCTCCGTTACCAGCGGGTTATCCCAGCTGGTGTGGTTGGCCACCCAGTCGAGCAGCACGCGCAGGCCCAGGGCGTGGGCCGCGGCCACGAGGTGGCGCAGGTCGGCAAGCGTGCCGAACTCGGGGTTCACGCCCAGGTAGTCGCGCACGGCGTACTGGCTGCCCAGCGTGCCCTTGCGGGCCACTTCCCCGATGGGGTGTACCGGCATCAGCCAGATGATGCTTATGCCCATTTTCGCCAGGCGGGGCAGGTGGGCCTCGAAGGCCCGGAACGTGCCCTCGGGCGTGTACTGGCGGAGGTTGACTTCGTAGATAGTTGCCTGGGTGGCCCATTCGGGATGGGCCACCCGGAATCGGTGGGCGTCGGGGTGGGGTGCGGAAGCAGCCATGGGGGCGGGAGTGAGAGGGCGGAAGTCCGACATACGAAGAAAGGCAGCAGGTGGGCAGCCACGGTAATTTTCGGACCGCCCGTTCGGTTCAGCAAACCCGCGTAACCGGGCCGGAAGACAGATGCAAAACGGCCCGGGATGTACCTTATTTTTCAACAGCGCCCGAATAGGGTACAGCGCTGTACCCTATTCGGGCGCTGTTGAAAAATAAGGTACACGTTTTCCTTTCAACGGCCCGCGCCCGCGCATTCCCGGGGGGCGGAAGCCGGCCGCGCGGGGCGGGTTTATGTGCGGGGCGGCCGCGGGGCCTCGGCGGCCGGTAAGCGGCGGGCGGCGCGCAGCCAGCGGTTCAGGGGCTCTTCCAGGGCGTAATGCAGGCCGATGGCAATGCCCAGCAAAACCAGAAACACCAGCAGGGGCTGCCCGGGAAGCAACCGGGCCACGAACTCCTGCACAATGCCCGCATGAATCAGGTAGAAGGCGTAGGAGCTTTTGCCCAGCACCTGCAACGGCCGGCTGCTGAGTACCTGGCGCAGCAGGGTGCGCTCGGTGAGCAGCCCCGTGAACCAGAGGGCAATGCCCACGGGCAGCACCACATTGTTGAGCACGATGCCCACCGGGTGCTCCTGGCCGTAGGCGTACGGCCCGCGTAGCCGGGCCAGCACCACGACCACCGCCGCCATGCCAAAAGCGCCCGTTACGGTCCGCCAGCCCACGGGGCCAAGGGTGGGCGGGTGCCGCTGCAACCAGCGGGCCAACCCAATGCCCACGAAAAACTCGGTGGCCCGCCCGAAAAAGGTAAACAGCAGCATAAATTTCAGGTTGCCGAACAAGCCGTGGAAGGCCAGTAGCCGGCCCAGCCCGACCAGCGCAACGCCGCCGGCCAGCAGCAGCCCGGGCAGCCGCCACACTTGGCCGGGCCGCCGCCGGAGCGCCCCAAACATGAGGGGTGCGGCCAGGTAAAAGCATTCTTCCACCGTCAGGGTCCAGCCCTGGGAGAGGCCGGAATACACGTATTCCTCGAAGAAGCCCCGCAGAAACGTGACGTTCAGCAGCCAGATTTTCAGCGAAAAAACCCGGGTTTGGTACCACAGGCCCGCGAAAGTCAGGGCCGTGAGCAGGAAGTAGAGGGGGTAGATGCGGGCTACCCGGTTGCGCAGGTACCGGCCCCACCAGGCGCGGGTCCAGGGTCCAGCCTCCGCGTAGCGAAAGGCAATCAAAAACCCGCTCAGTACAAAGAAAATGGGTACCCCCACGTGAAACTCGCGCACCATTTCCCAGCCGCGCCCCTCCAGGCCCGCTACCTGCCGGAAGGGGTTGAAATGATGGAGGTAGACCAGGTAGGCCGCCACGGCCCGCACCCCGGTAAGCACCGGCAGGTAGGGGGGCTCAGTTGGCCCGGCAAAAGTGCCCGCCGCCGGTTGGCCCAGCCGCTGGGAGGAGGATGTAGCCATGAGTCGAGGAGGGAAAAGCAAGCCACCAACCAGCCGCCGGAAGTACGAACCTACCACGAAATTGTGGTTTGCGTGGTAGATTGGGCCGGCGGCCGGCAGTGCCCGGGCTGGGGCTGGCCGTCACGGCCGCCGCTTTTCCCGGGGCAGGGAACGAGTCGTGGGGGCCATTAGTCGCCGTTTTGCTCAGAAGCTATGCACATACCGTTTACCCCGCTGGTGGTGGCCTTGCTGGCCGTGGTAGCCCAGGCGTTGTTCGCGGCGGGTCTGCTGGCCCTGGCCCGCCACAACCGGCGGCCCAACCGCTTCCTGGCCCTGCTCATGGTGGCTATTGCGCTCTGGCTGCTCGACGGGTTTTTCCGGGTGGCGGGCATTTACCGCCAGAACGCCAACTGGTATTTCGCGCCCATCTACTACTCGTTCGCCTTCGGGCCGCTGCTGTATTTCTACGTGCGCAGCCTCATCAATCACGATTTTCGGTTCCGGCTCCGCCATCTCGGGCATTTTGGGCCGGTGCTGGTGCAGGGCGGGCTTTACGGCTGGCTGCACCTGCAACCCTACGCCACCCGGCTCTGGTTCTGGGAGCAGGTGCACCGGCCCTGCACCTACCGCGTGGAGTTTATTGGTACGTGGGTGTCGCTGACGGCGTACTTGGTGCTGAGCCTGGGTTTGCTGCGGCAGTACGGGCGCTGGCTGCCCGATAATTTCTCGGACGTATCGGAGCTGCGGCTGCGGTGGTTGCGGGTGCTGCTGGTGGCCGTGGTGAGCGCACAGTGGTTGCTGGAGGTAGTGCTGCGCGAGTTTTTCGGACTGTATTACCAGTATGATTTTTCGCCTGAGCTGCTGGGCGGCGTGGTGTTTCTGATTGGGGTGGTGGGCCTGCGCCAGGCCGATATGCGGGCCGTCAGTTTCGCGCCGGAAGCCGGGCCGCTGGCCGCCCCGCCCGGCATCGCGCCCGATATCCTGCTGGGCAACCTCACCAGCGTCGCCGCGACCCCGCCGCCCGCGCCCGACGTGCCGCCGACGGTGGATGCGGGGGTGCTCAACCGCATCCGGTAGGCCCTGGAAGACGAGCGGCTCTACCTCAACCCCACGCTCACGCTGGCCGAGCTCTCGGCCCACACCGGTCTGGCCCCGCGCCTGATTTCGTTTACCGTCAACCAGGGTTTCGGCCGCAGCTTCAACGACGTGGTCAACGGCTACCGGGTGGCCGAGGTCAAGCGTCGGCTGGCCGCCCCCGATGCGCGCCGCTTCACGCTGCTGGGCCTGGCGCTGGAATGCGGCTTCAACTCCAAAACCACTTTCAACCGCATCTTCAAACAGTTCACCGGCCAGGCCCCGAGCGAGTGGGGGAATAAGTGAGGGAGGGAGGAAACTGTCATCCTGAGCGGAGCGAAGGAGCTTGTCACGTTGGAACGAGTCGTTGTTACGGTCGTTCCAACGTGACAAGCCCCTTCGCTCCGCTCAGGATGACAGTTCTATAGCCCAGATCATGATTCGGGGCGTCCCGCTGCTGAAATCGGGGCGTTTGGGCCGATTTCAGCCCGCACCTTTGGGTCGTTTAGTAAGCGCCCCGACCCATGAAAACTGTTTTGCTGCTGGCCCTGCTGGCCGCCGCCCCGCTCGCCCTGCTAGCCCAAGCCAGTCCGCCCGCCGCCTGGACCGACCACCGCCGCGCCCTGCCCGATAAGCTGCGGCAGGTGCCGGTGGGCCTCACGCTTTGGCACACGCCCAACCCGGTGTATCCGGCCCCCAACTTCGCCCGGCCCGGCGGCTTTGTCTGGGAGCACGCCACCCTGATCCGGTCCGAGGCAAGCGAGCCGCTGACGGTGGTGGAATGCGGCAGCTTTATCTGGTACAGCGAAGCCGGCTGGCAGGCCAACCTGCACCAAACGCCGGCCGAATTCGCCGACCTCTTCCACTGCCCCGGCGGCCGCCTGCTGCCCGGCGCGACGTACACGTTTGCCCACAACAACCGCTACGCCGACAACGCCCGCCAGCTCTACGGCGGCGACGCGCTCTGGTACATCCTGGCCCGCGACCCGGCCGGCAAGCTTTACAAAGGCTTCGGGCTGATTGAAACGGAAGCCACCGTTCGCTAACCGTGCCCCGCGTGGCTAGTGCTTAGTCAGGCAAGTTAGTTACCCTAATTTTCTGGTAGTGGCGGTCGAGTTTGACACGGGCTTTTTCCAGCGTGAATTGCCATTTGACCGTGGCCCGGGCCGCATTGCGTTCGGCCACGCAAGCGGCGACGTGGGCGGTGAGT
>NZ_QYCN01000036.1 GCF_003583925.1 Hymenobacter rubripertinctus | reverse complement strand
CGCCAAAAGTGCGGCGTGTTGGTGCGCAAGTCCTGCTCGTTTAGCCGGTGCGAGAAAATGCACCATACGCGCATCCAACTCGTCATCGACGAGCACAACCGTCGGTTAACGCCAACCTGAATCACCTCGCATTATACCACCGCCAAAAATAGATTCAACGGTATCAAAAACTAACTCAATCTGAAATCCTATAATGTCTATTTTACCAGGATTAGTCGATAAATAGTCTGGTTCAGACTCATAAAAGAAATAGGCAGATAATTGACGCCCTACCAATTTATCGAGCACGGATGTAATATGCTTTTCTAGAAGGTGATGAGGCATGAGAGCTGGCAATAAATAAAAAGCGCCCCGCCCGAATCGTTCGGGCGGGGCGTTTAAGGTACGGCGGGGGCGGCAGAAACCGCGGCGTCAAGCTTTCTTCAGGAACTCGGTTTTGAGCACCATCGTGCTGCCGCCGGCCCGGCCTTCGATTTCGGCGGGGCTGTTGGTGAGGCGGATGTTCTTGACCACTGTGCCGCGCTTGAGCGTGAGCGAGGAGCCCTTCACTTTTAGGTCCTTGATGAGCGTCACCGAGTCGCCTTCCGCGAGCAGGGTGCCGTTGCTGTCTTTTACGTCCATGAGGTTGGGGAGGCAAGCGGTAGAAAGAACGTGTCATGCTGAGCGAAGGCGCAGCCGTAGTCGAAGCATCTCTACCGCTTCGTTGCAGTAGTCATGATTACCATTGCAGTAGAGATGCTTCGACTCCGCTCCGCTTCGCTCAGCATGACGTTCTGTTTCGCTCCAGTCCGTGATCAGACGTTGAAGCGGAAGTGCATGATGTCGCCGTCCTGCACCACGTATTCCTTGCCTTCGACGGCCATTTTGCCGGCTTCCTTGATTTTGGCTTCGGTTTTATACTGCTGGTAGTCGGGCAGCTTAATGACTTCGGCGCGGATGAAACCCTTCTCGAAATCGGAGTGGATGACGCCGGCGGCGGCGGGGGCTTTATCGCCCCGGTGCACCGTCCAGGCACGTACTTCCTGCACCCCGGCCGTGAAGTAGGTAATCAGGTTGAGCAGGGAGTAGGAAGCGCGAATCAGGCGGTTGAGGCCCGACTCGGTGAGGCCGTATTCGCCCAGGAACATCTCTTTTTCCTCGGGGTCCTCCATCTCGGCAATCTGCGACTCGATGGCGGCCGACACGAGTACCACTTCGGCGCCTTCCTGGGCCACGTGGGCCTGCAGGGCGGCCACGTGGGCGTTGCCGTTCTGGATGCTGCCTTCGTCGACGTTGGCCACGTAAATCACGGGCTTGATGGTAAGCAGTTGCAAATCGGCCACTGCTTCCAACTCCTCGGGCGTTACGTCCAGGGCGCGGGCGTTCTGGCCGGCTTCGAGGGCGTCCTTGAAGCGCTGGAGCACCACTACTTCCTTCTTGGCCGCCGCGTCGCCGCTCTTGGCCGAGCGCTCCGACTTAGCCAGCTTCTTATCGATGCTCTCCAGGTCCTTGATCTGGAGCTCGGTATCAATCACGTCCTTGTCGAACACCGGATCGACGCCGCCGGCCACGTGCACGATGTTCTCGTCGTCGAAGCAGCGCACCACGTGGATGATGGCATCGACCTCGCGGATGTTGGCCAGGAATTTATTGCCCAGTCCTTCGCCCTTGCTGGCGCCCTTCACGAGGCCGGCAATGTCCACGAACTCGATGATGGTGGGCAGCACGCGCTTGGGGTTCACGAGCTCTTCCAGAATCTGGAGCCGCTCGTCGGGCACCGTAATCACGCCCACGTTGGGCTCGATGGTGCAGAACGGGTAGTTGGCCGATTCGGCTTTGGCGTTGGAAAGGGCGTTGAAAAGCGTGGATTTGCCGACGTTCGGCAGGCCGACGATACCGCAGCGGAGACCCATAAGGTGAGATGGTGAGTTGGGGAAATAGTGAGCCGGACTAACGGCCCAATTCAAGGGGCGAAGGTACGGGGCTTTTTCGGGGAAAGCACGGTGCCCGCCGGCCGGCGCTGGCGGGCCGAACGCAACACGGCGCGCCGGGGCCGAAGCCGGGCGCGCCGTGGGGCACTAAAGAGAGTAGGGTTGTTTCGCTAGGCCGAAGAAGCTAAAGGGTTAGTAAGTGCTGTTGCCGTTGCTGGTACCGTTCTCGGCGCGGTTGTAGTTGCCGTCGCGGTTTTCGCTGTCGTAGGCGGGGCGGGGGCGGTCGAGCTCGGCCACTTCCTCGGGCGTCAGCAGCTCGTCGCGCACGTAGTCCACGGCATCTTGCAGGGCATCCACAAACTTGAGGAAATCCTCCTTGTAGAGGAAGATTTTATGTTTCTCGTAGGAGAACGTATCATCGTCGCGCAGGCGGCGTTTGCTCTCCGTAATGGTCAGATAATAGTCCTGCCCGCGCGTGGCTTTCACGTCAAAAAAGTACGTGCGCTTCCCCGCTTTAATGCGCTGGGAGTAAATCTCTTCCTGGTCGTGACGGTCTTCCACAGTCCTTTCTGGTAAAATTTTGTTATTCCAAGATGATTGAAGTTCAGCGCAAAATACGGAGTTGCAGGCAGATAGTAAAATTTTAAGTCCTGAATTTTCCTATTCCGGGAGAAATATTCAGAAGAACGGGGCAAATAAGGCAAAAAGTCGCTCTGACGGGGATGAGCAGCGTAAAAAAAAACATGGTATAAAATCAAGATTATATATTTCAGCCGACGCATGTCAATGGGTCGGATTTATGCGCCGGTAGCGGGCCATGCTCATGGTGCGGGCCGATTCCATCGTACCTTGCCTGTCCGTCTTTTTTCGCTCTGCTTCATGGCCCAACCGCTCGACCTTGCCGCCGTCAGTTCTTTCGGAAACCTGGAGTTTCTGGCCCGCCAGCTGGTGGAGGGCTTCATTACCGGCCTGCACCAGTCGCCCTACCACGGCTTCTCGGTCGAGTTCTCGGAGCACCGCCTCTACAACCCCGGCGAAAGCACCCGCCACCTCGACTGGAAGGTGTTTGCCCGCACCGATAAGCTGTTTGTAAAGCGCTACGAGGAGGAAACCAACCTGCGCTGCCACCTGCTGCTCGACGTGAGTCCGAGCATGTACTACCCTGCCCCAACCCACGACAAGCTGCGGTTTTCGGTGCTCTGCGCGGCGGCCCTCACCACGCTCCTGCAACGGCAGCGCGACGCGGTGGGCCTCGTTACGTTTGCCGATACGGTGGAGCTGCAAACGCCGGTGCGCTCCACCAGCACCCACCGCCACACGCTGCTGCTCACGCTGCAACAGCTGCTGGAACGGCCCGCCGCGCCCGGCCGTGCCGGTACCAACGTGGCGGGTGTCATCCACACCATCGCCCAGCAGATTCCGAAACGCTCGTTGGTTATCCTGTTTTCCGACATGCTGGGCCGCGCCCCCGAGGAGCAGGACGACATGCTGGCCGCCCTCCAGCACCTGCGTCATCAGCACCACGAGGTGCTGCTGTTTCACGTGATGGACCGCGCCACCGAGGCCGATTTCAACTTCCAGGACCGGCCCTACCTGTTCGAGGACCTCGAAACCGGCCATACCCTCAAGCTCCAGCCCAGCCAGGTGCGCGAGCAGTACCAGGCCGCCATGCGCCGCTACGAGCACGATTTGGCCCTGCGCTGCGGCCAGTATAAAATCGACTTCGTGCCGGTTGACATCCGGGAGCCGTTCAACAAAGTGCTCTACGCCTACCTGGTGAAGCGCGGCAAGGCGCGGGGGTAACCATCTGTCATCCTGAGCAGAGCGAAGGATCTTATCCGGTTTGCACCGGATATTGCTACCGGCATTCAAGCGTAGAAAGCCTCCGCCCCGGGCTGTCAGAACACGGCGCACCGCTGCGTTTTCCTCTGCGCACCTCTGCGGGAACCTTACATTAGCGGTTTTAAAGGTCCTTTTGCGAAGGTTCTGACGTGATAAAATCCTTCGCTCTGCTCCGGATGACGGGCAAAATCTAAACTTCCCACCACCTATGGCCCTTTGGTTTTGCCGCGTGTGCGGCCTGGATTACGATGAGTCGCCGTGGGGTGCGGATGGGCGCACGCCCGACCACACGCTGTGCGCCTGCTGCGGGGCCGAATTCGGCTACCACGACGCCACCCCGGAGGCCGCCCGGCCGTTTCGGGCGCGGTGGCTGGAAAGCGGGGCCGAGTGGTTTTATCCCAACGTGCGGCCCGCTGGCTGGCTGCTGCCGCCCCAGCTGGCCCAGATTCCGGCCGCTTATCAGTAGGCGGCGTACTTTTGCCGGATGCTGGTCTTTGATACTCTGTTTTTTGCCCTGCCCGTCTGCCTGCTGTCGGCGGTGATGACCGTGTACATTGCCCACATGTACGGGCGGCGGTTCTGGCCCTGGCTGCTGTTCGGGTTCTTCGTGCCGCTGCTGTCTACGTTCGTGGCCATTGCCCTCGGCGTCCGCGACGCCCGCCGCCAGGAGGCCGCCGATAAGAAGCGAGACAGGTGAGTTTGAAGCCGCAAGCCGCAAGCCATCAGAACTGCGCTTGCGGCTTGTGGCTTGAAGCCATACGCTTGAAGCTAATCCTGGATTGGTTCGAGCGGGGGGACGGCGGCCAGCTGGCTGGGGCGGGGCTTGCGGCTGACCAGGAACACGCCGATAAAAATCAATAAGCCCTGCCAGGCCCGGTCCCAGGTGAGGTGGTCCTTGCCCAGGCTCACGGCAATGAGCACGGCCAGTGCCGGCTGGAGGTAGATGTAAGCGCCCAGCAGGGCCGGGGAGGCATACTTGAGGGCCCAGTTGTTGAGCAGGTAGGCCAGAATGGTCAGGCAGACAACCATGTAGGCAATGGCCGCCCAGATGCCGGGCGGGAAGCTGGCGTAGTCGGGGGCCTGCACCTGCTGCCAGCCGGCGGGCACCGCCAGAAACGCGCCCACCAGAAAAATGCGGGCCAGCACCGTGAAGGGGTGGTACTTGCGCATGAGCGGCATCACGAGCACCAGGTAAACGCCGAAAGCGGTGGCATTGAGCAGGATGAACACGTTGCCCAGCAGCCCGTCCTGGCCGCCGGCCGCCACGGGGCCCTTGCTCAGGATGATGCTGGCCGCCCCCAGGCCGGCCACGCCCACGCCCAGCACCCGGCGCAACGTCAGCTTTTCGCCCAGCAGCCCCGCCGAGGCCAGCACCGTAACCACTGGGGCGATGGTCTGGATGAGGGAGGCGTTGATGGGCGAGGTCAGGTTGAGGCCCGAAAAGAACAGCAGCTGGTTCAGGCCGATGCCGAGCACGCCGCAGGCTACGGCCCGCAGGTTGTCGGCGCGGCCCGTAATCCGATCCTGGGGTGCTACCAGCCGGCTCATCACCCCGAAAAACAGCGTGGCCCCCACAATGCGCAGCAGCACCAGCCCAAACGGCCCCATGTAGCGCGGCATCACGTCCTTGGAAATGCTGTAGTTGGCCGCGTAAATCAGGGCCACCACAAACAGGGCCGCGTGGACCTTAACGGAATTCTTCATTTCTTTTTGAGCTTCAGGCCGCAAGCTACAAGCTGCGGGCTCACTGCCGACTATTCTAACCAGCCTATTACCCTCAGAGCCCCAGGAACTGGTGGTCGCCACTGCTCCCCCCGGCCTTCGGGAACAGCTTGCAGCTCGCGGTTTGCCGCTAAAAAAAAGACTCTCCCAGCCGAAGCTTGTAGCTTGCAGCCTAAAGCTTGCAGCTCAAAAATGACCGGTTCCCTCTTCGATTCCGACCCCGTTCCTAACCCCGGCCCACCGGCCCGGCCGGGTGCCCACGCCCCGCTGGCCGAGCGCCTGCGCCCCCGTACCCTCGACGAATACGCCGGCCAGAAGCACCTCGTCGGCCCCGAGGGCGTGTTGCGCCGCTACCTGAGCGCCGGCCGGCTGCCCTCCCTGATTCTGTGGGGGCCGCCGGGCGTGGGAAAAACCACCCTGGCCAATTTGCTGGCCCAGGAGCTGGGCAAGCCCTTCGCCTCGCTGAGCGCCGTGAACGCGGGCGTGAAAGACGTGCGTGAGGTAATCGAGCGGGCCCGCAAGCAGCGCGGCACGGTGCTCTTTATTGATGAAATCCACCGCTTCAGCAAAAGCCAGCAGGATGCGCTGCTGGGCGCGGTGGAGCAGGGCGTGGTTACGCTGATTGGGGCCACCACCGAAAACCCATCGTTCGAGGTAATCCCGGCCGTGCTGAGCCGGGCCCAGGTGTACGTGCTGGAACCCCTGGGCAAAGACGTGCTTACCAGCCTCGTAGACAAAGCCCTGGCCGAGGACGAGGTGCTGAAGACCAAAAAGGTGCGCATGCAGGACTACGGCGCGTTGCTCACCATTTCGGGCGGCGACGCGCGCAAGCTGCTCAACCTGCTCGATATTGTGGTGGAAGCCAGCCGGCCCGACCCGAAAACCGGCGAAATCATCATCACCGACGAAGGCGTGCAGCAGCTCGCCCAGCAGCACCTGGCCCGCTACGACAAAGGCGGCGAAATGCACTACGACGTTATTTCGGCCTTTATCAAGAGCATCCGGGGCTCCGACCCCAACGCGGCGCTCTACTACCTGGCCGTGATGCTGGAGGGCGGCGAAGACGCCAAGTTCATTGCCCGCCGCCTGCTCATTCTGGCCTCCGAAGACGTGGGCCTGGCCAACCCCAACGCCCTGATTCTGGCCCAGAGCTGCTTTCAGGCCGTCACGGTGATTGGCATGCCCGAGTCGGATATCATCTTGGGGCAGACGGTGGTGTACCTGGCCACCTCGCCCAAGAGCAACGCCAGCTACAAGGCCATTCGGGCGGCGCGGGCGCTGGTGCGCCAGCAGGGCGTGCAGCCGGTGCCCATTCCGCTGCGCAACGCCCCCACCCAGCTCATGAAGGAGCTGGGCTACGGCAGCCAGTACCAATACTCGCACGACTACCCCGGCCACTTCGCCTACCAGGAGTTTATGCCCGAAACCCTGAGCGGCACCACCTTCTACCAGCCCGCCGACAACCCCGCCGAAGCCAAAGCCCGCGAACGGCTGCGGGAGCTGTGGGGAAAGAAGTACGGAATGTAGGGGCAGAACCAGAACGTAGCTCCCCTCCTCAGATGAGGAGGGGTTGGGGGTGGTTGATGCTTCGAGGCCGCGCTCCTACGCCGTTGCGGCCCGAAAGCGGGGCGTTGGTTGAATACCCGGCGGCGGCTATCGAAAGACGTTACATTTGTTACAGGACCTAACCTGTTAGTTGACTTTCTGCATGAAACAGTTCTTTAAATACGTGCTGGCCACCATCACCGGTGTGCTGATTCTGGGCCTGATGGCGGCCGTGCTGGTCATCGGGCTGATTGTCGGGCTGGCCTCGTCCGACAAAACCATTACCGTGGCCAAGAACTCGGTGCTGGAACTCAAGCTCGACAAGCCCATCGGCGAGCGGGCCTTCAACAACCCGCTGCCGGGCTTCGTGGGCGGGCAGGCCAGCAGCATCGGGCTCGATGAGCTGAAGGCCGCCATCCGCCGGGCCAAAACCGACGGCGACATCAAGGGCATTTTCCTGAACCTGGAGTTGGTGCAGGGCGGCATGGCCTCGCTGGAGGAAGTGCGCCACGAGCTGGTGGAATTCAAGAAAGGCGGCAAGTTCGTGGTCAGCTACGCTGATGCGCAGTCGGAGAAGAGCTACTACCTGGCCTCGGTGGCCGATAAGCTCTACCTCAACCCCCAGGGCACGCTCGAATTCAACGGCCTGAGCTCGGAGCCCACCTACTACAAAGGGCTGTTCGACAAGCTGGGCGTGCAAGTGCAGATTTTCCGGGTCGGCTCGTTCAAGAGCGCCGTCGAGCCCTACTTCCGCACCAGCATGTCCGACTCGGCCCGGTTGCAGACGTCCTCGTTCCTCAACTCGCTCAACAACGCCATGCTGGCCGACGTGGCCGCCTCGCGCAACATCGCGCCCGCCCGCCTCAAAGTCATCAGCGACTCGATGCTGGTGCACAACGCCGCCGATGCCAAGCGCCTGCAGCTGGTGACCGACCTGGGCTACTACGACCAAGCCACCGACTACATGAAGGGCAAGCTGGGCCTGGAAAGGGATGCCAAGCTAAGCCTGGTCGACCTTTCGGCCTACGCCAAGGGCAACGAGGAGGACAGCAATTCGAGCAGCAACAAAATTGCCGTCATCTACGCCGACGGCGACATTGTGACGGGTAAGGGCGGCAACGAAAGCATCGGAAGTACCCGCTTCGCCGAAGCCATTCGCAAGGCCCGCCTCGACGACAAGGTAAAGGCCGTGGTGCTGCGTGTGAACTCGCCCGGCGGCTCCTCGCTGGCCTCCGACATCATTTACCGCGAGGTGATGCTGACTAAGAAAGTGAAGCCCATCATCGCCAGCATGTCGGACGTGGCGGCTTCGGGCGGCTACTTCATCGCCATGGGCTGCGACACGATTGTGGCCCACCCCACCACTATTACGGGCAGCATCGGCGTGTTCGGGGTGCTGCCCAACATCGGCCCCTTCCTGAGCGATAAAATCGGTATCACGACCGACCGCGTGACGACCGGCAAGTTCTCCGACTTCCCCACCATCACGCGCGCGCTCACACCCTTCGAGCAGCAGCAGTTCCAGCAGGAAATCAACCGCATCTACGCCGACTTCACCACCAAGGCCGCTGCCGGCCGCAACATGCCCGTCGAGCGGTTGCGCCGGTTCGCCTCGGGCCGGGTGTGGTCGGGCACCGAAGCCAAGGAGCGCGGCCTCGTGGATGTGCTCGGCTCGTTCGACGACGCGCTGCGCATTGCCGCCCGCCGCGCCAAGCTAAAAGAAGGTGATTACCGGATTCAGAAGCTGCCCTACCAGAAGTCGTTTGCCGAAAACCTGTTCAGCTCCTTTAATGAAGAAGCCCGGTTGCGGGCCGTGAAAGCGGAAATGGGACCACTCTACCCCATGTTCGAGCAGTACAAGAAGCTCGCGGAAATGCGCGGTGCCCAGGCCCGGTTGCCGTTCGAACTGAACGTGCAGTAAGGGATTTGGAGTCAAAAGAACGGTCATCCTGAGCGGAGCGAAGGATCTTATCATAGCTGAACAGAATCCGTAACAACGATTCGTTCTCGCCTGATAGGATCCTTCGCTCCGCTCAGGATGACCGTTCTTTTTCAGACCTTGCGCCCCTGAAACGTCAGCCAAAAACCAAAAACCACCGACCAAAAACGAACCATGCAACAATTCCACGAAGCCACTGCCTACTTAAAAAAACACCTCCACGATTTCAAGCCTGAAGCGGGCATCATCCTCGGTACCGGGCTGGGGGCGCTGGTGCACGACGTGGAAGTGGCGCACCGCTTCAGCTACGCCGATATTCCGCACTTCCCGGTATCCACGGTGGAAAGCCACGCCGGCGAGCTGCTGGCTGGCACGCTGGCCGGCAAAAAGGTGCTCGTGATGCACGGCCGCTTCCACTTCTACGAGGGCTACTCGATGGAGCAGGTGGTGTTTCCGGTGCGGGTGATGCGGCTGCTGGGCATCCAGAACCTGTTTGTGAGCAACGCCAGCGGCGGCCTCAACCCCGAGTACGAGTACTCGGACCTGATGCTGCTCGAAGACCACATCAACCTCCAGCCCACCAACCCGCTCATCGGCCCGAACCTCGACGAGCTGGGTCTGCGCTTCCCCGACATGCTGGAGCCCTACGACCTGCGCCTGCTCAGCCTGGCCGAAGAAGCTGCCCGCGACCTGAACCTGGACCAGTACCTGCGCCGGGGCGTGTACGCCTCGCTGCCCGGCCCCATGCTCGAAACGCCGGCCGAGTACCGCTACCTGCGCACCATCGGGGCCGATGCGGTGGGCATGAGCACGGTGCCCGAGGTAATTGCCGCCGTGCACATGGGCCTGCCGGTGCTGGCCGTATCCGTCATCACGGACCTGTGCGCGCCCGGCAAGCTCAAAAAGGTGAATATCGCCGACATTCTGCGCACTGCCGCCGTGGCCGAACCCCGTCTCACGGCCCTCATCAAAGCCGTACTGGCTAAGCTGTAACTGCTGTTACGCAGGTCGCTTCCGGTATCTGCGGTGGCAGGTCGTTTTTCGTTGCTCGTTTTTCGTTTTTCGGGGCTGATTGATTAATGAAAGTGAAGCAGCCCCGAAAAACGAGCAACAAGCACCGAAAAACGAATGCTTCAACGGCTACTGCGGAACATCAGGCGGTAAGTCGACTGGCTTGCCGGAGCACGAAAAGCGCCGCCGCAGAATCTGCGGCGGCGCTTTTCGTGTTGGGTACGGTGGATGGTGGTATGCCCTGGGCTTACGCCCGCCTGCTGTTGACTGGCGGGCAAGGGTAGTTTTTGAAGCAGCAAACAGCGCGGACAGCCGACAAGGCCGCCTGGCCGGCCGCTAGAACCGCACGCTCAGGCCGCCGCCGCCGCCGAAGCGGTTGTCGTAGCTGCCCATGAGCGAGAGGTTACGCGAGAGCATATAGTCCAGCCCGGTACTCCAGACGACTTCCTTAGTGAAACTGCGGTTGTTCTCCAGCTTGTTCACCCAGCCGAAATCGGCCTGAAACTCGTAGTAGCCGAACGCCGCCAGGCGCGGAAAAATCATGATTTCACGGCCCAGGCTCAGGCGAGGGCGCAGCTTGTTATCGAGGCGGGCGTCTATGTTGAACAGGTAGGGTGAGAGGAAACGCAGGCCCGCTACGGCCGTGGCGGAGCTTTCGGTCATCATTTTGCCCGGACCCGACTCATTAGGAGCCGGCGCGGCCCGGCGGCGGGTGCTTTCCACGTTCACGCCCCCAAACACGCGCAGGTAGTCGTAGAGGTAGCGCTCGTAGGTGGCCTCGGTTTCCAGGTTGCGGTTCCAGCCGTATTCCACGCTCAGGTTGAACTGGTTGCGCAGGTTGGATGAGGTCAGGTTGAGGCTGCTCTGGTGCGAGGCCACGTCGAGGCGGCCCCAGGTATAATACTGGTTGGTTTCGTGGAGCAGGTTGCCCAACGGCGAGCCCTTCAGGCGCGGGTCGCGGGGCGTGTCGTAGCTCGCGATGCGGGCCATGCCGCCCATCATGTGGTAGAGAATGTGGCAGTGCAGAAACCAGTCGCCCGGCTCGGTGCCCAGCACCTCAATCGTGACCTGCTGCATGGGCGGCACGTTCACGGTGTGCTTGAGGGGCGAGTACTCCCCGTTTTCGTTGACGACGCGGAAAAAGTGCCCGTGCAGGTGCATGGGGTGGTGCATCATCGTCAGGTTGTTGTAGGTGATGCGGGTAATCTGGTTGCTGCGAATCGGGATTTTATCGGCCGACGACAGCGGCACCCCGTTCATGCTCCAGATGTAGCGTTGCATGTTGCCGGTGAGGTTGAGCAGGATTTCGCGCACGGGCGCCGTGGTGGCATAGGCCGTTTTCTGGGGGGCGCGCAGGTAGTCGTAGTTGTACTCGGCAAACATGTCCATGCCGCCCATCCCTGCTTTCTTGTCACTGCCCATGTCCATACCGGCCATCGGCTTGTCGGCGCCCGTTTTCATACCGCCCATCGGCATGTCGTGCCCGGCGTGAGCCGTGTCGGCGGGCATATTCATGCCGGCCATCTGCTCTTTTTTCTTCCCCTTCATGTGCATGCCCGCCATGTCGTGCTTGGGCTTGGGCGGTGCGGGCTGGTCGTTCATCGGCATGCCCGCCATCTTGCTGCCGCCACTTTTATCCATGTCAGCCATTGGCTTGTCGGCCCCCATTTTGTGGCCGCCCATCTTCATGCCGTCCATCTTGCCTTCCTTGCCCTGCATGTCCATCTTCATGCCCCAGTTCTCCTTCATCTGCTGGGCATCCACGTGGTTGGGGCGGAACTTGAGGGCCGGCGCGCCCATGCGCATCTTCATCTGGGCCATTTGCTGCATGAGGCCGATTTTGTCGGGCCGGGGCAGTACGGCGGCCGCCAGCACCGGGCCGTTGCCCAGGTAAGCCGAGGTGGTGCCGGAACCGTCCTGGGCCATGGCCCGCAGCTCCAGCTGGCCGTTGGCGGGCACGGTCACCAGGAAATCGTAGGTTTCGGCTACGGCAATAAAGGTTTTGTTGTGTGCTACCGGCACCACGTCCTGGCCGTCGGCCGCTACCAGCAGCGGGGCCTCGCCCCCAAACGTCATCCAGAACTGGGTGGAGGCCGAGCCGTTGATGATGCGCAGGCGCACCCGCTCGCCGGGCCGGAACTCGGGGTATTGCTGCACCGGCTGGCCGTTCACCAGAAAGGCATCGTAGTAGATGTCGGCAATGTCGAAGCCTTCCATGCGCTGCTTCCAGAAGTTGAGCTGGGCTCCAAAGGCCCCACGGGCCACCACCCGGTTGAGCGGCGTGGCCGTGCCCTTGCGGATATTATACCACTCGGTGCCCCGCTTGAGGAAGCGCAGCACGTTTTTGGGCTTCTGATTGGTCCAGTCCGAAAGCACCAGTACCAGGTCCTTGTCGTAGGTCAGGCGCTCCTGCTTCGGCTCGATGACGATGGAGCCGTACACGCCGCTCTGCTCCTGGAGCATGGTGTGCGAGTGGTACCAGTAGGTGCCGGCCTGCCGAATCGGAAATTCATATTTCTGGGTCTGGCCCGGCTCGATGGGCGGCGTGTTGAGGTAGGGTACGCCGTCGTAGAAGTTGGGCACCAGCAGTCCGTGCCAGTGTACCGACGTTTCCACATCCATCTCATTCTTCACGTAAATCACGGCGTAGCCGCCTTCCTTGAAGCGGATGGTGGGGCCGGGAATGCCGCCGTTCACGGTCATGCCCATCACTGTCTTGCCGGCCTTGGTCACGGTTTGCTGCCGCAGCGTCAGGGTGTACACGGTCGTATCCGTCTGGGCGCGGGCGGGCAGGCCCGTCAGAAGCCAGATGCCGAGTACCGCCAGGAGTTTGCTGAAAATTGAAGTCCTCATGAAAATGGTCTGATGAAGCAAAAAGGCTGCAAGTCACCGGGCCGGCAGCCTGCGGGCCATACGCACCTGAGCAGCGGCGCGGGCCATGATAGGGCAAGTGTGGATTACCGGGCCGCCCGCTCCCGTTTCAGCCGGGCCAGCATCTGCTGCATCTGCTTGATTTCGCGCTCCTGGGCCTCAATGATAGCATCGGCCAGCTTGCGCACTTCGGGGTCCTTGATGTCGGCCCGCTTGCTGACCATAATGGCGATGGAGTGGTGCGGAATCATGGCTTTCATCCAGAGCGTATCGCCAATAAAGGTCTGGGAGCGCACCATGGTGGTGGCTACCACAAACAGCACCAGACTGCTGCCCATAATCAGGGCGTTAAGTTGTTTGTTGGGATACATTTTCCACATGAAGCCCATCATAATCAGCGTCATCGGCACCAGCATCAGCAGGGCCATATACAGGCGGGTCATGCTGAAATACACGTGGTCCCACTCGTAGACGTTCAGGTACATGACCACGTACATGGCGACCAGCGAAACGGCCATCATCAGAAAGAAGCGGGAGTAAGGGCTTTGGTGTTCCATAGAGGGGAGTGGGTTGGGGAGAAGAAAAAAAGGAAAAACAGTTACTTGCTGGTCAGTAGGTTGCGGTTCTTCGGCGGCCCTTGCCGTTGCGGCGGCCCGCTCAGCAACCTGGCCTCCCTTGAATCAGGGTCCCGGCAGGTGCTGGTTCTGCTAATGACGGCAAAGCGAAACGCCTTAGCGAAGGGGGGCTTTGCCCTTGCTGCCCAGGGGAGGGGCCGAGGCATAGGCCCCGGGTGCCACGTACATGGCCGCCACTACTTGTTTACGGCAGGTAAGCGAGGTGGATTTGTTTCCGTTTCATGGTCTTTGGCATAATTTCGGGTGCCGGGCCGCCGCAACCCGGCACCCGCCACGCGCTGCCGGGGCCGGCCACTGGCTGGAACCGACCCGGGCAATCCAGCCGGGGCTGGCCGTACTAAACGGCTACCCGGCGTTAGGTGCCCGTCCGTCAGGCGGTGCTTTTGGGTGGCTCCGCAGGCGGGTTGGCCGTTGCGGCGGCGGTACGCACCTGCTGGCGGTAGGCCGATGGGGCGCAGCGCGCGAACTGCCGGAACTGCCCGGAAAAATGTGCCAGACTGCTAAACCCCAGTTGCCGGGCAATGTGGCCGATGCCCACCGAGGAGGCTCCCAGCAGCTCCTGGGCGTAAGTCAGCCGCTGATGCTTGACGTAGCTGAGCAGACTCCCGGAGCCGGGCAGGCGGGCAAACAGGCTATGCAACCGGCGCACGCTCACGCCCACCTGCTGGGCCAGCACGGCAACGAAGTCGCGGTGGCGGAGTGCCGGGCGGCGGCGCAGCAGCTCGGGCACCAGCTGCCGTACCTGGGTGACCAGCACCTGCTGCGGGTTTTCGAGCAGCGCAAACCCGGCCGCTGCCAGCGCTTGCCGGATGCGGGGCCAGTCCTGCGCCTGCACCGGGCCGGCCACGGTGGCCGCCCCCAGGCGCACGTGCAGTACCCGCAGGCCCAGGCTTTCCAGCTCGTGCCGTACTACCCGAATGCCGCGCGGGCATACCACGTGCTTGATGTAGAGCACGGTGCGAACAATGGCGGGCGGGAACGAATGGTCGGATGACATGAGCAAAGAGTTAAACGGCGGGCTTCACCGGATGCTGGTCGGCTGGGGGCGTGAAGGGCGGCGCGTCCAGCTCCTGCGGGTGCGCGTCGAGGCCCACCTCCTGGTGGGCGGCGAAGTACTGGGCCAGCGCTTTTTCGCCCACCAGCCAAAACACCACCGGCGTCACGATGATGTCGAGGAAGGTGGAGGACAGCAGGCCGCCCAGAATCACGGTGGCTACCGGATACAGGATTTCCTTGCCCGGCGCGTCCTTGGCCAGCGTGAGCGGCACCAGGGCCAGCGCCGCCACCAGGGCCGTCATCAGCACCGGCACGAGGCGTTCCAGCGAGCCGCGAATAATCATGGGCATGCCGAACTTCTCGCCCTCGTGCTCCACGAGGTGGATGTAGTGCGAAATCATCATGATGCCGTTGCGCGAGGCAATGCCGGTGAGCGTGATAAAGCCCACCAGCGAGGCAATACTAAACGTGCCGCCCGTGAGCAGCACGGCCACCACCGAGCCGATGAGGGCCAGCGGAATGTTGAGCATAATCTGCCCCACCATCAGCGAGGATTTGAAGTGCGAGAACAGCACCAGGAAGATGCCGGCCAACGAAAACAAGCTCAGCCACAGTATCTTCTGCGAGGCCGACTGCTGGCTCTCGAACTGCCCGCCGTAGGTGAGGTAGTAGCCCGGCGGCAGCTTCACCTGCTGGCTTATTTTGGCCTGAATTTCCTGCACCGTGGAGCCCAGGTCGCGCTCGGCCACGTTGAGCGAAATGGTGATGCGGCGCTGGGTGGTTTCGTGGTTGATGGTGTTGGGCCCCGGCTCGTAAGTTATTTCCGCTACCTGGCTCACGGGTATCAGCGCGCCGCTGGGGGTTTCAATGCGGGTCTGGCTGATGGCGGCCATGTCGTTGCGCTGCTCCTCGGGCAGCTTCACCACCAGGTCGAAGCGCTTCTGGCCGTCGACCATCTGCGAGACCACGGTTCCCTGAAACAGCGTTTCCAGGTCGCGCACCAGCTCGCCGCGGCCCATGCCGTAGGCGCGCAGGGCGTCGTCTTTGGGCCGAATCAGCAGCTGCGGAATCTGCACCTGCTTTTCTACCTGCAAATCCACCACGCCGGGCACGGTGCTGGCGGCGTCGCGCACCTCGTTGGCGTAGCGGCGCAGCTCCAGCAAATCGTTGCCGAACACCTTGATGGCCACCTGGGCCCGCACCCCGCTCAGCAGGTGGTCGAGGCGGTGGGAAATGGGCTGGCCGATGTTCACGTTCACGCCGGTTATCAGGCTGAGCTTGTCGCGCATGTCGGCCAGAATCTCGTCGCGGCTGCGCATGGTTTTGCCTTCCTTCTCCAGCTCGGCTTCGGTCTTGAAGGCCACCTCGATTTCCGAGTTGTTCACCGATTCGGCGTGCTCGTCCAGCTCGGCGCGGCCGGTGCGGCGGGCGGTATAGGCCACTTCCGGAATCTTGAGCATCTGCTGCTCGCCCAGCGTACCCAGGCGGTTGCTTTCGATGAGCGAGGTGCCGGCCGGAGCCGAGAAGTTGACTGTGAGCGAGCCTTCGTTGAAGGGCGGCAGAAACTCGGTGCCGAAGAAGGGCACCATGGCCACGGCCATCGCAAAGAGCAGAGCCGTGGACGTGAGCACAAGCCGCGGGTGCCGCAGGCCCCAGCCCAGCAGCCGGGTATCCTTTTTCTTGAGCCAGCGCACCAGCCCTCCGTCGGTTTCGGGATGGTCCATCTGCTTCATCTTCGGCAGCAGGTAGTAGCAGAGCACCGGCGTTACCGTCAGCGAAACGAACAGCGAGGCCACGATGCTGGTGATGTAGGCAATGCCCAGCGGCGCAAAAATGCGGCCCTCCATGCCTTCCAGCGCGAACAGCGGCAGAAACACCAGCACCACGATTATGGTGGCGTACACGATGGAGTTGCGCACCTCCGACGAGGCCGAGTACACGACGCGCAGCACCGGTTGCGGGTCGGGCCGCTGCTTGTTTTCGCGCAGCCGTCGGTACACGTTTTCCACGTCCACAATGGCGTCGTCCACCAGCTCGCCAATGGCAATGGCCAGTCCGCCCAGCGTCATGGTATTAATGCTGATGCCCGCCACCTTGAACACCAGCGCCGTAACCAGCAGCGAAAGCGGAATAGCGACCAGCGAAATAAACGTGGTACGTACGTTCAGCAGGAAGGCAAACAGCACGATAACCACCAGAATGGCTCCGTCGCGCAGGGCTTCCTCCACGTTGGAAATCGACGACTCGATGAACTCCGACTGCTTGAACAGGCGCGTGTTCACTTTCACGTCCTTGGGCAGCGAGGGCTGCAGCTCCACCAGGGCTTTTTCCACGGCTTCGGTCAGGCCCACGGTGGCCGCGCCCGGCTGCTTCTCGATACTCAGAATCACGGCGGGCTGGCCGTTTACGCTGCCGTCGCCGCGCTTGAAGCGGGCCCCGAACTTCACGTTGGCCACGTCGGCCACCCGGATGGGCGACTGCGCGCGGTAGCCCACCACGATGTTCTCGATATCCGCCACCGAGCGCAGGCGGCCCAGGTTGCGGATGAGCACCTCCGAACCGTTGCGGTCGAAGAAGTTGCCGGTGGTGTTCAGGTTCGACTGGCGCAGGGCCTCTTCTACCTGGTTGGCCGTCAGGCCGGTAGCGTTCAGGCGGGGCATATCCAGCAGCACCTGGTACTGCAGGTTGTCGCCGCCGATGGGGATAACCTGGGCAATGCCGGGAATGCTGAGCAGGCGCTGGCGCACGGTGTAGTTGGCCAGCGTGCGCAGGTCGGCGGCGTTGGTTTCCTTGCCGCCCGACAGGCCCACGAGCATAATCTGGCCCATAACCGACGAAATAGGCCCCAGTACGGGCGTGATGCCCTGCGGCAGCTGCTCGCCGGTGGTCTGCAGCTTCTCGCTCACAATCTGGCGGGCCGTGAAAATGTCGGTGCCATAATCGAACTCCACGAACACCATGCCCAGGCCGATGGCCGAATTAGAGCGCACCGCCGACACGCCGGTGGCCCCGTTCAGGGCCGTTTCCACGGGCAGCGTCACCAGGGCCTCCACTTCCTCGGGGGCCATGCCGGGCGCTTCCAGAAACACCGTTACGCGGGGGCGGTCCAGGTCGGGCAGCACGTCCACCGGCAGTTGGTTGGCCGTGTAGGTACCGGCAATGATGAGGCCCAGGGCAAAGGCCAGCATCAGCAGGCGGTTCTGCAGGGCAAAGCGGATTATCTTGTCAAGCATCTTTTTTGAGCTGTTAGCTAATAGCTGATAGCTATTAGCTTTTTTTCGGAGGCATTGGGAAAAGCTGACAGCTAACAGCTATCAGCTAATAGCTCAAAATCTACTGGTTGAGGTAGATGGATTTGAGCTGGTAGGTGCCGGTCGTTACCACCCGGTCGTTTTCGTTTACCTGGCCCTGCACCAGCACGGTTTGCTGGCCGTTCACGGCTCCCGGCTGCACGTAGCGGATTTTGAACCGCTCGGGCTCGGTGTGCACAAACACCACCGGCTTGCCGTTGAGGTCGGTGATGGCCGAGGTGGGCACCACCAGTTGCGGTTTGCCGCCGCCGGTCTGGCCCACCACCTGCACGTTCACGGCCTGGCCGGCGCGGTAAGCGCTGCCTTCGGTGGCCTCCAGCTCCAGCACCAGCTGCCGGGCCTGGTTCACGGGGTTCACCACGTTGCTGAATACCACCAGCTGGGCCGGCACGCCCGCCTGGCCCTGCAGGCCCTCGACCCGGAACGCGGCCCCGGGCGTCACCTTGGCCAAATCCTGGGCAAACACCTGGGCCTCCACGCGCAGCTTGCCGGGGTTAATGACCCGGAACAGCTCGTCGCCCTGGTTGACCTGCTGGCCCACGGCCAGATTAAATACGTCCACGGTGCCGCTTACCGGCGCCGTGATGCTGACGCGGCGCTGCCCCGCCTGGCTGTTCTGAATACCGGCGTTCTGGCGGGCCTGACGCAGGCGCAGCTCGGCGGCCACCACGTCTTTGCGAGCGGCAATGTCGGCAATGGTTTTCAGGCGGTTGTAGTCCTGCTGGGCGGCGCGCAGCTCGGCCTGGGCGTTGGCCCGCTCGGTACTGAGCCCAATTTGCTGGGTGGCGTCCAGGGTCTGCTCGATGACGGCCAGCACCTGGCCGGCGCGCACCTTCTTACCCACCTGCGCGGCGAGGCTCACGATGCGCCCGGTTTGGGGCACCACCACGCGGCCCTCGCCGCCCGCCGCCGCCGATACCGTACCGTAGAGCGTGGCCCGGCTGTAGGTGGTGGAGTAGGCGGCCAGGTTGGTTTGCACCTGAAACAGGAACTGGCTTTCCTTGGGCAGCAGCACCTCGTCGGTCAGGGCCACGCCGGTGCTGGCCTTGGCCTCGCCGCCGTGGTCTTCGCCGCCGTGGGCCTGCACCAGGCCCGGAGGCGGCAGCAGCACAGTCAGCACCAGGCCGGTGGCCGCCGTAACGGCCAGAAATTTATGCTTGGTTTTCATACACGGCTGAATTAGGGGTGGATACAGGCGCGGCAGGACGCCGGCGGCGCAGCAGCAGCACCGTGAGCCCGATGCCGAGCACGAAAGCGCCGACCAGGGCCAGAATGGTTTTCCAGGAGGAAAAAAGCGAAGTGCCAGCCACCGGAGCCGCTGCGGCCACGGGCAGCTTCTCGCCCACGTTAATGCCTTCTAGCAGCAGCAAATCGGCCTTGTCGCCCGCCACAATATTCGCGGCGAAGCTGTAGGCCTTGTTGGCCGGAAACTGGCCTTCGACCAGGTAAATACCCGGCTCCTGCTCCGTCACCGTCCACTTCAGGCTGGCATCCTCCGGATTGGTGAGCGTGAGCTTGGCCCCCTTGATGGGCACGTTGGTGGCGTAGTCGGAGAGGAACAACCGCAGGTCGGCGGGCTGGCCGCCTTCCAGCGGCTCGTAGCGCAGCAGCACCTCGAACTGCTCCGAGAGCGCCGCCACTGAAAACGACGTGGCCCCGGCCGGAGTGCCGGCCTTGGGGCCGTCGCCGTGGTCTTCGCCCCCGTGGGCCTGGGCCGTGCTGCTTAACAGTAGCAGGCCCAGCAGCAAAATCAGGAGTTGTTTCATGTTATTCACCCCGCAGGTAGTTAAGTTCGATGAGGGCCTGACGGTAGTCGCGGATGGTGGTCAGGTAGGTATTTTGAATGGTGAAAGCCTGGTTCAGGCTCTGAATCAGGACCAGGTAGCTGATTTCGCCGGCCCGAAACAGGCGTTGCGACTGGCTGATGATGGCCCCCGACTGTGGCACGCCGGTCTGTTCGTAGTAGCCCAGCGAAGCCGAAAACTTGCGCGTGTCGGCCAGCGCCTGCTCGTAGAGGCTGCTCAGCTCCAGACGCTGGGCCTGCAGCTGGTAGCCGGCCGCCTCGCCGCGGGCCGTGGCGGCCTGTAGCTGCGAGCGGTAAGTCCAGAACCAAATCGGCACCGACACGCCAAACTGAAAGCGGTACCGGAGCGCCGAGTTCTCAAAGGCCTGGTTCTGGTAGCCCACCGTGAGGGCCGGCGTGCGCCGCGCCCGCACCAGGCTGATGCCCGACTGGCTCAGGGCCACGTTCTGGGTGGCGGCCGCCAGCGTGGGGCTGCGCAACAGGGCCGTGCTGTCTTCGAGGGGCAGACCGCTGAGCAGCGCCCCGCCGGTTTGCACCAGTTCGGGGCCGCTGCGGCGCAGGTCGGTGCTGGTGACGAGGGCGGCCGTGGGCTGGCCCAGCAGCAGGCCCAGGCGGCGCTGGGCAGCGCGCAAATCGGCGGTGGCCTGCAGCAGCTGCACGGCCACCTGCCGGGCCTCGGCTTCGGTGCTGATGCGCTGCAGCGAGGTGATTTCGCCGGCCGCGAACAGCCGCTCGGTGGCCACCCGCAGCGCCTGATACAGGCTGTCCTGGTAGGTGAGCTGCCGGACCTGGGCCTCGGCAAACTGCAGGCTCAGGTAAGCCAGCCGGGTGTCGCGCAGCACCGTGGCCCGGCTCACCTCGCGGTTGCGCTCGGCCAGGCCGATGCCCGCCTCCGCTACCTGGCGCTGGCGCCGGTACACGTTCGGGAAATCAATGGTCTGCACCACGCCCGGTGCCCACCGCTCACCCGTGGGGGCCGAGAACAGCAGGTCCGGGTTGGCCGGCGAAAACGAGCCCCGCTTCAGGGCCCGCTGCTCCTCAATCTCGCGGTCCGACTGCCGCAAGCGCGGGTGGCGGCGCAGGCTCCGGGCTTCGGCGCTGTCGAGGCCGATAACGGTTTGGGCCTGCGCCGCCTCGCGCCCCGGCCCCAGCAGCAGGACCAGCAGTACCAGCAGCCAACGAGGCCCGCGTTTCAATTCAAAATACGTCATAAAATCAGGTTAGGGCCCGCCAGGGGGCCGCCCGCTGTTGCAGCAGCCGACGGCCCGAGGCGGAGAAAGTCCGGACGCCGGGCGTCCGAAAACCAGCGCGGCCTGCTACTTTTTCACGAGGGCCATGCCGCATTTCGGGCACGCGCCGGGCTTGTCGCTGGCGCTGCCTTCGCACTGCATGGGGCACTGGTAGGCGGCCCCCACGGCTTTGCCGGTTTTAGCCGCCGCGTCGAGCTTTTCGAACCGGGCCGACAGCGACTTGCCCTTGGCTTTGAGGCTGACGATGGCCGTGCGCACGATAACGCCGGCCGGAACCTGCGCCACCAGATGGTCGCCGCTGGCCGTGAGGGTGGCGGTGCTGGTTTTGCCGGCCGTGGTCAGCAGCATCACCGAGCCGGTGGTGCCCGTAGTCGCCATGGTGGCTTCTTTGCCATCGAGCAGGTACACGTGTACTTCGCCGGCCTGCTGCACCAGCTCCAGGTGGTAGGCGCCGGCCGTCCGGACTACGCCCCCGTGGGGCGACTGGTGGGCGTGGGTTTCGCCGGCGGCTTTATGGCCGTGGGCGGCGGCGCCGGGCTTGTGGCTGTGCTGGGCCTGGGCCGAGAAAGAAGCGGTAGCCACGAGCGCGGCGGCGAGGAGGATTTGGGAGAATTTCATGAGAATGGGGAAAGCGGGTTGTGAGAAAAGCAGTGAAAGCACAGTTAAAGGGCTGCCTGGCTGGCAGCCGCGCCTTTCACATTAATGGTGAAGTCGCCGGTGTGAATTTTGCCGGCGTGGTTGAACTGCAGGAACACGCGGTACAGGCCGGGCGCCTCGAAGTTGGTGTTGAAGCCAATGGCGGGGCCCTTGTCGGCCTGGTCGTTGGGGTGCACGTGCAGGTAGCGCTCGGTGTCTTCGCTGATAACCACCACGTGGCCCAGCGCGCCCAGGTAGTTGTCGAGGTCGGTTACGGGCTGGCCGTTTTTGCTGATGACGATTTTCATGCCCAGCAGCTGGCCGGTATTCAGGGGCTTGTCAAAGGCCAGGGTGGCCGAGTAGCCATCCTTTTCCCAGCTCATATCATCGTTCTTGAACTTGACGGGCGCGTATTTCGGACCCTGCACCGTAACGGGCTGGCGGCCCAGCTGGTGGCTGCTCCCGGTAGGCGAGTAGTCCTGAAACAGCACGAACTCGCCGCCCTTAGGGAAGGTGTAATCCACTTTATAGTCGCCCTCGGCGGTGTACTCGGGATGCTCGTGGTAAAACTGGCCCAGGTCTTTGCTGACGATAATCAGGTGAATCTTCTTCTCGTGCACCACGGCCAGCGGCACGGGCGCGGCCTCGTTGCCGGTTTCCTGGGGCGTGAAAGACAGCTTGGCGGGCTGCCCGGCCACCAGCTGCATGGGGATAGGGGTAAACTTCATCTGGTAGGCCTTGCCATTGCTGGCGGGCAGGTCGGTGTGCTCCAGGTTCATGCCGCACTTCGGGCATGTGTCGCCTGCCTTGGTGCTGGTTACCTCGGGGTGCATGGGGCAGGAATAGATGTGGCCGCCGGCGTGCTCGTCGGTTCCTGCCGCGGGGCCTCCGGTGGGCGTGGTAACGGTGTCGGTAGCACTGCTGCTGCCGGCATCCGACGAGCAGCTGGCAACAGTGAACAGGCT
Organism: Hymenobacter rubripertinctus; assembly: GCF_003583925.1. Classification (GTDB taxonomy): domain Bacteria; phylum Bacteroidota; class Bacteroidia; order Cytophagales; family Hymenobacteraceae; genus Hymenobacter; species Hymenobacter rubripertinctus. The sequence goes on along the minus strand of NZ_QYCN01000036.1, from coordinate 16,868 downwards.
GGCAGCGGCCAGCAGCGGAATGAAAATGCGCTTCATATAAAAACAGGTAATGAGTGGGAAAGGTGGAAAATTGGCCCCGGTCAGGGCCCGGAAGGCTACGCCAACCACTGCTGCCAGAGCACGAAGCCCAGGGCAGCAGCCACTACGGCGTAGACCAAGTAGGAGGGCCAGCGGCGACCTGACCCCGACGGGGCCGAGCCACTGGCCGCCTCACAACAACGCTTCATGGCGGGGGCGGTAAAACCAGGAAACAGGGGGGGCGCGGCTAAGCGGCGCGGACGAGCAAACGAAAAGGCCCGCCCCGGACATAGCGTAGCTATGCCGGCGCGAGCCTCAGCGCGTCGGAATAATCAGACAGTCAGCGACTGAATGTAGATGCGGATGTCCGGAATTTTGGGCTTCAGATGCCGCGGCGGAACCAGGGCAACAGCGGCCGTCTGGTCCCACTTGCCCGCCAGGGGCCGGAAATGGAATTCCACTGCCATCGGCAGCACGGCCGGGGCTGGAATGAGCAGGTTCTTTTGAACCGGCGTGGTCAGGGCCGAAAGCAGGGCCGCCGAGTTGTCTTTGCAGCAGTCGTCCTGGCTGCCGGCCGACTTAACAGGGTGCTGGTCGGGCTTGGTGGGGTGTTCGGCTACGGCCCCGTGGCCCGCGCAGCCCGGGTGCGACGGCTGGGCCGCGACGGGCAGCTCAACCACGGCCAGGCTGGTGGCGGGCACCGGGTTTAGTACGGCGCACAGGCACTGCCCCACGAACACGTTGACGAAGACGAGCAGGAAGCTCGTCGCCAGTAAACGGCGGAAGGGGAACAGGTTGCGGAACATAACGGGCAATAAGCAACTACAAAAATAGGCTTATTTGGCTGAATGCGTTCAGGTGCTCTTTTACCCCCAGAAGCACAAAAGGGTTCCGGCCCCGGTTGCTGGATGAACCCAATAACAGACAATATTGGGCGGGTGAGCGTTAAACCGACTTTTGCGTAGGAACTTGTGAGTGTTGAGCTATGCTGCGGAGCACAATTGTGCAAGTAATCCGCACAATTTCGTAAGCATAACCAGACCTGTATGCATAGCCTTGTAGTACCCATGTCACCGGGCACACGTAAGATGTAGGGATGAGTTAAAAACCAGTAACTCGTCAAATTATGCAATTCTGCGGCGGTATTCAGTACCAACTTCCCTGTGGGAAAGCCGTTATTTTGTACAAGTGGTCGTCGGCTTTCTCTGCTGCGAGATATGCCTGACAACCCCCTCCAATCTGCATTTCTATGGAACCAACTACCAAAACCGAAACCCTCGACATCGAAGGCATGACCTGTGCCTCCTGCGCGTCGGCCATCGAAAAGTCGTTGAGCCGGGCGCCCGGCGTACAGAGCGCCATGGTCAATTTCGCCACCGAGAAGGCCACCGTGCACTACCTACCCGGCCAGGCCAGCCCCGCCACCCTCAAGGAAGCTGTAGTGAATGCCGGCTACGGCGTGCTGGAGCGCGCCCCCGATACCAGCGCGGCCGAGCGCAGCGCCGAAATCGACCGCCAGAAGGAACTGGCTTACCAAAAGCTCAAACGCCGTTTCTGGGTGGCCACGGGTCTGGCCGTCATCATTATGCCGCTGAGCATGCTCATGCTCTGGCCGGCCCTGATGGCGCGGGTAAACATGCCCCTGCTGAATTACGCGCTGCTGCTGCTCACGCTGCCCGTGCTGCTCTACAGCGGCCGCGAGTTCTACGTGTCGGCCTGGAACGGCTTCAAGCACCGGGCCGCCAACATGGACACACTCATTGCCGTGGGCACCGGCGCGGCCTTTCTGTACAGCCTGGCCGCCACCGTCGTGCCCGATTTCTTCCTCAGCCGGGGCCTGATGCCGGAGGTGTACTACGACACCACGGCCACTATTATTGCCCTGATTCTACTGGGCAAGGTGTTGGAAATGAGGGCTAAAACCCAGACCTCGGCCGCCATCCGCAGCCTGATGGGCCTGCAAGCCAAAACTGCCCGCGTAGTGCGTCCCGACGGTCAGCAGGTCGATGTGCCGATTGAACAGGTGCAGCTTGGCGACATCATTGTGGTGCGCCCCGGCGAGAAAGTCGCCACCGATGGCCGCATCACCGAAGGGCAGTCCTCGCTCAACGAGGCCATGCTCACCGGCGAAAGTCTGCCCGTAGAAAAGAAAACCGGCGACCCGGTGTTCGGCGCCACGCTCAATAAAACTGGCTCCTTCCGCTTCGAGGTTACCAAAGTCGGGGCCGATACCATGCTCTCGCAGATTGTGAAGCTGGTGGAAGATGCCCAGGGCAGCCGCGCTCCCATCCAGCGCCTGGCCGATAAGGTAAGCGCCATTTTTGTGCCCACGGTGGTCGTTATTGCCATCCTCACGTTTGTGCTCTGGTTCGATCTGGCCCCGGCCGAAACGCGTCTGCCGCTGGCGCTGGTCAACTTCGTGGCCGTGCTCATCATTGCCTGCCCCTGCGCGCTGGGCCTGGCCACGCCCACGGCCATCATGGTGAGCACCGGCAAGGGGGCCGAGCACGGCGTGCTCATCCGTAACGCCGAAGCCCTGGAAAAAGCCTACAAAGTAGATACCGTGCTGCTCGACAAAACCGGTACTATCACGAAAGGCGAGCCCGCCGTAACCGACTTCCTGGCCCCCGGCCAGGACAGTGCGCGCCTGCTGCAGCTGGTAGCCGCCGTGGAGCGGCAGAGCGAGCACCCGCTGGCCGAGGCCGTGGTGCGCCACGCCGATGCCCAGGGCGGAGCTCGCCTGAACGCCACCGGCTTCCGGGCCATAGAGGGCAAGGGTGCGGCGGCCACCGTCGAGGGCCAGGCCGTGCTCATCGGCAACCACCGCCTGCTGACCGAGGCCGATATCAGCCTTTCAGCCGAGTTGACGGCCCAGGCCGAGCAGCTGCTGGGGCAGGCCCGCACCGTGCTATATGTGGCCGTGGCCGGGCAGGCCGTGGGCCTGGTGGGCGTGGCCGACACCGTGCGCGACACCTCGGCTGCCGCCATCAAGGAGCTCCAGGCCCTGGGCATTGAGGTGGTGATGATGACCGGCGACAACCCCCAGACCGCCGCCCAGGTAGCCGGACAGGTGGGCATTGCGCGCTACTTTGCCGAGGTGCTGCCCCAAGACAAAGCCGGCAAAGTGAAGGCCCTGCAGGCCGAGGGCCGCACCGTGGCCATGGTCGGCGACGGCATCAACGACGCGCCTGCCCTGGCCCAGGCCGACATTGGCCTGGCCGTGGGCTCGGGCACCGACGTGGCGATGGAAGCGGCCGGCATCACGCTTATGCGCTCCGATTTGCACGGCGTGGTCACGGCCATTGAGCTAAGCCGTCAGACCATCCGCACCATCAAGCAAAACCTGTTTTTTGCCTTCATTTACAACACGCTGGGCATCCCCGTCGCGGCCGGGCTGCTGTATCCGTTCTTCGGCATCCTGCTCTCGCCCATGCTGGCCGCCGCCGCCATGGCCCTCAGCTCGGTGTCGGTACTCACCAACTCGCTGCGGCTAAAGAGCTTCAACGAGTAAGCCATTAGCTGACAGCTTTCGTTTTTTCAGCTAACAGCTAACAGCTAACAGCTAACAGCTAACCAACTCAAAACATATGGATACTTCCGAAATCATCGTGACCATTGTGGGCCTGGGCCTGGCAGCCTTTGTGGTGTGGTTCTTCTTCTTTTCAGCCCGCCAGACGGCCAGCGCCGTGTCCTCGTCGAGCGGCATTCAGGAAGTGGCCATCACCGTGAAGGGTGGCTACTCGCCCGACGTGATTGAGGTAGAGCGCGGCAAGCCCGTGCAGCTGAGTTTCTACCGCGACGAGGAAAACAGCTGCTCCGAGGAACTGCTGCTGCCCGATTTCAGCATCCGCCGCGACCTGCCGGCGTTCAAAACCACGCTCGTTGAGCTGCTGCCCGAAACGGCCGGCACCTTCCCGTTTACCTGCGGCATGGGCATGTTGCGCGGCAGTCTGGTGGTGAAGTAATGGCGCATCCCCTGAAAACCGACGTCAGCATTGGCCACGTATTGCCGCCGCCCGGCACGCACCGGTTGCTGATCAAGAACATGGTCTGCCCCCAGTGTATCCGGGTGGTGGGCGAAGACCTGGTGGCCCTGGGCCTGCGGGTGCACCGCGTGGCCCTGGGTGAGGCCGACGTATCGATGCCCGCTGGCACCGACCCCGACTGGGCCGCCATCCGGCACCGCTTGCGGGATGCGGGGTTTGAGCTGCTGGAGGACCCGCGCGACCAGCTCGTGGAACGCATCAAAACCTTGCTGGTGGCCCTGATTCACTATCCCCCGCCTGGCCCGCGCCTGCTCAATTATTCCGATTACCTGGTCGAGCACCTGGCAAAGGACTATCATTACCTGTCGCACCTGTTCTCGGCTTCCGAAGGCCTGACGGTGGAAAAATTCATCATTCGCCAGAAAGTGGAGCGGGCCAAGGAGCTGATTGGCTACGCCGAGTTGCCTATGGCCGAGGTGGCCCGCCAACTGGGCTATAGCAGCCCGGCCCACCTCTCGCGGCAGTTCCGGCAGGTGACGGGTCTCACGCCCACCGAATTTCAGAAGGCAGGCCCGGCCTCACCCGCCCGCCGCAGTCTGGACTCGCTGATTTAGGCCGGAAATTATGCAAGGCGGCCCTTCGCTAGTAGAAATCCTGGGGGCAGGTGGCCCGTTCTAACCCTTAAAAAATCGCCTTCCCAGACCTGATTCTATGAAAAAGCTCTTCCGCCTTCCCCTGCTGGCCCTGGCCCTGGCCTCCGCATCGCTCCTCACCGCCTCGTGCAGCAAGGACGATTCCGATAGCCTGGCAGTGCAGGCCCACGACCAGAACGCCATGATGAGCATCATGCACGACATGATGAAAAAGATGGATGCCATGCCCAAAACCCAGGACCCCGACCAGGATTACTCCATGATGATGGTGATGCACCACCAAGGAGCCATCGATATGTCGGAGCTGGAGCTCAAAGACGGCAAAGACCCGCAGATGCGCGACCTGGCCACCCGCATCATTGCCGCCCAGAAAGCCGAAATTGCCCGCTTCAACACGTTCCTGGCCGGCCACAAAATCGAAACGCCGCTTGTACCGGCATTCAATGCACGCCAGAAGATGGCCATGGAGAAGATGATGCGCGCCAACGACCTGCGCGTGATTACCGGCAACACCGACCGCGACTTCGCCCAGTTGATGCAGGACCACCACCAGAGTGCCATCGAAACCTCCCAGGCCATTCTGGATTTGGGCCGGCATGCGGAAACCAAGGCCCTGGGCCAGCAGATTATTGATTCGCAGATGATGGAAATCAAGGAGATGCAGGAGTGGCTGCTCAAAAACAAGGGCTATTAGGCTCCACTGGCCCTAGAGCGTGTGGATGCTTCATGCAAAAGGCGATGATACTGCGTTTGTCGAAACATCTTTATCGGACATTTTACCTCCTCGAAGCGGTAAAAACGCCTCGAGGAGCGGAAGCCAGATCAAGCATGAGTATTTTGATGGGTTTAAAGAGTGCCTTTAACCAAGTCCTCACACTCTCTTAAAGCGTGCTGCTAAAACGCCATTCCTGAAGTTTGCCGTTGGTGTTGGTTGCTCCGTAGCGCAGCTCCTTTTCGGTGAGTGTGCTGACCATGTACTGGCGTGAGTTGCCTTTGTGGTCGGTGAGCTGGAGCGTCACCACGTCGCCCTCGTTGAATTTCCAGGAGCCGGTGTACTGGGTGCCATCGGCCATCAGGGTTTGCACGTAGGTGCCGTCGGCGCGGAAAAGCAGCGTGTAACGGTCCTTGATGGCCGCGCCGCTGTCGGTTACCTGGCCATCCAGGGAGAGCTCGTCCAGCTGCCACTTCTGGACGAGCTTGGCCTTGAGCAAGGACCCGGTCAGGGCGCCATCGTCTTTGGAGCAGCTGCTGGCCACCGTGCCCAGCAGGAGCACAAGCAGCAGAGGGAATAAAAAGCGTAAGCGGTTCATAGAGGGAAAGGAGATAAGGTGAATACCGCCCCCAAGATACCAGGCCGCTGCGGAAGGTTGCAACGGGCGGGGGCGGGCAGAAACAGCCCGCCCGCAGCCCGTTGCCCCAACGCCACCTCCAGCACCGTTCCGAATTGCCGGCAAGAGCCGGGCCGGCCGCTTACTTCACCATCACCTGCCGGCGCTCGTAGCTGAGGATGGTGAAGATGCCCAGCCCGCCTTGCACGGTGCTCTTGATGGCGGAGGGCTGCCCGAACGGGTTCCCGTTGGCATTGCGCGCATCCTGCACCGACTGCAAAAACTGAAAATAGGGCTGGTCGAGGTGGTAGAGGCTCACGACCAGCGTATCGTTGCGCTGGAACTCGTAGCTGGTGCCCAGGCTGTACTCCGCGCCGTTGTTGAGCCGGTCCTCCACGGTGTATTCCACCTCGGGGTTCTTGGTTACGCGGCGGCGGTGAATCTGGAAGCGGTAGTAGTCCAGGGGCGTAGTCGGGTCGCGGAAGCGCATGAGCACGTAGGCCCGGCGCTGCTCCTCGGGCAGGTCGTTAAACGTCCACTCCACCGTGTCGATGGGCACGCGGGCGGGCATGGTGGCCGCGCCGGTTACGCGGCGGCCCTTGGTGTCGGCGAGTTCCAGCCCGAACGTCTGGCCCGGCTGGGCGGCCAGCGGTTTGCTGCCGAGGTGGGTATAGGCCTTGTTGGTGCGCTTATCGATGCCCGGGGCGAAGTGCAGCACCTGGCGCTGGCCATCGGGCAGAATGATGGTCGCCGTGACGTCGGTAAGCACCTGGGGCGTAGGCGGGGCCAGGTAGTCCACCGATTCGGAAACGGTGAGGTGGGGAATCTGCCCGTTTTCGAGGTAGGCCTCCACCACCAGCTGGGGAGGGTAGGCGGGCAGCACCACATCAATATCCTGCTGCAAGCCGCAGCCCGCCAGCAGCGCGCCGGCTGCTACCGCCAGCGCCGTCCGCCCGTTCAGACGGGCCGGCAACGTGTCCAAAATCCGCGAAATCGAAGCAATCCGCATAATCCGCGCTTAGAATTTGAAGTTGTAGGTCACCGATGGAATCACCGGAAACAAGGATACCTGCCGGGCCCGGTAGCTGGTTACCTGCTTGGTCTGGGAGTCCTTCACCTGATCGAAGTACACGAAGTAGGGGTTGCGGCGGCTGTAAGCGTTGTACACGCTGAAGGTCAGGTCGGATTCGGGAATCCAGCGGTTGGGCCGCAGCTGCCACACGACGCCCAAATCGAGGCGGTGGTAGGGGGCCAGGCGGTAGGTGTTGCGCTGGGGGTAGATGGGCACAGCCGAGACATCGGCCCCGTACACATCCTGAAACAGAAACCGGCCCAGGGGCAGGGTAGTGGCCTGGCCCGAGCTGTACACGAACGAGCCCGTGAGCTTCACCCGCTCCGAGAGGCTGTGCAGCACCACTACCGTCAGGTTGTGGCGCCGGTCGTAGGTGGGGTAGAAGGTGTTGCCGTTGTTGATGCCCGAGGTGCCGCGCTGGGCCGGAAACTGCCGCTTGGTCCAGGCCAGCGTGTAGCCGATCCAGCCGGTGGTGCGGCCCTGCTTTTTCTCCAGGTAGATTTCGTTGCCGTAGGCCCAGCCCTTGCCGAACAGAAATTCCGAATCCAGGTCGGGGTTCACGAACAGCTGAGCGCCATCCTTGAAGTCGATCTGGCGCTGGGCCCACTTGTAGTACACTTCGTTGGTGAGCAGGTAGCGCCCGTCGCCGAGCAGCCAGCTCACGCCCGCCGCCACCTGCTGGCTGCGCTGGGGCTTCACCGACTGGCGCGAGGGGTACCAGATGTCGGTGGGCAGGGAGGCCCCGGAGTTCGTAACCAGGTGCACGTACTGGTACATGAGGGCGTAGCTGCCCTTGAGCGACACGTTGGGCGTGAGCGAGTAGCGCGCCGCCGCCCGGGGCTCCAGGCCGCCGAACTGGTCCTGGCCCGACTGGAAGCCCGAGGCCCGCAGCCCGTACTCGAACTGCCATTTGTCGGAGGGCTTGTAGATGTCGGAGGCGTACACGGCCCCTTCCCGGCCGTAATAGGTGATGTCGGAGCCCAGGCTCAGGCGGCCGTCCTCGGAGCCGGCCCGCAGGCGGCCCGTACCGAAGCGGTGGTCGGTGCCCGTGACGCCGAAGCGCAGCGTGTGCCGGTCGTTGGGCCGGTAATCGAGGTCGGAGCGCAGGGTGAAGTCCTGAATATCGGACGAGAGGTTGAAGGCGAACTGGTCGAGCCGGTTGCTGATGCTGTACGCGTAGCCGGTGTAGGAGGCGCTGGTGTTCAGAAACAGGCGCTGGTTGAACTGATGGCTCCAGCGCAGGGCCGCCACCTTGTTGCCCCAGCTGAAGTCGAAGTTGAAGCCGTTGGTGGAGTTGAAGCCGAATACGTCATGGCCCAGGTAGCCCGACAGAAACACCTCGTCCTTGTCGCCGAGCTTGTAGTTGGCCTTGGCGTTGAGGTCGTAGAAGTAGTAGTCGGGGATGGGGTTGGAGTCGGGCTTGCCCTCGTTGAGCTTGTTGATCTGGCGGGTGAAAATGTCGAAGTAGGTGCGGCGGCCCGAGAGCAGGAACGCGCCCTTGCCCTTCTTGATAGGGCCTTCCAGCGTCAGGCGGGACGAAATCAGGCCGATACCGCCGCTGGTGGTAAACTTCTCAGCGTTGCCGGGGCGCAGCTTCACATCCACTACCGACGAGAGGCGCCCGCCGTACTGGGCCGGAAACCCACCCTTGTACAAATCCACCGACTGCACGGCATCGGGGTTGAAGACCGAAAACAGCCCGAACAAATGGCTGGGGTTGTACACCAGCGCGTCGTCGAGCAGCACCAGGTTCTGGTCAGCCGAGCCCCCGCGCACGAACAGGCCGCTGGTGCCCTCGCCGCCGCTCTGCACGCCGGGCTTGAGCTGGAGGGTTTTCAAAATGTCTACTTCCCCGAACAGGGCCGGCAGCAGCTTGGCCTCCTTGGCCGTCAGGCGCTCCACGCTCATCTGGGTGGTCTGGAGCTTCTGGGCCAGCGTACCGGTGCCCTGCACCACTACCTCCCCCAGCTGGTTGCCAGCGGCGGCCAGCTGAAAATTCTGGCGCTGGTCGCGGGTCAGGTTCAGCTCGCGGGCCTGGCTTTCATAGCCGATAAAGGACACCACCACCTGGTAGCGGCCGGCCGGCAGGGTCAGCGAATACGCGCCCCGGGCGTCGGCGGTGGCCCCCAGCCCCAGGGCCGGCACGGCCACCGTGGCCCCGGGCAGCGTTTCGGCCGTGCCGGTGGCCCGCACCAGGCCGCTGAGCACGTAGCGGGCCTGCGCCCGGGCCGCCGCCGGCAGCAGGCAGCCAAACCCGATAAAGAAAGCCAGCAATAAAAATCGTAGTGTCATTCAATTCAGCCGTGTAGGACTCCGCAAAGGTACAGTGGCCCCAAGCAACCCCGCCCGTTGCAGGAAGCCGCTCCGGCCCGGAAATTTGTCCGGGCACGGCATCGCCGGCCCCTATTGCCCCACGCCCTGTACCGCCTGCCCGATTTGGGCGGCCGATACCACGCCGGCCTGCCGCCACACGGGCTGGCCTTTATGAAACAGAATCAGCGTCGGAATGCTTTGCACGCGGAATTGCTGGGCCGCCGCCTGGTTCTTGTCGACGTCTATTTTGATGACTTTGAGCTTGCCCTGGTGCTGCTGGGCCACCTGTTCCAGAATCGGGGCCATGGTTTTGCAGGGGCCGCACCAGTCGGCGTAAAAATCAACCAAAACCGGCATACCAGGGCTGCTGATGAGTTCGGAAAAGGACTTCTTGGGCATGATATGCTACGTAAGAAAGTGAGGCCGCGACACGGTGCGGCGGGTAGTTGCCAGTACGGAAGGACCCGCCGAAAAGTAACGAAACCAATGGCGGGGGCACAAAAAAGGCCTGATGTGGCAACACCAAGCCTTCAGAAACAGGAAAAGAAAAAACCAACAGCGGCGGGCTAGTTTTTCCCAACCATCGTAACGTCGTTGGCAACTTCAGAAAAATTGAAGCGGCCGCCCACTACTTTCTTGCCATTCACCTGGCACTCCCAGGTATAGGAGCCCGGAGCGGCAGTGCCGGCCTCACCGGTAGCGGCCTTGAAGTAGTCGGCCTCGGAAGCGGGGGAGGGGTAGACCACATCAATTCCATTCTGGCCTTTAGGAATTTCCTTCACCAGAAAAAATTCTTTACCGCTACGCTGGTTGATAACCACGAACTTAGCAGTATAAGCCCCCAGCTGACCGAACTTGTCGACCACGCCCAGCTTGACGTAGGCATCGGTAGAAACCAGCCAGGTTTGCGCCTGGGCCTGCCGGGGCGCGAAAGCAACCAACGCCAGAAGCAGGACGGCCGCTTGCAAAAAACGGCGCACAGGGGAAGCAGGAGTAGAAAGGCGCATAGGGAAAAAGTAAGGGGTGAAGAAAAACGCAGGTTCAGGAGAAGGAAAACAAAGCTGTGCAGACCGCATGCTGCTGGTTCTGAGGGCAGACATATCATTGGGAAGCAATCAAATATAATCGATAGCAACCAGAAGGGATAAAATTTTGGCATTTATTTTACCACAAACTCACCCGGGGAAACGCCAAGCAGCCCTCTGTCCGTAGCAAGACCAGACTGCTAGTATAAGCCCCGAAATCCGGCTTATGCAATAGTCTCGCCACTATTTGCGCGCCCCCTGCCGGCCCGGCTCTTGCCCAACTTCGGCTAAGTTGGGCAAGAGCCCGCTATTTTCGCCAAATAAAAGACCGGAAAATGGAGGTCGGCGACCAATGAGCCATTTTTGGGGGCGAAGACGGCTGTTTTCTGGTCCGATGCGCGTACAGTATTTTTTTTCACGCTGCCTGCCGATGGTGCAAAAATATTTCGTTCCGTTCCGGCAGTTGCGCCGGCAACCCACTATTGTCGTCGACAGTACGGGGCTGGGCGCGGCCCTCACCCTGGCCCACTGGCGCGGCGCGGCTACCCCGGCCAACCTGCGCGACGATACCAGCGCGGGCTCCGTGCTGCGCGCCCTGGCCCGCCCCGAAACGCCCGGCCTGGCCGCCGCCGCCGTCACGGCCAACCACTTCGACGTGGATGGCTTCGTGGGCGTGTGGGCACTGCTGCACCCGGCCCTGGCGCTCGGCCACGAGTCGCTGCTGCGGCTGGTGGCCACCCTCGGCGACTTCCGCGAAATGGACTGGCACCACCCCCTGGCCGACCACGCCCTGCAAATGGTATGCTGGCTGAACGCCGAGGAAAAAGCCCGGTTCTACGAGCCCTTCGGGGCCTCCGCCCGGCGGCAGCGCGAGGAGGAGGCGTCGGCTGAGAAGTTTACCTGGTTTCTGCCCCGCTTCGCCGACGTGCTGGAGAACCCCGAAACCGGCCGGGCTGCCTGGCAGCCGGAACACCAGCGCGTGCGGCAGGCCGTGGCCCTGCTGCACGGCCCCGCCACCACCGTGCGCCGCTACCCCCACATCGGCCTGACGGTGGTGCGCACGCCCGGGCCGCTGCCGTACTACGCCCTGTTCAGTCCCAGCATGGGAACCGATATCGTGCTGAGCCTGTACGACGGGCAGCGCTACGAACTGGAGTACAAGTACACCACCTGGATTGATCTGGCAAGCCGCCCCACGTTGCCCCGTCTGCCTCTGGAGGCGCTGGCCGCCCGCCTCAATGCCCTCGAAACCACGGCCCGCCGCTGGACCCACGACGGCATCACCGATACCGGCCCGCTGCTGCGCCTGGACGGCCAGGGCCTGCGCAAAGCCCAGCGCTACGCCGACCCCGACCAGCGCCCGATCCACCGCTCTGCCATCACCCCCGAAGAGCTGGAGCGAGAGGTAGTGGCGTTTTTCGAGGCCGGCTACGCCGGCATCGAGCCCCGGCGGTACTGGAGCTGGGCGGAGGTGCGGGAAGTTGGAAAGCTGAGATGACGTTCTTTCTAACTTCCCTGGGACTTACGCAAAACGGCAGTAGCGCGAAGCGCCAGCTTCGCGCATAATTTATGATTGCCAGGTGATTACGTTCAGCGGTGCGCGCAGCTGGCGCTTCGCACTACATGCCCCAGGCCCCCTTTTGCGGAAGTCCTATTCCCCATTTTCTAACTGGAAAACCCCAGCACTTGCAGCGTACTTACGCCGCCGGCTCCTTTGCGCACGTTGATCTGGGTGCCCACGCGTTCCTTGAGGGCTTCGACGTGGGAAATGATGCCGATGGTTTTGCCCGAGCCCTGGAGCATTTCCAGGGCCGAGAGAGCCACGTCGAGCGTGTCGGGGTCGAGGGTGCCGAAGCCTTCGTCGATGAAGAGCGTATCGATCTGGGTTTTGCGGCCGGCCAGCTCCGACAGGCCCAGGGCCAGGGCCAGACTCACCAGGAAGCTTTCCCCGCCCGAGAGCGAGTTCATGGAGCGCGTGGCCCCGGCTTGGTAATCGTCCTGGATGAGCAGGTCGAGGTGCTGGTCAGGGTTGCGCAGAATACGGTAGCGGTCGGTGAAGCGGTGCAGGTGGCGGTTGGCCAGATCCACGAGGCGGGCCAGGGTAAGTCCCTGGGCGAACTCGCTGAACTTCTTGCCGTCGGCTGAGCCGATGAGCTCGGCCAGGTGCCGCCAGCGCCGGGCCTGCTGCTGCTGCTGCTCCAGGGCTTCGGCCAGGGCCGCGTGGCGCTCCTGCCCGCTGCGGTGGGTATTCAGGCGCTCCTGGCGCTGGCCCAACTGCTGATTGAGGCCGGCCAGTTGCTCGGTGGTGGTGCCCAGCTGCCGGGCGGTGTGTTCGGGCGCGTCGGTGGTGAGGGCGCGGGCGGTCTGCTCCTCCACCTGGGCGGCAGTATCGGTCAGCACCTGGGTGGCCAGGGCCGAATCCTGCTCGTGGCGGCGGAGCTGGGCGTGCAGCGCGGCCGCCTGGGCTGCGGGCAGCAGCAGGGCCGGCAGCGCGGCCGGGTCGGGGGCGAGGCCGGCGGCTTGCAGGGCCGCAACCAGGGCCGCGTGGCGCTGGTCGTGGGCCAGCTGCTGATCGGCCGTATCCTGCTCGCGCTGCCGAAGCTGGTCGGCCGCCACGGTCAGGGCCAGGTCGTGCTGCTGAAACTGCTGGTCGGCCTGCTGGCGGCGCTGGTCGGCGGCGCGGGCGGCCTGTTCCAGCTGCTGGCGCACCCGGGCCACGTCGGGTTCGGGCAGTAGGGCCTGGCGCTCCGCCTGCTGCCGCTCAATGGCGGCGTGCTGATCCACCAGCCCCTGCTTGTGGGCTTTCAGCCAGGCCCGCGCCTCCCCCTCGTCCCGCGTGAGCTTGCCAATAAGCGCCTGCCCCACCTGGGCCTGCTCATTGGCCTGGTTGAACTCGGCCTGCCGGGTTTGGTACTCGGCTTCCAGGGTCCGGAGCCGGGTTTGCATGGCCGCCCCGTTTTCGCCGGTGAAAGCAAGGTCGAAATTGGCCAGCAGGCTTTCCAGCTGGCTTTTTATGGAGGGCAGCTGTTCGCGCACTTCCTGCTGGCTGAGCCGGGCTTCCTGCAAGTCGTGGCGGGCATCGGCCTGGGCCTTAAGGGCGGCCTGCTGCTCTGAGGCAGCCTGGGTGAGCTGTTTTTCAGTGCCCGCCCGCTGCTGGTCCAGTTCCTGGAGCTGGCGCACCAGGGCGCGGGCCTCGGTAGGTACGGCCTCCTCCCGGGCCGGCGTTACGAGTTGCAGGGGGGCATCGGCCGGCACGCGGCCGGCGTCGCCACCCGCATTTTCCAGCAGGTTGAGGAAAATGGTGAGGTGATTGACGCGGGTGGTCAGGGCGTGTACCTGCTGGGTGGCGGCCTCTGCCTTCTCATGCTCCAGGGCCAGGCCCGCGTTGGTGAGGCCCAGCCCGCCGGCCGCGTAAGGGTGCTCGAGCGCCCCGCAGAGCGGGCAGGGTGCGTGCGGGCGCAACTGCTGGCGGGCCTGCTCGTGGCTCAGGATCAGTTGCTGGGCCTGTACCAGCTGGCGCTGGGTTTCGCGGTGGGTTTCCTTGTCGGCCAGCTCGCGGCGCAGGGTTTGCACGTGGTGGTGGAGCAGGCGCAGGGTGGCGTCGCGGGTGGCCCCGGCCAGGCGGATTTGCTGCTCGCCGGCGGCCAGCTGCTGGCGGGCGAGGCGGGCGGCGGCGGCGGCCTGCTGCTCGGCAGCTTCCAACGTGTGAAGCCGGTTGGTGAGCACTTCCACCCGCTTGTCGGTCTGGCCCTGCTCGGTGCGCAGGCGGTCCCAGTCCTGCACCAGGCCCGTGAAGGCGGCAAAAACGTCCACCATTTCGGCCCGGCGGCCGTGCTGGCGCAGCCATTGGGCCGTGGTGGCCAGCCGCTCGCGGGCCTGCCCGGTGTGGGCGGTAGCTTGCTGGAGTTCGGCACTCAGCCGCCGGCACTCAGCCAGGCGCTGGTCGTAGTGCTGGCGCTTTTCCTCCAGCTGGCGGTTTTGCTGAACGATGGCCTGGTCGAGCTGCTCGGCGGCCCGCAACTGGGGGTCCTGGGTTTCGCGGGCGGCGGCGGCGGCCTCGTGGGCCTGGCGGGCAATGGAGCGGGTGGTTTCGGCAGCGGCACGCTGGGCTTGCAGCCCGGGCAGCTGCTGCCGGAGCCGGCCGGCGGCCGTTTGCAGGCGGGCCAGCTGCTCGGCGGCCTGGCCGAGCAAGGCCAGACCGGGGGCGAAGGGCTGGGCCTGCTGGTGCCGGGCCAGGCGCTGGCGCTGGGGGGCCAGGGTTTCGGCCTGGGCCTCCAGCTGCTGGTGGTGCTGGCGGGTACTGAGCAGCTTCTGCTGTAAATCCTGGAGCTGGCGCTGCCACTGCTGCACCTGCCGCAGCTGCTCCTGCCGGGCGGTGGCTTCCCCCAGCTGCCGGCTCAGGTCCGTGGCCTCCTCTTCCAGCCCCGCCACTTCCGCCGCCGAAAGCAGCGCTACGCCGGCCAGCCCCTGGCGCAGCTCCTCCACCTGCTGGGTTTCCTGCTTGGCCCGCTCGAAAGCGGCCCGCGAGATATCGGAATACTTTTTCGTGTCGGTGATTTTCTCCAGCAGCTGGGCCCGCTCCCCGGCCGGGGCCTTCAGAAAGCGCGTGAAATCGCCCTGGGCCAGCAGCACGGAGCGCAAAAACTGCTTGTATTCAAGTCCGCTCAGCTCGGCCACTTTCGCGGGTACCTTCGATTTGTAGGTTTCCAGAAACTCCCACACTGCTTCGCCATCTGCCCCGGACTTACGCTCACTCAACTCCATTCTGGCGTCCTGCAATGGGTTTGCTGCTTTCCGGCGGCCCCGGTGCTGGCCCCATTTGCTGCGGTACTGGCGGCCGTTGACCTCAAACTCCACCTCGGCCCAGCTCTCGCCCGTGCCGTGGCTCATTACCTGCTCGGGGCCGGTAGTTTCGTGGCGGGGCACCTGACCGTAGAGGGCCAGGGTGATGGCATCGAGGATGGTGGTTTTACCCGCCCCGGTGGCCCCCGTAATGGCAAACAGGCCCGCGTCGGAGAGGGGCGAGAGGCTGAAATCGATACGGTGCTCGCCGCGCAGGGAGTTGAGGTTGAGAAAGCGGACGCGGAGAATTTTCATGCGGACAACAACTAAGGCAGGAGTGGGGACAAAGGTAAGCCGTTCGGGCGGGCACCCCAGGGCTGCCTGATATCCACCGCGCTTTCCGGTGTCCTGCGGCGGTAACCGCACCCCAGCGGTTCCGTACGCCCGGCCGGGCATGGTTCGGCCAACCGCGCCCGCCCATGCCCCTGCTTACCCCGGCGCTGCTGCGCGAATCCAGCTTCCCGGACGCCGACGGCCAAACGTACCGCCCCGTCCTGCTGCCGGTCCTGACGCCCGCAGAAATAGCGGAAGTCGCCCGGCCTTTTCCGGCCGGCTGGTTGGCCCCGCAGTTGCTGAAAAGGCGGGCCATTACCCAAGGCGAGAATGGCTACGGACTGGAAGAAGTGACCGTTGATTCGATTGGACAACTCGGGTTTGCGGAGTTGGCCGGCCGCACTATCCTCCGCATCTGTGGCCGGGGCGGCGGCAGCGGGTAATCCGCCCGCGGGCGCCATACGGAGGCAGGTATTGGTGCCGCGTCGTGCAGCTGCTTCAGCTGAATGGGGTTCTGATAGAGGCCTGCCCGGCAGCTGGTTTGCCTGATGACGGGTTGAAGGATGATAAATAGTGGGCTACTAAACAGGTATTTATAGGTCAATTATTGAAAATTGCAGGTGCATGCTTGCGTGATAGAGGACAAACATCTACTTTTGCACTCCCTTCTAAAAAGCCCTGGCCGACGAAGCGGAAAGGATTCTGTAGCTCAGCTGGTAGAGCAATACACTTTTAATGTATGGGTCCTGGGTTCGAATCCCAGCGGGATCACCAAAAACCGCCATTGCAGGCTGCAATGGCGGTTTTTTTGTTAGTGGGGCCGCCAGTGGTTGCATAAGAAGCGCTTTGTTCCGGCTACAGTGGCAGTGACAGGCAACTACGGATAGGGGCGGGGGCTCATTCCCTGCAAAGGCGTGGCCAACTGTCCATGATTGCCTCATTTGCCAAAGAACCTTGTTTTTTGTCTGGATATCGTTCTGCCTGAGGGCAAGCAGCCGTCTTCCGGGACTATCCTTCCACGCCAATACTATGTCGATGACGCAGCAAAAGTGTCGGCGGCCGAAGCGGTAGAATATGGATCGGTACTTTCTCGGCTTATTTACCTCACCTGCCCCAACAAAGGAACAGGTAGCTCTGCTTGACGAATAACACAGGCAAAAGCACCAAAGGCTACGTTAGCGGCCTTTGGGGGATGGAGGAAAAAGGAACGGCGGTGGTATAATGCGGGGTGAGTAGTATCTTACTCCCATGCTTCAGACCACGTTGACGTGTGGCAAGTGCAGCAGTGCTGACTTGCGTAAGAACGGAAGCCGCAAAGAGCAGCCGAAATACCAATGCAAAGCCTGCCGCCACCAAGC
>NZ_QYCN01000035.1 GCF_003583925.1 Hymenobacter rubripertinctus | reverse complement strand
TGCAGGTAGAGCTGCAGGGTGAGCTTGTTCTGGCCGTTGCGCTTGATGGCCACGCCGGCCCCGATCTGCACGTCGAGGCGGAAGGGGTTGAACTGGAAGAGCGTGTCGAAGAACAGGTGGCCCTCCAGCGAGAAGCCCAGCGGCAGGTCCACGAACAGGTCGAGGCGGGCGCCGACCTGCACCGTGTTGGAGGTGATGGCCAGGTAGGTTTGCAGCACCAGCCGGAAGTCGCGGCTGTCGGCCAGGGCCAGGCGCAGGCGCTGCAGTTGGGGTAGGTTGGCGTTGGCCGGGGGCTGGAAGGCGGGGTGGAAGCCGCCGGCAGTGAGCAGGAACACGGGATTCTGGCCCTGGTAGAGGCGGAAGGCCCCGTCGCCGCTGAGCGGGAAGCGGTCGAGGATACTCGAATCGCGCAGCGTGGCGTCGAACTCGACGCTGCCGGCCCCGAAATCGACGCTGCCCACAAAGTCGGCCCGCAGGCGCAGGATGGGCTTGTCGAAGCTCGGCAGCGTGGCTTGCAGCACGCCCAGCAGCACCAGGCGCACGGGGGCGGGCAGCTCGATGATCAGGCCCACATCGAGCGTGAGCAGCGTTTTGGGTGCCCCCCAGCCGATTTTGGCCAGCAGGCCGAACACGTAGCGGCCCTCGGTGGCCGGGAAGCTGGCGTCGGTCACGGCCAGGGCGGCGGCCGGGTTATCGAGCACGTTGGCCGGGAACAGCAGCTGGTCCAGCTGCCCGCCGGAGAGCAGCCCGCGCAGGTAGTCGGTGTTGGCGGCGCGGTTGACGCCGACCAGGCCGCCGATGCCGTTGAGCGTGAAGCCCAGCCCGAGTTGGAGGGGCTTGAAGCCGGTGGCCGTGATGAGCAGCAGCAGCGAGTAGCCGTCGCGGCCCTCGGGCAGCTCGGTTTGCAGCAACCCCAGGGCGTTGAGGTTGATTTTCTTGTGGAGCGTGAGGTTCGCCACGCCCGCGTATTGCTTAGCAGCCGCATCGAAATACAAATAACCCCCGCCTGATACGGCATCAGACTCAATGTTGATATCGATACCTTGAGGAAATTTGAATCCGAAAGCTAACTCCTTCGGATTTGACAAATCAGCAATTGAAAAAAACGCGCCCGTATTGCCGACTGTGACAGTTACCGGGCCCAACCCGGCAATTATATCGACACCCGCATTGATAATCAGATCATATCGGGAAGTTGATGCAATACCGATCGTTAACCGCTCAAACTGAATAGAGCCTATTTTAACATTTTTTGGAATTTTTATAAGAAAGGAGTTATTGCCATTAACTCTCAGCCCTTCTTTAGATGAAAGAGAAATACTCAGCGGTACTAAGATGTTGCTCTTAGGTAGTATACGACCCATAAATGAGTCGCCTTCGCTCCCATCAATTATCAATTGGCTGTTAACCAGTTCTAGCTCCAGCTTTGCTCCACGGTCCACACTTAATGCCAGTGCTAGCTGCACGCTATCGGCTTGCAAACGTGTCCGGCCTTTCTCCCCGACAAAAAGCAGGGGTTCTGTTGGTGTGTATGCCAGCACTACAGCTGGGTCGAGACTCAGGCTGACAATTGGATTGCTGGCTCCATCCGCAAAGCTGATCCCATCTGTCCCCAGTCGGAGAGTAAGCGCATTACTCAAGTCCGCAAACATTAGGGTCAGATGGTCGCTCAGGCTGATGGGCTGCGGTGGTTTGGAACCTGATATAAAGTTGAGAAGTAACTCGTCGTAGGGGGGGGCGTAGGACGAGAAGTAAATAGCTTCTGAGTCTGGGTCATCCTGAGTCATAGTGCTATCATCCGTCAGCTCTTCCGGATAATCTTCTTCCGGCACGGAGTTAGCCGTTAACTGAGGCACTAGCGACACGGAAAATAGCCGGCTTAATTTATTTCCCACCGTCTTAGTAAAGGGCAAGTACAGCACCCCGCGGCCCGCAGGGTCACTAGTTCCTTCATATACGACCGGTGAGGTCAAATCCGTCGTCAGCAACACGGGCTGCCCACCAAGGGCCTCTACAAACCGAAGAATATCGTTTTGTAAGTCACTGTCTAGTGAGAAACCCGCTCCCCAACTCAGGTATTTGCTCAAGTACTGAGCCGGTTGGTTGAGTAAGGCCTTAAAGTTGGCTAGGTTAAAACTTTTACGATGGTATACCTCTGTACCTATAGTGGGGAAATCGTCCGTGGCTGTAACAATTCCAATAGCCGAAAACAAGTAGTAAGCTGCTGGGAAGTTGCGCCTGATCCCTGCCTCTACCAGTAGCCCTATGAACTGCTCCTTGAATGCAGTCAGAAAATTTGGGTCGGTGACATTACCTGGCACATCGTTGATGGCTTCCAGGTCGTCGATAAAGTTTACGAGCTTTTCGACTAGTTCCCTCAGGTCGGCATAGCTGGGGTCGTCGGCCAGTACTAAAGTAGCATCGCGCAATAGTAAGGCCTTTTGAACTAAGTTCTGATAGCTGGCTGGCAACACTGCTTCGGGCCAACCCAAATAGGCGACTAGGCTTTGGAAGCTGTTGGCATCCCCAAAAAAATCGGCTACATCGCCGAATGCCTGGCCCAGTGCTGTCACCAGCCGCGTAGATAGTCCCTGCTGCATGTGGCTACTTGTTAGAGCGTACGAAATAAAGGACAAGCGACATATTTGAGTACAGCAGTTGCCAGAAAAAGCGATGAGTAGCGCATGGTTCTGGCCACCATCACCGCTCTGTTCATACCGTCGCATTGAGTTGCCAGATGGCAGCCCTTGGGTAAATATGCTAAATTTGGAAGTATGAAAAAGTTCATCTGGTTACTATTGCTGCTATTGCCACTGAGCACTATGGCGAGCCTTCCGCCTGACTCAATTGAGGCCCGCACACTCCGCCAAGGAGTGGCATGTCGGCAACCGGCCGAAACGGTCGAGGCGTTTGTACGGCGGGTGCTACCGGTCTCGTGCCCGGCAGATGATCCATCCGGTATCGTTCAATACGCTTGGCGTCCCAGTACCTTTGGCAAGCAGTTGTTTTTGTCTGCATACGATCCGCAGGAAGCCTATCGGCTGTACGTGTATATACTTGATCCCTACCAGCCAAATACTTATGCTGTCAAGCGGTGGGAAGTACAGTTACCCATCAGTGACCAGCCAAGCCTTCAGGCTATTTTCTTTGCCGACGCCGACCAGGACGGCCGCAAAGAACTGTTGGTGCTGGTTAACTCTAGTTCCCGGGAGCCAGTTACGGAAGACGATATCTCCCGGTATGGGCACTTTTCGCATTACCATACGCGCCTGTATGGCTACCTGCCGGTGGTTGACGGCCAGCGTCCACGCTACCGAGAATTCCCTAACCGCCCATACCTTGACGACTTGGAAACTGCCGCTGAAGTACGCGAGGTGCTGGATAAGCGTCGGCCGTCAGTCCGACGGCGACGCGCCCGTTAGACTAACCGGTTCAGAGCAATCCGCGGGCCCTAAATGCAGCCAGAATAGCTGTGTAACGACTACCTCCCTTAGAATACATAGGTGGCCAAATCCCTTGTCTAGTATCGCGTAGTGGACCATATATCTCAATTAATCGGGGCTCATATCTCAGTCGGTCTGCGGCCGTCCACTGGCGCGGGTCTTGCTTAGCTAGCGGCAGAGATAACTCGTTGAACAATTGCCGTAGTGCCACACCTATGTGTGGGCCTACGCAATTTGGGCGGTTGACAGAATGGTCAAGCACTATCGTTTGACCCAAGCTGGATTGAAAGCAGTCAGCCGCTGTAAAGGAATATGTAGGCGCGTTAAGCTTGGAAGTGTTAAGTGCTGGGCGAACGGCCAGCGCTTGATGTAGCCGGGCAATAAAGTCCTGAACCTGCTTGTCCTGGAATATCTCGTTTTGTCCAAGTAATACGAAAGGGGCTAGCAGCGTACTACGCTTTTTAGTTTTGTGCTTGATGTTCTCGTCTGTAATACCTTCTCGGACCTTCTCAAACAATTCTTCTTCCGTGTATATGATATTGGTACCGGGTTCAGTATAGACAGCCCGTCGTGTCGTTACGTCCCATCCGTACTGGCCCAAGAAGCGGTCAAACAAGGCACGGTGGTCACGTTTGAACTCGGTAATCTGTTGTATCAATTCTCCACCTCCGCCTATTATACCAGTAGGGTTGCGACGAAATGTTTTCTGCATTATCCCAATAGAGAGAATTTGGTCGTCCCATGCGTTAATGGAATCGAAAGCTCCTTCGTTATCCGCCATGATGGATGCAACAACCCGCTCAGCTGCTGTTGCAACACCATTAACGATTAGGTCGTCCCAGCGGGGGTATGCATTGAGTTTGAGGCTCCTGCCAGCTTTTTTTTGGCCAGCAGCACGACGACCCATGTGGCCTTCATATAGAAAACCTGGCTCGTTTCCCTCAAGTAGTGGCTGACCGTTCGGCTTAAACCGAAGCTGACCCTTCTTGCTGCTGCTCTTCGGATAGACCATCTGCTTACGATTAATAGCAAGCTTTCCCTGTGTAATAAATATTGCGCCGACATCTGCCACAGTACGTGGAAAATCGGTTGGTAATGGTGGAGTAGCAAAATCAAACTCCAACGAGACCGTCAAGTGGATACCACTTGTCAGCAACATATAAAATTTGGGTTTGGGATTGGTTAAAACATTGGGCACTATAGTATCCGGCAGTTCTAGTATGAAATTGGCACTGTACTCCGGTAAGGTTATAGGCAGCGTTTGCACTCCAACCCCATAGGGTAATGGTTCATCTTCCGCATGCATAAGCGTGAGTGCAGCCGCCACGTCCTTGAGACCAGTGGCTGTAACAGTACATTTTATCTCATATATATTGTTAGCAAGCGTCACAGATACGTCTCCTACAGCAATGCCAACCGGTCTGGAAACGATAGGAAGCTGCGTAGATATGTCAAGAGAGGTAGACATTGGATATATTCAGTTAAGTAGTTGCTTTTTAATAATACACATCTTGAGAAAGCCTACATATTCAAGTTGCTTAAGTGTTAGTATGCGGTAAGAATCTGTGCCCCAGGTAATCTAAAATAGAGATTATTCTTCCCGTTTAATTCTGACTCTGAAAGAAGGCCATCACATTTGTGTTTAGGAAAGCGTTTTATTTTCCTGATAGCTGAGTGAGGTGTGTTGCCACATTCTTGTTGAATATTTTGAAAACGATGAAGTTATACCAAATTTTCAATCTTAAATATTTAAAAACACAGATTTATAGCGGTTTCGTGAATGATGCGTCCACCCGGGTAGAATGTAGAGACGCAATATCTTGCGTCTCGTCGTTGCTGAGGTTAGTCGTCTTGAAGGCACATATCCTAAGTGGACGCACCGTTCACGAAACCGCTGTAAATACTCTTTTATCTAAAACGATATCTCCAAATTTTCTAGCAGTAGTGACAAAAACCGTTTATCGAACTTGGGGGCCTTGAGCAGCTTGCGGCGAAAGGCCGGCTGCCCGAGCCAGTCGGTCATCGACGCGCGCAACGGATCGAACACGTTGACCAGCAGGCAATAGAAACCGGTGTGCAGGTCGGTGGCGTCGAAGACCAGCTCCAGGATGGGCATTTGCTGAAGCGTGGCCCGGGCCACCCAGATGTATTTGGGCAGCGAGGTAACCAGGATGCGGCGCAACGGCTCACCGCTAACCGCTCGTAAGTAACGTAATTCTTCCTTGTACTTATTGCTGTAGTCCAAATAAATATCCCACACGATGTCGGCCCGCTCCCGGATGGTGTCGGTGAAGATCTGCTCGAACAAACCCACCTGCCGGTAGACCTGCTCGTAGGTGATGCGGATGTCGGCGGCCAGGGGCACGAAGAGGCTGAAGAGCGAGGCTTCGCGGTGCTGCTGCCAGCGCCCCTCAGCCGTTTGCCAGTCGGCCTCGGCGGGCCAGGGCGTGCGCAGGCGGCCCTGCTCGGTGAAGCCGTAGCGGGCGAACGGGCCCATCTGGTCGTCGTGGGCGTAGAGGCGGTCGAGCGCGTCGGAGGCCAGCGAGATGTCAGGCGTGGGCAGGGCCGTGGCGGGGGCCAGGCGGTAGCCGGTGATAGTGACCAGGTGGCCCAGGTCGGGGTTTTCGTCGAGCAGCAGGAACAGCAGCACGGGCAGGCCCAGGCGCAGGTAGGCGTAGAGGAAGCCCTTGGCCCCGCGCAGCTGCTGCTGCATGCGGGCGGAGGCCGAGTCGCCGGGCGGCAGCAGGCCCCACTCGTGGCCCTGGCGGTAGGTGCGCAGCTCGGCCACCAGGCCCACGGCCTCGATGGCCTCGCCGATCTGGGTCTGGTCGAGGCCGGCGCTGGGGAAGGTGCGGCCGTGGCGGTAGAACAGGTTGCGGCTGGTGGCCGTGATGTGGTAGGGCAAACGGCTAAATAGCAAGGCTGCCACTCACAGCAATTCTAAATACATAGGCTTGTGCCATGCCCGGTGCACAGAAGCTCTCGCTTCCAGCTTATCCGGGGGCACCCCTCCAATAATTAGTAACAGGGGATTCTTCACCCCATACTGCCGCCAAAGGGCAAAGCGATTCATCTGCCGAATATCCGGGCCACTGGCCCGGGCCTCGTGGGCGGGGTGCGTGTGCCATTCGCCCAAGTAGTGCAATGAGGGCGTTTGTCTCTTTACTTCCACCAGCAGCTGCTTGAGGCCATGCACGCCCCGCTCGAAATGGGTTGGCCCGTGCTTGGAATCGGGTGGCGGCGGGGTCACCAGCACGACGGTAGCGAGTCGAGGATTGGCGCTGTAATATCCTACCAGAATACCACCTGTTTCCAACGGATGCTTCCGCAGCGCCTGGTCCCGGATGACCATCACTGCCTCAGTGGACAGCTGCAGGCACTGGTGACCATCCGCGGAACTAAATAGCAGGCTCACAAGGCCATTGCAGCTTTGACGGTCAGTGCCAGCGTGGGCACTTGCCAGTCATAGGACACGGCAGTGGGCAAGGCGACAGATTCCTCGGATACCTGCTGTAACAAGTCGACCGCTACCCCAGCTAATCCCGCAATCCTATTGAGTGGGGCCGGCGTCAGCGGGTGCCAGCAGCCGGCGCCACGCGGCAGTTCTATTTGCTGGGCCAGTTCATGCTGCTCGATTCGGTAAGGCTCAAACCAGCGGTCGAACTGCACTTTTTCGAATGCCCCTACCCGCTCGGCGTAAAAGAACAGCTGTTGCGCGTACAGACTCAATGAGCAACTGACAAATAACGCGTGGGCCTGCATGCTGGGCATGGGCACCATGCGAAGCACGTTGTCTTCTCCCGTAGCGTCAATGATGAGCGTCGCCTTGGCCGCCGCTTTTTCGAATTCAGCATTAGTGGTTGGCAGCCCGAGTGGTAGGCCTACGATCTGGGCCAGCGGGTTCACCAAGTTCAGGTGATCTGCCAATCGAAGCGCCTTGCTGTCGAACAGGTGATTCAGCCCCAGCACGTGCCGCACCAGGTTACCTCCTTCCAGCACCTGGCCATCAACCACCGTCATGTGCCGGACTCCCATACGGACTAACTGTTCGGCCAGCACACTACCCAATGCACCGGCACCCAGCAGCAGGATGCGGGCGTCACACAAGCGCTGCGGGAGGCGTCCCCGGCTCTGGAGCTCTTCGGCATGCCAGTTTTCCGCCTGCTTTACCCAGCGCAGGTTATGGGGGGCCAACAGGTGCTGGCGCAGCAACGCAATCCGGCTCTTGTCCGAACCCTTTGCCACCGGAGGCGCAAGCTGCAGGGCCTGCCAATGGTAGCGGTAAGGCGCTTCGCCCACTTTCTTAGGCATAGGAGCGCCCAGTAGCAACAGCACTTCGGGCGAAAGCTGCAGGCGCTTCCACAAGGGGGCTAACAGCTCCTGCAAATCAAGCCCCTGGGCGGCCAGCGCCTGGGTTAGCTCCTGCATGGTGGCCGGCGCTTGCCAGCCGTGCACGACCGGCATTTTATCCAGCCGGACCCATAAAGCTTGTTGCGGTGGGTTGAGGCCGGATAATACCTTGCCCCATTTTGGCGCGTGCACGAGCTGTGTGCCTTTCGCGTCCAGGAATTTTGTTACCACATAACCCCGGCGCGCCTGGATGGGCACAACCCAGGCCAGGCCGCTACGGCTTGACTCCTGTTGCCAGTGGGCAAACGAGTCCTCGTCTTCCTGGTAGATGAGCGTTGCGCTCACCTGCTGCTGCTCGATCCCAAAGTCGGGTAGCTCAAAGGCATCTCCATCCTGAATCAATTCGCCTCTGGCGGCCGCAGTCAACCACTGCAGTGCTCTAGCAACGTGCCAGCACAGCCGCTCGATGGTAGTGGGCGGTTCCAGCTGCACGGCATTGCGACTTTTAGCCAGGTTGCCCAGCCAGGAGCTCGTGCAGATGTGGCCGTTGCGGCAAGGCAACTGCGCATGTTGGCTTCCATTGAACATCTGGTGGTGAAAGGTAGCGGCCAGCCCCTGCTCTCCTAGCGCCGGATGGACAGTTATCTTCCCCCATAGGTCTTGCGCGAAATCCGCCACGAGCTCCCACTCAGTGGTTGGCGGCACTGCGGCAGTGGGCTCCGCCCCGAGCAATTCAAGGCGAAGCCGCAGCATCCACGTGGCCGAGTTCGATACGCGCTGCCACTCCTCAAGGACCGTTACGCCGGCTAAGCTGGTCAGCTTAACCCGGGCCTGGGCGAGGGCAATTTCATCATAGTCACTCATCGCCGAGCAGTGAACAGCTGTTAAGCGAAGCGACCAGGACCGGACGAGCCGCCTGCTGTAGCAGGGGCATAGCCACCTCCATTACCGCCGTTACTTCCCCCGTTGTTTCCTCCCTTATTGCTGCCAACTTCTTTTAGCAATGAGCGAACATTGGTGATGGCCCGTTTCACATTCTGCTCGCTGACATAGCCTTCCGCACTGTCGGCGATGATTTTGTTGTTCTGGGCCTGGAAATGCCACCGCCACTCCCCTGCTTTGTCGAGGAAATATTCGTACTCGGCCCCTTGCCCGCTGTCGGTACCCGATGGGTTGGTTACCTTGCGTTCGGGGGCATCCACGCCGAGCGTAGTGAAAAGCGCCGCGCCTTTCTCGCAGTCGGCCTTGTGGTTGTAGCCTTCAGCGGAGTCTGCGACAATCTGGTGATTGCCGTCTTTTAGGTTCCAGCGCCACTCCTTGGCACTATCCTGAAAAAAGTTAAATCCCTTCATGAGTGAAATTTTTGGGTTTGTAAGTGTGAAAGAAGCTCTCACTGTTCTCTACCGGCCGGTACTCTACAGCTTGAGCTCCTTCAGCAACCGGCGTGCCAACATTGCTTTACTGACACAATTGCAGCAGTGGCACACTCTGAGATTTTAAACAAGCCATGCGACTGATGCATTAATGAGACAGACTTGCTTACATTTGTCGGCGCAGGCACGCGCCTGCCACAATGACAATGCCCCGCATATGTCCTTAATTAATATACAGTTATGTCGCAGGAAATCAATGCTGATGCTTTGGCAGAAGCCATTGTAAGACATCGCGAAGCCAAAAAGCTGACAGGCCGCGCCGCCGCGGCCGAGATGGACAATGTCAGTCCCTCTACCTTATCCCGGATTGAACGGGGAAGTCTGCCCGACTTGGATACCTACATGAGAATTTGCCGCTGGCTGGAAGTGGACCCCGCTTACTTTGCCAGCACCCCCCCTGGGAAAAAAAGTCCGAGCGCGGAATCACCACTAAAAAAAGAGGATATAATTACGCATCTTCGGGCCGATAAGCTGCTCACTCAGCAGACCCGGGAGGCTTTGATCACCATGATTGAAGTAGCGTACGCGGCCGCCCGGCGCAACATCTTTCCCGATGAGTCCCAAGTTCCCCCCCCGCTTCAAGGCTAAGGCAGAGATCACCTCCCTTGGTTTGCGTCGGCAATTGGGCCTAACGGCCGCCAGAGCGTGCCCCGCTAAACAGGCAACCGGCTTTCATGGGGTCCTGGTAGCGGCGGCTAGTGCTCTTAACGACTCGATAGTGGATGCGCTCGCGGATGAATTCCCTGATCACTTACGGGTGCGTCAGCAATTGGCATGGATTGCCGGCAACATGACCGAGTTCTCGGCCATCGTGGCCATCGTCCGGGGATGTAAGATGATTCTCTACAACGGCAACAACTCCCCTGCGCGGCAGGAAAGCGATATTATGCACGAGCTCGCGCATATTCTCTGCGAGCACAAGGGAGACTGCCTGCAACTCAATTCCGACATCTCATTGCGGGTGCATAATGCCGACCACGAGCAGGAAGCGAAATGGCTGGGGGCCGCGCTGCAAATTCCGGAGCAAGGCATCTTCGAGCACGTTCGGGCCGGCCGGTCCTCGGAAGAAATAGCGCAAATATATGGTGCCAGCCTGCCGATGGTCATCTACCGCCGCCGCATTTTGGCGATTGACCGACGCGTTTCTTATTTGAAATAGGTAAGCCAAACCAGTTCAACTCCCGCGAAAAGGTGCTACTCCCGTGACGACGGGTCAATTTCTCCAGAGGCGTACGACAAGTCGTTTGTTCATAAATACGGTCCTTTTTCTGAACAATTCTGCTTCGTAAATAAATGCTTTAAATTATATCTTGCTACCTGAAAGATACCCGTCATCAGCTCCTGCTCTGGGCTTGGGCTCTGGCAATGGCTGGTTATCTATGGCCAGCCATTGTTGCACAACCGTTGCAATCGGTATGAGCACGGCTTCTACTTAGTCGCTGAATAGTTGGAAGTGAGGTACTACCTGTGTGTCAGGAGCTGTTGGTTGCCAGATGAACGAGAGGCTCACACTTGTAAGAGTAAAGTAGCGTGCCTATCCCTGCTAAGCCTATGCTAACCACTGCGCTGCATCACTATAACGACACGCCGCAGCCGGACTTCTGCGGCCTGAGTCCGGCGCAGATGCACCAACTGCTCTACCAGCCGCTGGAACCGTCATGTGTAGTACGGCTGCGCACCAACGTGCCGAACGACGTGCTGGATCAGGTGCCATTTTTGCGGCTAACGGAAGCATTCTTGCGCCTGCTACAGCGCGAAACGCCCCTTCGTCTGACACCCTTGGGGGCCTTGCCGCGCAAGTACCTGCGTGAGCTCTATGCCCACGGATTCATCCTCGAAGAAGGGCTGGAAACGGGCCTGTTCACCCTGAGCCGGGAAATCGATTCGCTGGCCATCACCACCTTGCACCAAACTACTCGGCTGGCGGGCCTTGCCCGCTTGGTGCGGGGGCAATTGCTACTGACCAAAAAAGGTGGGCAACTGCTCGACCCGGCCCAACGCCCGGCCCTTTGGGCGCTCGTGTTGGATACCTTTACCAACCGCTTCCTGTGGGCCTCGAACGACGGCTACCTATCAAGCATGGTGGGACAAACAGGCTGGGCCTATTCCGTGTATTTGCTCGCCCGCTTCGGCCAGCAAATACATCCCGTATCCTTCTATGCGGCACACTACCAACGGGCATTTCCTTTTGTGCTGGCCGAGTTCACTGACCCAGCGTATCGGACGCCGTTGGAACAACTCAGTCATTGCTACGGCGTGCGCACATTTGAGCGGGGATTGAACTGGTTTGGCTTAGTCAGACATGAACCCCAACCGGCAGCACTTCACCAGCCTGACCAGCTAACGAGTGCTTTTACGCTGCTGCTCCAGTTGTTTGAGGTGCAGCAAATGCCTGTGTAGGGTGTGCTCGCCAAATGTGACTTTTGAACCAAAATTTCAACCAAAGCTATGATTGAGAAAGGCTGCATTCTAATTGCTCCCCTCCTCCCCCACTGCCTATTCTTTAGCGATAGGTCGTAGCAATTCGGGGTCCTGACGGGAAAAGAATTCGTTTAGCGCCTGTTCGAGCAGAAGCCGTTCGTTGCGCCGGCTCCAAAAAGCCAGCCGACTTAGCTGCTCTTTGTGGGTGACGGTAATGCGCTGGCCAAAGGCGACGAGCTTCTCCCCCGCTTCCGGCAGTGGGGAAGCAGCCGGAGCAGCAGTGAGTGGAGGAGCGGCGACCGACTGCATCAGCATATCGGCCATGCTTTGTGTAGGCTTTTTCATAGAGCTTTCAGAATGGCTTGGGTGAGTAGCTTGTAGTCCTGCGCGGCGCGGCTAGTGGGGTCGTAGGTACACACGCTTTGTTGCGTAGCCTGTGACATTGGCACGGCCATATCCTTGCGAATGTGGGGCAGCAAAGCATCATCACCATAAATACGGCGCGTGGCCTCTACCGTACCGTGGTTGAGCGCGCCGCGCTGGTTGGGATGGTAGGCAGTGAAAAAAATGCCGGCCATGGTCAGCTTTTCGTTCAGGTTGTCCCGCACAACGCCGGCGGCTCGCACCATGTCGTGTAGTCCGTCGAAGGCCAACTGCTCGGCTTGGCAGGGTATAACATACACATCAGCCGCCGTCAGGGCTAGGCTGGTCAGGTCCCCCAACGAAGGTGGACAGTCAATTACTAGGTAAGCGTAGCCGCTGAGCTGTGGCAATAGCCGGCGTAACAAACCGTGGTAGCCAGGAATTCGTTGGAGCCGCGATTCTTGGCTCAGCAGTTGGATTGAAGCAGGCAACAGGTCTAAGTTGGCTTGCTTGGTTTCGACAATGATTTCCTCCAGAGTAGCCTCCCCCAACAGCACAGAAAGCAGTGTGTGTCCCCGATAACCACGCTGATGCAGCACGGCCGTGAGGTTACCCGCCTGCGGGTCCAAATCCAATGCGAGTACAGCGTGGCCCTGGCAAGCCAGTTCACCAGCAATAGCTGCTGCAGAGGCCGTCTTTCCAACGCCTCCCTTGTTGTTAGCAACGGCAATGACCTGTGGATTTGACGTTGTTGTAGTAGAAACCGACATAACTAGCAGAGCTTACATCGCTAGCTATGCTAGCGCTTATTGTGATTATTTTGATGCAATATATACTATAAGGGCAAGAATACCTAGCGCTTATAGTAGTAATAGTTTGAATATCATCCTCGCCCCTTCTGTTCTAATTAACTAACAATCAGAAGATAATCTCGCAAACAGGTGTATGTAATAGCATTGCTAGTGCATATATAGCGACTATAACTGATAGTATTACTTGTATTGCTAGCAGTTATAGAAGGAGTTGGTGATATTGGCTCAAACAGAGTTGATTGAGCCAATAGTGAACCAATTGAAATGCCACTAAAGCAGGCTCTGCAGCGTCTATTCAACAAATTGCAGCCGTACCCTCGTTCACCGTGAACCAATTATGAACCAATTAACCGGTACTCCGTTCCAGCCCCGCGGGTCCCGATTTTCAGCAGGTACCCGCCCTTATCCAACTCGCCGAGGTAGCGAGTGGCCGTAGACTTGCTTACCCCCAATTGCTGCTGCACTAAGGCGTTTGTGATGATGCTGTGCCGTGTGGCGTACAGCAATACCGGAATCAGGTCCGCGCGTACGCCCCGCTGGTGCCAATATGTCGCCGAATATTCAGCAAATGCCACCACGAAGCCTGAGGCTTCGAAGTAGAATTGCGGTGCCGGCAAGTGGGCGGCCCGACACTCATTTAGCATTTTGATAGTGCCCCTGCCCCAGGACTCAATGTATCCAGCCCGGAATAGAGTATTGGCCACATCCGGGTTGAAGGGCTTTGATGGGTGCTTGCGCAATAGGTTTTCCACGGTCCAGCTGTCGGGCAGGTGGCCTTCATTCCAAAACTGCAACTGGTCTTCGTAAACGCTAATCTGGACGGGTGTGCCCCCGCTGTAGTCTTTGTGGGCTAAGGCGTTGAGCAACGCCTCACGCAGGGCGGCGGCAGGGAAAGGAGGTTCCTCTAAGCGACTTGCACCCTCATAGCGTACCTGGGCTTTGGTATACTTTGTCTGCAGCAGATCTAGCGTACGCTCTACCTGCACGAGCAGTGGCCCATGCACCTCGTCCTGATAACGCAAATCATCATCGGTGGCAAAGAAGCCAATCTTGACATAGGCACCCGTGATGAATTTCTCGGGCGTGGAGTGAAACAGCAGTACGGCGGCGCGCTTCAGATAATCACCGTCCACTAGATTCAGGTTGTCGAGCAGCGCTTCATTACTGTCGTCGAGAACCTGCTCATCCACGCGCCCAATTTTAGCGGCGCGCTGCCGAAATAAGGTGAAGGCCTCAGCCGATAAATCGTGCGCCTTGACGCCTGGCACCGGTACACCATCCCAGCGCTTGCCTTGTTTCTGCAACAGAAACGCACTTAGTGCCGGACCCCTAAGCTCCTGTTTGGTGCTGCCACTACGATAGTGATACTGACCGCGGTAGCTGATAGGGTAGGGGTAGGGTTCGACGACAACCTCTAGATACTCCAGTCCACCTTCTTCGTGCTGGTTGACTTCCACCAGGATGCCCATCAAATCACGCACCTGGTTGGGCAAATCTTCGAGCAGCTTGCGGATACTAGTGAGCCCAACGACTTGTCCATTGTCGTTTTTGCCGAGATAGATGCGTCCACCTTGCGCGTTAGCAAAGCCGCAAATCCACTTGAAGTACTCCTCTCGCCACGACTCCTTCCACTCGATATTCTGCTGTTCACGGGCGGTGCTCATAGAGGACGTAAATGGGGCGATGAGTGAGAAACAGGGCGCTGCCGCTAGCTGGGCAAGTTACCCAAATGCGGGTCTGCAAACACTTAAAACGTGATGACTAGTGGCAACAGCCTACGCTATGGCATCAGGCTCGGGTAGACTGGCCGAGGATAAATCTGGTTTAAGCAGACGTAACACCGTGGTTTTGTGAAAGCTTTTTCCCCGACGTGTGCAGTAGCCGTGGGCATTTAACTCGTCGGCAATAGCCAGCAACGTCAGTCCATCCCGCCGGAGCAGAGAGGCGAGGCGACGGGCCTGTTTATTGGGTATGGCTTCCTGAGCATTGCGTTGTACTGTTGCTCGGCCCAGAGCCCGGGAGTCAGCCGTGAAGTTACTCGGGTTGCCCAAGGTAAAGCCGCGGGCCTTCTTGGCCAGCAGACCCCGCTTCGTTGAATCGGAAATATCCTTGGCTCCCTTTTGCGCGACGGCCGCCAGGATGTTGATGGTAAATTCGTCAGCATTAGGAATGTCGCACGCTTTAAAGCGCACCCGCTCTTCCATCAGCTTGGAAGTGAAGTAAACGCTGCGAGCCAACCGCGACATTTCCGCCACGAGGAGCGTAGCGCCAGCTTGGCGAGTTTCGACAATGGCCTTCGCCATTTCCGGTCGGTTGTTTTTGCGCCCGCTCTCCACCTCAATGTACTCAGAGAGAATCCTGTCGCCGGGCTGTAGGAACCGATGCGCAATCAGGCGCTGACCTTCCAGGCCCAGACCGCTCTGGCCTTGTCGAAGCGTCGACGCGCGTAAGTAAAGAACGTAGTCCATCTCGAACAGTCAGAAACGATAAATGAGAGGCCGAAACTACAAAGTTACGAGTTAAGAACGACCGTTATTAGCATGTAACTTTAGTCTGAATAGAAAAATGGCGTCTGCCAAGCTGTCGGGGTCAGGGTGAGAACGGCATACCAAGTCGTCCCAGAGGCCAATACTCCCTTTAGAAAGGGCAACCCCACTACAAAGTGAGAACCGAAAAGATTAAGGCTACTAAAATGTCGGGAGGGCTACCATCAAAAAGGGGGGTTGTGCGCTAAGTAGCAATGCTCTTCAGCAAGGCAGAAACTAGGATTAGCTAAAAATTCGGCACGATACTGAAAGCTGCTGAAGAATCAGAAGGTATAACCAGTATGTTATAGTATAAAAACCGCATTTTTGAAGCGCAAACGGACTATTTTATACTATTATCCAAAAACCGGACGGTTTAAGTGGGTTCTGTTAAGAAAATAGATGCGGTATTGAAAGTAGGCGTTTGGGCGAAGACTTGGGCTGGGGTTTGGCTCTGTAGCGACTGGTGGGGGCGGTAGTGATTGTAATAGGTGAAATAGACTTGTAATTGTTAGTAGAGCTGTTGGCCATCGGTGGCGGGGCTTAGATAAACACATTCCCACTTGACCGGGCACCAGAGGCGTTCAATAAAGGCATTGTCGGTGGCCCGACCGCGACCGTCACTGCTGATCTAGCAGCCGGCGGCCAGAAGCCCCTGCTCGAAGGACTGGCTGCCCTGATCGGATTTGAACAAGACCTGAAAACCACCCTACCTTAGCTCACTGTCCATTTTTACTGAACCACCCCATATCTAGGATTAACACACTTAGTTTTGATACGCTACAAAATAGACGTTAGTACAACGAGTTGATCGGAAGAGATTACGTACGCTACTTCTTTAACAATAGCCCTGCTTATGCCTTATCGTAAGCATCACAAGCCTTTTTGACCTGAGTAAACTCTTTCTTCAATCTGGCCCAAAGGACGGCTGGTGGGTTCTCTAACTTGTCCCAATCAGCATTTACGGCAGACATTGTATCGCGAAGCTTAGTATACTTTACCTCATCAGCACCGATAGCATTCTTCACTATCGCGAGTTGCCACGAAGCAAAATCCCACTTCTTTCGCAACGAATTCAGGATTGTAGCAGCCTTATCCGTGGATGATGCATCCTTGCTGGTAGGTACTACTGTATTAGTAGGTGGTTTGATCTCCGGATTCAACCCGAGGGAGAGCTGGCGAGCAACAAGCGTATCAGCTTTAGGAATTTCGAAATGAATACTGGTAACCTTTCGGCCCGTCTTGATCGGATTCCATACTACCATGAACCCGACTTCTTTGGAAGTAAACTCCTTCATTATGGGCTCCAGAACGTAGCGCTTGAAATCGGCGAAAACCGGGTAAATGAATTCGTCATTGAAAAGGATATACTTCAACGATTCCAACGTTGGCTCATACTCATGCTTTCCATATTGGTAGCTCTTCAGTAACCAATAAAACCGCTGGGCATTCGGCGTCTTTAGAGTCAGCAGAGTTTCAATGTCGGCGCTGGTAAAATTGCCCGCCTTGGTTAACTGTAAGAGATAGGGCTTAATCAGCGGAGCAAAGTTTCCGGTGACGTATCCAGTACCAGTATCCAGAGATATGTCTGATACGATACGGGTGAGAATAAATGAGCCCTTTTTGTTACCTCCTTCAACCGGCTCTAGGTTTAGCTCCTTGTCGAACAGGTCACGACAAGCCTGCTTTAGATTAGCATACGCAGAACCACCACGCTCACCATGAAGGATAGCATCGACGTGAATTCGGATGGGTGGAAGTTCATCGTTGGATTGATGAATACATCTCAGAGCTTCGACAAAGACACGCGCTTCAGTCTGGCCCATCTTCATCTGAGTGCGGATAAGGTGGTTATGCTGAAACACAATAGTGTTCTCCGCCTTAGTCAGATTCATAAGCTAATGAGTTAGTTAAGGCCCGAAGATATGAATTATGGAATAACTTTAAATTCTTTCCATGATTGACCGGCATTCCCTTCCATACTTACCGGCATTCCCTTCCATACTTACCGGCATTCCCTTCCATAGTTAACCGGCATTCCCTTCCATACTTACCGGCATTCCCTTCCATAGTTAAACTTATAAATTATTGTTTATCAATGAGTTATGGGCTGCTAAGAATAGAAGAGTAAAGAAGAGAAAGAAGAAACCGAAGAAGGATTTCGGATTTTTAATTTATTTCTTTTTTTCAAAAGTGTCCACGGGAGGTAAATGCTTTGACATGGCTGAAAATGGTCGAAATCCTTGCTCTCCAGGACTTTCACGCCCCAACAGGTACCTACGGTCATAAAGGGTTGCAATCGTCCAGCAGGGCTGCTAAACACGAAGCCATTAAAAGTAGCCGATTCATGTACATACATATATTTCAATAGACACCACCGGCATTCTCTTCCATAGTTTGGAGTACGTAGCACCGGCATTCTCTTCCATAGTTCAGTCCGTATAGTACCGGCATTCTCTTCCATAGTTCAAAGTAAAAGACTCTACCAAAATGGGTTAACTGTACAGAGTGCAATGTCAGACAAGCCAATTTGCCGAATAGGGTCATCTAACTATGGAAGGAAATGCCGTTCGATAATTGAGAGTAATGAGGGTTCCTATCTCAAGAAGGCGGATTTACACGTCAAGACCTACATGATTCAGAACACAGCATAATCTTTTATGCTGAGCCCAACTGTTTGCATTAAGCTGCGCTACAGTGAGGCCTCGCTCCTAGAATCCTAGGTGTATAGTCCCAGTGTAAGGTGGGTCGGGTCACGGGTAAAGATAGCGGGGTTCTTTTGCCACTGGGCACACACAAACTCGTGCGGGGTGAGCCCACGTAGGGTCTTCAGACGCTTGGCGTGGTTATAAGCCAGTAAAAAGGCTTGCAGGTGCTCGTTAAGTTCGTCGGTACTCTGGTAGTGAAAGCGCTTGACCGTAGCTTCTTTAATCGTTCGGTTCATGCGCTCGACCTGTCCGTTAGTCCACGGATGCGCTGGTTTAGTGAGGCGATGCTCCACGCCGTATTGGCGGCAAACGCGGTCAAAGCTGTGTCCGCCTGGTAGGAACTGATGCGCTTGCGCCGTGAACTGCACGCCATTATCGGTCAACACCTTATGTACTTTGTACGGCAACTTATCGAGCACGCGCCGCAGAAACTCGGCCGCCACGACCCGTTTAGCGCGCGGATGCAGCTCGGCAAACGCCACTTTGCTGGTGCGGTCAATCGCCACAAACAGGTATTGCTTACCTTCCTCCGTCTGCACTTCGGCAAAATCAACGTGCAGGTAGCCGATGGGATAGTCTTTAAATTTCTTTTTTGGTAGACTCTGCCCGTCTTCGTTCAGGGGCAAGCGGCTGATGCCATGGCGCTGAAAGCAGCGATGGAGCGCGGAGCGGGACAGGTGTGGAATCGTGGCTTGCAGCGCGTAGAGGCAATCATCGAGTGCCAGCAAGGTGTGCCGTCGAAAGGCCACGACAATAGCTTCCTGCTCAGCGCTAAGCACTGTCGAAACTGGTTCAGGACCCATGCGTGCATCCCGCACGTCGGGGCGCTTACGCCACTTAGCCACCGTTTTCGGATTGATGCTATAGCGCGTGGCTAGGCTTTGTAGGCTTTCCTGGCTGTGTTGGATAGCGCGCCGTACTGCCTGAGTTGTGCGGGCGCTGCCGTGGAGTATTTGTCCCATAAGTGTGTCCGAAATTCCAGCCCGGAAAATACACCAGCACACTTTGGGACTATACACCTAATTGAAGGTAAATCCTCATTACTACAGATATCACAGTGCTACCCGATACTACGCACCAAGTTCAATTGGTAATTAGACATCTCAATTACCAACTCTCAGGGCAATCATATTTGTTGCCTCTAGAGCCTGTTATGGACTAGTAGCTCGGAAAACGCCTTTTGCCAGCAAGAGTGTCGCAAAGGCCAGGAAGTGAAATTGCTGCATGGTCAGGGCCAGGCGTTCGTAGTCGCGGGCCAGACGGCGGAAACGAGCGGCCCAGCCGAAGCTGCGCTCAACCACCCAGCGGCGGGGCAGCAGCACAAAGCCGGTCTGCCCTGCTGGCTTAGCAATTACCTGTAGGTCAATGTCATGCACGGCTGCGGCGTACGCGGCGTCTTCGCCCGTGTAGCCCTGATCGACATAGGCCACCTCTACCTTCTGGCCCGTGACCTGCTGCACCCGCTGGCAGAGCGCATCTACCTGCCCGCGGTCGGATTCGTTGGCCGGCGTGACAACGGCAGCCAGCAGGTGGCCCAGCGTGTCGACGGCCACGTGCACCTTACTGCCCTTGCGCCGCTTGGCCCCGTCGTAGCCGGCACGGGCCCCGCTTTCGGGCGTGCTCTGCACCGTGCGCGAGTCCAGAATCACGGCCGTGGGCTCGGCCTCACGGCCGGCCAGCACGCGTGCCAGTTCGCGCAAATCAGCCATCATGTGCTCAAAACACCGATTATCACGCCAGCGGGCCCACTGCTGATAGACTGCCGACCAGGGCGGCAGGTCGTGGGGCAGGTAGCGCCAGCCGCAGCCGGTCTTGACTAGGTAGCGCAGGGCGTTGAACACGTCGCGGAGCGCGTGCTCGCGTTGCGGAGCGTCTTCGCGCACCAGGGCCAAATAGGGCGCTACAAACATCCATTCGCCATCCGTTACGTCGCTGGGGTATGCTCTTTGCTGTGCCATGCCCCAAATTACGCTACCAGTGCATAACAGCCTCTAGCTGGGGTGCTTAGTGCAAGATCTACTCATATATCAGTGAAGAAATCTGCTAAAGAGGCCTGGTGTATGTCAAGCAAACGCAGCAAGCTCTTCAGCGTCAGGTTATGTCCTTGCTCGTGACGACCATAGCCTACCCGAGGCAGGTCATGGTCGAAGGCAAAGGCTTCGTAAGAAGAATAGCCTTTTTTGATGCGCAACTGCCGCAGCTTATATCCAACAAGCTTTAGGCGAGGATCTGGTAATATTTCCGCCTCCGTCATAACAGACGAAAGTGAGGGAATTATGTGGCGCTGATTACCTCTTATAATAAACACGTTATTTTAAACATATTATAGTATGTTTGAGGTATCGTTTCTTGTATTGCTACAAAGTAGCGTGTTTAGATATAGATGCAATAAAATATTCAAAACATGAGTTCGAAACCAACTTCAGACAAAGACAAACATTCAAGTGTAAGTGGCTCTCCGATGCGCCTGCCTAAGACTTCTGGCCGCACTTTGCGCCAACACATCGAGGCGTACGTGCGTCCGGACGGCAATCGAGGCTTACAGGTGCGCGAACTTGCGCGGGCAACACACGTGTCGGCCGCCACGCTCAAACTAGTGCTCGACCGGCCCGAACTATTGGCCATGAACAGCTTAGTGGGCTTGGCGCAATTACTCACCATCCCGCCCGCGCAATTACTGATCGACGTGGCCTTACAGGTAAGCCGACAGGCTGCCGCCACGCCGCACCAGATTGGCCGCAAGCCTAGCCTCCGTCAGCGGCGAACAAAACCCGCCAACGCTGCTCAACCGGCTACCGAGAGCGTAACAGCAGAAACGTTGGCCTCCGTAGCCGCCACAGGGGCCGTCGCATCGCCAAGTCATCAGGGGCCTCAGGCCTCCAAGGCCACTATCTCCCGCGTTGGGTACGCTACGTCAGGACCGAGTACAGTCGATTTCCCCGAAGACTTAGCCGTACGGGTACCCTACTGCGAGGCGACGTTCCAGCAAAAAGCGCTGGCCGTGGCCAGCCTGCAACAGGAACTGAAGGACCACTTTCCCCCCTTGCCTTTGCCGCGTTGGGCCACCGAACTCGATGCGCTACACCCCGATTTGTGGATCGAAGGCCAAGTGGTGGAGCTAGACTACGCTGATCTGACCCAACTCACCCAACGCTTGGCCATGGCTCCAGAACTCCCGATGATCGACCCACCGGTTTATAACCACCGCGCGCGCTATTTGGCCCGCCGCCAGGCCGAGTACACCCAGCAGGCCATAGCTGCCCTAGCAGAACTGGAGCAAAACCCGTCGGCGTATGGCCCGGATACCCGCGGCTTAATCCTCAAGCTGGCTATCGGCAACGGGGTCGTGACGGAGGTGCTGCAGGCCTTCGGCGAGGCAGACAATTACGCCCAGCACCCCAACCAGGTACCTGGCGGCGCGACCGTGAATGAACGCCTCTTCGCCCTGCACTGGCAGAAAATTAAGGCCAGTAGTTTCTATCCCAAAGATGCCCGCCAATAAGGCCTGTCAGCTGTCAAAGGTGCGGCTGGTAGAACCTCCTAATGGCACTTACCGCACGTTTTCCTCTCCGTTTCTGCTGCTTCCCTACCCGTATGTTCAACCCTACCACTACGCTAGTACTGCCGCTAGTAACGGCGACCACTCTGCTGCTGAGCAGCTGCTCCGATTCTAGCGCCCCAACGACTGAACGCGGCGCGGAACAAGCTGCCAAACAAGCGCAGCAGTATCCTTTCGGTGGCAAGATTGATTCGCTCAACGGCATCTCCGGCCACATGCTTGGCGACCCGCTGACTAGCTTTTCCCAGATGGAGGCGGGGCCCGCCAACCCGCAAGTGATGACGCGTTTCTACCCCGCTGTTCCGGCCCAGGAGAAGGGCTGGTTCGCTAAGCACAGTCGGGAAGTGCCGGAGCAGTACTACTATTTCCTGGACGGCAAATTCAGTAGCTTCCGGGCTCTGGGCGACGGGCCGACGCTGCGCGCTGAAGTAGACTACCTGCTGGGCCCTGGCCTAGTGGAGGGCTCGACGACGTTTTGGGAAGGCCAGCATGCGCGGGCCGTGTACTCGGAGCGCGCCGTGGCGTTCGGGCGGTTGGGGCAACTCGATATTATCAGCAAGCCGCTCGAAGCCGAGATGGCCGCCCGAGAGCAAGCCAAACTGAAAGCGGACAACGAGCAGTAACCCGCTGCTCAAATCTCAACAGAGGCGACGTATGGCGGTAGAAGGGGCCAGTACGGGATAATCCTGAGCCTTATGGATATCCCCTTGCCTGTTACGTGCAGCCACAGCAGGCAAACCTAATTTCCTGCCAGCAGATACCGAAACAGCAACTGCTGGTGGAGTAGAGCATAGTACACAGTAGTACCAATCATCTTGCTTCACTTCCCAGAAAGACTTGCGCATGTGTAAGCATCGATTACTCAACTCAGCGACATTGGCCGAATCCCTGTTTGGGGGACCACTCACGACCAATTACTTGGTCGTGGCCAGCATTATTGGATTCATGGGTGCTTACCTCACCTACTCGGCTAACCCCCTGCCGGATACTGTTCGGGCCCTCGTGATGATGGGTACGCTGCTAGGCCTAGCCCGTCTGTTTCGTTCTCGGCTGATGCGTTGGGCCTGGTTAGGGCTGATGGGATTACTTGGTATCATTCCGCTCATGGACGGGCTATTATTGCTCACCTGAGTGATGGATTCTTACTCCGCTGTTTTTAGCAGCCACAGACGCAATGCATAGAGTAGTTGGCAAAACGACTAGAGACGTTTAATCTCTCGTCGTTTCGTTTAACAAGGGAGCATGCGGAATAACGAAGCGCTAAGGCATGCTGTGCTATAGACGCGTAAGAATGAAACAAATGAAACAATGGAAATGAAGCCAATAGTAGTGTGTCAGCAGCCGATAACGCAACCCGTGATGAAGCCGGTCCGAGACGTGCAGGAAGGAAAGAGCAGGACGAAAAAATCACGGCGCACAAAAAAAAGCACAAACAAAAAGAAGCCGGTGCTTTACACGCTCGACCCAGACGTGATTCTGCTGGTCGAACGGGTGGCCTATCACGCGGGGGATGCAAAGAGTACAGTCGTAAATGAGGCGCTGCGACGAGAGTTGAGCAAACTGCACTCCGCCACCATTCCCACTGAATGGGAGAAGTAACCAGCGCAGAGACGGACTTTACTTGAATAAGCAGCAGCAGTCAGGGAGGGATTTTAGTACTTGAGAAACGCACATTGAGCAAACACCCAAGCCCGTAAAAAGCATCGGGGCAGTGCGCCAATCATTCGACCTGTCTACTGATAAGCGCAATGAACTCACGCACCATAGCAAGGCTCGGCAGCTACTAGAAGAAAGCAGATGAGCAAGGGTAATCGGGATGGGCCTTTGCTGCTCAGTTGGTCCACGTGCTATGCAAAGCGCGCGGAATAAGTCGGGTACTAGTCTGATAGAAATGAACAAGTGATGCGCCGACAATGGGAGTCGACCACGAGAGCATACGGCCTGCACTCTATCATGCCAGGTGGGAAAAATTGAGCAGCGAGTGAGGTAAAAACAAGGGAGCAGCAAAGGCTCAGAGGAAGTTCAGCCAAGTACCACCAGTCGTAACAATACGCTGATGGTATGCTGTACATTGTCGGAAGCAGCTAGCTGAAAAAGCAGTAGCCAACTTTTCTTCTAGAGAAGTCGGCTGCTACTTTAGCTGAGGGAGTAGAGGAGCCGGTGGGTATAAAAAATGGCGAGTAGTAAGTCAAATAGGGCGAGGGATAAAGTGAGTTTGCTCAGGTTCTCCAGTTGCTTTAAGTGAGCCAGCTTACCTGTCTTCTTGCAGCAAGCCGGTTGCTTATTGAGGGCTCAGCGTACGAGCGCATTGGAAGAAATTTAGTCACCTTGAGTGCCCCTGTCTACACAAGCCGGCCGAAACAAAATCTTCACGTCCTCGAACAATCAGTAGATTGGTTCGACTGATTTTCGTGACTTTCTTTTCCTTGAAATCGAGGAGGCCACGACAGAACTTTCGGCGCTGGGTTCGAAGACGGACGTGTCTGGGTACGAGAAAAAGAGGGTAGCAGAAGGATCGTTTTTACGACAGAGGTTGGGTGTACAGACCCGGTAGCATTAGTTGCGGTAGGGGGTAGCCGAGGATGGTCGATAAGCCTAAGAGAAGAGAGGAAGAGTCGGCATCTATTTCCTTACTGATCAGTAACTTTTTCTACGTCGGTAAAGGAGCAAACCCGGAAAAATAAGAGCATGATAGTCTAACCCACTCATTAAAACTAAGTAAGTAGTTGATTGGGGAAAGTAATAGAACTAAGTAAGT
Source organism: Hymenobacter rubripertinctus (assembly GCF_003583925.1). GTDB lineage: Bacteria > Bacteroidota > Bacteroidia > Cytophagales > Hymenobacteraceae > Hymenobacter > Hymenobacter rubripertinctus. The sequence goes on along the minus strand of NZ_QYCN01000035.1, from coordinate 16,400 downwards.
AGTTGATTGCATGGCTCGATAAAACTAAGTAGGTAGTTGAATAAGTGTTGGCTTAAGATTTATAGCTGGAGACGGCTGAGCACTTTTAAAGGTCACCAGGATTTTATGCGGCTGATTGTAATAAGAGTTGCTAGCGTACCCAGAGAACCGAGATGAAGTGGGGGGGCGTGCTAAGAGAACAAAACGAGTGCAATGGATAGTGGCGGCTGGCAAAGTTGGTAAGCAGTGGAGATGACCATAGTCAGAGATATAGCGGCTTGGGCAGAGACTATCACGACCAGGTAGGAGGGAGAGCGAAAGAATTATAAGCAAGGTCGGATAGGCCAAATTCAAAGCCAGCACATATATTACAACCTGTGGTGGGGCAACGCACAGGATCACACATGTGGTAACCATCGTAGTCTTTAGCAGGAGGAGCTTTACAGATAGTGCTTAACAAACTGATTATGAGTGAATAAAATAAATACTACCTGATTTTATAATCTAACTAACTGTCAATCAAGACATAAAACATTATATAAAGCGCTTATTTATGACCTGCAAATAGTGTTTTTATCAAGCAGTTATGAAAGGGTATGTTTTTATTGATTCAAACAGCTGATAATCAAAGCGTAAAACCATTAATATCACGATGAATAAGGAAGAGAAGCCGAAAAGACCGGCCCGCCGTCAACCGGCGCAGAAAGTGGGGCGCAAGTCCTCCCACGCCCAAGGAAGGGCCGTGGCGTTTGATGATCAAGCCTACCACTTGTTAACGGCCGCCGCTTCCAAGTTAAAGCTTAGTAAGAGCGCCTACGCGGGTGCAGCGGCCAGCTATTTCGCGGAGCTAGGGCTCGATCCGACCAAACGGACTGCTGGTGCTGGCCTCGCTGAGGTAGGAGAAAAATTGAGCCAGCTTTCTCAACGGGTAGAGCAAATGCAGGAAGCGGGCCGCCAGCACAGTACGGGCATTGGCAACGAGTTGGTGAGCACTTGGCGCGCGCTGGAACAGAACCTCTACGCTCAACTAAGCACCAACCAAACGACGTTGCACTTGTATTTGGAAGCCATTGAAGTGAACTTGCTTCAGCGGGCAGCAGACACTGAATCACAGTACTTGTGGCCGCTCATTGAGCGGGTACTGCGCGCGAGTATTGATAGTCAGGTGGGCCGTAAAACGGCGGCCGATTTAGGGCAATTACTGGCTACGGTAGTTCCACCGGGGGCAATGCCCAAATTCATGCTGGACGAGTTAAATAGCGAGCAAGATAGAGTGCGCGATATCGAAGTTGTCGACCTGTCCCGGAAGCTGCTGCAAGGAATTGCACTACTGGAACGTACCCATACAATGCGTCCTGAAATTGCTGCCCCGCCCCCAATGACTCTACCTGCCGGCACGCCCGGTTCCAACCCGGATTCGCTGTCGGATCAACCGTGGGATGAGCCTTGGCACTAACGAAGACCTCTCGGAAAACCCACGTTTGGTTCTTCCTGCAACGCCCTGCAATTTACCCAGGCCCGCGCTGCTTTCGCCCCAGCCGCCAGCCTATTTACGCACTTGTTTACGCACTTGTTTACGCACCCGCTCATGCTCTACGCAAAGGTAATAAACCCGGCTATCCATGGTAGGAAAGTGTACGCCAATACCGGCTCTGCTCGTCGAACCACGAACTACTTGGAGCAAGAGGCCAAGCAGGCTGGACGGGAAGGAGCTGAATTCTTCGGCACTGAAAAGGCGGGTGTATTGAGCGCTGACCAGGTAGTGGAGATGCTCGATAACAACCACAAGGGCTTGCGGCAGGGAGCGGCTAAATTTTACTCCTTGGTGCTTAGCCCGGAACCAAGTCAGACAGCTTATTTGGGTAACGACGCGCGGCATCTTGCCGCGTTCACTCGTGCGGCCATGGAGCTATATGCAAAAAACTTTAGCCTGGAAGGAAACCGAAAATTAGGAGAAAGCGAATTGGTTTGGGCCGCGACGATCCACCGGGAACGGACGTACCGGGGTACCGATGACGGCCCTCAGGGCCAGGAAAAGGGGCCACTCCAGACTCACATTCATGTCCTGGTGAGTGCACGGGACCGTGCGCAGAAAATTACGCTCAATCCCTTAGGTACGGCCAACCGGTTTGATCGCGTTGATTTTCACGCAACGGTCGGAATCGAGATAGAAGAGCGGATTGGAAAACTTCGATTCGAAACAGGACCGCTAGGAGATATGCGACGTCGGAAACTTATATGGGAAAGAGCCGAGTACATTCACCGCCGCGCGAAAGAAAACAGTAAGCGGGAGTTGACGCCGGAGAAAATTGGGCAGAAAGAAACTCGGCTCGAGGCCCAACTGATCCGCATAAATTCCAAGCTCATAACCGGACAAAAACTTGACCCAGACCGGGTGAAAGAGGCAGCCCGGGAGCGAAATTTTGATGACGTATTTTATAAAACGCTAGGCAAGATTGAGCGCAGAGCTGAGGCAGGAAGGATTACTATCGACCCGATTGAGCACCTGACCACCGGCTGGGTGCAGCAGGGCGTAGCGTTCAAGAAATGGCAGCCACAACAGGCCCCCCCACCCATGAGCCGGGAGCTCCACGACATTCTGACTAGACAACCCAAACCGGGGGTCGGGTCGGCCGTCGCCGCTATTGAGCGCCGCATCCAAGAACTGGCCAGCGCTACGCAACCACTCAACGCCAGTCAGCAGCGTGAAAAGGAGCAGATTGAGCGGGTGTGTCAGGCCGTTATTGCAGACAATCATCACACTGGCAGCTACCACGCTATTTTTGTCAGCGAAACAAGCAAGCAGGGGATTGAAGTAAGAGAGCACAGTGCAGGGAGTTTCATGCTCGCCGTGAAAGGAAGCCAACAGGAGTTTTCTCCCCGTGATCTGCGGGTAGGTGAGCAGTCTCTTTCCACGTTCTATAACAAACAGCTAGATGCTAACATAGCATTTCTTAAAGCATACGAGCAGGAACACAACAGAGAAAAAGCACGGTAGCTAAGCGGAAGAGTCAGTTTGCTAGGCGGCCCGGTATAGCTTGGTAAAATATCTGTGTCGCTTAACTGGTCGGGTCGAAAGTATCCCGTAAGTGTTTGTCGAGTTTGACCCGTCCTGAAAAGCGTTGACCATTTGAGCTTTCCTTCTTTTTGATGCGCCTGATCCGGCACCAGCATGTCACAGCTCAGGTGGAGACGCTGGTAGTTGTAGAGGTACAGGGCCTGTTGTAGCACCGTTTGCGCCTGCGCCAATGAGGTCACGAGCTGATGGGCCAGATACTCGTTTTTTAGAATCCCGTTGATGCGCTCGGCAATGGTATTCTCCAACGGGTCCCCCTGTTGGGTCATACTCACCTGCACGTGGTGGGCGTTGAGCAGGCCGATATACTCGGCACTGCAATATTGGACGCCCCGGTCAGAATGGTGAATCAAGGCGTTGGCCTCTTTTCCCGTCAGTTGATCCAGGGCCCGTTGTAGCGCGCTCTTGCAATGAACGGCTTGCAGCGTTTGTGCTACGGCGTAGCTCATAATACGCCTGGAATACGCATCCGTGACCAGCGAAATGTACAAGCAACCGTAGGGCGTAAACCAGTAGGTGATGTCGGCGACCCAGACCTGGTTGGGCCGGTCGACAACCAGCGCGCTGATTAAGTTGGGATACTTGCGGAAGCGGTGCCGGGAAAAAGTCGTCCGCACGCGCCGTCGGCGCCGGCGTACCAACAGGCCATGAGCCGCCAACAACTCAAATAAGGCATCGCGGCCCATTTTCAGTTGCTGCGTGGTCAACTCGTCCTGTAATCGCTCATAGAGCTTGCGCGTCCCCATGCGAGGATGGTCTTCCCGGAGGGCTCGCACTAGGTTAACAACCACCGCTTCCTGATTAACCGCTCCGGTTTGTCGTTTCCAGTATTGATAGTACGCCTGCCGGCTAAAACCAAGCACTTCTTCCAACGACCGAATAGCGATTGAAGGGTGGCTCTTTAGCAGGATGCGGAGGGCTTGGTAGCGGACTTTTTTTCGATATCAATACCGAGCTCCTCCTCCGCTACGCGTAGTAAAGTGGCATAATACAGGGCTTTGAAGTTGGCCTTCTCCAACGCGACTTCCAGAGCTTGAATCTTCGCGGTGAGGGCCTCGACCGCTTCGCTCTGCTGCGGCACCGGACGAGTTACTCGTCTCCTTGCCCTGGGGGGAGCCGATGAGGCAGCCGGGGGCAAATTGTCGGCCTCCGCTTCCGCTTCGACCAAGTCGATCCAATGCCAAACGGTTTTACGCGTAAGTTCGAATTTGGCGGCAGCCTGGGCGATGTTGAGTTTGCCCAGATGGATTTCAGCCACCATTTGGCGCATGGAAAGCGCGTGCTTTTGCATACGCAAGTCAGACAGTGATGCCATAAGTTAACCAAGTTTTTGGTCAACTTTTCTTAGGACGAGACACTTTATAGGTGCTTGGATTATGAACTCATTGCTGCGAGATTCGTGCGTTTTTGCGGCAATAGTGCCGTTTCAGCGCACTTGCTTCAGATAAGAAATACGTCGGTCAATCGCCAGAATACGGCGTCGGTAAATAACCATCGGCAGGCTGGCACCATATATCTGGGCAATTTCTTCCGATGACCGGCCAGCGCGAACGTGCTCGAAAATGCCTTGCTCGGGAATCTGTAGCGCGGCCCCCAACCATTTCGCTTCCTGTTCATGACCGGCATTATGCACCCGTAACGAGATGTCAGAATTCAACTGTAAGCAATCACCCTTGTGCTCACAGAGAATGTGCGCCAGTTCGTGCATAATATCACTCTGCTGCCTGGCTGGCGAGTTATTAGCGTTGTAGAGAATCATCTTGCATCCCCGGACGATGGCCACAATGGCCGAAAACTCAATCGTATCGTTGGCAATCCATCTTAGCTGCTGACGCATGCGCAGATGGTCCGGGAATTCATCTAAGAGCGCATCGACTATCGAGTCGTTGAAAGCATCAGCCGCCGCTAATAGGACGCCATGATGACCAGTTGCCAGTTTAGCGGGGCACGCCGCAGCCGCAGTGAGGCCCAGTTGCCGACGTAGATCAAGGGACGTGATTTCTGCCTTAGCTTTGAAGCGGGGGGGGAACTTGGGACTCATCAGGAAAGATATTGCGCCGGGCGGCCGCGTACGCTACTTCAATCATGGTGATTAACGCCTCCCGGGTCTGCTGCGTCAGCAGTTTGTCCGCCCGAAGATGCGTAATTATATCCTCTTTTTTTAGCACTGACTCCGTATCTGCGCTTTTTTTACCGGCCGGGACGCTGGCAAAGTGAGCCGGGTCCACCTCCAGCCAGCGGCAAATTCTCATGTACGTGTCCAAGTCGGGCAAGCTGCCCCGCTCAATCCGCGATAAAGTGGACGGACTGACATGGTCCATCTCTGCCGCAGCCGCCCGACCTGTCAGCTTTTTGGCTTCGCGATGCCTTACAATGGCTTCTGCCAAGGCATCAGCATTGATTTCTTGCGACATAACTACTTGTTGATTAAAGGGCTATGCATGACATTGCCATTGTGGCAGGCGGATGCCTACTCCGGCAAATGTAAGCAAGTCTGTCTCATGAATGCACCAGTTGCATGGTTTGGTTAGTCGTTCAAGACGTGCCATCAGTGCAATTGTGTCAGCAAAGCAATAGCGGCATGCAGGTTGATAAGGCAGATGAAGCTGTGCAGTACCGGCCGGTGGCGAGCAGTAGACGTTTCTTACATCCTTACAACCAAAACCGTTTACCCATGAAGGGATTCAACTTTTTTCAAGACAGCGCCAAAGAGTGGCGCTGGAATCTAAAGGACGGCAACCATAAGATTGTCGCAGATTCTGCAGAAGGCTACCACCATAAAGCTGACTGCGAAAAAGGAGCGGCGCTGTTCACCACGCTTGGTGTAGAGGCTCCGGAGCGCCAGGTGACCAATCCGGCAGGTACCGATAGCGGTCCAGGAGCCGAATATGAATACTTCGTCGATAAAGCAGGCGAGTGGCGCTGGCACTTCCAGGCCCAAAACAATAAAATCATCGCCGACAGCGCGGAGGGCTACGTCAGCGAGCATAATGTGAAGCGGGCCATCACCAATGTACGCTCGCTGCTGAAGGAAGTTGGCGGCGGCTCTAACTCAGGAGGTAACGGCGGCAATGGGGGCAGCTATGTGCCTCCCACCACAGGCGGCTCCTCCGGTCCTGGTCGTTTCGCCTAATCACTGTTCACTGCCCGGCCATGAGTGACTATGATGAAATTGCCCTCGCCCAGGCCCGCGTTACGCTTACTGGCTTAGCCGGCGTAACCGTGCTGGGGGAGTGGCAGCGCGTACCGAACTCAGCCACATGGATGCTGCGGCTCCGCCTCGAACTGTTCGGGGCGGAGCCCACCGCCGCAGTGCCGCTGACCACCGAGTGGGAACTCGTGGCGGATTTCGCGCAAGACCTATGGGGAAAGATAACCGTTCATCCGGCGCTAGGCGAGCAGGGGCTGGCCGCTACCTTCCACCACCAGATGTTCAATGGCAGCCAACACGCGCAGTTGCCTTGCCGCAACGGCCACATCTGCACGAGCTCCTGGCTGGGTAACCTGGCTAAAAGTCGCAATGCCGTACAACTGGAGCCGTCTACTACCATCGAGCGGCTGTGCTGGCACGTTGAGAGAGCCCTGCAATGGTTAGCTGCGGCCGCCAAGGGCGAATTGGTCCAGGATGGAGATGCCTTTGAGCTACCCGACTTTGGAATCGAGCAGCAGCAGGTGAGCGCAACACTTATCTACCAGGAAGACGAAGGTTCGTTCGCCCGCTGGCAACAGGAGCCAAGCCGGAGTGGCCTGGCCTGGATTGTGCCCATCCGGGAGCGCCGGGGCTACGTGGCAATGAAATTTCTGGACGCGCGGGGTATACAGCCCGTGCATGTGCCAGAATGGGGTAAAGTGTTGTCTACCCCCAATGCGCAACAACACGCTTTATGGGTCCGGCTGGATGAAATACCGGTGGTGCACGGCTGGCAAGCGCCAGCCACCATGCAGGAATTGACCCAGGCACTGGCCGCCCAGGGACTTGATTTGCAGGAGTTGCTAGCCCCCTTGTGGAAGCGCCTGCGCCTTTCGCCGGAAGTGCTGCTGCTACTGGGCACTCCTATTCCGAAGAAAGTGGGCGAAGCACCTTACCGCTACCATTGGCAGGCCCTGCAGCTCGCGCCTCCGGTGGGGAAGGGTTCGGACAAGAGCCGAATGAAGTTGCTGCGCCAGCACCTGTTGGCCCCCCATAGCCTGCGCTGGGTGAAACAGGCGGAAAACTGGCATGCCGATGAGCTCCAGAGCCGGGGGCGCCTTCCGCAGCGCTTGTGTGACGCCCGTATCCTGCTACTGGGAGCCGGGGCATTAGGTAGTGTGCTGGCCGAACAATTGGTTCGTATGGGAGTCCGGCACATGACCGTGGTTGATGGCCAGGTGCTGGAAGGAGGTAACCTAGTGCGGCACGTGCTGGGGCTGCATCACCTCTTCGACAGCAAGGCGGTAAGATTGGCCGACCACCTGAACTTAGTAAACCCGCTGGCCCAGATCGTAGGTCTACCTCTCGGGCTGCCAACTAGTAGTGCTGAATTCGAAAAAGCGGCGACCGAGGTGACCATTATTATTGATGCGACGGGGGAAGACAACGTGCTTCGGATGGTGCCCATGCCTAGCATGCAGGCCAACGCGTTATTTGTTAGCTGCTCGTTGAGCTTGTATGCGCAGCAGTTATTTTTCTACGCGCAGCGGGTAGGGTCATTCGAAAAAGCGCAGTTCGACCGCTGGTTTGAGCCTTACCGAATCGAGCAGAATGAATTGGCCCAGCAAATAGAATTGCCGCGTGGCGCAGGCTGCTGGCATCCGCTGACCCCAGCTCCGCTCAACAGGATTGCGGGATTAGCCGGGGTAGCGGTCGAATTGTTACAGCAGGTATCCGACGAATCGGTGGCCTTGCCTGCTGCCGTGTACTATGACTGGCAGGTGCCCGCGCTGGCGCGGACCATCAAAGCTAAAATGGCCCCGTGAGCCTGTTGTTAAGTTCCCCGGATGGTCACCAGTGCCTACAGCTGTCTGCTGAGGCAGTGGCGGTCATCCGGGAGCAGGCGCTGCTGGAGCATCCGTTGGAAACGGGTGGTATTTTGGTGGGGTATTACAGCGCCAATCGTCGACTCGCTACCGCCGTGCTGGCAACTCCGCCGCCACCCGATTCCAAGCATGGGCCGACCCATTTCGAGCGCGGCGTGCGAGGTCTCAAGCAACTGCTGGCGGAGGTAAAGCAACAGACGCCCCCGTTGCACTACCTGGGCGAATGGCACACGCATCCCGCTTATAACGCCCAGGCCAGCGGACCGGATATTCGGCAGATGAACTGCTTCGCGTTTCGGCGGCAGTATGGGGTAAGGAGCCCACTTTTATTGATCGTCGGAGGGGTACCCCCGGATGAGCTCCAGGCCAGGGCGTCTTTGCATCGGGCATGGCATAGGCCCATGTACTTAGAGTTGCTGTGAGTGGCAATCACGATATTTAGCCGTTTGCCACCCTGCATCTGAGTATCAGCCCGCAACCTGTTCTACCGCCACGGCCGCACCTTACCAACCGCCCGCATGCAGCAGCTGCGCAGGGCCAAGGGCCTCCTATACGCCTACCTGCGCCTGGGCCTGCCGGTGCTGTTGTTTCTGCTACTCGACAAAAACCTAGACCTAGGCTACCGGGTCACCATCACCGCCTTCTGCTATGGAACGCGCCCGAATCCGGTCAGGGTTCTGCAACAGCCACGACCAGTTCTCTGAACGATAGCTATGATTGAGAGGGCGCTGTAGCACCACTGATACCATACTTAATTAATAGGTTGGCATGAAGTTCATCGCGCTCCACTTGCTCAAGGGTCCGATCGTACAGAATAACTTCTGCGATCCAACCGTTCCACAAATACGAGCCTGAATTAAGGAATACGGAGCCACCTACCCGAAATACGGGTGATAATGGTCGGTCGACAGTCGTGTTTATAACTGGCGCAACCTGTTGCGGCTGCCCATTGAGCCACAGCCGGAAAGAAGAGGAATCCTGGTGGTAGAGTTCAGCTGTCACCAGGATCGGCTGATGTAGGAAATCGCTGGCATTTCGTAACCCGTAGATGTTGTCGTTAAAATTATTGAGGCCAAAGCAGTTGTAGTTAGCCCACAAATCGTTTGCCTCCTCACTACTTCGACCAAACGCGATGGGCATCATATTATCCTGACCAGCCTGTTTTTGCAACACCAGCAGCACCGTGTATACCGCCGGCGCCAATTCTGGCAAGGCAAAGGGCAAAAAAGCGGGTCCGCCAGTAAAACGAATGGCTGTCCGGCCAGCCCACACATCAAGGTTTAGTATGCCTGCCGCCTCGGGCATTAGGTGCCGGGCATGAACGCTTTGATCGGTCCACTGCGTAATGAATCCGTCCGCATCAACCTCAACGCCAGTATCGGCCCGCCACCAGCCCTGTAGCTGTTGGCTAGGCACAGCCCCATCTGCTGCGCTTCGTACCGGTACGGCTCCTTTAGCCCCCAGGTAAGCGCGGATCTGCTCATGTTCCGGCCCTGTTACAAAACGGTCATACACCAGCACTTCTAAGAAGTCTACTACACTCGGGCCGTAATAGCCACCCCATGCCAAGAACAGCGGAGTACCGGGGGTGTTCATGTATGGCGGACCGCCTTTAGCACCTACTTGATCATTAAACTCACTGTAGCCGCCTGCTTCACCGTCATAGCGCCAGGTCCACAAAGCAGGAGCTAATACGGGTTGACTTCCCAACGTATTCAGATTGTCCATGCCCTCCCCATAGGCATGAATAAAGGGTGAATTACCTTCCTGAGCACACTCAAATAACCGTCCGGTGTTTGCTTCCCCCCAGCTCAGCACGACGTTACCCTCGACCAAACGGCCCAGGAAATACACCGATCGGGCACTGTTGCCCGTTATCCGGCACAGCTTAGTAGATGCCAGGCGCCCACTAACACGAATCATGGGATGCGCGTTTAGCTGCTCAGCAGAAAGCACAGCCGACCCATCAGTCGGCGTCAGATCCATCCCGTTACCGCTTTGATCGGTCCAGGAGGTCAACTGACCCGCTTGATTGAATTGAGCCCCTCGCTCAGCCTGAAACCAAGCTTGCAGGCCATTCTGCGGGACGAGCACCGGGGTATACTGCTGCCGCAGAAACTGCTGTAAGGCCCCCCGCGCCTCATCACTGACCGCAACATCGAGTATCAGCAGGGAGTTGAGCAACCCATTGCGCAGGGGAAATTGATTGCCGCCCCGCGCCCCCAAGTACAATACGTCGGGACGGAGTGGGCCGGTCGTATCCCGGTTGTAAGGCGTCGTGCCGTAACTGTATTCGGTCAGTTCCTGCTCATTCATGCGCACGTTGATTTCTTCCGAACTGCGCGTAAAATCCCCGCGCGTGACGACGTACAGCGGTTGCTGCTGGTAGCTGCCCGCATCACGAATCACCACGAAATCAGTAGTATGATGGGCGACTTCCAGCTGATTATTCTCGATCAGCGCCGTCATTCCGCCCGCCGACTGGTTGTAGTCGCGGGACAGCTCGTAGAAGAAACCGATGGTGTCGCGGGTGCGCTGTTGCCCCAGCCAGAGGGTGGTATACTGGTTGGTATGGGAAAGATCTAGCAGGGGCACTTGCAGGCTGGCCTGATCGTATCGAATTTCCGGATGACCATTATAGCCTTGCGCCACATAGCGGGGACCCGCTACGCCGGGAGTTGTCACGGCATCGGGGCCGCGCAATGAAAACTGCCGCGTAACCTGCCCTTGCTCCACGACCACACCAAATCGGGCATCACTCCAATGGACAACGTGAGGCAACAGATTCCAGCGACGTAGTAATTCCACGGCGGCCCTCACGTAGCTGGCATCGGCAAATTGCCCCCCAGCGGCAGCGACCCTGGCCAAGTGGGTTTGCGCCAAGGTAAGCGGGGCACTTGGGTGGTTGCTGTAATACGTAGTCTGATAGCGCATAGCTTATGGAATATTGTTGCCGAGCGATTCCAGCGTCACGATTGCGCCGGAGGTGGTGCTCTGCCGGGTTACGGTGACGGTGAGTTCGTCGCCACTCTGGACATTTATGGGAGCAGCTGTTGGATTGCCGTTCACGACAAAATTGATGCTGGTGGTGTTTTGCGTGGCGGCCAGGCGGTAAGAGCCCGCTTGACGGTTGCCGATGGTGGCGCGGACCTGCTCCCCAAAATCGGTGGCGAACACGAACTCCAGCACGGAGGTAGTAGATTCCTGCGTGGAGCGGGCCAGTACTTCGTCGATGAGGATGCCGAAGGCCGTTCGAACATCGTTGGCCGTAATCTTGGCGCTATCAGGGCCACCTGGCCGGATGACGGCTTCCACGGCCGCGATTAGCTGTTCACGAGTCTGGGTTGGCATAGGAAAAGGGGGGGGGGAGTGGGAACTATTAAATCAGGCGTGAATCCAGAAACCGAAGCGGCGGAACTGCGTGCCCGTCCACCAGACGCGGCCGCCGTAGCGGAAGTTGGTAGCCCCGGCCTGGCTCTGCAACGGGGTAGTTACGGCGTTTCCTTTACGACTGGCCTTGTGGGTATCCGTTTCCGGCACCACGGCCACGATGTGGCCGGCGGCATTCAAGTTCGTGCGCTGAGCGGCGATGATGCAGACCTGGCCCAGGTTGGCCGCCTGTTGCAAATCGGTCAGGCTGGTGGTGCGCCGCCAGCCGAAATCCGGGCCGAACTCTTCCAGCCAGTTGTAGAGCGCATTGACGTTGTACTCCACCACCGTGGTGCCATAGCGTGCCTTCAGCGGCTGCCGCTGCAGTAACTGGACCAACGCCTTGGCCTGCCACCACACCCGCGGCAGATACACTCCGGCCAGGTGGCAGTAGTCGTGGACGTAGATGTTGCAGTAAGTCGCCGTGGACGTGCGCCGGTAGCGGGCCGCCGACTCCACATGCAGGTAGCTGACGATGCGGCCCAGATCCTGGGCCCTGTCTGCGATGGCCGCACTGGTGCGGCCGGGCTGCTTGGGGTCGTTGAGCGAGTAGGCCCACCAGTCGCGGTTGGTCACGCGCACCGCACCGGGCGGGGTCAGGTGGGCCTCGGGCAGCGTGGGCAGAACGGGCGGAGGCGTGACGACCGGCACTTGGTCGAGCTTTTTGAGCAGGAATGCTTTGATGAAGCCTTCTACCGGGGTGCCTTGCACCTCGGCCCGCACGCGTCGCCACCCGGCCGGCGTGTCGCTGCGGGCGGGCAGCTCGTCCACCTGCTGGCCTTGTTTGAGCTGCACGAGAACGGTGCTGGCGACCAGCTTGGGCTGGCTGCGCAGGTTGGCTTCGAGCGGAATAATCTGGTACTGCGTGGCCATAACGAAAAAGCAAGGAGAGAAAGAGAGAATCGACTACCCGTCGCGGCCGCAGCCTGCGCTAGCGGTGGATGCGAATACTAGGTTCAGGTGATACTGGTGCTCGGGCTCACGGCGTCCGTGACCTGGAAGGCTTTGAGCAACTGGCGGCGGACTTGCTTGTAGCCCGCCCAGTCGAAACGGGCCACGAAATCGGCCGCCGCCCGCGCGCCTTCCGCGAACAGGGCCTGCTTATCGGTTTCGGGCAGCGAAAAGTCCAGCCAGTTAAAACGGCCGGTGTCGGCATAGCTGACCAGGTGCCGAAAGTCGGGGTTGCGGGTGATAAAGTCGTAGTCGTGGCCGTGGCGGGTGGTGTTGAGAATGCCGCCCAGCAGCTGGGTGAACTTCTGCGTTTGGTTGGGCACCGAGCGGTCCAGGCCCAGCTTTATGCCGAACGTGGGGCAGGCGGGCACTTGGTAATGGTGATGAAACAAGTCGATGGGGAAGTTGGAAAGGATGCCGCCATCGACGAAATACACCGTCTCCGGCACCGGGCCACGGTAGCCAGTGGCCACTTCCCAGGCCGGGCCGCCGGGTTGCCCGGTCCCCGGTAAGTCGGTGAGCTGGTAGGGTTGGAAGAACCCGGGAATGGCCATCGAAGCCCGCACGAAATCGGCGGGGTGCACCTGCTCAGGCGCGGCATAGTAGAGCGGGGCCATTTCGGGGAACACCACCTTGGATTCGGTCGTGACGTCGGCCGTGACCAGGGCCACGCGGATGGGGTGGTCCGGGGCGTACACTTCCCCCGTGCGGCGGCGCAGCCCGTCGGCGGGCGTGAGCGTACGCAGCCGGTGCAGGTCGGCCACCGTGCGGATGCCGCGCTCATCGAGCAGGCCCCGCAGCCAGTCGTGGAACACGTGGCCGGGGTTGAGGCCGAAATCCTGGGTCAGGTTGTCGAGCACCTGGGCCCCTTTCCAGAGGTAGCGCAGCAGGCGGCCATTATCGACCAGCACGCGCACGAAGTCGCGGGCGTCGTCGTCGCCATCCACGAACTCTTGCAGGTCCTGCGCCGTGAGTTGGCCCAGCAGCCAGTCGGTTTTGGGGGCCGCCACGGGCCCGGCCGCCGCCATAAGTAGAGCATTGATGGAGCCGGCGGAGGTGCCGCCGAGCTGCAGGAAGCGCACGCCCAGTTCTTCGAGCACGTACACGTAACCAACCAGCGCAATGCCCAGTACCCCACCGCCCTCCATCACCAAGTCCACGTACTGCTGACCGGCCTCGTCGACGATATCACTGATGTGCCAGTCGCCGGTCGTGGCCCGGTGTTGTTCAACGGCCGCACGGGCAGCTTGCAGGTGGGGTGCGGCGGCGGCATAGTAGGCAAGAGTATTCATAATAAGGGGTAGTAATGAGATAAAGAAGGAGCGGATAATTACCGTGCAGCGTCGTATCCGTTTCGGCGAATCCTGGCGCACCACCTGTTGGGTAACGTAGCGCTGGCAGGAATCTATATGTCACCCGGACAACTGCCGGCCGTGAGGAGGAACAGCCTCGTGGTAGTTGCTCGGATATGGTAGTTCACCGGTCCTACGTTAGGGTTCGGTCAGGCGCAGCCCGGTGGCCTGTTGGGCCAGGGCCCATAGTTCGGCCAGCGAATGTAGCCCCGCCTGATACTGCGCCGTCAAGGCCGGTAGCGGTGTTTCGGGCGCGGCCCCGATGGGGTCGAATACGGTTCCGGTGGTGAGGTATAAAAGTACTTCGGGCGCGACGGCTTCCCCCGACCAGTCCGGGCCCGTGCGCAGCGCCTGCTGCCCGCGCAGGTGGTAGCCGAAAAAAGCGCCGACTGGCCGGGCCAGGAAGGCTGCCAACCCGGTGCGGTCGGTGCCCGCGAAGAGCTGCCAGGCGTTGGCGAGGCCTTCCACGAACCTGACCAGCCCGCTGGCCGCTTGGAGCGCCAGGGCCGTATCGGCCGGCCCTGCTGGCTCGCCCGCCGGGCCGGATTCGGGGAGCAATGAGAGGGTGCGGAGCCAGTCGGCTGGTACCCGCCGGAGTAGCCCGCGCAAGGCCTGTTCGGTGGGTGGTGACTGCCCGGCGGACTGTTCGGGCTCGGCGAGCAGTTGTTGAAAGGCCTGCAACGCGCTGTCCTGTTGCCATTGCCCGTACAGGGAGAGAAAGGAGGCAAACCGGACCTGGTTGCCGGGAGCCAAAGGCGGCTGATCCGGCACGGCTGCCAGCATCGGCCGCAAGGCCGGGTCGCGCCCGGCCAGCTCGTCGGCCAGCCCTACGCGCTGGGCTAGTTGCCAGAGCAGCGGATAGCCGTAATCGAGTACGTACTGCTGCACGGCCGTGGTGCTGAGCAGGGCCCGCAGCTGCTCGTAGAGGGCGGTGTGCACCCCGGCCAGCGTCACGTACCCATTGGCCAGGGCCAGCTCCTGGAGTTGCAAGTCCGTCAGCGTCTCATGCAGCGACTGCCGGAACCGGCGCTGGGCCGGGTCGGTCACCGGCGCTTCCCAGTGCGGCCGCAGCCACCGTTGGAGCAAAGCGGCCGAAGGGCCTGCTACGGCGGAGCCGCCGCCAGTGGCTGCCAGCGGCGACCAGTGGCCCTTGAGCCCGGGAGTAGTGGCTGGCTGGGGCGCCAAAGCCTCCCCGACGGCGGGGCCGGTGGGCCGCCAGGGTGCCACCGCCAGCTGGGCCAGTCGGGCCTGTTCTTCGTCGGGCGAAAGAAAAGCGGAAGGACTCATCGGGCAGCGGGGACGGGTAGCGGCGAGAGCGCTTGCACTAGGTAGTCAACGACGGTGCAGTCCCAGCCGGTGGGTTTGACCATGGCCGAGTGGCCGAGCGACTCCAGGCGGGCGGGCTCGTCGCCGGCCCAATTCACCAGGTCGGCGAACTTGTGGCCCACCACCTGGTCTTCCAAGCCCAGTAGCACCCGGGGCGCGGGCCAGCGCCGGGGCTGGTAGCTGCTGTCGGTCCAGGCCTTGAGCATCCGCAGTTGGGGGCTGGCAGGCCGTAGCGCGTCGCTGACCGGGAATACCCACTGCCCGAACCGCGCCAGCGGACTACCGTTGACGGGCGTCCCGAACAGCGTGATACTGTGCAGCTGCTCCAGCAGCGTGGGCGGCGTGTGCAGCACGCTGGCGCACAGCAGCTGGCGGATGCCGAGCGTGCCAAGCGAGTGGCCCAGCAGTGCGAACCGTGCGTACGCCCCCCGGTAAGGAGCCGCGCCGGCGTGGGCCTTGGCCAGCTCCGTGGCCAGGCGGCGGGCAAGGTCGAGGCAGCACTCGACTGCGCCGGTGCGGTAGCCCAGGAATACGTAATCCCAGTCGGCCAGGGGCGGGTGGGCATCGGCCTCCTCGTAGAGCATGTGCGGCAGCCGGCCCCAGGTGCCGAGGTAGTCGCCGGTGTAGCCGTGCAGGAAAACAGCCAGGTTGGGGGCAGGCTGCTCCCGGCGCACGATGTAGGCCCAATGGTCGGCAGTGCGGTCGAGAAAGTCCCGGGTGGGTAAGGACATGTAAGCGATAAGAATAGCAAGTAGATCAGGATGCGGGGCCAAGATAGATGTTCAGCGCTAATGGCCAAACTACTTCTTGCTAAAATACCTTTTCAGAAGCTGACCAGGTAGTCCGGTAGGCCAACAGCACACAACTGGTTTTCAGCCAGCCGCTCGCTTTTTGCGTAGAAAACGCTATACTTGACCCTGCGCTATCACCGGCTGACTTTTTACGTATCTTTGCCGGCCTATCCATATCCCACTGCCATGCCCGCTATTGAGCCGCCCAAACTGGTCATCGAATTTCGGGGCGACCAGGCCAAATTCCAGACTAAAGCCTACCGGGCCCGCATCGAGCGGGTGCTGCGCGTGGCCGACGAGCTGACGGACCGGGCCGTAGTGGACCGCGACAGGCTGAAGGTGCGGGCGCAGCTGTAGCCGCTTTCGCATTGCCCATCCCAGGCGTCCCGCACAGCCGGACGCCTTTTTTATGCCCTGGCAATAGGACCGGAGGTGGTGCGTTACGAGGGTGTCGCCGATCCAGCACCTTGGCCGCGTCCG
>NZ_QYCN01000034.1 GCF_003583925.1 Hymenobacter rubripertinctus | reverse complement strand
GGCGGCCAGCACCGGCCCGGCCCAGCGGCGGTGCGCCTGGGCGGCCACCTGCTGGCACAGCCGCCGCTCGTCGCGCAGCAGCAGGGCCAGGCGGCGGGCCAGCTGCCGCTGCCGCCGGGCCAGGGGGGCGGCGGCCAGCAACCCGGGCACAACCGGCAGCGGCAACGGGGTGGCCGGCAAAGCCCCGGTAACGGGCGCAAGCGGGGCGGGCAGGCCATAACCATCGGGCGGGGGCAGGGCCAGCGCCAGGCGGGCCAGGCGCAGGTTGGCCAGGGGCGCGGCCCGGCGGCGGCCGGCCTCTATGTTGCCAACCTGACGCTCACTCACGCCCAAATACTGGCCCAGCTCGGCCTGGGTGAGCCCAAAGTGCGTGCGGATGCTGGCCGCCAGGCTGTTGGAAGCAACGGGACGCGACATAAGAAAGCGGTGGGGTATTCGTAAAAAAACAACGGCAACCCCACAGCTGCGGGGGCTGGTCGTAAAAAAATAACGACAACCCCACAACGCGGTGGGGTGCCGAATATTTTATCGTAAACACCCCCTGTTTTTTTCAGCCCCCCAGGTGCAGGGGACTGAGCCGGTACCGGCGCTGCCCCCTGCACCCCCAAGCTGCCCGGCGCGGCAAGGGCGGGTGGCGGTTTCGGCAGGCGGTTGGCCTGCTCCCCGATCCTACTTGCCCGTTACCTTGAACTCGGTGCGGCGGTTGAGCTGGCGGCCGGCCTTGGTGGTGTTGGGCGCTACCGGCTGGGTGTCGCCGTAGCCGGCAAAGGTGAGGCGGCCTTTGTCAACGCCCTTGGTTACGAGGTAGTCCACTACGGCTTTGGCGCGGCGCTGGCTGAGGTCCTTGTTGTAGGCGTCGGCCCCCACGTTGTCGGTGTGGCCCGAGATTTCGAGGCGCAGGGCGGGCGTTTCGGTGAGCAGCTTCTGGAGGCGCTCCAGCTCGCCGGTGCTTTCCTTGCGCAATGTCGCCTTGTCGAAGTCGAAGAAGATGTTGTTGAGCACCACCTTCACGCCCACGTCGAGCTTCTTGAGGGCAATATCCTTCACCACTTCCGCGTAGGCCGAGCCGGCCGGCAGATCGAAGTTTTCGGAGTGGAACAGGTAGCCCTCCTTGCGCACCACAATGCCGTAGTTCACACCCGAAGGCAACGAGACCAGGTAGCGGCCCGACTTCTCATTGGACTGAAACGAGGCAATGACCTGGTTGAGCGAGTTGTCGATGACATCAATCGTCGCTTCCAGGGGCTGCTTGCTGGCTTCCTCCGTTACTACGCCCTTGAGAATGGTTACCTGGGCGGCCACGATGGCCACGGGCGGGGCCAGCAGGGTTTCCTTCACCGGCTGCACGCGGGAGGCCAGCAGCTGGTCTTCCTGGCTGAGCACGGGCGGCTTCTCGGCCCCCAGAAACGTAATCTGGTAGATGTCTTTGGAGCCCAGCCCATCATCCCGGAACGAGGAGTAGTAGCCGTGCCGGCCCGAGGCCGAAATCACGAAGAACACGTCGTCGTCGGGCGTGTTGATGGGCCAGCCCAGGTTTTCGGGCGTGCTCCACTTGCCGTTCTCAAACACCGATTTAAAGATGTCGTAGCCGCCCATCGAGTTGTGGCCCTCCGAGCTGAAGTACATCGTTTTGCCATCGGGGTGCAGAAACACGCCTTCCTCCCCGTACTGGGTATTGATGACCGAGCCCAGGTTCTGGGCCGGCCCGCGGCCCTCAATCTCCACCTTGTAAATATCCCGGTTGCCCAGGCCGCCCTCCTTGTCGCTCACAAAATACAGACTGCGCCCGTCGGGCGTGTAGGAGGCCGACGACTCGTGGTACTTGGAGTTGATGCGGGAGCCCAGCTTCTGGGGCTTGCGCCACTCGGTGCCCCGCAGCTCGGCCTGTTGCAGGTCGCCGCCGTTGTCTTCCACGTACACCAGCAGGCGTTGGCCGTCGGGGGCCAGGCCCACGGTGGCATCGTGGCCGTCGGTATTGATGGCGTCGCCCAGACCCTGGGCGGCGCTCCAGCCGTCCTTGCCTTCGCGGGTGCTCTGGTACACGTCCTCGAAGAAGCCGCCGGTTTCGGGGTCGGTGTTGCCGCCCGTGGAGCCCGCCCGCCGGGAGGTGAAGAGGATAACCGACTCATCGGCCGTAATCACGGGGCCGTACTCGGGGAAGGGCGAGTTCACGCCCGGTCCGGCATTATCAATGAACACGCGGGTGGGCTTGGCGGCCAGCTTGCGCCCGTTTTCGCACTCCCGGATCTTCTTCTGAATATCCTGGACCAGGCCGGCGGTGTTCTTGGTGCCGGTGGCCGGGGTAGCGCGCTTGTACTCGGCTATGGCCGCGTCCCACTTGGCGTTCAGGTGCAGGCCCCGGCCGAGCAGGTAATGGATGCGCGGGTTCACATCGGGGTTGAGCTGGTAGGCCCGCTGCAAATACTCCAGCGCCCGGGGCTTGAAGCCCGAATGCAGGTAACAGTCGCCGATTTTGTAGTTGAGCTGGTCGTTGCTGGGGTTGAACTTCTGGGCCGCCAGGTAGTGGCCCAGGGCCTGTTCGTAGCGGGGCGGGTCCATGTCGTAGAACTCGTTGCCCTGCTTGATTTCCTTCTGGGCCGCTTTGAGTCCGTCCTTGTCGTTGCCGAACCGGTCTTTGCTGAACTCCACGCTCTGGGCCGAAGCCGCCCCGGTGGTCAGCAGCAGAAAGGCGAGTAGGTACTTGTGCATGGGAGCTGGTTGGAGGACGAGGCGAAGCTGCGCCCGGGGGTAAAACAGTGCAAACAGTGCGAACAGGGGGCGGGCGGGCGGGGCAAGGCCCCTTACTCGGCCCCGCAGCCGGAGTTGGCGGCGTGGGTCAGGCCTACTTCGAGGCCCAGCTCGGCGGCCTTGCGCCAGTCCTGGCAGGCGGCGTCGGGCAGGCGGAGCATTTCGCGGGCGTGGCCCCGGTTGAGGTAGGCCTCGGCGTACTCCTTGTTCAGGCTAATGGCCTTGCCGGCATCGGCTTCCGCCTTTTTATAGTCTTCGAGCTTGAGGTAGGCGGCGGCGCGGTTGTTCCAGGCAAAAGCGTAGCCGGCATCCAGCTCCACGGCCTTGCTGAAATCCTCCACGGCGGCTTTGTAGTTGCCCTGCTCGTAGCGGGCCGCGCCCCGGTTGGTGTAGGCCAGGGCATTGTCCTGCTTGCGGGTCAGGTAGTCGTTGTAGTCCTGCAAGGCCCCTTTCAGGTCGCCGGCGCGGCGGCGGGTGGCGGCGCGGTTGAGCAGGGCCGGCAGCAGCTCAGGCTGGAGCTTGAGGGCCTGGGAGTAGTCCTGAATGGCGGCGGGCAGGTTGTTGAGCTGGCGCTGGGTGCTGGCCCGGTCGTGCCAGGCGTAGGCGTAGGCAGCATCGGCCTTGAGGGCGGCATCGAAATCGGCCTTGGCCCCCGTATAGTCGGCCCGCTCGAAGCGCAAGGCCCCGCGGTAGTACCAGGCCGGGGCGTAGTCGGGCTTCAGCTCGGCGGCCTTGCCGTAGTCGCGCTCGGCTTCCTCGGTTTGCTGGAGGGCTTCCTCGGCCTGGGCCCGTCCGAAGTAGGGCGTGAAGGTGTTGGGGTCGAGGCGCAGGGCCTGGTTGTAGTCCTGCACGGCGGGCTGGTATTCCTTCAGCTCGTAGCGCACGGCGGCCCGGTTGTAGTAGGCCTTGGCAAAATCGGGCCGTGCGGTCAGGGCCTTATCGAAGTCGAGCAAGGCCGCCCGGTAGCTTTTCTGGTTGAACTTGGCTACCCCACTGTTGTAGAGGCGCTCGGCCTGCTGGTCGGGCGGCAGGGTGGAAGCCCGCACGGAATCTACCTGGGCCTGGGCCGTAGCCGCGCTCAGCAGCAGGCTAAGGGAGAGGAGAAAAGTCTGTCGCATCGTATCCCGCCGGTTTGAGAGGCGCGGGATAAATGTAAATTTATTTACGGAGAAGCCCTGCTTCGTCTTCGGTCCTACGGCCTGGGTTGGCTTTTGCTGAGCCGCCGCAGCCCCGTTTCCGTTGTATAAGCCGGCTTACCCGGGCAGCTGATTTTTGGCCATTTCCTGCCACTCGTGGCGCAGGGAGCCCTCAAAATTTGGCCGGCCGGCGCGGCGGTACCAGTAGGCCGCATTGCCCTGGTCGCCCTGCTGGCGGTGCAGAAAGGCGTGCAGCCAGTTGTGCAGCGGGTCGTGCTCGTTGTCCTGGGCAATGGCGTGGGCGCGGTGCCACTCGTCGCGGCCGGCGTACCAGAGCGCTTCAAGCAGGGGCGAGAGGCCGGCGGGTGGTTCGGGCTGGGTTTGGGAGGCGAGAAAGTCGGGATACGTCATAAAAGGCAGCAGATAAAAGCGCGGTGGTCGTCAGAAAGCGGTCGGGTAGTAAACTTCCGACCGGCGGCCGGGGTTTTAGGGGCCAACCGTGGGAGTGCGGCGGCAGTTGCGTAATTTTACTGCGCCGCCGGGCAATGTGCCCCCCGGAATAGTTCACCCTAACGCCTAGCTTTCACCTATGGCCACGTATCCCGAATACATGGTAGCGCCGATTCGTCAGGACCTCACCGAGGCCGGTTTCGAGCAGCTCATGACCCCCGAAGAAGTTGATAGCGCCCTCACGCCCGGCAGCGGCACCGTTCTGGTGGCCGTGAACTCGGTGTGCGGTTGCGCCGCCTCCAAAGCCCGCCCGGCCCTGAAAATGGCCGTTTCCAGCTCCGAAAAGAAGCCCGTTAAGCTGGTAACCGTGTTTGCCGGCATGGAAACCGAGGCCGTTGCCAAGGCCCGGGAGCACATGCTGCCCTACCCGCCCAGCAGCCCCTGCATCGCCCTGTTCAAGGACGGCGAGCTGGTCCACATGATTGAACGCTACCACATCGAAGGCAACGACCTGATGCGCATCGTGAACAACCTGCAAGGGGCTTTTGAAGAATATTGCTAATTAGTTAGCTTTTTCTGATTCTGGTTCGTTTAACCGTCCGTGACTGTCTGTTACGGACGGTTTTTTTTTATACTACGCAGCACCTGCCAGCCGCCCGCCTGCCGGTACGTGCTGCCCGGCAGAGCCCTGACGCCTAAATCGTATTGCTATGGTTATGACAAACAATCAGGGCAACTATGCTATCCAACCCTTAACCTGGGACAGCCAGTTCTTCGGCTTTCCGGTCGGGCATCTGCGGGGGGCGAATGTCTCCGAAATTCAATTACGTGCCCTCATTGCCGAGGCCCGCGAGCAGGGCTGGCGGTTGCTGTACTGGTTCGTGGAGCCCTCCGATGAGGCGTCGGCGGCCAGCGCCCAGACCTTGCGCATCCGCCTGACCGACCGCAAGGCCCGCTTCGTGAAAAAGCTTGCGGCGGGTCCGCAAGTCATGTCCGCCCACGTCTGCCCCACCGAGGAGCTGACGCCCCGCCTGCTGGAGCTGGCCCGCCAGAGCGGCCACTACTCCCGCTTCCGCCTCGACCCCGCGTTTCAGGCCGGCCTCTACGAGCGGCTCTACGACCACTGGATTCGCCGCAGCATCAGCGGGCAGCTGGCCCGGCAGACCTTGATTTACCAGCCCATTGGGGAGCGGGAAGCCACCGGCCTGCTCACCCTGGACTACCAGCCCACCCACGCCACCATCGGGCTGCTGGCCGTGCAGGAAGAGCGGCGGAGCCAGGGCATTGGCCAGCAACTGCTGAATGCCGCGCTTTACTACGCCCACGCCTGGAATCTGCCCGAAATCCACGTTACCACCCAACTCGACAATGAAGGGGCCTGCCGCTTCTATGAGCGCCAGGGTTTCTGCCGCGTGCATGAGGAGCACGTGTATCACGTGTGGCTGTAGGCGATTATAGAGCCCAGAGCCTAGAGCTTAGATATTAGAGCTTAGATATTGGAGCTTAGAAAAAAGCACGTCATCCTGAGCGCAGCGAAGGACCTTATTACATCAGCACGAGTCATCAATACGATGTCGTTCTCACGTAATAAGGTCCTTCGCGCTGCTCAGGATGACGTGCTT
This sequence comes from Hymenobacter rubripertinctus, assembly GCF_003583925.1. Lineage (GTDB taxonomy): Bacteria > Bacteroidota > Bacteroidia > Cytophagales > Hymenobacteraceae > Hymenobacter > Hymenobacter rubripertinctus. The sequence continues at coordinate 36,138 of NZ_QYCN01000034.1, read as the reverse complement.
TTTTCTAATATCTAATATCTAAGCTCTAGGCTCTGGGCTCTATCATCTAAGCCCTAATTCGCCACTTCGCTCAGGAACTTAATGCGCATCAGGCGCAGGTCTTCTTCGGTGTACTCGTCGGTGCCGAGTTCCTTGAGGGCCACGGCGATGTTGTCGGTGCTGGCCGACATGAAGTAGTCGTAGATTTCCTCCTGGCGGGCCTGGTCGAGCACGCCGTTGATGTAGTAGCCCAGGTTGAGCTTGGTGCCGGAGTAGCAGATGTGCTCAATTTCCTCCATCAGCTCCCGCATCTCGAGGCTCTTGGCGGAGGCAATTTCCTCCAGGTCCATCTTCTTGTCGATTTGCTGAATGATGTAAATCTTGATCTTCGACTTGTTGATAGCCGATTTCACCACCACGTCGGCCGCCGTCGTGATGTCGTTGTCCTCCACGTACTGCTTGATGAGCGTCAGGAAGGGGGTACCGAACTTCTGGGCCTTGCCCTGGCCCACGCCCGAAACGTGCGCCAGATCCTCCATTTTGGTCGGGAAGGTGGTGGCCATTTCCTTCAGCGAAGGGTCCTGGAACAGCACGTAGGGCGGCAGGTTCTTCTGGCTGGCCACCTTCTTGCGAAGGGACTTGAGCATCTCAAACAGGGCATCATCGTGGCCGGCGGCGTGCTGCACGTCTTCCTGCTGCTGCTCCACCTTCACTTCTTCGTCGTAGTTGTGGTCTTTGGTGAGTTTCATAGAATGCGGATTTTCGATGAAATCGAGGCCTTTCTGGGCAATCCGAATAACGCCAAAATTTTCCACATCCTTAGCCAGTAAGCCGTTAAGCAGCGTCTGCCGCAGCAAAGAGCGCCAGAACTGGGCGTCGTGGTCTTTGCCCTCGCCATAGATGGGCAGGCTGTTGTGGCCGTAGCTGACCACGTGGGGGTTGGACATGCCCATGAGCACGGTGGCGGTGTGGTCGAGCCCGAACCGCTCCCCGGTCTGCACTACGGCTTTCAGGGCCAGCAGCACTTCGTTCTGGGCCTCAAACCGCTCCTTGGGGTGGCGGCAGTTGTCGCAGAAGCCGCAGTCCTTCTCAAACACCTCCCCGAAGTAGTGGAGCAGCTGCTTGCGCCGGCACACGGCCGAATCGGCGTAATTGGCCATTTCCTGGAGCAGCAGCTTGCTGTTGTCGCGCTCCGTTACGGGCTTGTCCTTGTTGAACTTCTCCAGCTTCACAATGTCGTCGTAGCTGTAGAACATCAGGCAGTCGCCGTCGAGGCCGTCGCGGCCGCCGCGGCCGGTTTCCTGGTAGTAGCCCTCGATGCTTTTGGGCGTATCGTAGTGGATCACGAAGCGCACGTCGGGCTTATCGATGCCCATGCCGAAGGCGATGGTGGCCACAATCACGTCGCACTCCTCGTGCAGGAAGGCATCCTGGTTGCGCATGCGCACCTGCGGGTCGAGGCCGGCGTGGTAGGGCAGGGCGCGCACATCGTTCACGCGCAGCAGCTCGGCAATTTCCTCCACCTTCTTGCGGCTCAGGCAGTACACGATGCCGGCTTGGTCCTTATGCTGCTTAACGTACTGGATGAGCTGCTTTTTGGTGTTGTGCTTGGGCCGGACTTCGTAGTAGAGGTTGGTGCGGTTGAAGCTGGTTTTGAACACCGAGGCATCATCCATTTGCAGGTTTTTCTGGATGTCCTGCTGCACTTTGGGCGTGGCCGTAGCCGTGAGGGCGATGATGGGTACGCCGGAGCCCAGGTTGTCGATGATGCCGCGGATTTTGCGGTACTCGGGCCGGAAATCGTGGCCCCACTCCGAAATGCAGTGGGCCTCATCAATGGCCACGAAGCTGATGGTGGCCTTGTGCAGAAACTCGATGGTGTCTTCTTTGGTCAGGCTCTCGGGGGCTACGTAGAGCAGGCGCACCTCGCCGCTGATGACGTCGCGCTTCACCCGGTTCATCTCCGATTTGCTCAGCGTGGAGTTCAGAAACTGGGCATTCACGCCGAAGGCGTTGAGCTGATCGACCTGATTTTTCATCAGGGCAATGAGGGGCGAAATTACGATGGCCGTGCCCGGCAGCACCAGCGCCGGCAGCTGGTAGCACAGGCTTTTGCCGGCCCCGGTGGGCATAATAACAAAGGTGTTGTGACCCTTGATGACGTTCTGGATGATGTCTTCCTGAACGCCGCGGAACTGCCCGTACCCAAAAACTTCCTTTAACTTGCCCTTCAAATCAGCTTCTGGCGGCACTTGTTGTTTCACGGCTGGCATCGACATCCTCACTTGCTCAATTGGGTTGATAGATTGGGCGGCCGCCTTTGCGGGTCGCCACACTCAATCTAAGAATTTTATAGTACTCGCAGCGAAGAAGTTAGGAGCAGCACGCTGACTCCGTTCAACGGTTCTCCGGCAGCTCCGCTTTCGCAACGCACTACCAAATTTAGATTGAAACCGCATACCGAACTCAACACCCTCGCAAAAAAAGTGCTTCAGCAGGAAGCCGCCGCCATCCAGGGGGTGGCCGCCGCCCTCGATGAGCGGCCGGATTTTGCACAATGCGTAGAGGCCATACTCTCCCTGCAAGGGCGGGTTGTGGTCACGGGCATTGGCAAGAGCGCCCACATTGCCGGCAAAATGGTGGCCACCTTCAACTCTACCGGCACGCCCGCCCTGTTTATGCACGCCGCCGACGCCATCCACGGCGACCTGGGCATGATTCAGGCCGGCGACTTCGTGATTGCCATCAGCAAATCGGGTGACACACCCGAAATAAAGGTGCTTGTGCCCCTGCTCAAGCGCAAGGGTGTGCCCCTGGCCGCCCTCGTGAGCAACGCCGACTCCTACCTGGCCCAGCAGGCCGATTACATTCTGCACGCCCCCGTGCAAAGCGAGGCCTGCCCCCACAACCTGGCCCCCACCACCAGCACCACCGCCGCCCTGGCCCTGGGCGACGCGCTGGCCGTGTGCTTGCTCGAAAGCCGGGACTTCTCGCGCCAGGATTTTGCCCGCCTCCATCCCGGCGGCACACTGGGCAAGCAGCTCTACCTGAAAGTGGGCGACCTGAGCCGCCAGAACCAGCAGCCCCAGGTGCCGGATTCGGCCCTGCTCAAGGACATCATTCTCGAAATATCGGGCAAGCGCCTGGGGGCCACGGCCGTGCTGACGGCTGAGGGAAACCTGGTCGGCATTATTACCGATGGCGACCTGCGCCGGATGCTCACCACGTATGAGGGCCGGCTGGAGTCGGTGCGGGCGCTGGATATTCTCACCCCCAACCCGGTCACCGTCGACGTGGACGATTTTGCGGTGGAGGCCCTGGCCCGGATGCAGGCCCGCAACATCACCCAGCTCCTGGTTACGGAGCAGGGCCGCTTCAACGGCTTCATCCACCTGCACGACCTGCTGCGGGAAGGACTGGTGTAGCTCAGGGCTGCGACAACTGGGGGGGGGATAGATTTAATTAAATTTTTTAGCAAAATTATTATATAAATAAGAATTTACGTAGGTTTGAGGCTGCGTAATCGGGCCGGATGGCCCGCTAACCGCAAGAGCGTCATTGCCTGGCCAGCCCGCAGTGGGGCTCCTGCCACTCACTGTCCGCCGGTCCTGGATGCAAGATTCTACTTCCGTACCTTACCTTGAGCGAACATCGGTTCAGGCCTGGCCGGCCCGACTTTCTTAACGTACTCTCCCGCTCTCTCACCCCGCACTCTTCGGTTTAGCGCTCATGGAACAACATACCTATCTGGTGGTCATGGCCGGCGGCATCGGCAGCCGCTTCTGGCCCTTCAGCCGCACACATCACCCCAAGCAGTTTCACGACGTGCTGGGCCTGGGCCGCTCCATGCTCCAGCTCACCGTCGACCGGTTCCGGGGCATCTGTCCGCCCGAAAACGTGTTCGTCGTCACGAACCGCGATTATACCGACCTGGTGCACCAGCACCTGCCCGAGCTGGCCCCGCACCAGATTCTGGGGGAGCCTATCGGCCGCAACACGGCCCCGTGCATTGCCTACGCCAGCTACCGCATTGCCCGCCTCGACCCCGAGGCCGTGATGGTGGTCACGCCCGCCGACCATGCCGTGATGCACGAGGAGAACTTCCGGGCCACCATCCGCACGGCCCTCGATGGAGCCCGCACCCACAACGTGCTCATCACGCTTGGCATCCAGCCCTCCCGCCCCGATACCGGCTACGGCTACATTCAGTTCCTCGACGACTTCGTGAAGCCCCGCGACGTGCAGGTTATGCCCGGCCACGAGAACGGGACCTTTCCGCCGGAGCTGCGCAAGGTGAAAACCTTCACCGAAAAACCCAATCTGGAGCTGGCCCAGATGTTTGTGAACAGCGGCGAGTTTCTCTGGAACTCGGGCCTGTTCGTGTGGCGGGCCGATGCCATCGTGCAGGCGTTTCATCACTACCTGAGCGATATTGCCGAAGTATTCGACGAAGGTGCCGACCAGTTGGGCACGCCCCGGGAGGAGGAGTTCATCACCCGCGCGTACAGCCTGTGCCGTAACATCAGCATCGATTACGGCGTGATGGAAAAGGCCGACAACGTGTACGTGCTGCCCGCCGACTTCGGGTGGAGCGACCTGGGCACCTGGGACTCCCTGCACCGCATGGGCCAGCACGATGCCGACGAAAACGTAGTGGATGGCAACGCTTTGCTCTACGATACCAAGGAATGCGTCATCAAAACGCCCTCCGACCGCCTCGTGGTCGTGCAGGGCCTGGAAGGCTACATCGTGGCCGAGTACGACAACGTACTGCTCATTTGCAAGCGCACCGAGGAGCAGCGCGTCAAGGAGTTCGTAGCCGACGTGAAATCGAAAAAGGGCGTGGGGTATAATTGAGTTAAAAATTAAGAGTGAAGAATTAAAAATGGCCGTTGAACGATTCCCGGATGGGGCGTTCAACGGCCATTTTTAATTCTTCACTCTTAATTTTTAATTCTTCGAAAGCTTCGCTTGCAGGTTTTCGTCCAGCGCGGCCAGGAACTCCTCGGTGTAGAGGTAGTCGCGGCCGTGCTCCACTTTGTTGCCGTGGATGCAGACGGCGAGGTCCTTGGTCATTTTGCCGCTTTCCACAGTTTCGATGCACACGGCTTCGAGGGCGTGGCAGAAGTCGATGAGCTCCTGGTTGCCGTCGAGCTTGCCGCGGAACTCCAGGCCCCGGGTCCAGGCGAAAATGCTGGCGATGGGGTTGGTGCTCGTGGGTTTGCCGTTCTGGTGGTCGCGGTAATGGCGCGTAACGGTGCCGTGGGCGGCTTCAGCCTCCATCACGGTACCGTCGGGGGTGATGAGCACGGAGGTCATCAGGCCCAATGAGCCGAAGCCCTGGGCCACGGTATCGGACTGCACGTCGCCGTCGTAGTTTTTGCAGGCCCACACGAAGTTGCCGTTCCACTTCAGCGCCGAGGCCACCATGTCATCAATCAGGCGGTGCTCGTAGGTGATGCCGGCTTCCTTGAACTTAGCCAGGTAGTCCTGCTCGTAAATCTCCTGGAAGATGTCCTTGAAACGACCATCGTACTTTTTGAGGATGGTGTTCTTGGTGGACAGGTACAACGGCCAGTTCTTGCTCAGGGCCTGGTTGAAGCAGGCATGGGCGAAGCCGCGAATAGATTCGTCGGTGTTGTACATGGCCAGGGCCACGCCGTCGCCTTTGAAGTTGTAGACCTCAAACGACTGGGTTTCGCCGCCGTCTTCGGGCTGGAAGGTGATGGTGAGCTTGCCCTTGCCCTTGGTCAGGAAATCGGTGGCGCGGTACTGGTCGCCGAAGGCGTGGCGGCCGATGCAGATGGGAGCCGTCCAGTTGGGCACGAGGCGGGGCACGTTGCTCATCACAATCGGCTCGCGGAACACCGTGCCGTCGAGGATGTTGCGGATGGTGCCGTTGGGGGAGCGCCACATCTGCTTGAGGCCGAATTCCTCCACCCGCTGCTCGTCGGGCGTGATGGTGGCGCATTTGATGCCCACACCGTACTGCTTGATGGCGTTGGCCGCGTCGATGGTTACCTGGTCGTTGGTTTCGTCGCGGTACTCAATGCCCAGGTCGTAATACTTAATATCGAGTTCGAGGTAGGGCGTAATCAGCTTGTCCTTGATGAACTTCCAGATGATGCGCGTCATTTCGTCGCCGTCCAGCTCAACTACCGGGTTGGCTACCTTGATTTTGGTCATGAATGGGGGGATGTGGGAGTGAAACTAAGGCTGGCGAACCGAGTTGTTCGGCTGCCGGAACCAGGGGGTAACCGGCCCGGCTACTTATCTGTTCGCCGGTGGCAAGATAGCAACCCGGGGCTAAGCCCGCCACAAAGCGGCATATTGGGGGCAGGTGAGTGGTATTGCTGAGCGCCAGCGCGCTTGCCAACGCTCCCCGATACGGCGTATTTTAGCTGCCCCGCCAGGCCCCGTTTTATAGCGGCCTTGCCAATGCCGCCCAACCCATTGTTGCACCCTGCATGAACTGCCCCGATGCTACCCCGCCGCTGCGCAAACGCGACAAGCTCGCCGACTCCGTGGTGCTGACGGCTACTCGCCTCCGGCCGCTGCTGGAGCTGGTAGAACGCATCCGTCCCCACGTCGGCCATGATTCGGTATTCAGCTCCCGCCGCGAGAAAATCCGGGAGCAGTTGGCCCTGGTGCAGGAGCAGCTTCGGGCGGAGCGCCCGAAGCACGAGGCCCTCCGCGACGCCTTTCACGCCCTGAGCGAATTCGTGCGCGAAGAAGCTGGCGAAGTCAGTAAGGACGAGGTCAAGGAATCGGGCAAACGCTTTGTGGCCGCCACCCTCAAAAACGTACCGCAACTCATCAGCGCCGCGAATAAGGCGGGGCTGTTGAGTTGAGAATTAAAAACCGGCTGTCATCCTGAGCGGAGCGAAGGATCTTGTTACGCCAGGAAGGGTCGGGGTGACGCCTATCGTTTCAACGTAACAGGATCCTTCGCTCCGCTCAGGATGACAGCCGGTTTTTAATTCCTTGCTGCCTACTTATTAACTGCTCCCAGCCGCTGGCGCAGCACCTCGTAGAGCATGATGCCGCTGGCTACCGACACGTTGAGGGAGCTGATCTGGCCGGCCATTGGAATGCGGAGCTTGTGGTCGGCAAGGCGCAGGTACTCGGGGCTGATGCCATCTTCCTCCGAACCCATCAGAATGGCCAACGGGCCGGTCAGGTCCACCGTTTCGGCTTCCAGGCTGGCGTCCGACTTCTCGGTACAGGCGACGACCTGCACGCCCGATTCGCGCAGGAACGTGAGGGTTTGCTTGAGGTTGTGCTCCCGGCAGACCGGGATGATATTGAGGGCGCCGGCCGAGGTTTTGAGCGCGTCGCCGTTGATCTGGGCCGCGCCGTGGCTGGGCACCACAATGGCGTGCACGCCCAGGCACTCGGCGTTGCGGGCAATGGAGCCGAAGTTGCGCACGTCGGTAATCCGGTCGAGCACCAGCAGGAGCGGGGTTTTGCCTTCCTCGTAGAGTCCGGCCAGGATGTTGTCCAGGGGCATGTAGTCAATCGGCGAAACGAAAGCTACCGCACCCTGGTGGTTCTTGCGGGTGATGTTGTCGAGCTTCTCCACCGGCACCATCGACACGGGCACGTTGGCTTCGCGGGCCAGGACGTTGATATCCTGGGTCATGGAATTCTTAGTAGCACGCAGCAGGAATATCTTGTCCAGCGTGCGGCCCGCGCTGAGCGCCTCCAGAATCGGGCGCAACCCGAAAATCATGTCGATGCTGCGGTCCTGGGCCGGGCGGTGGGGGTAGCGGGGCTTGTCGGAAGAGCGGTTTTCGCCGCGTCCACCCTCGGCCCGGTTGCCTTCGCTGCGGTTGCCTTCGGGCCGGCGGCCGAAGGAGCGGTTATCGTCGCCCCGGTTGCTGTCGTCCCGGTTGCTGTCGTCCCGGTTATCATCGAAGCGGCCTTCCTCGGCGCGGCTGTTCTCGAAACGGTCGTCGTCGGCCCGGCTGCCCTCCAAGCGGGGCTTATCGTCGCGGCGGCCTTCGTTGCGCCGGTCCGCGTCGCGCGGATTCGGGCGGCGGTTGGGCACGGGGCGGTTTTCCGAGTCAAAAAATTGGCGGCGTTCATTCAGCGGCCGGGCGGGGCGGTTCGTCCTTTTCTCCATTGCTCCACGGCGGCATACCAGAGCGATTCATACTCGGGGCGGCGCACCAGTTCGTAGTTGTTGGGGGCAAAGGTACTGGGTTTGGCGCGGAAGATGAATGTGCCGCCGCGCTGCGCGTCGCCCCGGTACACCCACCGTTCCTCCGCGCCCACCCGGGACACGCTCTCGGGCGGCCCCAGCACCAGATACAGCATGCCCCGGTCGGTGAGCCAGCCGGCTTTGTGGGCCGAAAAAAGTTGACTGGCTTCCGCCACCCGGCCGTAAAAGGTGCGGATAAGCAGGCGGGCCGCCGGCTGACTGTTATTGGCCACGCCCAGCCAGAACAAATCCACGGCCTTCTTGGGCTCGGGGGCGTCGAAGAGCTTCTGCCGCTCGGCGGAAGTGGTCACGTAAATCAGGGGGGCAATCAGCTCATCGGCCGTAGTCAGCGCCGGAAACTGGTTTTCTTCCACCAGCAGCCCGGCCCGCGGCCCCGTGCCCACCCGCAGCAGATACAGGCCGGCCGGCAGCCGCAGCAGCTGGTCGGCGCGGAACCGGGCCGAGTCCTGGGCGCTGAGTGTGCGCGGCTGCGGCCCCAGCGCCCCGGGCCCTGACATGGGCGGGGCGGCGGCCAGCGAGCTGAGCGGGTAGCGGTAGGCGCTCAGCTCCTGATCCGGGCCGTAGGCCGCCACCCCGAACACTTCCCGGGCCTGGAGGTAGCGGCGCAGCAGGGGCTGGCCCACCGAGTCGGTCAGGATAAAATTGCGGGTCAGGTAATCGGGGGTCAGGCGCAGCCAGGCCGCGTCGCCACTCGCGGCCTCCTCGGCCGGCCCAATGGCCATGCTCAGCACCGCGCCGTTGCGCAGCCGGCTCAGGGGCAGCGTAAAGCTCACGCGGGCCGCGTCGCCGTCGGACCGCAGGCGGCGGGCCAGCTGGCGCACGGTATCCCGCCAGAGCGGCTTGCGGGCATCAAAATCGGCCCAGCCCACTACGTGCAGTGGAAAGCCGCGCCGCAGCAGGCTCCGGTTTGGGAAGCGCAGGTACACGCGCAGACTGTCGCCCTCGCGGCGGGTATCCACGGCAATCCGCCGCTCGGGCCGGTACTGGGTGGCGAAGTCGCGGCGGGGCGCGGCGTATAGAGTGGAAGCGGTGAGCAGCAGAAGAAGGAGCGCGGCGATGTGTCTCTGTCTCATAGGTGGTGGAAGATAAGGCGTAAGGGATTGGCCGGGGGCGTAACGGTAGCCACCGGCTACTGGCCGGCCCGTGGTGCGGGGCCAGCCCCGACGGTCAAAAACCGTGCGTTCTTCCTCTCAAACGCCCCCAACGGCCTGTCGGGCGAGTAGTCCGAAGCACGAAAAGGAGCCCGTGGGCGCGGGCCAGTCGGGACAAAAAAAGCCTGCCGACAGGTATCGGCAGGCTTTCTGATGAAGCATGAACGTATTCGGGCGGGCTATTCTTTCACAATCCGCCGAACATCGAGGCCGCCTTCGGTGCGGGCCTTGAGCAGGTATACGCCGCTGGGCAGCAAGTGTAGGTCGAGGGGTTGCTCCAGGCGGCCGGCGGGCACCGTGAGGGTGCGCACCTGCTGGCCGATGGCGTTGTAAACCGTCAGCTCCACCGATTGGGTATACCCCGCCAGTTTCACCGTCAGCTGGCCGTCGGTGGTGGGGTTGGGGTAGAGTTGCAGGGAAGTGCCGGCCAGCGGCTTCACCGTGGACGTAACCACCTGCGAGGCCGAAGCCAGAGAGGCGCAACCGGCCGTATTGGTCACAACAACGGTGTAGGTGCCGAACTGGGCCGCCGCGTTGATGACGTAAGTCTGGTTGGTGGCGCCGGTAATTGCGACACCGTTGCGGTACCACTGGTTGCCGGTAGCGCTGCTGCTGGTGAGCGTGGTGACGGGACCGTTGTACTGCACCGAAACCGTCGGCTGAGCCGGCAGGGCGTTGATGGTCACGCTGAACGTGGCCGTTACGGCGTTGCAGCTGCCGCTGGCCGCTACCGTGTTGGTCACCACGTAGGTGCCGGGCGTGCTGGTGGCCAGGTTGATGACGCCGGTGGTGGCGTTAATCACCAGGCCCGTGGTGCTGGTGAACGTACCGGCCGAGGCCCCGGCTGCCAGCGTTGGCGTGGGGTTGGTGGCCCCCAGGCAGTACGAAGCACTGGCGTAGCTGAAACCAGCCGTAGCGGGGGCATTAATGGTTACGCTGAACGTGGCCGTTACGGCGTTGCAGCCGCCGCTGGCCGCTACCGTGTTGGTTACCACGTAGGTGCCGGGCGTGCTAGTGCCGGGCGTAATGGCTCCGGTGGCGGCATTGATGTTCAGGCCCGTGGTGCTGGTGAACGCCCCGGCCGTAGCCCCGGCTGCCAGGGCCGGCGCAACCGTGCCGGCCGTTGTGGTGCAGTACGTGGCGCTGGCGTAGCTGAAGCCGGCCGTGGCCGGGGTCGTAATGGTTACGCTGAACGTGGCCGAGGAAGGGCAGGAGCCGCCCACGCTGTAGGTTACCACGTAGGTGCCGGCCGTGCTGGCGCTCAGGTTGATAACGCCGGTGGTGGCATCAATGCTCAGGCCCGCTGTGCTGCTGAACGTGCCGCCCGCCGTGCCCGTGATGGTGGGCGTAGGGTTGGTGCCGCTCTGGCAGTAGGCGGCAGCGGCATACGTGAAGGTGGCCGTGGTAGCCGGGTTCACTGTCACGGTTACCGGAGCCGAGTACACGGTGCGGTTATCGGCCGTCATAATCACGGCCCGGAAAGTAGTGGTGGCCGTCAGGTTGGTGAAGGTGTACGTGGCGCCGGTATTGGTGCCGGCCACGGCCACGAAGCCGCTGCCGGTGTTGGCCTCGTAACCCGTGATGGTGCCAGTAAAGCCCGCCAGGGTAATGGTGCCGGTATTCGAGCCGCTGCATACCGCCGTTACCGACGAAGTCAGGGTGCCGCCTTCCGTAGTACCGAGCACGAAGAAATCGTTGCCGGGCGTCAGGTCCTGGGTGGAGATAATGCCGGTAGCCGAAGCGCTGGCAGGCGTAGTAGTGGGGGGGACGACCGTAGCGGTAGCCCCGCCCAGGCTGGCGTAGGTGCCGTTGGCCGTAGCGGCCTGGGCCACAACGGCCGTAACTGTGCTGCCCACCACGTCATCTGCCCCATAGCTCAGCTGCACGCGCGCTGTAGCGGGCAGGTTGGCCGAGTTCTGGAGGCGTACGTAGCGCGCCGGGTTCAGGCCCGACAGCATCCCGGATACGTTGCCGCCCGTTGCGCCATTGATGACGGTGGCGGTGAAAACCTGGTCGGTAGCGGCGGTAATGCCGGTTACCACTACCGGCCGCCAGCCGGCGGCGTCGCCCACCGCAAAGGTGCGGCTAACGGCGGTAGCGCTGTTCACCGTGATGCCCAGCGGGCCATTCACGTAGGAAGTGGCCACGCCCGTGGGGATACCGCCGGCGGTGGCACCCAGCACCACTGTGTTGGCCAACGAGGTGGTGAGCACCCCGTTGGTGAGGATGAGGGAGGCAGTGGAAATGCCGGGAATCAGCACGTTGCCGCCGGCCAGGGTTACGCCCGCCGGATTGGCAATCGTGATGACATCAACGGTGCGGGTAGCCGGGATTTCGAAGCCAGTCGTCCGGTTGGTGGTTTCGGGGCCGTAAATCAGTTGCAGCGCCCCGCTGCCAATGTTGAAGGTCGGAGCCGACGTAATCGAGCCACTCGTGCCCGTATTACCCGTCACGCCAACCTGCACCAGAAAGAAGAGGGCCGAGCCGTCGCCGATGGTCAGGTTGCCGGCCCCGTTCAGGTTGCCCGTAAACAGGTTCACGCGGGTTACTACCACGGGCACGTTCAGCGTCACGCCGCCGCCGCTGTTGTCCAGCGTCAGCGTGCGGATGGTCGTGAACGTTCCTGCGCCGCCCAGGGTCTGGGGCACGCTGCCCGCGAAGTAAATGGTGCTGCTGGCCGTAGTACCCGTGAGCGTGCCGTTGTTGGTGATGGTGGCCCCGAGCTGGAGCAGCAACATGCCGTTCAGGTTCAGCGTCGCGCCCGGCGTAATCAGCGTCGTGCCGTACACATTGGTCTGGCCCTGGAGCAGGGCACTCTTGGGATTAGTCGTGTTATCGATGGTCAGATTCGGGAACGTGCCCCGGATGCGGAAATCGAAGTTGGTGGCCGTGGCCGCCGTCCCGACGTTCACGGTACCGCCCGTGAAGTTGTAGGTGCCCGCCACGTAGTAGTCGAGTGGCGTGGTGGCCGTGCTGCGCTGCACCAGGTTAACGGTGCCGCCCGAAATGGTGGTGGTGCCGTTGATGCCAAACGAAGGAGTGCCCGACGCGTTGCCCACGGTGGCCACGTTGATGGTGCCGCCGCTGAGGGTGAACGTAGTGGTGGCAGCGGCGGTAGCCGACGTGAACGAAGTCACGCGCCCGGCCGACGAGAGCGTGCCCCCCTCCACCGTCAGCACTGAGCCTGAACCCAGGGTGAGGGAGTTGCCGCTGGCCGTGCCCACGTTGAAAGTGCCCGTGGAAACGCGCAGTAACCCGTTTACCGTAGCTGAGCCCGTTTGCGCGGCTACCGTAAAGTTCGGATTGCTCAGCCAGAAGCCGCCGGTGGCCGGGATAAGGTAGGAGGCCGCGTTGCCGAATACCTTGCTGCTGATGGTCGCCGTGCCCGACACCTTGAGGGTGCCCGTCATGTCATCGGCCGGGGTGGTGCCGGTTGTGCGCGTAAACAGGAAACCATCGGTGGTGGCCGCGCCCTTTACCGTGAAGGTGGGCAGGTTCATGTCCACAATATCGGCCCGCACCGCTTTGGCCAGCGACACCGTTTGCAGGTCGGTGGTACCCGAACCGCCGAAGGTGGCATTGCCGGCCCCCGTGAAGCGCAGGTCGGAGCCGATGGCAGCGGTGGCGCTCAGGTCGAGCGTGCCGTTGTTGGTAACGCTGCCGCCCACGGCCAGCGTGTAGCCGGTGGTGGCGGAGTTGAGCAGGGAGCCGCCGGTAGCTACCGTGAGCGAAGCCACGCTGGCGGCCACGTCCAGCGTAACCGTCGCGCCCGCCATAATGGTCACGTCATCGGCGGCAGTGGGCACCACGCCCCCGGTCCAGGTGGTCGCCTCGCTCCAGTTGCCGCCCGTGGCGGTGGAAGAAACGGCCCCCAGCACCCCGCGCCGGACAATGGGCGCGGGCCGGGCAGTTGCCGGCGCGGCGACGGCTGCCGGAGTCGGCAGCTGCGCAGTCGGGCGCGAGGCCAGCGCCGCCGGAACCAGTCCGGGGCGCTGCTGCGCCTGCATGGGCAGGGCGGGCAGCAGGCCAATGGCTACGGCCAGCAACGGGCGCCAGCCACTGGCTGGCCGCCGCAGGGCCGTCGTCGGGGAAGCCGACAGCGGAAGTAATGGTTTTAGCATAAAAAGGGGAAAAGGGGACAGGGTGCCAGCAAGTCAACCGACTTGTGGTAATTGATGCAGTGGAAGGGGCTTGAAAACCCTGCCAACCAGGGAAATAAAGGATGTTGCCCCGCCTTGACGGGGTGTTGTTGGGTGTGCGCAGCAACCAACTGCTTTCACCCGTTTTGCGGGAATAGGGTTATAGTCCCGTTACCCGCTAAAGGGTAAAGATGCTGCTTATTCAGTAAATCACAATCCCTGATTATTGCGAAAATGATAAATTTTTAGCGGTTATTTCTCGGATATGCTGAACAGGCAGCGAAGAGCCCGGCAAATGATTCCGCAAGGGGTAGCTGAATGGTATTTAGCCCAGGATTGGCCCCAGGACATGGATTGCAAACCAGCGCAGGATTCCCGGCTCGCCAAAGAGGTTAGCCAGCGTTCAGTGCCAGGCGTGGTGGGCCGCCATTTGGCTGGTAGCTGCCGCACTTTCAGGCCCGGGCCTCCGAGGCCGCTACCACGGGGGCGCTGCTGAGCCTGTTTCGGAAGCGCCGCTATGCCGGCTCGTTGTTCACCGCACCCTTTAATTGCCGGGGCGATGCTCGCGTTGCCCATTTCCTCCACCGACCGCTACGGTCAGACCACCGTGGCCGACGAGGCCGTTTCGCCCCCGCTGGGCGGAGCCGTGCTGGCCGGTACCGTGGTGGATTTCATTGCCCACGCCCCCAAATTCAACAAGGCCCACTTGGTTTATTTCCGGGGCCAGCCATTTCGCCAAAGCGACCTACCTGCGCGAAGCCCTGCGCCAGCAACTGGAGCGGGAGCCGCCGCCGCAAGCACCATCGAACCGGTAAGGGAGCAGAGTGCCTGCTACGAAAGGGCCTGCAAGCAGTAGCAGGAGCCACAAATACGGGCGCGAAAAACTTGTTCCTGCCAGCAGCGGTTACCAGCAACAGCACTGCCTAAAGCCGATACAAGCGCGGAGCAACCGTTCTTGGGTCTGTTGGGGGGCGTTGTCCATTCCAGAACTGGCGCATCCGGTGGCAGGTCTGTGCTTGCAGTCCGGTAGAAAAATGCGAAGCAGCCAGTTATTTTCCAGTAGCCTAAAACCAATTGCCCATGCCTACGATAGTTACTCTCGCGCAGCTTATCATCGCACTTTCCATCGTGATAGTCTGGGTATTCCGGTTCGATAACATTGTTGAAGAGTTCAAGCAATACGGCTTGCCGGACCTGGTGCGCAACCTGGTGGGGGCGGCCAAAATAGCGCTGGCCACGCTGCTGGTTGCCGGCATCTGGTATCCCGGGCTGGTGCTGGTTCCCGCGCTGCTGATGGCTTTTCTGATGCTGTGCGCGCAGGTTGCGCATATCAAAGTGCGCAACCCCTGGCATAAGTACGTGCCTTCTTTGCTGCTGCTCTTGCTGTCGTTGTTCGTGGCAGCCTTCCACGCGGGCCTGCTTGCCGGTTAAGCGCGATGATGGTTGTTCTGATCTGGCTTTCGGCCCTCTCGTTTCTGTTTTACGGAATCAGTTACTTTACCTCTCAAAAGCTCAAAGACGAATTTGTGCGCTACGGGCTGGCGAAGTTCGGCCCATTGACGGCCATTGTGGAGCTTCTGGGCGGCATTGGTCTGCTTGTCGGGCTGATTTCGCCGCCCCTTCTGGTCCTGGCTTCCGGCGGGCTGGCCCTGTTGATGCTGCTGGGCTTTGGCGTGCGGATGAAAATCGGCGACGGTTTCTGGTTGTCGCTGCCTTCCTTCCTGTTCATGCTGCTCAATGGCTACATCTGCTACGTAAGCTGGCAGACGCATTATTCGGGGTAAGCCGGAACCCGCACCATCCTAAAAAGCTCCGCCGACACCACGTCGGCGGGGCTTTGTTCTGCCAGGGTTAGCCACTGCCGTAAGTGCCTGCCAACGGCCGCGCCCTGCTGCTGCACCCCGACCGGCCGCCCCCGTACTGGCAACACTTCCCGTTATCAGTACGGGGGCGGCGTCCCGCGCCCGAGCGGCGAGATCATGCATCAGTGGCGAGGCGGGGGGGACGACGCGCGTATTATTGACGCTGCCCTTCGCCGGAAGTCCATTATCTTGCGCCCTGCTTTCTGTTGCATTCCTGGCTTTTGTAGTATCGCGGCCAGCCGGACGGAGTCTTCGTTACTGCCGAATGCTTGTAGCAGTGGGAGGGTTCAGCCAGAGAGAAGCAACAGGCAGAATTCACCCTCCATTTATCCGCTTTACAGGGCTTACCGGCTTGTAGGCCATAGTGCGTACCCTTTCTCTTCGTTGCTGTTTATGCTAACCCGGGTTTTTAGTGCCATTACTGTAGTGGCTATTGCCGCTGCCACCGCCACCGCACAGGATGTAGCTGCCCCTGCGGCAGCGCCGCTGCCAATCGTTGTTTCCACCTCACTTCCTGAACCGGCCCTGACCCGCGCCGATACGGCCCGGGCCGTGCACGAGCTCTTCAAGAGCCGGCGGGGCGGGGCCGCCAGCTGGCTGGGCCTGGGAACGGCCAGTATGCTGGCCTCCATTCTGCCCGCCCAGCAGTCTACCAGCGCCGGGGTCTGGACGCCCGGGGTGGTGGCGGGCACTGTTTTCCTGGGCATCGGGCTGAATAAGAGCGTGCAGTTCTGGTGGAGCCAGGAGCAGCGGGTGCTGCGTGAGCTGGCCGCCACCGGCCACGTACCGCCCAACATCAGCCGCCGCCTCAAGGGTAACTTTCTGCCCCTGCACGGCACCGCGTCCGAGCAAAATCCCCTGTTGGCGCTCAATATCCCGGCCCCCCTCACCCCGACCCCTGATGCCCCGGGGCCTGACACCCCGGCTCCCATAGCCCCGGCCCCCGCCAGCCAGCTGGTTCGCTCCCTGCCGCCGGAACAGGCGCTGGCCGATGCCCGCCAGGATACCCTGGACGCCGTGCAAGGATTCTTCAACGCCAGGCGCACGGGTGGGCAGCTGCCCATTCTGCTGGCCCTGCCCGGACTGCGCCTGATGACGGGTTCCGGAGCCAGTAATGGTTCATCGGGCTCTCCGTACGTTTCCCAACCTGCGGAGCCTTCTGGCGGCCAGGTAGCGACCGGCTTGCTGCTGGCGGCTGGTGGGCTCACGTACATGTTCGTGCACAACGCGCCGTATTCCGATGAGAAGTTCCACGAACTGCGCACCAGTTATCTGGCCGGAGCCCCTTTGCCCGCCGCCATCCGGGTGCGCCTCAAAGAGAAGCACCTGGCGGCGGGCCGCACCTACCGGGCCCGTTTGGAGCGCAAAGCAGCTCGTCGGAGCCGCTAAATCCGGCGTGTCGCCGGGCTGGGAAAACCAGCAGACCACGTAATCAGCCCAACGCACAAAGCCCCGCCGGCACAACGCCAGCGGGGCTTTTGTATATACTCGACTACGAAAAACCTACACAGCGGGCATCTCCACGTTGTTGAAGCGGATGCCGCCGTCTTCGAGCACGGCTTCCACCACGGCGTCCTTGCTCACGCGGCCGCTCAGGATGTCCTTGCTCAGCTCGTTGAGCACCAGGCGCTGGATAACGCGCTTGAGCGGTCGGGCCCCGAAGGTGGGGTCGAAGCCCTGCTCGCCGAGGTAATCGAGCACTTCTGAGGTGGCTTCGAGGCGGATGCCGGCCTCATTGAGGCGCTGTTGGATCTGCTTGAACTGGATGTCCACGATTTTGCGGATTTCCTTGCGCTTGAGCGGCTGGAACATCACGATTTCGTCGATGCGGTTCAAGAACTCGGGGCGCATGTGCTGCTTGAGACGCTCCACCACCTCGTTGCGGGTGCGGTCCACCACTTCGTCGTGGTTGTACTCGTTGAGCTCCTTGAAATTGTGCTGGATGATGTCGGCCCCCGTGTTCGAGGTCATGATGATGATGGTGTTCTTGAAGTTGGCTACCCGGCCCTTGTTGTCGGTCAGGCGGCCGTCGTCGAGCACTTGCAGCAGGATGTTGAACACGTCGGGGTGGGCCTTCTCGATTTCGTCGAGCAGCACCACCGAGTAGGGTTTGCGGCGCACGGCCTCCGTGAGCTGGCCGCCCTCGTCGTAACCCACGTAGCCGGGAGGCGCCCCAATGAGGCGCGATACGGCGTGGCGCTCCTGAAACTCGCTCATATCGATGCGCACCATCGCGTTTTCATCGTTGAACAGGTACTCGGCCAGGGCCTTGGCCAGCTCGGTTTTGCCCACGCCGGTCGTACCCAGGAAAATGAACGAGCCGATGGGCCGCTTGGGGTCCTGCAAACCGGCCCGGGAACGGCGTACGGCATCCGAAATAGCCGCAATGGCCTCGCTCTGGCCGGCCACGCGCTTGCCCAGCTCGGCTTCCAGGCTCAGCAGCTTCTCGCGGTCCGATTGCAGCATTTTGCTTACCGGAATGCCGGTCCACTTGGCCACCACGTCGGCAATGTCCTCGTGGGTCACCACTTCCTGGAGCATCGAGCCGCCTTCCTTGCCCTTGTCGGCTTCGGCCTGGGCTTGCAGGTCGCGCAGACGGGCTTCGGCTTCCTGAATCTTGCCGTAGCGCAACTCGGCCACCCGGCCGTAGTCGCCCTGGCGCTCGGCCTGGTCGGCTTCCAGCTTGAAGCGCTCAATGTTCGCCTTCTCGGTCTGAATGCCGGTGAGGGCCGATTTCTCGTTTTCCCACTGGGCCTTCAGCTCGTCGCGGCGGGAGCCGAGGTCGGCAATGTCTTTGTTGAGGATGCCCTCGCGGTCGTGGTTTTCTTCGCGGCGGATGGCCTCGCGCTCAATTTCCAGCTGCATGATGCGGCGCTGGATTTCGTCGAGCTCCACGGGCATCGAGTTCAGCTCGATGCGGAGCTTGGCGGCCGCCTCGTCCATGAGGTCGATGGCCTTGTCGGGCAGGAACCGGTCGGTGATGTAGCGCGAGCTCAACTCCACGGCGGCAATCACGGCGTCGTCGGTGATGCGCACGCCGTGGTGGAGCTCGTACTTCTCCTTGATGCCGCGCATGATGCTGATGGCGTCCTCGACGGTCGGCTCATCGACTATAATGGCCTGAAAACGGCGCTCCAGGGCCTTGTCTTTCTCGATGTACTTCTGGTACTCCTTGAGCGTGGTGGCCCCGATGGCGTGCAGCTCGCCCCGGGCCAAAGCCGGCTTGAGCAGGTTGGCGGCATCCATGGCCCCTTCGCCGCCGCCGCCGGCCCCAATCAGGGTGTGCATCTCGTCGATGAAGAGGATAATGCGCCCATCGGAGTCGGTTACTTCCTTGATGACGGCCTTGAGGCGCTCCTCGAACTCGCCCTTGTACTTGGCCCCTGCAATGAGCAGGCCCATGTCGAGGCTCATAATCACCTTGTCCTGGAGGTTTTCGGGCACGTCGCCGGCCACGATGCGCTGGGCCAGGCCCTCCACGATGGCCGTTTTGCCCACGCCGGGTTCGCCCAGCAGCACGGGGTTGTTCTTGGTACGCCGACTCAGAATCTGGAGCATCCGCCGGATTTCCTCGTCGCGGCCGATAACCGGGTCCATTTTGCCGGTGCGCACCTGCTCGTTGAGGTTGCGGGCGTAGCGGTTGAGGCTCTGGTACTGGTCTTCGGCCGACTGGCTCGTGACCTTGCGGCCCCCGCGCAGCTCCAGAATGGCCGTTTTCAGGTCCTTCTCGTTGAAGCCCGCATCCTTGAGCAGCGTGGCGGTGCCATCCTTGCCACCGAGCAGCCCCAGCAGCAAGTGCTCCACCGACACGTACTCGTCATCGAACTCCTTGAGGAAGCCGGTGGCACGTTGCAGGGCCGCGGCGGTGTCGTTGGCGAGGTAGGGCGAACCCCCGCTCACCTTGGGGTAAGCGGCCACCAGGGCATCGAGGCGGGGCGTCAGCACGTTGAGGTTGGCGCCCAGCTTTTTCGCCACAAATGACAGGACGTTCTCGTCGCTCTGGAACAGGCCCTTGAGCAGGTGCCCGGTTTCGATGGCCTGCTGCTGGTTGCCGCCGGCCAACTCGGTGGCCTTCTGCACGGCCTCCTGGGCCTTAATGGTATAGTTGTTAAAGTTCATGGCTTGCTTTCGTTAAGTGAGAACTTCAGGGTGTGAGAAGTTCTACGACGAGGCTAGCAAACAGGGTGCGAGAGGTGTGGGACTGACGTTTTGGCGGGGAACACAAACAGCTGCACAACTATTTTGCGTCAAATAGTCTGCCTTAAAAAGGAAGGTGATTGTTGCCCTCTTCCTCATCTATCAAACGCTGTATCTCCTTGCGTTTGTCAAACTCTTCGCTGTTGAAAGCAGTGCGGATTTCAACGTTTATTACTTTTAACGGGTTATACTCTTCTTCTTTTATTTTGGCTGCAAGATGGCTTGGTAAATATGTATTTCTGTAACGAGCAAAGGCCATCCGACTACCTTCCTTCTCCGTCCACTGCGGTACACGTATTAGGTCGATTTCATCCCAATATGACATCATCTTATAGTGGATACTTCCCATTTCAAATGAAGGCGTATTCTGAAGCAGTGTATTCGCTATGAACCAGCAACATTCAAAAGGATGCTTTACTACCTGTTCTTCGGCAAATCTGATTACAATCCAACCATTAGCCAAAAAGTACTTGTCCCGGTAGTCATCCTTAGAATTGATGTGATGTATGGGAGTGCCGTCACTGCCAACATAGGGCTCATCAATTTCTATTACTACGCTTTGCTTATTACTTGCAATTGACAGAACGAAATCAGGCATAAATGGCCGCTCCGTATCTCTGTCTGATATAATATGATGACGTAATATATTGACTTCAATTTTTTCCGGTGAAACTAAAGAGGCGTTTTTCTTATGTATTGGTAATGGAAGGTCGTAGTCATGTTCGGAAAAGAAGTTGGCTAAAGCATCAAAGAACGAATCTTCGGTTATGCCTTTTTTATGTTGCTTTCCTTTAAATAAAACTGGAGTAGCAGATTGACTTAGTGCTTCAGCAAGTATGGACTGTCTTAACTTCCGTATACTCCATTCGTAATCATCCTCGTCTTTACTCTCTTTTAACGACAAATCGTAAATTTTCTTATCGGATATGTATTTTTGTAATTCCACAGAATATTGCATCATCTTAGCTTTAAAATTGTGATGTTCTTTGGCATGTTTTTCTATATATTTAGAATATATATTTTGTTGCTTTAAGTTGGTTTTTTGTGCTATTTTATAATTTTTATTACGAGGTCTGAAAATGGCAAATAAAATAAATAATAGACCTATTCCTGTGGCAACGGGTCTACTGCTGCCAAGATTGCCAATGAGTATTATGCCCATTCCGATAATCCAAAAAAATATTGACCCTAAATACCCCGAGGATACAAAAGTCTCTTTAACAACCAATATCTTTGGTGGCTCAGGTTCAATAGGTTGAATCGGCTTTAGGGGTTCTGTAGGTTTAGAGGGCTGTATAGGAACGAAATTTTTTATTTGAATAAAACGTTGCGGAATTTTAACAATTGGGTAGTTCATCATAAAAAGGGTTTCTCATTTTGAAAACATCGTCTTAAGCTAACGTTATTCTCAAAGAAGTTTCTGTCTCTTCCAGCATCGCAAATAGTGAGTGTGAAGGCATTTGCGGCTTACCTATCCAACGTCCTACCAGAACCTCTTGTAGTTCAGAGAAGTGGTGGGTGTTGCGGGTAGCTAGGGTGGGGGCGTAGGCTAGATAGGAGCAACAGGTCGCCTAGTCAAAGCAGATAAGCTTACGCACTACGGCGTATGCGAAGTAAATCCTCTTCCGACAGCGTGTCAAACTTGAACTGCTTGGCGTATATCACGGGCTTGGGCCAGTCGCTCGGCACTCAGCGGCTCAGGCAGCACTTCGAGGCGGCGGTAGCTGGGCTTGCGGTCGGCGGGGTTGCTGCATGGTGGCAGGGGACATGGAAGGGGGTGGGCGGCCATGAAATCTGGGTGCAACATACCAAATAGCCGCCGAGTTGGTAGGAGCAGGTTGGGAGACTGGGGCGACAGAAAAACTGAGCTATGTGGGAGTAGACACGAAAGCGTGGAAACAATAGTACCGAAACTTCGGTATATTTGTATGAATCTGAACGGGTGCTAGTCGCCCTAGTAGGATTCCTCCGGGGCTGCTGTAAGGCAGCCCCTTTTTTATGCGTTTTACAATAGCACCAAATGCAACGCGTGGCTACGAGAGGCATAGGGGTTGAGTACGGGCCGAAGCCGCGCGTAGAAATTGTGGCCCTGCTTTTTCTTCATGTAGCTGTTGGGCTCAAACAACTGGCGGGCGCAGTAAGCCACCACATCCGTCAGCTGGTGCAGGAACGAATGGGCGGAATCCTTCAGGAAAGGGTCTTCGATGACGTATTGCAGCGCCATGTTGCGGTAGGGGCTGCCTTGCTGCTGGAAGTAGGCCTGGCTGGGCACCGGATTGTAGTGGCGCATCTTCCGAAGCAGGCGGGTAAGCTTGCCGCCATCGGTATTGTCGGGTAGCACCATTCCGCGCTGGTCGGGGAAAGCACCGGGAAAATTGCGGTGGCGAATCGTATTCTCGAACCGCTGAATGAGGGCTTGCCACGCTGCTTCGAATACATCGTAGTTAGCGGGCTTGGTGGCTTTGTTAACCACTATCGTGATAATGCTGACGTCAGAACGGTTGCCGAGAAAATCGATGCACTGTTTCAGAATGTCGAGTCGGTCGTGACGCTTAATGCGCACCAACGGGCCAGGATTGTTGATAAAAGGCGCGGCGTGTATTTCCTCGCGCAGCTTCAGGTCTTTGGTAAGGCGCAAGTGACGGCGGAATGCAACCAAGTCGGTCAGAATGCCCCGCCAATGCGTTTCGTGGAGGATGATTCCGGTAAGGATAAAGTACTTGGTAGGGCTGTTCTGGAGGCCAATATCGCCGCTTTCATCAACATATAGTAGATACATAAACAAGACCAATAGAATATAACCTGCCTTACTTTCCTTCGCTTTGTAGCGGATCGGGCTGATTGTGGCTGTGATATAGTTGCTTACGAAATGCTGCGACCCGCTCCCGCTTGGCAGCTTCGGGTTCCGTTGTGGGCGGCAGAATACGAACCCCAGGCATTCGCTCAATCAATTCCATCATGAAAACAGCATCGTCATCTGGAAATTCCAATTCAACTATCATGTCCAAAGTGAATTAAGGGTGTTCTGAAAATATAGCCGTTTACTTCCAGTACCACAGGAAAACCAAGTTACACAGAAGCCCACGCTCCTCCAGCGGCGGGGGCATCAGGCGGGGCGGCGGGAGAAGCTACGGATTGTCAATCCAGTTTTCCAGCGGCAGGCCGACGATGGCTGCGAAATCTTTGGTGTTGCGCGTTACCAGCGCCAATTGATGCGCCAGAGCGCTACAAGCAATAAGCACATCGAGTTCACCGGGATATTTGCCCAATGCTCCTTGCCTCACCTGCTCTAGTAGCCGCACTTTTTCCGGTCCGTATAGCTCGAAGGCGGTAGCCATGGGCAATAGCCGGGTGTTGAACAGGCGTTGTAGTTTGGTGATGTATTGCCGCTGTTGGGCCGCATAGGCTGGTTCGCATTTGGCCAGTCCGTAGAGCATCTCGGCAATCGTCAACTCGGAAATGAAGCAGTTACGCAAGCCAACTGCCGTTACTTTGGCCTCCAATGCGTGCTCCCCTTTCAGGTAATGCACGCAGATGTTGGTGTCAAGCAGGTAGCCGCTCGTAGTTCTACCTCGCGGTGGCCGGTTTGCCGGGCCTCATCAATGGCACGATTCATCTCATCGCCGCTCACCTCCGACTTCCACGCTCCGAAAAGCTCGTGGAGCAACTGTTGCTCTTCCGCAAGGGAAAGCGTTGCAGTTGCTTCTGCAAAATTTACAGACTGGCTTTTTGCCAGCTTTTTTCCTTTACCGCGCAGCCGGGCAGCAATGCCGGCAGGCAAGCTTTGCAGCCATTCCAAGGCCAGAGCAGCCTGCTCCTCCGGAAATTCTAATTCAACGGCTAGTTTCATAATCTCAATTTACGTCGTTCCCAATAATTCGGCATCAAGCTACCCAGAAGCCCTCACTTCCTTAGCGGTTTCAGGCAGCGGGCGGGGCGGCGGCTAAACCGGGCTATGGCGGCCGGTTGCCCGGGCAGTCAGGCCTTCAACTCGCCCAGCTCGTGCAGCCAATCGAATATCAACTGGTCGACGGCCGACACCTGGGGGCGGTGGCGGTAGCTGAGCCAGACCACTTCCTCAATTTCGGCGGCGGGTTGCAGGGTGCCGGTGTAGGTGGCGGCGTAGAGCGTCATCTGGACCAGCACCTCGGGGGCGTGGCCGTGGGCGGGGGCCGTGAACACGCCGCGCGGTTGCAGGCTGGCGGGGTCCAGGGCTACGGTCAGCTCCTCCCGGATTTCGCGCAGCAGCGTTTGGGCGTCGGTTTCGCCGGGTTCGCGCTTGCCGCCGGGCAGGTAGTAGCGGTCTTTGCCCCGGCTGCGGGTGCTCAGCACGCGGCCTTCGTGCAGGTGGAGCCAGGCTATTTTATCGATGGGGGGCATGGAAGTAGGTTATTGGCACCGCACCACGAAGTACGCCACGGCCGCTACCAGCGCCACCGAGCCGAAGCGCAGCGCCAGAAACACCCAGGCGGGCAGTTCGGGTTTTTGGGGAGGGTAGGGCATAGGAATTCAGTGCTTGCTTACAGGCAGAGAAAGAGCGCCACACGGAGCGTAGTCCCAGCAACTCTTCCGCTTTGTGAGGTTGTCGTTGAACAGAAGCGGAAAAGCTACTTCAGGTGCGCGAACAGCGGGCGGGTTTATTGCCTCCGCAAGACCTTCTGCCGGAAGTAAGTATCTACCCAAGCCGGAATTGTTGTCGTTTTGAACTCTATGCGCTTGCCTTCTTCTACTTCCGCAATCAACTGCGGTGCATCCGAAGAGTTGTCAAACAAAAAGGCGCGGTTTACGAGCCTCACGGCATCAAACAACGAATCGAGCGTACGGGCATAGCGCGACACAATTTTGTCGCTGTCGACGTGGTGGCCTTTCTTTTTCACCCGTGCCCGAACCCGGGCGATGTTGATTTCAGGGTCTTCCGTCGCCACGAAATACAGGTAGGTGCGGTAGCCAGCCGCCTGGGCATCGCGCAGAAACTCCAGTTTCGAGGGGTGCGACATCACCGTTTCGAACGTAAACGACTGTTTGGCGGCTAGCAACGCATAGCGCAGGAACTCCGCAACGCGCGAAGCCAGGTAAGAGTCAACTTTAATGCGGGAGAAGAGCAGTACGTTTTGCTCAATTCGCAAACGGGAGAATTTCTCCTGTGCCAGAGTGGGTTGATTGCTTTGAGCAGCCGAGTGGCGAAAAGCCTCTAAATCCTGTTCCGTCAGCGTAAGCTGCCACTGCTGCAGATTTAATATCCGCGTGTGCTGCCGGTATTGCGCTCTGAGTAGTGCCTCTATTTCATCAGCATTGACGATGACGCCCATGTTGACTTCAGTAGCCAGCGAAGGCACCAAAAAAGACTTGCCGGACCCATTGGGCCCGGCAAGCATGCGTAAGCGCGGAATATGCTCAGTCAAGGTATAGCGTCCGTTCGGTGATGTGGACTGGCTGGGGGGCCGTTTTGCGTACCACCCGGCGCGACTTATCAGGGCGTACCTCGACTATTTGGCCCTTCTCAATTACCGTAATGGCGACACCCCGATTCAGGTTTTCGCTCACTACCCGGCCAGAGGCGTTTTTCAGCACGCGCTTGAGGCCGGATTCGGAAAGCTCGAAATTTACTTTGCGGGCCATGATGGAATTTGTGATGGGTTGGTCAACAAACGCTAACTGAATTGTAAACGAAGATACAACTTGGCAGGTTCGTATGGTCTGGAAACTTCCATTTATTCAGCGGTATGGGCAGCTGCGCCAAGCAATGGTTGTGGCTACCGTGGGGCAGATTTCAAGCGACGGGAGCGGGCAGCGGCAGCGGGGCTACTGCCGTTGGGGGAGCAGTTTCTTGACCAGCCTCACCAGTTTTTCCACCACAAAGCCAATCAGTAAACCGCCAATAGCGCAGCTCAGGGCTTTGGCCAGCCAGGCCACCACCGGCAGGTGGGCCAGGGCCACTTCCAGCTCGTGCAGCAGATGGGCCGTGAACGGGATGCCGTGGGCAATGATTTCGGCCCCCACCCAGAGCATGGCCGCCGTGCCCACGTAGCTCAGCGTCTGCAGGAAATGGGGCATGAAGCGCACGATGCCGCGGCCCATCTTCCGGGTGGTGGGGTGGTGCACATCTTGGGCCAGGTGCACGCCCAAGTCGTCGGCCTTCACGATGAGGGCCACAAACCCGTACACGGCCACGGTAATAAACACGGCCACGGCCACCATCACCACCACCTGGTTGACGATGGCCTGACCGGCAACCTCACTGTAGGCAATGGCCATGATTTCGGCCGACAGGATGATATCGGTGCGCACGGCGCTGGCTACGCGCTGCTGCTCCAGCTCCTGGGGCGTAATCACGGGCAGGTCCTCCACCTCGGCGGGGCCGTCGGCGGGCGCGCGGAACAGCTCGTGGACTTTCTCGTAGCCCTCGAAGCACAAGTATGCCCCACCCAGCATAAGAATGGGCGTGATGGCCCAGGGGGCAAAATACCCCAGTACCAGCGCCGCCGGACTCAGCAGCACCAGCTTGTTGAACAGCGACTTGCGGGCTATCTGGTAGATGATGGACAGCTCGCGGGCAGGATCGAGGCCGACGACGTACTTAGGCGTCACGGCCGTATCGTCGATGACGATGCCGGATACTTTGCCGGTGGTTTTGGCCACCTGGGCCGGCACGTCGTCCAGGCTGGCGGCACTGACTTTTACCAGCGCGGAAATGTCATCGAGAAGAGCTACCAGACCTGAGGCCATACACTAACGGAAGGAGGGAAGGGAGGAGAATGAGTGCTGATTGCGCCGTAGTGGCGCGGGCGGGCACGCGCCGGGGTATCTTATACCTGCGCCGGCATGGTGTGCAGCAGCCACTGGTAGAGCTTGTCCACGTCGGCTTTTTTGAACAGCTCGGTACCCGGGTTCATGGTGGCGGCCGTGCCGCAGGCGACGCCAAAGCGGGCCGTTTCGCGCAGGCTCCGGCCCGAAACCAGCCCGTAGACGAGGCCGGCCACCATGCTGTCGCCGGCGCCCACGGTGCTGCGCTTTTTCACGGAGGGGGCCGGGATGTAGTCGGCGTGGTTGGCGGCTACTACGCAGGCCCCCTGCGGCCCCATGGAAACCACCACGATTTCGCACTTCCCGTTCTCTACCAGCTGGCGGGCGGCCCCGGCCACGGCTTCGCTGTCGAGCTCCTCTACGCCGGTCATTTTGCTGAGCTCGCCCACGTTGGGTTTGGCCAGGTACACGCCTTCTGCCAGCAGCGCCAGCAGGGCCGGGCCGGAGGTATCCACCACCACTTTCACGCCCAGCTTCTTGGCTGCCCGGGCTACCTGCACCAGGAAATCCGGCTCCACGCCCGGGGGCAGGCTACCGCTGATAACCAGGAATTCGGGCAGCTCCGTCAGCTCCTGGAGCACCCGGATAACCTGCTGCTGCTCCCCGGGGCGCAGCTCGGCCCCGGGCATGCCGAAGCGGTACTGCTGGCCGGTAGAAGTGTCCACCACGATGAAGTTCTCCCGGGTCCAACCCTCGGTTTCGATGGGGCACTGCTCAATTTCCTCGGCGCTCAGCAGCTGGCGCAGCAACAGGCCGCTGGGGCCGCCCACCGGAAACACGGCCACCGAATCAGTCGCCAGCCGCTTGAGGGCCCGGGAAACGTTGATGCCGCCCCCGCCGGGCTCGAACTTGGGTGGGGTGCAGCGCAGCTTCTGGTCGGGGATGATCTGGCCGGCGGTGGTGCTTTTATCGACTGTCGGGTTGAGCGTGAGCGTGACGATGCGGGGCATAGGCGAAGGGCTGACTCGGTGAAGGCGTGAGGAGGGAAGCCGGGGCCGGCTTGGGCGCGGTTGCGCCGCCGTACGGCCGGCTTCGGTGGGGTAGTAACGGGTATGAACGCCTAAACATACCGCGAGTTTCTTCGTCTTAGAAGAAGGCGGCGCATATGCCGCCGGTTTTTTGCCCTCTTTCCCCTACCTGATTCCTTTCCTGCTATGACTCGTACCCTACTCTTTCTCGCCGGCTCGCTGCTGGCCGGCATCACCACCCAGGCCCAGCAAACCGTCACGGGCTCCATCCGTTTCGGGGGCGTGGTGCGCGACTACCGCCTCTACGTGCCCAAGGCCTACACCGGCACCCAGCCCGTGCCGCTGCTGCTCAACCTGCACGGCTACGGCTCCAACAACGTGGAGCAGGAGCAGTACGGCGACTTCCGCGCCATTGCCGACACGGCCAACTTCCTGGTCGTGCACCCCAACGGCACCCTCGACGGCAACAACAACCGCTACTGGAACACCTTTTTGCCCTACGCCCTCGGCGGCCCCGACGACGTGGCTTTCCTGAGCGCCCTCATTGACTCGCTCAGCGCCAAATACCGCATCAACGCCCAGCGCGTGTACAGCACCGGCATGAGCAACGGGGGCTTCATGAGCTACGAGCTGGCCTGCCAGCTCAGCAACCGCGTGGCCGCTATTGCTTCTGTTACGGGCAGCATGGCCGCCAGCCACGTGGCCGCCTGCGCGCCTACCCGGGCGGTGCCGGTGCTCGAAATCCACGGCACCGCCGATGGCACCGTGCCCTACGCCGGCAACGGGGTGTTCGTGCCCATTCCCGACCTGGTGGCGGCCTGGGCCGCGCGCAACGGCTGCAACCCCACGCCCGTCATCACCCAGGTACCCGACCTCGACCCCACCGACGGCAGTACGGCCGAGCGGCAGGTGTTCGGCGGGGGCCGCAACGGCAGCGTGGTCGAGCACTACCGCATCATCGGGGGTGGCCACACCTGGCCCGGCGCCCCCATCAACATCGGCGTCACGAACCGCGACATCAATGCCAGCCGGGAAGTGTGGCGGTTTCTGCGCCGCTACCAGCTCAGCGGCCTCGTTACGGCCACCACGGCCAGCGCCCGGGCCGAATCGGCGCGGCTCACGGTGGCTCCTAATCCCGTGCGCGGAACGGTAACCGTGCGGCTGGCCGACGGCTCCCTGGAGCCTGGCCAGGTGCGCGTAACGGATGCCGTGGGCCGGATGGTGCCCGCCACGCTGCGCCGCGCCCCCGATGGCAGCCTGCGCCTCGCCACCCAGGGCTGGGCGCCCGGCACCTACTGGCTCCGTGCCGAAGTAAAAGGCCAGCCCCTGTACCGGCAGCTGCTGAAAGTAGCCGAGTAAGGCCCCTCATGGGTGCCGTAAAGGCCGGTTCGCCCGACGATAGCGCGAAGCCCCCGCCGCCCATGCCGTTGCTCCCGGCTCATTCCCGGCTCCGTGTTCCACGAAACGCGGGGCAGAAGCTTCGCGCGCTATTCCCGAAAAACCGGGCAGGTATACAGCCGGTGCCCAACGAGGCGGTTTGTATACCTGCCCGGTATACGAATTGTGCCCAACGAGGCGGTTTGTGTACCTGCCAGGTATACAGCCGGTGCCCAACGAGGCGGTTTGTATACCTGCCCGGTATACGAATTGTGTCCAACGAGGCGGCTTGTATACCTGTCGTCCGGGCCAGGCGGCGTTGCCTGCGCCGCGCGTGCGAGTTGCCGTGCGGTAATTGAGTGGCTGCTGCCCGCCCCGAAACCGGGCAGTTTGTCCGTTCTTTGCCATTTCCTCCTGACTTGTTGCTTCGTATGTCGGCTCCCACCCTTGCTTTGAGAACCGTTGACGTCACGCGCTACATCATTCCGCTGCGCGAAGGCGGCTCGTTGCCCGCTTTGGTCGAGGCCGATGACGGGTTCATGTACGTGGTGAAATTCCGGGGCGCGGGCCAGGGCCTGAAGGCGCTGATTGCCGAGCTGATTGTGGGTGAGCTGGCCCGGCAGCTGGGCCTGCGGATGCCCGAGCTGGTGTTTATCCACCTGAGCGAGGCCTTCGGCCGCACCGAGCCCGACGAGGAAATCCAGGATCTGCTGCGCTTCAGCACTGGCCTGAACCTGGCCCTGCACTTCCTGGCGGGGGCCAGCACCTTCGACCCGCTGCTGCTCGATGTGGAGCCCGAATTAGCCTCGCTCATCGTGTGGCTCGATTGCCTGACACTGAACGTGGACCGCACCGCCCGCAACACCAACTTGCTCATGTGGCACCGGGAGCTCTGGCTCATCGACCACGGCGCGGCCCTCTACGTGCACCACGCCGGGGCCGGCTGGGCGGCCCCCAGGCCGCGCCCGTTTCCGCAGCTCAAAGACCACGTGCTGCTGCCCCGGGCCACCGCGCTGGCCGCCGCCGATGCCCGGGGCCACGCCCGCCTCACGCCCGCCGTCATCGAAGCCGTAGTGGCCCTGGTGCCCGACGAGTGGCTCCAGGAACCCGACCTGAGTCCGGCCGGGCAGCGCGCCGAGTACGTGCAGTTTCTGACGGCCCGCCTAGCCGCCTCCGCTACGTTTGTTCAGGAAGCCGAAACCGCCCGCCATGCACTTGTTTGAGTATGCCGTGCTGCGCGTGGTGCCCCGCGTGGAGCGCGAAGAGTTTCTGAACGTGGGCGTGATTCTGTACTGCGCCGCCCAGGGGTTCCTCGAAACCCGCTGCCAGCTGCCCGAAGACCGCCTGCGCGCCTTCACGGCCGCCGGGCTGGACTTCGACGACCTGCGCGCCCGTCTGCGGGCTTTCGAGCGCATCTGCCAGGGCCGCCGCGCGGGCGGCCCCATCGGGCAGCTGGCCGTGGCCTCCCGTTTCCGCTGGCTCACGGCTACCCGCAGCACCGTGATCCAGACCTCGGCCGTGCACCCGGGCCTCTGCGAAGACCCCGTCGCCACGCTGGCCCGCCTCTACGAGCAGTTGGTTGCCTGAAAATGAGGTTGATGTCGAATTGTGTATATTCCGAAAGTCAATTCACTTTTTAACCGGCTGCTCATGGAAGTTTACAGCAAATGGCCCGTGCAACGCGGGCTCAACCGGCTACCCTGGTGGGCCTACGCCCTGTTCATTCCGGCCGTGTACTCCCTGTTCTGGGTGTTGCACCTGGCCGGTATTATCCCGGGCCGGGGTGTTTATGATGGTTGCTGGGGCGTTAGTGACTGCTGTTACGCAGGTTGCTTCCGGTATCTGCGGTGGCAGGTCGTTTTTCGTTGCTCGTTTTTCGGGGCTGATTGGTGAATGAAGGTGAAGCAGCCCCGAAAAACGAGCAACGAAAAACGAATGCTTCAACGGCTACTGCGTAACAGCAGTTAGTTACTTGGCAAGCCGAAGGGGGCCGGGGCCAGTTGTTGCAGAATCCGGAGCAGCAGATGGTAGATTTCCCGGAGCTGCTCCGGTTCCAGCAGGGCGCGCTCTTCGCTGAACGTGAGTACGACCGGCGCGTTGGCTTCCGCCGAAGCCGGGGCCAGGGCGAGGCGGCCGGCCGGGTGGCGGAGCAGGATGGCGTGCACATCGGGCTCGGCCAGGAGCTGGCGCAGGGCGTTGGGGTCGTTGGTGGTAATGATAAAGGTTTTGTCCAGCTCGGCATAGCCCAGCTGCACGTCTTCCAGGCCCAGCAGCTTCCCGATTTCGTGAATCCAGTCCTGCTCGTGGAGGGCGAAGTGCAGCGCCGGCCGGCCCGGAACTTCCGCCCGCAGGGTCGTGATTTCGTACCCGCCCTCGAATCCGCCTCCCAGATCGATATCAATTTCCAGCCACACGCAGTAGTGCTGCTGGCATAGTTCGGCGCGGTAGTCGTAGAGGTTGGGCTGGCGGGTAATATCGGCCGCGACCTGCTCCCAAAGCGCGGATTCGGAATCGGCGGAAAACATGCGGGTAATTTCCATGAGACGGGGGGGTAAGGGACTCTTAGGTTTACTCCGCTCCGGCGGGCCGGGTTGTGCCCGGCCCTGGTTCATAGGCGCAGCCCCAGCCGAAACCCCACCGGCAGGTAGAGGCCTGCCGAACCGTAGTCGGCGGGCCTGGTAGCGAAGCGCGGGCTGGGAAGGGTAGTCCGGGAAGTGGCGTGCCGTAGGCCCACGCCCAGAAAGAAGTCGAGGAAGAGCGGCGTGTCCGGCAGCGTTGCCTGGTGGCCTACCACCACGCTGGCCCCGTACCGGTTGATGGTTTCGGTTTGGTCGCGCAGGCGGCTCTGGTAGTAGTACAGGCCATCGGCCGCCAGCTCAGCCTGCCAGCTGATGCCCTGAAAGCGCATTCCGAAGTGCTGGTAGCTGAGCCCGTAGGCCAGGTAGGAGCCGGCCAGCGGAGTGGGCTGCCGGCCCAGGTAGATGCGGTGCTGCGCGCCCAGCCCGAAGCCCCGCACCTGATCGGTGGCAGCCTGGGCCAGGTCTGAAGTCAGGGTGCTGACTGGCCCCCGGTAGAACTGGGGCGTAAAAACCACCGTTTGCCGACTGCTCTGCCCGAGCCGCCGTTCCGCGCTGAAATGGTAGCCGCTGGCCGGCACCGGCACCAGATCGACCGACAGCGCCCACCTGCTCCCGGCTACCTGGGTGGGCGAAGCCGGGGGCACCGTCGCCGACTGGCCCTGTGCTTCCGATAGCCACCCGATGCTCAGCAACCCAACTCCCAGCAGCCGCCGGCCTGTCATTGGCGGGTGGGGCTGACGGCAAGCTTGCTCAGGGCCGTGAGCTGGCCTTTGCGGTAGCGGTACTGGTAGAGCCCGTCCGGCCCGATGGCAAGCAGCAAGCCCCGGTGCGGAATCACATCGGACACGTTCACCGGAAAAACCTCGGGCTCGGGCAGCACGGGCGCCATGCGGTTATCGAACACTTTAAGCTGGTTCTGGTCGCACACGAAGAGCAGGGTGCTGTCCACGCCCAGGCCCATGGGGTGCGTCATGGGGTAGGTTTGCGCCAGGCGCGGCGCGGCCAGGTTGGTCAGGTCCACTACCTGCAACTGGTT
Organism: Hymenobacter rubripertinctus; assembly: GCF_003583925.1. Taxonomy (GTDB): domain Bacteria; phylum Bacteroidota; class Bacteroidia; order Cytophagales; family Hymenobacteraceae; genus Hymenobacter; species Hymenobacter rubripertinctus. The sequence goes on along the minus strand of NZ_QYCN01000034.1, from coordinate 3,822 downwards.
GCTGCCCCCGCCGCAGGAGCGGCCGTCGCGCAGCGTTACGTAGGCGTAGCGGTCGTCCACCACCACGGGGTCGCAGCTGGCCACGTGCTGGTAGTAGGCCACCTGCCGGGGCTGCTCGGGCAGGGTGGCATCGAAGATGAACATGCCGCGCTGGGTGCCCAGAAACAGGTAGGGTGCCCGCGGGTAAATGGTTTCGATGCCCAGGCCCAGCGGCACAACCGCCCCGGGCGCCGGAGCCACCGGATTGGCCAGGCTGAACAGGCGCAGGTTCTGATTGTCGACCACGAAAAGGGTGTTGCCGAGCACCGTGAAGCGGGCCAGCGAACCGCCCTGCCCGTTGTCGGCGGCCAGGTTCGGACTGGCATCGTTGCTGGCGCTGCAAGCCGTTAGCAGCAGGCTCAGCACCATACCGGACAGCCGCAGGAAAGTGGAAATGTTTTTCATCAGAACCGGGGGTTAGAGTTTCTGCCAGCCAATTACCACGGCATCGGCGGGGCGGTTGGCCGCCTGGTACTGGTCGGGAACGAGGCCGCTCTGGGGCATGGGCAGCTCTGGCACCGCTTCCCGCAGCCGGTGCCGCAGGGTGGGGTTCGGCATGTCGCGCATATCGAACGTGAGCAGGTCGGAGCCGCTGTCGGCGTAGAGCAGGGAGCCCAGCATGGTCACGTCCACGTTGCCGGGAATGCGCAAAAACGCCACCGGCCGCGGGTGGGTGGGGTCGTGGTTGTCGATGATGTGCAAGCCCTCGTACTGCTCGTTGATGAGCAGGTAGGGGTCGCGGAAATAGATTTTGCCGGTGTTGTGGAGCTCACGTGGGGGCAGCACGGCCACGGCCTGCTCCAGCTGGCTGCGGGCCATGAGCAGGGGCTTGTAGCTGGGTAGCGGAATCCGGTCGGTGGGCTCCACCATCGGGCAGGCGCTCAGGCCCAGCAACAGGCTGGCGGCCAGGAATAAGGTGTAACGGTGGGGCATAGCTTCCTGAAAATAAGGGGATATGCTCAGGAGCCGCACCAGGGGCGGAAAGGTTGCACCGCCGAAGTGCGCCGGGCCAAAAACAGCCGCCACCGTCAGGGCCGCTCCCGGGCCAGGGGCCGGATGGGTTTAGTAGCCCCGGGCCAGCACTACCTCGTTTTCCAGCGGTTCGCCCAGCTGGTAGTGGCGCAGGTTGCGCAGAAACAGGGCTACTTTGCCGGCTTCCTCGCCGGGCTGGCCGCCGCCGCTGTGCTGGGTGAGCAGCACGCGGGGCAGCGTCCAGAGGGGGCTGGCGGGCGGCAGGGGCTCCTGCTGGGTCACGTCGAGCACGGCCCCGGCCAGGCGGCCGGCTTGCAGGGCCGCGATGAGGGCGGCCTCATCGGTAGTAGCGCCGCGGCCCACGCTGGCGTAGAGCGCGTGCGGGGGCAGGGCAGCCAGCAGTTCGGCCGAGAAAAAACCCGTGGCGCTGCCCGGCAGGCAGTTCACCACGATGTCGGTCGTGGGCAGGGCGGCCAGCACATCGGCGGGGGTGTGGAGCTGGGCCTGGGGGTCGGTGCGGGCCAGAAACTGCACGGGGCACCCGAAGCCGCTCAGCTGCTGAGCCACGGCCTGCCCGATGGTGCCGCGCCCCAGAATCAGGACGCGCTTGCCCCGCAGCAGGCCCAGCTGGTTGCGGAAATTCTCGCCAACCCAGTGCTTTTGGGTTTGCCAGACGGCTAGCTCGGGCAGGTGCCGCAGGACGGCCAGCAGGCCGGCCACCATGGTTTCGGCGCAGGGCCAGGCAAAGAAGTCGCCCATGTTGGCTACCGGAAAGGTGGGCCGCACGTGCTGATACTGGGCAATGCCAGCTGAGTCGATCTGCCAGAACTTCAGTTGTGGGGGCAGCGGGTACAGCCAGTCGGCGGGCGGGTTGCCCAGCAGCCAGTCGGCGCGGTGCAGGGCCGCCTGCTGCCCGGCCGGGGGCAGGTCGGTCCGGAAAACGGTCTGAACGCCGACGGGCAGCCCGGCAAGCAGGTGGGTGCGCACGTCGGGGGCGAAAGCAGCGTAAACGAATAGATGCATAAGGGCTATACGACCGGAAAGCGCGCCCGAGGCTGCATGCTTTTCGGGATAGTCGAATTATACCGGCCCTGCCAGCACCCGCCCCCTGGGGTCGAATGCGTACTTTGCCCCGGGAAGCTGCTCCAATGCTTCCGCCACTACTGCCCTCCCCATCCGAATGGAAGAACTCACCCAACAACAGGTTCAGCACTACTACGGCCGCCAGCTTCAGACCCAGCACGATTTGCAAACCAACGCCTGCTGCACCGACGATACTCCGGCCGAGCACAAGCGCATTCTGGCTCAGCTGGAGCCCGAGGTGCTCGAAAAATACTACGGCTGCGGCGTGGCCGTGCCCCCGGCCGTGGAAGGCTGCACCGTGCTCGACCTGGGCTCGGGCAGCGGCCGCGACGTGTATCTGCTCTCCAAGCTGGTCGGTGAGCAGGGCCACGTAATCGGGTTGGATATGACGGAAGAACAGCTCGACGTGGCTCGTCGCCACATTGATGCCCACACCGAGCGGTTCGGTTACGCCGCGCCCAACGTGGAGTTTCGCCACGGCTACATCGAAGATTTGCGGGCCGCCGGCCTGGCCGACAACAGTGTGGATATTGTGGTGAGCAACTGCGTTATCAACCTCAGCACCGATAAGGAAGCCACCTACCGCGAGATTTTCCGGGTTCTGAAACCGGGGGGGGAGCTGCACATTGCCGACGTATTCGCCGACCGCCGCATCCCGGAAAGCCTGCGCCAGGATCCGGTCCTGTACGGTGAGTGCCTGAGCGGGGCCATGTACACCGGGGATTTCCGCCGGCTGCTCCACGAAATCGGGGTGCGCGACTACCGGCTCACCGCCAGCCGCCGCCTCACCATCGGCAACCCCGAAATTGAGGAGAAAGTAGGCAACATCCGGTTTTACTCGCTCACGGTCCGCGCCTTCAAGCTCGATCTGGAAGACCAGTGCGAAGACTATGGCCAGGTGGCCATCTACCAGGGCACCCTGCCTGGCCAGCCCCACGCGTTTGTGCTCGACGACCACCACCGCTTCGAAACCGGCCGGCCCATGCTCGTGTGCGGCAACACCGCCGCCATGGTATCCGAAACCCGCTATGCCCCCCACTTCCGCGTAACCGGCGACCGGAGCCACCACTTTGGCCTCTTCGACTGCGGCCCCACCCCGGCCGCCGGCTCCAACGATACTGCGCCCGGCTGCGGCTGCTAGGCTGCGCAAATAGCCCCGCGAAACGGCCTTGCGAGGCGCTTTTCGGGCTATTCGCGTGATACCTGCACCCCCGCCCGACCCGCCTGACCAACGGGGAAACAACAAGACCAGAGCCCCGCCCGGATTTTCCGGCGGGGCTTTTTGCGTGCTCTTGAACCTGGCCGGCAGCAAATAGCGCCGGGCCAGCCACGCCGTTTGCCAATGTCGGCCCGCCGTGCTTTGCGGAGCTTTTCGATAGCAGCGCAAATGAATAGCAGGGCAGGAGGCGGTAGCAGGTCTCTGACCGGTTCGGTACGCCGGTTCGATGAGCTTCTGAGTGGATTCACTGAACAATGATAGTGAGTGCGTAAAGCGCGGGCAGGATTGGGTGTGGTTAGCACCTGCGGTCCAGGCAGGTCTTCCGGCACAATGCTGAACCAGCTATGCCACATACCCGGCCGGCGGTGGTATAATGCGAGGTGATTCAGGTTGGCGTTAACCGACGGTTGTGCTCGTCGATGACGAGTTGGATGCGCGTATGGTGCATTTTCTCGCACCGGCTAAACGAGCAGGACTTGCGCACCAACACGCCGCACTTTTGGCGCAAA
>NZ_QYCN01000033.1 GCF_003583925.1 Hymenobacter rubripertinctus | reverse complement strand
AGTCGGCACGGCCTGAATCTGTTGCGCCAACTCACCCGGCCACATACGGCCCCTGACCAGCCGCTGGCACGCAAAATTCTGAACCTACTGGATGTATTTAGTCGCTATCTTGCTCGTGGACAACCCACTAAAATAGTAGGGTAGAGTAGTAGTAGTGTTGTTTAGAAAGTCCGTCACTCTCCCTCAAAATCGTGGCCGCAGTGGAAGCAGTGGCACTGGGGCTTGTCGGGGGCGGTGAGCCAGAAGCGGAGCTTGACGAACAGGTTGTCGGTGGGCGCGGGCTGGTGGCGGCACACCACATCGTGGTGGTGGCAGCGGGGGCAGCGGTGGGAGGCGGCTTCGGACGGGGCGTCGGTTTCCTCGGCCACGGCGTGCATGCGGGTTTGCTGGGGATGCAGGGCCTGCCGGGCGGCGGCTACGTCCTGAACACGCACGTAGAGGCCCACGCTGCCCATTACCGGGCCGTAGGGCCGGTTCTCGTTGCTCAGGAAGCAGGGCAGGCCAGCCGCTTCTACCTGGTTGCGGGCCAGATGAGCCGCAATGGAATCGGTAAACGAATCGAGCAGGACGATGGCCGAAGCCTCAGGTACATTCGGCGCCATGACGCAAAAAAACGGAATCGGAAGGCTACTACACAACCACGGCACCCGCTGGGGTGCCGTGGAAGGTACGCATTATTGGTTGGCTGGTCGCTTACTGAAACAGGGTCAGGGCTTTAACGAAGGTTTGCGATACACCCCAGAGCAGCGGAATGCCCACGAAGGCCCAGGCCAGAAACAGGGCCCCGCCCGAACTGTTTTCGGGGGCCGCAGCGGAAGAAGCAGGAGGCTGATTCATAACGGAGAAGTTGAGGGAGAAGGTATGCGTTGGTAGGTATCGGTTGTCAGTCAGAGGCACTTTTTACTGTCACTGACTGACAACCGATACCTACCAACTAGTGTAGCTTAATGGCCGCCGGCTTCGGCTTTCACCGGGCCTTTCTCGTTGTAGCGCTCATTTACGGCCGTCACGGCGAAGTTGGCCAGCAGGCCCACCACCAGCAGGCCGGCCATGGTGTAAAACACCGTCTGGTAAGCCGCCGCGCCGGTAAAGCCTTCGGCTTTGCGGCTCTCGTGCAGGAAGTTGACGATGAGCGGCCCCAGGACTCCGGCCGTACTCCAGGCCGTGAGCAGGCGACCGTGGATGGCGCCCACCTGGTATTTGCCGAACAGGTCGGACAGATAGGCCGGAATGGTGGCGAAGCCCCCGCCGTACATGCTGATAATCACGCAGGCCACTGCCACGTACAGCGCCAGTTGCAGGCCGTTACCCAGCGTGGGGATGAGGGCGTAGAGCACGATGCCCAAGCCGAAGTAGATGGCGTACGTCGTTTTGCGGCCCAGCTTATCGGACGCCGACGACCAGAAGAAGCGGCCCAGCAGGTTGAACAGACTCAGCAGGCCCACGAAGCCGGCCGCTGCCGCCGCCGTTACGCCCTTGCCGGCCCCCATATACTTGTCCGAAAAGGTGTCCTGAATCAGAGGCGAAGCCGTTTCGAGTACCCCGATGCCCGCCGTTACGTTGGTGAGCAGCACCACCCACAGCAGCCAGAATTGCGGCGTTTTGAGGGCGTTATCGGCCGAAACGTTGCCGCTGGTAATCAGGGCGCTGTGCTGAGGGTTGGGCACGTAGCCGGCCGGTACCCAGTCGTCGGCCGGTACCCGGATGGTCCAGACGCCGAACTGCATGAACAGCAGGTAGATTACGCCCAGGGCGAGGAAGGTGGCCGCCACGCCCAACGAGCCGGTGCCGCTGGCCTTGAAGTGGTCCATGAGGGCTACCGACATGGGCGAGGCAATCATGGCCCCGCCGCCAAAGCCCATAATGGCCATGCCGGTGGCCACGCCGCGCCGGTCGGGAAACCACTTGATGAGCGTGCTCACCGGCGAAATATAGCCGATGCCCAACCCGATGCCCCCCACGAAGCCGTAGCCGAAATACACGATCCAGAGGTTGTGCAGATGCACGCCCAGGGCCGCAATGAAAAAGCCGCCGCTAAAGCACAGGGCCGAAGCCATCATGGCCTTGCGCGGCCCTACGCGCTCCAGCCACTTGCCAAAAATAGCCGCCGAAAGGCCCAGCAGCACAATGGCGATGGAGAAGGTAACGCCCAGCTGGGCCGGGGTCCAGTCGGCCGGCGCGGGTGCGTCGGGGGTGCCGCTAAGGAGGGCCCCGAGGGGTTTTTTGAATACGCTGAACGCGTACGCCTGCCCGATAGCCAGGTGAATGGCCAGGGCAGCGGGCGGTATCAGCCAGCGGTTGTAGCCGGGACCGGCCACGGTGCGGCTGCGGTCCAGTAAGGAGGCTTGTGCCATAAGAGGGAGGTGGTTTGGGAGGAGGAAGAGGACGAATGCCGCGGTGGTCGACTGAGGGAAATTTCCCCGGAACTATGCGCTGACGCCACTTAAGGTAAAGGCCTTCCGGCTGGGATAGGCGGATTGGACTAACTATTTTTTGCTAAAAAACTATAGCCCATCCGCCGCCCGGGTTCCCGTATTGCCTGCCCGGGAAAGGAAATCGGCTCTCACGGATTGCTGTGCCTACAGTAGTGCCTGCTCCTCCCCCGCCACCTCACCAAAAGAAAAATGCGCGGGCTGCCCCGCCAGGAAGAATCGTGGCCGGAAGCGGAACACCAGCCCTGCTTGCGCACCTTATTCCGGCCTGCTATGGCGGCCGCCCCAGTGCCCACTACGCCAAAGCCCCGCCGGGGGCGGGGCTAAAGCTGAGCGGCCGACAGGGCACAAACGAAAGCTAAGGCTGCTGCTTTACGGCCTGGCCCAGATCCTTCACGTCGCGGCTGGTTTCGAGGGCCGTGAACTCGGTTTGCAAGGCCCGGATGTGCAGCTCGTCGCGGCCCCGGATGTCGAGGCGGATGGCGCGGAACTGCGCGTTCAGCCGGCGGCTGATGGCGGTGGCATAATCCCAGTCGCGCTGGGTCCAGGCTTTGCGGCGGGCGCGCACCTGCTGCATAAACTGCACGAAGGCGGGCTCAATGGTGGCGGGCGTGAGCTGCTCAACGGCGGTGTAGGTGCCCAGCAGCTCGCTGGTGAGCGCCATTTCGGCGGCGGGGTCGAGGGGCTGGCGGCTGCGGGCACGGGAGGCGGAGTCGAAGCGGGCGGCCCGGCGACCGGCGATGCGCAGCTTGGCGGCTGCTTTATCGGCCAGGGTATCGAGCTTACGGGCCTCCTGATCCACTACGGCCTGCCGCTCGCGGGGCGTCGAGTCGCAAGCAGTGCACAAGCTGGCGGCCCCTAGCCAGGCAAACAGAACAGGTATTTTCATGACGGAAAGGTAGGAATTGCCGGTGGAAAGCGGCCCGATACCCGCCTAGCGTGCCTGAAGGCGAAACGTAAAAGGGATTTCGAGCCTGGACACCACGGCCTGGCTGCCGATGTGGGCCGGAATCCATTCGTCGGGAATGGTGCGTGCCACCCGCAGGGCCTCCTCGTCGCAGCCCGCCCCAATACCCACCACTACCTGCTGGTCGATGGCATGGCCCAGCGTATCTACCACAATAGAGACCAGCACCCGGCCCTGCACGTTTTTGCTCTGAGCTGCGGCTGGATAGTTCAGCTTACTCATGTAGGGGGCCAGCGCCGCATCGCCCCCGATAAAGAAGATGGGGTGGGTAACCTGCTGACGCGTCCATTCCCCGCTGGCGTTCTTCACCGGGTACGGCACCTCATCAAACGGCCGGAAAAAGACCAGTTTTTTGGCAGTATGGTCGTACTTCTGCGTGATAACCTGACTCCCGTCGCGGGTGTAGGCGTAATACTCCCAGAGGCCCGTTTTGTCGCCTTTGTCAATCAGGCCGCTGCCCGCGTCGGTTTTACGCAGCTTCTGGCCCCGGGCAGAGAAGGAGCATATCAGTAAACAGAGAAATAAAATTTTTTTCATGAGCAAGGTGGGCAGTAGGCAGCAACAGAGAGCAAGGACCAGGGAATTGCGGGCGTGGGTGCCCGATAGCCAAAATAAAACCCGCTTTAATGCAACGCAGCGCTGATTTTTACGGAGGTTGGGACCATCAAATATCCTGCCTTAGTTGGCGTGAAAGAGCCGTAACCAACCGGCAGAGCTTTGTCGGGACGAGTACGCGGTCCGGGAAATTTACAACTATCTCCTCAGCCCGCAAAACCCCCGGGATGAGAATATTGGGTTGGCTGTTGCGCTAGCCAAGGTCTTCCCCCAGGCCATTGCGCAGGCTCCGGAGCTGAAGCTGTAAACCAGGCCAGGCAGGGCAGAGCTGCTCCAGGCGCAAGAGGGGGCGCAGGGCACCGCGCGCGTCGCCCAGCATCCGGAGTATGGTGGCCTGACCCGAAAGGGCTCCGAAGTGCCGGGGCTCCCGGCGCAGGGTTTCGCGCACGTCGCGCAGGGCCGCTTTGTACTCGCCGCGCAGGTAGTAGGCGGTGGCACGCTTGTTCCAGCCCTCGGCATAGTCCGGAGCGGTTTCGATGAGAAACGTAAACTCCCGAATAGCCAGGCCATAGTCGTCGGCCGAAAGGGCGCGGATGCCGGTTTCGAGGCGTTTGTCGAGCAGCGGATGGCCCGCCGACAGCCAGATCTGCCAGATGCCGTCCTGCAAAGCCTCCATTTCGGCCGGGGCCGTGGCGTCGCGCAGCCGCGCAAACAGGTCGTCGAGCATGAGCAGGTGGGGTGGTGAGGTGGGAGGACGGGCAAAAGTACGACGGTCATCCTGCTTCCCTCAAAACAGCGCCGCCGCTACCTGGCGGATGGTTTCCGACTTGCCCATGCTGTAATAATGTAGGCAGGGCACGCCGTGGGCCATCAGCTCGCGGCTTTGGCTGATGCACCATTCCAGGCCAATCTGGCGGGCGGCGGCGTTGTCGGGGGCCAGGTGCACGGCGTCGGCCAGCTCCTCGGGCAGGTTGAGGTAAAAGGCGCTGGGCAGCATCGTAAGCTGGCTTTTGGTGGTCAGCGGCTTGAGGCCGGGGATGATGGGCACCGTGATGCCGGCTTCGCGGCAGCGCCGCTCGAAGGCGAAAAACTGCTCGTTATCAAAGAACATCTGGGTCACGATGTACTCGGCCCCACGGTCGACTTTGTGTTTGAGGTAGCGCAGATCGGCCCCGTAGTTGGGGGCCTCGAAGTGCTTTTCGGGGTAGCCGGCCGTCCCGATGCAGAAGTCGGTGGCCGATATATCGTCCTGTTCCTGGTCGAGGTACTCGCCTTTATTGAGGTCGGCAACCTGCCCGATCAGGTCGCAGGCGTAGCTGTGGCCGTCGGGTTCGGGTACGAAGCGGCCCTCGCTCTTGATGGGGTCGCCGCGCAAAGCCAGCACGTTGTCGATGCCCAGAAAGTGCAGGTCGATGAGGGCGTTTTCGGTCTCCTCCTTCGTGAAGCCCCCGCAAATCAGGTGGGGCACGGTGTCCACGTCGAAGCGGTTTTTGATGGCCGCGCAGATGCCCACCGTACCGGGCCGGCGGCGCACGGTTTTCTTCTCCAGCAGCCCGTTGGGGTGCTGGCGGTACACGTACTCCTCGCGGTGGTAGGTCACGTCGATAAACGGCGGCTTAAACTCCAGCAGCGGCTCGATATTGCAGAACAGGCTCTCGATATTCTCGCCCTTTTTAGGCGGCAGCACCTCAAAGGAAAACAGCGTTTTGCCCTCGGCACGGGTCAGGTGGTCGGTTACTTTCATTTTATTGAGCTGTAAGCCGCAAGCTGCAAGCCACAAGCTGCACAGGCATTTAGCTTGTGGCTTGCAGCTTGCGGCTTGCAGCTCATTACAGGTAGTTCAAATTCGGCATCAGCCAGCGTTCCAGTTCCGGCAGGGGCATTTGCTTGCGCTCGGCCATATCGGCTACCTGGTCGGGGCCGATGCGGCCGAGGCCGAAGTAGCGCGAGTCGGGGTGGGCGTAGTAGAGGCCGCTGACGGAGGAGGCGGGGTACATGGCTAGGTTTTCGGTGAGGCGGATGCCGGTGGCGTTTTCGGCGTCGAGGAGCTGGAAAAGCGTGATTTTCTCAGTGTGGTCGGGGCAGCCGGGGTAGCCGGGGGCCGGGCGCACGCCCCGGTATTTCTCCTGAATGAGGTCGTCGTTGGAGAGGTTTTCGGCTGCGTCGTAGCCCCACAACTCTTCCCGCACCCGCTGGTGCAGGCGCTCGGCAAATGCCTCGGCCAGGCGGTCGGCCAGGGCTTTGAGCATAATGCTGGAGTAGTCGTCGTGCTCCTGGGCAAACCGCGCCAGGTGCTGCTCAATGCCGAGGCCGGCCGTTACGGCGAAGCCGCCGATGTAGTCGGCGCGGCTGGTTTCGCGGGGCGCCAGAAAGTCGGAGAAGGCCAGGTTGGGCACGCCGGCGGCCTTTTCGCTCTGCTGGCGCAAAGTGAAGAACTCGGTTTGCACTTGCTGGCGGGTTTCGTCCTGGTACACCTGCACCGTATCGTGGCCGACGGTGTTGGCGGGCCAGAAACCCAGCACGGCGCGGGCCGTGAGCCACTTTTCGTCGATGATGCGGCGCAGCATCTTCTGCGCATCCTGGAAAAGCTGGGTGGCGGCTTCGCCCACGGTAGGGTCATCCAGCAGGCGCGGGTAGCGGCCCTTCAGCTCCCAGGTCTGGAAAAAGGGCGTCCAGTCGATGTATTCGGCCAGCTCGGCCAGGTCGTAGTTGTCGAGGGTTTTAGTGCCCAAAAAGCTGGGCTTGGTGATGGGTACGGTTACCCAATCGGCTTTGAATCCGTTCTCGCGAGCCGCCTCAATCGTGAGGTAAGCCTTTTCGCGCTGGCGGCCGGCGTAGTCGTTTCGGAGCTGGCGGTACTCGTCGTGGATGGTGCGGGCGTAGGTTTCCCGGGCCGAGCCGAGCAGGCTGGCGGCCACGCCCACCGAGCGCGAGGCGTCGTTGACGTGCACGATGGGGCCGGCGTACTGGGGCGCAATTTTCACGGCCGCGTGCAGCCGCGAGGTGGTGGCGCCGCCGATGAGCAGGGGCGTTTTCAGGCCGCGCTTTTCCATCTCCTGGGCCACGTACACCATCTCGTCCAGGCTGGGCGTAATCAGCCCGCTCAGGCCAATCATATCCGCGCCCTGCTTCCGGGCTTCGTCCAGAATCCGTTCCAGGGGCACCATCACGCCCAGGTCCACGATGTCGAAGTTGTTGCAGGCCAGCACCACGCCCACGATGTTCTTGCCGATGTCGTGCACGTCGCCTTTCACGGTGGCCAGCAGGATTTTACCGGCCGTCTGCCGCTCGCCACGCTGCTTGTCAGCCAGCAGGTAGGGCTCCAGGTAGGCCACGGCCTTCTTCATCACCCGCGCCGATTTCACCACCTGGGGCAGGAACATTTTGCCGGCCCCGAACAGGTCACCCACCACGCTCATGCCGGCCATCAGCGGCCCCTCAATCACCTCCAGCGGCCGGCTGAACTCCTGCCGGGCGGCTTCGGTGTCCTCGTCAATAAAATCGGTAATGCCCTTGACCAGCGCGTGCTGCAACCGCTCCTTCACCGGCAGATTGCGCCATTCTTTTGAGCTGTTAGCTACTAGCTGTTGGCTATTAGCTTTCTGGCCCTTTACCGTTTCGGCAAACTCCAGCAGCCGCTCGGTGGCGTCGGGGCGGCGGTTGAGCAGCACGTCTTCCACCAGCTCCAGCAGCGCTGGCGGTACCTCATCGTACACGGCCAGCTGGTTGGGATTCACGATGCCCATATCGAGCCCGGCCCGGATGGCGTGGTAGAGGAAGGCCGCGTGCATGGCCTCGCGCACCACGTCGTTGCCCCTAAACGAGAAGCTGATGTTGCTGACGCCGCCGCTGGTGAGCGCGCCGGGCAGGTGGGTTTTTATCCAGCGCACGGCCTCGATAAAGTCCACGCCGTAGTTCACGTGCTCCTCCAGGCCGGTGCCCACGATGAGAATGTTGGGGTCGAAGATGATGTCCTCGGCGGGGAAACTGATGCTCATCAGCAGGTCGTAGCTGCGCTGGCAGATGGCAATGCGCCGCGCCAACGTGTCGGCCTGGCCGTCCTCATCAAAGGCCATCACCACCATGGCGGCCCCGTACTGGCGCACGGTGCGGGCGCGTTGCAGGAACACCTCCGGGCCTTCTTTCAGGGAAACCGAGTTGACGATACTCTTGCCCTGCACGCACTTGAGGCCGGCCTCCAGCACGCTCCACTTCGAGGAGTCCAGCATGACGGGCACCCGCGAAATATCGGGCTCCGAGGCAATCAGGTGCAGAAACGTGGTCATGGCCAGCTCCGAATCGAGCATGCCCTCGTCCATGTTGATGTCGAGCACCTGGGCGCCGCCCTCCACCTGCTCGCGGGCCACGGCCAGGGCCGCGTCGTAGTCGCCGGTGCGCACGAGGCGGGCGAAGGCCCGGCTGCCGGTCACGTTGCACCGCTCGCCCACGTTCACGAACAGGCTGTCGGGCGTGATATTGAACGGTTCGAGGCCGGCCAGGCGCGTCCCGTTTGAATTAAAAGTTAAAAATGAAGAATTAAAAATTTCACCGTCAGGTCCCCCAACCGGCTGTTCTCCAGCAGCAATTTTTAATTTTTCACTTTTAATTTTTAACTGAGCGAGTTGGCGCGGAGCGTAGCGGAGCGCCAACTCGCTCAGTGCCGCAATGTGCTCGGGCGTGGTGCCGCAGCAGCCGCCCACAATCGTCACTAAACCCTCCTTGAGGTAGCCTTCCACCACGGCCGCAAACTCGCGGGCCGACTCATCGTAGCCGCCAAAGGCGTTGGGCAGGCCGGCGTTGGGGTAGGCCGAGATGTGGACGTCGGCCAGGCGGCTGAGTTCCTGCACGTAGGTTTTGAGCTGGTCGGCGCCCAGGGCGCAGTTGAGGCCCACGCTTAATAGCGGCAGGTGGCGGATGGAGTTCCAGAAGGCCTCCACCGTCTGGCCCGAGAGGGTGCGGCCCGAGGCGTCGGTGATGGTGCCCGAAATCATGAGTGGCACCACCCGACCGCCCTCATCGAAGAACTGCTGCACGGCGTACAGCGCGGCTTTAGCGTTGAGCGTGTCGAAGATGGTTTCAATCAGCAGCGCATCCACGCCGCCGTCTATCAGGCCGCGCACCTGCTCGTGGTAGGCGGCGGCCAGCTCATCGAAGGTCACGGCCCGGAAGCCGGGGCGGTTTACGTCGGGCGAGAGGGAGGCGGTGCGGTTGGTGGGGCCGATGGCGCCGGCCACGAAGCGCGGCTTACCGGGCGTGCGGGCCGAATACTCGTCGGCCGCCGCCCGGGCCAGCCGCGCCGACTCGTAGTTGAGCTCGTACACCACGTGCTCGAGCCCGTAATCGGCCTGGGCGATGGTGGTGCCGCTGAACGTGTTGGTTTCCACCATATCGGCCCCGGCGGCGAAGTACTCGGCGTGGATGCCCTGGATGAGGTCGGGGCGGGTGAGGCTGAGCAGGTCGTTGTTGCCGCGCAGGGGTTTGGGGTGGCCGGCGAAGCGCGCCCCGCGGAAGTCCTCCTCGGTGAGCGGGTGGCGCTGAATCATGGTGCCCATGGCCCCGTCGAGCACCAGCACGCGCTGGCGCAGAATGGCGGGCAGGGGAGAAGTAGCAACAGTAGAGGTGACGGAAGTGGTCGGCATAACGGCTCTTCGGAAAAATCGGCGGTAAAAACGCCTATCCAGAAAGAGCCAGGCACGAGGCCGGTTCCGCACTTATCTTCTTCCAGACCGACCAGCGGCTTGAAAAGGGAGTTAGCACCTTGTTTGTGGCAGGTTGCTAAGACGTCGTCGGGCCCAATCCCTCGGTCTTTCTGGATAAGTAACGAGGCGAAGGTACAACCGGAATGCTGGCAATTGCAATCGGCAATCGGGCATCCGCCACCAACCGTTGGGGCAGGGCGGGACAAAATCAGGTTTTGGGCAAAGCCAATGGCGGGCTCTCACCCGCCCAGCGGGTTGCTGGGGTGGGCTTGCGGCAACCAAAGGCCGTACCAGCAACCCGCTGGCGGTCTGCTCTGAATAGGCAGGAACAGGTATATTTTTTGGTAAAATAGGTAATTTCATAGGCGGTTCGGAATTCGGGTACACAACTGCCCTATGCTTCCCGGATCTTGCTTCGGCCCGGCTCGGGGGCCGTTGGATTCAGGGTGGCGCACCGCGCGTATTGCTCACTTCTTGCCTGTTCATCTGCCATGCAAAAGTCCCCTCTTTTTACAGTTGCCGCAGTTTTGCTGGCAGCTGCTACGCTGCTGCTGGTGCCGCCCGTGCGGGGCCAGCAACCTGCGGCGGGTAAGCGGGCGCTGCCGCTCATTCCCGGCCTCGGCCCCGACCCGGTGCTGTCGCCCACCGCCACGCCCGCCCAAAAGGCCAGCTACACCCGCCTGATGGCCGAGCGTACGCGTCAACGCTGGAATTTTATCCTCACCGACTCGGTGGCCCGGACCCGGGTGCTGAACGAGCACCCCAACGCCCTGCTGGTAGAAACGGTGCGCGGTCGGCGGCCCGGCGCGGCCCTCGACGCCGACATGGGGGAAGGCCGCAATGCTATTTATCTGGCCCAGCAGGGCTGGCAGGTAACGGGGGTGGATATTGCCGAGCAGGCCCTGGCTTACGCCCAAAAACGGGCCCATACCCTGGGGGTGCCGCTCACCACGCAAGTGCACGATATGGCAACTTACGACTGGGGAACCAACAAATGGGACCTGATCGTGCTCAGTTACGCCGGTGGCCGCGACTACGCCGACCGGGTGATGCGGGCGCTTAAACCGGGTGGGCTTGTGGTGCTCGAAGCCTTTCACCTGGATGCCACCCAGCGCCTCCAGGTGGTGGGTGGCGACTACCGGGTGTTCTTCAAAACCAATGAGCTGCCCCGGCTCTACGGGGCGGCGGGGCTGAAAATCGTGCGCTACGAAGAACCCGTCGGCACGGCCGATTTCACGAAGGAGCAGGTGCGGCTGGTGAAGCTGGTGGCACAAAAACCCCGCTGAACAATTGTGGACCAGGGCTCATTTGCCTGGCCGGAAGGGCGCTGCCTTCTAAACCTGATGTCGGTGCTCCACAACTCGGGTTAGGTAGGGTATTATTTTGGCGTAAAAAAATACCCTACCATTCGGGTAGGATATTTTCTGTTCTCTGAAAAATAGCCTACCACTACCCCCGCCGCGGCAAGGCCGACCCGACGAGCCGGAGCAACAACGCACCCCCCCCCGCAGCACCAGCACCAGCGGCAATCCCACTCCTGCCCCTTTCAGCCCGGCCCGCATGGCCGCCGCGCCGGCCGTGGCGTAGCACTCCGCCAGTTGCGCAGATGCAGCAATATGAAGCCGATACCGGCTTTTATTCCGCGCCATAGGGCGCCGAACAGGCCCTTGAAAAGCGCTTCAGCCCTGCATTCGTCTGGCCTATCGTTTTCCCAACATGCACTACCAGCTGCTCCGTACTACTACCCCACGTGGCGGTGTGGTCTATCCGTACGGCGTAGGGTGCGGGGCTTCGCAACCTGGGTTGAACACGCTCCGTTTCCGCACGGCAACCGTCTGAGCAGGGCTGACCCGGTAGGGCCAACGCCGAAGCAGGATTCGCGTAAGGAGTGACACGATCTTACGCCTTCCCATTCTGCACTATGGCTACCCAAAAGACTCCCGCATCCGCTCCGACCCCGCCGCCCGCCGCTGGTTCGGCCGCCACGCCCGCTGCCCAGAAGGCTGCCCAGGCCGCCGGCCGCGCCCCCGAGCCGGTCGATTACCCTACCGCCAAAGACATGGCCGAGTACGCCCAGAAGCTGCCCTACCCGGCCAAACAGGCCGATATGGAGTTGCAGCCGGGCATGAGTTTCAGCACCTACCGCGCCGCCGGCAAGCTCCAGGATAAAGTGGCCCTGGTAACCGGGGCCGACTCGGGGATCGGGCGGGCCGTGGCCGTGGCCTTCGCCATGGAGGGTGCCCACGTGGCCGTGCTCTACAACGAAAACACCGTGGACGCCGAGGAAACCAAGCGCCTCGTGGAAGCCCAGAACCGCCGCTGCATTCTGCTCAAGTACGATGTGCGCGAGCCCGAGCAGTGCCGCCAGGCCGTGGCCCGCACCCGCACCGAGTTGGGCGGCCTCAATATTCTGGTCAACAACGCCGCCTATCAGCAGGCCCAGCAGAAGTTCGAGGACATCCCGGAGGAGCAGATTCGCCGCACCTTCGACACCAACATTCTCGGCTACATCTGGATGGCCCAGGCCGCCGTGCCCCACCTGCAAAAGCACGACTGCATCATCAACACCGGCAGCATCGTGGGCATGACGGGCATTCCGCTGCTCATTGATTACGCCAGCAGCAAGGCCGCCATCCATGCCTTCACCAAAAGCCTGGCTCTGAACCTGGGCGAGCGGGGCATCCGGGTGAACTGCGTGGTGCCCGGCCCGGTCTGGACGCCCAACATCCCCGGCACCATGCCCAAGGACGAAATTGCGAAGTTCGGCCACGAGGTAGCCCTGGCCCGCCCCGGCCAACCCGAGGAGCTGGCCCCCGCCTACGTGCTGCTGGCCTCCCAGGACGGCTCGTTCATGACCGGCTCGCTGCTCCAGGTAACCGGCGGCAAGCTCAGCACCGACGGGTAAGGGGAGATAGTGAGTTGACGTGTTGGGGGCTTGGGTGCGCAGACTGCGCCAGTCGTTTTCTTGGAGTCAGCGGCCATCTTCAGCCCCTTTCTGCAAAACCCTAGCGCCCCCCTTTCCTGTTTGTGCTATACTGCTCTTTCTGGTGAGTTGACGTTCCGGCGGTCCGCGCCATTCGCGCAATCGGGCCACCGGAACGTCAACTCACCATTTCACCATTTCACCACTCACCTCATGCCCCATTATCCCGAAGGCACCGTTAGGGCGCTGCTGGAAACCGACCTCGTGACGCCCGCCACCCGGGCCGCGCTGGAGGCCCGGCTGGCTCCTCAGCCCAATTACGAGCCGCAGTTCTTCGACGCCGACACCTACCAGCTGCTGCGGGCCGTGGCCGCCCGCGTATTGCCGCAGCCCGACCGCGAAATCCCCATCGAGCTGGCCCCGAATGTGGATAAGCGGCTGCTGGCAGGCCTTGCCGACGGCTGGCGCTACGATGCCATGCCCCCCGACCGCGAGGCCTACCGCCTCGGGCTGGGCGGCATCAACCAGGCCGCGCAGGCCGGTTTTCAGCAGCCCTTCGTGGCGTTGAGCGCCGGGCAGCAGGACGTGGTGATCGGGCAGCTGGCGGCCGCGGAAGCGCCCGGCCAGAACTGGCAGGAAGTACCTCAGGACAAGTTTTTCGAGGAAATGCTGGCCGAGCTGACGGAAAGCTACTACGCCCACCCCTTGGCCCAGGAAGAAATCGGCTACGTGGGCATGGCCGACGTGCCCGGCTGGACCCACATCGGCCTCAACGAACTCGAACCTCGCGAACCAGAGGCGAATGGGTGAATGAGTGAGTCGGTGAATGAGTGATTGATGTTCATTTTCACCGACTTACTTACTCACCAAGCTGCCCTTTTGCCCATCCACTCATTCACCGAGTCACTCATTCCCCGCTCATGCCCGACGAAGAAACGCTGGAAGAAGGCACGCTGACCCCGCTGCAACCCGAAATACAGGACCCGCTGCTGCGGGAGATACTCGAAGAAAACGACCTTCAGGCCGACCCCAGCCGCAACCCGCTGGAACAGCCCGCCCCCCTGCCCGACCCCACCGACGAGGTAGACTGCGTGGTGATTGGCACCGGTGCGGGCGGCGCGCCCCTGCTGGCCCGCCTGGCCCAGGCCGGCCTGCGCGTGGTGGCCCTGGAAGCCGGCCCCCGCCGCGACCCCAAGCACGATTACGCCACCGACGAAAAGGCCCAGAACTTCCTGTTCTGGAACGATGAGCGCCTCTCGGCGGGCCAGAATCCGGTGGCCTTCGGCAAGAACAACTCCGGCACCGGCGTGGGCGGCTCCACGCTCCACTACACTGCCTACACCCCCCGCGCCCACCGCGGCGACCTGACCCTGCACACCGACTTCGGCCAGGGCGTCGACTGGCCCTTTCAGATTGACGAGCTGGCCCTGTATTACGAGGAGATAGAGCACTTTCTGGGCATCTCCGGCCCCACGCCCTACCCCTGGGACCCCACCCGGCGCAAGGGCTACCCGCTGGCCCCGCTACCCCTGAACGGGGCGGCCCAGCTGATGGAGCGGGCCTGTGGGAAGCTGGGCATCCGTACCTCGCCGGCGGCCAATGCGGCCCTCTCGGCGCGCTACTACCAGGAGGGGATTGGCTGGCGCGAGGCCTGCACCAACCGGGGCTTCTGCCAGGCCGGCTGCAACCGCGGAGCCAAGGCCAGCATGGACGTCACGTTTCTGCCCCTGGCCGAAAGCTACGGGGCCGAAATCAGGGCCGATGCGTACGTGACGGAGATTGAGCGTGATGCTTCGGGCCGCATTACGGGCGTGGTGTACGAGCAGCACGGCCGCACTGTGCGCCAGCGCTGTCGTAACCTGTTTTTATGCGCCGGGGCCGTGGAAACGCCCCGTTTGCTGATGCTCAACGAGCTGGCCCTGAGCAGCGGGCAGGTAGGCAAGCACTTCATGGCCCACCCCGGCATGCAGGTCTGGGGGACTTTTCCGGAGGATATCCGGCCCTACAAGGGTATTCCGGGCGGCCTGATTTCCGAGGATACCCACCGGCCCAAAGACGCCGACTTCGCGGGCGGTTACCTGTTGCAGAGCATTGGCGTGATGCCCGTCACCTTCGCCACCCAGATGGTGCGCCAGCGCAAGCTCTGGGGGCAGCCGTTGCGCGACTACATGCGCAACTACAACCACATTGCCGGCATCAATATCCTGGGCGACTGTATGCCCCACGCCAGCAACTTCATGGAGCTCAGCGAAGAGAAAGATGCCCGCGGGCTGCCCAAACCCCGCCTCCACTTTACGGCCCAGGAAAACGAGCAGCGCATGAACCGCCACGCCGAGAAGCTCATGCGCCAGATCTGGGCCGAAGCCGGGGCCACCGATATCTGGGCCTTCGAGCGCTATGCCCACGTCATCGGTACGGCCCGCATGGGCCGCAGCGGCGACGACGCGGTAGTGGACCCCGACGGCAAGGCCTTCGACGTGCCCAACCTCTACATTTGCGACAACTCGGTGTTCCCGAGTGCCCTGAGCGTGAATCCGGCCCTCACCATTATGGCCCTCAGCCTGCGTACGGCCGATAAGTTTCTGCTTCAGCGCAAAGCCGCGGGTTGAGAGCGGGCCGTCAGTGGCTTTGGCCGCCGGTAGGGGTCCCTACCGGCCGGATAACTTTCTCACCCTCCCTCTCTGGCTAAGGCAAAGCCACGGACACCAGAAGGGGGGCCTACGGCCAGCAGCAGCCGTTTATCGTACAGTGCGTATGCCCGAAATCCCGCTCACTTTCCTGGCCCTGCACTACTGGGCCGGAGCCGGCCACGAGTTCGACCAGGTAGCCGCCCTGCTGGCCCCCGGTTACCGCTTGCTGGCCCCCGATCTGGGGGGCTTCGGCTCCGCCCCGCTTCCGGCCGGGGGCCTGACTGTGGACGCCTACGCCGATGCAGTGGCGGCCTTCATTGAGCAGGAAAAGCTGCGCCGCTACGTGGTGGTAGGCCATAGTATGGGCGGCAAAATTGCCCTGGCCCTGGCCGCCCGGCAGCCGGCCGGCCTGTTGGGCGTGGCGCTGCTCAGCCCTTCGCCCCCTACCCCCGAGCCCATGACCGACCACGACCGCCAAGCCAGCGTGCAGGCCTGGGGCCAGCCGGGGGAAGCCGCGAAAACGGCCCGCGACATCACGGCCCGGACGCTGCCTGCCCGCCTGCACCAGCAAATTGTGGCCGATAACCTGCGCACCACCCGCGCGGCCTGGGAGGCCTGGCTGCTGCACGGCAGCCGCGAAAATCTGAGTGCCCGCATGAGCGCCGTACGGGTACCCTGCACCATCCTGGCCGGCGATCAGGACCCCGTGATGTCGCCTTCGGTGCATGGCCTCGAAACGCTGCCGCTATTACCTGCGGGCACGCCCCTGGAAATCATTAACGGGGCGGGCCACCTGCTACCCTACGAAGCCCCGACGGAGGTGGCCGACCTGCTGCGCGCCTTTGCCGGGCGCTGCCAGGCGGCCACCGTGTAAGTGCCTGCCCGATGTCGTTGACTGCTCTCCCTACTTTTGCGGGCCAACTGGCCCGTGCCTGGCAACGGCACTGGCCGCACTACGTGGCTGAAGCGGCGGGCCTGGGCTTTTTCGTGGTCTGTGCCGGGCTGCTGACGGTGCTGATGGAACACCCGGCCTCGCCGCTGGCGGCCGTGGTACCGGCCAGCCACCTGCTGCGGCGGGCATGGCTGGGGGCAGGCATGCTGCTGGTCGTAGCGGCCATCGTGTACAGTCCCTGGGGCAAACGCTCGGGAGCCCACATCAACCCGGCCGTTACGCTGGCGTTCTGGCAGCTGGGCAAGTTGCGCACCCCCGATGCCGTATGGTACGTGCTGGCCCAGTTGGCCGGGGCGCTGGCCGGGGCCGGACTGTTGCGGGGCACGCTGGGGCGGCAGTGGTATGGGCATCCGGCCGTTCGCTATACCGTTACCCAGCCCGACCCCGCCCTCGGGGGCTGGCCGGTGGCGCTGGGGGCCGAGTTCGTCATTTCGTTCGTCATGATGTGGGTGCTGCTGCTGGCCCTGCATTCGGCCCGGCTGAAAACCTGGGCCGGCTGGCTGCTGGGGCTGCTGCTGGCCCTGTACATCCTGCTGGAAACCCCACTTTCGGGCATGAGCCTGAACCCGGCCCGCTCCCTGGGCACGGCTGTGGCCGCGGGCAGCTACTCCGGCCTGTGGGTCTACTGGCTGGCCCCACCGGCCGCTATGTGGCTGGCTACGGTAGCATTCCGCCATTTCCACCACGGCGAAGACCTGACGTGCGCCATTCTGGCCGGCTGCTCCCCCACCCCTTCCTCACCCCACTCGCCCGGCGAAGAGCCGCCGCACTACCCGGATGCGTGAAGAGCAGGGCCGGGGACTAGGGCCTGCCCCCTCCCGAGCATTGCCGCGCGCCCTGGCTCCTGCGGCCGTTCTGCGCGTGGTGCACCCCACCAGCGTGTAAGCGCGGCGCGGTTTGCGCGGGATAGGCGCAAAAGCCGCGCCCCAGTCCCGCGCAATGTGGGGGTGCTCAACAGCTTCCGCGGCAAGCAGTCACCGATTCGCGTTTTAGTCCAACGACCGGTCGCGGAAGAGGACGAAGCCGATGTGGGCGAAGACGCCGAACTGGTGGTCGGGGTCGTCGTAGTGAACGAACTGGAGGGCAGCCGGGCCGACGGGCGTCTGGGACATCAGGCCGGTCATGGCCGTGAGGTAGGGGCGGCTGACGGTGGAGCCGCGCCTGGGCAGCAGCGGGTTGAAATCCTGTCGGTCCCAGCCCCGCAGCAGGGTGTGCGCGTACACCTCAGTGCGCCATTCGATGGTCCCCAACACGGCTTTCACGTACCGCAGGCCCACTGCCGCGAAGGCCGTTCCCCGGTAGCGGTCCAGAAACAGGGTGCGCGAGTCGGGCAGCGGCAGGAACACCGATGACGAGGTGAGCGAGGAGCGGTAGGTGGCAAACGGCCCCTGGGTGCTCAGCTCGGCCTCCATCAGATAGCCCCAGGCGTGCACCCGCGTGCCCACCGAGTCGCTCCTGTTGAAGGTGAAATACTGCTCGTTGTAGACGCCCAGCTTCACCCATTTGTGGTTTTTGGTGCGGCCGGGCAGGTCGCCGGCCGTTGTGCCGGG
The DNA here is from genome assembly GCF_003583925.1 of Hymenobacter rubripertinctus. Lineage (GTDB taxonomy): Bacteria > Bacteroidota > Bacteroidia > Cytophagales > Hymenobacteraceae > Hymenobacter > Hymenobacter rubripertinctus. Next base: position 24,720 of record NZ_QYCN01000033.1, on the reverse strand, counting down.
GTCGTACTTCTCCCGGGCCGTCACGCCCCGTAGGCCAAACTCTACCCGGCGGCCACTCACGGCGTACTGGCGGCGGTTGAGGGAGTTGCGCTCGAAGTTGGCCGAAACCGTCAGGCCCTGAAGCCGGCTCTGGTCGAGCGTGGCGTTGCTGTTGATGGCATCGGTATTGGCAAACCGGTCGCGGTTCGTGAACAGGCCGCCACTTAGAATGTAGCGGCTGCGGTAGTTGGGGCTGACGCCCACCTGAAGATAGGTTTTAACGTCGCGCTGCTGAATCTGGGTGTTCTGGGCCGTGGAGCCGAGCAGGCCGCCGGTATCCTGGTAGTTGAAGTTGTTGAACGTCAGCACCGGTTCAAAATAGAGCGGAATATTGCCCGGTACGCTGATGCGGAACGAGGCCCGCGCCCCGTTGTAAAAGCGCCCGATGGTGGCATCAGCCTTCACGGTGTAGAGGTAGCGGTTGAGGTAGCGGTAGCCTACACCCAGGAAAATGTTGCTCATCGAGCGGGTAGAGAGCATCACACCCAGATCGGTGGTGAGGTTGCTGTTCTGGCGGGCATCCACGCCCAGCACGTAGCCTTTCTGGGCCTTGTCGTAGCGGATGCGCGGGTACACGTTGTTGAAAAAGTCGTTGTTGACGAGCCGGTAGTAACCCTCCTCCACGTCGCCGGGGGTGTACTTGTCGCCCGATCGTTGGAAAAAGCGCCGCACGAATTCCTGCTGCTGCGGGGGCAGGCCCTGCACGGTAATCTGGGTGAACTCGGGCCGGGGGGCGCGCTGCTGAAAGGCCAGGCGGCGGGCCTGCAAGGCCAGCGTGTCCTGGCGGCGCGGAATGCGCTGGCGCAACAGGTCGAGCTTTTCCAGCGTGGCCTGGGTGCCCAGCTCCACCAACTGCTTGGCCTTGTTGAAATCGGCCGCCGTGATGTCGCCCAGGCTGGGCTGGATAAAGATGCCGTTGCGGCCCACCGAGGTGGTGTCGGCCACGTTCGAGCCCAGAAACAGCAAGGTGCTGGTCAGCAGCGCGTCGTCCCGCTCCTTGGGGTATTTATTGAAGGCCACGTCGCCCACGTTCACCCCGATAATCACGTCGGGCCGGAATTCGTCCCGCATCACGCCGGTGGGGAAGTTGTCTACCACGGCCCCGTCGAAGAGGTAGCGCCCGTCGGGCTGGCGGATGGGCCGGAAGGCCAGCGGGAAGGCCATGGAGTTGCGCACGGCATCGGAGAGCGAGCCGCTGCGCTGGATTACTTTCTCGCGGGTGAATACCTCCGAGGCCACGGCCCGGTAGGGTACCAGCAGCTTATCGAAGTTGTACTCGGCAATGGCCCCGCCCGGGGCCAGCATGGTGGCCAGCACGTAGTTGAGCGTCACGTCGTTGACCAGCCGGGGCGTCACGCGGGTCTTGAAGGTGGAGTCGACGGCCAGGCGCAGGTGCAGGGCGGCGGGGGKGGGGTCGGAGTCGTAGTAGTTGTAGACCTTGCCCTCCAGGGGGTCGCCCGAAACCCAGGTCTGAAACTCGGGCTTGAGCACAATTTCCTCGATCTGGTCGGGCGAGTAGCCCGCCGCGTACATGGCCCCCACAATGGCCCCCATGCTGGTGCCCACAATGTAGTCGATGGGAATCTGGTTGTTTTCCAGCACCCGCAGCACGCCTACGTGGGCCAGGCCTTTGGCGCCGCCGCCGCTTAAAACCAAGCCTACTTTTTGGGCGTGGACACTCGGCAGGCCCAGGCACAGCAGGGCAAGCAGGCAATAAAATTTCCGCATACAGGTCAGCAACAAAAAGATCAGCAAGGTCCCGGGAGCGGGGGGCGTTTCCTACGCAACGCCCCCCGCCAGGTTGCCCGGCCCGGCCGGGTCCGGGTCCGGGACTGGCCAAATATGGCGGTTTTGTCGGCAGAAAGCCCGGGCGGCGCGCCGGGGGATTTGCCGCGCCCGCCTGCCCCTGCCCCCCCCCATGGCTCAACCGCAAGTCCCCGGGCCGTGCCATGGGGGGGGCGGCAACTCAGTAAGCGAGTTCACCCATTGATTTATTCGCCCATTCACTCCTCATGGCCCGGCACCACTTTCACGGGGGCGGCTTCCAGCTGCTTGGCTTCCAGGGCGAGGCGCTGCTGCTCCTTCTCGGAGGGCGTGCGGGGCAGGGTGCTGAGGTCAGGCTGACCGGCATCGATCCAGGCCGTGTACCAGAACGCGCCTACCAGCCGCACGGCCAGCCGCAGCTGGCGCTCCACCTGCCCATTCAGGCGCTGGTGGTACTCGCGGGCGAAGTCGCGGGAGTAGGTGCGCACGGTGGCCGCGCCGCGCTGCTCGAAGCCGTACTTGCGGTCCGCCGGGAACTTACGGCTCAGCTCCCGCTCAAAGGTCAGCACCGAATCGACGGCGGCATTGGAGCGGGCCACGGTGGCCCAGATAACGTCGGTGGGGCGCTCCAGGTAGGGCGCGGGGCCGGTGAAGAAGTCGTAGCCGCTGCTCAGCAGCTCGGGCAGGCGGCTTTCCCAGAAACCATGGATGCCCCGTTGGTCCGTGAGCTGGCCGTTGTAGTTGTGGGTGGTGTGCAGGGGCACGCAGGCATCGGCAATGTAGTGGCCCAGATCGGCCGAAAGATGCAGAATCCGGTCGGTTTCGTGGGCCTGGAAGGCGGCCGTGAGCTGGCCCTTCATGCGCGCCACCTGCCAGGGCACAATGCCGTGGCGCAGCAGCGAGTCTTCGCCCAGCAGGGCTACCGCGTCGGGGTAGGAACGGGGCAGCTTGTAGGCGGCCGAGTCGCCGTACACGTCCAGGTCGAGGAAGTGGCGGGGCGCTTCGCCGGGCACCACCGTGCGCCGCGAGTCGGGCCGGGTAGCGTTGGTGGTCAGGTAATCGATGTTGGCCTTGTAGAAGCCCACCATTTCGGGCGGCAGCGTGAACACGGCCAGGCGGTTAATCAGCCGGTGGGCGAAAAAACCCCAGGCCCCGGCGCGGGCGGGCAGCAGCAGGCCGAAGATAATAAGGATAGCGTAGGGTATCTTCTTCATAGCCCGTAAGATAGGTAACGCGTTAGTGCCAGGCAACTACCTGGAAATCAGTCAGCAGCCGGCATGGCTGGTTGTGCGCGTCTAACCCCACGTAGGTGGCGTAGGAGCCGTCGCCGAAACCAGTGGTAAAGGCGGCAATAGTATCGCCCTGGCAGGCATAGAGCAGGCCATTTTCAGGGGCAGCGGTAGTGAGGCGGAAACCCGCAACCAGCAGGCTATCCGCGCCGGCCTTGTCAACCAGTAATCGGTGCAACGGAGCCAGACTGGCCGCGTCCAGGAAAAAAAGCGCATCCTCCATCAACGGGGTAGCCATAAAACTCCTCCCCGTACACCGGCAGGGTTTTCTGGCCGGGGAGCAGGGCTAGCTGCCACGTCACGACGGGCTGCGCCGAAAAGAGAATTCGTGCGAAGGCTACGCGTTCATCACCGTTGAAATGAGCTACGGCCAGCTCTACCGGAAACCGACCCCGCGGAAACGCAGTAGTAAAGGCCGCCGTAGCTGGCGAAAGCCCTACTGGCGAGGCCGCAATGATGCGCCCGGAACCGATGGGCAGGTTGCCCAGCAGCTGCCGCTGCAGTTCAAACACCACTCCGTTCTGTTCCACGCGGGTAGCCGGGAAAAAGCTGGTTTCGAAAATTGCTGGCTCGGCCTGCACCGCGTACGGGGAGGAGCCTACCGTGGGCCGGCCCGGAGAAAGCACGTAGCCGGAGGTCGTTGCCGAGTTTTCCGTGGTGCAACTGCTTAACGATAACCCAAGTATGGAGAGTGCAACCAGGTACTAAATGACGTAACGTAAGTGCTGCATAAGGATTGAAATAAGGATAAAGCCGGCAGCAAAAACAGCAGCTCCGGCCAGAAGCAGCGGTTTGCTGTCCCCGGCCGGAGCTGCTATCAATAGCGTGTAATGAAGGAAGCTTACCGCCGACCCTGGCCCACGAAGCGCATGCGGTAGTCGGCGTCCACGTCGCCCTTGCTGATGCGGGCGAGCTTGCCTTTCAGCAGCTGCTTCTTCAGACCCGAGGCGTAATCGGTGAACAGCACGCCTTCCAGGTGGTCGTACTCGTGCTGAATCACGCGGGCCGTGAGGCCGGTAAAGGTTTCCTCGTGCGTCTGGCGCTGCTCGTCCTCGTAGCGCAGCACGATGGTGGCGTGGCGCGTGACCTTCTCCCGGATGCCGGGGATGCTCAGACAGCCTTCCTCAAAGGCCCATTCCTCGCCTGTTTCGCTCACCATCTGGGGATTGATGAAGGCGCGCTTCACCGGGGCATCCGTCGGCACCTCCAGAATCGGGTTGCCGTCCTCGTCCTCGTCCAGCATGGGGGCCGAGTCGATAACGAACAGGCGGATGCTCTTGCCGATCTGGGGCGCGGCCAGGCCCACGCCGTGGGCGTGGTACATCGTCTCGAACATGTTGGCGATGATGAGTTCGAGTTCGGAAGCCGAATAGTTGGCCGACAAGGGTTTGGCGAGGGTTTTAAGTACCGGGTCGCCGAAGGCAACAATGGGGTAAATCATCGGGATTCGAGGAAAGATTGCAAAATGATGGTGGCCGCTACTTTATCCACGGTGGCCTTGTCGCGGCGGTCCTTTTTGCCCAGCCCGCCGGCCAGCATGGCGGCGTGGGCCATGCGGGTAGTGTACCGCTCGTCAATTTCGTGCACCGGCACCTCGGGGAATTCCTTGCGCAGGCGGCGCAGCACGCCCACTACGGCGCTGGTCACGTCGGTGGCCTCGTTGCTGAGCGTGCGCGGCATCCCGATAACCAAGGCCGCCAGCGGCTCGCGCAGGTGGTAGGCCTTCAGATACGCCAGCAGGTCCTGGCTGTGAATGGTATCGAGGGGCGTGGCGATGAGTTGAAGCGGATCGGTGACGGCCAGGCCCACGCGCTTGTGACCGTAGTCGATGGCAAGAATACGGCCCATCGCGAAAAAAGTGAAAGTAGAAAGCCAAGCAGCGGCCGTTCAGGTGCTTAGCCAGCGCCGCAGCCCAAAGATACGATGCCCGCCCCGAAAGGGGCTGCTCCTGCCGCTGTGCCCCGGCAGCTGGCAGCAGCGCGGGGCGCGACGTTCAGCGCCAAAACCCGGCCGTTGGGCGAGAAGGCGCCATCTGTTTAAAATACTATAATAATCTTTGTAGAAGATTCAGGATCAGTATTTTTTCGTCGACTCGTAAGGTGGGTTGGTGTCCTGTTACTTGTCTTCGACTAATAAAAATTTGCACTGTTATTCGAAAATGCCTATACCTCTATGTGCGGGGTGGGTTTCTTGGAAAAGTTTCAATAGTTTTGAAGACCTGTCTTCTCCCCGGATTGCTGCTTATCGGTTGAACAACTACTCTCTCAACGCTTTATGACCACCGAGCCGAACGAGTCGTCGCGCCCCGCTTTGGAGCCGACCCCGCGCAATTCCCGGTGGCAGGTGCGCCAGCCCTGGCTGCTGGGATTGGTGCTGGCCTGTGGCATCCTGGTGGGGGCAAACCCCTTCCGGCCCTCCGATCAAAACCCCGACCTCACGGCCCGGGGCTACTTAAAGTTCAAAGAAATCCTGAGCTACGTCGACCGCGACTACGTGGACTCGGTGAATGCCGAGGAGTTGTCGGATTACGCCATTACCCGGATGCTGGAGCGCCTCGATCCGCACTCGGTCTTCATCCCGGCCAAGCGTCAGCAGCAGGCATCCTCCTTCTTGCAGAGCGACTACGACGGCATCGGCGTTGAGTTCAACATGTTCCGCGACACCGTGACGGTGGTGGCCCCCATCAGCGAAGGCCCCGCCGAACAGGCCGGTCTCCAGCCCGGCGACCGGATCCTGACCGTGAACGGCCAGCGCGTATCGGGCGTGCATTTCACCACCGAGCAGCTCTTCGGCAAGCTCCGCGGCCCCCGGGGCAGCGCGGTACAGCTCCAGGTGCTGCGCCACGGCCTGGCCCGCCCCATCGGCGTGCAGGTAACCCGCAACCGCATCCCCAACACGTCCGTGGACGTGGCCTACATGGTGGATAACCAGACCGGCTACATCAAGGTGAGCCGCTTCGCCAGCGCCACCTACGACGAGTTTAAGGCCGCCCTGGGCGACCTGCGCCGCCAGGGCCTTACCCGCCTCGTGCTGGATTTGCGCGGCAACCCCGGCGGCTACCTCGACCGGGCCACCAAGATTGCCGATGAGTTCATCGGGGGCACCAAGAAAATCGTGTACACCGACGGCAAGGGCGACCAGTACGACACCCAAACGTTTTCGCGGGTGACCGGCGAATTTGAGGAAGGCGCGCTGGTGGTGCTCGTGGATGAAGGCAGCGCCTCGGCCGCCGAAGTGCTGGCCGGTGCCCTCCAGGACCACGACCGGGCCCTGCTGGTGGGCCGCCGTACCTTCGGCAAGGGCCTCGTGCAGCAGCCTATTGCCCTCAACGACGGTTCTGAGCTGCGCCTTACCATTGCCCGCTACTACACGCCCTCGGGCCGCAGCATCCAGAAATCGTACGGCCACGGCCTGGCCGCCTACGAAAAGGACCTCCAGAACCGGGCCGACAACGGGGAGTATTTCCACGCCGACAGCATCCACTTCGCCGACTCGCTGCGCTACCGCACGGCCCACGGCCGCACCGTGTACGGCGGCGGGGGCATCATGCCCGACATGTTCGTGGCCCGCGACACCTCGGCCCAGTCGGCCTATTACCTGCGGCTGCAAAGCCTGAACCTGGTGCGCGAATACAGCCTCAACTACTACCAGGACCACAAAGAGGAGCTGGACGCGTTGCGTTTCGAGCAGTTCAGCCAGAGCTTCCGCATCACCGATGCCCAGCTCCAGCAGCTCGTGGCCCGCGCCAGCCGCGACGGCCTCGCGCCCAATGCCGCCGGGTTGCGTCGTTGTGCCCCGCTGCTGCGCACCCAGCTCAAGGCCCTCATTGCCCGCAGCGCCTACGGCAAAGCCGCCTACTTCCGCATCCTCAACCAGGACGATGCCGAAATGCAGCAGGCCCTGAGCGCCATTCAGGAACCCAATAACCCGCTCATGCTGAGTTTGCTGGGACAGTAGCCGCCGCAAACCGGAACCGATGTAACGAAACCCTGAAGCCTTGTTAGCGGTTCGGGGCGCTCAATGCAGCGCGATTTTGTATGGCCGCTTCGCCGCCGTAAGCCGGGAACCCCCATCAGTTGGTGGGCAGGCCCGCCAGCTGATGCTACGCATAACTAAGGCGAAAGAGCAGCAACTATAGCGGTAGTACCTGCTGTTACGCAGTAGCCCCAGCGGGGCGACAGCAATCGTTCCTCTGTCGGTGTCGCCCCGCTGGGGCCTTAGAATACTACAGCGGTTTCGTAAACGGTGTACCCGATCGGCTGTAGAGACGCATCTTTGCGTCTCCTCTTTGAACGGAGCTAGCTGAACGGCGCGGACGACGAGACGCAAAGATGCGTCTCTACAGCTTGGCTACATCGTTCGCGAAAACGCTATAAGTGCTTGATTTACGCACCTGCGGGGCCGCCGCCTGCGAGCAGCCCGGCTCCCGTCAGCAACAGTTCGCTGACCGCTTCGGCGTGAGCGTCTCGTTCATTAAATAGCTGCGTTACCAGCAGCGCCAAACCGGCTCGTTAGCGGCCAAGCCCACCAGCGGCGGTCGGGCGCGGGCCATTTCGCCCGCCGAGCAGACGTGGTTCGTGGCCTACGTGGGCCAATATGCCGCTGCCAAGCTGGCCGAGCTGAGCACGGCCTGGCAAGCCGAATTTAGCCGCCCAGTGCGCCAGACCAGCATTTGGACCGTGCTTCAGGAGCAAGGGCTACGCCGAAAAAAAGTAACCATGCCACCGAGCGCGATACCGAGCGTGTGCGGCAAGCCCGGGCCGCCCATGTGCAAATCGTTTACACGCGGCCCGATGTGCCTGCTTTCATTTTCTCGACGAGACAGGCCTGTGCCTGGATTACTGCCGTCAGTATGCGCGGGTTAAAGGCGGGCAGCCTTGAATAGCCTCAGTCTAATAGGTGGCCTTGCTGTTTCACATCCTGGAAGCGGAAGGTGTGCTCGATGCCGGTCAGGGGCTGCCCGTCGGCTTCGGCATAAGGATACACGAAGTAGTTGAGCGCCGGGCCTTGCTGGCGCGGGGCCAGCAGCAGGTCGCGGCCCCGGCTGAATTCGAGGCGGTTCTCGTCGTGGGCCCCGAAGAAGTAGTTGCGGTGGGCGGGGTTCTTGGCGGCCTCGGAAGCATCGACGGGCACCCAGCCGGTTTCGGGGGTGAAGAACTCGGCCCAGCAGTGGTAGCCTTTCACTTCGGCTGCGCCCCGCTCGGGCGGCAGCGGGAAGCCGATGCTGAAGCGGGCCGGAATGCCCAGGGCCCGGCAGTAGCCGATGAACACGGCGTGAAAATCGGTGCAGTTGCCGCGGCGGGCGTCGCAGGCGTAGTAAATGTCGCCCCGGCCCCAGCCCTGGCCGGTTTTGTCGTAGCTGACGGTGCTGACGACGTGCTCGTAGATGGCGCGGGCCTTTTCAAGGTCAGTTTTCGCCCCGGCCTTGGCTACGACTTCGGTGGCCCAGAGGCGGATTTTGGGGTCGAGGGGCACGAGGTTGTCGGGGGCCAGCCAGCGGCTCAGGTTGGGGTCGGCTTTCTCGCGGGCCGGGTGCTGGCCGGTGGCCAGGGCGGGCGTAAGGTGCTCCCGGCGGGTGGCTTCGAGCTGCATCTTCACCTGAAACCCTTGCAGGCTGGCACCCGTGGCCCGCAGGTGTAGAATGCGGTTGCCGTACTCGCCCGTCTGGATGTCGTAGGGGACCGGGGCCGTTACCCGTAGCGCCCGCACCTGTTGCGACTTATCATCGTGGGGCACCGGCAGCCACAAATCCACGGCTTTAGTACCGACGGGGGAGGCGGGCACGGTGGCCGTGTACTCGAACGAGAACGTGCGGGTGCGCGGCACCGGGGCCGCATCGGCGGGGGCCAGCAGGATGAGCAGGGGAAGCAGAAACGACAGCATGAGGCAAAGGTACCGCGTTGTGGGTGGGGAGTGAGCTACGGGTAGCAGTGGGAGCGTTATTCCTCGGCTTCGCTCGGAATAACGTTCTTCTCCGTCAACCACCAACCACCAACCACCAACCACCAACCACCAACCACCAACCAAAAAACGACCCACGCAGAAACGTTGTACCTTCACCACCCGGCATTCCCGTTTGTTTCCCACCCGAAATTCCCGCCCCGATTATGCCCTTTTATCAACGCTTAGGTCAGATTCCGCGCAAGCGGCACACCCAGTTCCGGCAACCCGACGGCTCGCTCTACCACGAGCAGCTGGTGGGCACGCTGGGCTTCCACGGGGTGTCGTCGCTGCTCTACCACCGCCACGCGCCCACCGAAATCCGTAAAGTAGGCGCGGCTAAGCCCTTCGGCCCCAAACTGCTCAAAGACCGGCCCCTGGCCCCCGCCCACCTGCGCACCCTGGGCCAGACCAGCACCGGCGGCGACTACCTCCAGGCCCGCCAGACGCTGCTCGGCAACGCCGACGTGACGATGAGCGTCTGCAACCCCACCGAGCGGCGCATGGACTACTACTACAAAAACGCGCTGGCCGACGAAGTTATTTTCGTGCACGAGGGGCGGGGCGAGCTGTGGAGCCAACTGGGCAAGCTGGCCTTCGAGCCCGGCGACTACATCGTAATTCCGCGCACCATCATCCACCAACTGCACTTCGAGGAAGGGCCGGTCCGGCTGCTCATCATCGAGTCGTTCAGCCCCGTGGAAACCTGCCGGCGCTACCGCAACCACTTCGGGCAGCTGCTGGAGCACGCGCCCTACTGCGAGCGGGACTTCCGCGCCCCTTCGGAGCTGATTGAAGGCGACGTGCGCGAGTCGGGCGAGTACGAGGTGCGGGTGCAGAAGGACGGGCTGCTGCACTCGCTGGTGTATGGCCACTCGCCGTTTGATGTGGTGGGCTGGGACGGCTACTTCTACCCCTACGCCACCAGCATCCACGATTTCGAGCCCATTACCGGCCGCATTCACCAGCCGCCACCCGTGCACCAGCAATTCGAGGGCAACAACTTCGTCATCTGCTCCTTCGTGCCGCGCCTGTTCGATTACCACCCGTTGGCCATTCCGGCGCCCTACAACCACTCCAACGTCGATTCCGACGAGGTGCTGTACTACGTGGCCGGCAACTTCATGTCGCGCAAGGGCGTGGATCTGGCCTCCTTCACCTGGCATCCCAGCGGCATTCCGCACGGGCCGCACCCCGGCACCGTGGAGGCCAGCATCGGCAAAAAGGAAACCCACGAGCTAGCCGTGATGCTCGATACCTTCCGGCCCCTCTACCTCACCGAAGCCGCTTTGGCCTACGAGGATGAGCAGTACCCCTACAGCTGGCAGCCCGAAGCCCACAACCCGGCCAAAGCAGCCGATATGATGGACTAACGGTGAATGAGTGAATGAGTAGATTTTTCCTTCCCTGTGGTACAACTCTTCCATTGCAACGCATGAACTCACTCATTCACCGAGTCACTCATTCCCGATCCGGCCGGGGACGGTTTCCGTACGTGCCAGACAAAAATCCTGACTCCATGAAAAGAATCCTGTTTCTCGCGCCGCTGATCGCGGCCATCCTGCTATTCGGCAGCTGCAAGAAAGTGCTCGGCCTGTTCGAGTTCAACGTGGAGGACTCCCAGACCATCGTTATTCCGAAAACGGTGCCGTTCGGGCAGTTTTTTCCGCTCTCGCCGGTGGCCGTATCGTCCAGCAGCACCAGCACCTACGCCAAAAACGGCACCTCCGCCGACTACGTGCAGGATGTAACGCTGGATAAGCTCACGCTGGCCATTACCAGTCCCTCGGGGCAGAATTTTGACTTTCTCAAGCGCATCGATGTCTACATCAGCACCGATGCCAAGGGCTCCGACAAGGTGCTGCTGGCCTCGCTCAACCCGGTGCCCACCGGCGTCAGCACGATTTCCCTCACCCCCGCCGACCAGAAGCTGGATGTATTCCTGAGTGCCGACTCCTACACCCTGACCACCAACGTGGAAATCGTGAAGCCCCTGGGCCAGGACGTGACCATCCGGGCCGACGAGCGCTTTAAAGTGAAAGCCCGCAAGCCGTAGCGAAGGGCACCCGACCCCCCTGACCGGCCCCGCGCCTACGCCCAACCGCCCCCCGCTACCAGTTCGGTAGCGGGGGGCGGTTGGGCGTAGGCGCGGAAAACGCCGGAAAATCAGGGCAGCGAATTGTAGTACGTAACCAGGTCGACCACGTGGTTGGCATCGTCGAAGCGCAGGTTGTGCTGCTGGGCATGGGCCTCCACCTGCGAAGCCTGGCTCCCGAACAGGCGCAGAACCGCTTTGCGGTTCAGGCTTACCTGGGTAGCGGGGGCACCGGCAGTGGCGGGGCGCATCATCAGCAGCACTTCCTGCACCACGGCCGCCGGCTGAATCTCCACGCCCAGGGCCGGGTTGGTGCGGGCGGCCGTAACGGCGTACCGGTACCAGGCCAGCAACTGGAGCTTGCTGCCCGCCGGATGCAGTTCCTGCATAAAGGTGCGCGCCCGGTCGCCCTTGGCCAGAAAGTTCACGGCCGTAAACGACTGGGCCGGTTTCGTTGGCGTGGCCCGGAGCGTAAAGCCTTCCAGGCGCTCCAGCGGCACCGGCCGGATGGGGCCGGTGCCGCTGGAGTCGCGCACCTCAATCAGGTTATATTTCAGATTATAGCGCATGGCCGGTACCCGGGCCGCGCCGCCGTGGGCGGCCAGCAGCGTGCCGGCCTGCCAGTTCACCGACAAGTATGCTTCGGGCGGCGTTGTGGCATCAAAGCTGGCCCCACTATCCTCCGGGCGGCCGTTGGGCAGGTAGGTATTGTAGCCGTTATTGGTCGTAGAGACGCTGCCAAGGGTGGTCAGGTCATAGTTATTGAGGGCCCGCTGCGCCAGTGCGGCAGCAGGGTTCAGGGCAGCACCAACGGCCACTGCGCCCGTGAGAAGGACAACGAGAGAAACACGCATAGAACCGGCGGTAGAGGGAATTGGCGGATAGAGAAGCGGGAGCATAAATATACCGCGAATTTGGTCGGCCAACGCCGCTTCAGCTAGTTAAGTTATTGATATTCAAGAATAGGCGTAACCGGCAAGCACCCGCTTACCGGTTGCGGCCGTACTGCTCGTGGCTGCTCACCCAGTCGGAGCTGCTGATGGCCGAGCCCAGGCTGAGCTCGCCGGCCAGCACCACGCCGGCCACTATTTCGGCAAACTTATTGACCGTGCCCCGGCCCACGCAGCCCAGCATGCGCAGGTACTCGTTCTGGGTGGCCAGGCCGGTGCCGCCGCCGTGGGTAGCCACAATCAGACTCGGGATGGTGATGCTGATGTAGAGGTCTTTTTCGGGCGTGATTTCGGAGTAGAACACGCCCGCCGACGACTCCGATACGTTGGCCACGTCCTGGCCGGTGGCAATGAACAGGGCCGTGATGCCGTTGGCCGAGTGCGCCCCGTTGTTGTTGGCCCCCGACATAAACGCGCCCACGTTGCTCACCTGCCCGTGGTAGGCCAGCTGCTCGGGCGTCACGCGCATGCGCTGCTGGAGCAGGTGGCGCGGAATCACGGCCTCGGCCACCACGCGCTTGCCCCGGGTGCGCATTACGTTGATTTGCGAGGCTTTTTTGTCGGTGGCGAAGTTGGATTCGAGGTAGAAGTGGCGTACCGGCGCGCCCTGGTAGTTTTCCAGAATCCAGGAGCAGGCCGCGAAGGTGGCCCGGCCCACCATGTTCTGGCCCGCCGCGTCGCCGGTGCTGTAATTGAAGCGCAGGAAGGCAAACTTGTTGCTCAGGTAGGTGTCAATATACTGGAGCTTGGCGATGCTGGAGGTGCTTTCGGCCTCGGGCCGGATGCGGCCGATTTCCTCCTCCACCCAGCGGCCGAAGTCGCGGGCCCCGCGGGCATCGTCGAACACGAATACCGGCGCCCGCTGCATGGCGTCGCCGATGACGGTGCACTTGACGCCGCCGCTGAGGTTGAGCAGCTGAATGCCGCGGTTGTAGCTGGCCACCAGCGTGCCCTCGGTGGTGGCCAGCGGAATCAGGAAGTCGCCCTGGGCATGCTCGCCGTTCACGTGCAGGGGGCCGGCTAGGCCCACCGGAATCTGGGCTACGCCCGTGAAATGCTCACAGTTGCCCTGCAAGGCGTGGGCATCGAAGGAGTACTGCTTGAGGTGGTGAAACTGCTGGCCCGTAAACTCCTCGGCAAAGTCCTGGCGGGCCTTGATGGCCTCGTCGGTGTAGTCGTCCTGGGCATCGCGCGGGATGCGGGGACGGTTGTCGGGCACGAGGGTGATGCTGTCCTCCACTTCCACGTTGAGCTGGCCAAACGGATCGGCCGCAAACTGCACCTGAATGGTGTGCAGCCCCTCGGGCAGCGAATCGGTGACCAGGTGGAAGGTGGCCGACTGGCCCACCGGCAGCGTGAAGCCTTTGCTGTCGGCGTTGAAAAGCACGGCCGGCCGCACGTCGCCGTTGCCCAGGTCGAGGGCAATTTCCTCTACGCCCAGCCGCTGGCCATCAATCAGCACGTGGTCGATGCGGGTAATGCGGACCGTATCGAGGCGGTTCTTGATGCTGAAGGCCACGCCCTCGGGCGTATTGTGCAGGCTGCCGCGGGTATAGAGCAGCTTGAGCAGCATGGGACTGGGCGTGAAGAGCATACGGGCAGGATTAGACGTGGGAATTCGGGAGGGGTAAAGTAGGAATGTTTTCGGTTAGAAGTCGGGCGGTAGGGCGGAAAGGGTCAGTTGCCCCGTTGCTTCGGAGCTGCGTCCGTCCCACGGAAGGCTAGCGGCAAGGTGGTTTCCAAGGCAAATGACCGGCCGTCGCGGCTGCCCGGCGTGAAGTGCCCGCTTAGCAACCCGGCCAGCCGCAACGCCTCCGCGTCGGCCAGCGGATGCAGGCTCTGCACGATACGGGCGTTGCGTATTTCGCCGCGCTCATCAATGGTAAACCGGACGAATACTGTACCCCTGACGGACTGTGGCAAGCTATCCGGCCACTGTACATGTCGGTTCAGGAAGGCACGCAGACTATCGTTGCCGCCTATAAAAACCGGTAACTTCTCATTACAACTCGGGTAGAAATGGTGTGCTGTCGCACTTGGCGTCTGCGCCTTCGGGTTCTTGAGGTCGTTGTCCGGCAAATCGGTCAGGTCGATAGGAGCCTGGGGAATCCGGTAGGGGATAACGACCTGGGCGGCGGCCGATAAGCCACTCAGCAGCAACAGGCACAGTAGGGCTATAAATGTCAGCGAAGAAGGCCTACTCATCTCCGCCAAAACTGATGCGTACCGTGTAACTCACTTTCACTGTTCGTCCATTTTGGCGGCCTGGAGTGAAAGGCGGCAGCAGGCGTACTACCCGAAGCGCCTCCGTATCGGCCGCCTCGTTTAGACCCCTCAGAATCTGAGCGGTAGTGACTTGCCCCTGCTCGTCAATCACAAACTTTACAAAGACTCTTCCTTCATATAGAGCGTCTTTTGGTTGCCGCACTTGGCCAGCAATAAAGCGTTTAAGGTCCTCATTGCCACCACGAAAAATCGGCATCTGCTCCACATAAGTAAAGATTTCTTGTCCCGTTAAAGTCCTTACAGGGGTTTCAGTGTCTTCATACTCATAGAAGACAAGGCCGCCATAGGTAGTTAGTAGTGTGGGGTTTTGCTCCGACGCCTCGATAACCGGGGGCCTTGGCACCACCTTCCGCACCTGCGCCACCGCCTCCCGCCCCGACAGCCCCAGCCCGCACACGAGGGCCAGCGCCACCAGAAACCGCCGCAGCTTCGGGCGCAGGGCCACGCGGCGGGGGAGCGGGGCCGGCTGGTCGGCGGCCAGCTGTTCGGGCTGGAACCGGCCGCAGACCCGGCCGTCGGGGGCGGTGCGGAAGGCGGCTTCGAGGTCGGGCTGGGTGGCCTGGGTGAAATCGATTACCACCCGGTCGCAGTGGGCGCAGTGGCGGCCCTGGGCGGCGGGCGTCATCTGGTGCCAGTCTTCGGCGCAGGCCCGCAGGCGAACGTTGAGGATGGGGGGTGGTAGCATAACGGTATCGGCTGAGGTGCCAGAAGATACGAACTCGGCTGGGTGTGCTTCCCGCTGCATCTCGGCCCGCCCTACTTTTCCTGGGTCAGGGCTTCGGTATCGTCCCAGAACTCCCGGCCCAGGGCATCGAGGTAGCCGAAGCGGCCGGTGGGGGCCTGCACGCGGGCCACGCCCCGGAAGTAGGGCTCGGCGCGCAGGTAGCGGATTTCAGTGAGGCGGGTGCCTTCGGGACTGAGGTAGCCGAAGCGGCCGTTCTGCCGCACCATCGGGTATTCCAGGTTGCCCCGGAGCCGGATGGAGTCGTACTGCACGGGCTGCACCAACTTGCCTTTGCCATTGATGACGCCCCACTTCGCGCCCTGGCGCACAAAGAGCAGACCGTTGTAGTTGTCGCGGATTTCGTCGTAGATGGCCGGTACGGTGGCCGCGCCCACCGTGAAGCGGAAGCCCACCCGGCCTTCGGCGTTGCGCACCACGTCGCCCTGCTCCAGCGGGTCCTCGTCGAAGTCGGCGGCGGGTGGGGGCGGCAGGCGCTGCCCGCTGGGGCTGATGTCGAAGGTTTCGCCATGCAGCGTCACGGTGGCCCGGTCGTGGTGGAAGTTGCCGGCCCGCGTGAACTGAATGGGCGTGACGGGGTTGCCGCCGCCGTCGATGTAGCCGTACAGGCTGTCCTGGCGCACCCAGGCCAACTCGTCGGCGAAGGGGCCGGCCTCGTCGTAGCGCACGGCCAGCACCAGGCGGCGGCCCCGGTCGGCGTAGCCCCAGCGGCTACCCTGGCGGAAGGGCACGAGGCGGGCGGCGGCCGTTTGTGCCCACCCGCCCGGTGCCGCCAGCAGCAGCGTCAGGAGCAGGAGCGGGAACTGAACTCGTTTCATGCGCGACGAAGGTTGGGCGAATCAGGGCTTTACCGGCTAAGATACGCACTCCGGCCAAACCAAAAAGCGGTTTGTTGGTTGATTCACGCATTCTTCACGGGGCAAGCCCCAACTCGCGGACCCGCTCCCGGCTCGTAGCCTGGCCCCGGGCCGGGGGCGGGCCGGCCGGCCGGCGTATCTTTGCCCGCGTTCCAATGGGCGGATCAGCCTCCGTCTTCTCTGCTATGGCCACCATAATTGATACTTACCCCCGCTTTACGTTAGGCCCGCAGCTGACCCGGGAGCAGCTGGATTTTTTTCATCAACACGGGTTTCTGCACTTCCGGGCTTTCGTGGAGCCTGCCACGGTAGCGCAGCTGTTGCAGGCCGCCGCGCAGGTGCAGCAGCGCTGGCTCGCCGACGGCGTGCAGAAGGTAAACGGGGTGCCCATCAAGTACGGCAAGGACGTAGACGGCGCGCCCATTGTGCAGCGCTTCGCCTTTGCCTCCCACCACAGCCCCGTCCTGCACGAGTTTCTCCAGGACCCGCGCTTTACGGCGCTGTTTCCGCTGCTTGAAGCCCCCGGCGGCCGGGTGGGTGAGGACGAGAAGGACGGCCTCGTGATCAACCACTACGTGAACGTGCCGGGCTCGGAGTTTTCCCAGATGGGCTGGCACACCGACTCGCTGCGGGACGTGTTCTACGGCAAAAAAATCGGGCCGATGCTCAACGTGGGCCTCCACCTCGACGGCACGCCCGCCACCAACGGCGGCCTGCGCATTCTGGCCGGCACCCACCAGCAAAGCCTGCGCGACATCCTGTTCCGCAAGAAATACTACAAGGACGTGAGCGCCGACCCGCACGAAATTGCCATCGAAACCGAGCCCGGCGACCTGACCGTGCACGACGGGCGCATGTGGCACCGCGTGGCCCAGTCGCCGCTGGTGGGCGAGGCTTCGCGCCGCCGCGTGATGTACGTGCCCATCCTGGCCGGCAAGTACGAGCCCAAGCACGACAACAGCCCCACGCCCTTCTACCTGCGCTTTTTGCACCTGGTGAAATAGTGGTTCGTTTTTCGTTGTTGGTTTTTCGTTGTTCGTCGCAATTTCCCCCTCGGGCTGAATGAAGAACAAAACAACCGAACCCGAGACGAAAAACGAAAAACCAATAACGAAAAACGAATCTTGAAAACTGCCCTCATTACGGGTGCCTCCCGGGGCATCGGCCGGGCGCTGGCCCTGGAGCTGGCCCGCCGCGGCTACGACGTGCTGCTCACTGCCCGCTCCGTCGACCAGCTGGAAGCCGTGGCCGCCGAGGTACGCGCGCTCGGCCGCACGGCCCGGGTACTGCCCCTGGACCTGGCCGCCCCGCTGGCGGCCGGGGAGCTGGCCGCCTGGGTTCTGGCTCAGCCGGGGGAGCTGACGGTGCTGGTCAATAACGCGGGCTACGGCCTGTGGGGGCGGTTTGAGGAACTACCCTTGGCCCAGCAGCAGAATATGCTCCAGCTCAACATGCACCTGCCCGTAGCCCTGACCCACGCCCTGCTCCCGGCCCTGCACCGGCCCCGGGTAGCCTACGTGCTGAACGTGGCCAGCACCGCTGCCTACCAGGCGGTGCCCACGCTCACGCTCTACGCGGCCAGCAAGGCGTTTCTGCTCAGTTTCAGCCGGGGCCTGCGCTACGAGCTGCGCGACACGGGCGTGTCGGTGAGCTGCCTGAGCCCCGGGGCCACCACCACCGGCTTCGCCGACCGGGCCGGCATGAACGCCGACCTCCAGGCCACGGCCAATAAAGTATCGATGACGCCCGAACAGGTGGCCCGCCTCGGCGTCACGGCCCTGTTGGCCGGCGAGGCCGAAATCATTCCCGGTGCCCTCAACAAAGTGTCCGCCGCCCTCACCAGCGTCGTGCCCAAAAGCCTGACCGAGCGCATCGCGGCCGGGATTTACGAGAAGTATTTGCAGTAGCGGGAGGTGGTGAGAAGTGACCGGTGGAGATGTGATGGGGGAAAGGAATAAGACGAACGTCATTCCGAGCGCAGCGCAGCGGAGTCGAGGAATCTCACGTGCAATGGTAATTCCGGCGTTGAGTTAGTTGCCGCAACATCAGCACGCGAGATTCCTCGGCTGCGCTCGGAATGACGTTCTCTCACCACCTCACCACCTCACCCAAAACCTTCCCGCTCCCCCACCACGCCAGGGCCGCGAACAGGGGGGCGGCCAGCACGTCGTAGGTGTAGTGGGCGTGCTGAATGAGTACCAGCGTGCCGATGGCCCCGGTGCCGGCCAGCAGTGCCGTGCGGCGCCAGCCGACGGGCACGGCCAGGGCCAGCAGCAGCAGGGTGGCCGTGTGGCCCGAGAAAAACAGGTCCTTGGTGATGGGGGCCGGGGCGGCGTAGATGAGCTGGTCCACCAGCGGGTCGTGCAGCAGCACTAGGCCCGGGGGCGGCTCCAGGGGCAGCAGCCACAGGGTGGCGCAGCGCAGCAAGTGCAGCAGCAGGTAGGCCCAGAGCGCCCGCAGCAGCCGCGTCGGCCGGGGCAGCAGCGTAATCAGGCCCAGCCCGATGCCCAGGTAAATGACGGTAAAGATGAGCGTGGACACGTCGCAGGCCGGCAGCGCGGCCAGCAGCGGGTCGGGCAGCTGGTAACCGGGCCGCGCCTGCACCCAAGCGAAGTAGCGCGGCAGCAGGGCCACCAGGGCCAGCAGTAGCAGCAGCACCGCGCCCAGGCGACCACGGAAGGCGGGTTGTTGCCAGGCGGCGCGCCAGCTCAGGGGTTCAGCGAAGGGCATACGGGAAAGCAAAAGCCGCCGCAAAGTAGCAGCCGAAACCGCAGATTGTTCCGCGCGGGCTGCTTCGGGGCGGGGACGAAAGTGTCGTAATAGGTGGTGGAAGACGGTAAATTCTGCCTTGCAGCACCATAAACCGGCTGCCGCCGGTAACTTGAGGGCGCGTTGCCGGCCACCCCGCCGGCCAGGATACGCCCCCGTCCCCACTTCCTCCTGCTCCTATGCTCCACCGTTCCGCTCTGGCCCTGGCTGCCGCGTTGCTGACTGCCGCCCCGGCCTTCGCCCAGAAACCAACCGACCTTTCCGCCCGCATTGCCCAACTGGCCGACCAGCAGCAGGCCCAGGTAATTGCCTGGCGGCGCGACATTCACGAGCACCCCGAGCTGGGCAACCAGGAAACCCGCACCGCCGCCCTCGTGGCCGCCCACCTGCGCAAACTGGGCCTGGAGGTGCAGACCGGCGTGGGTCGTACCGGCGTGGTAGCCCTGCTGAAGGGCGGCAAGCCCGGCCCCGTAGTGGCCCTGCGCGCCGACATGGACGCGCTGCCCGTAACGGAGGCCGCCGGCCTGCCCTTCGCCTCCAAAGTGCGCACCCAATACAACGGCCAGGCCGTGGGCGTGATGCACGCCTGCGGCCACGACACCCACGTAGCCATGCTGCTAGGGGCCGCCGAAGTTCTTTCGCAGATGAAAAAAGACCTGCCCGGCACCGTGAAATTCATCTTTCAGCCGGCGGAAGAAGGCTCCTTGCCCGGGCAGGAAGGCGGCGCCCGGCTCATGGTGAAGGAAGGCGTACTGGAGAACCCGAAGGTCGACGCCGTGTTCGGGGTCCACATTCAGGCCCAGACCGAAGTGGGCCAGCTCAGCTACCGGCCCGGGGGCGAAATGGCGTCGTCCGACGTGTTCACTATCAAGGTGAAGGGCAAATCGGCCCACGGGGCCTACCCCTGGCTGGCCGTGGACCCGGTGGTGACGGCCGCCCAGATTATCCTGGGCCTCCAGACCGTCGTGAGCCGCCAGGCCCAGCTGACCGAGGACGCCGTGGTGCTGACCGTGGGCATGGTGCACGGCGGGGTGCGCAACAACATCATCCCGGAGGAGGTAGAGCTGACCGGCACCATCCGCTGCCTCAACAAAGACATGCAGCAGAAGGTGTGGGCCGGGGTGCGCCGCACGGCCCAGGGCATTGCCGAAAGCGCCGGGGCCACGGCCGAAGTCGACATTACCAACTACGCCCCCATCACCTTCAACGACCCGCGCCTGACCCAGCAGATGGTGCCCAGCCTGGAGCGCGCTGCCGGCCCGGCCAACGTGCGGGTGCAGAAGGCCGTGACCGGGGCCGAGGACTTCGCCTTCTACCAGGAAAAGGTGCCCGGCATGTTCGTATTTGTGGGGGGCATGCCCAAAGGCAAGGACTCCGCCACCACCGCCCCCCACCACACGGCCGGCTTCTTCATTGACGAAAGCGGCCTGACCCTGGGCGTGCGCACCCTCGCCACCCTGGCCCTCGACTACCTGAGCAGCAAGTAGCTTTTCAAGCTATTAGCTGACAGCCGTTAGCTTGCGTTCATTTAGCATCGGGCCGGAATGAAGCCAATTGTAAACGACCATCAACCCGAACATAAGCTGACGGCTAACAGCTAGTAGCTAACAGCTCCAAAAATATGAATATCGCCCTCGTAACCTGCGAAAGCCTGGCCCAGTACGCCGCCCCTAACGTCGACGACGAGGACAGCCTGCTCACCAGCTACCTGCGCCAGCAGGGCCACACCGTGGAGCCCCGCATCTGGAGCAACCCCACCGTGGACTGGACCCGTTTCGATGCCGTGCTGCTCAAGTCGCCCTGGGACTATTTCGACCGGGTGGAGGAGTTTTACCACTGGCTCGACGTGCTGGAGCGCCAGCAGATTCGCCTGCTCAACCCCGTAAGCGTGGTGCGCTGGAATGCCAACAAGAGGTACCTGCTCGATATGGAGCGGGCCGGCGTGCGCATTGTGCCTACCCGCCTGCTGCCCCGGGGCGAGGCCGTGGACGCCGCCGCCCTGCTCGAAGAAATGGGCCAGGAGCAGGTCGTGGTGAAGCCCGCCGTGAGTGGCGGGGCCAAGAATACCTTCATCCTCACCCGCCAGGAAACGGCCGTGCGCCAGCCCCAGCTCACCGAGCTGGTGCAGCACGAGGACTTTCTGGCCCAGCCCTTTCAGTCGCGCATTCAGGAGGAAGGCGAGTGGTCGTTGCTCTACTTCGGGGGCGAATACAGTCATTGCGTGCTCAAAACGCCCAAATCGGGCGACTTCCGGGTGCAACACTACCTGGGCGGCGGCATTGCCCCCCGCGAAGCCCCGGCCCACCTGCGCCAGGCTGCCGACCGCATCGTGCGCGAGTTCGCGCCCGGCTGCCTTTACGCCCGCGTCGATGGCCTCGACCAGGACGGCGAGCTGCTGCTCATGGAGCTGGAACTCATCGAGCCCTTCCTCTACCTCGCCTCCGACGCCCAGGCCCTGCCCCGCTACGAGCAGGCCCTGCGGGAGTTGGTAAGTTGAAAACTCTCTAACTTCTCAACTAAATCCATTCACCGTGAAGCCGCCATCCACGGCCAGGGTCTGGCCGGTGATGTAGGCGGCGGCGGGCAGGCAGAGGAAGGCCACGGCGGCGGCCACTTCCTCCGGCTCGCCCACCCGGCCCAGCGGCGTGCGGCTGATGACGCTGCGGCGGAAGTCCTCGTTCTGGAGTACCGTTTCGGCCAGCGGCGTGCGGATATACCACGGGGCCACGCAATTGACGCGAATATTCAGGCCGGCCCACTCCACGGCCAGGTTGCGCGTGAGCTGCACCAGCGCCGCCTTGGTCATACCATAAATGGCGCCCGTACGCACGTGCGTGAGGCCCGCCACCGACGAAATGTTGACGATGCTGCCGCCCCCGGCCGCCACCAGCAGCGGCTGCACGCCCCGGCTCAGCTCCCAGGCCGAATCGAGGTTGGTAGCCAGCAGGTGGCGGTACTCCTCGTCGGAGTAGGCCACGGTGGGCTTGCGGATGTTGGTGCCCACGTTGTTGATGAGCAGGTGCACCTGGGGCCAGCGTTGGGCTATTTCGGCCAGCAGTTGGGTGCGCCCGGCGGGCGTGCTTACGTCGGCGGCCAGGGCGTGGGCCGGCAGCCCCTGCTGCTGCCACTCAGCCACTTGCTGCTCCAGGTCGGCGGCGGTGCGGGCCACGGCCACCACGGTGGCCCCCAGGCCCAGCAACTCGGCGGCAATGGCCGCGCCGATGCCCTTGGAAGCGCCCGTTACGAGCGCCGTTTGCCCGCGCAGGTTCCAGCGGGAAGTAGGAAGAACGGATGAAGGGTTCATGAGCAGGTTTCTTTAAATGTTTAAAATTTAGGGTTGTTTACAGAACGGACGAACAGACAGGTGGATCGTTTTTGAGCTGTTTGAATAGATAATCAGTTGAATTTCAGTAGTATACTGCTTGAATCGGGGTATTTGTAATAATTGCTAAATTATCTATCAAATAGCCATTAAGTAAAAAATATTTCAATGAAAGAATCAGTTTGTTGAAAGATGCATAATTTAGCATCACCGGAAGGCCTTCTGATCAAAGGCAATTCGTGGCACTGTTCAATTTCCCTCAACTCACAACCGACCACGCTCTATGATCAACAAGTACTCCGCGGCAACCCTGTTGCTGCTCGGTGGGCTGACTTCTACTGCCTTGGCCCAGGACTTCTCCCGAGTGCAGAGCAAAGACCTCAACGACAATGGCACGCCGTTCATGGTGCAGTTTCGCGCCGAGGGCAACGCCTACAAACTCAGCGAAGCCGGCACCCTGCTGCGCGACCAGCTGCAGTTGAGCGCAGATGACCAGATGGTGCAAACGAAAACCGAAGCCGACCAGCTGGGTTTCGTGCACGAAAAATACCAGCAGTACTACAAGGGCATCAAAGTAGAGCACGCCACGTACTCGGTGCACGCCCGCCAGGGTGCGGTACAGAGCATCAGCGGCCAGTTTGAGAAAGTGCGGGGCCTGAACACCACGCCTTCCCTCGATGCCGCAGCTGCTTTGCAGCGCGCTATGCAGTTCGTGGGGGCCAAGGAGTACATGTGGCAGGATGCGGCCGAAGAGGCCGGCCTGAAGAAATCCGAAAACGACCCGAGTGCCACTTACAAGCCCAAAGGCGAGCTGGTGGTGGTGCGTAACATGCACACCAACAACCCGCTGCTGGCCGGCAAGGCCACCCTGGCCTGGAAACTGAACGTGTACGCCAAGGCGCCCCTGAGCCGCGCTTTCGTGTACGTGGATGCCCGCACCGGCGACATCGTCGGCCAGGATGCCATCATCAAGCACGCGGCGGCGACGGCAACGTTTGCCACGGCCTACAGCGGCACCCGCTCGCTGGCTAACGGCACCGCTACCGGCGGTTACAACCTGCGCGAAGCCACCCGCGGCCTAGGCATCGAAACCTACAACTGCAAAAAGGGCAACAGCTACACGGCCGCCACCGACTTCGTGGATGCCGACAACAACTGGACTGCCGCCGAGTACAACAACGCCAACTACGACAACGTGGCCGGCGACGCCCACTTCGGGGCCCAGGCAACCTACGACTACTGGAAAGCGGTTCACAACCGCAACTCCTACGACAACGCAGGTGCCAAAATCAAGAGCTACGTGCACTTCGACGATACCCCCGGCGACGGTGTGGGCTACGAAAACGCGTACTGGAACGGCTCGGTGATGACCTACGGCGACGGGGCCACCACCTTCAAGCCCCTGGCAGCCCTCGACGTGTGCGGCCACGAAATCGGCCACGCCATCTGCGAGAAAACCGCTAACCTGACCTACGCCAACGAATCGGGTGCCATGAACGAAGGCTTCTCCGACATCTGGGGCGCTTGCGTGGAAGCCCGGGCCGTGACCCAGTTTGGCCTGACCGGCAAGAGCACGTTCCTCATTGGGGAAGAAGTGAAAAAAGCCGGCGGCGCGCTGCGCTCGATGAGCAACCCCAACCAGTACGGCCAGCCCGATACCTACAAAGGCACCTACTGGAAGGCTACTACCACTACGCCCAACAACACCAACGACCAGGGTGGCGTGCACACCAACTCGGGCGTGCTCAACTACTGGTTCTACCTGCTCAGCCAGGGTGGCTCGGGCACCAACGACATCGGCAGCGCATACTCCGTAACGGGGGTGGGCATCGATGCCGCCGCTAAAATTGCCTACCGCACCGAAAGTGTGTACCTGACGGCCTCCTCTACCTATGCTGCGGCCCGGACTGCGGCCATTTCGGCCGCCACCGACCTCTACGGAGCTGGTTCGGCCCAGGTAACGGCCACCACCAACGCCTGGTACGCCGTGGGCGTAGGCGCTGCTTCCGGTGGAACTACTCCGCCGCCAGCCGTTGCCTACTGCACCAGCAAGGGCACGAGCGTAGCCTACGAGTGGATCGACTACGTGAAACTCGGCACCATTGCCCGCACTTCGGCGGCTGACGGAGGATACTACAACGGCACGGCCACTTCGACTTCGGTCGCCGCCGGCTCTTCCCAGACCATCAGCTTCTCGGCCGGTTTCGCCTCGACGGCCTACACCGAGAACTGGAAAGTGTACATCGACTACAACCAGGATGGCGACTTCACCGATGCCGGTGAAACCGTAGTGTCCGGCTCTTCGGCCAGCACGACTACCCTGACCAGCACGTTCACGGTTCCGACCACGGCCAAGACTGGTGCTACCCGGATGCGGGTAGTGATGAGCGATGCGGCGGCTACCACCAGCTGCGGCAGCTTCAGCTACGGCGAAACGGAGGACTACACCCTCAACATCACCGGCGGGGCTGCCCTGGCTCCTCAGGGAGTGGCCGCTACCCCTACCCTGGGTACTTCGCTCAGCACCAGCGTGGCCGATAAAGCCGTGAGCCTGTTCCCGAACCCGGCCTCCGATGTGCTGACCATCTCGCTGGCCAACCGGGCCGTCGTGCTCTCGGCCACGGTAACGGACCTGCGCGGCGCCCGCGTAGCCGGCGCCCGCTTCGA
>NZ_QYCN01000032.1 GCF_003583925.1 Hymenobacter rubripertinctus | reverse complement strand
GTCGGCACGGCCTGAATCTGTTGCGCCAACTCACCCGGCCACATACGGCCCCTGACCAGCCGCTGGCACGCAAAATTCTGAACCTACTGGATGTATTTAGTCGCTATCTTGCTCGTGGACAACCCACTAAAATAGTAGGGTAGAGTAAACCCACGCAAAAGCCCCTGACGATTTTCCGTCAGGGGCTTTTGCATTTATTCTCAGATGGAAGTTAATGAAGAAGCGGGCCGCGTAGTTTCACTCATTCACTCATTCACTCATTCACCCACCGACCAGGCCGCTGTGGGATTCGTCGTCGATGCGTTTGGCGGCGCGCACCAGGCTGCTACTGAAGATGAACTCCTTGAGCTCGGGCACTTCAGCGTTGAGGATTTCGTCCTTGGTGCCATCCCAGAGCTTGAGGCCCTTATAGAGGAAGATGATGTGGTCGCCGATTTCCACCACCGAGTTCATGTCGTGGGTGATGATGACGGTGGTGATGTTGTATTCGTAGGTGATTTCCTGGATTAGCTCATCGATTTTGATGCTCGTGAGCGGGTCGAGGCCGGAGTTGGGTTCATCGCAGAACAGGTAGGTGCAATTGGCGGCAATGGCGCGGGCGATGCCCACGCGCTTTTTCATGCCGCCCGATATTTCGGAAGGCATCTTCTCACCAGCGTTTTCGAGGCCCACGCGCTTGAGACAGAACTCCACCCGGTCGCGGCGCTCTTCGCGGGTCATTTCGGGCGTCAGCATCTGGAGCGGAAACTCCACGTTTTTGGCTACCGTCATCGAGTCGAACAGGGCCGAGCCCTGGAACAGCATCCCGATTTTGCGGCGGATTTCCTGCCGGATCTGGACTTTGTTGTTCGTGTACACCGTGCCATCGAACGTAATGCTGCCTAAATCTGGCTGCATCAGGCCCACAATGCACTGGAGCAGCACCGATTTGCCGGTACCCGAACCGCCCAGCAGCAGGTTGCACTTGCCCGTCTCGAAGGTGCAGGTAATGCCCTTAAGCACGGGGTTGCCATCAAAACTCTTCTGGACGTTATGAACTTCAATCATGGAATTGAGGTGATGGCTGTTCGGCTTTGGCTGCCGCCTATTAAACCTTGCGGGGAGAAACGAACCGCCGGCAGCCGGAAGCGAGCAGCTACCTGTTTACAAGAGAATGGCTGCCAGCGCGAAGTCGGCAATCAGAATGGCGATGATGGAGTTGTTGACGGCCGTGGTGCTGGCATTGCCTACTTCCAGGGCCCCACCCTCGGTGAAATAGCCTTTGAACGACGAAATAGCGGATACCAGGAAGGCAAAAACCACCGACTTAATCAGCGCAAAAACGATGTTGTACGGAATGAAATCGGTTCGGATTCCTTCGATGTATTCCTGGGCTGATACTGCTCCGGTGAGCGAACCTGCCAGATAGCCGCCGATGATAGACAGGGACATGGCCAGTATCACGAGCAGCGGAAACATGAGGATGGACGCCGTAATGCGCGGCAACACCAGGTAAGAGGCCGAGTTGATGCCCATCACTTCCAGGGCCGAAACCTGCTCCGTGATGCGCATAGTGCCCAGACCGCCCGCGATGCTGCTGCCCACCTTGCCTGCCAGCACGATGCTGGTGATGGTGGGCGCGAGCTCCAGAATCGTCATTTCGCGCACCATGTAACCAATGGTGCTCTTGGGAATAAGCGGATTGGTGAGGTTATAAGCAATCTGCACGCAGGTTACGGCCCCAATAAAGGCCGACACGATGGCCACAATGAAGATGGAGTTTACGCCGATGGTGACGCATTCATCAATGGTTCGCTTCCAGAGAACGGCGAACCGCTCTTTCCGGGTGAGCATACTCTGAATAAAGAGTAGAAACTGACCAAATGATTTGACCATAAATGCGGGAAAACAAAAAGGAAAAGCGGAAACTTGCAGGCGCGAACGGACGAGCGGCAGGCCCGCCCCGAAATACGCCCGGTTTACCTACGTAAGAACTGATTCAGGAATCAAAGGAATGCAAAAAAATATCGTTATCAGCGGCGGAACCAAAGGAATCGGCCGGGCGCTGGTGTTTCGTTTCCTGCGGGCCGGCTACCCGGTAGCCACCTGTGCCCGCTCCGCCGAGGACCTGGAAGCCCTGCGCGCCGCCGCCGCCGAGCTGGTGCCCGGGGCCGTGCTGCACACCCACGCCGCCGATCTGAGTGACCAGGCCGAAACCCGGCGCTTCACCGATTTCGTGCGTGCGCTAGGGCCGGTGGCGGTGCTCATCAACAACACGGGGGCCTTTATTCCTGGCCGCTTGCAGGATGAGCCCCAGGACGGTTCCCAGCTTCGGCAGATGCTGGCCGTGAACCTGCTCAGCGCCTACGATGTGACGCTGGCCCTGCTGCCGGGGCTGCTGGCGCAGGGGGAGGGGCACATTTTCAACATCTGCTCCACGGCCAGTACCACCGCTTACCCCAACGGGGGCTCCTACGGCATTGCCAAGCACGCGCTGCTGGGCTTCAGCAAAAATCTGCGCGAGGAGCTCAAAGAAGCCGGCCTCCGGGTAACGGCCGTGCTGCCGGGGCCTACGCTCACGGCCAGCTGGGAGGGAGTGGATCTGCCGCCCGAGCGCTTCATCAAGGCCGAGGACGTGGCCGACGCCATCTTTGGGGTCTTCAACCTCTCCTCCCAGGCCGTGGTGGAAGAGCTGCTGATCCGGCCCCAGCTGGGAGATTTGTAAGGCCAGTCGGGCCATACGCGGCGGCGGGCTACCTGCGGGCGCCCCGGCGCCCGTACGTGACGTACACGAAGTTGAGCAGGACGGCCCAGAAACCCAGCATCATTAAGCCGCTGAGCCAGGGCAGCAAGGGCCGCCAGCCCAGGCCTAACGCCAGGCTCCACAGGCCCAGACTGAGAGCGTAGCTGAGTTTGAGGACATCGAGGCGGGACTTGGTGACTTTGCGGGCGAACCACCAGCCGTAGAGGACAACCAAAGTCCCGCCCCCGCCCAGTAGCAGGGCCGAAGCGCCGGCCCAGTGCTGAAGCCGGAACAGCAGCCCCAGCAGCACCCCGATAACGGCTCCGCCAACCGGAGCAATAAGACAGCTTCGGCGCAACCTACCGTTCCAGACAACCCACAACAGCAGACCATATGCGGTGGCGGTAAGCAGGAGCTGGCCGGAGGTGTAAGCAGTAAACACAGCGTAGCGGCGGCGGCTATTCGGCCTGTAGCTTGCCCTTGCCCGTGACCTTGAGCAGCTGCTGGAGCGAGGTTGGGGCGGAGTAGAAGATAGTGCCGGTGCCGGCGTGGGTACCCGCCAGCAGGCGGCCGGGGCGCAGGTGCATGTTCCCGTTGCTGTCGAAGTTGGTTTGCAGGTAGGCGTTGCGGAGCGGGAAACCCTGGGCGTAGAGGCTGCCGCTGCCGCCCAGAATGTGGTGCAGCTCGTCCGTAGCCCCGCTCAGGTAGATGTCGCCGAGCTCATACTGGCTCAGGCCCACGTAGCGGCTGAGCAGGTTGAGGTGAAAGTCGCCGGCTCCCACCAGGTGGGGGAAGATGGTGTCCTGCCGGAACGCGCCCTGGGTGCGGATATCGGCCTGGCCGCGCAGGTAGATATCGGTCAGGTGGGGCAGGTGCAGCGTCACCTCCCGGGGCGTATCGTAGCGGCGGACCCAGTTGCAGCGGCTGGTGTTGCGCACCACCAGCTCGGAGCCGCTCACTTCGAGGCGGATATCGTCCTGGAGGTTTTTGCCGGCCCGCACTTCGGCGTAGGTGGCCGTATCCTGCACCAGCACAACGGCAATGTTGTCGTAGGTGGTGAGTACATGGAAGGGGGCGAGGACCCGGCGCTCGGTGACGATGTTGCCGGTGCTGGTGAAGCAGCCGGCCTCGTTGCCTTTGTCGCAGGCACTCAGTCCGCCGGCCAGGGCCAGGATGGCGGCCGTGCGCAAAACCCGCCCCAGCACGTTACCTTGCACCTTCAAACGAACTTCACGCATTTTACTTCGCTAACTATGGATCTGAGCGGCAAGGTAGCCATTATCACAGGCGTCAGCAAAGGCATTGGGCTGGCCACCGTGGAGGCTCTGCTGGCCAAAGGCATGACAGTAGCCGGCTGGGGCCGCACCGCGCCCGCCGAGTTTCAGCACCCGCGCTTCCACTTCATTGAGTGCGACGTGCGCGACGAGAAATCGGTGCAGAAAGCCTTTGCCGCCACCGTGAAGCAGGCCGGCAAAGAAGTGCACGTGCTGGTGAACAATGCTGGTTTGGGCATTTCGGGCGAAGTCGATGGGTTTTCGTCCGACGACTGGCGGCTGATGTTCGATACCAATGTGCACGGCACCTTCTACTGCACCCAGGCCGTGCTGCCCGCCATGAAAAAGCAGCAGCTGGGCCACATCTTCAACATCAGCTCCATTGCCGGCACCACCGGCATCGAGAAGATGGCCGGTTACTGTGCCTCCAAGTTCGCGGTGCGCGGCTTCTCGCAGTCGTTGTTCAAGGAAGTGCGCCGGGACGGCATCAAGGTAACCTGCATCTACCCCGGCTCCACCCAAACCAACTTCTTCGACGACATTCCCGGCGTGGAAGCCAACGAAGGCATGATGCAGCCCCAGGACATTGCCGATACAATGGTGTACGCGCTGGAAACACCGTTCAACTTCCATTTGGTGGATATTGAAATGCGCCCGCTTCAGCCGAAGAAGTAGGCACGCTAACCCAGTTGTCATCCTGAGCGGAGCGAAGGACCTTATCACGAGTGAACAGATAGCACGTAAGTGATAAGGTCCTTCGCTCCGCTCAGGATGACAACTGGGCGGCAACTGGACACTGGCAACTGAATAATATGGTAGAAGTTCAGCACCTCACGAAAACCTTCGGCGCCCAGGCCGCCGTGGACGACATCAGCTTCTCGGTGGGCAAGGGCGAAATCCTGGGCTTTCTGGGGCCGAACGGGGCGGGTAAGTCCACGACCATGAAAATGGCGCTGGGCTATCTGCCGCCCTCGGCCGGCACCATTGTGGTGCAAGGCTACGATGTGCGGACGGCCCCGCTGGAAGTGCGCCGCCGGGTGGGTTACCTGCCCGAGCACAACCCGCTCTACCTGGACATGTACGTGCACGAGTACCTCGAATTCATTGGCTCGGTGCACGGGCTGGGCGGCAGTAGTCTGCGCCAGCGGGTGCGCCAGCTGGTCGAGCGCGTGGGGCTGGGCCGGGAGCAGAACAAGCAGATCGGCGCCCTCAGCAAGGGCTACCGCCAGCGCGTGGGCCTGGCTCAGGCCCTCATCCACGACCCCGGCGTGCTCATCCTCGACGAGCCCACCACCGGACTCGACCCCAACCAGATTGGCGAAATCCGCCAATTGATCCGCGAGCTGGGCCAGGACAAAACCGTCATCTTCAGCACCCACATTCTGCCCGAAGTGGAAGCCCTGTGCAGCCGGGCCGTCATCATCAACCGGGGCCGCCTCGTGGCCGATTCGCCCGTGTCGGAGCTGGGGGCGCGCGCGGCCGGCGAAACCATCATCCGTGCCGAGTTCGAGCAGTCCATCGACGTGACGCCGCTGCTGGCCCTGCCCGGCGTGCAGGCCGTCGAACTGGAAACCGGTACCACCTACCGTATCCGCGCCCGCGCCGGCTCCGACCAGCGCGGGGCTATTTCCCGCCTCGCCGCCGCCCAGGGCTGGGTTTTGCTGGGCCTGCGGCAGGAAGAACAGAGTTTAGAACAGGTGTTTCAGCAGTTGACGGAAGGCGGGAAGGAGTGAAGGGCATTCTTCTTCGCCACTCCAGCCACTCCAGCTCACTCCTTCACCGAGTCATTCCTTCACTCACTGCCCAAATGCTTGCCATCCTTCGCAAAGAATTCAACAGCTTTCTGAACTCGCCCGTGGCCTACGTGGTGCTGGGCGTGTTTCTGGTGGCTACCGGGCTGTTCGTGTGGGTGTTCCCGGATAGCGCGGTGCTCGATTACGGGTTTGCCGATTTGCAGACCCTGTTCAGTACCGCGCCCTGGGTGTTTCTGTTCC
Organism: Hymenobacter rubripertinctus; assembly: GCF_003583925.1. GTDB lineage: Bacteria > Bacteroidota > Bacteroidia > Cytophagales > Hymenobacteraceae > Hymenobacter > Hymenobacter rubripertinctus. The sequence goes on along the minus strand of NZ_QYCN01000032.1, from coordinate 38,267 downwards.
TGATTCCGGCCCTGACTATGCGCACGTTTGCCGAGGAGAAAAAGGCCGGCACGATGGAGCTGCTGCTTACCCGCCCGCTCACCGACGCGCAGATTATCGGGGGCAAGTACCTGGCCTGCCTGCTGCTGGCCCTGCTGGCGCTGGTGCCCACGCTGCTTTACTACTACTCGGTCTACCAGCTGGGCAACCCCGTCGGCAACATCGATTCGGCCGCCACGGTGGGCTCCTACCTGGGCCTGATGCTGCTGGCGGCCGTGTTTGCGGCTATCGGCGTGCTGGCCTCGGCCCTCACCCGCGACCAGATTGTGGCCTTCCTGGCTGCCGTGGTGGGCTGCTTTCTGGTGTATACCGGCTTCGACTCGCTGGCCTCGGTCTTCGACGGAGCCCCGGCTTACTACATCGGCCAGCTCGGCATCGCGGCCCACTACCGCGACCTGAGCAAGGGCCTCATCGACTCCCGCGACCTGCTCTACTTCGGCAGCCTGATTGCCGGCGCGCTGCTGGCCACCCGGCTGGTGCTGCAAAGCCGCAACTGGTAGATTTTTGGATTGAGCTGTTAGCTGTTAGCTGATGGCTGTTAGCTTTTCGTGCTGATAGAATGAGTGAATTCGACCAGCCGCTGAAAGTGATTTGGAACGACTTTTTAAGGTGCATTCGTGGGTACGGAACCAGAACAAGAGCGAACAGCGAACAGCTCTCAGCTAACAGCTCAAGAAAAGCCGATAGCTCAAAAAAAGCGCGACCTCACGCGTTTCGGGCTGCTGCTCGGGGCGCTGCTGCTGCTTAATTTTCTGGGTAGCCTGTACTTTTTTCGGCTTGACCTCACGGAGGAAAAGCGCTACACCATGTCGGGGGCCACCAGGGAGCTGCTCGAAAACCTGCCCCAGCCCGTCACCGTCACGGTGTACCTCGACGGCGAGTTTCCGCCGGCTTTCCGCCGCCTGCAACAGGCTGTGCGCGAAACCCTGAACGAGATGCGCGTGTATGGCGGCGCTAACCTGCACTTCGTGTTCATCGACCCTTCGGCGGCCGGTACCGAGCAGGCCCGCAACGAAGCCTACCAGGCCCTGTTCAAAAAGGGCCTCAACCCCACCAACCTGGGGGCCAACGACAACGGCCAACGCACCGAGAAAATCATCTTTCCCTGGGCCGTGGTAGCGGCCGGGGGCAAGGAGGAGAAAGTGCTGCTACTGCGCGGCAACCAGGCCGCACCCGCCGATGTGCGCCTCAACCAGAGCATTGAGGGCCTGGAATATGAGCTGGCCAGCGCCATCCGCAAGCTCAGCCCCGGCCAGCGCCGCCGCATTGGCGTAGTCGAGGGCCACGGCGAGCTGAGCAACCTTGAAGCCGGCGACCTGATTGGTTCCCTGAGCCAGGACTACGACGTGTTCCGGGTGAACCTGAGCCAGTCGAAGCCCGAGGCGCTGGCCACGCTCAGCGCCGTTATCGTGGCCAAGCCGGCCCGGGAGTACTCCGAAGTCGAGAAGTTCAAACTCGATCAGTTCATCACGCGGGGCGGCAATGCGCTGTTTTTCGTGGACGCCATGCGCGTGAACCTCGATAGCGCCAGCCGGGGCGGCATGCTCGCGTTTCCCCAGAGCCTGGGCCTCGACGACCTGCTGTTCAAATACGGCCTGCGCATCAACCCCGACCTGCTGCTCGACCTCAACTCGGGCGCCATTCCGCTCGTGACGGGCGTGAGCGGCGACAAGCCCAAAGTGGAGCCCATGCCCTGGCAGTTCTACCCGCTCATCAACAAGTTCAGCCCCCACCCCATCACCCGCAACCTCGACGCGGTGTACACCAAATTCGTGAGCAGCATGGATACGGTGAAGGCCACGGGCATCCGCAAAACGCCCCTGCTGTTCACCTCGCGCTACACCCGGGTGCTGCCCTCGCCCGTGCCCGTCAACCTCAACGACGCCCGTCTGCCGCCCGACCCCAAGCTCTACAACACCCGGTTCAAGCCCGTGGGCTACCTGCTCGAAGGCCAGTTCCGGTCCCTGTTTGCCAACCGCGCCGAACCCGGCACCACCAGCTTCCAGCCCGAAACCAGCCCCCAGGCCCGCCCCGCCAAAGTGCTCGTCATCTCCGACGGCGACTTCGTGCGCAACGACATCGACCCCAAAACCGGCCGCCCCCTGCGCCTGGGCTTCGACCGCCTCGCGCCCACCGAATTCGCCAACCGCGAGCTGGTCCTCAACGCCGTCGATTACATGCTCGACCAGTCGGGCCTGATTACCGTACGCGGCAAGCAAATCACGCTGCGCCCCCTCGATAAGCTGCGCGTATTAGCCGAGCGCCGCCGCTGGCAACTCCTGAACCTGGGGGCGCCGCTGGTGTTGCTGGGCCTGTTCGGGCTGGTGCGCGCCTGGTGGCGCAAGCGCCGGTACGCGCGGTTCTAGGGAAGTATTAAGTAGTTGGTAGTGAGTATTGAGACAGAAATATGCTCGGCGAATTCATTGCTGAAGCCCTTTTCGAAGGCCTGTTAGGCTCCTTGTGGCGCGGAATAAAAGCCAGTATCGGCTTCGTGTTTCTCTACCTGTGCTACTGGCGGCCGCAGCGGGTGCGCACGCAACTGGCGGAGCGCTACGGCAACCGCTACGCCACGGCCGGTGCGGCGGCCATGCGGGCCGTGCTGGAAGGGGTGGGAGTGGGGTTGCTGCTGGTGCTGGGAGGAGCGTTGTTGCTCCTGCTCGTGAGGGCGGCCTTTCAGCTGCTGTGGTAGTGGTAGGGTATTCTTCAAAAGGGGAAGAATACCCTACCAAAAGGGTAGGTTATTTTTTTGGCGTAGAAAAATATCCTACCTAACCACTGCGCTATATCCGGCGAAGCGGGTGCCCCGGCAACCGCTCAGCGAACGGACTGCGGCGGTGCTGGATAGTTGGAACCTCAGACTGCGCTGCGTACAGATCGGTGAGCCGTGCCCTTTGCGGTAGCCGAGACGTGAATTGTTGCGTGGCCGTCTGAATAATTTCAAGCCGCCAAACTGTCCGCCACCACCATCGCCTGCCATTAGAAAACCCCGGCCATGTTGCCTATCTTTGCCTGCTACCCAAAACGCCTCCAACTCAACTGCCTGATATGAAGTTCATCGTCTCGTCTTCCGCCCTGCTCAAGCAGCTCCAGAGCATTAACGGCGTGGTTACGAACAACCCCGTGGTGCCCATTCTGGAGAACTTTCTCTTTGAAATTGAGGATGGCAAGCTGACGATTACGGCTTCCGACCTGGAGACGAGCATGATGACGGAGCTGCCCGTGGAAGCCCGCGAAAGCGGCCGCATTGCCGCCCCCGCCCGCATCCTGCTCGATACGCTCAAGAACCTGCCCGACCAGCCCGTGACCTTCACCCTGGACGAGGAAACCTACACCATCGAAATTGCCAGCTCCAACGGCCGCTACAAGCTGGCCGGCGAGAATGCCACCGATTTCCCCCGCGTGCCGGTGGTAAAAGGCACGGCTCCGGTCGAAATGCCGTCGTCGTCGCTGAGCCGGGCCATCAACAAGACTATCTTCGCCGTCAGCACCGATGAGCTGCGCCCGGCCATGACTGGCATTCTGGTGCAGCTGGCCGACAACCAAGTAACCTTCGTGGCCACCGACGGCCACCGCCTGCTGCGCTACCGCCGCTCCGACGTGGGCGCGGGCCAGACCAGCAACATCATCATCCCCCGCAAGGCCTTCAACCTGCTCAAGGGCGCGCTGCCCTCCGAGGCCACGCCGGTACGCATGGAGTTCAACGCCTCCAACGCCTACTTCAGCTTCAACCAGATGCGCCTCGTATGCCGCCTGATTGATGAGCGCTACCCCGATTACGAGAACGTGATTCCGGTCAGCAACCCTAATAAGCTTATTATCAGCCGCCAGGAGCTGCTCAATTCGGTCAAGCGCATCAGCATTTACTCGAACAAAACCACCCACCAAGTGCGCCTGCGCCTCGCGGGCTCCGAGCTCACGGTTTCGGCCGAAGACCTCGATTTCAGCAACGAAGCCAACGAGAAGCTGGCCTGCCAGTACGACGGCGAGGACATGGAAATCGGCTTCAACGCCAAGTTCCTGCAAGAGATGCTGAGCAACATCGACTCCGAGGAAATCACGCTGGAGCTGAGCACGCCCAACCGCGCCGGCCTGCTCATGCCCACCACCCCCGACGACCACGAGAGCATCCTGATGCTGGTGATGCCCGTGATGCTCAACAACTACGTCTGATCACAGATGGCGCAAATGGCGCAGGTAACGCAGATGCGGACGACTCCTGTGCCAGTGCTTTAAAAACTGAACCAACACTCCTGAATTATAAGGATGAGCGAGGCGTAGAGGCGTAAGAAATCGTCCGCATCTGCGTTATCTGCCCCATCTGCACCATCTGTGATGAAGAAATCCGAAATCCGCTTCAGTATTGCCCTCGACGACCAGAAAGTACCCGAAGCCATCAGCTGGTCGGCTACCGATGCGGGACCCGATATCCATTTTGCCAAAGCCATCAACATTTCCCTCTGGGACCGTGATGAGGCGGGCACGATGAAAATCGACCTCTGGACCAAGGATATGCCCGTCGATGAGATGAAGCATTTCTACGTCGACACCATCGGGGCCATGGCCGAAAGCGTGCTTACGGCCACCAACGACTCGTTTATGGCCACCAAAATGCGCGAGTTGTGCCGCCAGCTCATGGACCACATCGAGGAAGAGCAGCGCAACCAGAAGTAACCGGTTGTTTCACCACAGTTCTGTTGCTACAGAACTGCTGTCGAACAGAAAGCCCCGTCAGCGTATTGCTGACGGGGCTTTCTGTTACAGTTAAATGCTGAGGCGGACTGCGGGGGCTACTTCGCGGTGCGGGCCGGTCCGATGGTGGCTCCTTTGCTGCTGACCGGCGCCGGATCTTTCACCGACTTCACGAAGGCATCGTTGGTGGCCTGGGCTTTGTAGCTCATGCTGAAATCGTTGTACTCACGCCGCGAACCGTAGTAGCTGCTGTACTGGTCGGTGCTGAGCACGGCTTGCAGCTCCTGGTCACGCTCCTTGCACACGGCATCGCACTGGTCCTTGATGAGCTTGTCGTTGCCGGCGTTCTGCTGCAAAATAGCAACTATCCGGGTCTGCTTATCGTTGTTGATGGCCTGCAAGCGCGTTTTCTGGTAGCCGTTCAGGTGCAGGTCACGGGTCATCTGGTACGAGAGCTCCCGGGCGTGCTGCTGCACCGGGTTTAGGCGGGGCGAAGACTGGGTTTTATCCTGCTTGGTAACCAGGGGTGCCCGCTGTTGGGCGTACAGGCTAACGGAAGTCAGGAACAGAGCGGAGGCAAGGGCAAGTATCTTTTTCATGGGAGAAGAATAGCGTGAACGGATCGGGTTCGGGCGCACCGGGTCTGGCTGAGGGCGTAAAACCCGGCGCTTGCTCTCTGCTAACGAAAAATTGTGCCAGCGAGTTTACTTCCCGCTGTGTTGCTCCGCGCGCTTAAAACGCGTTCTTCCACATCATCGACTCCACCGGCTTCATGGTGCGCTCGTTGTATTTGGCTCCGGGCTTCCGGTTGTAGAGGTTCTCCACCTCCCCTTCAACCGTGAAATAGATGAGCTGGCCCACCGGCATGCCGTGGTAAATGCGCACGGGCATCGACACGCTGATTTCCAGTGTCCAGGTGTTGCAGAAGCCGATGTCGCCCTTACCGGCGGTGGCGTGGATGTCGATGCCGAGGCGGCCGACGCTGCTCTTGCCCTCCAGAAAAGGTACGTGCGCGTGGGTTTCGGTGTACTCCTCCGTCACGCCCAGGTACAGCGTGCCGGGTTGCAGCACGAAGCCCTCGGCCGGGATTTCGAAGCCGTCGATCTGGTTGTGCTTGCGGGCATCGAGCACGGCGTCGCGGTAGGTAGCCAGGTAGCGGCCCAGGTGTACGTCGTAGGAATTGGTGCCGAGACAGTTCCGCTCATAGGGCTCAATGACGATGGTGCCCCGCTCAATTTCGGCGAGAATCTGCTGGTCGGAAAGAATCATTTTTTCAATTAAAAAGTAAGAGTTAACAATTGAAAATGAATTGAAAAAAGAGCTCAAGTCTGCCTGAAAAGGTACAGGAACGAGCAATTTTTAATTCTTCACTTTTAATTTTCAATTAGTTGTCCTCCTCCTCGTAGCGGTCTTCGGGTAGGGCGCTGGAGCGCCGGCGGGAGGCCTGGGGCTGCGGCTCCTCGGGCAGGGCCGCATCGAGGCGGCTGCGCAACGTGGGCAGCACGCTGGCAACCAGGTAGAGCAGCAGCAGGAAGGAGCCGCTGGCGAGCATCAGGGAGAGGTAATCCATCCAGTCGTGGCGGGGGGCTACGTCGAGGGGGCGCGGCCCGGCGTAGGGCGCGGCCAGGGCGGCTTCGGGCTGGGGCTGGGGGTCTTCGGCTACGCTGGCGGGGGCGTCGAGGGCGGCGGGGGCGGCCCCGTCGGCGGGCGGTACGGTGGCCCCATCGGCGGCCACTTCCTCCGGGGTGGGGTCCTGGGAGGCGTTGAACTGGGCCGCGCCCTGCTTGATGATGCGCTGGAGGTTGCGCACCAGCGAAACCCGCTCCTCGCGGGGCAGCACCCGGATGAAGAACTCGAAGTTGCGGTCGACCAGCAGGCTATTGAGCTGCTTTTCAAACTCCATCAGATCCGTGCGGCCCTTGCCAAACTGGCCTTTGAAGCGCTCGGAAACGCCGTTGTAGTTGCGGAACAGCTTCTTGAGGTCGTCGCGGCCGAAGAAGTTGTCGAATTCGCGCCGGGCTTTTGCCGTGCGCAGGCTGGCCGGGAATTTGGCCCGGGTGAACGACTTATCGTAGACCGTTTCCATGGTCCGGTAGTTCAGCTCGTCCACGGTCCGCTCGAACAGGCGCTTGTTAGCGGCAGTGGGGCCGGCCGGCTGGGCCGGCAACAGGGCAGGCAGAGCGAGCCACAGCAACAGAAAAAGCGGCAGTAGCGGGCGGAATCGGGGCATGAGAACTCGATAGGTTACCGCAAAGGTCGCTGATTTTAGCTCGTTTTTCGTTGTTTGGTCTTCGTTTTTCGGCAGCAGGAAATCACCGCCTCCAAAAAACGAAGACCGAACAACGAAAAACAAAACGCTACAGCCCGTGGGCTTCCTTCATCGACTCGCGGCAGGCCGTGAGGTAGTGGTCCACGAGGTCGTCGGTGATGGCCGTGCTCACGAACAGGGCTTCGTAAAGAGCCGGAGCCAGGTAGATGCCCCGGTGGAGCATGGCCCGGAAGTAGCGGCCGAACGCCTCGGTGTCCGACGTTTTGGCCTCGTCGAGGTTGGTTACGGGCTGATTGGTGAAAAAGACGCTGAACATAGAGCCCACGCGGTTGACGGTGTAGTTCAGGCCCAGGTCGGCGCAAATCTGGCGGGTGCCGTCGGCGAGGCGGGCCGTGATGCGGTCCAGCTCGTCGTAGAGTTCGGGGTGCTCGTGCAGGTAGGTGAGCTGGGCAATGCCGGCGGCGGTGGCAATGGGGTTGCCCGAGAGCGTGCCCGCCTGGTACACCTTGCCGGCCGGGGCCACCTGGTCCATAATATCCTGGCGGCCACCGTAGGCTCCCACGGGCATGCCGCCCCCGATAATTTTGCCCAGCGTCGTCATGTCGGGCACCACGCCGAACAGCTCCTGGGCACCGCCCCGGGCGAGGCGAAAGCCGGTCATCACCTCATCAAAAATAAGCACGATGCCGTGCTGGGTGCATAAATCGCGCAGGCCCTGAAGGTAACCAGCGGCCGGGGCCACCAGGCCCATGTTGCCCACCACCGGCTCCAGAATGAGGGCCGCGACTTGGCCTTCGTTGGCCAGAATCAACCGCTCGGTGGCGGCCAGGTCGTTGTAGGGAGCCGTGAGCGTATCCAGGGCTACGCCCTGGGTGACGCCGGGCGAATCGGGGGCGCCCAGCGTGAGGGCGCCCGAGCCGGCGGCAATCAGGAAGGAGTCGCCGTGGCCGTGGTAGCAGCCTTCGAACTTGATGATTTTGTCGCGCCCCGTGTAGCCCCGTGCCACCCGGATGGCCGACATGGTGGCCTCGGTGCCCGAGTTCACCAGCCGCACTTTCTCGATGCTGGGCACCATCTGCTTGATAAGCTCGGCCATTTCGACCTCGCGGCGGGTGGGCGCCCCGAACGAAAGCGAGTGCTCGGCGGCGGCACGCACGGCTTCTACTACAATGGCGGGGGCGTGGCCCAGAATCATCGGCCCCCAGGAGTTGATAAAATCCAGGTACTGGTTGCCGTCTACGTCGGTGAGCCAGGCCCCTTTAGCCGACTGCATGAACACCGGGTGGCCGCCCACGGCCCGGAAGGCCCGCACCGGCGAGTTCACGCCGCCCGGAATGTGGCGCTGGGCGCGGGTAAATAAGGTATCGGAAGTAGCAAGGTTGAGCGTGGGAGCAGATTGAGCGGGAGCGGACATGGATACTGGATTGGAATGAAAAACAGTGTTTTCGTTATTGCGACGGAGGAAGAATCTGGGGTAATTGCCCTGAACGACGCCGTTCAATGACTTCACCCAGATTCCTGCTTCGTCGGAAGAACAGTACGTACAACCTACCGGAAGCCCACTGGGTTCAGCACTTCCACCTCCAGGCGTTCGAGCTTGGTGATGGGCACGTACTGGTTGTCGTGGGCACCTTCGGGGTAGCCGATGCCCTGGAATACGGCCCCGGAAACCGGCCCGCTGCCCGCCAGCGGCTGCTGGAAGGCCGGCCCGGACTGGTGGAGCTGGCTGCCGAAGTAGTAGAGCAGCTCGAAGCCGGTGAAGGCAAACACGGAGGGCGGCAGGTTCTGCTGCTGCGTATACAGCTGCCGCACCCGCCGTACGCCCGCGCTGTTGCGGTCCAGGTACTTGGGGTGGACAAAGTACACGTCGCGGGAGTCGAGCTGGTCGAGGGCGAGACGGTTGTTATCGAGCCAGGAGGCGTAGGTCAGCAGGGGCGGCCTGGCACTCTGCACGCGCAGGGCCGAGAGGGTGTAAACGCCGGCCTTGGGGTTGTCGGAGGCAACGACGAGCTGGCCGATGGTTTTCAGATCAACACCCGCGAAACCGGCGGCCAGCGACGCGTCGTCGTCGGAGTTGATGCGCCGCAGCTGGAGCACTTTGCCGCCCAGGGCCTCGTAGGCCTGTTTGTAGGCCAGGCCGAAGGCTTCCTCGTCCTTGGTGTCTTCGTAGAGCACCAGGGCCGTGCGGGGGCCGCCCAGGCGGGTGTAGGCAAACTGCGCCGCCTGCCGGGCCTGGGTGGCGGTGCTGGGCTCAAACAGGTAGTGCCAGGCGTTGTCGAGCACCAGGCTGCCGTCCTGGGAGAGGGGGTTGACCACGGCAATCTGCTTTTGCTGGGCGTAGCGGGCCAGCAGCTTGGAGCCCGATTTGTACACCGGCCCGATGATAAGGTCCAGGCCGGCCAGCTCGGGCAACGCCAGCAGCTGCTTGAGCTGGAGCGTGTCGGCCCCGGTGTCGTAGGCGAAAAGCTGAACCGGCCGGCCCTCGCGCTGCAACGAATCCTGGGCCAGGCGCAGGCCGGCGTACAGGTCGGTCACGAACTGGTTTTTGCGGCGCTTTTCCCAGCTGGGGTCGTTGAACTCGAAGGGCAGCAGCACCCCGATGTTGTAGCTGCTCTTTTTCACGGCATTGGGCCGGGGCGTGTAGGCGGCGCGCGGGAGCTGAAACCGGCTGATGAGCTGGTCGAGCTGGGCCTGGTCGGCGGGCGTGTACCAGCCCCCGTTCACCAGCTTGTCGGCGTAGGCGCGGGCCAGGGCGGCATCCTGGGGGTTGTTTTGCAGCAGGCTCTGGAAGCTGGCCTTCTCCCTGACTCGGGGCAAGTAGGCCGCTTCCATGTTGGCCCGCTCGGGGGCCAGGGTGGCGGCCGGCAATTGGCCCAGCACGCGCAGGGCATTCTCGAAGTCGTTTTGCTCAAACGAAATCTGGCCCTGCAAAAACAGGGCTTCGGGCAGGCCACTCCAGCTGGCGTAGCGGTTGCGCAGCAGGTTAAGCATCTGCTCGGCTTCCGCCCACTTTTTGGCCCGGCTGGCCGCCACCGCGTACAGATACGCCGCTTCGGGGGCGCGCTCGAATTTGCCGGCCGGGTTGGTGAGGGGCTCCAGCTCCTGCATGGCCAGCTCGAAGCGGCCCTGCTCCACCAGAATCTTCCCGTTTTTGTAGCGCAGCTCCTGGTCGGGCGAGCCCAGGCCGGCGGGCAGGGGCGGGCCGGCCGGTTGGGCTACCGGTTTGGCCGGGGCCGGCCGGACTCCGGGCTTGGCCGCCGACGTAGCGGCCGCAGCGGGGGGCTTGGCCGGCGGTTGGCGTAGGGCGGGGCCGGCGGGTTGGGCGGCCGGCTTTTGCTGGGCCCGCAGGGGCGGAGCGAAGGCCACGCCCGCGCAAAACAAAGCAGTAGGCAGAAGAGCAGATAACCTCATAGAGCGAGGAGCCAGGGAAAAAGGCGGCAGGAACCGCGGAGTCGCAACCAGCGCGACCCGCCCGGCAAAGGTACGGAGCGGCGGCCGGGAAGCCGCGCCCGCCCCAACGCCCATAGCCGCAGTGCTTACCAGGGCCGGGAAGCTTTTAATGAAGAATTAAGCGCGTTTTAACGCTAAATTAAGCTCCATTTAATCTGGTCTTAAGATCGGCTCTGCCTGGTCGTAGTACCTTTGTAGCACCTGTTCGTGGGGCTTCCGTACGGTTCCGGCCACCTGCAACGGCCGGAACCGCCCCCCACTGCTCCCCCGATTTTTCCTGGATTTTTTCCGCTTATGGCCTCTTCCGATCCGGCTTCGCTCACCCCTGGCCAGCGCCTCTGGCACCTGCTGGCCTCCGAGCGGCGCGACATCACCTACCTCTACATCTACGCCACCCTCACGGGCCTCATCAGTCTGACGCTGCCGCTGGGCGTGCAGTCGGTTATCGGGTTCGTGAGCAGTGGCAGCGTCAGCACGTCGCTGGTGGTGCTCATCGGCTTTATCGTGTTCGGCACGTTTGCGGTGGGGGCCTTGCAGGTGATGCAGCTCTATCTGGTCGAATTCATTCAGCAGCGGCTGTTCGCGCGGGTGAGCTTCGATTTCGCCGTGCGCCTGCCCCGGGTGCGCACCGAAGCCCTCGACGGCCAGTACCTGCCCGAGCTCATGAACCGCCTGCTCGATACGCCCACGCTGCAAAAGGGCCTGTCCACGCTGCTGATTGAGTTCTCGGCGGCGGCCCTGCAAATCCTGTTCGGACTGATTCTGCTCTCCTTTTACCACCCCATCTTTATTGCTTTCGGGTTGCTGCTGGTGGGGCTGTTGGCCTTGCTCATCCGTTTCACCGGCCGCCACGGCCTGGAAACGAGTTTGGCCGAGTCGAAGTACAAGTACCGGGTGGTGGCCTGGCTCGAAGACGTGGCCCGCACGGTGTACACCTTCCGCCACGCGCCGCGCCAGAAGCTGGTGCTCAGCCGCACCGACGACCTGGTGGGCGGCTACCTCACGGCCCGCCAAAGTCATTTCAAGGTGCTGCTGACCCAGTTCTGGGGCTTCGTGGCGTTCAAAACCCTGATTACGGCCGCGCTGCTCGGCATCGGGTGCTGGCTACTCATCACCAAGCAAATCAATATTGGTCAGTTCGTGGCCGCCGAAATCGTGATTATCCTCACCATCTCGGCCGTGGAAAAGGTGCTGCTCAAGCTGGATGTAGTGTACGACGCGCTTACTTCCCTCGACAAAATCGGCCACGTGCTCGATTTGCCGGTCTTACAGGGCCATGCGGGAATCCAGGAGCTGCCGCTGGCCACCACCCGCACCGGTTTGCGGGTGGAGCTGCACGAGCTGCGCTACCAGTTTCCGGGCAACGTTAAAGCCACCTTCCAGGACGTGTCGCTGACGCTGAACCCGGGGGAGCACCTGGGACTGGCCGGCCCCGACGGCTCGGGCAAAAGCACCCTGCTGAGCGTGCTGGCCGGGTTGCTCGAAGACTATACCGGCGTGCTGGCCTACGACCGGCTGCCCCTGCGCGACCTGGCCCCCACCACCCTGAGCCGCCACGTGGCCGACAACATCTCCCACCAGAGCCTGTTTGATGGCACCCTGCTTCAAAACCTGACCCTCGACCAGCCCGGCATCAGTGCCGACGACGTGGCCTGGGCCCTGGAGCTGGTGGGCCTGCGCGACGAGCTGTACGCCCGCCCCCAGGGCCTGAACACGCCCGTGGGCGTGGGCACGCCCCTCTCCGACAGTGCCCGCCAGAAGCTGCTGCTGGCCCGCGCCCTCGTCAGCCGCCCCCGCCTGCTGCTGCTCGACAACCCGCTGCTGAACGTGGAGCGCGCGGAGCGCCAGCGGATTCTGACCCGCCTGCTGGCCCCCGACCAGCCCTGGACCGTGCTGCTGGCCAGCCACGAGCCCACGGTGCTGCAACGCTGTTCCCGCCTGGCCCTGCTGCGCGAAGGCCGTCTGATAGCCGACGGCGACTACGAAACGGTATCGAAACTACTGTGAGCAAGGGAATGGCTGGTGAAAAATGCGTGCGACGAACGGGGTGGTGCTCCGCTGCGCTCAGCCCGCCGCCGTTCTTCGCACTCGCCCGCCAATTCGCGCCGTTCCGCTCCTTCAACCCACCGTCAAACACCGCAAGCAGATGCCTTTCGCCGAACATCCTCTGGAAGAAACCAACCCCCAAACGGCCCCGTTCCGCTCGTTCGGGCGGGTGCAGACGCCCCAGGCCGGCCGGACGCTGGCCCGCTGGCTGGGGGCGCTGGGCCTGGTCGTGGTGCTGGCCGGCTTCCTGCCCTGGACCCAGAACATCCGCTCCAGCGGTCAGCTGACCACGCTGCGGCCCCAGGACCGGCCCCAGACCGTGCCCAGCACCATTGGGGGGCGCATTGCCCGCTGGCACGTGCGCGAAGGCCAGCGCGTGGGCCAGGGCGATACACTGCTCACCATCACCGAAGTCAAGGAAAAATACTTCGACCCCCAGCTGCTGGAGCGTACCCGCGAGCAGCTGGCGGCCAAAATAGCGTCTCTGGAACAGAACAAAGGCAAAACCGTGGCCCTCGGCGACCAGCAAGCGGCCCTGCGCAGTGGCCTGAGCGTGAGCTTAAACAAAGCCCGCAATAAGGTGAGCCAGACCCGGCTGAAGGTAAACTCCGACGAGGCCGACCTGCGGGCGGCCGAAAACGATATGGCCATTGCCACCCGCCAGCTGGAGCGCCAGGAAGAGCTCTACAAGCAGGGGCTCAAGAGCCTGACCGAGCTGGAGCAGCGCCGCCTGAAGTTCCAGGAAAGCACCGCCAAGCGCCAGGGCGTGGAAAACAAGCTCGGAGCCTCCCGCCAGGAGCTGACCAATGCCGGGCTGGAGCTGAGCTCCTTGCAGGCCGAATACCAGGACAAGCTGGCCAAGTCGGAGTCGGACCGCCGTTCGGCCGTGGCCTACCAGTTCGATTCGGAGGGCCAGATTGCCAAGCTGCGCAACGAGCTGGCCAACCTCAGCATCCGGGCCGGCTACTACCACATTCGGGCTCCCCAGGATGGGTACGTGGTGCGCGCGCTTAAGGAAGGGCTGGGCGAAATCGTGAAGGAAGGCGAAGACGTGGTGACGGTGATGCCCATTTCGCCCGAGCTGGCGGCCGAGCTCTACGTGCAGCCCATGGATATTCCGCTGCTGCGGGTGGGCCGCAAGGTGCGCCTGCAATTCGATGGCTGGCCGGCGCTGGTGTTCACCGGCTGGCCCGGCACCAGCTTCGGCACCTTCGGCGGCCGGGTGGCCGTCATCGACAACATCGACTCCCAGGGCCAGTACCGCATCCTCGTCACGCCCGACCCCGAGCTGGAACCCTGGCCTTCCCTGCTGCGCGTGGGCTCGGGCGTGTACGGGTGGGCCTTGCTCGATAATGTGCCCATCTGGTACGAGCTCTGGCGCCAGCTCAATGGTTTTCCGCCCAACTTCGTAGGTGCGCCGGTTGCCAAAGGCAAAGGCGGCAAGGCCGGTAAGAAGGCGTATGAATCGGCCGACGAGGCTTACTAAGAATACGGTTGGGTAGCTGTGGCCCGGACTTCAGTCCGCAGCCCGGTGATTAAAGCCTGATTCGTGCGCTGAGTCACCCGCCTCACGCCCGCCCTCGGTACGGACTGAAGTCCGGGCCACAGTTGCCTGCCCGCCGATACTACTGCCGAACACCTTCCCCTCATGCTGCTTCGAATCCTTCTTTTTCTCTTACTGACCTGCCTGAGCGCCCCCGCTGCCCGTGCCCAAACGCCGCTGGCTGCCCCGGTGCCGGCCGCCGATTCGGGCCGGGTGTTCACGCTCACGGACATGCTCACCTACGTGGCCCTGCGCCATCCGGTGGCCCGGCAGGCGGGGCTGCTACCCGCGCGGGCCTTGCAGGAGGTGCGCTACGCCCGGGGCCTGTTCGACCCGAATGCCACCAGCAAATACTACGGCAAAACCTTCAAGGGAAAAGAGTATTTCCACGATTGGGATACCCAGCTGCGGGTGCCGCTCTGGTTTGGGGCCGATATCAAGGCCGGCTACGAGCGGGGCACGGGCACCTACGTGAATCCCGAAAACTTTACGGCCCCGGCCGGCCTGAGCTATATCGGCTTGTCGGTGCCGCTGGCCCAGGGCCTGCTCATGGACGAGCGCCGGGCCGCCGTGCGCCAGGCCCAAGCCCTGCAAGGGCTGGCCGAGGCCGAGCGGCGCGGGGCCCTCAACAAACTCTTGCTGCAAGCCGCCAAAGACTACTGGGACTGGGGCCTGAGCTACCGCCAGCTGGCGCTGCGCCGCCAGAACGTGGTGCTGGGCGACGTGCGCTTCCGGGCCGTGCGCCAGCGCGTGATTTTTGGCGACCTGGCCGCCATCGATTCGGTGGAGGCGTTGGGCGAGCTGCAAAAGCGGCAGGCCGAGCTCAGCCAGGCCCGGGTGGAGTTTGGCAACGCCACGCTGGTGCTCAGCAACTACCTCTGGAACGAGCAGCAGCAACCCCTGAACCTGCCCGCCACCGTCCGCCCCCAGGCGCTGCCCGGCCCCGCCGCCTGGCGCGCCCTGCCCCCCGACTCGGTGGCCGCCCTGGCCGCGCTGGCCCAGCAGATTCATCCGGAGCTGCAAAAGAGCCGGGCCAAGCTCAGCCAGCTGACGGTAGAAAACCGCCTGCTGCGCAACAAGCTGCTGCCCAAGCTCACCCTCGACTACAACCTGCTCCAGGCGGGCCAGCCCTTCAACCCCGAAAAACCGGCCAGCCTGAGCGGGGCCTACCTGGAAAACAACTACAAGCTGGGCGTGAGCTTCGCTTACCCGCTGCTGCTGCGCCAGGAGCGGTCCAAGCTCCAGCTCAACCGCCTCAAGCAGCAGGACACCCAGCTGGAATTGCAGCAGGACACCCGCGAAATTGAAACCGGCGTGCTCACCGTGGCCAACAACTGGCAAGCCCTGCGCGAGCAGCTGGCCTTGCAGCAGCAGGTGGTGCAAAACGCCCTGCGCCTGCGCGACGGTGAACAAACGCGCTTCGAAAACGGCGAAAGCTCGGTCTTCCTCATTAACTCCCGCGAAGACAAGCTGCTGGATGCCCGCCAGAAACTGGCCGCCCTGCAAGCCAAGTACGCCCAGACCCAGGCTACGCTGCGCTGGGCCGCCGGTGGGGTAGTGGAGGAGGAGTAGCCCGCCGCTGGCAGCATCAGCCCGTAGCTCCCCTCCCTGGAAAGGAGGAGAGCTACGGGCTGATGCTGCCCAACTATAGGAGCGCGCAAAAATCCCGTACTTGGGCCTATGTCCATGTCCGTTGCTACGTTATCCCAGCCGCAGCTGCGGCAGCGCCTGAACCTGTTGCTGGTGCTGGGCGCTTCGCTGGCCCTGAGCGTGCTGCTGGTTACCTTCCGGGTATTCCTGACCCACAAACTCACCTTCGTGTTCCTGCTCTGGAACCTGTTGCTGGCCCTGATTCCGTTTGGCCTGAGCACCATGCTGGGCCTGAGCGCCGGGCGGCTGAAGGCGCGGGTGCTGCTGCCGGTAGGGGCCGCCTGGCTGCTGTTCTTTCCCAACGCGCCCTACATCCTCACCGACCTGTTTCACCTCGAGCCCCGCGCCGGCGTACCCTACTGGTTCGATCTGGCCCTGCTGCTGAGCTGCGCCTGGAACGGGCTGATGCTGGCCTACGCCTCCCTCACCGACATGCAGCAGCTCGTGACGCGCCGCCTGGGCTGGTGGGCCGGCTGGGCGTTTGCGGCGCTGGCCCTGCTGCTGAGTAGCTTCGGCATCTACCTGGGCCGCTACCTGCGCTTCAACAGCTGGGACATCCTGACCAATCCGATTGCCCTGTTTTACGACATTGTAAGCCGCCTGCTGCACCCCACGGCCCATTCCGGCACCTGGGGCGTCACGCTGCTCTACGGCGTGTTTCTGCTGCTGGGCTACGCCACCGTGCGCCTGCTAGGCCGCATGGGGGAGGAGAATTTGGCTGATAGCCATTAGCTGACAGCCTGTGGCTGTCGTTTGGACGTAGGCGCGTAGCTTGCGGCGGATAGCTATCAGTTAAAAGCTAACAGCCAAAAAATGCTCCACCTCACGCCCCCCGACGAAAATGCCCCCGCCATGCGCTGGGCGCAACTGCTCAGCCGCCGCCGCTACCCCGAGCAGCCCCAGCTGCACGTGGTGACCGATGCGCCGCCCGTGCGCGGGGCCTTCGTGGCCGACTACGACCGGGTGGTGTTCAGCTCAGCGTTTCGGCGGTTGCAGCGCAAAACCCAGGTGATGCCCCTGCCCGAAACCGATTTCGTGCACACCCGCCTGACCCACTCGCTCGAAACGGCCTGCGTGGGCCGCTCCCTGGGACGCCTCGGGGGCCGGCTGCTGCTGGAAGAAACGCAGGGCCTGGCCGCCGAGCTGCCCCACCTCGACGCCGATTTCGGCGACATCGTGGCCGCCGCCTGCCTGGCCCACGACATCGGCAACCCGCCCTTCGGCCACTCCGGCGAGGATGCCCTTTCGGCCTACTTCCGCTCGCCCGCCGCCGAGCCCTTCGTGCGCATGCTCAACGCCGCCCAGCGGGCCGATTTACAGCAGTTTGAGGGCAACGCGGCCGGCTTCCGGGTGCTCACCCACACCTACGCGGCCCACAGCAGCGGCTCGGCCGGCCTGGGCCTGACCTATGCCACCCTGGGCGCGTTCAGCAAGTACCCGCGCCCCTCGGTGGTGGCCGAAACCAACCTGACTGCGGGCACCAGCGAGAAAAAGCACGGCTATTTCCAGACCGAGGCCGCCCGGTTCCAGGACGTGGCCCGGGAGCTGGGCCTGCTGCCCAAGCCCGCCGGGTCCGCCGAGGCCGCTGGTTTCTACCACCGCCACCCGCTGGCCTTTCTGGTGGAAGCGGCCGACGATATCTGCTACCGCATCATCGATTTTGAGGACGGCCTGCGCCTGGGCCTGATTCCGTGCCAGCCGGGCCTGGCCCTGCTGCGCGACATGCTCGGCGACGCACCCGGCCGCCGCGGCTCGGTGGAGTGGCGCGACTGGCGCGAGGAGCTGGGCTACCTGCGGGCGCGCCTCATCAACCGCCTCGTGCAGCAAACCGCCCGCTGCTTCGCCGATCAGGCCCCGGCTTTGCTGCGCGGCCACTTCGATCAGCCCCTGGTGCAGCAACTCAGCTGCCGGGAGCAGTTGCGGGAGGTGGACCGCCTTACCGTGGAGCACCTCTACCAAAGCCGGCCGGTACTCGAAATTGAAGCCGCCGGCTTCGAGGTGCTGGCCGGCCTGCTCGACGCGTTTCTGCACGCCACCTTCGACCCCCAGGCCGGCCCCCGCTCCCGCAAGCTGCTCCAGTTGCTGCCCGGGCAGTTCCGGGCCACTGGCCCCCAGGCCCAGGCTTCGGCCTACGAGCAGATTATCCTGCTCACCGACTACATCGGCGGCCTCACCGACCAGGCTGCGCTCAGCCTCTTCCGCACCATCCGCGGCATCGACCTGCCCAAGGGCTTCTAGGGCGGGCAACGAGCAGCACAAACCTTTCTTGCGCGCGGCCAGGCGGAGGGCCTCACTGCCACGATACCGTATCGGGGGGCTGCTGGCGGAGCAGGCGGTGGTACTGTTCCAGCAGCTCGGCTTGGTGCTGGCGCTGCTCCTGCTTCTGAAACAGGCGAACCTGGTAGCGTCGGTTGCCTGGCTGGCGGCGCAGGTGCAGGTAAATCAGGCCCCGGCTGCGGCGCTCGGTGGCCTCGCCGTTGCGGATGCGCTCAATGCGCTTGCGGTTGTTGCCGAACAGGGTCTGGAGCGGGCTCAGGCCCACGTACAGGTTGGCCTGGCCGTTGAAATCGTACTCGCCCGTCACCTGCATATCGGTGAGGTTGCTGCTCAGGTTGAGGCCCGGAATCAGCAGGCGGCCGTGCTCCAGCAAAAAGCGCGACTGCACCGGCTCGAAGTAGAGGTGGCTGGTGCGGCGGGGGCTGAGCAGGCGCAGGGCCTGCATGAGGGCTTCTACGTTGAGCAGCTCCAGGTCCTGCAAATCCGTGCGCACGAAGGCCCGCGTGCGGTTCAGACGGGGCAGAAAGGTATGGTCGAGGTCAGTCTGCACGTCGGCCTCGGCATTCATGCGGCCCCGCACGTTG
Organism: Hymenobacter rubripertinctus; assembly: GCF_003583925.1. Lineage (GTDB taxonomy): Bacteria > Bacteroidota > Bacteroidia > Cytophagales > Hymenobacteraceae > Hymenobacter > Hymenobacter rubripertinctus. The sequence continues at coordinate 19,720 of NZ_QYCN01000032.1, read as the reverse complement.
TCGGGTCCGAGGGCATCGAGACCCAGCGGGGCAGCCAGCGCGAAAAGCTGGGGCAGCTGCACGTCGCGCAGTTGGAGCTGGGCACGCAGCGGGTGGTGGTGGGCACCCGAATCCGTCCGCAGCACCCCGCTCAGCCGCAACTGCCCCCCAAAGGCTTGCAGGGAGCACGCCTGCACGCGGGCCTGGCCGGCTTCCAGGGTACTGCGGAGCTCAAAATCCTGGCCCCGTAGTACGCCGTAGCGCATCTGGGCCGCCACCACGTGCACCTGGCCCGTCACGGTGCCATCCAGGAAAGGGGAGGGGCCGGCCGGCCGCCCCCCCGGCCGGGAACGGCCCGCTCCCGAAACTGCTCCCCCTCCCACCTCGGAAGCGGTTTCGGGAGCGGTGTTGAGGGCGGCCAGCAGTTGCAGCAGCTTCTGAACGTCCAGCGTGCCGTAGCGCAGCGCCACCGTGGCCTGGGCGCGGGTCAGGTGAATGCCGCTCATGGTGGCGCTGGCGCTGATGCGGCCGGTGCCATCGGGGCCGGTGCGGAAGGTGAGGGCCGGAATGTCGAAATGGGAGCCGTTCTTATCAATGTACAGCTCCACGTCGGTCAGGCGGTTGGTGCCGGGCAGCACAAACTGGTCGATGGTGGCCGTCACCCGGCCGTTGGCGGACAGCAGAAGTTCGCGCAGGGTAGGGTCGGCGGCTTTTTTGCCCGTGGCGCGGCGGGGTGGCCGGGTCACGCGTTCCAGCAGCTGGCGGTAGCGCAGGGTGGGAAAGTGGGCGACCAGCTCCAGCAGCACCGGCTGTGGGTCGCGCGTATCGGTGGTCCAGCCCGCCAGCCCGCGCAGTTGCCCGCCCCACACCTGGGCGCGCAGGTTGCGCAGCTGCACGTGGCGGCCATCGTGGCGGACGGTGGCCGCTAAGGCCCGCAGTGTGTCGGCGGCTACCACCAGCCGGCCACATTCCAAATCAATATCCAGGTGCAGGCCCGGCGGCAGCAGGTTCATCATATCGGCTATCTGGAGCGGGTCGGCATCGCGCGGGGGGCGTTTGCGCATCCGGGGCCGGGCCGGGCGGCTGGGGGCGGCCAGCAGGCGGCGCAGCTCGGGCAGCTGAAGCTCATCCACGGCAAAGGTGCCCGCGATGGTAGTAGTGGGGTGCTGGCCGCTCACGTAGGCCAGCAGGTTGGTGGTGGTGGCGTTGGCGCGCACCCGCATACCGTTGAGCTGCCCCGCCAGGTTTTCCAGTCGCCACACGCTGTCGAGCAGGCGCACGCGTACGTTCAGATCCAGCATCCGGGCCCGCCGGCTCGGTATGTCGAAGGAGGCGTGCTCCAGGCGTACGGTGCCCCGGGCCGCAATGGGCGGCAGCAGCGTGTCGGGGCGCTGAGCCAGGCGGGTAGCCCGGTCCGGAATATCGGGCAGGGCTCCGTTGAAGCGCAGGTCGAGGGCCACCTGTCCGGCCCGGGCCCGCCACAGGTCGGGCACCACCACCGAGGCCACGGTTTGCAGCTCGGTGCGCCCCCGGATGTGGCCCCGCAGGTGGGGCCGGGTGAAGTCGCGCACCGTCAGGCGGGCATCGAGCTGGCCGGCGCTGGAGTACAGGCGGCACCGCTCAAAAGACAGCACCGTAGAGCGCAGATCGTGGGCCGGGCCGTTGTCGTACACGCCGCGGGCATCCCAGCGCCGGATGCGCCGCAGCGAGTCGGCCCAGCGCACCTGGGCGTTGCGCAGGGCGAAGCGCAACACCGTGCGCGGGCGGGTGGTGGGGCCGCTCCGCCCCCGGATAGTGTAGTGAATGTGGGCGTGACTGGGGCTGCGGGCACCCCGGATGAAGCGTTGCAGACTGGGCGGCAGGGCCACCCGCAACACTTTCAGCAGCGGCTGGTTGCCCCAAAAGGCGAGGTTGAGGTGGGTGCCCCGCGGTTCGCCCGGCCTGGCCCCCCGATGCGTTCCGCTGATGCGCACGGTGTCGCCGTTGAGCGTGGCGCTGGTACGCAGAAACGTGCCCTGCCGCTCCCGGAAATTGTAGCGGTAGCGCACCTGCGCCTCGGTTGGCTCCTGCTCGAACAGGTTGCCCCGGCTGGTGCGCAGGTACTCCAATTGCCCCCGCAGCCGGCCCCGTACCCGGGCCTGTCCGCCACGCACGCGCACCACCAGCCGGCCCTGATCTACCTGGGCGGCGAAGCCGCTGTTGTGCAGCTCGTTGCGCTCCGAAACGCGCAGGTTGCGGATCAGCAGCGAGTCGAGGTCGAAATCGGGCGGGCCGGGCGGATGGTCCCGGCGCGGCCCCCGGCCCCGCAGGCCCCAGTCGTGGCCCAGCGAGTCGGTCAGCTGGCGGAACTCGGCGTCCTGCAACGTGAGGTGTTTCACCCGGAACTGGCCCCGCAGCAGGGGCCGCAGCTCTAGGCGCAGATCGGCGCGGCCCACGCGCAGCACCTGCACGGTGCGCCCGTAGGCCGTGTCGGTCAGCAGCACGTGGTGAACTGAGGCCGTGAGGTGGGGAAAGTCGTGCCAGAGCGAGAAGTCGATCCGCAACGGACCCAGCACCAGATCGGAGCGCCGGGCCATCCGCTCCCGGATCAGGCGCTCCAGCTGCTGGCGGCCCCAGTCGGAGCCCAGCAGCCAGAGTGCGCCCCCTGCCATCAGCAACAGTCCCAGCAAGCAGCCAGCCAGGATCCGAAGGATGGTGGAACGTTTCATAGGGCCAGTGGGAGCGGGGAAGGAAGGCAGATTACGCAAAACTGTACGTAAAATTCCTCCCCGACACTACCAGTCCCCAAAGTATTGTCTCTATCTGCCATTTCGCACCGGTGTAGCCTGCCCCGCGCTATGCCGTGCTAAACGCGCGCCAGGGCAAGCTGGTGCCGTTGCTACTTGTGTCTCCTTACTTGGTTGGAGGGAGAATAAGGAGACAACATAGCTGTCTCCTTATTCTCCCCTCAACCAAGTAAGGAGACACGTTCAGCCTAACCAGTGCGCCCCGTTGGGCGTAGCGGCTACCGGAATGACCAGCTCCTGTTCTAGGCCTTCCGCGCCCGGCGGGTTGCAGTCCCGGCAGGGCGGCCTGTCGGGAGAAGAACAGAGAACCGCAAAGCCCCGCCGGGGCTTGTGGCCGGCAGCAACAGGGCGTTGCTACCGGTGTAATGCCCCGCCGGAGCTGAAGCGCGCCAGTTGCGGAAAGCCTATAGTTGAACCACTTGCTAGTTGCGCCCTGCCCCGCCCGGGGGGCTCAAGGGCAGCGCGGCTACGCCCACGATGTGGCGCGAGGCCTTCTCCTGCACCAGCACCACGGCCCGCAGGTTGGGGGTTTTCCAGCCCGGGGCCAGCGGCAGCGGCACCGTGGCGCTGAACGTGCCATCCGGGGCCACGGAGCCCAGCGTCCGGAGCTCCCGCACCACGGCGGCGTGGCGCAGCAACCGCCCCGCGTTTTCGCCCCGCCCAACCTGGGAGGACAGGCCGGTTTCGGTGAGGGCCAGCGCCACTTCAGTGGGGGCAGTGCCGGCCGGCAAATCGGTGATGTGCACGGCCAGCTCCCCGGCGGCGGTGCGGGTCAGGCGGACGGTGGCGCGGGGGGCTTTGGCGGCTTTTGCAATGGTTTCGGCCAGCGCCTGCCGCCGGCTGCCTACCAGCTCGTACCGGCCGTTCACCACGGCCTGGGGCGTGTAGGAGCCGGTGCCGAAGCCCTCGGCGTAAGTGCGCTGGCGCTGGGTGAAGGCCGGCGACGAGAACGGGTCCTTCCAGCCCAGCCGGTTCCAGTAGTCCACGTGCTGGCCCAGGGCAATTACCTCCACGCCACTCACCGACTGGGCCATTTCCAGCTCGCGCAGAGCCGCGTCGGCGGCGGGGCAGCTGGAGCACCCTTCGGAAGTGAACAGCTCCACCACCACCGCTACGGGGGCAGTCGGAGCGCCCCCGGTTCCGGGTAGCGGGCCGGAACCGGGGCGGGGCACTGCTGCGGAAGCGGCGGTCAGAAACGGCAGCAGGGCCAGAAGAATACGGTGCATGGCAGATAAGGAAAAAGTGAGCCGGCCGTGCTGTGGGCAGCGGGGCGCGAAAAAGCCGGCCACCGCCGCGCTCACTGTACTGCCGGAAACCAGGCCAGGGCGCGCCATGTAACCACGGCCACCGCCGATTAGTGCGCGCCGCCACTGGCCGGGGCGGTCGCGTTGTTCGCCCGCTGGTGGTGGCAGAAAACAACGGGTTGGCGGATAACAGACCCGGCAGGAGAAAATTCGGCCTACCTTTCCGCCTGCCTGCCGGGGCTCTTCGGCGCCCGGTGGGCCGCCGTTTTTACGCCTCTCTTTTTTTGTGAAACCGCCCTCCTCTATGTATTCTGTTCTTCGGGCTGCCTGCGGGCTGCTGCTGGCCCCGCTGGCCGTTTCGGCGCAAACGGCCCCACTCAGCGCCAGTCCCCTGAAAGTAGGCGAAAGTGCCCCGGCCTTTGCGGCGAAAGACGCCAACGGTCAATCCGTGGAGCTGAGCAAGCTACTCAGGAAAGGCCCCGTAGTGCTGTACTTCTACCGCGGCCAGTGGTGCCCCTACTGCAACAAGCAACTCAGCCAGCTCCAGGATTCGCTCCAGATGCTCACGGCCAAAGGTGCCCAGGTAGTGGTGGTGTCGCCGGAAACCCAGGACAACATCGGCAAAACCGTGGACAAGACCAGCGCCACGTTCCCCATCCTCCACGACCAGGATTTTGCCATCATGAAGGCCTACCGCACGGCCTTCAGCGTGGACGCCGCCACGGCCCGGAAGTACCAGGGATTCGGGCTGGACTTGCGGGCGGCCAACGGCGCCAGCCAGGACGTGCTGCCCGTACCGGCCACCTACGTCATCGGCCGGAACGGCAAAATCAAATTCGTCTACTTCAACCCCGATTACCGCCAGCGCGTGTCGGTGAAGCAGGTGGCGCAGGCCCTGTAGGCCCGTTTGTACGGCCCGCCCGCCAGCTACTGCCCCGGGTCACCCGGGCGCTGCCCGGGGCGTCGGCCGGTTCCAGCCACCCCGTTTTCCTCCTTCCAATGCGCCTGATTGTCGCGGCCGTGCAGGCGGCCCCCGTGTATCTTAATCTGGCCGCTTCCCTGGCCAAAGCCGAAAGACTGATTGCCGAGGCGGCCGCCAAAGGTGCCCGGCTGGTCGTGTTTCCCGAAACCTGGCTGCCCGGCTACCCCGCCTGGCTCGACTGCTGCCGCGACGTAAACCTCTGGGATTCGCCGGCCGTGAAGCAGGTATACCGGCGGCTGGTGGAGAACAGCGTGGTAGTGCCCGGCCCCGAAACGGCCGCGCTGGGGGCCGCCGCCCGGGCGCATGGCGTGGTGCTGAGCATGTGCGTAAACGAGCGGGTGCTGGCCGGCCCCGGTCGCGGCACGCTCTACAACACGCTGCTGTTGTTCGGGGCCGATGGCCAGCTGGTGCAGCAGCGCCGCAAGCTCCTGCCCACCTACACCGAGCGCCTCATCTGGGGCCAGGGCAACGGCCAGGGTCTGGAGGCCCACGACACGGCCGCCGGCCGCATTGGCGGGCTCATTTGCTGGGAACACTGGATGCCGCCCGCCCGGCAGCGCCTGCACGAGTCGGGCGAGGATATTCACGTGGCCGTGTGGCCCCAGCTCAAGGAAATGAATCTGGTGGCCAGCCGCCACTACGCTTTCGAGGGGCGCTGTTTTGTGGTTGCCTGCGGGGCCATTATGCGCGCCGCCGAGCTGCCGCCGGAGCTGGAACCGATTCCCGGGCTGGCCCAGAACCCGGAGGCGTTCGTGCTGCGCGGGGGCAGCGTCATCATCGGCCCCGATGGCACGGTGCTGGCCGGGCCGGTGTATGATGAGGAGGTCATCCTGACCGCTGAAATCGACCTGGGCGACCTGCTGGCCGAGCGCCTGACCCTGGACGTGGCCGGCCATTACGCCCGCCCCGACGTGTTCGGCAGCCGCGAAACGTAGTCGGCGAAACCTCATTGCAACGAGTAGTGAACAGGCGCGGCCGGTTTCAGTATAACTAAAMCCGGCCGCGCCTGTTCACTAGGGCTGGTTTGGGCTAGTAATCCAGCCGGCTTTCCTTGGCTTGCCAGGCTTGGAAGCCGGCCAGGGCTTCTTCGCGCAGCAGCTCCCGCATGGGCAGCTGGCGTTGGTCGAGGGGCTTTTCCAGCTCTTCGTAGATGAACTGATCGTCGAAGCCGATGGCGGCGGCGTCCTGCTTGGTGTTGCCGTAGAACACGCGCCGGGGGCGGGCCCAGTAAATGGCTCCCAGGCACATGGGGCAGGGCTCACAGCTGGTGTACAGGTCGCAATCGGCGAGCTGAAACGTGCCCAGCGCGGCGCAGGCCTTGCGGATGGCATCCACCTCGGCGTGGCAGGTGGGGTCGTTGGTGCTGGTAACCTGGTTGAAGCCACGGGCGATAATCTGGCCCTCCTTCACCACCACGGCCCCGAACGGGCCGCCGTGGCCGGCCTGCATTTTCTCAATGGACAGGCGAATGGCTTCGCGCATGAAATCGGGGTTGGGAGCTTCCATGGGGTTGGTAAAAGTAACTGGGCCAGGCCCGAAACTGGGGGAGGCTGATGAGCCGGCAAACCGCAAAAATACGCGGTGAACGTGCAAAATTACGTGCTTGAAAAGGGAAATCAACTAAAGCGCTGTTATTCAGCCAGCACGGATGTGCATGCAGTTATCTCCACCTTCCTCATCCTTTTCCCATGCGTACAATTTTTACCTCCTGTTTTGTTCTGCTGAGCCTGCTGCTCGGCATCGGACCGGTCCAGGCCGATCATCTGCGGGCGCACCTGCTGCTAGGTGCCCAGCTGAGCGGTGCCCAGGAAGTGCCGGCCGTAACGACATCCGCCCGGGGCGTGGTCAGTTTCACGCTCAACCCCGGCAAGGATACGCTCTTCATCAGCGGCGCTTTTGCCGGGCTGAGCGGCCCGGTAAAGGGGGCGCACGTGCACAGCGGTTTCGAGGGCGTGGCCGGTGCCATCGTCACCAATCTGCTCCCTTTCGTGCAGGGCAACCGCATCCAGGGGTTTCTGACGGGCACCGACCTTGACCGCGCCAAACTCGACCGGTACCTGCGGGGCGGTTACTACATCAATATCCACACGGATGCCAATCCGGGCGGCGAAATCCGGGGCCAGATCAGGCTGGAAAAAGATGAGGAGTACACGGCCGAACTGCTCGGCAGCCAGGAAGTGCCGCCGGTCGTTACCAACGCCAGCGGTTACGGCACGTTCAGCCTGTCCCAGCAACAGGATAAACTTAGGTTCCGGGTCATTTTGTCGGGCCTGAGTGGGCCGGTAGTAAACACGCACTTCCACAAAGGTGCCGCCGGCACCTCGGGGGCCGTCATCGTCGATTTGAAGCCCTACCTGAGCGGCAACGTGATTGAGGGGGAGATTACGCCTACGGCTGAGTTCCTGGCTGCTCTGGCCATCGGCCAGATTTACATCAACGTGCACACGGCCGCCAATACCGGCGGTGAAATCCGGAGCCAGCTGGTGCGGGAAGCCCGGTTTCTGAACCATGATGCCCGCCTGGACGGGGCGCAGATGGTGCCTGCTACGGCTTCTGCCGCCAAGGCCGTGGCGTTTTTTCAACTCAACACCACCCTCGATACCCTGCTCGTTAGCGTGGCCCATACCGGCCTGAGCAGCGCCCCCCTAACCCTGGACCTGTACGCGGCCAACGCCGGCCAGGCCAACGGGCCTACCCTGCGTATTGGCTCCCTGAATCTGGTGGGGGCACCCAGCGAATTCGGTTTCAGAATTGTTAGCCCCGGCATTGCGCTCGTCAACCTCTTCCTGACGGGAACTGTGAATATGGTGCTCACCACCACTGCCAACCCGGCCGGCGAAATCCGGGGGCAGGTGTACCGGCTGGCCCGCGAAGGCTACACGTTTGGCATGTCGGGAGCCCAGGAGCGGCCCACTCCGGTGGCTACGGCCGGCTACGGGGCCGGCTTCGTGTCCATGGACCGCGACCAGTCGAACGTGCACGTGGCGGCTTCCTGGGGCGACCTGAGCGGTGCGGCTACGGGCGGCCACCTGCATACCGGCCTCAGCACCGAGAGTGGCCCGGTGGTGTTCGATCTGATGCCGTTCTTCAACGCGGCCACGCCCCCCAACGCCCTCGATGCCTACTGGAACGCCACCAACGCGAGCCCCAACGACGCCCGCCCCTTCACGTCTCGCCGCGCCCTGCAATTCCGCCGCGACAGCCTGTACGTAAACCTGCATACCGTTGCCAAACCCGGCGGCGAAATCCGGGGGCAGGTAACGCGCGACTTCCGTAAAGTGAACCTGGTGCTGGCTACGCAGCCGGCAGTAGTGGCCGCCGAAACGTTCGTAGCTGCTCCCAACCCGTTCCAGAATGAAGTGCAGGTGCGTTTTCAGGCCCGGGCAAGCGGTTCGGGAACCATCCGCGTAACCGACCTGCTGGGGCGCACCATCCTGACCCGTTCCCTGGCCGTACGGCCCGGAGCCAACACCACCGAGCTCCGGATTTCCGGAGCCAGCGGCATGTACGTGCTGACGCTGGATGTTGGGGGGAGCCGGGTAGTGAGCCGTATCACCAAACAGTAAGCGCCCGGCCCTGGCTGCCCCGGATGATTCTGCTTTTTTTGTTGGGTAAAATGTTGGTAATCAAGCCAAATCAGCGGCGCTGGAAATAATTTTCCGGCCGTTTGCAACCTTTTAAAGACTGTTCCGCCTCTTGTTCGTGTAGACACTTGAAGTTGTTCAATCAGACTACGTTGACGGTAATGATTCGAGCTTTTGGCCTGATAATTGTCAGTGGAAATTTGAAAGAATAGTTTTTTAGGTGTTTTGGTTGTGGAAAAGGGGCGGACCGTTGGTTCGCCTTTTTTTATGCCCTCTTACTGCCTATGAATGCGGCTTTTGACTCTCACAACTACTTTTAAACCCTCATTCGAAAGTAAGCGTGTGCTGTGGAGGGACTACTGTTGTTGACGATGCTTGCCCCGCTGCCGCTTAATAACACTGAAACTACGACTCTGGAGGCCGCTGTTGCCAACGGGCCACACCTAACGGATGCGGCGGCGGGCGCAAGCCGTGCTGGGACACCACTGCAAAACGTTGCCCGACGAACTGGCCACTTTGTTTGCCTTGGGCTGTAATACGGCTGGCATCTGGCTGCGCCTTTAGCAAGAACTGGGAGTAGCCGGCTTAGCTGAAGGCCAGCGCTCGGGCCGGCCAGCTAAGCCGGCTACTCCGGTAAAAAAAATGTAGAGACTTGGCCTTTGTGCACAGTTTTAATCGTGAATATCCGCAGCACCCTCAAGTTTTGCTACTTCACTACTTTGCAGCATTTATTGTTTGAATAGCTCTTTCCAGCACCTCATCATGTTTGGCACGAACACCTTCAACTGTAGGCTGGACATTTACTTGCGGAACAATACCTACCCGCTGGGTTTCCCGGCCATCGGGGTATAGGACACTTAAGCCTGAGAAACGGGTAATTAAGTCACCTGGAAGCGTAATTTTGGTTACATTACCATCTGCGCCAGCCGTAGTGGAACCCATAATGGTGGCTCGGGGGTTGGCCTGCAAGGCCATCGCCATATACTCTGCCAGGCTCAACGTGACTTCATTTACCATCACCACGACTTTGCCCATGTAAGGCATAATAGTGGGACTGATTTCCAGTGGCTTAGTTTCAATCATCCGCCCTGGATATGTTAGATCCGGCATGGTGAATTTGGCAAAGGCTGTAGGCTGCGTTACAAAATGGGTAGGCAAGAGCCGAAAAACTGCGAAATCGGGATAAGTGCGCAGGTCCAAAATTATCCCCTGGGTGTCTTTCAATGCCTGCATGGCCACCGGCACCTGCTTAGCTGTGAGCTTACCTAGGTGCACGTAGCCAATATTATTAGACAAAACTTGATAACTGCTGTCCTTTGGTGTCAAGGCCGGATCAAGGGGCGCTTTGCTTAAATCTGCTTGTTGGTAACGGGGCACCAAAAGCCGCTGCGGCCTACCGGCTCGTAGCACTTCTATCTTCCCCACTGGCGTATTGCCCCGCAGAAGGTTCTGACCTATAGCAGCTAGTAGCGCTGCTTCGTTTGATGCCGAAATCAAAGGACGTTGCCGTTTGATGAGGTCCGCAACGGGTACACCGTCTACCCTCGTAATTATGTCGCCTTTTTGCAAGGGACACTGGGCGGCCAAGGTAGTAATAGTAGCCTTAGCATAAACGGGTTTGCCACTAATGAAGCTGACTAAGCCCGGAGTGAGATAGTCACCCCAAAGGTGGGTGAGGCCCGCTGTTTTATCTGATAAAGTAGCGTGCGTGTCGTGAATACGGGCCGTTAGTTCCAAGATGGCTAGGCGGTAGGCTTCGCCCGTATTCGCGGCCACGAAACGCGGGATAAAGGCCGGTAATATTTCGTTCCAGTCTTCGCCAATCAGGTGTCGATCCGGGTAGAAATACTGAACCATATTCCAATAGCGGAACAAAGCTAGTAGGCGTAAGCCTACATCAGGAGTCGTTGGGGTCGCGTAGGCTTGCTCGTGGGTAAACACAGCATTGCCAGCCGAGCCAGCGGTTACATAGTAGCCGGGGCCTTGATGACGGTTGTCGCGTAGTTGAATGAGTTGCTTGCTGAGCTCTGGACTGAGCTCTGGACTGAGCTGTTGAAGATGAGTAATCCAAGACAGATCAACTTGCTGTTTCACGGGCAGGTTAGGCAGCTCGGCGCACTTGGCACAGGCAGGAACATCACCTAACCCCAATAGCCAAGTACTGAGCAACTGGCTCCGCTCGGCTACTGACGTAGCCGCCGCAACCTGGGGCAACAGGCGAAACAGCTCCGTGTCCAGATCGTATTTGCCCGCCCCCACAGCGGGGTGATAATATTTGACAAAGCCCCAGACTTTGCCCAGTACCGCAAGATGATCTATTTGCTTGGCAGAGATGGGGGGCAAAATAACGCCCGAGTTCCAACGCAAAGCCGTATTCTGGGTGGTAGCTACGGATGGCTTGATCGAAGGGGACTGCGCGCGTGACGGGCTGGTAAGCGCAGTAATTAGGAATACAGTACCAATATAGGCGCGGGATTTCATGGAAGCGAGTTTAAAATGATTGACAAAATACTAAACAGCTGTGATTCGGAAGAAGTAGTGCAAATGCACTAGCTATGTACTTGTGGTGTATTGGGGTTCAATCTGGGGCGGTCCAGTAAAAACGGACAGTGCGCTAAGATAGGTTGAGATTCAAGTCGCGTTCAAATTGCTGGGGCGAGCGGTAGCCGAGGGCGGAGTGGCGGCGCTCCAAATTGAAGTAGGTGTCGAGGTAATAGGCGACCTCCAGGCAGGCCTCTTCAAGACTAGCAAAGACGGTTCCGTGGGGCAGCCGTTCGGTTTTGAGCGTACTCCAGCCGGCTTCCGCCTGGGCGTTATCGTACGGATCACCCGGTCGGCTAAAGCTGACCACCGCACCGGCCTGTTCGATGCGGGCCCGGCAAGCGGCGCTGGAGTACTGGCTGCCGCAGTCGGCGTGGATAATCAGGCCCGGCGCGGGCTGGCGCAGCGTCAGGGCCTGTTCCAGCGCATGCAGGACGAGCTCAGTCGGCATCTGGGCCGCCAGGTTCCAGCCCACGACCCGGCGCGAACAGGTATCGCGCCACGTGGCCAGATAGCACCAGCGCCCGCCCAGCAGGGGTAAATAGGTGATGTCGCCGACCCACACTTGGTCGGGGGCACTGGGGCCGGGTTGACCGAGCAGCCGGTTTTCAGCCACCACGGCGGCCGGGTCGGCCACCGTCGTGCGGGGACGCTGAGGACGCGTGCTCAGCGCCCGTAGCCCGTTTCGGCGCAGCCAGGAGCGGAGCGCGTAGCGACCCACGGCGTGGCCTTCGGCGCGTAATTCGGCCCGCAACCGCCGCGTGCCGTAGCGGCGCGTATGGTGCGTAAACGCCGCCTGCGCTGCTGGCTGCCAGGTCGCAGCCGGTTGGGCCGGGCGCTGCCGCCACTGATAATAACCGGCTGTACTGACGGTCAACAAGCGGCAGAGCAACTGCACGGGCCAGGGCTCGGTGCAAGCCTGAATGAACTGGTAGCGGTTCATGACGGAGGCGGTTGCGCAAAGATGGTCACGACTTTTTTTAACATATCGCGCTCCATTTCCACGCGCCGCAGTTCGGCGCGTAGCTGCTTAATTTCGTCGCGCTCGGCGCTGCTGGGCACGGCGGCTTTTAGGGCCTCGTGCTGCCAGCGGCCGAGCAAGGCCGGCGAAATGCCTTGGGCGCGGGCCACGTCCGTCTGTCGGGCTCCGGCCCGCTACCTGGCGCACGCACTCGGCTTTGAAAGCGGGCGTATATTTCTTGCGCGTGGCAGGCAAGCCACTAAGATTCAGTTTCTCGGTCATGGGCAGGGGAAGGTAGGACTTCTCACTGTCCGTTTTAGCTAGACCTCCTCAGTATCGTGCCTCTCGCCCCTGCAGACTAGCGGTCAATTGCTTGGCGGAGATTATAAAAGAGCTTTTCTAGCAATCGGCTATCCCTAGTGATAATTTCTCCGGTTGCCATCATCCCCTGGCGATAAGTGATATCGGTTCCGTACGCAGTGCGTAAGCCATGGGGAAAACTCACTTTAGCCAGAAACGTGTTGCGTCGGTTCGGAATTCTGGATACAAAAGTTAACGTTCCGGCCACAGTGCCATATTCCTGATAAGGATATCCTGCGAATTTGATAATCACCTTTTGTCCTACTAGGACCTTGCCTAAGTTTTGTTGCGGAATTAGGGCTTCGGCAAAGTAAGCACTTGAAGAAGGCGATATATAAAATACTTCCTGATTTGCCGTTAGTGTCTGATTGTTCTCCACCAGGGTCGAAAAGTATACCTGCCCATCCAGGGGAGCAGCCAAGATATAGCGCGCTTTCCAGGCATCTACGCTACTACGCAATGTATTAACCGCTTGGACCATAATGCCGCGCTGCTCGTTGGTTAACTTATCAAGTTCGAGAAACTCTTTTCTTTTCGCTGCTTGGCTCGTGAAGTTCTGGAAGATGATGGATTCTGTTTGTTTCAGTAACATCTCTTTGCTTAAGAGTCGGCTTTCCTCCCGCCGAAAGTCTGCTGCTGATATTACTTTTTGGTTGGCTAAATCCTGCTGCGCTTTAAAATCACGAACGGAAATAGCCAAGTCTTGAGCTACCAAATCTCGTTGCTCCTGTAAGTTGTCGGCTATCTTGACTAGATTGACCAAGTCAGCCTGGAGCATCGCACGCTTGGCAGTGTAGTAACCGTTCTGTTGATAATCCAAATACTGCGTAAGGCTTTGTTTGAAAGCTTGGAAATCAGGTTGTAGCTCCCCCAGCTGTGTAAATGTTTCACTCCTGTCTTTGGTTTCTTCGCTCAACTGGCTTCTGTTCACTTGTGTGTACAGCAGATCCAGATAGTGAGCAAAGGCCAGAACTTGCTCGTGGTTGGCTGTACTTTCCAGGTAAGCCAACGCTTGCCCTATCCGGACCGAATCAGCTTCCCTGACCATCAACTGAACAAGCTTACCTGTAATCTTGGAGTTGACTGGTTTAGGAGCATTACGCGCCGTGAGTTGTAGCGGTACAGTGATTGTATCCGGATACTGAATGTACCAGCTGAGTATTACCGCTCCGAGCAAAATCAGTACTAGTAGCGTAGTACCCCATTGCACTAGCCACGATGGAACACTGCTGATAATATCATATACCTCATCACTGTGATGATTCTCCTCATCATACTCAGGTGTTGAGTAGCGCGTACCTGGCATAAGAAGAGGCAATGTATGTAGTGAAAAAGAATGCACAGCGGTTACTGACCGAGCTCCAACTGATTCTTAATTAGGGTGTAATAGTAATTGCGAAGCGCGACCAACTCCTCGTGCGTGCCTTCTTCTACGATCTGGCCACCGTCCATCACAATAATTTTATGTGCGTTGCGAACAGTGCTGAGCCGGTGTGCAACAACGACTACCGTTCGGCCCTGAAAAAACTGTTCCAAATTACGCATAATAACACTCTCGTTGTTGGCATCCAAGGAGTTGGTCGCCTCATCCAGAAAGATAAAGTGGGGGTTTTTGTATACAGCCCGCGCAATCAAAATTCGTTGCCGCTGGCCTTGGCTCATGCCATTACCTTCCATTCCAATCAAGGTATTATAACCTAGGGCTTGGGCATCAACATAAGACTGAATGTTCGCTACTGTAGCCGCGTATAGGATACGCTCCTTATCTGGGTTTTCTTCCCCCACGGCAATATTGTAGGCAATGGTATTGGAGAAAATATAGCCATCCTGCATGACGACGCCACAATCGCCCCGCCAATTTCTGTGGCTGATATTCTGTAACCCGATACTGCCAACGCGGATGTCGCCGGCCAGTGGCTCATAGAATTTGAGCAGTAACTTGAGAAGGGTAGTCTTGCCGCTACCACTAGCGCCCACAATAGCTAGGGTCTGCCCCGAGGGAATAACCAGACTAACGCTACTGAGTACCGGTTCGATGCTGCCAGGGTAGCGGAACGAGACATCTGTGAGCGCCAGGCCTTTGTCGGCCGGCAATTGGGTAAACTGCTGACTGATAGTTTCCTCGTTATCGAGCGTATGAATCTCATTTAAGCGCTCCATGCTAAGCTTCGCGTCCTGAGTAGCCTGCATAAAGCTGATAAGTTGCTCGACGGGACTGTTCAGTTGGCCAATAATATATTGGATGGCCAGCATACCCCCCAACGTGAGGTGTCCATCTATCACCGATTTAGCCGCGAAGAAAGTAATGAAGATGTTTTTGCCTTCGTTGATGAAAATAGCACCTGTCTGCTGGTACTGGCTGAGGGCCAAACCTTTGATATTTAATTTAAACAGTCTTGCTTGGATTCTTTCCCAGTCCCAGCGGTTCTGCATTTCGGAATTGGAAAGCTTGATTTCCTGCATACCCTGCAACAGCTGCACCAACGTGCTTTGGTTGCGGGATGACGCGTGAAAGCGCTTGATGTCCAAGGATTTGCGCCGGCTCAAAAATATCAATACCCAGCCTGCGTACAAGGCGCTGCCAAGCAAGAAAATAAGAAATACCTGGATATTGTAAAGGGCTAGTACAACGCCGAAGATAAGGAGGTTGAACAGGGAAAAAACCGTGGATAGGGACTTCCCAGTCAGAAAGTCTTCTATGCGCTTCTGATCCGAAAGCCGCTGCATCAGGTCGCCCATCATCTTCGTATCGAAGAAGGCCAGAGGCAGCTTCATGAGCTTGGTCAGGAAATCGGAGAGAATCGACAGATTCACCCGCGTGCTAATGTGCAGAATAATCCAGCTACGAATAAAGTCTACCGACGTACGGCCAGCAAAGACAGCGAGTTGGGCACCTAGAATCAGATAAACGAAGTTTAAATTGTTGGTATTGATCCCAATGTCAACTACAGCCTGGGTCAGAAAGGGCAAAATCAGCTGCAAAAAACTGCTCATTAGCAATCCCAGTACTATCTGCCACAGCAGGCGCTTGTACTTATGAGAGAGCAAATACCCATACAACTGCCGAAATCCAATGGCACTGGAGGCCTGGGCCTCGTCTGCCTCGAAAAAGGCGTTTTCGGGCTCTAGTAGCAATGCGATACCTTCGAGCTGCGTACCAGACTGAATTCCGGTCCAGGCAGCCATAAATTCCCATAGTTGGTAGGTAAGCAAGCCGCGGGCCGGATCGGCGATGTATATCACGTATTCCTTACGCGTAGAGGCTTTGCCCATCCACCGTGCTGCGCGGCTAATCAGCGACTCTTTCGCAATTATCTTATAAAGGACTACAAAATGGTTCTGTTCCCAATGTAAAATGCAGGGCAACGGAGCTTCAGTCAGTAGAGTTTGAAAGTCGAGCTTTGCCCCGTACGTATGAAAGCCCAACGATTCAGCCGCTTCACTGATGCCTAGCAACGATACTCCTTCTCGGTGCAGTTGGCTGCGGTCGCGCAGGGTTTGCAGACGAATGGAGCGGCCATAATATTTGGCTACCATCCGCAGACACGTGGGTCCGCAATCCTTGGAATCGTGTTGCTTATAAAAAGGAAAGGAGGACATAGTGATTTTGAGGGCACTGAACGGTACCGTGGCGACGATAGTGTTTGATTCTGGAGGGGCAACAAGGCTAGCTAGTCGTGCTGCTTAGTGTATTAATGGGGAGGCTGGCTTCTTATCTGTCCTTGCTTTCTGGGACGCATAGTTTTGGAAGAGCAAATCGTATAGTACCGTTTCGTACATGCGTTGCTTCGATCGAAAAAACCGGTTAACCGTCATGTGGATATAGCTGCACAACAAGTCGTCCAGAGGCACGGATAAGGTGGCGGCCTGCTGCCTGGCTAGTATACGCTTTACTACCGGGTGCCAGGCTCGGCTGCGTTCTGCCAATACTAGCAAAGCCGGGTACAGCTCACTACTCTCATCCAAGCGAGTATTTAAGATGCTTTCGACGGCGGCTCTATTTTGGCGAAATTTGGTGCCATACTGCTTTTTAGCAGCTGCATGCGTACTATTGAACTCCGCCTTAAAGCTGGCCTGAAGCCGGTTCAGCAGCTGGTATTTACGGTTAAGGTCGTACCCAAAATCTTCGAGTAGCGTGTCGATACTACGGAGGGCCAGCAGCCACCTGACCCTGTCGCCATCGTCCGTGCTGAGTAAGGCCAGTATATTGACCATGGCTCGGCTGTCGTGGTAAAACAATGCCTCGGAGTCCATAATATTCTCATTGCCATAGCGCTCTAACTCGCGGGTGTAGGTGTCGGTTTGGATAGTTTTCAGCAGCCCAGTTTCTAAGTAAGGTGCCAGCAGTTGGGAGAGCTCCCGAATCACTATGCCATAAAATGCTGCCTTGCCCTTGAACCGCACTCGCAGGTGATGATGAGGATCAGTGTATCGAATAAAAAACCATTGATCCACGATATCCGCCGCCGTGAGCCGCTCCGTGAGGGGTGAAATTACTTCACTGAGCATCTCGTCGGCCGTGTTTATGCCGCAATAGAGCTTTAAGTACAGCCATTCTGAGCCAATTGAAAACTGGCGTGTGGGCACAGACTGCACCATTGGGGCAAGCACTTCTCGTGCTGTGCCTGGCTTTTTGGTGAAATGTAGGGGAATCAGAATCTCATTGGTGAAGTTGCCTTCCGGCCCGCTTACAGTAAAATGGGGGCTAGTAAACAAACATTCTTCCACCACCATATTTCCCTGGCTAGGAAGCAAAGATTGAAATAGCGCAATCGAGTATTCGTTTTCTAAGTCAATAGGAAGCTTGTTGTCGCCTTTACCCGATACGAGCAGTTGGGGCAGCCGCCGTGCCGCCCGGAGTGTGTTGATGGCTGCCTGAAGCGCGGCCCCCCGCGCAACGCGGATTGGCTGTAGTTCCACTTGTTTTAGCACCCACTGGGCACTGGCCAGAATTGTACGCCGGTAGATTACGCGGGGTAGAAACTCGGCGTGCTGTAGACTTCCCCAACTCCAGGCCAGCGACGACGTGGTACCATGACTCTGGAGGTCGCAGAGAAAGCGGTATGCGGGCAGGGTATTATGGGAGTAGTTATGGGCCGAACTCAGACGCGGAATTACCTGCCGGTTCAGCTTTTTGGAACGTAGTACAATTTTCCCTCTGCGCACTGCCACCATCAGATCTTGCAGGGGCAACGTATGCTCAGCATCCACTCCTGGCTGGGCCATAATTGGAATCTCATACTGCCTAAGTACAGGGCGCGTTGAGACATTGCCGATGCGAGCTTGGTTAATGTGAACTATTTCCGCAAAGACTGCCTCGGGATATTCCGCCTCCTCCGCCTGCAGTTCAGTACGTACGGCAGCTAGCAGATCGGAGCTGAGATGGCAAAAGCGCCCCAGCAAGTTGGCCGAAGACGGTCCTCCTATAAAGCGACATGCCAACGTGGCCTCATCCGCCGCTTGACCGTCAGACTGGAGCAGAGCCCCGCTAAAAAACATGGCACTGGGCAACGGATTATGATCTTCCTGTTGGAGCCCCTGCACATCCGCGTCTACAATTTCCAGAGTTGTGCGGCCTTGCTGCAAAGTAGTAGCGTATTTTTCAAGAACCAGTTGGTGCCACGCAGACCAGGAGAAAGTAGTGGCTTCCGTTTTGGCGGTGCCGAAATACAAATCTTCCAACAACGGGGTGTAATCTCCTGTGTACACGGGAGTAAAAGGATAACCCAAGCCCATTTCCACATCTAGAACTTCGGAAAGCGGCACCTCCCGCTGCTCATAGCGGGCTAGGAAGGCCGTGCAGAATTGCTTGACGTTGATGTTTTCTTGAGTGGGTTGAATGATTCGTAACAGTTTCGTCACGTTGCGTATCTCTTCCTGAAGGTCTCGGCTGACAGTGGCAACCGTGCTGGTCTTATACAGGTCTACCTGAAAAAGCTGGTTGGGCTCGAAGTTTACGTTGAGCGCCTGCACCGAATCTCTCACCTGCTCGTACAAGAAAGTAGCTTCACCTGCCGGCGCCGTATCCAACTGCGTTAGCTGGCGGCAAACGTCTTCCAAGTGCCGAGCAATGGGTTGCCCGCTTTCGGTTCGCTGTAAGGTGTCGATTAAGTGTTGCATGAAATTGCCTGTCACCAACGGCTCTAATCCACTGAGTAATACTTGCGCATCAATCAGGTCATCCAGAAAAGCTGTTGTTTCTTCCAAACATAGTTCATCGTCGACAAGAGCAGCAGCCAATGTGGTGGGTAGCACACCACCGGTGGCAGAAGCATCAGCCAGGAGTTGCTCTAAATGGGGAGATCTATCGACGCTCACTAAACCATGCGTGCGGCTCTTCTGATGGATGCTATATTCTACATAACGATAGCGCCCCCCAACTGTATAGAGTGTATTATTCGGGGAAAACGGAATCTGTTGCCGCAGGTTGAGGTCTTGAGTGATACTCGTTGCCAAGGCGCAGAGGTAGTCCATGTCCAGGCGGGTCCGTCGCTGGGCCTGACTAATAGAATTCAGGTGAAACTGAGTGATTTCGCCCCAATCAGCTTGGGTAATACCGGCAAAGAGACCGAAGGGGGTGCATCGAAACGACATGCGCAGCAAGTATTTTCTGAGCGTTAGCTCCAGCTTCTGCTGGCCTTTCATGCTCATCAATTTAGGCTCAAAAAGCCATGTTGCTACCATTTCAGACAGGGCTGGAGATGCCAGAAATAGCGCTTCCTGCAATAAGGGACTCTGGTACGCAATTCGTAGGGCTGATGTAGAGAGAGCATTACCCGCAGCAAACGGCAGTGAAGGGGTACGAAGAACCAGGAAAGGGGGAAAGCTTAATTCTTGATCCATGAAGCAATATTCTTGCGGCAGACAAAATGGGAAGGAAGAGGTGAGACTACTTCTGAGTCTGCCCAGACTTGGGTGAATAGGCTAAGGTAAGGCGGTTTTCTGACTTCTAGAGCAAATTTGAGTTGGTGTACAGAGTCGTTCTGACGTTGCGCCTTACCCCCCGGCCCCCTCTCCCAAAAGGATAGGGGAGCCTAACGAACGCAGGTTGTACACCAACTCGGAATTCGCTTCTCCACTCCGGTTTTACCTGTTCCCCGAGGGGTTTGGCGAATTAGATTCGTCACGAAGTACACTAGGAACTGTTCTCAATTAAGAGCGTTGTATTTTCCATGAATGCAGACCGCACATTATTAACCGATTCGATGTGGGCGGAATTGTCCCCCCTTTTACCTGGTCAAGCCGGCTGCGTCGGCGTGACGGCCAAGAACACGCGCGGCTTT
>NZ_QYCN01000031.1 GCF_003583925.1 Hymenobacter rubripertinctus | reverse complement strand
TCTTGGCTCAACCGCTTCCGGCATCTGCTGATTCGCTGGGCCAAAAAACCGGAGAACTACTTGGCCATGCTCCACTTTGCCTGTGCGCGCATTACGTGGTACAATTGTCTTTTTGGCTGACCCTCATTCCCTATTCGGATAGACTCTTAATGACAAAGATTTGTACCGTTACCAGTCGCCGCTGCCCAAAACGATCCTGGGGCTCAGCTCTAACTTCACCTATGCCAAGGTAAGCCTGGCTTTCACGGCCCGCGCCTTCCTGGGCAACTACAATTACAACAACGTGCAATCGTCGCGGGCAACTTACCAGGGCGTGTTCCCGGGGCAGCCGTTCCTC
Source organism: Hymenobacter rubripertinctus (assembly GCF_003583925.1). Classification (GTDB taxonomy): domain Bacteria; phylum Bacteroidota; class Bacteroidia; order Cytophagales; family Hymenobacteraceae; genus Hymenobacter; species Hymenobacter rubripertinctus. The sequence continues at coordinate 87,915 of NZ_QYCN01000031.1, read as the reverse complement.
AACAACACCACCACCAACATCTACGACACCCAGTTTCAGGGAGCCGATAAAGGCCGGATTCAATTATCCGACTACTACGTCCAGAAGGCCTCCTTCGTGCGTATGGATAACATCAGCCTCGGTTACGATTTTGGCAGCCTGATCAGCCAGTCGACCAGCCTGCGGTTGAACCTTTCGTTGCAGAACGCCTTTGTTATTACGGGCTACAAAGGAGTTGATCCTGAAATAGTATCGGTCGATAACCTCAGCCGCTCCGCTACGTTCGGCATCGACAACAATTTCTACCCTCGCCCGCGCACCATCACTGCCGGTATCAACATTGGCTTCTAAAACTCCCACCCCATGAAAAATCTTTTTTCCAAACGCCTGCTTGGTACCGCAGTGGGAGCCGTGTTGCTGGCCGGCTCGGTGTCCTGCACCAAGGACCTGGACCGTGAGCCCTTTTATGGCCTCAATACGGAATCGGTCTATAAAGACCCGCAGAACATTCGCGACGTACTGGCCAAACTTTATGGCGGCCTGGTTACGACCGGCCGCGGCACCAACAACGATGGGGCCACCGGCAACCCGGACGTGAAGGCCGACGACGAAGGAGCCAGCTCGTATCTGCGGCAGCTCTGGGTGTCGCAGGAACTCCCCACCGACGAGGCCGTAATTGCTTGGGGTGATGGTGCTATTCAGGACCTTAACACTCTGAAATGGTCGTCGAACAACAATTACAATCAGCTCATGTACAGCCGGATATTCTTCCAGCTGACGCTTTGTAACGAATTTATCCGGGAAACGTCGGATGAAAATCTCAATCGCCGCGGCATTTCGGGCCAGGATCTGGCCAAGGTGCAGCAGTACCGGGCCGAGGCGCGCTTTCTGCGGGCTCTCTCCTACTACCACGCCCTGGATTTGTTCGGCAACCCGCCCTTCGTAACGGAAGCGGATACCCCGGGCAAGTTCTTGCCCGAGCAGACGGACCGGCCCAAGCTGTTTGCTTACGTGGAGTCGGAATTGAAGGCTGTTGAAGCAATTCTGCCGGCCCCGCGCCAGAACGAGTACGGCCGCGCCGATAAGGCCGCCGCCTGGACGCTGCTGTCCCGCCTCTACTTGAACGCCGAGGTATATATCAGCCAGCCCCGCTACAACGATGCCATAACGTACGCCAAAAAGGTAATCGATGAGGGTGGCTACGCACTAGCGCCCAGCTATCCTAACCTGTTTCTGGCCGACAACAACCTCACGTCCAAATCAGAAATGATTATGGCCGTCATCAATGATGGCGTGCGGATTCGTTCGTTTGGCGGCACCACTTTCTTGGTTCATGCCTCCATTGGTGGCCGCATGAATCCGCTCGATTACGGTGTAAAAGAAGGTTGGGGCGGTCTGCGGGCCACTAAAAACCTGCCTCTGCTATTCGGCAACGTCACCCAGTCTGTACCCGACAAGCGAGCCTTGTTTTTCACCCCTGGCCAGCGCCTGGACATCAACAACCTGACGTCCTTCAACAACGGTTACGCGGTAACGAAGTGGCAGAACGTCACTTCCGATGGCAAAATCGGCAGCGACCCAGGACAAACATTCGCGGATACTGACTTCCCGCTTTTCCGCCTGGCCGATGTGTACCTGATGTACGCTGAAGCCACGCTACGCGGCGGCAACGGTGATCAGGGCAAAGCATTACAATACGTGAATGCATTGCGTCAGAGAGCTTATGGCAACACTTCCGGCAACGTCAATACCCTCACGCTCGATTTCCTGCTCGATGAGCGTGCCCGCGAACTGTACTGGGAAGGCTACCGCCGTACCGATCTGATCCGTTTCAAGAAGTTTACCGGTAGTTCTTATATCTGGCCCTGGAAAGGTGGGCAAGCCGCTGGGGATGGTGTTGTAATGGAGGAAAGAACACTCTACCCTATTCCTTCTTCCGACCTGGGCGCTAACCCCAAACTCAAGCAGAATCCCGGATATTAGGCCTTCCAGGATTTAGACTATTCGTAAAAACCCGTGCTCTGTTGAGCGCGGGTTTTTATGTTTTGAGCCTGCTGAACTTTACGCTTTGGCCGGCCTTTCGGCAAGTTCAGCGGTTATTGAATAAAGCATGGTTACAAGCTTGGCGCTATTTTTTCTACCCGCGTAAATTATCGTTCGGGAATATCTATCCCTTTATTCCCGGATATAGCTGGACAGCAATTCATCAATTAACCACCAGTTCAGTATCCGGTAGCTGGAATGCTTGACTTAGCCACCGATAGTAGCGAAAGATCGAGAGCAACTCAGCACCAGTAATTACGAGAACAAAAAAGAGGCTCACTGAAAAGTGAGCCTCTTTTTTGTTCTCGTAATTAAAAGCAGAATGCCTTACTTCATGATAACCACTTTGCGGTTAGCCACGGCATCACCTACCTGTACCTTCACCAGGTACGTTCCGGCCGACAAATCACTGCTGTTCAGATCAGCAGAATGAGCACCAATGCTCTGCTTACCGCTAACCATGTTCTTCACCTTGCGGCCAGCCAGGTCGAACAAGGTAACGTTCACCGTTTGCGCCTTGTCGAGCACATTGTAGGAAACCTTAACGGAGCCCGAAGCAGGGTTAGGATACACCGACATGCCTATTTTCTGGTCGTCGGCCTGACGGGTGCCGGTAGAGGTGGACGTAGCCAACGCGTAGGTTACGAATTGATTACCTCCGATACCTGTGAAATCCGGGCTACCTTCTGTGTTGCCGTTGTTGGTAGTAATAGGCGGTGTGGCCTGAGGAATAAAGTCGGACGAGCCGTAGCTACCATCCTGGTTGTTCTGGAAAACGAACAGTTGAATGCTCTGAGCCGTTGCCGGTACGCCGAGGGCGGCGCGGTCCAGCTCAATTTCCCAACCGAAGTTTCCAGGGTTAGTAGTCACTTTACCATCAGGCGAATTCTGGTAGGCCATCCGGGCATTGGCCAGGGAGGTGAAGGGAGCCGTAGCAGTACCCGTCGACATAGTGCTGGCCGCACCAGTGGCCGTATTCAGGTTAGGACCCAGCACTTTAGCGTTGGCAGTGGTACCGCCCGTGTAGAAAACTGCGCTGGGGATGAGGGTTTGGGGCGCACCCGGAGCTCCGTGAATGGCAAGTGCCATATCCACTTCGAAGTCCATGATTGCGTCCATTTTCTCAAATGTGGTCAGCGGGTCGCCGGCCGCGCCAGCCTTGGGAAGCGGCAACGGATCAGGGCTCTTGACGCCAGTCAGGTTGGGCAGGTTAATGTAGAGCTGAAAAGCATTACCGGCATCGGCCCCCTTCTGCTCCACGGTACCCGCTACGAACACGTAGATTTTATCAGCGGTAGTTGCCGCATAGAGCTTCAGCAGGCCGAAATCACCAAATCCGCGGGGGTTGGTAAAGGCTCCAAGCTCCTTGTACTTGCCCACACCAGCACCAATTTCGGTAGGCAGAACTTTACCATCGACCGTAATTTGGGCTTGAGCCGAGAAGGCACTAGCCGTCAGCAGCCCGAGGGCCGCGAGAGTAAACTGTTTTTTCATAATTAAAGAAAAAAGGAATGGGGTGAATACACACAAACGGCTGAATTGCGGGAACAATTACTCGCTGCCTTTTGCGTTCTAAAAATACTACTTTATCAGCAAAGAAAAGGTTGTATAGACAAAAATTAAGCACGATTTTCAACCTTTTAATTCCCCGTCGCCCTTCTTCAATCAATAGTGGTCAGACTAGCTGGGAGCCAATTCCCTTCGTCGGCTCAGAAACTCCTTAAAAATACTTGCCGGCGCTTTTTTGTGCCGAAATCTTTTCCGTGTTTCGCCATTCGGATGTTCTGCCTCCAAGGGACCTGAAGCAGAGCTTACCAACGCATTTGCTTACTCATCTTTCCAACCTGACATGATTTTAATTGCCGACGGCGGCTCGACTAAGAGCAATTGGTGCCAACTCGACGAAGCTGGTAACCGCGTGTACTTCAACACCGAGGGATACAACCCTGACTTTATGGGGACAGCCGCCATTACGGCCTCGCTCGATAAAAACCTGCCTGACAACCTGCCCCAGAAGCACGTGACGAAGGTCTATTATTACGGGGCGGGGGTGCACAACGCGGAAAAAGCCGAACGGGTGGCCGCCGCGATGCGCGCTACTTTCCCCAATGCCACTGTTTTTGTGGCCGAAGACCTACTGGCCGCCGCCCACGCCCTGCTGGGCAACAAGCCTGGGTTTGCCGCAATCCTGGGCACGGGCACCAATTCCTGCTTGTACGATGGCGCAAAAATCATTCACAATGTCGACTCGCTGGGCTATTTCCTGGGTGATGAGGGTTCCGGCTCCTTTATTGGCAAGAGACTGTTGCGCGATTACCTGCGCGGGCTACTCCCCGATGGCTTACAAGAGATTTTCCAGGAGGAATTTCACTTCACCCGCGACGATATTCTGGACCGGCTTTACAATCAGCCCCTCCCGAACCGGTTCCTGGCCAGTTTCGCCAAGTTCACCTACGACCACAACAACATCAGCTACTGCCGCGAAATCGTGTTGCAGGGTTTCGAAACGTTCTTCGCCAACATCGTCCGGCACTACCCCAACTACCAGGACTATACCTTCAACTGCGTAGGTTCGGTGGGCTATAACTTCCGCGACGCGCTGACCCAGGTCGCCAAAGACCACGGCATGGAGGTCGGCAAAATCATCCGTTCTCCCATCGACGACCTAGTTGCCTACCACGAAGAGCACAACGCGTAGCCTCTGGCGGCGGCGTGGTTACGCAGCTACCCAAAACAAAACCGGCCCGTCTCGCAATGAGACGGGCCGGTTTTGTTTTGGGTAGCTGCGTAACCGGCTTTTGGCCGGGTATGCTATTTATTCACAATCAGGCGGGTAGTTTGCTGCACCTCGCCGGTGCGCAGGCGCACAATATAGACACCATTGGCCAGGTTTTGCAACGGTAGCGTAACCGACTGGCTACCGGCTGCTGCGCGGGTGGCGGGCAGCGTTTGAACGGTGGCACCCAGCAGGTTGGTTATCGTCACTTCCACTGTCGCGGCCTGGGGCAGATCGTAGCGGAGCTGGGCTACCGTACTGGCCGGGTTGGGCTGCACCCGCAGTTGGAGCTTTGCGGCACTGGCTTGCTGCGACTGGTTGCGGAGGATTGTTCCGGCCGGAACCCCGATGCGGCGGGAGGTATACACCGTATACTGGCCGGGTTCGAGCGTGATGGGGGCCGCCGGGTCGGTCACGGTTCGCGTTTCGCCCGTCAGGTAGCTGTACCAAGTACCGGCTGCCTGGAAATTGGGCACCACAGTAGCTGAGCGCAGGCCGAAATTGCCTACCACCGTAACATTGAGCCGAGGGTCCGTGAGGTGCATGGTTTTTACGCCGCTATTGACATCCTGCGTGAACGAGGCCGGATTGGTAAAGGCCGGTTCCTGCGTTTTGAGCGCAATTAGGCTCCGATACACATCGTAGAGATGACGACGGGCCGGCTCCTGATAGTAGTTCCAACGGATGGGCTTGCTTCCGGTCCGGCCGTTCTGGTTGATGCTCACCTCATAGCCCAGCTCACCAAATTGCCACAGCATTTTCGGGCCGGGTACGGGCAGCAGGAAAGTAGCAGCCAGTTCCTGCCGGGCCAGGGCAGTAGTGGGGTCCTGGGTTGAATAAGGCCCCGCCGAACGCCCTTCCGTCAGGGTCAGATACATCAACCGCTCTTCGTCATGGCTTTCCATGTACGTCACTAGGTTGGGTTCTGCCCAGCCCCGGGCTCCGTAGTAGCCCCCGGTCAGGTCGGAGCCCGAGGTGATGCCTTTCGTTCCCTGGCTGTAGTTGAAGTTCATATTGCCCCACAGCATAAAGCCCATGCTCGAAAGCACCTTTTCTTCGCTGTTGTCAGCAAAATGTTCCAGAATATTGTACGCACCCGGATCAACGCTAACCAACAGATTCCGGTAATCCTTCCAGATATCAATGCGCGACTGGTCATACTGGCTCCATTGGTCCACGCTGGTACTCACCTTCTGCGTGAAGCCCTTGCTCAGGTCAAAACGGTAGCCGTCGATGTTGTATTCTTTGAGCCAGAACTCCATGACGCGCTTGCTGAAATAGCGGGTAAAGGCGCTTTCGTGGTTGAAGTCGTAGCCCACGTTGAAAGGATGGGTAGCCGTCCGGTTGAACCAGGGGCTGTTGGCCGCCGGGTTGCCATCCTCAAAATATAGCTGCACCATCGGGCTCTGACCGAATGACTGGTTGAGCACCATGTCCAGTACCACGGCTATGCCGCGTTTGTGGCACTCGTCGATGAAGCGCTTGAGCTCTGCCTTCGGACCGTAGAACTTATCGGGAGCGAAGTAGAACGAGACATTGTAGCCCCAACTGTCGTTGTTTTCGAACTCGGTTACCGGCATCAGCTCGATTACGTTCGCGCCCAGGCGCTGCACGTAGGCCAGCGTATCAATCAGGGTCTGGTAGTCGTGGCGGGCCACGAAGTCACGCACCAGCAACTCGTAAATCACGAGTTTCTCCTTCTGAGGGCGCTGAAAATTCGTTACCTGAAAGGTGTAGTCGGGGGCGTTGCTTTGCAACACGGACACGATGCCGCTCTGGCCGCTCGGATACGCCTTCAGGTTTGGATACGTATCGGCGGGAATACTCCGGTCACTGTTCGGATCGAGGATTTTCTGGCAGTAGGGGTCCGCTATTTTTAGCTGTCCATCCACGTAATACTGGTAAGCGTACTCACGGCCGGGTGTCAGGCCATCCACCTGAATCCACCAGCGGCCTTCCACCGAGTTGTCGGCCTGGCCATTGGCGTTGGGGGTCCGCTTCATGTAGCTGGCCGAGGTAGCCTGCCAGTTGTTGAACTCCCCGATAACGTGCGCGAATTCCTTATTGGGGGCCGTCAGGCTCAGAATAACCGACGTGCCATTGTTGAGGTACGTAATTCCATCCCGCTGGGCGTTGGTGGGCAAGGGAGCCAATACGACAGCATCGCGGGTTAGCAGCGCTAGGTCAACGGTTACCGTAGTAGTACCCTTCGTGGCCGTGAGACGCAACGTGTTGCTCCCGGCAGTGGTCAGCGTTACGTTAGTATTGATGCTGGTGGCATTAGCGGCACTAGCAATGGGGTTGCCATTGAGAAACAGCGTCAGGTCGGCGGCTACCGCCGAAGTAGCGGCAACGGGTGTGGGCGTATTGAGCGCGAACGTGAACGGGCCGGATCCGCCGGGCTGCGTAAAGCGCAAATCAAACTCGTTCTGGGCCAGATCCACGAAAATATCGGCGTCCGATGTGCCGCGGCCTACTACCGTACCGGCCGCATTCTTGAAAATCATGCCCAGCCGCAGCATCTGCTCACCAGCAGGCACGCCATACCAAGCGCGGGCGCTGGGCGTAAGCGTAATGGTGTAGCGGTTTACGTTGCCGGGGTCACGGGTGAGCTTGGCCGCAGGATCGGCTTGACCGAAGCTCGGACTCTTCACGTATTTCCAATCCGAAGACGATGTGCTCTTATTAGTGATGACGCCGGTCCAGATATACACGTCCCCGCTAAAGTTGGCTAGTGCTGCATTGCCTTTAGTGGCATCGTAGACGAGGGTAACCGCGTCGGTGTCGCGGAACGGAATAGGTTGGGTAGTGACTACCTGTGCCCACGAAACCGGCATAGCAGCCACCAGGGCCACTAAAATCAGCATGAGTCGAAGTATTCGCATAAGAAACGGGGTTGAAAAATTCAGGAAGACACTACTTAAAAACAATGCTCTATTACCATTATAATCCCTAAAACAGATCAATCAGGCACAAGAGGGCATTAAAGATAAGGAGTGACCAAGCACTTACCCAAGTCAACAGCCGCTTTTCTCGTAGATTTGAGTGATTTTTTCTTTGTTTCCGCCCTGTGCGCTTATTCCCCCCTTCTCTCCGGGTCTTCGGACTGACAATCCTGGCAGCCAGCCTGCTGCTCGTGGCCCGGCCGGGCGCGGCCCAGGTCCGGCAACCGGCGGTGGCGGATACCGTACTGCCCGCCTCGCGCCTGAACCAGCGGCTGCCGCTGCTGGCCGGCGGGCTGGTCGTGTCGTACTCGTCGTTGATGTATTTGCTCAGTGAAGGGTGGTACACGGGCGAGAAAAGCCGCTTTCACTGGTTCAACGACCTGCCCGAGTGGGAGCAGCTCGACAAGGCCGGCCACTTCTGGGGTTCGTTCCACGAGAGTCGGGGCGCGGTGGACATGCTGCGCTGGGCCGGGGTGCCCGACCGCCAGGCCATCTGGTACGGGGGCTTCGTGGGCTTCCTGCTCCAGACGCCCATCGAGCTCTTCGACGGCCGCGACCCGGCCTACGGGGCTTCGGCCACCGACCTGACGGCCAACTTCCTGGGCTCAGCCGGCCTGATCGGGCAGCAGCTGGCCTGGAACGAAGTGCGCATCATGCCCAAACTCTCGTTCCATCCCACCCGCTATGCTGCTTTGCGCCCCAACGTGCTGGGCCGCAGCCTGGGCGAACAATTTCTCAAAGACTACAACGGCCAGACTTACTGGCTCGCTACCGACGTGGGCGCGTTTCTGCCCGCCACCAGCCGCTGGCCCCGCTGGCTGCAACCGGCCCTGGGCTACGGGGGCCAGGAAATGGTATACAACGACGACGGCACCAACGCCGCCCTGGGCCTGCGCTCCTACCGCCAGTTCTACCTGAGCCTCGATGTGGACCTGCGCCGCATCCCGACCCATAATAAGGTGCTCAAAAAAGTATTTTACGCCCTGAGCATCTTTCACCTGCCCGCCCCCGCCCTGGAGTGGAACCCGCGCCGTGGCTTCGTGGCCCACGGCCTGTACTACTAGATCACAGATGTTGCAGATGTTGCAGATGCCACAGATTCGTTCTGGTGGTAGATTCGTTCCGAAAACGGGTTGTTTGGAAATTTGCGCTCCCTCTCTGGCAGCCGGTTGTTGGCATTCCGACTCGGCCCGGCAGTGGTGCTTGCGAAGTAAGGCTTACGCTGTGGGTTCTCTCGCCCCGCTAAGCGGCTAGCTATTTTACCGCAATCAATCAAGCCTGGACTTCCGTAAGCAATGGCGACCTTTACCTTTTCATCCGTAAACGACGCCAGAACAAATCTGCCACCAGAACGAATCTGTGGCATCTGCAACATCTGCAACATCTGTGATTCATGAATATTGGAGACCGAGTGCGCCTGCTGACCGGGCGTGAGGAAGGCATCATCACCCGCCTGCTCAGCGACGAGCTGGTGGAAGTAGCCATCGATAACGACTTCACCATTCCGGTGCTGCGCCGCGAAATCGTGGTAGTGGCCGCCGAAGAAACCAAAGCATTCGGTAAGAGTGCCACGGCCGTAGCCGCCGAGAAGAAAGCCGCCGCCAGCGGAGCCGCCATGGCCGCCGAAGCCGCCAAAAAGGCCGGCGTGGCCACCACCAGGGAAGCACCCAAGCCAACCACCAGCGAAGGCCCGCCGCCCCTGAAGGCCGACAAAACCGTGGCTCCGCCAGTGCAGAAAGGCCTGTACCTGGCCCTCACCCACCAGTCGCCGGAGCTGCTGGCGTTGCACCTGGTCAACCACACCGACCGCGACGTGCTGTTCACGTTTGGGGAGGAGAAGGCCGGCGGGCAGTACCGGGGGTTGAAATCGGAGAAGCTGGAAGCCAAAACGGCTAGCGCGGCCCTGGGCCACTGGCACCTCAAGGATTTTGATCAGTGGCCGGCCCTGCTGGTGCAACTGCTTCCCTTCCAGTTCAATAGCCCCACGGCCTTCGAGCTGCTCACCAAGCGGATCCAGTTCAAGGCGGCCAGCTTTTACACCAGCCGCCAGCCCAACGTGCCGGTGCTCCAGCGTGAGGCCTACCTGTTCCAGCTCGACGAGAAGCCGGCCGCCCCGGTAAACATTGCCCCCGAGAAGCTGGCCGAAACCCTGAAAGCGCAGCTCACGGGCAACGCCCCGGCCAAGCCCGCCGCCGTGGCCCCTGCGCCCCAGCCGGCCAAAGCCCTGGTAGCCCCGCCCCACGAAGTCGACCTGCACCTGGAGGCTCTGCAACCCGAGGGCGGCACTGAGGGCCTGAGTAACACCGCCATTCTCAAGCTCCAGCTCGAAGCCTTCGAGGATACGCTCAGCCGCGCGCTGGCCACCAACATGCACGAAATCATCTACATCCACGGCTCAGGCAATGGTACGCTGCGCAAGGAGCTGCACAAACTGCTGAGCCGCAACCGCGACATCAAGTTCTTCGAGGACTCGCAGAAGGAGAAGTTCGGCTACGGCGCTACGCTGGTGCGGCTGAAGTAAGTTGGGAAGTTTCTGGGTTAAGAGGTAACCTGTCATCCTGAGCGGAGCGAAGGACCTTATCACGTGAAAACGCATCTTGCTTACGATTGCCGTTCCAGCGTTGTAAGGTCCTTCGCTCCGCTCAGGATGACAGTTTTTTCTTATCCCGTTGTCTCTGCCAACTTTCTACCTTTCCACTTGCAAACTTTCTAACTCTTTCATGAAACGCCCTGCCCTCCTCGCCGCTTCCCTCCTGTTTCCCCTCTCCCTAGCGGCTCAGCAGCTGCCCGTGTCGCGTACCATCCGGGCCACCTACGCCAAGGGCACCCGCGCCGAGAGCGGGCGGCCGGGACCCAAGTACTGGCAGAACTCGGCCGACTATACCATTAAAGTGAATTTCGATCCGGCCACGCGGCGGGTGAGCGGCACGGCGGCTATTGCCTACCACAACCAGAGCCCCGATTCGTTGCGGCAGGTGTGGTTCAAGCTCTACCCCAACCTCTACCAGAAGGGCGCGCCCCGGGCCGGCGGCATGAGCCCGGAGGACGTGGGTGAGGGCATCACGGTGGAAGCGCTGACCATCAATGGCCAGGCCGTGGCCGCCGCCGACCGCCCGGCCAGCTTCACCAACCTCGCGGTTCCCGCCCGCCGGGCCATTGCGCCGGGCCAGACGGCCAACATCACGGTGGCCTACTCCTACACCCTCAACAGCGGCTCGCACATGCGTACCGGCGAGGTGGAACCGGGGGCCGATTTCGTGGCCTACTTCTTTCCCCGCGTGGCCGTGTACGATGATATCGACGGCTGGAACAAGCACCCCTACCTGGGCTCGCAGGAGTTCTACAACGACTTCGCCAACTTCTCGGTCGACGTCACCGTGCCGCGCAACTTCGTGGTCTGGGCCACCGGCGACCTGACCAACGCCGACCAGGTGCTGACGAAAAAGTACGCCCAGCGCCTGCGGGAGGCCGAAACCAAGGACGGCATCACGAGCATTATTTCAGAGGCCGATGTGAAGCGCCGCGACATTACCGCCAGTAAAAACCCCGAAAACACCTGGCACTTCGAGGCCAGGAACGTGACTGACTTCGTATTTGCCACCACCGACCATTACGTGTGGCAGGCCAGCTCGCTGGTCGTGGACCCGGCCACCCAGCGTCGTACCCGCGTGGATGCCGTGTACAACCCCAAGCACAAGGATTTCGAGGAAGTAGTGCAGTTTGCCCGCAAAACGGTGGAGGCCATGAGCTACACTTTCCCCAAATGGCCCTTTCCCTACGCCCACGAAACCATTTTCGATGGCCTCGACCAGATGGAGTACCCGATGATGGTGAACGACAACCCCACCAGCACCCGCGAAGACGCCATTACGCTCACCGACCACGAAATCTTCCACACCATGTTCCCTTTTTACATGGGAACCAACGAAACCAAGTACGGCTGGATGGATGAGGGCTGGGCCACCATCGGGGAGTGGATTATCTCGGGTATTATTGACCCCAAGCTCGACGACAACTACGGTATCGCGCCCTACGCCGCCGCCGCTGATACCGAGGTAGATACGCCCATCATGACCCTCAGCACCCAGCAGACGGGCACGGCCTTCTTCCTCAATTCCTACCCCAAACCCGGCCTAGGCTACCTCTATGTGAAGGATTTGCTCGGCGACGAGCTGTTCACGAAGGCCCTGCACACCTACATCCGCAACTGGAATGGCAAGCACCCCATGCCCCACGACTTCTTCAACTCGATGAACGAAGGCGCGGGCCGCAACCTGAACTGGTTCTGGCAGCGCTGGTTTTTCGACGGCGGCTACCCCGACCTGGCCATCAGCCAGGTTACCAAAACCGCCACCGGCTACGATGTAGTAGTCGAATCCAAAGGCACCAAGCCAGTCCCCGTCGACCTCACCATCACCTTCGCCGACAACTCCACCGCCAAACTGCACCGTACTATTGGCGTCTGGGAATCCGGTGCGAAAACCGTTACGGTGCCCGTTGCTACCACCAAAGCCATGAAGCAAATGAAGCTCGGCGCTACGCTGGTGCCCGACAGCTACCCGCAGGACAACGTGTGGGTGGCGGGGAAGTAGACGTACAACGTTTCGCACATAGCCCCGGAGGGGCGGCATATCGGTAGCAGAATAGCTAGAAAAAGACCAAAAGCCCCAGCGGGGCGACACCAGTCGTTGAACAGATGGTGTCGCCCCGCTGGGGCTTTTGAACGAAATAGCGCATCTTTTTCTACCGATATGTCGCCCCTTCGGGGCTTTTTTTTACGCATTTTATCTGCGTAGTATGGCCAACACCTATACTCAAATTCACTTGCACATGGTGGTTGCGGTTAAGGGCCGCCTGTGTCTGATTCCGACAGAACACGCTGCTATGCTTTACCGCTACATTACAGGTATTGTCACGCAGCAAGGGCAAAAACTTCTCGCCACTAATGGGATGCCCGACCACGTTCACCTGCTCATCGGGTTTCGGCCAGAGAAGGCCCTTTCCGACCTCATGCGGGAGGTGAAGGCCAGTTCTTCCAAATTCATTAATGAACAAGGCTGGCTGATGGGAAAATTCAGTTGGCAGGAAGGGTTCGGAGCCTTCTCATACGGTGCGTCCCAACTATCTGCTGTCATCAGCTATATCGAGCGGCAGCAGGAACACCATGCCACGCGCACGTTCAAAGAAGAATACCTTTCGCTACTGGATAGCTTCGGCATAGCCTACAACGCAGCCTACGTTTTTACTGCGCCGGATGAGGAGCCGCTCATCAATCCGGCGCAGTAAAAACGTAGCCCCAGCAGGGCGGCATCTTGGTAGCAGACCAGATCCAAAGAACCAAAAGCCCCGGCGGGGCGACACCAGTCGTGGAGCAGATGGTGTCGCCCCGCTGGGACTTTCACGATCTGTTCGCCATCAGCTTCTGCCAATATGCCGCCCCGCTGGGGATTTTACACGGAATACGCGGCTGCTTGCTACCGATATCTCGTCCCCAGGGGCAGTATCGTTCGAACAATTCCCCTACCTTTACCCCCGTGATGGGTCGCCCCACCGCGGCGCGGAACGCAAGAACCGCGACGAGGAAAGTCCGGGCAACACAGAGCACCCTGCTTCCTAACGGGAAGGACTGGCGAGCATAATGCGAACCAGGACAGCCAGTGCCACAGAAAATAACCGCCTCTTTTTAAGCTGTTAGCTGAAAGCTATTAGCTGGTAGCCTTCGTTGAACGAAAAGCTGACAGCTCTCAGCTAGTAGCTAACAGCTCAGAAAAAGGTAAGGGTGAAAAGGTGCGGTAAGAGCGCACCAGCGGCTGGGTGACCAGTCGGCTGGGTAAACCTCAGGGGTTGAAAGACCAAATAAGCCAGCACGTCGGCCCCGCTTCCAGGGGCTGGCACCGGGCGGCTCGTCCGGCGCTGGCGGGTAGGTTGATGGAGCCTTTCGGCAACGACTGGCCTAGATAAATGGTGGGGCCACTTGCTTTCGGGCAGGCGGACAAAACCCGGCTTACAGACTCATCACGCCACCTGAAAGGGCCGCCGTAGCACCAGCTGCGGCGGCTTTTTGGTGTTTATACCCAGCTGTTAGCGTATAGCTGTTAGCTGACAGCTTCCGTTTTAAGGCCCTATCTTTCATCCATCATTTTCTACTCAACGAAAGCTAACAGCTACTAGCTGTTAGCTAAAAGCTAAATAACATGCCCCGTTTACTGATTATCGACGACGAGAAGGCCATCCGGCATACGCTCAAGGAAATTCTCGAATACGAAAACTATACGGTCGACCAGGCCGAGGACGGCCCCACGGGGCTCGACATGCTGATTCAGGAAAAGTACGACGTGGTGCTCTGCGACGTGAAAATGCCCAAAATGGACGGCCTCGAAGTGCTGGAACGCGCCCGCATTCTGGCCCCCCACTCCACCTTCATCATGGTGTCGGCCCACGGCAACGTGGAAATGGCCGTGGAAGCCACCAAGAAGGGCGCCTACGATTTCATCCAGAAACCACCGGACCTCAACCGCCTGCTCGTGACGGTGCGCAACGCCCTCGACCACGTGCAGCTGGCCACCGAAACCACCAAGCTCAGCTCGGAGAACAAAACGCTCAAGAAGAAGCTGGCCAAGGGCTCGGAAATGATTGGCGACTCGGCCGGGTTGCAGGGCGTGCGCAAGGCCATCGAGAAGGTGGCCCCCACCGATGCCCGGGTGCTGATAACCGGTCCCAACGGCGCGGGTAAGGAGATGGTAGCCCGGCAGCTGCACGAGCTCAGCCAGCGCAGCGGTGGCCCCATGGTGGAAGTGAACTGCGCCGCCATCCCGTCGGAGCTGATCGAGTCGGAGCTGTTCGGCCACGAGAAAGGCTCGTTCACGTCGGCCATCAAGCAGCGCATCGGCAAGTTCGAGCAGGCCGATGGCGGGACGCTGTTCCTGGACGAAATCGGCGACATGAGCCTTTCGGCCCAGGCCAAAGTGTTGCGCGCCCTCCAGGAAAACAAAATTACCCGGGTGGGGGGCGAGAAGGAAATTTCGGTGAACGTGCGCGTGCTGGCGGCCACCAACAAGGACCTGCTCCAGGAAATTGCCGACAAAAACTTCCGCGAAGACCTCTACCACCGCCTCTCCGTCATCCTCATCCCGGTCCCGTCGCTCAACGAGCGCCGCGACGACGTGCCCCTGCTCATCGACAAGTTCCTCAAAGACATTGCCGACGACTACGGCAACAAGCCCAAGAAAATCGACGACAAGGCCCTCGCCTACCTCCAGGCGTTGGATTGGCGCGGCAACATCCGCGAGCTGCGCAACGTGGTCGAGCGCCTCGTGATTATGAGCGACGCCACCATCACCGAGGCCGACGCCAAAGCGTTTGCGGGGAAGTAAGTTTTTAGTTGTCAGTTGCTAGTTGTCAGGTAGTTCAATTAAATGCCTGACAACCAGTAACTGACAACTGGACACTGGCAACTGAAATTACACCATCTGATTGCAGCCGCGCACGTCGGAATTGTCGAGGCGGCCGAGGACCTCGAAGGAGCCGTCAGGGTGGCGGCGGGCCAGGTCTTTGGTTTCGAGGAAGGCGCAGCTGTCGATGTTGGCCAGGTCGATGACGTTGAGGGCGCCGGCAGTGCGGGTGAGGGAGGCGGAGAACGGGTCGGACGGGTCGCGGAGCAGGATTTGCAGCTGGGGCGGGGCGTGAAAGCGGCCGTCGCCGAAGCTGTAGGCCTGGCCCAGCATTTCCGTCATGCCATACTCGGAGTGGATACCGGCCGGCCCGAAGGCGCGTTGCAGCTCCGTGTGCAGCTCCTCCCGGATCATTTCGCGGCGGCGGCCCTTCATACCGCCCGTTTCCAGCACCGTGAGGCCCAGCAGCTCGGGCCGGCCGGCGTGGGCGGCGGCGAAATCGAGCAGGGCATAGCTCACCCCGATCAGCAGCACCTTGCGGCCGGGCTCCTGCTTGGCGGCGGCCAGGGCGGCGAGCAGCGCGGCGTGGTCGTGCAGGAAAAACGCCGGCTGCCGCTGCCCCGATTCGCGGGCGAAGTGCTCCACCATCGCCACCAGCGAGGAGCCACCCTGCTCCAGATAGGAAGGCAGCAGAGCCAGCACCGTCCAGCCGCTGAGCGGGCCGTAGGAGTGCTCGAAAATGCGTTGGGCGTGCCGGCGGTAAAGCTGCGGCTCGCGCACGTAGTGGTGGCTGCGCTGCTGCTGGGTGGTGCCGCTGCTCAGGAACGTTTCCTGGGGCTCCCAGTGGGCGGCCGCCGTGCGCACGGCGTGGGTTTTAAAAAACTCGATGGGCAGAAACGGAATATCCTCCATTCCTGCCACCGCCTCGGCCCGCCGGCCCAGGGCGGCCAGGTAGGCCGCGTAGGGCGCGCAGTGGGCGGCCTGGTAACGGAACAGGGCCAGGGCGGCCGCCGGGGCCATAGCGGCGGTCAGGTGCGGCAACCGGGGCAGATACGCGTCGCGGAAACTCATTCGGGAAGGTTGGGGTTAGCGAAAAGCAGTAACAAGGCGGGCCGTGGTTCGTTCGTGCAGATGTTGTACCTTCCCCCTCGCCGGGGGCTGCTTCCGCCGATTTTTTCTATTTCAATATGCCAACATTTCCTACGCTTCGCCTGGCTGTCCTGCTGGCTTTCACGAGTCTGGGCGCTGTTTCCTGCATCTCGCCGCCTGATTACCCGGATACTCCGCAAATCGAGTTCAGGAGCATTACGCAGGAGATTAAGCTCGATGCCTTGCAGCAGGAATATAACAACGTGGGCGTTTCTATCAATTACAAAGATGGCGACGGAAACCTAGGCATGAACAAGGAGGAAGTGGACGCGGGTAAGAATGACCCACTAAATCCAAACAGCTATAACTTCATCTGTATCATGCAGGTGCTCAACAGCAATAATACGTTCACCGATTTTACTGCTACTCCTGCTTTACCGGGCTACAGTGGCCAGTTTCCGTATCTGCCCCCTGCCGAACAAGGCGACCGGAAAGCCCCGCTGCGGGGCGACATTACGTTGGACATTCCTATTACCACGCCCATTATTACCCCCTTCCAGACGGTACCCAAAGGTTCCGTCGTGCGGTTCAAAGTCAAAATCAAGGACCGGACCCTGAACGAGAGCAACGAAATCGTGACCTCGCCCATTACCCTTCAGTAGACCCGGCCAGACACCTGCTCAACACAAGGCCGGGCCGCTCCGTAAGGTGAGCGGCCCGGCCTTTGCGCGGGTGGTGCAGCGGAACCCTAGTAAATGGCCGGAAAGCGCTTTGGGTCGGCTTCCTGCATGATTTCGTAGACGGCATCGAACACGTCCTCCACGTTGGGCTTGCTGAAGTAGTCGCCGTCGGAGCCGTAGGGCGGGCGGTGGGCCTGGGCGGCGAGGCAGCGGGGCTGCGAGTCGAGGAAGCGGTAGGCCTGCTGCTCGTCCAGCACCTGCTGCATCATGTACGCGGTGCCGCCGCCGGGCACGTCCTCATCGGCGAAGAGCACCCGGTTGGTGCGCCGTAGGCTGTCCACAATCACGTGGTCCACGTCGAAAGGCAACAGCGTCTGCACATCGATTACCTCCACCTCAATCCCCACTTCGGCCAGCTGGCGGGCACCCTCCAGCACAATGCGGCACATGGAGCCGTAGGTCACGATGGTCAGGTCGGTGCCCTTTTTCAGGGTTTCGGGCTGGCCCAGCGGCAGGGTGAACTCGCCCACGTTCTGGGGCATTTTCTCCTTGAGGCGGTAGCCGTTCAGGCATTCAATCACGATGGCCGGCTCATCGGAGCGCAGCAGCGTGTTGTAAAAACCGGCCGCCTGGGTCATGTCGCGCGGTACGCACAGGTGCATGCCGCGGATGGCGCCCAGGATCATCTGAATGGGAGAGCCCGAGTGCCAGATGCCTTCTAGGCGGTGCCCCCGGGTGCGCACAATGAGCGGAGCCTTCTGGCCGCCTTTGGTGCGGTATTGCAGGCAGGCCACGTCGTCGCTCAGAATCTGGATGGCGTAGAGCAGGTAATCGAGGTACTGGATTTCGGTGATGGGGCGCAACCCGCGCATGGCGGCCCCGATGCCCTGGCCGATAATGGTGCACTCGCGGATGCCGGTATCGGTTACGCGCAGCTCCCCGAACTTGTCCTGGAGGCCGGCAAAAGCCTGGTTCACGTCGCCGATGCGGCCCACGTCCTCGCCGATGGCAAAAATGCGCGGGTCGCGCTCGAAGTTGGCCGTGAAGCAGGCCTGGAGCACTTCGCGCCCGTCCACCTGGGCCGCGTCGGAGGCAAACTGCACGCCCACTTCCTCAATGTTGAGAACGGCTTCCTCGCTCTGGCTGAACAGGTAGGAGTTGTAGCGGTCGGCATTGTCGGCCAGGGCCTGCTCCAGCCAGTTTTGCAGCTCGCGGCGGGTGTGGTTGCGGGTGCCGCGCACCTGGCGCAGCGCCCGGCGCACGGTGCGCACTAGGTCGGCGCGGATGGGCGTGGGGTTGTGCTCCAGGGGCTCTACCAGCTCGTGCAGCTTGTTCTCGGTGCCGGTTTCGGCCACCAGCTGGTTGAGCAGGTGAACCACTTCGTCGCGCTCCTGCTTGATGGGGGTGAAGAACGCGGCCCAGGCGGCGGTACGGGCGGCTTTTACAGTTTCTTTGGCTTCATTCTCAACGGCCGTCAGCTCGTCTTCGGAAGCGTGACCCTCCTGGAGCAGCCACTCGCGCATTTTGCGCAGGCAGTCGTGCTCCTCTTCCCAGCTCAGGCGGTCTTTGCTTTTGTAGCGCTCATGCGAGCCGGAGGTGCTGTGGCCCTGGGGCTGGGTGACTTCCTGCACGTGAATGAGCACGGGCACGTGCTGGGTGCGGCAGATTTCGGCGGCCTGCTGATACGTATCCACCAGGGTGGCGTAGTCCCAGCCCTTCACCCGGTAAATCTCGAAGCCATCCTGGCCTTCGCCTTCGCGCTGGAAGCCCTTCAGAATTTCGCTGATATTCTGCTTGGTCGTCTGGTACTCGGCGGGTACCGAAATGCCGTAATGGTCGTCCCAGACGCTGACAAGCATCGGAATCTGGAGGACGCCGGCCGCGTTGATGGCCTCGAAGAACATGCCCTCCGAGGTGCTGGCGTTGCCGATGGTACCGAAAGCCACCTCGTTGCCGTTGGTGGAGAACTGGGTCAGCTCGTGCAGCTCGGGGTTCTGGCGGTAGAGCTTGGAAGCGTAGGCCAGGCCCACAAGGCGGGGCATCTGGCCGCCGGTGGGCGAAATATCGGCCGAGGAATTTTTGCTGGTGGCCAGGTTCGTGAACTGCCCGTCTTCGTCGAGGTGGCGGGTACCGAAGTGGCCGTTCATGGCGCGGCCGGCGGTGGCGGGCTCGGCCTCCACGTCGGGGTGGGCGTAAAGCTGGGCGAAATACTGCTGGAGCGTCAGCTCGCCGATGGCCAGCATGAAGGTCTGGTCGCGGTAGTAGCCGGCGCGCCAGTCGCCGGCCCGGAAGGCGCGGGCCATGGCCAGCTGGGGTACCTCCTTGCCGTCGCCGAAAATGCCGAATTTGGCTTTACCCATGA
The DNA here is from genome assembly GCF_003583925.1 of Hymenobacter rubripertinctus. Lineage (GTDB taxonomy): Bacteria > Bacteroidota > Bacteroidia > Cytophagales > Hymenobacteraceae > Hymenobacter > Hymenobacter rubripertinctus. Next base: position 68,650 of record NZ_QYCN01000031.1, on the reverse strand, counting down.
ACACTTCCTTGCGGCCCGCCAGCGAGGCTTGCCGGCTTTCCCAGCCCAGGCGGTAATCACGGAGAAAATCTTCTTTACTGAAGGAGGCAACACGGGTCGGCACGTCGGCGGCGGTTTCGGCGGTAAACATAAGAATGAGCGAGCGGGTGGTGGGAGTGGTGAGGCCGGATGCGCGGCGGGTGGGAGCCGGTGCCCCGGTAATCAGGCCCTCAAAAGTACGGATTTGCCGCCGATGCAGCCGCGCGCGTTTTTTGTGGTTATCTTTGAAGTAGATAGGAGTCAGGGGCGGGGTGCCGGCCGCGAAGCAGACAGTTACCTGCGGACCTTTCCGCCAACCCTGCTTTGCGCTGAGCGCGGCGTCGCTCTTTCAGGCGCTTACATTCCGGCCACTGACCACTAGCTACCCGTTGCTGACTCTCTCCTTCTGCTTTCTGGCTCCTAACCCCTAGCTTCTTTCCCTATGAAACATCTTTTCTTCTTCCTGCTCACGCTGCTCGGTGCTTCGGCCGCCCAGGCCCAGGGCGTGCTCACGTTCGAAAAAGAGCTGCACGATTTCGGCCAGGTGCCCGAGGGCACGATGGCCACCCACGAGTTCCGGTTCAAGAACACCGGCAACCAGCCCGTGATGATTGCCGACGTGCAGGCCAGCTGCGGCTGCACCACGCCCGACTGGACCAAAACCCCGATTCTGCCCGGCAAGAGCGGCATCGTGAAGGCCGTGTACAGCAGCGCCGGCCGACCCGGCATCTTCAACAAAACCGTTACTGTTACCAGCAACGCCGCCACAGCCAGCGCGGTGCTCACCATCAAGGGCAACGTGCTCAACAAGGAGCAGATGAAGTCCAAGCTCACGCCCGCCCAGCTGGCCCAGTCGCCACGCCTGACGCTGGACCGCGCCACCCACGATTTTGGTAAGATGGAAGCCGGCCAGAGCCTGACGGCCCGGTTTAAAATCACGAATACCGGCAAGCAGGACCTTGTGCTGGGGGCCATTAGCTCCCCTTGCTACTGCGTGGGCTATAAGAATGTGCCCTCGCCCATCAGGCCTGGCCAGAGCGCTACGGTAGAGCTCGTGTACAGCCAGCGCAAGCTGGGCATGCAGCAGGAGGCCGTTACCATCACCAGCAACGACCTCAGCGGCGACGCCCAGCTCACGCTCTCGGCCTTCGTGCTCAAGGACCTGAACGCGGGCAGCATGGTGAAGGAAAGCACCACTTCGGTTCCGTTTAAGTAGCCTATCAACAGCATCTTTCGAAACGAAAAAAGCAAAAAGCCGAAGCCGTTCAACCTGCCTTATTGGCCTAGTTGAACGGCTTCGGCTTTTACTTTTTCGCTTTGACTTACAACATGTCTTTCCTCTGCGGTTTCCCCCGTATCTTTGCGGCGCTTTTACGAGCAAAACCACCCATTTCCACCCACCTTCACTTTTAGCTGCGAGTCATGCTGATCGGCGTTCCGAAAGAAATTAAAAACAACGAAAACCGGGTGGGCCTGACGCCCGCCGGCGTGTCTGAGTTCGTGAAGTACGGCCACGAGGTGTACGTGCAGGCCACGGCCGGCGAAGGCAGCGGTTTTGCCGACGCAGAGTACGAGCAGGCCGGGGCCACCATTCTGGCCACCATCGAGGAGGTGTACGAGAAGGCCGAGATGATTGTGAAGGTGAAGGAGCCCATTGCCCAGGAGTACCCGCTCATCAAGGAAAACCAGCTGCTGTTCACCTATTTTCACTTTGCCTCCGGCGAGGAGCTGACCCACGCCATGATCGAGCGCAAGGCCGTGTGCCTGGCCTACGAAACGGTGGAGCTCTCCAACCGCGCCCTGCCCCTGCTCATTCCGATGAGCGAAGTAGCCGGCCGCATGGCTCCCCAGGAAGGGGCCAAGTACCTGGAGAAGCCGCTCAAGGGCCGGGGCATTCTGCTCGGCGGCGTACCCGGCGTGAAGCCGGCCGAAGTGCTGGTGCTGGGCGCCGGCATCGTGGGCACGCAGGCCGCCAAAATTGCCGCCGGCCTCGGCGCGCAGGTCACCGTGATGGACATCAACCTGAACCGGCTGCGTGAGTTGGACGACTTTATGCCCAAGAACGTGACGACCCAGTACTCCAACGAGTACAACATCCGGGCCGCCGTGAAAACGGCCGACCTCATCATCGGGGCGGTACTGATTCCGGGGGCTAAGGCGCCCCACCTCATCACCCGCGACATGCTTAAGACCATGAAGCCGGGCACCGTGCTCGTGGATGTGGCCGTGGACCAGGGCGGTTGCATTGAAACCTGCAAGCCCACCACCCACGAAGACCCGACCTACATCATCGACGACATCGTGCACTACTGCGTGGCCAATATGCCGGGTGCCGTGCCGTATACCTCCACTCTGGCCCTCACCAACGCCACGCTGCCCTACGCCCTCAAGCTGGCCAGCCAGGGCTGGCGCGTGGCCTGCCTGCTCAACGAGGACCTGCGCCTCGGCCTGAACGTGGTGAACGGCAAGGTGGTGTACAAAGGCGTAGCCGATGCCTGGGGCCTGGAGCTGACCGATGTAAACCAAGTGCTCAACGAGAACACCATGTTCGAGGAAAGCACCTTCATGACGGTATAAGCTACCTTTTTTCTCTTAGCGAAGCCTTTCCCGCCCCGTGCGGGAAAGGCTTTTCTGTAAGCCTGCCCCCATAGCCCAGGGCTGAAGCGCTGGGCTAGTCAGCGGGAGGGTTGAACAAAAACCCTGCATTGTTTAGGGCTTCTGCCTTAGCAAATACAGGGTTTGTAATTGACCGCACATGAAAGGAATTATCTATACCGGCGGCGAGCTGACCGACCTCGTGACGCTGGCCCGGTTGCCGGTTTACCTCCAGGCATTTCTGCGGGAGCAGAACGGGGTGGTGGCCTACTTCGGCGGCCTGCACATCCGGGGCTGCGTGGCCGCGCCGGGCTGGCACTCCCTGGCTGGCGTCTGGCAGGGCGAGCGGGCGTTGTGGCGCACCTACACGGAGCTGAAAAAGTCCGACATCCCGTTTGCCCAGGACTGCGCCGGCAACCAGTTTCTGCTGCGCGGCGATGCAGTGCTTTTCCTCGACACCGAAACTGGCGAGCTGGCCGACCTCGACGTTGATTTCAAGCACTTCCTGTTCGGGGCCGGAAAGTTTCCACTTGAGGCCCTGGGCATGGAGCCGTTGCGGGCCTTCCAGCAGGCGGGGGGCGTACTGCGGGCGGGCCAGCTGCTGAGCCTCTACCCACCGCTGTGCATTGCCTTGAAGGACCACTCTAAAGCGGCCGCCAAGGCCGTTGCCGTTACCGAGCGGCTGGCGTGGCTGGCCCGTTTCCACGAGCAGATCAAACACCTGCCCGATGGTCAGCCGGTTCAGTTCGATCCACTGTAGGCAAAAGCGCTGCTGCGTTTGTCTGGGGCTCGCTGGTTGAAAGGACGCGCGCAGCCAGCCGGACCGGAGGCAACGTTTCCGGCAGTTTCCCCTCTTTGCTGTCCCCACTTCGGGGCGAAGCAGTACTTCGCCCGACTGCTTATGCCCTCCGAGTTCTTACGCCTGCTGGTTCGTCGTTTTGCCCTGCTACTGGGGGCTTATCTGCTGCTGCGGGTGGGTTTTTGGGGACTGAACCAGGCCCCGTTCCGGGAAGCGTCGGCGGGGCAGCTGGGGCTGGCGTTCTGGCACGGCTTCCGGTTCGATATAGCCGCGTTGCTGCTGCTGAACCTGCCGTGGCTGGGGCTGAGCCTGGTGCCATCCCGGGGCCGCAGGTGGCAGCGGCTGGTGCGGGCCGTATATCTGCTGCTCAACGGCTTCGGGGTGGCGCTTAACCTCATCGACTGGGAGTATTTCCGCTTTATCGGCCGCCGCACCAGCAATGAGCTGACCACCATTGGGGCCGATGTACAGCGGCAGGCGGGGCAGTTGGTGCTGAGCTACTGGTGGCTGCTGCTGCCGTTTGCCATACTACTGGTGGCCCTGTACTCCTTCTACCCCATGCCCCCGCAACGGGAGCCAGCAGCTTCAAACTCCGGGCCGCATGCTGAAGCAGAAGAGCGGCAAGCTGGGGGCCGAAAGCTGGGGGCTTACAGTTTGCAGCTTATTGCGGTAGCTGCGCTAACGGTGCTGGGCATCCGGGGCGGGGTGCAGCTGAAACCGCTGCGCACCGGAGCGGCCTTCGTGCAGCAACCCGCCCTGCTGGGCCACCTGGCCCTCAACAGCACGTTCACTTTCCTCAAAAGCCTGGGCTACGAAACGCCCGAGCTGAAAGCTTATTTCGATTCGCCCGAGGCCCTGCAACAGGCTCTGGCGGCCCGCCCGCTGCCCCGGCGGCCAGCGGCCCCGCTGCCGGGGCGCAACGTAGTGGTCCTGATTCTGGAAAGCTTCGGCTCTGAATACAATGGCGTGGAAAACCCGGGCCGCCCCAGCTACACGCCGTTCTTCGATTCGCTGGCCACCCACGGCGGCCGGCTGCTACCCGACCATTACGCCAACGGCCGCCGTTCCATTGAGGCCCTGCCGGCGGTGCTGGCCGGGTTGCCCTCCCTGATGGAAGGGGCCTTCATCACCTCCAATTTCCAGACCGATGAGCTGCACGGGCTAGGCAGTCTGCTGGCCCGCCACGGCTACCAGACCAGTCTGTTTCACGGGGCGCAGAACGGCACGATGGGCTTTAACACCTTCGGGGGCATGGCTGGTATGCAGCAGTACTTCGGGCTTGATGAGTATCCTGGTGCGGCGCAGAGCCCTGATTTTGACGGCCATTGGGGCATCTTTGATGAACCCTACCTGCAATACTTCAGCCGCCAGCTGAGCCGGCAGCGCCAGCCGTTCTTCAGCACCCTGTTCACGCTCAGCGCCCACGAGCCGTTCGGGCTGCCGGCCGGCTACCAGGGCCGGCTGCCGGCCGGCACGCTGCCCATTCATCCCACCATTGCCTACGCCGACCTGGCATTACGTCGGTTTTTCGCGGCGGCCCGCCAGCAGCCCTGGTACCGCAACACCCTGTTCGTGCTGCTGGCCGATCATACGTCGCAATCCGACGCGGCCGATTACCAGAACCTGCTGGGCGAGTACAAAACGCCGCTGCTGCTGTTTGCCCCCGGCCAGCCCCTGCCCGCCCTGCGCCGGCCCCATATCACCCAGCAAGCCGATATTCCGGCCACCGTACTCGACTTACTGGGCCTGCCGGCCGAAGGCCAGCTGCTGCCGTTTGGGTACTCGGTATTTGATGCCGGCACCGATGGCCGGGCCTTGCTGCTGAGCGGCGGCAGCTACTGGCTGGTGCACACCGATTTCGTAACCGAGCTCACGGCCGATAATCAGGTGCGCCTCTACCCCTACCGCAACCACCAGCTGCCCACCGCACCCCTGCCCCACCCCGATCCGGCCAGGCTGCGCCAGTACGGCAACGAGCTCAGGGCCTGCGTGCAGTGGTACGTAAACGGGCTGGCCGAAAACCGCCTCTACCCTCTCCCTGCCCCAGCCCAGCCCTGAAGCGCGCTACGCCCACAACGCGGCAGGACCCGGGCCGGGAAGCAGCCGCGACTGAATGGCCCGGATTTCCCCGCTGTCGATGGGCTTGTGAATCAGGCCGGCCACCAGATCATACTGGCGGGATTTTTCCAGATCCGCCAGGGCCAGCGAGGACGTAAGGATGTAGATGAAGCACCGGCCCAGCAAGTGCGCCTTGTAGGGGTGCAGGGCGTCCAAAAACTGCCAGCCGTTCATCAGAGGCATATTCAGATCGAGGAAAACGACCTGCGGGGCTGCTTCTTGCCCTTCGCCCAACAGAGTGTTGAGCGCTTCGCGCGCCGACCCGAACGTGTGAATGGAATTGGAAAAGTCTTCCGCTCGCAGCAGCTGCTCGGTGAGGTAAACGGCGAGCTGGTCGTCATCAATCAGGTACGTTTTCATGCCCATGAGAGCTAAAGTACAGCATGAATTGGGTGCCCGCTCCTTCCCGGCTTTCGACGCTGACGCGCCCCCCCATTGACTCGACGTGGGTCTTCACCAGAAACAACCCGATTCCGCGGCCCTTTTTGTCGGAATGGAAGCGCTGGTAGAGCTGAAACACGGCGTCGCCGGCCGCCGCCAGGTCGAAGCCGCGGCCATTGTCGCGCACCCGGATGGTGGTAGCCCCGTCCGCATCAGTTGTTGCCTCAACTTCGATCAGCAAGGGACGCTCATCGGAGCGGTACTTGATGGCATTGGAAACCAGGTTGTGAAAGATACTGTGGAAATACGCCCGCTTGCCGGGCAGGCGCAAATCTTCCGGAATCTCGTAGCGCAACTCTCCGCCGCAGGCCTTCAGCAGCGGCAACACGCCCTGCAAGGCTTGCCCGCACACGGCGGCCAGGGCCACGGGCTCGGCCCGGTAGCCCCCCTGCTGGTCGCGCACCGATAAAACCGTGTTTACATCGGTGAGCACCCCATCGAGCTGCCGTAGGCTGGTGTGCAGATTCTGTAAGGACGTGGTGAATACGTCGGAGCCAGGCGCTACCCGGGCCAGCAGATCGGCGAAGCCCAGGGCATTGGCCAGCGGGGCCCGCAGGTTGTGCGACACGATGTAGGTAAACTGTTGCAGGTCCGAGTTCTGACGGAACAGCCGTTCGCTCATCAGGCGCTGGCGCTCCTGGGCCTCCCGACGCTCCGAAATATCCTGCATGGCCCCAATCATGCGCACCGGCCGGCCGTGCTCGTCGCGCAGGATGTAGCCCCGGTCATACACCCAGGCCCAGCTGCCATCGGCGCGGCGGAAGCGGTATTCCTCCTGCCAGTGCCAGTCGGTGGTTTCGTAGGCCATGTAGCGCAGGCCGCCCACCACCCGCTGCTTCTCGGCGGGCAGCACGTGCTCGGCCCACTGACTGAAAGGCTCCGGATTTTCCTGCGGACCGTAGCCAAAGAGCATTTCGTAGCCCTCCCCCCAGTACAGGGTATCGGCGGCCACGTCCCAGTCGTAGAGCGCGTCGGTGGTGGCTTTGATGGCGTACTGAAACCGCTCGTTACTCAACCGCAAATCTTCCTCTATTTTCTTCTGCCGGGTCAGGTCGTGCACGATGCCCACCAGCTGGCGGCACTCCCCGGCCTCGTCCAGCACCGGGGTTATGGTTACTTCCCCCGTCAGCTGCCCGGTAGGATAGTCCGATGTTTCCTGCCAGATAACCGGCTGGCAAGTGCGCACCGCCTTTTCGTACTTCCGCAGCACCAGCGACAGGGAAGGCTCCGGAATGATGTCGTGCACGTAACTGCCGATAACCTTTTCCAGGCGCAGACCGGTCGTTTTCTGAAAGGCCCGGTTGGCGAACGTAAACCGGTACCGGCCTTCCGGCTCCACATCGAGCACAAACGTAATGTCCGTAATACTGTCGAAGATGACCGATAACTGCTGCTCCCGCACCAGCAGCGCCTGGTCAGCCGGGCGTAGTCCGCCCCCCCGGGAGCAGACCAGGGCGTACACGCCCGCAATGCGGTTATCGGTTAGCAGAGGCAACAGCGCTACCTGGCACTCGCTGAGTTGGGGGGGACCGGGCAACAGCCCCTGATAGCATACCACTTCGCCGGCCGCCGCCCGGGCCACCAGCGGCCGGACCCGCTCCTCTTCAGCCGGCGGCAGAACATCGGTCAGGTAACGGCCCAGCAGGGTGTCGGCGGGTTGGCTCAGCAACCGGGTAAGGGCCGGGCTTACCTGCCTGATTTCCCCCTCCGAACTCAGCACAAGAACTGCTTCCGTTTTCGAAGTCAGCAGGTGGTTACTGGAAGGACATTCTGACAAACTCATAGTAGCAGGAATAAATAGGTGTCTGATTTCCAATGACTAACAGCGGAGTAATTTTTCTTTGAATAATACCGATTTTTTATCTATTAATCCGTGGGCCGAACCGAACAAAGCACTGAAAAACGGCTTCCCGTACGGTCAGGCAAGCCAATGACCGGCAGATGCGCCTCTCCACCCGTTCGTTTCTGTACCTGCTCCGGTCAGATTCGTTGTCTTCTTCCGCTCATCCGTCCCGCTACCCTAGGAAGAGTCGTTGCCCACCGGTACCTGGCCCAGACCAGTGCGGCAGCTACCGCGAAAACGTGTTGCTTCCCGGGGCTGACTCCGGCAGCGGGCACACGAAGAGGAGAAGGCAGGTGGCTTATCTTTATTTAAAATAATTAAAGATAAGCTTGCTGGTTGTCGTCTGGGCCTCTACTTTTGCATCATAATTGAAACGATTCTAAACAGCCCCTCCCTATTTCCATGCTTTCCACCGCCCGCTTGCTCACCCTGGCCGCCCTGGCCCTTACTTCCGCCACCTTCACAGCCTGCTCCGACGACAAAGAGGTGGCCGCGCCCAAGTACGACGTGCCCGCGACCTACACCTTCGCCAACGTCAACTACAGCGGCCAGCAGACCCGCCTAGCCATGCTTGGCGAGCTGGATGCCTACATCAAGACGGCCAACACCGGCGCCGTGCTCGATGCCCAGAAGCTCCAGAACATGTACGCCAACACCAACAACCCCTTCGCGGCCAGCGCCCTGAACACGGCCGGCAAGCAACTGCGCGACAAGACGCTGAGCACCGTGCGGGCCGAGTACGACGGCTACCTGAAGGACGTAGCCACGGCCAGCCTGAGCGCCAACCTGCCCGCCACCAACGGCACGGCCGGCCGCCTCACCTCGGCCGACGGCACCAAGAAGTACCTGGTAAACGCCAAGGGTGTGGAGCTGGGCCAGCTGATTCAGAAGGGCCTGATGGGCGCCGTGTTCTACTACCAGGCCGTAGACAGCTACCTGACGGATGACCAGATTGGCAACGCCGTAGACAACAAGACCGTGACGCCCGGCGAGGGCACGGCCATGGAGCACCACTGGGACGAGGCCTTCGGCTACTTCGGGGCCCCCACCGATTTCCCGACCAACCTCACCGGCCTCACCTACTGGGCCAACTACAGCAACCAGGTAGATCCGGCCCTGAAATCCAACAAAACAATGATGGACGCCTTCCTCAAGGGCCGGGCCGCCATTTCCAACAACGACATGACCGGCAAAACCGCCGCTGCCGCCGCCCTCCGCACCGAGTGGGAGCGGGTAGTTGCTGCTTCCGCCATCCACGAGCTGAACGCGGCCAAAGGCGCGGTAGCCGACCAGGCCCTCAAGAGCCATTACCTCTCCGAGGCCCGGGGCTTCGTGATGGGCCTGCGCTACAAGGGCGACCGGAAAATCAGCGACGCGGTACAGGCCCAGGTGCTGGCCAAAATCGGCGACAACCTCTACCTCACCACCGGCACCGACATCAGCGCCGCCCTCGACCTGCTGAGCACGGCCTACGGCTTCGATGCTATCAAGGGCACGATTTAAGTGAACTTGGAGCCCGGTGCTCCTGTTATTCGCAGCCGGCAGCACTTTTCCCTCTGCGGAACGGTGCTGCCCGTTGCTTTTCCATTTTGCTTTATGCTGATGCCTGACCTGAAAACGCTCCGCCTGACGGCCGCTACCCTAAGCCTCGCTTTGCTGACGGCCGCCTGCAGCTCCAGCGGCAGCTCCGACGACAACGCTCCCGCCGACTCCTTCGACCGGGCCGCCATGCTCACCAATTACTCCGACCAGCTGATTGTGCCCGGCCTGCGGGAGTTGAGCACTGAGGCCGGCCAGTTGAGCGCGGCCGTTGCGGCCTTTACCGCCAGCCCGTCGGTAGCCACGCTGCAAACGGCCCGCACCGAGTTGCGCGAGGCCGATCTGGCCTGGCAGGCGGTGAGCAGCTACGAGTTCGGCCCCGCCGAGCAGCAGATGCTGCGCTCCAACCTCAATATATATCCGACTTCCACAAGCCAGATTGAGAGCAACATCGGGGCTGGCACCACCGATCTGAGCACATCGGCTAATTTGGCGGCCAAGGGCTTCCCGGCCCTGGATTACTTGTTGCACGAGGGTGCTACGCCCGAAGCGGTGGTCGCCAAATTCGCGGCTTCGGCCAAGCGCAGCACCTACGCCAAGGCGGTGGCCGCCGAGATAAAGCAGCGCACCGAGGCAGCCTACAACGGCTGGCTGGCCGGTGGCTACACCAGCACTTTCCGCCAGGCTACCGGCACAGCTGTAGGTAGCGCAGTAGCCAACCTGGTCAACCAGCTCAACGCCGACATCGACATGACCAAGCGGTTCAAGGTAGGCATTCCGGGCGGCCGGTTCACGGCGGGCACCCCCCAGCCCCTGAAGGCCGAAGCACCCTACGGCAACCTGTCGCTGGAGCTGCTCAAGCGCAACGTGCAGGCCGAAAAGAACCTGTTCCTGGGCCAGGCTGGCACCACCAACGGCCTGGGTCTCGATGATTATTTGACCCACGTGAAGGCCCAGTACAACGGCAAGCCGCTGGCCGGCGTCATCGAGCAGCAGTTCGACGCCGTGCTGGCCGCCATCAACGCCGTACCCGGCCCGCTCACCCAGGCCGTAGCCACCCAGCCGGCCAGCGTCAACAAGGTCTACGAGGAGTTCCAGAAGCTCATCATCCTCACCAAAACCGACCTGCCCTCGGCCCTCGGCGTTTCGATTACCTACACCGACAACGACGGCGACTAATTTTTGAGCCATTAGCTAACGACGTGTCATGCTGAGCGCAGCGCAGCGGAGTCGAAGCATCTCTACTGCAATGGCAAACCCAACAGTAGGAATACTACTGCGGTAGAGATGCTTCGACTCCGCTGCGCTGCGCTCAGCATGACACGTTCTTGTTGAGCCGCACTACCTCCTGCTTACCCCAATACTCACGCCTATGCTCCCCCCCAGAAAACCCACTTCCTGGTTGATGCGGCCGGTTTCGGCGGCGCCGCTTGTGGTGTTTCGGGTGCTGTTTGGGGCCATGATGCTGGCCAGTATTGCGCGGTTTGCGGCCAAGGGCTGGATTACAGACCTGTACGTGGCGCCCAAGGTGTTCTTCCCGTATTACGGGTTTGAATGGGTGCAGCCGGCCGGCGCGGTGGGCATGCACGTGGTGTTCTCACTCATGGCGCTCGGGGCGCTGGGCATCCTGCTGGGGGCCTGGTACCGGTGGTCGGCGGTGCTGTTTTTTCTGGCGTTTACCTACGTCGAGCTGCTGGACAAAACCAACTACCTCAACCACTACTACTTCGTGTCGGTAGTGGCTTTTTTGTTGATTTGGGTGCCGGCCAACGTGCAGTTTTCGCTGGATGCGCGCTGGCAGCCGCAGCGATGGCGGGCCACGGTGCCGCAGTGGGCGGGGTTGCTGCTGCGCACCCAGATGGGCATGGTGTACTTTTTTGCCGGCGTAGCCAAGCTCAACCCCGACTGGCTTTTGGAGGCCATGCCCCTACGCCTGTGGCTGCCCGCCCACACCGATTTGCCACTCCTTGGCTGGTTTTTCGACCAGCTTTGGGTAGCCTACGCGTTCAGCTGGTTCGGCGCTTTCTACGACCTCACGATTCCGTTTTTTCTGAGCGCCCGGCGCACCCGTTACTGGGCCTACGCCACGGTGGTGGTGGTGTTCCATGTGCTCACGGCGGTGCTCTTCCAGATTGGCATGTTCCCCTATATCATGATGGTGAGCACGCTGCTGTTTTTCCCGGCTTCCTTCCATGAGAAGCTGCTGGGCTGGGGCCGCCGCCTGCTGGGCCGGACGGCCGCAACGCCAGTTTTGGCTTCTGAATCAGTTTTTGCGCCGGTAGCCGCGCCGCGGGGGCTGGTGGTGGCGCTGGGGCTGTGGCTGCTGGTGCAGGTGCTGCTGCCGTGGCGGTTCGTGCTGTATCCGGGCGACTTGTTCTGGAGCGAGCAGGGCTACCGCTTTTCGTGGCGGGTGATGCTGATGGAGAAAAGCGGCACCGCATTTTTCTACGTGCGCGACCCGCGCACGGGCCACGAAACCGAAATCCGCAACCGCGACTACCTCACCGTAACGCAGGAAAAGCAAGTCGCCACCCAGCCCGATATGCTGCTGCAGTTCGCCCACATCCTGCGCGACGATTTCCGCCGCCGCGGCGTGCCCAACCCGCAGGTACGGGCCGAAGCGTACGTAACACTCAACGGCCGCAGCTCCCGCCTGCTCATCAACCCGAAACTTGATTTAGCCCAACAGCAGGAAGGCTTTGGGGCCAAGGCCTGGATTCTGCCGCTGGAACAGGATGAGCCGGCGGGTAAATGAGTAGCCGCTCTTACCGTAGTATCTCGCTCAGTATAAGCGTACTTTTGCACCCCGATTCACTTTACCCCCGCCCAATGTCCCGCTTGCTGCTTCTGCTCCTGCTGCTTTTCACGCTGCCCGCCCTCGGCCAAAACCTGACGCTGAGCGGGCGGGTGACGGATGCGCGGACGGGCCGGCCGGTGGCGCAGGCGGAAGTGCTGGTAACCAACTCGGGCCAGCTCACGCGCACCGATGCGCAGGGGCGCTACCAGTTTGGCGGGCTGGCGGCGGGCACGTATGCCCTCACGGCCTTCGCCGAGCAGTTCACCTCCCTCACGAAACCCGTGGAGCTGACGGCCGACGCCACGCTGGATTTCGCCCTTGCGGCTTCGGATGTGAAGCTGAGCGAAGTGAATGTGGAAGGCCAGCGCGAGCAGGGTTTCGGGATTCGGCGGCTGAACGCGGTGGAGGGCACGGCCATTTATGAGGCCAAGAAAACCGAGGTAATTGAGCTGAAGAACGTGACGGCCAACCTGGCCACCAACAACGCCCGGCAGGTGTTTGCCAAGGTGGCCGGCCTTAACATCTGGGAAAGCGACGGGGCGGGCATCCAGCTGGGCATTGGCGGGCGGGGGCTGAGTCCCAACCGCACGGCCAACTTCAATACCCGCCAGAACGGCTACGACATTTCGGCCGACGCGCTGGGTTACCCCGAGAGCTACTACACGCCCCCCACCGAGGCCCTGGACCGCATTGAGGTGGTGCGCGGGGCGGCTTCGTTGCAGTACGGCACCCAGTTCGGCGGCATGCTCAACTTCGTGCTGCGCCAGGGGCCGGCTGACAAAAAGGTACAGTTCACGACCCGGCAGACGGGCGGCTCGTTCGGGTTTTTCAACTCCTTTAACAGCGTGGGCGGCCAGCTCGGGCGCACCAACTACTACGCCTACTACCAGTACAAGCGCGGCGACGGCTGGCGGCCCAACTCGGGCTTCGATGTGCATACGGCCTACGCCAGCGTGCAGCACGAAGCCACCGAAAAGCTCAAAATCGGCCTCGACTACACCCGCATGTACTACCTGGCCCAGCAGCCCGGCGGCCTCACCGACGCCGAATTTGCCCAGGATGCCCACCAGAGCAAACGCACCCGCAACTGGTTTCGCGTCAACTGGAACCTGCTGGCTGCCACCGCCGACTACCGCTTCTCCGACGCCACCCGCCTCAACTGGCGCACCTTCGGGCTGCTGGCCGACCGCACCGCCCTGGGCAACCTGAGCCGCATCGACCGGCCCGACGACCTGAGCTCGCCCCGCCTGCTCATCCGCGACGAGTTCCGCAACGTGGGCTCCGAGCTGCGCCTGCTGCACCGCTACGCTCTGGCCGGCTCGTTCTCGACGCTGCTAGTGGGCGGGCGCTACTACCACGGCTTCACCGACCAGCGCCAGGGCCCCGGCTCGCGCGCCGCCGACGCCGATTTCACGTTTTATTCTTATCCGGCCGAGGAGAATACCTCCCTCGTCCAGGCCGCCTACAAGTACCCGAGTCGCAATGCGTCCGTGTTTGTCGAGAACATCTTCAACCTCACGCCCCGCCTCAGCCTCACGCCCGGCCTGCGCTACGAGTTCATTCAGACCCGCGCCCGGGGTACATTTCTGAGCCAGCAGTACGACCAGGCCGGCAACTTCCTGTCGGAAGACAACTTTGCCGAGCAGCGCCAGACCACCCGTGGCCTGCTGCTGGGCGGCCTGGGGGCCAGTTTCAAGCCCACCGAGCAGGTGGAGGTGTACGCCAACTTCTCGCAGAACTACCGGGCCATCAACTTCAACGATATGCGCGTCGTCAACCCCGGCATCCGCATTGACCAAGACCTGCGCGACGAACGGGGCTACAGCGCCGACCTGGGCCTGCGCGGCGGCCGGCCGGGCGTGTTCACGTACGATGCCAGCCTGTTCTACCTGGCCTACAACAACCGCATCGGCCTGAGCCCCGAAAAAGACACGGTGCGCAGCCAGAACTACCTGCTGCGCACCAACATCGGCCGCTCGCGCAACCTGGGCCTCGAAACCTTCGTGGAAGCCGACATTCTGCGCCTGCTGCAGGGCGAAAACACCCGCACCGGCCTGAGCGTGTTCTCCAACCTGACGCTGGTTGACGCCCGCTACAACATTGATAAAGAAGTATTCCGCAACAAAAAGGTAGAGCTGGCGCCTTCACTCATCGCCAAAGCAGGCCTTACCCTGCGCCGCGGCCCCCTCAAGCTGGCCTACCAGTACGCCTACACCAGCCGTCAGTTCACCGACGCCACCAACACCCTCGAACGCGAAGCTACGGCTGTATTCGGCACAATTCCGGCCTACTGGATTATGGACCTCTCGGGCAGCTATGAGTACAAATTCCTCAAGCTCGAAGCCGGCCTCAACAACCTCACCGACAACCGCTACTTCACCCGTCGCGCCACCGCCTACCCCGGCCCCGGCATCATCCCGGCCGATGCCCGCGGGTTCTACCTGACGTTGCAGGCGCAGTTCTAGCAACCCCACCCCAACCCCTCCCCTCCGGGAGAGGGGCTCTAAATCTAGTTTCTAAAAACAGAAGCTAAAAGTTAATGCTAGAGCCCCTCTCCCAGAGGGGAGGGGTTGGGGTGGGGTGCGTCGTACGCCGGCACTTCCCCTAACAACTCGTTCGTGCGCTTCTCGGCATCCACGCGCCAGCAGTAGTGTTGCAAGCCGTTGCTGAGCAGCAGTAGCGGCGCCCCGATGGTGAGGTTGTAGGTGGCAATCTGGTGGGCGACGGCGGGCGTGATGGGCACCGTGGGGCGCTTGCATTCCACCAGCAGCAGGGGCTGGCCGGTGGCGTCGAGGGCCAGCAAGTCGATGCGTTTCTGGCGCTGGTTATACTGGTGCCCACGCTCCAGGCTGAGCAGGCCCTTAGGGTAGCCCCGGTGGTTGATGAGGTAATGCACCACGTGCTGGCGCACCCATTCCTCGGGCGTGAGCACCACGTGGCGGCGGCGCAGCACGTCCCAGATTAGCAAATTTTCGCCGTTTTGTGTAACTTTGGATTCGAAAGGCGGCAGGTTCAACTCTTGCATCACCTCCAAAGGTACGGCCCTGGGTCCTCAAGTCCCGCTTTTCTTTCCGTGCCGTCGTTCCCCCGTTCCGGGCCTCGACGGCTTTTTTGTACCTACCCTTTCTGGCTGATCGAGCCGGCCGCCGCCCTCTAAGCAGCTGCCGGTAGCGGTGTAAACTTATCTTTCGCAACCTTAACCCCTCCCATATGAAAACCAAAGCTGACATTGTAAAGAACTGGCTGCCTCGCTACACCGGCGTGGAGCTGGAAGAGTTTGGCCAGTATATTCTGCTCACCAACTTTGCCAATTACGTGACCATGTTTGCCGAGCAGTTCGGCACCGAAGTGCGCGGCCTCGACAAACCTATGCAGACGGCCACGGCCAACGGCATCACCATCATCAACTTCGGCATGGGCTCGCCCATGGCGGCTACTGTCATGGACCTGCTTTCGGCCATCGAGCCCAAGGCGGCCCTGTTTCTGGGCAAGTGCGGCGGCCTCAAGAGCAACACCAAGCTCGGCGACCTGATTCTGCCCATCGCCGCCATCCGGGGCGAGGGTACCTCCGACGACTACCTGCCGGCCGAGATTCCGGCCCTGCCCTCCTTCCGTTTGCAGCGGGCCGTGAGCAGCGTCATCAAGAAGTTCGAGCTCGACTACTGGACCGGCACGGTATACACTACCAACCGCCGCGTGTGGGAGCACGACGAGGCGTTCAAGGAGTACCTGCGCCAGGTTCGGGCCATGGCCGTGGATATGGAAACGGCTACCATCTTCACCGTGGGCTTCGTGAACGGCATTCCGCACGGCGCGCTGCTGCTGGTAAGCGACAACCCCATGACGCCCGAGGGCGTGAAGACGTCGGAGAGCGACAAGAAAGTAACGGCTGGTTTCGTACTGAATCACCTGAAAATCGGTATTGAGTCGCTGCTGGAGTTGAAGAACTCCGGCGAGTCGGTGAAGCACATGCGCTTCGACTAAGCACGGCTTTTTAGAAGCCAGAACCTAGCTCCCCTCCTTGGAAAATGTCGCGCATAGAGCGAGTGTGGGTTGGGGGTGGTTGATGACGGAAGAACAGTTGTTAGAATTAGTTTCTAGCAGTCGTTCCGCTGGCATCAACCACCCCCAGCCCACACTCGCTCTATGCGCGACATTTTCCAAGGAGGGGAGCTGGTTTTTCAGCTTCTATGGCACTTCGCGCAACAACTCCGGCTTTTCCCCGACCTTCCCGTTTCCAAACATACTCCCGCTTCTATGCTTCCACGTTTCCGCTCATTGCTGGCCCTGCCGCTGCTCGCCGCCGGCTTCAGTGCCTGCCAGTCGACCTCCAACGGCAACCGCCAGCCCGCCGACCTGCTCGTGTACAACGCCACGGTGTACACCGTCGATTCGGCGTTCAGCCAGGCGCAGGCCTTTGCCGTGAAGGATGGCAAGTTTGTGGGCGTGGGCACGGCCGACGAGTTGCGCGGGCAGTTTGAGGCCAAGCAGGAAGTGGACGCGAACGGGCAGTTCATCTACCCCGGTTTCTACGACGCGCACTGCCACTTCTACCGCTACGGCCTGGGCCTGCGCGACGCCGAACTGGTGGGCACCAACTCCTGGGCCGAGGTGATTCAGCAGCTGCAGAAACAGCGGCAGCAGTACCCGCAGGCGGCCTGGCTCACCGGCCGCGGCTGGGACCAGAACGACTGGACCAACAAGCAGTTTCCGACCAAAGACACGCTCGATGTGCTGTTCCCGAACACGCCGGTCTTCATTGTGCGGGTGGATGGCCACGCGGCCCTCGTGAACCAAAAGGCGCTGGATTTGGCCGGCGTAACGGCCCGCACGCCCATTAGCGGCGGCACCATTACCCACGACTCCAACGGGCGGCTGACTGGTTTGCTGGTCGATAACGCCGTGGATTTGGTGTCGGCCAAGATACCGGCACCGGGCGCGGCCGAAGCCGAAGCGGCCCTGCTCGAAGCCCAGCAGCGCTGCCTGGCCGTGGGCCTGACCAGCATGGCCGACGCGGGCCTGGAGAAAGCCAACGTCGACCTGCTCGACCAGCTGCAAACGGCCGGCAAGCTCAAGGTGCGCCTCTACGCCATGCTGGCTCCCACCAAGGAGAACAAGGATTTCTACCTGAAAAACGGCCCCATCTTCAAGGACCGCCTGACCGTCAACTCGTTCAAGGTGTACGTCGATGGGGCGCTGGGCTCGCGCGGGGCCTGCCTGGTGGAGCCGTACCACGACAAGCCCAAGGAAACCGGTTTCCTGCTTTCCACCGAAAAGGAGTTCCGCGAGTTGGCCCGGCTATTGGCCGATAGCAAGTTCCAGATGAACACCCACGCCATCGGCGACTCGGCCAACCGCATCATCCTCGATATCTATGGCGAGGCATTAAAGGGCCAGAAGGACCGGCGCTGGCGCATCGAGCACGCCCAGGTGGTCACGGCGGCCGATATGGGTAAGTTTGGGCAGTTCGGCATCGTGCCCTCGGTGCAGCCCACCCACGCTACGTCCGATATGTACTGGGCCGGCGAACGGCTGGGCGCCGAGCGACTGAAAACGGCCTACGCCTACGCCGAGCTGCTGAAACAATACGGCCAGCTGGCCCTGGGCAGTGATTTTCCGGTCGAGGACATCAACCCGCTGTTCGGCTTCCACTCGGCCGTGGCCCGGCAGGACGCCAAGAACTACCCGGTTGGTGGTTTCCAGATGGAAAACGCCATTACCCGCGAGCAAGCCCTGCGCGGCATGACCACCTGGGCCGCCCACGCCGCCTTCGAGGACAAGCAGAAAGGCAGCATCAAGCCCGGCATGGCCGCCGACTTCGTAGTGTTGGGCCTCGACCTGCTCAAAGCCCCCAACGAGCAGCTTCGCAACGCAAAAGTGCAGCAAACCTGGATTGCCGGCGAAAAGGTATTCTCGGTTAAAAAGTAGAAGCTCGAACATAGAAAGGCTCGTTGAACGACTCTGAGCGAGTCGTTCAACGAGCCTTTCTATGTTCGGGGCGGCTGAGGCTGTAGCGCGAAGCTTCCGCTTCGCGTGTCGTTGCTGACTGCCGCGTCGTTCGCCTATCGTTTAACGATACGCGAAGCGGAAGTCTCGCGCTACAGTCGTTCTGCAATACGCGAAGCAGAAGCTTCGCGCTACACCTTGATTCCTGTTTACTGTGGCGGGGCGGCCTCGGCAACGGGCTCGTCGCGGAGCTTCTTGCCGCGCAGGGTTAGCAGGAAAACCAGGCCCAGCACGAAGAACACGATGAGCGAGAGGATGCTGTTGCGCATGGAGCCGGTGAGCTGGGCAATGACGCCGAACACGGCCGTGCCGATGACGATGCTAAGCTTCTCGGTGACGTCGAAGAAGCTGAAGAAGGCGGCCGTATTGGGCGTGTTCTCGGGCATAATTTTGGAGTAGGTGCTGCGCGAGAGGCTCTGGATGGCGCCCATGGTGAGGCCGATAACGGCGGCCAGGGCGTAGAAGCTCCAGCCGGCCTGCACGAAATAACCGGCCACGCAGATGCACATCCAGATAAACACCGACCAGCTCAGGGCGCGGGTGTTGCCGATGCGCTCCGAGAGTTTGGCAAACAGGTAAGCGCCCAGAATGCCCACCACCTGCAACAGCAGAATCGTAACGATGAGGGCGGTGCTTTCGAGGTGAAGCTCCTTGTCGCCGAAGATGGTGGCCACGTACATCACCGTCTGCACGCCCATGTTGTAGGTGAAGTAGGCCAGCAGGAAACGCTTGAGGTTGGGCAGGTGCTTGAGCTGGGCGAACACCTTAGCCAGCTCGCGGAAACCGTTCAGCAGCCAGCCCGAACTGTCGGCGGCAGCGGCGGCCGAGGCGGGGCGGCCGGGGTCGGCAGGCAGGGCGAAGAAGGCAATCTGGGCGAAGCCGGCCCACCAAATGCCGGTGAGCAGGAAGCTCAAGCGGGTAGCGAAGCCCTTGGTCAGGCCCAGTTCCTCGTTGAACGTAATCAGCACCAGGCAGATAATGAGCAGCAGCACCGAGCCGATGTAGCCCATCGAGAAGCCCCTGGCCGAGAGCGAGTCATACTTTTCCTCCGACGAAATCAAAGGCAGGTAACTGTTGTAGAACACAATCGAACCGGAGAAGCCCACCGTGGCCGCAATGAACACGAAGGTGCTGAGTGTGAGCGTATCGGGCGTGAAGAAGAACAGGGCCGCGCAGGAAAAGGCCCCGATATAGCAGAAGATCTGCATGAACAGCTTCTTGCGGCCCGAAAAGTCGGCCAGCGACGTGAGGAAGGGGCTGACCAAAGCAATGAGCAGGAAGGCCGCCGAAATGGAGTAAGTCAGCAGCGAGGAGCCGGGCACGTCGAAACCCAGGAAGCGCACTACATCGGTTTCCGGGCTGAGCTCGGCCGTAACGCTGCCCCAGTAAATGGGGAAGATGGAGCTGGTGATAACCAGCGGATACACCGAGTTGGCCCAATCGTAGAACGTCCAGCCCCGGGTGATGCGCTTGTCGTCCTTGGGAATGGCGTGGAAGCCGGCTTCGGGCGAAGCAACGGCGGCGGCGGATTCGGGCATGAGGTTGGTGGTTGGAAGTAGTGCGGGCAAGATAACGGGATTTCCCCGTTGCGGTTGCTGCCGCTACCGCAGCGGTAAGTGCGGCAGGTTGGCCCGCACCATCCCGGCGTATTCGGCCCGGTTGAAGGCGGCCTGATCACGGATGGTTTTTGCCTGCACAATACGCCGTACCAAGGCCTGCGCCGAGCCGCACTTGGCTACCTCCCGGGCCAGGTCGGCGGCGGGCATTGTACCGATGTTGAGGTCGGCCAGTGAGTCGTGGCTTTCGATGTGGGCCAGATGGGTGCGCCGACGCTCCAACTTATGCTTCCGGTTGAGGCCGCACAGTTGAATAGTGGCTTTGCCACGCGGTGTTTTGGCGACTGCCACGGCCCGCCGAAACCCAATATGGGCGGCCGGATCGTCGTGGGCGGGGTGCAGCAACAGGGGCTGTTCCCGCGCCAGGGTATCGTGGTGGGAATAGGCCCGGCCCGCTGGGTGGTTGGCCAGCGGGAAGAAATTGCGCTTGTGGCCGCCATTGCACCGCTTGCAGGTAAAGAGCAGATTGTCCCACTCGTAGGCTAGCCAGTAGTAGCCGGGCTTTTCCAGCGGCAGCCCGGTTCCCTGCTTGAAGCCGTTCTTGGGGCGGTAGTGCTCAACCTCCCCGTAGCCAACCGCGAGCAGTTTGCCTTCGCAGTAGCAGCACTTCTCCTTTTGCGCCGCAATCAACTTCTGCTTTACCGAGGCGTGGTTGTACAAAGTGGCCGGCACGTTGAGCAAACGATTACCCGGGGCGCGGCAGGCCGCCGGGTTGGCATCGTATCGGACTTCCCGCGCCTGCCGGGCCGCAGCAACCCCAGCCGCTTTAAGAATAGCCGGCGCAACCGACGATTTTTTAATCCTAATCATGGGATGGAGGCCGGCTTATTTGTCAGTACCCGTTCCCAGACGCTCCGCTATCTGGCGCAGTAGGGCCTCCTCCTCAGCTTCTGCCCCGGCGCTACCCATGGGTTGGCCTTCCAGCTCCAACGTCAGCGCGTCCAGTTCCTGGCGGTCTTTGGCCGTGAGCTTTTTCTTGTTGAGCAGGGCCGCCTGGCGCTCCAGCTTCTTCTCCGTTTCCAGGGAACGGGCCGTTTCCAGGTTGTAAAAGCTGCTGGTCAGAATTTGATCTACCCGCCAGCCCCGCACGTCTTCCACATCCGTCACTACTACCGTCTGGTCGCCTTCCCGGCGCAGCAGCACCACGTTGGCCCCTTCGTCGCCGGCGGCCTGCACGACCAGGGGGCTGTGGGCGGTGGCAATGAACTGGGTGTTCTTGAAGATGCCGCTCAGGAAGCCCAGCAGCTTGCGCTGCCAGCTCGGGTGCAGGTGCAAATCAATTTCATCGATGAGCACAATGGCCGGCTCTTCCAGCGGGTTCGGGCTATCGGGGTAGCGGAGGAACAGCTTGCTGGCGAAGTCCGTCAGCCAGACCACCAGCGTTTGGTAGCCCAGGCTCATCTCGCGCAGCCGCACCCAGCCGTAGGGGGATTCCAGTTCCAGGAATTGCTGATGGCCTTTGCTGGAAATCCGAATGTCCGTTATATCGGGCAGCACTTGTAGCAGCACCTGCCGCACTTGCTCCAATGCTTTACCCGCCTGCTTGTCTTTCTTAAGAGAACTGTACTCCATTTGCAGGAACCACTCTTCCGGGTTTAGCAGGTCGGCCCGGTCGTCGAAGAGGCTGGCAAACTCCTCTTTGCTTGTAAATTTTCTACCTAAAGTTGAACTACCGATTGTACGGCCAGCACCATATCCTAAGCAGAAAAAGCCTGTCATATCAGAGATATTAATTCCTTCTTGCTTACCAGGAATACCTTCATCCCAATCTATTATTAGGTTTCCATATGTTTTGAATGGCTTAAAATGGGTTTTGGTCATCTTGTCAAGATGAAGGCCTGTACCTATATTAAAATCGATTTTAGTAGTCTTAACTTCATCTCTTGTAGGCTCCCATTTATAATTCCAGGAATCAAAATAAAGCGTACCATAAGTTCCTTCCCAATTGGGATTTGCAACCGGTCCTATTGCCGCCAACGCCTTCAACACCGTCGTTTTCCCCACCCCATTATCGCCCAGAATAATCGTCCATTGCGCCGGCCTTCCATCGGGGCGGGCGAAGGAGATGGTTTGCTTCTCGCCGAAGCTGCGCACGTTTTCCAGGCTCAGGGAGAGGAAGTAGGCGGGCGGCGGGGTTTGCGGGGTGGTAGGCATGGCGACGGGCGTAACGGAAGCGGCGGCCGGAAGCGGGCCGCCCCCAAAAGTAACAGGCCCGCCGGGATGGGCAGGCCTGCGGGCGAGGAAATCAAAACCTCCTGATGTTTTACCCCAAACCTCCTGATGTTTTTGAAAAACATCAGGAGGTTTGGCAGCAAGTGCTACTTGCCGGGTTTGGCGGCGGCGGCTTTGCGCTGGGCCGTGGCGGGCAGCGGGTCGCTCACCTTGCGCAGGCTGGCCCCCTGCATGGCCTGGGCGAAGAGCTTGCCGGGTCGGAACACCACCTTCACGTTGTTGATGTTAGCGGCCGTGAACTCCTTTTCGGCCTCGGCCCCGTCGCTTTGCAGGCTCACGGAGAAAGAGCCGAAGTCGCCGAAGCGTACAATCTGACCATCGGCCAGCTCGGCGGGCACCGTCTGGAAGAAGGCTTCGAGCACGGCCATCACGTCGATGGTACTCACGGTGCTCATCTGGTTGATGCGGCCTGCAATGTCGCGGACGGTGGTTTCGCCCTGGGAGCGGGCTACGGCGTACCACTTCTTGGGGGCCTGGGCGTTGGCGGGGTTCCCGCGCTCGGCCAACGAATATTCAATGGACATAAGTAGAATGGATATAGTGAGCCGGAATATATCGGGTTTCGGGCATAAAGCAACGTCGTGCCCCCGGCTGCCCCAGACTAAACGCATTTGAAAAGCTGGCGCCAGCCGACCTTTGCGGGTATGTCCCTACTGATACATTTAGCCAAGGTGCCTGACTTTCGTCAGCCCGGCCGCAATTTTCGTCACCCGCTGCTTTCTGTTCTTGTTATCAGCGTACTAGCCGTCTTGTGCGGGGCTGACGATTTCGAGGATATTGCCGACTTTGGCCAGCAAAAACAGGTTCTGCTGGCCCGCCACCTGGCCCTGCCCCATGGCGCGCCCTCGGCCGATACGTTCCGCCGCATCTTTCAGCATTTGGACGCGGCCGCTTTTAACGCCGCCTTTTTGAGCTGGGTACGCCACTTGCTGCCCGCCCCCGTCGCCGCGCAGGTCTGCGTAGACGGACAGACACTGCGCGGCAGCGGCCCGCAGGCGCTGCACGTGGTGTCAGCCCTGGCCCGTGCAGAGGGCCTGTGTCTGGCTCAGGTGGCGACCAAGGGCAAGGGGCAAGAACTGGCGGCTATTCCCGACGTGCTGGCCCTGCTGGACTTGTCTGGCGGGCCGCTCGTCAGCTTAGATGCGCTGGGCTGCCAGCCCGCCATCGCGGCCCAGATTGTGCAGCAGGGTGGCCACTACCTGCTGGCCCTCAAGCAGAACCAGCCTACGCTGAGTGCCGAAGCGGAGCGGGCACTGGCCGGGGTCCGTCCCCAGGCCGAGGCCACTGGCTGGGCCAGCCACAACACGCCCCTGCGCTGGCAAGTGGCTGTGCAAACCGACCTGCGTTGGGTCAACGAGGACGAGCGCTGGCCCCAGTTGGCCGCCCTGGTGCGGGTGGATACGTGGCGCTACCCGGCGGTTGGTCCGCCCCAGGTCCAGGCCCCGCGCTATTACCTCAGCAGCCAGCCGGGCTTAATGGCTGAACAGGCCCTGGCGGCTGTACGCGGACACTGGGCCGTAGAGAATCAGTTGCATTGGCACTTGGACGTGACGCTGCGCCAGGACGCGCACCGCCTACGCGACGAGCGAGCGGCCGAAAACCTGGCGCTGGTACGTAAAATGGCCTTGAACTTGCTGCGCGCTGATGCCGCCCCCGGCAGTCTGAAAGTCAAGCGCAAGCGCTTAGGCTGGAGTGACACCTATTTAGAGGCCCTCATGGCCCAGATTGCCAAATGCGTTTAGTCTGGGTAAGAACCGGGGCCAGGGGGTGCTTGGGCGTGCCCAGGCCAAGGAGCTCGGGTTCTACTGCGCTCCTGTGGTTGCCCCTGTGGCCGGCGCTCCTATTGCTCCGGGCTCCGGTAGTTGGGCGGGCGGTGCGGGGTGAGCGGGGGATAGTGGATAATCGGGGGGGGGGAAGCGGGTAGCACGTTTTCACTATTTGATGATTATTTCCTTGTAAATATGTGTTATTTAAAGAATTAATATTTATCTATATATTTACTAAACGGAAATCGGTTCCGTATTTCCCCTCACTTTTTCTTCTTTTCCGCCATGAAAACCGCCCGCATTTTCTTCCCTTCCACCTGGGGCCGTGCGCTGGGGCCGCTGCCCCTGCTGCTGCCCCTGCTACTGGCCTCCTGCGACCAGAAAGACGCCAATACGCCCGCCCCGCAGCCGTCGACCACGAACGGACCCGCCGTAGCCATCGGGGCCGGCTCGGCCCACAGCTTCGTAACGGTAGACGCGGCGGGCCAGCCCACCGAAATCGGCTTTGCCGTAACCGAGGCGGCCCTGGCCAGTCTGCCCGCCGCCGGCACCATGTACGACATGGTGCTGCCCGCCGGCAACGCCGCCCTGGCCCAGATGCCCTTCGACCACATCTCCTTCGACTGGAACCCCAACGGCCACGACCCGCTGCCCATCTACGGCGCGCCGCACTTCGATGCCCACTTCTACATGCTGCCGATGAGCGTGCAGCACACCATCAGCCTTGATGACCCCAAGGGCGACATTTTCCCGCCGGCGGCCAAGCTGCCCACCGGCTACGTTACGGCCCCCAACGTGGCCCCCGGCCGCACCGTGCCCATGATGGGTCGCCACTGGATCGATCCAACCAGCCCCGAATACACGCCCGGCACGGCTTTTACCCACACCTTTATTTATGGCTCCTATGATGGCAAAGTCACGTTCATCGAGCCCATGTTCACCAAAGCCCTGCTCGTGGCGGGCCTCAACATGGAACAACCCATCAAGCAGCCCGCAACCTATGAGCTGACGGGCAAGTACTTCCCTACCACCTATACTATCCGCCAGGAAGCGGCGACCAGGGAGTACATCATTTCCCTCAAAGGCATGATGCTGCGCTGAACAGCGGCGGGAATGCCGGTCAAAGCCTTTGGCTACCCCCGTGTGCTGGTACCATGGGCGGCCGTAGCGCCAGCGAGGCGCACGGGCCGCATACCGGGCTTCTTGTTTTCTGCCGGCCCGGCTAATGGCCCGCCGCCAGCAGGGCCGCGTACTGGGCTTCCGTATCCACATCCACCGCGCCGGCCACAAACGACACCGTGGCTACCAGCTCCGGGTGATGTTTGAGCAGGGCGGCAGCCCCGGCCGAATCGGGCAGCTGGCGGAGCAGAGGCAGCACTTGCGCCCCAAACAGCACCGGCACACCCGACACCCCGGCGTAGGCACTGGCTACGATGGGCTGGCCGGTAGCGGCGTGCGTTGCGGCCAGTTGCCCCAGCAGCGCGGGCGTTACGTGGGGCTGGTCGCAGAGCATGATTATGACGGCGGCCGGCGGCCAACACTCGGTAGCCAGTTCGGCCAGGCCGGTTTTAAGCGAGGCCCCCATCCCCTTCTGCCACTGAGCGCAACGCACCACCCGCACCGGCAGGCCCGCCAGCTCCGGCAGCAGCACCGCGTGCTGGGCGCCGGTTACCACCACCACCGGCGCACCCGCAGCAGCGGCCACGGCCGTCTCGGCGGCCCGGCGCAGCAAGGTCTGGCCCTGGTAGGGGAGCAGTTGTTTGGGGCGGCCGAGGCGGGAAGATGCGCCGGCGGCCAGCAGGATGATGGCGGGCATGGGGTGGCGGTTAGTGAATGACGTAGGGGCTTGCCCCCGCCCCTACAACTCGCAAATGGCCCCCACCCGGCCCTCAGGTACCAGGGAGGCGTCGGCGCGCAGAGGCGGGTGGATGGGGTGGGGCGAGTCGCGCAGGAAACCGGCGGGGCGGCCCGTGAGCACGGCCTGGATTTCGGCTACTACCGACAGGGCAATTTCTTCCGGCGTTTCGGCGCCCAGGTTCAGGCCGATGGGGCTGTGAATACGGCCCTGTAACTGCGGGGCGGCATCAGGGAAGTCCCGGGTGAGCTCATCCAGCAGGCGCTCGTACTTTTTGCGCGGCCCCAGCAGCCCAATATAGGTGGTAGTGGGGTCGGGCAGCAGGTGGCGCAATACCGCCAGGTCGTAGTAGTAGTTGTGGGTCATCAGCAGGGCGAAGCTGCCATCGTGGAGCTGCTCTCCTACCTGGGCCAGCGGCAGCACCTGCACCTCGTGGGCCTCCGGGAAGCGCGCCGGGGCGGCCTGGGCTGGACGGCCATCGAGCACCCGCACCCGCCAGCCGAGGCCGGAGGCCAAGCGGACCAACGGCTGCACGTCGTTGCCGGCCCCGTACACGGTCAGGCGCACGGGAGGCCGCAGAATTTCCAGGCTCACCCGCACCGCGCCGCTGCGCACGGGGTAATGACGGGTGGCGGGCTGGCCGGCTGCCAGCGCGGCCCGGGCATCGGCGAGCAGTTGGGCGTACAGGTCGGCGTGGGCGGGCACGGTCGTTTCCACGGTGCCATCGGCCAGCAGCAGCAGCCGCGCCCCGACTGGCACCTGCGCCGCTGGCCCAGCCGTTGCAAATACGGTTACGACCACGGCGGGCGCTTCTACGCCCCCGGCCCAACGGCGCAGCAGCTCTAGCGGGTTGTCGGGGTTGGTGAAATCCAGTGGCTCCAGCAGCACCTGCACAATGCCCTGGCAGCCCAGCGCGGCCCCGAATTGCAGGTCGTCGTCGGGGTCAGTGGAGTCGTAGGTGACCACCGCGGGGCGGCCCTGCTGAATCACGCGCCTGGCCCGCTGGCGGGCGTCGCCCTCCAGGCAGCCCCCGCTGATGGCGCCCGTGAGCCGGCCCTCATCGGTAACCAGCATTCGGGCCCCGGGGCGACGGTAGGCCGAGCCGGCCACGTCCACCACCGAGGCCAGCGCGCAGGCCCGCCCGGCGGCGCGGTGCTCATCGTAGGCGTGCAGAAGGCGTTCGAGTTCAGTCATTTTTTGAACCCCCTCTCCGAAAAAGGAGAGGGGGCTAGGGGGTGAGGCACCACGCCAGGGCGACACCAATTACGCCGGCAGCCGCAACGCCTCCAGCATCTTATCCGGCGTGATGGGCAGGCTGCGCATGCGGCGGCCGGTGGCGTTGAAGATGGCGTTGCCCACGGCGGCGGCCACGCCCACCATGCCCAGCTCGCCGATGCCTTTTACGCCTAAGTAGTTGATATAAGGGTCGGTTTCGGGCACGAACTCCACCTGGATTTCGGGGATATCGGCGTTGACAGGGATGTGGTAGCCGGCCAGGTCGGCGTTGGTGTAGCGGGCGAAGTTGGGGTCGCGGAAGGTGTCCTCCATCAGAGCCGCCCCGATGCCGTAGATGGCCCCACCCTTCATCTGGCTGGTAGCAGTTTTCAGGTTGAGCACCGTGCCCACGCCATGCACGCCCACCCAGCGGGTGATGCGCACCGTGCCCAGGTCGGGGTCAACTTCCACCTCGCAGAAGTGGGCGCCGAACGAGTGCATGGAGTGGCCGCCCGATTTCTTCTCCTTGTTGTCGTTGTTCTGGTCGGCGCCGTTCTGGCCGAAGTTCTTTTCCTCGTAGCCCGCCCCGTACTTGCCGGTGCCGCTGCCCTCAATGTCGGGCTGGCCACTGCGGCCCAGGGCCGCCAGCAGCGTTTCGCCCTTCTTGGGGTCCTTGGCGAGGAACATGCGGCCCAGCTCCACCTTCACGTCGGTGGGCTTGACCTTGTAGAGCGGCGACTTCTTATCGGCCACCGCCATCTTCACCACCTTGTCCCACACGTCTTCGGCAGCGGCCATAATAGACGAGGCCACCGTACCAGCCGCCACCGAGCCACCCGAACCGGGGGCCGTGGGCAGACGGGTATCGCCCAGCTCAAAACGGATTTTCTCGGGCGGCAAGCCCAGCGCGTCGGCCGAAACCTGCGTCATCACGGTGTAGGTGCCGGTGCCCAGGTCGGTGGCCCCGGCTTCTACTACAGCGTGGCCATCGGCAAAGAGGCGCACGCGGGCCGTGCCCTGCGAGCTGTGCACGGGGTAGGTAGCCGAGGCCATGCCGTGGCCCACCAGCAGGTTGCCCCGGCGCGTCTGGCCGGGCTTGGGGTTGCGCTTGTTCCAGCCAAAGAGCTCGGCCCCGCGGGTGTAGCACTGCTTGAGGCTCTTGCTGCTCCAGGGCTTGCCCGAGCTGTGGTCGTGGTCGGCGTAGTTGCGCAGCCGGATTTCGAGCGGGTCGATGTTGAGCTGGTGGGCCAGATCGTCCATCGAGCTTTCCAGCGCAAACGAGCCGGGCGCTTCGCCGGGCGCGCGCATCCACACCGAAGTCATCACGTTGGCCCGGGCCAGTTCATACACCGTCGAGTAGTTGGGGCAGGCATAGAGCATGTCCATGATCTTGCCGTTCGACTCGGTGTAATTGTCCCAAGGCGACGTGGTGGCCTTTTTCGAGTGCACAATGGACACCAGTTTGCCGTCGGCGGTGGCGCCCATTTTTAGGGTCTGCTCCTGGTCTTCGCGGTGGCCGACGCCGGTAAACATCTGGGGCCGGGTAAGCACCAGCTTCACCGGCCGGTTCACGGCCCGCGCCGCCAGCACCGTCAGAATGGTGTGGGGCCAGAATGAGCCCTTGCAGCCGAAACCGCCCCCAATGTACTTGGTTACCACCCGGATCTGCTCGCGGGGCATGCCCAGCAGCTCGGCCAGGTTGCCCTGGTGCATGGTCACGTTCTGGCTGGCTTCGTACACCGTCAGCTTGTCGGCGCCCTCCCACACGGCCAGCGTGGCGGCCGGCTCCATGGGGCTGTGGTGGTTGATGGCGTGCACGTACGTGGCCTCATGGCGGATGGCCGCGCCGTCGAACGCCTGCTGGGGGTTGCCGCGCACCACGTGGCCGTCCTTCTTGCCCTGCTGAATCTTCTGCGGGTCAAACAGCTCGGCCTTGGGGTCGTGGTAGGAGTCGATAGGTGTATCGGCCTGGTAGGTCACCTTGATGAGGGCCGCCGCCTGGGTGGCCGCCTCCAGCGTGGCCGCCACCACCAGCGCCACCGGCTGGCCGGCGTACTGAATCTGGTCGTCCTGCATGGGCAGGTAGCTCTGGGCGGCCCGCCACTTCTCAATCTGCTTGGGCGTTTTGGCCGGCTTGGGCAGGTTTTGGTGGGTGAAGATGTTGAGAATGCCCGGCTCCTTGGCCGCCGCCGTAGTGTCAATATTGGTAATGCGGCCCTTGGCGATGGTGCTGCTTTTGAGCACCCCGTACACCGTGCCGGGCACATTGATTTCGGCCGAGTAGCGGGCCGCGCCGGTTACCTTGGCCGGGCCGTCCACACGGTCCATCGGTTTGCCGACTACGTTGGTATGTAGGGGCGGGGCTTGTCCCCGCCCGCCGTTCGCGCCGCTGCAACGGTTCGGTTCAGTGGTGCACACAGCGGGCGGGGACAAGCCCCGCCCCTACAGCGACGCTACTTCACTCAAAGCCCGCACCAGCGTATTTTGCGCCATTTCTACTTTGAAAGCATTGTGCTCCCGGGGCTTAGCCCCGCGCAATGCCACTTCGGCGGCGGCCCGGAATACGGCTTCGGAAGGCGCTTTGCCCACCAGCATCTTCTCAGCCTCGGAGCAGCGCCAGGGCTGGGTGCCCACGCCACCCAGCGCCACGCGGGCCGACCGGATAAGACCGCCCTGCACCTCCAGGCCCACCGCCGCCGAAGCCAGCGCGTAGGCGTAGGAACTCCGGTCGCGCACCTTCAGGTACTTCGATTTGCGCGCCGCTGCGGTCTGCGGAATGGTCACGGCCACAATCAGCTCGTCGGCCTCCAGCACGGTTTCCTTCTGGGGCGTGGTGCCGGGCAGCAGGTAGAACTTGGTGATGGGCACCTCGCGCTGCTTGCCCTTGGCGTTTTCCAGCGTCAGCACGGCGTCGAGGGCCGTGAGGGCCACCGACAGGTCGCCGGGGTAGCTGGTGGCGATGCAGGCGGAGCTGGTGCCCAGGATGGCCAGGTTACGGTTGTCGCCCTCCAGGGCCGGGCAGCCGGTGCCGGGCTCGCGCTTGTTGCACGGAAACGCCGTGTCGCGGAAGTAGCCGCAACGGGTGCGCTGTAGCACGTTGCCCCCGATGCTGGCCATGTTGCGCAACTGGGCCGAAGCCGCCAGCAGCAGCGACTCCGACACGGCCGGAAAGTTCTGCACCACCAGCGGATGCTCGCCCACCTCGCTCATGCGCTCCAGCGCCCCGATGCGCAGGCCGTTCTTGGTCATTTCGATGCCCCGGAACGGCAGCATATTCACGTCAATCAGCTGGTCGTGGTTTTCCACGTTGAGCTTCATCAGGTCAATCAGCGTGGTGCCGCCGGCAATAAAAGCGGCCGATTTATCGTCGCGCTTGGCCGCCGTGGCTTCCTTGGCCTTGTCGGCCTGGATATAGGAGAAGTTATTCATGGTAGTTGAGGTCTGGAGGAGGCTAAGGTGAAGGGCAGGCGGGTTGGCGGAGGTGGTTTTGACAGGAAAGAACGGTCATGCTGAGCGCAGCGGAGCGCAGTCGAAGCATCTCTACCGCAGCGCTAATCCTGACGTAAGGGTTAGTGTGGCAACGAAGCGGTAGAGATGCTTCGCTGCGCTCTGCATGACGTTCTTCTTTCCCCAACTCTTCCCCTACCCCATTTGCCCTTTAGCCTCCAGAATGGCGGCCGTGATGTTGGGGTAGGCGCTGCAGCGGCACAGGTTGCCGCTCATCCACTCGCGCACCTCGGCTTCGGAGCCGGCATGGCCCTCCTGCACGCAGGCCACGGCCGATAGTATCTGGCCGGGGGTGCAGTAGCCGCACTGGAACCCGTCGTGCTTGAGGAAGGCGGCTTGCATGGGGTGCAGCTCATCACCTTTGGCCAGGCCCTCGATGGTCGTAATTTCCTTGCCCTGGGTCATGATGGCCAGCGTGAGGCAGCTGTTCACGCGGCGGCCATCCACGAGCACGGTGCAGGCGCCGCACTGGCCATGGTCGCAGCCCTTCTTGGAGCCCGTCAGGTCGAGGTACTCGCGCAGGGCGTCGAGCAGCGTGACGCGGGGTTCGGCCCGGATGGCGCGCACGGTGCCGTTTACCTTTAGGCTAATGGTGGACACGCCTTCTACCTTCTTAGAAAGGGCTGTCAGGCGCTCGGCCTGGCTGAGGAAGGGCGGGGCCAGGGCCAGCCCCAGAAAGCCGCCGGCCTGTTTCATGAAGGTACGGCGCGAGCCGTCGGGGTTGAGCGGGGCTGCGGGAGTAGATTGATCGGACATTACAAAAGGAAATTCGTGGTAGCGCAATAGCGTGAACGGGGCAAATGCTACCTGATTAACTGGCCGCCAACCACCTGGTTTAGCGCGACAGCCTACAAAATCCGGGCATCTTCTCAGCTGCAAGCTTGCTCCCGGTACCGGCTTTACCGGCAGAGCAAGGCTTAATGCTTTTGCTGTCAGACCTTCCGAATCAGCACTACCCCATTCGTGGGCGGGTTTCGGAACGCGCACGCTGCCCTGTGCCTACGCAGAAGCACTCCGCTGCGTTACGGCCAAGCTGGCTGGTTATCCGCAGGGGTGCTGTTCGTTCTGGTCGTTCCACTGATCCGCCGTAACTGCTTGTCCGGATTCTGAAGGGGAAGCTGTAGGCAGTAGCCCTGCCTGAACCGGTCCGGGTTTACTAGCGCTTGAAAGCGCTGTACTCCCTCCGTTGCTCATATCTACACCTATTTCAGCAACCAGCCGGCCGCATTCCGTGACCGGCTGGTGGCTGATTCAGTAGGGCATGTGTTGCGCATGCTGTTCCTTTGCACTGGCTTTCCGCACCCTCTCATCTCCCTCCATGCACCTGCACAACCCCTACACCGACCTGCCCGCCGCTAACTCCCTGCCCACGCTGGCCCCGGCCGATGCGCCGGGTACGCCGGCTCAACGGGCGTTTGCCGAGGCTGTGGCGCGAGTGGAAGGGCAGCGGCAGCGGCTACGGGAGCTGAAAGCGGAGCAGGCCGAGGCCCGCCGCCGCTACTGGCAGCAGGTAGGGCCGGCAGCGGCCACGGTGGTACAGGCCCGGCAGGCGTTGTTTGCCCCGTTGGAAGAAGCGTTGCTGCTGGGCTTTTTCAGCCGCCTCGAAGAGCAGCAGCTGACGGCTTTGCTGCTGGGCAACGCCCGGGCCTTGCAGGACCGGTTTGGGGAAGACGCGGCCGAGATGCTGCGCAAATACGCCCCGCGCCGCCGCACCGACGACGAGAAAGAGGACGACGAGAAGGCAGCGGCCCCGGCCGGCGCCCCGCACGAGCAGGCAGCCGAAGCGGCCCGCAACCGCCGCAAAACCAAGCAGCAGCGGGCCGAGGAAGCCGCCGCCCAGGCCATCCGGGTCCAGGAGCAGGCGTTGCTGGCCAACACCAAAACCCTCTACCGCCAGCTGGCCCGCGCCCATCATCCCGACTTGAGCCGTGACGAAGCCACCCACCCCCAGCGCACCGAGCTCATGCAGCGCATCACGGAGGCCTACGAAACCAACGACCTCTACACCATGCTCCAGTTGCTGGCCGAAACCACCGCCACCTCCCCCACCGACGACACCCTGCTCGCCCGCTACACCGAGGCCTTGAGCCAGCAGCAAACCGAGCTCAAGCAGCAATTGCAGGCGCTGCAGTACGGCGAAAACGGTTTCAGCGGCAGCACCGGCAAGAAGCGGGAGCAGGAAATCCGCCAGATAAAGCGCCACCTCAAGGCCGAGGCCGAGTATCTGGCCCAGGTGCTGCGCCTGGTGCAGGAGCCCGCCGGCCTGCGCCAGCTGCTGCGCGAACTGGCCGCCGAGGGCCACGGAACGGTGTAAAAAAACGTGGTGCCCCAACAAAAAATCGGGGCACCACGCCGGCTGATTCAGCCGGCTACTTCTTCACTTCCCGGCCCTCAGCATCGAAAAGCAGGTCCACATTTTTGCCGCCCTGTACAATTTCGGCTTCGTAGGTAACCGCGCCCGTGCCGGCAGCCACAATTTTGGCGGCTTCCTTTATTTTGACGCCTTTGTATTGGCGGGCCAGCGTGGCCCGCACGGCGGCGGGCAGCTGGTCTACTTTGATTTCCGTTTCGGTTTCAACCAGCTTCCCGCTGGGGTCCAGCAGAACCGATAATTCCTGCTTACCCTGCTCGAACCCAGCTTCGTACTGGTCGGCTTCTTTTTCCCACTTCACCTCTTTGGCCTGGGGAAATTGCCGGTTGAAGCTAGCCATAACGACCGCCGGCACTTGGGCGGCCTTCATTTTCTGGGCAGAAGCGGAAGCCGACAGCAGCAGTCCGGCGGCGAGTAATCCAAGGAGGTGTTTCATGGGGAGAGATTTTAGGAAAATGATTACCCAAACCTACCCCCTGATTCTGTTGGTTTTCTGGTGGATGGCCGGCGTTCGATTGGTTTTTGATCAGAGCACGGTGTCATGCGGAGCGCAGCCGGTGGCGAAGCCGAACCATGACATGCCGATTTACCCGTTCATTCCACTCACCCCGCTTATCCCGGCAACTGGCAACTAGCAACTGGCAACCAACTAAAACGCCACTCGCAGCGTGTGGCAGGAGTTGGTGGGGGAGAAATCGTAGCTGACCGCAAAGCCATAGTAGCGGCCGATTTGCTGCACGATGGACAAGCCCAACCCCGGCGAGGCGGAGGCAGCTTCGTGCTTTTGGAACCGCTCGAAAAACCGGGCCGGGTCGCCGCTGATGGCCGGGCCGGTGTTGCTGATGACCAAGGCTAGGGAAGTGAGGTGCACGGCTATCGTGCCCCCGCGCACGCTGTGCTTGACGGCGTTCTGGAGCAGGTTATGCACCAGCGAATCGGCCAGGCCGGGGTGCAGGTGCAGGGCGGCGGGTTCGGCGGCCAGGTCCAGGGTGAGGGTTAGGTTGCGGGCGTCGAGCAGGGGCTGGAGCTGTTGGGCTTTCTCGCGGAGCAGCCGGGCCAGGTGGAGTGGGGCGGTTTCGGCGAACTGCCGGTTCTCGATTTTACTTAGCAACGTAAGGGCCTGGTGCAGGCGTGAGAGGCGCAGGGTGGCTTGGTAGAGGTCGGTGGCGAGGGTGGCCAGGGCGGGGTTTTCCAACTCCGGCAGTTGCAGCATCTGCTCCAGCTTGGCCTGCATGATGGCCAGCGGGGTCTGAGTTTCGTGAGCGGCGTTGGCGGTGAACTCGCGCATAGCTTCGTAGTCGGCCACCAGGCGCTGACTCAGGCGGGTCAGCTCATCGTTGAGTTCAGCGAATTCATCGGTGCTCACGGGCGGAAACATGAGCACCCGGTTTTCCTGCACGCCGTAGTGGCGCAACGTGTGCAACGTATGGCGAAACGGGGCCCAGAGGCGGCGCGTGAGCCAGCGGTTGAGACCTACCACGCCCAGCAGCAGCAGCCCGAGCACCGCCAGGAGCACCGAGAGCACCACGCCCAGCACATCGTCAGTTTCCACCAACGATTTGCGCAGCGTTACCCAGCGGGGCTGGCCCTGCACCGGCAGCCGAAACGTGAGCTGGCGGAAGGGCACCATTTCCTGCTCTTCGGCGTCGAGCAGCAGCGTATCGCGGTAGCCGAGCGGGCGCGGCACGGGGCTCACGCTCAGCTGGTATTCGAAGGGCGTTTCAGGCAGGGGCCGCCCGGCGGCGGCCCGGCGCTCCAGGTGCAGGCGGGCATTACTGAGTTGCTCCTCCACCTCGCTGCGCAAAGCCGCGTACAGGCCGTAGTACAGCGCCACCCCTGCCAGTGCAAACAGCACGGTGGTCAGCAGCAGGTAGTAGCGGTTGGTTTTGGCGAGGAGCTTCATTCTTTAAGCTGATGGCTGTGTTAGCTGTTAGCTGTTAGCTGTTAGCTGTTAGCTGTTAGCTGTTAGCTGAATGAACGGAAGCTGTCAGCTAATAGCTCTCCGCTAACAGCTCAAAAGCTCAGTCCGTGCTCAGCTTGTAGCCCACGCCGTACATGGTGCGAATGTAGTTGTCGGCGCCTTTTTCCTGGAGCTTTTTGCGCAGGTTTTTCAGGTGGGTATAGATGAAGTCGAACGAGTCGGCGGAGTCCACGGCGTCGCCGCAGAGGTGCTCGGCAATGGCTTCCTTGGTGAGCACGCGGTTGGGGTTGGCCAGCAGAAACAGCAGCAAGTCGTACTCCTTGCGGGTGAGCGTGAGGGGCTGCTCGCGCACGAAAACCTCGGCCTGCTCGGGCCACACCAGCAGGTCGCGGAAGGCAATGTGGTGGCTGCCCTGAAACTGCCGCCGCCGGATGATGGCCCGCAGCCGCGAATTCAATTCAGCTAAATGAAAAGGCTTGGTCAGGTAGTCGTCGGCTCCCAAATCGAGGCCAGCGAGGCGGTCGTCGAGGGCAGCGCGGGCCGAGATGATGAGCACGCCAGCCCGGGAGCCATCGGCCTTGAGGGCGCGCAGGATATCGAGGCCGTTGCCGTCGGGCAGGGTCAGGTCGAGCACCACGCAGTCGTACTCGTAGAGCTTTACTTTTTCCAGGGCCTGCTCGTAGCTGCCGGCCACTTCGCACACGTAGCCGCTCTGGCGCAGGTATTCCATGAGGGTGGTGCGCAGGGCAGGTTCGTCTTCAACCAGAAGCAATTTCATAGGGCAGGCAGCAGCCAGTTTGCAACGCGCAGACCGGCTCCGAAGGAACAGTGCAAATCTGAAGGAAATTTGGGGAAGTGGAATGGTGAAGGGCGAAAAAGCCCCCAGCACGTCATGCTCAGCAGCGCGGAGAATGACGTGCTGTACCAATAATCAGGCGGTGTGCAGCCGGGGCCGGCGCAGTTGAATAGTGGTGTACACCACCAGCCCGACCAGCACGGCGAACAGGATGAGCGAGGAGCCCACGGTGCCGAAGCCGAGGCCGTTTTTACTGGTGTCCTTGGTGAGCAAATCGCCCACCGTGGCCCCGAACGGGCGGGTGAGCACGAAGGCCACCCAGAACAGCAACACCGCCGAAACACGGGTGAAATAGTGGGCCAGCACCACCACGGCCAGCAGCGAGCCAATCAGCAGCGCGCCGCCCGCGAAACCCAGGCCCGAATCGTCGGCCAGGTAGTCGCCGAGGGCGGTGCCGAGGGTGTTGGAGAACAGGATGGCCGTCCAGTAAAACAGCTCGGCCCGGCGCGACTGCACATCGGTCACCGACAATGACTTTTCGCTCAGCCACCACGCGCCCAGAATCACGGCCAGAATAGTGACCAGAATGAGCGCCCCGGTGGCGTAGCCCAGCCCCAGGGTGCGGTCCATGTAGTCCGACATGGTGGTGCCGGCCGTGCTGGTGGCCAGAATAACGGCCCAGTAGAGGGCCGGGATGTAGCGCCGGGCCGCCAGTTGGCCCACTAGCGTAACGAGGAAGATGCCGAGCAGAATAATGGAGCTGACCGCGTAACCGACGTTCAGGGTCTGGGCCAGCAGGTCGCCGGCCGTTTCGCCGAGCGTGGTGGCGCAGATTTTCATGATCCAAAACAGCAGGGTAATTTCGGGCAGCTTCTTCATACGGAGCAAGACAAGAGAAAAATCTCCCGAACCTAGAACCCGGGTCTGAAGCAAATCTGTCGGACGTCTGGCGGGGCCGTCGGTTTCGGTTGTTTGGACGGCCCGTGCGTAGAAACCAGCCACTTATCCGCCCGCATTATGCCCGGCCGGCCGGCTCAGATTTGCTTCAGAATTGTCATCCACCTTTACAGAATCCAACTAACCCTGCCCTTGCGTTCTGTATTGCTCGATTTCTGCCTGGTTGGCCGATGGCCGCTGCTGAGTTGGCTGCTGCCCATGCTGCTGCTGCTGGCCCCTGCGGTAGTAGCGCAGCCGACTACCCCGGCCACGCCCAATAGCTTGGAGGAATTTCTGGAGGCAGCCCGCCAGAACAGCCCGTTGCTGCGCGATTTACGCGGGCAGGTACTTCAGAACCGCGTAGACAGTCTGCGCCGGGCGGCCCAGAACCGGCCTTATGTGGCCGGCAATGCGGTGGCGGTAGCCGCGCCCATCGCTCGTAATTTTGGCTATGATGAGGCCGTGAGCAACGGCGGCAACTACGGCACGGTGGCCAGCGTGAGCAAGCCGCTGCTCAACGGCAATGTGCTGCGCAACGACTACCGCATCCTCGAAAACCAGGGCTTGGCGCTGCGCAATAGCGGCCGCCTATCGACCCTGGATCTGCGCCGCAGCGTAACCGACCAGTTCCTGACGGCCTACGCCGCCGAGCAGTTACTGGCTTTCAGCGGCGAGATTCTCACCCAGCTCAACCAGCAAGACGTATTGCTGCGCCAGCTCGTGAATGCCGGGCTCTACAAGCAAACCCAATATCTGTCGTACTATCTCTCGGTGCGCAGCCAGGAAGTGACGGTGCAGCAAAACCGCCTCACCTACCGTCGCGAGTTGGGCACGCTGCGTTACCTCTGCGGCGTGGCCGATACGGTGCTGCGGCCCATCGAAGCGCCCGCGCCCCCCACCCACCATGCCCTGGCTGGCCTCACCTCCATCACCCAGCGCCAGTACACCCTCGATAGCCTGAATCTTCGCCTACAACGCCAAGCCATCGACCTGGGCTACCGCCCCCGCCTCCAGGCCGTGGCCGATATTGGCTTGCAATCGGCTTCGCTGATTTCCATTCAGCGGCGGTTCGGCATCAGTGGCGGTCTGCAGGTGTCGGTACCCATTTTCGATGGCCACCAGCGCCAGCTGGGCTACTCGCGGCTGGAAGTGGCCGAGCTGACTCGGCGCGGCTACCGCTCCTTCCTCACGGTTCAGCGTCAGCAGCTCTACGACCAGCTGCAAGGTCAGCTCCGAGCCACCACCCAGCTGCTAGCCAGTCTGCGCGAGCAGCTGCGCATTGCCAACGCCCTCGTGGACGCCAGCCGCCAGCAGCTGGCCACCGGCGACCTCAGCATCCTCGACTACATCCAGCTCATCACCAGCACCCGCAACTTCCAGTTCAGCCTCACCCAAGCCGAAACCGACCGGCTCCGGGTGTTGTACCAACTCGATTATCTGAGCGAATAGCCTACCCCACCCCCGGCCCCTCCCCTCCGGGAGAGGGGTGCGTTCAACGATGACTCACGTCTGGCACCCCTCTCCCGGAGGGGAGGGGCCGGGGGTGGGGTACCACAGCCGAACGACATCAACCATGACCAAGCACCTCCTTTACATATCCCTGCCGCTCCTACTGCTCGCCAGCTGCAACCCGGCCGCGCCCGCCGACGAGGCCGCCGTCGAAGCGGCCGTGACACCCCGGGCCGTGGTGACGGTAGGGCGGGTGCAGACCGATACCGTGTCCGATGTGCTGGAGCTGCGGGCCGTGTCGGCGTACCCGGCCAAGGACGTGTTGCGGGCCACCACCACGGGCTATGTGCTGGCCCCGGCACCCGTGCCGGGCCAGGTGGTGCGGGCGGGCCAGACGGTGTTCACGCTCCAGACCAAAGAGGCCCGCACCCTGCGCCTCGATAAAATTACCGGCGACCCGCGGCTGCGCTTCAGCGGCATCATCCGCATTCCGAGCCCCCGGGGCGGGGTGTTGGCTACGGTAGACAAGCTGGCCGGCGACTACGTGCAGGACGGCGAGCAGCTGGCCATGGTGTATGACCAGACGCGCTTCGGCTTCGTGCTTGATGTGCCCGTGACGCAGTTGCGCTACGTGCGCACCGGCCAAAGCTGCCGCATTCGGCTACCCGACGGCCGGGTGCTGCCCGGCCGGGTGGCCGAACTGCTGCCCGCCGCCGACCTCGCCGCCCAGGTCCAGCGCTACACCGTGCGTACCGTCGGCCCCGCGCCCCAGCTGCCCGAAAACGTAACCGTGACCGTGGAGCTCGATAAAACCGCGCCCTACCTGGCCACCACCCTGCCCCGCTCGGCCGTGCTCACCGACGAAACCCAGACCAGCTTCTGGATCATGCGCCTGCTCAACGACTCTACCGCCATCAAAGTCCCGGTGCAGCCTGGCCAGGAGCAGCAGCAGGGCCGCATCGAAATCAAAAGCCCCCACTTTTCGCCCCAGGACCGAATTCTGGTAACGGGGAATTATGGGCTCGACGACACGGCGGCGGTGAAGGTGGGGCCCTAATGTACGCCTCATCCCCCGGCCCCCTCTCCGAAAAAGGAGAGGGGGAGCCAGACGACTAAGTTCTTGATTGATGTCTATCAGTCATCAATTTTTTACCAGACGAAAACGAACCGTCCGAATCGTTCGGCTCCCCCTCTCCCCGAGGAAAGGGGGCCGGGGGTGAGGTGCACCGACTGAACTCCATGTTCCAAACCTACAAGGCCCCGATTGCGGTGGTGCTGGCCCTGGTGCTGGCCCTGGGCACGCTGGCCTACCGGCGCATCAACGTGGCGCTGTTTCCCGAGGTCACGTTTCCGAAGGTGAAAGTCATTGCCGACAACGGCCTGCAGCCCGTCGACCGCATGATGGTGACCGTGACCAAGCCGCTGGAAAACGCCATGAAGCAGGTGCCCGGCCTCAAGCTGCTGCGCTCGACCACCAGCCGGGGCTCCGGCGAGATTTCGGCGTTTCTGGACTGGGGCGTAGACGTGGTGCGCAGCCAGCAGACCATTGAGTCGCGGCTCAACCAGATTCGGGCCGACCTGCCGGCGGGCACCCAAATCACGGTGGAGCGCATGAATCCGGCGATTCTGCCGGTGATGGGCTACACCTTGGAAGCGCCCGGCCGCTCGGCCCTGGAACTGCGGCGGCTGGCGCTGTACACCATCAAGCCGTTTTTGTCGCAGGTTGATGGGGTGTCGGCGGTGCAGGTGCAGGGCGGGCGCACCAAGGAGTTTCAGGTGGAGTTGCAGGCCGATGCGCTGGCCGCCCTGGGCCTCACGCCCACCGACGTAAGCACGATGCTCGGCCAAACCAATTTCGTGCAGAGCAACGGCTACCTGGCCGACTACCGCCGCCTCTACCTCACGGTTACCGACGCCACCATCGGCAGCAAGCAGGACCTCGAAAACGTGGTGCTCCGCAACGACGGCCGCCGCATCGTGCGCCTGGCCGACGTGGCCACTGTGCAGCTGGGCGAGCAGGTGGAATACACCCGCGTGAATGCCAACGGCCACAGCGCCGTGCTGATTGCGGTGCTCCGCCAGCCCGATGCCAACGTGGTGCTGGTGTCGGAGGGCGTGACGGCCAAAGTGGCCGCCCTCCAGGCCGGGCTGCCCAAGGGCATCACCCTCAAGCCGTACTACGACCAGGCCGATTTTGTGGGCGAAGTGGTGCGCTCGGTCCAGGATTCGCTCTGGATCGGGCTGGCCCTGGCCCTGGTGGTCACGGCCCTGTTTCTGCGCTCCTGGCGGGCCTCGCTCACCATTTTGCTCACCATTCCGCTGGCCCTGGCCCTCACGCTGGCCGTGCTCTACTTCGGCCTCGATTACTCGTTCAACATCATGACCCTGGGTGCCCTGGCCGCCGCCATCGGCCTCATGATTGATGACGCCGTGGTGATGGTCGAGCAACTGCACCGCGTGGGCGAAGACCACCCCGACTACACGCCCGGCCAGGTCGTGAACCGCTCGGTCCAGCACCTGCTGCCGGCCCTGGTGGGCTCCTCGCTCAGCACCATTGTTATTTTCCTGCCCTTCGCGCTGCTCGGTGGCGTGGCCGGGGCCTACTTCAAGGTGCTGGCCACCACGATGGTCGTGGCCCTGATCTGCTCGTTTTTCGTGGCCTGGCTGGGGTTGCCGGTGCTGTATCTGCTGCTTTCTGGAAGAGCTGTTAGCTCAAAGCTGCTAGCTGTTAGCGACGTTCAAGAACAGGCTGCTGGCACTATTAACAAGAACGAAGCTGATAGCTATCAGCTAACGGCTAACAGCTCTCCTCAACAAGCTAACAGCTCCAAGAAATGGGTCCGCGCCGTCATCCGCCACCCTGCCTACTCGGTGGTCGGGGTGCTGGCCTTGAT
The DNA here is from genome assembly GCF_003583925.1 of Hymenobacter rubripertinctus. Lineage (GTDB taxonomy): Bacteria > Bacteroidota > Bacteroidia > Cytophagales > Hymenobacteraceae > Hymenobacter > Hymenobacter rubripertinctus. Next base: position 27,936 of record NZ_QYCN01000031.1, on the reverse strand, counting down.
GGGGGTGCTCTGGTTCGTGGTGCCGCGGTTGGCTACGGGGTTTCTGCCGGAGATGGACGAGGGCGCCATTGTGCTCGACTACAACTCGCCGCCCGGCACCAGCGTGGAGCAGACCGACCAGATGCTGAGTCAGGCCGAGAAGCTCATCGTGCAGGTGCCCGAGGTGGCCAGCTACTCGCGGCGCACGGGCACCCAGATGGGCTTTTTCATCACCGAGCCCAACCGCGGCGACTACCTCATCCGCCTCAAAACCGACCGCCAGCGCACCACCGAGGAAGTCATCGACGACATCCGCCAGCGCATCGAGGCCACCCAGCCGGCTCTCACCATCGACTTCGGGCAGGTGATTGGCGACATGCTGGGCGACTTGATGAGCACCGTGCAGCCCATCGAAATCAAGGTTTTCGGACCCGAAACCGGCACCCGCTACCAGCTGGCCGAGCAGGTGGCCGGCATCGTGGAGGGCACCAGCGGCACGGCCGACGTGTTCGACGGCATTGTGCGCATGGGTCCGGCCATCGACGTGCGGCCCGACCCGCGCCGCCTGGCCCAGTTCGGCCTCACAGCCCTCGATTTTCAGAGCCAGCTCCAGACCCAGCTCGAAGGCGTGGTGGCCGGCAACGTGCTCGAAGGCGAGCAGCTGCTCAACATCCGGCTGCGCTACCCCGGCGCCCAAACCGCCAGCCTCGACCAGGTACGCCAGCAGCCCATTTTCCTGCCCGGCGGCCAGCGCCGCCGCCTCGATGAGCTGGCCACCGTGCGCGTAACGGCCGGCGACGCGGAGCTGGAGCGCGAGAACCTGCAGGCCATGACCGCCGTGACGGCCCGCCTCAACGGCCGCGACCTGGGCACGGCCATGCGCGAAATTCGCCAGAAACTGGAGCGCGACCTGCCGCTGCCGCCCGGCTACTTCATCCAGTACGGCGGGTCCTACGCCGAGCAGCAGCAGTCGTTTCAGGAGTTGCTCACGATTCTGCTCACGGCCTGCTTGCTGGTGTTTGCGGTGGGGTTATTTCTGTTCCAGGATCTGAAGGCGGCCGGCCTGATTCTGCTGGTGGCCGTGCTGGGGCCGGCGGGCGGGGCGCTGGCCCTCTACTTCACCGGCACGCCCCTGAACGTGGGCTCCTACACCGGCCTGATTATGGTGGTCGGCATCATCGGGGAAAACGCCATTTTCACCTTCCAGCAGTTCAACGAAGCCCGTCAGGATGCCCCCGTAGAACAGGCCATCGGCTACGCCATTGCCGCCCGCCTGCGCCCCAAGCTGATGACGGCTTTGGCCGCCATTGCCGCCCTGCTGCCGCTGGCCCTGGGCATCGGGGCCGGGGCGCAGCTGCACCAGCCGCTGGCCATTGCTGTTATCGGGGGCCTGCTGCTGGCCCTGCCTCTGCTGCTGCTGGTGCTGCCGAGTTTGTTGCGGCTGGCCTACCGGAACGTGGCTCAGGCGTAATTTCCCGCAGAGGAGCGCAGAGGAGGAACGCAGAGGTTCGCGGAGGTCGTTCTCTGCGTGCCTCTGCGTTTTTCCTCCGCGGACCTCCGCGGGAAACGACGTAAAAAACCATCTACCCCTTACGTCCGTTGGAATCTGACTATCCTCTTCGCTGTATGCAAACTGAAACCGATGTGCTCGACGTACTCATTGTCGGGGCCGGCCTCTCCGGCATCGGGGCGGCCCACGTGCTCCAGCGGCGCTGCCCGGGCAAATCCTACCTGATTCTGGAGGCCCGCGCGGCCATCGGGGGCACCTGGGACCTGTTCCGCTACCCCGGTGTGCGCTCCGATTCCGACATGCACACGCTGGGTTATTCCTTCAAGCCCTGGACCAACCCCAAAGCCATTGCCGACGGCCCCGCCATCCTCGACTACATCCGTGAAACAGCCCACGAGGGCGGTATCACGCAACACATTCGCTTCGGTCATAAGGTAGTTAGCGCCGCCTGGAGCAGCCAGGAGGCCTGCTGGACCGTGGAAGCCGAGCAGGCCGACGGCGGGCTTGGCGTTACGCTGAAGGCGCGGTTTCTGTACGCGTGCAGCGGCTACTATAATTACGAGGAAGCCCACCGGCCCACCTTCGCCGGCGAGGCCGATTTCCAGGGCCGCATCGTGCAGCCCCAGTTCTGGCCCGAGGGCCTGAACTACGACAACCAGCGGGTGGTGGTGCTGGGCAGCGGGGCCACGGCCGTGACGCTGGTGCCGGCCCTGGCCAAAGCTGCCGCCCACGTCACCATGCTGCAACGCTCCCCCTCGTTCATCGTCTCGCAGCCTTCCGCCGACAAAATTGCCAACTGGCTGCACCGCCACCTGCCCAACAGTCTGGCCCACCGGCTCACGCGCTGGAAAAACGTGCTCGTGCAAATCGGCCTCTACACGCTGGCCCGCCGCCGTCCGGCCCAGGCCAAGCGGCAGCTCGTGGGCCTGGCTAAGCGCCAGCTCGGTCCCGATTACGACGTGAATACCCACTTCACGCCCCGCTACAACCCCTGGGACCAGCGCGTGTGCCTGGTGCCCGACGGCGACCTGTTCCGGGCCCTGCGCAAGGGCCAGGCCGAGGTAGTGACGGACGAAATCGACCACTTCACGCCCACCGGCCTGCGCCTCAAATCGGGCCGCGAGCTACCCGCCGACCTCGTGGTACTGGCCACGGGCCTGAAAATCAAAATCCTGGGCGGCATCACGCTCACCATCGATGGCCAGCCGCGCCACCCTGCTGATACCATCAGCTACCGGGGCATGATGCTCAGCGACGTACCCAACCTGATCATGGCCTTCGGCTACACCAACGCCTCCTGGACGCTGAAAGTAGACCTCACGGCCAACTACTTCTGCCGCCTGCTGCGCTACATGGACCGCCGCCACCTGGCCATTGCCGTGCCTCACGGCGGCGACAACCTGCACCCCCAGCCCCTGCTCGACTTCACCTCCGGCTACGTGCAGCGGGCCACCGCTGAGCTGCCCAAGCAGGGCTCGCGCCGCCCCTGGTTCGTGCACCAGAACTACCTCAAGGACCTGCTCAACATCCGCTACACCCGCATCAACGACGGCACCCTGCAATTGGGCCCCGCCGGCGTAATGCCGGGGGCTCCGCAGCCGGCAGGACGTGAACTGGCCACGTCGGCCAGCTGACGTTGACCCCACCCCCGGCCCACCTCGCTCGATGCGCGACATCCTCCGGGAGAGGGGTGCGTTCAGTAACACCTCAAACTCGCGTCTGGCACCCCTCTCCCGGAGGATGTCGCGCATCGAGCGAGGTGGGCCGGGGGTGGGGCCAACGTTAGAACATCTATAAACCAACTTCATGAACCTACTCAAAAACACTGCTTACTCTCTGCTGGCCCTGAGCAGCGCCATTGTGGCCGGATTAGTCCTGTTTACCCACCGCACGGCCCGGAAGGTGCGGGCTGCACTGCCGCCCAGCGGCTCGTTCGTGGACTTGCCTCACGGCCGTCTGCATGTGCGCGAGCAAGGCGCGGGGCCGGTGCTGCTGCTGGTGCACGGGCTGGGTGGCCAGATGGGGCAGTTCAACTACGCCGTGGCTGAGCGGCTGGCGGAAGATTTTCGGGTCGTCGTCGTTGATCGGCCGGGGTCGGGGTACTCCGCGGCGCTGGCCAGCTCCGATCTGGCTAGTCAGGCCGATGCGCTGGCCGAGCTGATTACCCGCCTGGAGCTGGGCCGGCCACTGGTGGTGGGGCACTCTTTGGGCGGGGCCGTGGTGCTGGCGCTGGCCCTCAACCACCCAAAACTAGTGTCTGGCTTAGCCCTGATTTCCCCCCTCGCGGCGCTGCCCGAAACGGTGCCTGCCATTTTTCAGCGGCTGCTGATTCCCTCGCGCTGGAAGCGCCAGCTCGTGGCCTGGACAGTAGCTACCCCGCTTTCCATACGCCGCAGCCCCCAGGTGATGCAGGCCCTGTTCCGCCCCGAAACCCCACCCCGCGACTACGCTACCAGGGGCGGCGGCATGCTCAGCCTCCAGCCGGCCCAGTTCCTGGCCACCATTGCCGATCTGGAATTCCTGCCCAGCTACCTGCCTACGCTCACCGCCCGTTTCCCCGACCTGCGTCTGCCCGTCCGGGTGCTCTACGGCCGCCACGATGCCGTGCTCGACTGGCAGCTTAATGGCCAGGCGTTAACCGAAAATATTCCTGGCGCTACTCTGCGGCTGATTGAAGGCGGCCACATGCTGCCCATCACCCAGCCCGAACTAGTAGCCCGCTTCATTCGCGAAACAGCGCTGGCTGAGAGTGAAGCGGTGAAATAGGGAGTGAATTACTCCCCGTTTCACCCCCAGATCAGTACCAGGGTACCGATGATGATCAGGCCGGCCCCGATACCGGTGTGCAGGGTCAGTTTTTCGCCCAGAAACAACACCGACAATCCGATGGCCAGCGCCACGCTGAGCTTATCGACGGGCGCCACCTGCGAGACTTTGCCCAGCTGCAAAGCCCGGAAGTAGAACACCCACGACAGCCCCGTGGCCACGCCCGAGAGCACCAGAAACAGCCAGTTGGTGCGCGTCAGGGCGTGAATTCCTTCCAGCCCGCCCCGGAAATACACAATGCCCCAGGCCAGCACCAGCACCACAGCCGTGCGCACCGCCGTGGCCAGGTTGGAGTCGACTCCTTTGATACCGATTTTGGCCAGCACGGCCGTCAGGGCCGCGAACAGGGCCGAGAGTAACGCGTATATCCACCACATGCGTTGGTTGGGAAGTGAGCAAGTTTATAAGTTAGCCCGTGACGCCAGGTGGCGCTGATGCTGTTGTTGAACGCCGGGTCCCGGTTCGCTCACTTCTCAACGTAATAACTTTTTAACGGAAAGGCTCCCCTCCCGCCACCAGATGCGGATCTGGGCCAGATCGGGGGAGAAGAATACGTGCAGCGAGGCCACCCAGCCCACCGAGCAAAACCAGCCGGCCAGCACATCGGACGGGTAATGCACGCCCAGGTAATTACGCGAAACGCCCACGCCCAGCGCGAACAGCGTGCCCAGCACCACCACCGGCCAGCGCCAGGGCGTGCGCCACATCAGAAAAGCCAGGGCCGCCGCCAGCGCCGCCGTGCCCATGGCGTGCCCGCTCGGGAAGCTGTAGAATTTGGCCGGCGCAATAGACTCCCAGAGCGCCGGCCGGGCCCGCCCGAACAGCAGCTTGGCCCCCACGTTGAGCACCATTGCCCCACTCACCGAAAGCCCGAAAAACACCGCCGCCGTGCGCTTTTCTCGCTTCCACAGCAGCAGCAGCCCAATGCCCACCCCTGCCACTGCCATTACGGTAGGGCCGCCGGCCGTTGTCAGGGCCAGGGCCAGCTGGTCGAGGCCAGGACTCTGGTGGGCGTGGAGCCACTCCAGAATCGGCTGGTCGCCGATGAAGCCGCCGCTTTCCCAGATATCCTCGGCCACGTTCACGAAAATCAGCCACGGCAGGCCAATGCCCAGCAGCAGCACGGCCACCAGATGCCCGTGCCCGCGCAGGGCCTTGCGGAGGTCGGTATAGAGCGTGATGAGCATCTTTATCACGGCGGTGGGAAAGCGGAAAACGATTATTTCAGCGGGTGCCAGGCAAAACCAACCCCGGCCCCACCACCAGGGCCCGGCAGCCAGGTGGGCATGAAGCTCATGCCCTCGGGCAGGCGGGGCTTACGGCCCCAGCGGTTGCGGTGCGTAAGGTAGCCCAAGTGGGCCGACAGAATGCCAAAACCCGCGCCCGCCACTACGTCGCTCTGCCAGTGCTTGGTATTGATCATGCGCAGGGCCGCCACGCTGGTGGCGATGGTGTAGGCTCCAATGCCGTACCACTGGCTTTTGTCGCGGAACTCGGTGTGCACGATACTGGCCGCCAGGAACGCCTGGGCGGTGTGGCCCGACGGAAATGAGAGGTTATCCGAGCCATCGGGCCGGGTTTCGCGGGTCAGATTCTTCACGGCAAATACCGTGGCCAGCATAATGGCTTCCGATTTGGCAATAACCAGCAACGTATTCACCCGGTCATCGCGCGACTCGATGCCGGCCAACGCCACCAGCCCTAGTTCGGCATACGGGGCCAGAATCAGCACATTATCCAGCTTGCTCCGGTAAGTCGGGAAGAGCTTATGGATGTCGCGGTTGGCCTGCTCGTTGGTGTAAAAGCCGCCCCCGTTGAAGGTATAGGCCCCATACCCAATGAGCACCGCCGGCACGATGCTGGCCCGCACCAGCTTGCCCTGGTACCAGGGCTTTTTAAGTACCGTCGGGATGCCCCCCACATTTTCGAATTTGTGCGTGGTGTCGGCGGGCATGATTTCCGCCGACGGTACCACCTGGGCCAGGGCGGAGGAAAGCGAGGCGCTGCCTAGGGCAAGCACCAGGGCCAGACGAGCGAAAAAAGGCTTACTCAAGGGAACGGGGCGGTTGAGGGGACGGAGAGCATCAGGCACTGCCGGGCCGGTACCGGCGCGGCAACGAAAGGGGGGAAAGGTACCCGGCAATTCTGTGGACAATCTGAAACAGACGGCACTTGCGGAGCCTCCGGGCTCGGCGGCCCGGTTGGGCGGAAGCGGGCCGTCGCTATTCGGCCAGAAAGGCTACTATCCGAGCCAGTACAGCCGGGTCGCGCATGATCTGGTTGTGGCCCAGGCCGGAGGTAGCCCGGAAGTCGAGACCGGGCCAGCTGGCGGCAATTTCCCGGGCCTCTTCGAACGGAATACTGGCGTCCTGGTCATCGTGGAGCAGCAGGGCCTGGTCGGCCGGGAAGCGGTGGCCGGCGCGGGTGAGGTTGAAGCTTTCGGCATCGCGGCCGTGCTGCTCCCGGATATAGCGGTTCATGCGGGCCTCCACGGCGGGCGGCAGCTGCAGCATATCGGCGAAGCGGCGGGCTACGGCCACCGTACTGCCCGGCACGGCCAGCAGCACCAGCCGGGGAAGTTGCCCGCCCGCCCCCTCATTAAAGCGCACCGGCACGCCCACCGTGGCCGCCCCGCCCAACGAGTGGGCCACCACCCCGTACACGTCGCCCAGCGCATCGGCTACCGCCTGCACGGCCCGGGCGTAGGCGGGCAGCGTCAGGCGGTGGCCGTACGAAGCGCCGTGGGCCGGTCCATCGAGCGCCACCACCCGGAGCCCGGCGGCGGCCAGCTCCCGGGCCAGCACGCCCCAGAAACTGGCCCGGTGCTCCCAGCCGTGCACCAGCAGCACCGTGCGGGTGCCGGCAGCATTCCACTCGTAAGCCGCCACGTTGCCGGCCGGCATGGGCACAAAAAACTGCCGGGCTTCTGCCAGGGCCGGGGCTTCCCAGTGCTTTTCGGGCAGGCGGCGGGGCGTAGTGAACAGCCGCCAGGCCGACCCGAAAGCCCAGTCGGTGGATACGGCCGCCATCAGCCGGAGCTTGAGGCGCAGCAGGTTCAGGCCGGGTGGAACAGGAGCCGTTACAGGCGATGGGGCGAGGGTGCGGGTAGTCGTCATGCGCCCCAAATATCCGGCATTACGCCCCAACTCCCGCGTCAGAAGAGGGGAAATGCGCCGGCGCCGACTACTAAAGTGGCTATGTTGAGCATTTCGGCTGCCAGTTCGCTGGTAGCAGGGCCGGCGACGGCCAAGTGTATTATTTCTTCTTCACTGAACTTAAGCGGGTATCTGTCATTAGTAAAAGCCAAAACAAACTGTTATAAGCACCATATCAGCGTAACAGAAACGTTGTTGCTGTATTTCTTACGAAAATTTTCAAAATCCGATTCAGAACCAGGGCAAACGCATGAACAAATCGTCGAATACATTTGCCGCGTTTGAAGGCCCTTCAGGAAGGAGCGAGCCTAAGAATGGATTGCGCAAAAGTGCCCTCACTCATCAGAAACGCCAGGGCTTCCTGTTCATGCGTTTGCCCTGATTCAGAACGGCTTGCCGTACGTAGCGGCCCGTCTCGCTTCGGCTTTCCTTCTGCCTTCTGCGCCAGCTTGCCCATGTTGCTCATGCTTCACAATATTCAGGCTCAGTACGCCTCGGATTCTTTCCTGCTCCGCTTTCAGTGGTATCGGCCGGTTCCGGGCCTGGCACGTTTCCAGATCAGTATGAATGCTGTGGCCCAGCTGGTCGAACAGCACACCGTGGCCTCGGTACTGATTGATTTGCACGGGTTGCCCAGCCTGGGGCTGGACGAGCAGTTCTGACTGGCCGCCAACTGGCTGGGGCGCGTATCGGTGCCCGCTATCCGGCAGCTGGCCCTGGTATTGCCGGCCGGCAGTCATTACAACTACATGGTGGTGGAAAGCCTGCTGCGGGCCGGTCAGCACTTTATTCAGTACGATGTTCAGTTTTTCAACGAGTCCGCCGGGGCCCTCGACTGGCTGCTGCACCACGACGCGCCGGTGCAGGCCGGGCTGGAGCGGGAGTGGGCTGCTACTCCTATTCCGCTCCCCAATTACCGCTCCCGCTAGGCCCGGGACACCTACCGCGGCCCCCGCCGCGCGTATGTAACGACTTCTCTACCTTTGCCCGGCCCACCGCTTCCGGGCCGGTTGGCATTGCGGCACGCTCGCCGGCCAGGTCCGGGGCCGGGCTTTCCACCGTCACTTTGCGAATTAACTCCTATGGCTACTTCTTCCGCTTCCCTGCCGACCATGACCCTGCAGCTCGGCTCGTATCAGACTGCCGTCGACAGCAAACTCCAGGATTTCCGTAACCGCAACTTCACCGCCGGCTTCTGGCAGAAACAAGCCGACCTCTGGGTTTCCGACGCCGAAGGCCAGCAGAGCATCCGCAGCTTTATGGGCTGGCTGCGCGTGGTAGACACCATGCTGCCGGCCGTGGCCGAGATGGAGCAGTTTGTGCAGGAGGTGAAGGACGCCGGCTTCCGCCACGTGGTGGTGATGGGCATGGGCGGCAGTTCCATGACGCCTATCGTATTCCGCCAGGCCTTTGAGCATTTGGCCAAAGGCCTGCCCCTGTCGGTGCTCGATACCACCAACCCCGGCTCGGTGCGCGAGATTGAACAGGCCGTCCCCCTGGCCGAAACCCTGTTCGTGGTGGCCAGCAAATCGGGTACTACGGCCGAGCCGCTGGCGTTTGGCGACTACTTTTACGCCCGCCTGAAAGAGCTGAAAGGCGACAAGGCCGGCGAAAACTTCGTGGCCATTACCGACCCCGGCTCCCAGTTTGTAACCCAGGCTACGGCCGAGGGCTACCGGCGTATCTTCCTGAACTTTAGCGAGGTGGGCGGCCGCTTCTCGGCCCTCTCCTACTTCGGCCTGGTGCCCGCCGCCCTCTATGGCATCGACATCAAAACCCTGCTCGAACGCGCCCAGGTCATGATGCGCGCTACCGGCGCGGAAGGCCCCGTGGACCACAACCCCGGCCTGGAGCTGGGCACCGCCCTGGGTGTGCTGGCCGAACAGGGCCGTGACAAACTCACGCTCGTGGTCCCCGCCGACCTCAGCGACCTGGGCCTGTGGCTGGAGCAGCTCATTGCCGAAAGCACTGGCAAGCAGGGCAAGGGCATTCTGCCCGTAGCCGGCGACCCGCTGGGCAGCCCGGCCGTGTACGGCTCCGACCGCGTGTTTGTGTACGTGGGCTACCAAAGCCAGCCCGACGAGGATAACCGCCGCCAGGTGGCCGCCCTGCAAGCCGCCGGCCACCCCGTTATCACCATTCTGCTCCACGACCCGCTGGACCTCGGAGCTGAGTTCTTCCGTTGGGAAGTGGCTACGGCCGTGGCCAGCGCCGTGTTCGGCATCAACCCCTTCGACCAGCCCAACGTGCAGGCCGCCAAAACGGCCACCAACCAGCTCATGCAGGTGGTGGAAACTGAAGGCCAGCTGCCCCAGACCAGCACCCCGGTGGTCAGCGAGGACGGCCTCGATTACTACGCCGACGTAACCGGCAGCAGTGCCGCCGAAGTGCTGGGCACCTTTTTTGGGCAGGCCAAGGCCAACGATTTCCTCTGCCTTCAGGCCTACCTGATGGAAACGCCGGCCCTGAATACCACGCTCGATGGGTTGCGCGCCCTCGTGCAGCAACGCCTGCACCTGGCCACGGCCGCAGGTTACGGCCCCCGCTTTCTGCACTCTACCGGCCAGTACCATAAGGGTGGCCCCGACAACGGCCTGTTTCTGCAAATCACCACCGACCACCCCCMCGMCCTACCCCTGCCCGGCCGGACCTACACCTTCGGCACTCTCCAGAACGCCCAGGCCGCCGGCGACCTGCAAGCCCTCCAGGACTACCACCGCCGCACCTTACGCGTCCACCTCGGCGCGGGCGGCGAGCAGGCCGGCATGGAACGGCTGCTGACGGCCCTGAAGAAAGCGTTGACGTAACCTGCCCACCACCACGAACAAAGCCTCACTTTGTACACGGCTTGCCCAAAAATCAAACGTCCTTCCAACCCTATTGCTGGAAGGACGTTTTCTGATGCGGTTACCTATACGGTTTGCCACTTTGTAAGCGAGAAGCATCGGCCCAAAACATTTTTTGAACTATCCCAGGAAATCAAGGAAAGACATGGGTAAGGAACAGCCAGGTGGACCAGGGCTTGTGGGGAGCCGTTTCGTGAACCGTGAAGTCAGGTTGTCAGGCCGGTAAACAAGGCACGAAACCGTTATATGTATCTGTCTATCTATGAATCTACCTTCTGTCCTCCGCCTGCCCGAAAGTGGTAACCGCATATTCGGGTTGGATGCGTTGCGTGCGTTTGCTATTTGTTCAGTTGTCTTAGTTCACGGAGCGAGTTGGATTTCGCCCAGATTCACCTTCTTGCATCAGCACGTTATGCGCGTTGATGGCGTGACCATTTTTTTCGTTTTATCGGGGTTCCTGATTGGGCACATCCTGATTAAAATGATGGAAAGCAGGGCCGCCAGTTTTGGCACGCTGTGGGATTTCTGGCGGCGTCGCTGGATCAGAACAATACCGCCATATTACCTGGTGCTGCTCATGGCCATCTCGCTGGAAATTCGAGTCGACATTTTTTCAATTCAGAAGTATCCGGCCTATTTCGTCTTTCTGCAAAACTTTAACTGGGTACACCCGCTCAATTATCAGGAAGCGTGGTCGCTAGCCGTGGAAGAGTGGTTCTACCTGTTGTCAGCACCGGCTATTATCGGGCTGTGTGCTACCCGGGTTTCTCCCAAAGCGGCCGTTATAATAACCGCCCTTACAATGCTGGCAGCAACTACCCTGTACCGGTATAGCTACTACACGCATTTCCAACCCGTCACCTTATTAGAGTGGGCAGACCACTTTCGGACAATCGTTTTGCTACGGCTGGACTCGCTGATGTACGGGGTACTGGCTGCGTGGTGGGCGTACTACTACCCTACGAGCTGGCTTAAGGGGCGAATAGCCAAGTTTCTCGTAAGCCTTGTGGCGCTGTACCTACTCACCGGCCCTTCTTCCGCTGGTGATTTCAACTTCTTCCACTGCGTTATTTACCTCGGCCTCTATCCGCTGGCTGTCGCGTGTAGTCTGCCTCTATTAAGCTCCTGGAAACGTGCCAAGGGCATGGCGGCTGATATCACAACGCACATCAGCTTGATTTCTTACTCCATGTACCTGCTGCATAGTTCGCTGATCCATAACCGGCTGGTTATCCCGTTTGTGCAATCCTTGGCGCTCCCATCACCCGTAAAATCACTTCTGGGAATGGGCCTGCTCTGGGGGCTCACCTTGGTACTGGCTACATTAATGTACAAATACGTTGAGCTGCCTGTAATGAACATGCGCAAACGACTGAAAAACAACAGCTAATACCCCAACTGCCTGTATCTACAGGTCTTTTTACACGTGTTTCGTCGGGCGGCCACTGTTACGGGTATCGCGCATAAAAAATCCCGACGCGAGCCCTCCCTTCACCCATAAAAAGCCCCCCTCCGACCATGTGGCCGGAAGAGTATTTTTGTGGGATTACCTATCCAATTAACCACTTTTCAGGTGAGGTCATCCGATCCAAAAAGGCCTTTTGTCGTGGTTTAAGGCAATAGGAGAAAGAGGTGGGTAAGGGAGGTGTACACGGCGGGGATTTTTTTGGGGCGGTATAAACTAGCGCCCAAAGTCATCCTGCACCCGCACGATGTCGTCTTCGTCGGAGGGTTGGGTGGCGTTCGTGTGCTGCCAGATTTCGGCAACGGTACCCCAGTCGTCGAGGCCGATGAGGCGGTGCCGCTCGCCCTGTTGCAACGTAATTTGCTCGCCGGGGCCGTACGTTTTCAGCGGGCCTTCCTGGTCGGTGAGGCTGGTGATAATACCTACCGTGCCGCTGACGACGCGCCAGATTTCGGCCCGGCGGTGGTGGTACTGCCAAGACAAGCGCTGGTGCGGGGCGACGAGCAGGATTTTGGGGCTGAGCCTGCCCGAAATCCGCAACGAATCGACGGCCAATCCGCCAAAATAGGCATCGGCGAATGGCTGGGCCTGGTTCTCATCAAGCACGAAAAACCCTCCCCAGGGACGCTGCGCATCCTGGCGCTCAATGCGAAACCCCTGGTCGGTGAGGTGGCGGGCAGTTTGTTCGAAGAGCCTGATTTTATCGGGGTTGCTGGTCATAGGGCGAAGAAAGCAAACAACAAACGGACCGTCGGGCAGCCTGCTGAATGGGCCGGCCGGTCGCCTAAAGTAGCGTTTCGGCGCGTGCGGGCCTACTGGGAGCGCAATAATTCCTGACGGGCCATTGGCGGGCGCAAATCCAATTGCCGGGAAGCGCGTACTGATAAGTATCCTTCCACTTACTGCCCGACTCATGGAAAAAGTATCCGCTGGGGTTCACCAGCTCACTATTCAACGCTTTGTAAATGTGTATTTCGTTGAAACCGGCACCCCCGGCGAGTGGGTGCTGGTAGACACCGGGCTGCCGGGCTCGGAGAAATCCATTATTGCCGCCGCCGACCAGATTTTCTATCCCGGCACTCACCCGGAGGCTATCATCCTGACCCACGGCCACCTGGACCATGCTGGGTCGGCCCAGGCCCTGGCCGAGCACTGGAAAGTACCCATTCTGGCCCACCCGCTGGAAATGCCCTTCCTCACGGCCCGGGCCGTGTACCCGCCCGCCGACCCCACGGTGGCCGGTGGCGGCTCGCTGGCCTTCGTGTCGCGGTTCTTCCCGCCCCAGTCATTTCAGCTCACCGATTTCGTGCAGCATCTGCCGCCCAACGACCAGGACCCGCCCTTCCTGCCCGACTGGCAGTGGCTGCACGTGCCCGGCCACGCCCCCGGCCAGATTGCCCTGTTCCGCCACAAAGACCGCACCCTGCTCGGGGCTGATGCCTTTGCCACCTGCAACCACGAGTCGGTGCCGGCGGTGCTGCTGCAACTGCCCGAAATCAGCATTGCGGGTGCCCCGTTCAACTACGACTGGCAACAAGTGGGCGAGTCGATCCGGCAGCTGGCAGCCCTGGACCCCGAAGTTATCGGCTGCGGCCACGGCCCGGCCATCAGGGGGACGCAGGCTGCCGAAGGATTGCGCAAGCTGGCAACGGAGTTCCGCGTACCGGCCCACGGCCGGTACGTGCAGCATCCCGCCCGCACCGACGAAAACGGCGTGGCCTATGTGCCGCCCGCGCCCCACGACCCCATCCGGGCCAAATTCGCGGTAGCGGCGGCCGGCCTCGGAGCGCTGGCCGGAGCGGTCTGGCTGATGCAGCGCTACCAGCAGCGCAAGCAGAACGAATATCCGCGCCCGCAGGCCGCCGAACCCAAGTACTTCCGTACCGAAGAAGTAGCACGGTAGCCGCCCGGCGCTGCCGCCCCCGAAAATCATGCTTTCGCAAGCCGTTGTTTACGTACTCGTTTACAACGGCTTGCGTTTTTTTTTACAGAAGCGCCGCCGCATTGGGTGAGGCTCCGCTTTCAGCCGGAAACGGGCCGGTTGCGTTTAAGCCCTGCTATGCGAGAAGAAGTAGACGAAAGGACCAAGCAACAGGTCATGCAGGAGGAGCGGGCGGAGCAGCGCGAAGCCAACGAGCGGAAAGCCCCCAGCGGCAAGGTCCTGTACCGCACTACCTTGCAGGAAGGCGAGATGGAGCTGCGCCGGCCCTCGGCGGCTTTGTTCTGGTCGGGGCTGGCGGCGGGGCTTTCCATGGGGCTCTCGATGATTGCCGAGGCCCTGCTCACGGCCTACCTGCCGGAGGCTGCCTGGCGGCCGCTGGTGGCCACGTTCGGCTACAGCATGGGCTTTCTGGTCGTGATTCTGGCCCGCCAGCAGCTCTTCACCGAAAACACCCTCACCCCCATCCTGCCCCTGCTCCAGAACAAGGACCTGGCTACCCTGCGCAACGTGCTGCGCCTGTGGGCCGTGGTGCTGGCAGCCAACCTCACCGGGGGGCTGCTCATGGCACTGGTAGCCGCTCACACATCCGCTTTCGATGAAAATGTGCGGGCCGAATTCTTTCGCCTGGGCGAGCACGCCATGCAGTACGGCTTTGGCACCACGCTGCTGCGCGGCATTCTGGCCGGCTGGGTCATTGCCCTGATGGTGTGGCTGCTGCCTTTCGCCGAAACGGCCCGGGTCTGGGTGATTATCCTGATGACTTACGTGGTGGGTATTGCCCACTTCAGCCACGTTATTGCGGGCTCCATTGAGGTGTTTACCCTGGCCGCCGCCGGTCGCGCCAGTTGGCCGGCGGTAGTGTTCGACTTTGTGCTCCCCGCCTTGCTGGGCAACATTCTGGGGGGCGTTACGCTGGTGGCCGTACTCAACCATGCCCAGGTGGTAGCCGGCAACGAGGTTGAATAGCCGGCCGGAGGCGGCCAGGCGGCGCGGTGCGCGGTTGTTCTGCTGGTCAGTCGTTATAGAGCAGCGAGTCGGCGGGTTCGGCGGCGGGTTGGGGCAGCGGCTCCTGCGCCACCCGCACGTTACCGTTCACGGTGCTCACTTTCAGTTGGGCTCCGCCTTTGCCCAGTGTGGCGGCCAGGTTGTGGGGCAGCACGCTCAGGCGCTTGGTGTTGAGCCGGGCCGTAACGCGGCCGCGGTTGGTGCGGGCCAGCAGCGTGCCCGCGTAGGTGGCGGGCAGCTGCCAGCTGACGTCGCCCGTCACCGTGCTCACGTCCAGGCCCGGCCCCGACCACCCTTCGCCGCTGAAGATGAGGTCGAGGTTGCCGGTGGTGGTTTTGCCGCGCACGTCGCCGCCTACGCCGCGCAGCAGCACATTGCCGGTGGTGGTTTCGAAGCGCAGCGTACCCCGCACGTTTTCCAGCACCAGCGCCCCGTTCCCGGCTCTGAGGGCCAGGTCGGTCTGCTCGGGCACCAGCACCTCGTAGTCCACGGCCCAGCCCTCCAGCGACTCATTGGCGCGGGCCGCGCGTAGCAGGTTGTTCTGGTGGCTAACAGCTACGGCGGCCACCAGTCCCCGGGCCGCTTCGGGCGTGGCGGCCCGGCCCGTCACCCGCACCCGCACCCGCACGTCGGATCCGGGCCAGGCGCGCACCGTAATGCTGCCATTGGCCCGGGCATCCACCGTGAGCGGGGTACCCGGCGGCGGCGGGCTCAGGGCCAGCTCCCGGGTCTGGCAGTGCAGCTTCTGTAAAGCGCTGGCGGGCTGCTGATCGGCGCAGCTCAGGTGAAAGGCCGGGGCCGGACCAGTGGGAACGGCCGGCTTGTTGGCCGGGGTTTTAGCGGGCATTTTCTGGGCCAGAGCCGGCCCGGCGGCCAGCGTCAGCCCCAGCAGGAGTACGCGTAGTTTCATAGCGACAAGAAGAGCCCCGCACAGGGGGTGAAGGAGAAGCTGCGTTAGCTTTGCAGCAGCGCGGCCACCCCCGTAAGGTACGCCGCCAGAATGGTGGCCGCAAGCCGGGCCGTCTGATTGTCGCGGTCGAGGAGCGGGTTGAGTTCGACCAGTTCGAAGAGCAGAACGTCCGGTTCGCGGCCGGCCAGAAAAGCGGCCTCCACTGCCTGGCGGGGCGTGAGGCCGTCGGCACTGGGCGCGCTGACGGCCGGAGCATAGGCCTCGGCGCAGCAGTCCAGGTCGAAGCTCACGAAAGCGCCACCCCCGGCCGTGGCGTGGCGCAGGGCCCGGCGCATGTATTCGGTCATCCCGTCCTGCTGCACCTGGGCCAGGGGCACCAGCCGGGCCTGTTGCTGGTGCAGAAAATTGATATCGTCCCAGGTATTGAGGTTGGAATGCAGGCCGATTTCGGTGAACCGGGGTCCGGCCAGCACGCCTTCGCGCAGCAGCTTACCGAAGGGCGTACCGCTGCTGATGAGGCCCGGCCGGTCCTTCACGTCGGCGTGGGCATCGAGGTTGATGCCCCCCACCGGCTGGCCGCCCCTGGCGTCGTGCAGGCCGCGCACCGTGCTGTAGGTGCCGTCGTGGGAGCCACCCAGCACCACCACCCGCGGGTACTGGCCCAGCAGGCGGGCCAGCTCCCGGCGGATGGTCTGGTGGTTGGTTTCGTGGGCGGGGTGGCTTAGGTCGAGGTTGCCCGCATCGGCCAGGCGCAGGCCGTCGAGGCACACATTGTGCTCCAGGTTATAGGTTTTGTGGTAGCGGCGCAGCTCCCGCCGGATGGCGTTCGGGGCGTGCGCGGCCCCGGCCCGGCCGCCTTCGAGTACCGTCCCGTAGTCCAGGGGCAGGCCCACCAGGCACACGTCGGCTTCGGGCAATTCGGCGGCGGGGCGAATCAGGTCACGCATAAAGGTGGGCATAAGCCAAATGTAACCCGAAATCCACGCTCCCCGTTGTCTTTGCCGCCCGGCCAATGGTCCGCCTCCTGGCTTGCCAGCTGCGGAAAGCCGTTATTTGGTTGGGCTACTCGCGGCGGCTTAACTTTTCCGAACCGAACGAGTAGAACCATCTTTCCCTCCCTATGTCTGCTCCCGACCAAATTCTACTCGACATTCCTTCCCTGCTGCTGAGTTACAGCGCCCCCGAACAGTTGCTGCGAGCCCAGTGGCGCGGGCGCTTCGATGCCGCATCGGCCCGCAGCCAGTGCGAAATGCTGCTGGAGCACCTGCTCGACCGCCCCTGCCGGCGCATGATCAACGACAGCAGCGAGGCCTTCGGCGAGTGGTGGGAAGCCGGCAAGTGGATCGGGCAGGTATTTGCGCCCGAGCTGGCGGCCCGGGGCGTGCGCGCCGTCGCCTGGATCAACGCCATGGACTGGCCCTCACGCTACGCCGTAGCCTCTACGGTTCCTTTGGTCAAAGGACTCATCATCAAGGCATTCGATTTCGATGAGCAGCGGGCCGCCCACGAATGGGTGACCAGCATCGAGGTGTAAGCGCCGCTACTGGCAGTCCCACCTGGCAGTAGCGGCGCTGGCACCGTATCTTTCGGTATGAAAGCCCGTACTTTTCTGCTTCCGTTGGGGGGCGCGCTGGTGCTGACCAGCCTGACCGCGACCCGGCCCGATGCGTCGTTTTTCGCGACCTACACGTACGTCTCGTATGCCATTCTGGACCAGGCCAGCAGCCCGGTGCCGCTGCCGGCCCAGGGCGTGGGCGGCACGCTCGCGCTGCAAGCCAACGGCACCTACCAGAAGCGCCTGACGCTGAGCGGCAACGGCGGCACGATGCGCTTCGATCAGGACGGCCGCTTCACGTTCACGCCGGGCCGCATCCGTTTTACTTACACCGACAAAAACGGCCGTTCGCGCACCGACGAGGGCACTTTCCGGCTGACCAAAAGCCAGCTGACGATTATGCTGGCGGGCTTTCCGGCCGGCAACCAGAGCATGTATACCCTGCGCCGCTAACTGGCTGGGGACTTCCGCAGCTTATTTTTTACAGATATCCGCATGGCTGAACAGCCTAAGTCTGTTGTGATTACCGGCGTATCGAGCGGGGTGGGCTTGGCGGCGGCGCGGGCGTTTCTGGGGCGGGGCTACCGGGTGTTCGGCAGCCTGCGCACCCAGGCCGATGCCGCCCGGCTGCAAACGGAGCTGGGTCCGGATTTCACGCCCCTGCTCTTCGACGTAACCGATGCCCAGGCCGTGGCCCGGGCCGCCGCCGAAGTGGCCCGGGCGTTGGCGGGCGCACCACTGACGGGCCTGCTCAACAACGCCGGCATAGCATTCGACGGGCCGCTGCAACATCAGTCCCTGGCCGTAATCAGGCAGCATTTTGAGGTGAACGTGCTGGGCGTGGTGGCGGTAACCCAGGCCTTTCTGCCGCTGCTCGGGGCGCGGGCCGGTTTTGCGGGGCACCCGGGCCGGGTGCTGAACATGGGCTCGGTGAGCGGGCAGGTGGCCTGGGGCTCAAGGTGAGATGGTGAGTTGCTGTTTTAGGGGCCTATTGGAGCAAATGGCGCATCCAGGACTACCGAACAGCAGTTCACTATTTCACCATCTCACTATTTCCCTTTGAGCCCCGCCAGGCTTTCTGCTAACTTGCGGCTCGTTCCGGCTTCCCGCCCGCACGATAACTTACTACTCACCATTTCACCAACTCACCATAGATGGGACGCGCGTTTGAATTCCGAAAAGGCCGCAAAATGAAGCGCTGGGACCGGATGTCGAAAGACTTTACCCGGATTGGCCGCGAAATCGTGATGGCCGTGAAAGAATCCGGTGCCAACCCCGATACCAACTCCCGCCTGCGCACGGCCATGCAGAACGCCAAGGGCGTGAACATGCCCAAGGACCGGGTGGAAGCCGCCATCAAGCGGGCCAGCTCCCGCGAGGAAAAGGACTACCAGGAAGTGGTGTACGAGGGCTACGCGCCCCACGGCGTGGCCGTGGTCATCGAAACGGCCACCGACAACCCCACCCGCACCGTGGCCAACGTGCGCATGTACTTCAACCGCGGCAACGGTGCCTTGGGCACGGCCGGCTCCTCCGACTACACTTTCACCCGTAAAGGCGTATTCAAGCTGTCCGCCGAAGGCCTCGACCTCGAAGAGCTGGAGCTCGAACTCATTGATGCCGGTGCCGAAGACGTGTACGCCGACCAGGACGAGGACGAGCAGGGCCACGTGACCGAGTTCATCGTGGTGGAAACGGCCTTCACCGACTTCGGCCAGATGCAGAAGGCTATTGAAGAGAAGGGGTTCAACGTGGTATCGGCCCAGCTCCAGCGCGTGCCCAACACCACCGTGCACCTCGAAGGCGACGAGCTGGAAGAGGTGATGAACCTGATTGAAAAGTTCGAGGACGACGATGACGTGCAGGCCGTGTACCACACGCTCGGCTGATCATGGATTAGCGCGGATTTTAGCGGATTCCGTGCATATCGGGACTTCTGAAGTAGCCCCGATATGCACGGAGGGTAGCGCGCTGGGCACCGGCGGGCTATGTGGCCGGTTACTGAAACTGTAACTGATTCCGGTTGCGGGGGAACGCAGCTGTCGTAAGGCAGGGTGTCCATTCTTGTTTACCGGTGCTACGCACTGCTTGCATGCGCGCCCCGGAAAGCTACTTTGGCTGTTCCAGCAAAGGCTCTTTCCCGATCATGGGTTAACGGGGTACCTCCTCCTTGTACGGCCCTTGCAAGCACGCCCCTTTCCGGTTTGCCGGTAGCATCTGCTGGGGGAAGCGCCAGGCAGCCCCCCCTAGCAAGCGGACAGTAGGCCACATGGCTGCTCCAAACAGAAGCAAGAAGCCCGCACCAGCCCAGCCGTCGGTAGCGTGCCGCCACCAGGCCACCAGTAGCAGCGCCAATGGATAAAAAAATTCGTAAAACTCGTTGAGTAAAACATGTGGATTAGGTCCAGGCTGCGCTATTACCAGCGTCATTTTCCACCGCAAGCCCCGTATCAGCACCAGTCCCGCGTATAGCAGCAGGGCCGCCACTGGCAGCAGCAGCCCTTCTATGTATAGCAGTAGGCACAGAGCCGCTATTTCCAGCGGAAAGATCCCCCACTCGGTCATGCGACGAACCGAGGCAGCGCCGTACACCGTCACAAAGGTGCGAATCCCGGCCTGATGATCATTCGCCCCATCGCTTAACTGGTGCCAGATGATGTTGCGTAGGCCGCAGGCTAGTGCCCAAACTCCCACGCCAACTATCCAGAGCAGGGGTAACGGCTGCTGCATGGTAGCCCCTACTACCATTACGCCCAGTAGCTGCGGAAAAAAGTGCGCGCCGGCAGCATCGGCCAGCACACCGGCCACACCGCGCCCTTTCAGCCGGACCGGAGGCAGGGAATATAATGAATAGACGACCCAAGTACCCAGGTAGAGAAAGGCTGCTGCGGGGTTTAATTGCCAGAAATGGTACAGAAAGCCCGCACCCACCGCCAAACAGCTTCCCAGTAGCAGCGCAAAGCGAGAAGCCGCTGTTTGTGCCAGCCGGTTTTCTTTGCCGGCTTCCTTGTCAACGACCCGGTCGGTCCAGTCGTTGAGCAGGCTGACGTAGGTAGCGGCCACAGTCAGGGCCAGCAGCAGCAGCAGCAGTTGGCCACTAAGGGGCCAAATGGGCCGGTCCGACAGTAATGCCGTTGCAAAACAAATGGCCATAATAGGCGCAAATTTGTACCCCCACCATTCGGTGAAGCGGGCGACTGCCGCCAGCCGGCGAACAAAGCGAAGCAATGACATCAGTCTGATTTCAGGTATCTAGTGCCGTTGGGCGTTTGCCCGGTGGGGGGTCGGAAGCAGGCTGACTGCGGCACCAGGTAGTGCAAACACATCGTTTACCGTGCAAAAATGAGGGAAATAATCTACAACTCGCATTCACCTTTGGCTAGTCCACGGGCATTTGGCCGAGCAGTAGGGCTTGATGCCCGGACCGTGCTGCGCGTGGGCCGGCAGCTATTCGTGCGCAACCTGATTGTGCAGTACCGGCAGAGCGTGCTGGGCTACCTGTGGCTGTTGCTGCCGCCACTGGTGCTGGCCCTGACCTGGACTCTGCTTAGCAAAGCCAACATCTTACAGGGAGAAAAGCCTGCGGTACCCCTGCCTTTGTTCATTCTGACTGGCATATTTTTGTGGCAGGCGTTCGTGGAAACCCTCAACAGCCCGCTCCAGCAGCTAACTTCCGTGCGCCATACGCTGGCCAAAGTGCGGGTGCCCCACGAAGCCTTCGTGGCGGCAGGTATGGGGGTGGTAGTGTTCAATTTGCTGGTGCGCCTGGCGGTGCTGGGCGCGGTGATGTGGTGGTACGGAGTGGGCTGGCACCTGACGCTGTTGTGGGTGCCGCTGGGCCTGGGTGCCCTGCTGGCGCTGGGCCTGGGCATTGGCTGGCTCGTGGCCCTGTTGGGTTTGCTGTACAACGATGTCGCCAATGCCCTCACGCTGGGCATCAACCTCTGGTTTCTGGTGACGCCGGTGGTGTACGTGCTGCCCGGGCGCTATGCGGCCCTGCTGAATCTGAACCCAGTTACGCCCCTGCTCCTGACGACCCGCAACTGGCTGCTGTCGGGCCAGGCCGCGCCCAGTCCCGGCTTTTGGATGGTGGCGGCCCTGGCCTCATTCGGCAGCCTGCTCGGCTGGCTGGCGTACCGCCTGGCCCAGCCCCACCTGATAGCCCGTTTCTAACCCCCGGCCTGCTTTTCTTTTCTGCCCTTTCGTTTACGTTCCGTGATTTCAGCTCCCGAAGCAGCGCCCGATTTTCCCGTGATTCAGGTACGGAAACTAGCCAAAAAATTCTGTACCCGCCTGCGCACCTCGCTCTGGTACGGGTTGCGCGACATCGTGGCCGAGGCCTGGCCCTGGTCCCGGCCGCGAACCGCGAGCCTGCGCGAACACGAGTTCTGGAGCTTGCAAGATGTGTCGTTTGAACTCCGGCGGGGCGAGGCCCTGGCCATTGTGGGCGCCAACGGAGCCGGCAAAAGCACCCTGCTCAAGCTGCTCAATGGCCTGATCAAACCCGACGGCGGCACCATCCGGCTGCGCGGCCAAGTAGGAGCCCTCATCGAGTTGGGCGTCGGCCTCGACCCGGTGCTCAGCGGCCGCGAGAATATTTTCGTGCGGGCCGCGCTTTTCGGCTTTTCCCGAACCCAGGTCAACCCGGTCTTCTCCCAAATCGAGGAGTTTGCCGGGCTGGGCGACGCCATCGATATGCCGGTTCAGTTCTACAGCTCGGGCATGGTGGCCCGGCTGGCCTACGCGGTAGCCATTCATCTGCGGCCCGATATTTTGCTGGTGGATGAGGTGCTGGCCGTTGGCGACATGGATTTTCAGCGCAAATGCATCAATCACATGCTGGCTTATCTGGCGGCGGGTGGGTCGGTGGTGCTGGTTTCGCACAACCCCTACCACATCCAGGCCGTGTGCCAGCGGGGCATATTGCTGGAGCACGGGCGAGTGGCTTTCGCGGGTAGCGGCCTGGAAACGCTCGACCGCTATTTTGCCCAGCAGCACCAGTTGCCGGCCACCCGCGGCACCGGGCCAACCACCGGCCGGCCGGTGGTTATCGAGGCCCTGACCATGACGGGCGAAGCCACGCCTGCCGTAGTGGCCGGCGGCCCGCTCCGGCTTCGCGTCGATTACCAGGCTCAGCAGGCGTATGAGGCGGTGGGCTGGGCATTCTACATCTGGACCAACGACGGCCTGACCTGCATCACCGGCGGCCTGCGCCTGGAGCCCGTCCGCCTGGCCGCCGGCCAGCACCAGCTCTGCTGCACGGTACCGCAGTTGCCGCTCACCGCTGGCCAGTACGTAGTGAAGGTGGCTATTTTTGAATTGCACTCCCAACAGCCCCTGGCCCTGCTGGGATGGGAGGATGCTCCGGTGCCCCTACAAGTTCAAGGAGAGCTGACGCTGGAGAAAAGCTTTCAAACGATGCTTCAGCAGTTAGTGACTATACCAGTAAAATGGGGCGACGAACAACTCGGGGTTCATTAGCCGGCCCGCCGGTTTCGCAACGCCCGCCAGATATAACCGGGCCGCAGCCGGGCCGCCACCTCCCGCAATAAGGTAGCCAGCGGGAGCGTAGCGGCCGGTGGCACCACGGGCCGTGGCGCGGGCCAGGTAACAGCCGCCGGCCGCGCAAAATCGGGAGCGGCCCGGCGGCGCGTAGCTAGCACGGCCCGGCGCGGGTTTCCGCCGGCAGGTGCTGGGTGGCGTACCACCTCCACCTTATCAAAGTAAGGAGCCAGCAGCCGCACGAAATGCTCGATTTGGGGAGCAATGAGGTGATGGTGCGTTTTGCCGGTGTCGCCTTCGTTCCAGGACCAGGTGCAACCCGTTATCCAGAAGTCGCCGGGATACATACCCGCCGAATCGGTATGGTACAGTACGGGCGTGGCGCGCAATTCCTCCAAATCGAGTATGGGAATGAAAATGGCCCCTTCCGGCCGGGTCCATGTGATCATATTGGCCACCACCTGCTCCACTTCCTTCACCGTTTCGCAGTAGGAGTACGCCGACCACATGCACGTCACCAGCGACCATTGCGCCCGCCACTCGGGTACCTCGTTGCGGAAGTCGCCCTGGCGGAAGAACAGCGCATCGGGGCTGGCGGCCTGCGCGCGGGCCAGCATAGCCGCCGACAAATCGTAGCCGGCGCGGGCGACGCCGGGAAACTGGCTCAGAAAGTACCCCGTACCGCAACCAATATCCAGCCACCGCGCGCTGGGTCCCAGTTGTTGCCGCAACAGGGCCAGGTCCGCGTCGGTGTTGCTTCTGGCACCGGGTAAGAGCAGGAACCGGTCGTTGTAATCGGCCGCGTACTCCGCATCGTATACCTCCAGAACGTCTGTTGATTTCATGCTGCAAGTTCAGTAAAAAAGGCCAACCTTTTGCCTGGGCATCTCCTTCAGGTAACCTGCTACCACAGCCACTTCCGCCATCAAACGGTGCCCATCATTCCGGGCAGTGAGGTGGCGCGGGTTTGTGCTGCTAATGCCCGATTTGTCGGTCTCAACGAAGTCGCCTGGGGCAGGGGTGCCGCGTAGCAGTTTAAAAAACCAAGTTTCGCGGTCGTCTTTGGTTGGCGCGGACTGCTCTGGTTGAAGTGGCCCGTTATTTTTTGCGTATTTCGCTGCTGTTGTTCTGCTATCCGATGTCGATTCACGCCACCATTGCCACCGTACACGGCAGCCTCACCGCCACGTTTGCCGTTCTGGATGCCTGGTTTGAACTGCCCGCCGAGTGGCGCCGCTACCGCCCCGGGAACGGGGCTGGACGGCCGACGAAATTCTGGAACACGTGGGTCTGACCAACCATTTCCTGCTGATTCTGATTCAGAAAGCTGCCCGCAAGGCCCTGAAGAACTCTGCTGGCACCGACCTGGGCATAGCCGTAGCCCAGTACGCATTTCAGCTGGAGAAATTGCAGGATATCAGTCAGCCCCGGGCGTTTAGCTGGGTCCGGCCGGAGCACATGGAGCCCACCGGCACCTGCCCCCTGGCCGAAACGCGGGTCCAACTGCGCCGCCAGGAAGCCGAGTGCCTGGGTTTGCTGGCCGAATTACCGAACGGGGAGGGTTGCTTTACCGCACCACCATGTCGGTGAACGGCTTGGGCAAAATCGACGTGTACGAGTACCGCTACTTTCTGGCCCAGCACGGCCAGCGCCACCTCACGCAACTAAGCCAGAACGCGGCCGAATTCGCCCGGGCGCAAGCGTAGCACTTTCCCCTACCGCGCTTGCTACCCCGACCTGAAGCAACGGTTGCGGCCACCGCCGCATCTGCCCGGGTACCGGCCCTAGCTGTATTCTGGTAGCTGTTCTTCTCCTAATTACTTTATGAAACGATTCCTGCTGTTCGTTCTGCTGACTTTCTGCGGTTTCGCCGCCGTCGCCCAACAAGCGGAACTGGAAACCCTGCTTCGGCAGAAAAATATTCCGGGCCTCCAGCTCATTCATACCAAAGGCCACCGCACCACGGCTTATAACCTGGGCCGGTTGCGGCAGGATTCGGCCGGCGCGGTAACGGCCGAATCCGTGTTTCAGGCTGCCTCGCTGGGTAAGGTGGTGCTGGCTTACCTCGCCCTGCGCCTCCACGACCAGGGCCGCCTCAACCTCGACCAGCCATTGCTCAGCTACGCCCCCTACCCCCGGCTGGCGGCCGAGCCGCGCGCCGCCCGCGTGACGGCCCGCATGGTGCTTACCCACACCACTGGCCTGCCCAACTGGGCCGAAAACCCATTCGGCCCCACCTGGGCCACCTCGCCCCTGGCCTTGCGCTTCGCCCCCGACAGCTGCTGGAACTACTCGGGCGAGGGGTTCGTGTGGTTGCAGAAAACGCTGGAGCAGATTAGCGGTCAAACCCTGGAAGCGCTGGCCCAGCAGGAAGTTTTTGA
Source organism: Hymenobacter rubripertinctus (assembly GCF_003583925.1). Classification (GTDB taxonomy): domain Bacteria; phylum Bacteroidota; class Bacteroidia; order Cytophagales; family Hymenobacteraceae; genus Hymenobacter; species Hymenobacter rubripertinctus. Next base: position 2,860 of record NZ_QYCN01000031.1, on the reverse strand, counting down.
GCCGCTGAAGATGCGCCGCAGTAGCTTCAAGTGGCAGCCCTGGTTTGCGGGCAATACGGCCTGCGGGCACGACAAGGCCGGCCAACCCACCCAGGTGCGCCGCTTCGCCGAGCCCTACGCGGCCTACTCGCTGCTCACGACGGCCACCGACTACAACCATTTCCTGCAAGCCTTGCGCACTGGCCGGGGCCTGCAACCGGCTACTGCCCGCCTGCTGACTACCGCCGCCAGCGAAGCCAACCGCTGCGGCAAGCTCCCCACCCCCACCGACCCGTTCGTGGCCTGGGCTACCGGTGTGGGCCTGGCTACCACCAGCGCCGGCCCCGCCCTCTGGCACTGGGGCAACAACGACGATTTCCAGGGCTTCTTTTTGGTGCTGCCCGCACGGCGCGAAAGTCTGCTGTTCTTCACCAACAGTGCCCACGGCCTGGAGCTCACCAACGATGTGCTGCGCCTGTTCATCGGCCCTGGCGAGTACCGGGTGATGCAGTGGCTGGCCGAGGAGTAGTTGCTGCTTGCCAGTTGTCAGTAACCGGCAAATGCTGCCTACATTGCTTTCATGCTGAAAAAACTACTCGCCGGAACCCTGCTGGCCCTTACCGCAGCCTGCTCCACCGCCCCCACCTCATCAGAAACGCCGGTTACCGGCCCGGCTCTCACTACCTACTTCCCCGCTCCCGGCACAGCAGTTTTGGCCGATGGCGGGGTACAGATGGTGCCCATCAAAACGGCCAAGGGCACGTTCAACGTCTGGACCAAGCGGTTTGGCAGCAACCCGCGCATTAAACTGCTGCTGCTTAATGGCGGGCCGGGCGCAACGCACGAGTACTTTGAGTGCATGGAGAGCTTCCTGCCCCGCGAAGGCATCGAGTTTATCTACTACGACCAGCTCGGCTGCGGCAACTCCGACAACCCCAAGGACACGGCCATGTGGAGCCTGCCGCGCTACGTGGAGGAAGTGGAGCAGGTACGCCAGGCCCTGAACCTGGACAGCAGCAACTTTTATTTGCTCGGCCACAGTTGGGGCGGCATCCTGGCCGCCGAATACGCCCTCAAGTACCAGCAGCACCTCAAGGGCCTCGTCATCAGCAACATGATGATGAGCATTCCTGCCTACGGCAAGTACGCCAACGACGTGCTGGCGCCCCAGTTCAAGCCCGAAGTGCTGAAGGAAATCCGGGCCATTGAGGCGCGGAAGGATTACCAGAACCCGCGCTACATGGAGCTGCTGCTGCCCAACTTCTACACCCAGCACATTTTGCGCCGCCCCCTGGAACAGTGGCCCGAGCCAGTAAACCGCTCCTTCGCCAAAATGAACCAGTCGCTCTACGTGACCATGCAGGGTCCGAGCGAGTTCGGCGTATCCGGCAAGCTGCTCAACTGGAACCGCGTGCCCGACCTGCCCAAGCTGGCCGTACCCGTGCTCAGCATCGGTGGCAAATACGACACCATGGACCCCGAGCACATGCGTATGGTGGCCGAAAAAGTCCAGCACGGTACCGCCCTCATCTGCCCCAACGGCAGCCACATGAGCTTCTACGACGACCAGCCAACCTACATGCACGGCCTGATGAAGTGGATGCAAGGCGTGGACAAAGGCGAAAAAGCGGTAAAATTGTAGGTTCAAACAACCCGATCAGCCGCTGGCCATACTTGGCTGCTGGCGCGTCCCAGGCATTTCCCCTTACCTAATCCATGTCCCTTCCCGCTGCTTCCGCCACTGCCAACCCGCCACTTTACTCCCAGCGGAGCGTGCGTTTGTTCTCGTTGCTGTTCACGGCCGTGGCCGGCGGGGTATTCACGGCGCACAACTTACGAGCGGTAGGCCAGCCCGATGCAGCTCGGAAGGCCCTTTGGGGCAGCGTGGCCGTGGTAGCTCTGATGGCCGTGGTGCTGGCGCTGCTGCCCTATTCGCCCAACACCGGAGCCTACACCGTGGGCGTGGGCCTGGCCAGTGCCTACGGACTTAATGGCTACGCCGACCGTTTCATTGCCAACCCACGCGACTTCCCCACCAAAAGCATCTGGCGGCCTCTGGCTATCTGCCTGCTGGTGTTCGTGCCGATTGTGGCTATGCTTATTTACGCCTTTTAAGCACCCATTTCCTTCTCTCATGGCTTTCCCCTACCGCTCCCTTTTTCTGTTTGAAGCCGATACGGCTACTATTTTTGAGATAAAGCGCCTCGACATCCAAAGCAAAAACCCCGGCCACCTGTACTTCTGGCTGCATTTCGATAACGCCAGCGGCCAGCTCAGCCAGCTCAATTTTGAGGATATGAGCACCGAAGACGGCGAGCACCAGCGCGAATTCAGCCAGGGTCAGCTACGATTCAATACCACCGAGGGCACTTTTGCGCCCACCGATGGTAGCCCGCCGCTGATGCTGCGCACCATTACGCCGCCCACGCTGCCGACCGAGCTGGAAACGGCGCTGTTCGCGTTTTTTGCCTGAACCCAGTTTGGGCACAGTGGCCGCCCGCCGACTATTATATGAGAAATATTGTTCTGTGCTGCTCTTTACTGCTTACTGCTTGTACCAGCCGAGAGCACAGGTATTCGTACAATTTAACCAATAAGTGCGTCAGAGATTACATTTCAGAACACTACAAAACCAACGATGAAGTTTCATTCATAAAAATCGTCGAGAGTAAAAACGCATGCAAGCAGTATTACATAAGCAGCATAATATGCCTAAGCGCTATCAAGAATGATTACTCTACCCTACTAAATATTGCGGCATAAAACGGGGCAGTCCGACCTTTGGGGTTCCTACACCATCCAAACCCGTTCTGCCCCGTGAAGCAATGCCTCAGCGCCAAACTTACTACGCTTTTGCGACAGGTGCCGTTTGTGCGCCATT
>NZ_QYCN01000004.1 GCF_003583925.1 Hymenobacter rubripertinctus | reverse complement strand
GTCGGCACGGCCTGAATCTGTTGCGCCAACTCACCCGGCCACATACGGCCCCTGACCAGCCGCTGGCACGCAAAATTCTGAACCTACTGGATGTATTTAGTCGCTATCTTGCTCGTGGACAACCCACTAAAATAGTAGGGTAGAGTATGTTGGACACAACTGCTCCATAGTAAACCTAGAATCAACAAGCGGGCATATTTCATGAGTAATCTAATGAGCATGGTAGAGTAGCTCAATACTATGGTATTTCTCTCGTTTATTCATTCACGTACGGCCACTCGTGAAACCGAGCGGGCAGGCCCAGGCGGGCGGGGTGCGAGACCAGGTAGGCCAGCACGCGCTGCTGCTCGGCTTCATCCTGAATCGGCAGTTCGTGGGAGCCGGGGTGCCAGAAATCGGCCTCGGGCGGGAGCTGGCCGCGCAGCAGGCGGCGGGCCTGGGCGGCGGTGCGCTGGTGCAGCAGCTCAATGGCCTTGTAGAGTGAAAGGCCCGAATCGTCCGGCAGGTGCAATACGGCGTGCAAGTGGTTGGGCAGCAGTACGAAGCCCGGTACCCGCAACCCCTGCTCCTCCAGCATCAGCAGTTCGCCGGTTACCAGCTCGGCCAGCTTCTCGCGACCCAGGTAGTCGGGGCCAACCGAATGGGCGTCGAGCAGCGCATCAAAGGCGGCGAAGAACTGCTTTTCGGCGCGGTGGCCGGCGGCGGCGGGGTCGGGGGCAGCACGGGCCGCGGCCTGGGTGGCTACGCGCTGCGCCTGCAACTCCCGGCCGGCCCGGGCGGGTACCGAGCCGGCCAAACGCAACGTGAGCAGGATGGTTTCGGTAGCGGCTGAATCGGGCATAACAGTTTCATTTGGCGGAAGATAACAGCCGAAACACCAAAAGCCAGCTACTACCTAGGCGGCTTCAGCTGGCCCGATGCCAGAGCGGATGTAGAGACGCGTCTTCGCGTCTTCCCGCTGAACGACCCTAACGAACGACACGTCCGAACGGGGCGGACGATGAGACGCGGCTCTACACCGGGCAGGCAGGGCTTCGCCAACTCACACAACCTCTCGGCAAGCTAAGCGGGCACTGGCTGGCGGTCGAAACAGAAGCGGTTGTGCTGGCAGAACAGAATCAGGGCGAAGATGAACAGGCCGTAGCCCATCTGCGAGCCGACGGTGGCCCATTCTTCGAGCAGGTTGCTGCCGAGTACCAGGCTCATCATCACGCCCATGGCGGCCACCAGCGCCGGGCGCGTAAACAGGCCCAGCAGCAGCAATAGGCCTATGCCGCCCTCCACGAAGGGCAGCACCGTAGCAAACGCCTCCACCAGCGGCGCGGGCAGCGGCGTGGTGGCAAACTGCTTCATCAGGCCCGCCCGGAAGCCAGCCAGCTTGGGCAGGCGCACCAGAAAGTGCATCAGGAAATTAAGGCCCAGCAGCAGGCGGCCCAGCACAAAAGCCAGTGCGGGGTTGGTGAGCTTCAGCATGCATACCCATACGGCCCGGCCGGTCCCGGGGTGCGCGGCCCCAAATAACCCGTTCCTGAACGGGCAACGGCCGCAGTCGGCCCCGGTAAACGGACAAAAAAGGAAGGCCCCGATACTGGGGCCTTCCTTCACTTAAAACCAGACGAAGCAGTGGCTACTTGCGCTTATTCCTCATCTTTACTTTGGTCTTGCCCTGGTCCACTGGTGCGGCCTCCATCTTAGCGGCCGGCGCGGCCGCCGCCGGAGCCGTCGTCATCGGGAAGCCGCGCTGCTGCATCAGGGCATCGATTTTCGGGTCGCGGCCCCGGAAGGCGCGGTAGCCAGCGGCCGGGTCGATGGTGTTGCCCACCCGGAACACGTTCTGGCGCAGCCGCTCACCCACTTGCTTATCATAGGCCCCACCGGCCTCGGTGAAGGCGCTGAACGCATCGGCCGCCAGCACCACCGACCACAGGTAGGAGTAGTAGCCGGCCGAGTACCCGTCGGAGGCGAATACGTGGTTGAACTGGGGCGTGCGGTGGCGCATCACCAGCTCGGAGGGCATGCCCAGCTGGGCCAGGGTTTCGCGCTCGAATTTGTCGGGGTCGATTTTCTGGTCGCCGGCCAGGTGCAGCTTCATATCAATGAGGGCGCTGGCCAGGAACTCGGTGGTCGCATAGCCCTCATTGAAGGTGCTGGCCTTGTTGATGCGGTCGACGAGCACCTGCGGGATGGGCTTGCCGGTTTGGTAATGCAGGGCGAAGCGGTTAAGCACTTCGGGCGTAGCCAGCCAGTTTTCGAGCACCTGCGAGGGGAATTCCACGTAGTCACGCACCACGCTCGTGCCTGAGAGGCCGCCGTAGGTCACGTTGCTCGACAGCCCGTGCAAGGCGTGTCCGAACTCGTGAAACAAGGTCGTGGCGTCGGTCCAGGAAATGAGCACCGGCTCGCCGGCCTTGCCCTTCACAAAGTTGGAGTTGTTGGACACGATGGTGGTCACGGCCTGGCCGTCCATTCGTTCCTGGCGGCGGTAGGCGTTCATCCAGGCCCCCGATTTCTTGCCCGGCCGGGCGTAAGGGTCGAAGTACCAGAGGCCCACCTGCTGGCCGGTGGTCTTGTCGTTCACCTGCCACACCCGCACGTCGGGGTGGAACACGGGCACGTCGGTAACGGGCTGGAAGGTGAAGTTGAACAGCTCGCCGGCCATCCAGAACATGCCCTCGCGCATCTTATCCAGCTGCAAATACTGCTTCACTTCGTTCTGGTCGAGGTCGTAGCGCTCCTTACGCACTTTTTCGGCGTAATAGTTATAGTCCCAGGGCTCGATCTTGAAGTCGGCGGGGGCGCCTTCCTTCTTGGCCAAGGCCAGCATGTCGGCCACTTCCTCGTGCACCCGGGCCACGGCCGGCTTCCAGACCTGCTCCATGAGCTCCATGGCGGCCTCGGGGGTTTTAGCCATCGTGTTGTCGAGGCGCAGGTGGGCGTGGGTTTTGTAGCCCAGCAGCTTGGCCCGCTCGGCCCGCAACTGCAGAATCTGGGTGATGAGGGCGTTATTGTCATGCGCCCCGCCGTTGTCGCCGCGGTTGGTGAACATGCGCCAGGCCTTCTCGCGCAGCGGGCGCTGGTCGGAGTACGTCAGGAACGGGTCGACGCTGGAGCGGGTGTTGGTGATGACGCCGGCCGCGGCCACTTTGCGCGAATCGGCGGCGGCTTTGGCCCCGTCGCGCAGGGAGGTGGGCAGCCCGCTCAGGTCCTGCTCGGTTTTGAGTACCAGCGTCTGGTCGGCCTCATCGGCCAGCACGTTCTGCGAGAAGTTGTTGAACAGCCCGGCCAGCTGCTGATTGATGGCCGAAAGGCGGGCCTTGGCTGGCGCATCGAGCTTGGCCCCGGCCCGCACAAAGGCTTTGTAGCGCACTTCCGTCAGGCGTTGCTGCTCGGGCGTGAGTCCGCTGGTCGTCATTGAGTTATACACTGCCTCGATGCGCTTGAACAGCGCCGCGTTCTGGGTTATCTGGTCGCTGAAGGCGGCCATTTTGGGAGCCATTTCGGCCTGCACCGCCGCGAATTTGGCGTCGTTGAGCGAGGTGCCCCAGATGCCGTACACCGTTTCTACCCGATCCAGGGTGCGGCCGCTGCGCTCCATCGCGGCAATGGTGTTCTCGAAGGTGGGCGCGGCCGGGTCGTTGGCAATGCGGGCAATATCGGCCAGATTTTCGACCATCCCGGCTTCCAGGGCGGGCTTGAAGTCGGCCACTTTCACCTGGTCGAAAGGCGGCACCCCGCCGTGGGGGCCGCTCCAGGGCTGGAGCAACGGCATCGGGACGGCGGCGGCAGTCACCGGCGCGGACGGGGCCGAGGGCTGGGCCTGGGCCGACAACGCGGCACCGGCCAGTCCGAGGCCGGCCAGCATTGTCAGAACCGGCACGGAAGAAGGAAATAAAGGGAACATAGGCAGGAATTTCAGAACGAATACGTCAGGCTAAGATACGCCAAAGGCAGCGGTTGATGGGTTTCAGGCCGCCAGCAGTGAGCTGGCTTCAGCTTCTGGGCTTCAGGATTCCGCTGATTTCCTCCAGCTGATCGGTGGCCAGCAGCTCGGCCAAAGCCGTTTCCAGCTGGAAGCGCAACTCCTCGGAAGGACGACTAAACCCGAGCAGGCGGGCCGCGCCAACTACGGCCTCCGCCCGGGGCAGGCCAAAGCTCTGCGCGATGAGCGTGCGCAAAGCTTCGGCCAACTCCTCGGGCGCAATCGGGGCCTTGCGCAGGGCGGCGGGCAGGGCGCTCCGGTCGCGCACCGGTACTTCGGGCAGGGCCGTGGCCCACAGAAAATTTCCTTCAAGGCGTAGGTAGCGCAGGTTTTGGGCGAGCTGGGCCGCGGCCTCACCGGTGCGCAGCATCCGGGCACCCACCTGCCGGACCCCACTGGCCCGGGCCAGGCGGCGGGTAGCTTCCGCCAGGTGAATCGGGCTTTCGACGCCCACCACCTGGGCCAGCCAGGTCGCCAGCTGACCCAGGCCGTGCTCGTGCAGAGCGCGGTGGCCCACGGCGGCGGGCAGCCGGGCCACCTGATACGGTTCGGCAAGGGCCCGGGGTTCCGCCGGGGCCGGTTCCCGCCGTACTGTCGCCCCGCCCGTTGCTTCTGAAACCTCTTCATCAGGCACTTCAGAAGGAACTACATTCCCGGCCGGAGCCATCTCAATGGCCGCCACCAGCTGCTCCAGAGCGGCGGCAGGGTTGCGAAACCAGTCGGTACTCCAGACGTGGTGCAGCCGCCAGCCCCGGCTCGCCAGCACGGCCGGCCGCAGCCGGTCCCGGTCGCGGGCAGAGCGGGCGGCGGCGTACGGGGCCGCGTCGCAGATAATACCCAGCCGAAACGCCCCCGGCGTGGTAACATCGACCACGGCCAGATCGAGGGCGAACCCGCGCGAGCCCACCCGCCGGCGCACCACGTAGCCCCGGGCGGTGAGGGCCCGCCCTACCACATCCTCGAACGGGGTTTCCGGCGCTGGTTGCGCTTCCGGCAGTGGGGCAGCGATGGGGTCGTTTTCAGCGCCGGCGAATTGCAGAAACGCCTTGAGCGCGGCCACGCCCCGGGCCGGCGTACGGGTCAGGTCGAGGTCGGCGGGGCGCAGGTTGGTGAAGACTTCGCAGCGTTGCCGGGCCCGGGTGATGAGCACGTTGAGGCGGCGCTCCCCGCCCTCGGCGTTCAGCGGCCCGAAGCTCATGGCCAGCTTGCCCTGGCGCGTACGGCCGTAGCCGATGCTGATGAAAATTACGTCCCGCTCGTCGCCCTGCACATTTTCCAGGTTCTTGACGAAGAAGGGCTCCCGGGGGTGGCGGGTAAGGAAATCCGCCAGATCGGGCTGCTGCGGGGCCAGCTCTTCCACGGCCTCCTGAATGGCCTGGCGCTGGGCCGTGCTGAAGGCCACCACGCCCAGCGTGCGGCCGGGCGTGGTGCGGGCGTGGCGGAGCACGGCGGCGGCCACGGCCCGGGCCTCCAGCGGGTTGGTGCGGGTGGTACCGCGCTCATAAAACGTGTCGGGCAGGTAGTGGCAGGCCAGGCCCAGCGGCTCGGTTGTGGGGCGGCCGGCACTCGGAAAAACCACCAGCTGATTTTCGTAAAACAGCGCGTTAGCGGGCTGAATCAGGGATTCGTGCTGGCTGCGGTAGTGCCAGCGTAGCATGCGTTGGGGCATCCGGCGGGCCTGGCACAGCTCCAGAATACTCGGAATGTCGGCCGTTACGTGGTCCTCGTCCGGCTCCTCATCGGAGCGGGTGAGGGAGTCGAAGAAGGACGTGGGCGGCAGCTGCTTCGAGTCGCCGACCACCACCAGCTGGCGGCCCCGGGCAATGGCCCCCAGCGCGTCTACGGGCTTCACCTGGCTGGCCTCATCGAACACCACCAAATCGAACTCCACGGCCCCCGGCGGCAGGTAGCCGGCCACCGAAAGCGGCGACATCATGAACACCGGCTTGATAGCCTGCACGGCCTGGCCGGCCTGCTCCAGGAGGCGGCGCAGGGCCAAATGGCGGGTTTTCTTGGCGAATTCGTGGCAGAGCAAGCCCATCTGACCCGGGGCCTGGAGGCTGGGCAGGCGGGCGTGGTGGCGGCGCAAAACCTCTACCCGGTGGTAATGCTGGTCAAGGGCATCGGCCGACCGGAAGCGGGCGGCCGTTTCCTCGTGGGCGGCGCGCTCGAACTGCCGCAGGGCGGGGTGCTGCGCGTGGGCCTGCTGCTGCAAAAACTCCAGCCAGGTGCGGCGCACGGCTTCGGCCAGCCACTCCGCCGCCGGGGGCCAGTGCTCGGCCGGCACCAGCAGCTCCGGGTGCCCCTCGGCCCCCACGGCGGCGGCCGCGTTGTTCCACTCCAGCACCGGATGCAGGGCGGGCAAATCGGCGGCCCAGGCGGCCAGCGTGGCCTGCTGATCAGCAAAGGACTGGAACTGCAACCGACCCAATGGCCCAAACCGCCGGACTTCGTTTAGAGCCAGCGCCTCTACCACGGCCTGAGTGGCGGCGCGGTGCCGGGTCAAGCTTGCTTCCGTAGCCGCCAGCAACCGGGCCAGCTCCGCCGCCCATGCTTGCGCAGCATCGGCGTGGCGCGCCAGATAATCCGGCACCGCCGCGGGCAACTCCCGGCGGCTGACGCGCTGGTGGGTCAGGCGGAGGTAGTCGGCGGTGCGGTGCAGGGCGGGCCAATTGGAGGCCGCACCCTGCCAGGTTAGGCCGAACAAGCGGGCACCTAGCGCGTCGGCCGCCGCCAGGGKGGCGGCGTGGGCGGCGGCCTGGCGCAGGGCCACCAGCACCGGCAGCACTTCGGCCGCCGCAGTCGGGAGCGGGCCGCGCCAGAGGGTCTGGAGGTGGCGGCGGGCCCGGCGGTATTCGGGCACCAGAAATTTCCACCACTTGCCCCCGTAAGTCAGCAGGGCCGTTTCTTCGACAACCAAAGACTCCTGCCAGGCGGCGGGTTGCAGAGTTTCGGCGTACCGCTGGTGCAAAACCGCGTGGGCCGCGCCGGCCGCCAGCACTGCTGATAATCGGTCCGTTGCCCAGGCCGCATCCGCCACGGCCACTCCGGCCAGGGGCGGGGCCAGCAGCAAGTGGCGGGCGGCGGGCAGTAGTTGTTCGGCGGCGGCGCGGTCGGCGGCAGCAGGCAAACTGAGGTGGCTAGCCAGAGCCACGGTGGCCGTTTCGAGGGCCGTTACGGCGGCGGCGGCCTCGGCCAGCACCCAGGGCAGGGCGGCTTCGGCGGCCGGCAGCAGCACCGTCAGCTCACTGCCCCAGAACAGCAGCTGCCGGGGCACCCCGATTTTGCGGAGCGTAGCTTGCAGGCGGGCGGCCAGGGCCGCGGCGTGGGCCGCGTCGGCATCGGTCCAGGTGGTGAGGGCGGCGAAGGGCAGGCGGGGCAGCTCCGGCGGGGTACCCGATTCGCCCAGAGCCAGCAGCTCGCCGGCCACCTGCTGAGCCGTGCGGCGGCTGCGCCCGATGGGCGTGCTCACGGCCCGGGCGTAGGCGTTGAGGGCCGCCCGGTAGCGGGGCAGCTGGCTGAGCTGGTCGTGAACCGGGGCCGCTACGGCGGCCGGCCGGCCCAGCAGCAGGGTAGCCTGGAGCTCGGCCAGCACCTCCTTTTTGTTGGCCTTATGGCTGTGTAGTTCCAGGCAGGCCACGCCCAGTCCCAAGGCATCGAGGCGGCGCTTAACTACCTCCAGGGCCGCCCGCTTCTCGGCCACAAACAGCACCTTCTTGCCCGCCCCGATAGCCTCGGCCAGCAGGTTGGCAATGGTCTGCGACTTGCCCGTGCCGGGCGGCCCCTGAATGACGAGGTTGCGTCCCTCGTGGACCGCCAGCAGTGCCAGCAGCTGCGACGAATCGGCCTCCAGCACTTGGTGCAGGTCGGTGGCGGCCGGTACGTCGTCAAGAAAGTCGTCCTCCGTGAGCGTGGGTGGGGCATCGGGGAAGCCGCCGGCGGGGTCGAGCAGGGKGGCCAGGGCGGGGTGGCTGAGCAGGGGTTGGTGATCGGGCCAGGCGGCGGGGTCCAGGTCGCGGTAGAGGCGGAAGCGGCCGAAGGAGAAGAAGCCCAGTTCCAGGGTATCGGGGGTCACGGCCCAGCGGGGCAGGCCCGTTACGGCCGCCGCCACGGCTGCCAGGTAGGCGGCGGGGTCCGCCTCGTCGTCGGGCAGGGGCAGACTCACCCCGAAATCGGCGCGTAACCGGGCCTGCAACGAGGGGTTGCCTTCCACTTCCGCCCCGGTGTAGCGCAGCCGGAACCGCTCGGTGGGGCCGCCGCGCTCCAGCAGCACCGGCACCAGCAGCAGCGGAGCCCGGCGGGGGGCGGGGCTGTCGGCGGCTTCGTACCAGGTGAGCTGTCCCAGGGCCAGGTAGAGCAGATTCACGCCCTGTTCTTCGAGGCTGGTGCGGGCCGCGTGGTAGGTAGCCAGCAGGCGCTGGTGCAGCCCCGGCGCGGTTTCCGCCGTTTGCAGCCAGCCATCCAGCGGGTCGACGACGGGCGGGGGAGACAGTGGCGCGGGAGCCAAGGCGGGCGGCAGCGGCACCCCCAGCGCGGCGGCCCGGCGGGCGGCCCGCTCCGGGTCGCCCTTCCAGCCCGCGCGGGGCGGGGTCGGCACTTCGGGCCGGGCCGCAAACCGCATGGCCCGGCCCCGGCGCACCAGCACGTCGAACACGGCCGCCGCCTGCTCGCCCACCACCGTGACGCCCCGCGCCGCCGAGGGCCGGAAGTTGAGCAGCGGGTTACGCAGCCCCAGATCCAGCAACTCCCGGCGGGCAGCTTCCAGGCGGACGGCGAGGGTGTTCATGCGGTAGCGGCAGACTGGTGAATTATAATTTTCAGGGTTTTTGCCGGCGTGGATAGGCCGCTAACGAACCAGGATAAATGAGAACGTCATTCCTCGGCTACGCTCGGAATGACGTTCTACTCATTAATTACTCGCGTGGCCAACCGTTATCAACCAACCGCCTTCTTGAGGCTCAGCTTGGAGTGTTTGTAGCCGTAGTTGAAGTACAGGGCCAGGCCGATGACCAGCCAGCCGAAGAACAGCAGCCAGTTATTCACGCCCAGCTGGGTCATCAGGTACAGGTTGGTGAGCAGGCCCAGGGTGGGTAGCAGACTCAGGCGCTTGCGGAACGACACCCACGAGAGGCCCAGGCAGAAGGCGAAGAACACCAGCATCGGAATGTAGTGGCGGCCTTCCTCGTAGCCGCTGCCCAAGGCGCGGGTAAATTCGCGGATACCGTCCTGGTTATACATCAGCACCAGCACGCCGCAAATGGTCAGAATGAGGGGTACCAGGAACTGGCCGTTGATGTAGGGCACCTTGAAGCGGGCGTCGGAAGTGCCGTAGGGGTCGATGATGAGGATGCCGCCGCAGACCAGCGCAAAGGCGAACAGCGTACCGATGCTGGTCAGATCAATTACCAGGTCCATGTTCAGCAGCAGCGCCGGAATGCCCACGAAAAAGCCCGTGACGATGGTACTGAATGAGGGCGTGCGGAACTTGGGGTGCACCTTGGCAAACACCGGAGGCAACAGACCGTCGCGGCTCATCGTCATCCAGATACGGGGCTGGCCGATCTGGAACACGAGCAGCACCGAGGCCATAGCAAACACGGCCGACACGGCCACCACGCCGCCCAGCCACTTCACGCCCACTTTATTGAACACGTAGGCCAGCGGGTCGCCCACGGCCAGCTCCTTGTAGTTCACCATGCCGGTAAGTACCAGCGTCACGATTACATAAAGGATGGTGCAGATGATGAGGGCATAAATCATGGCCCTGGGCAGGTCGCGCTGGGGGTTTTTGCACTCCTCGGCGGTGGTCGAAATGGCATCGAAACCGATGTAGGCGAAGAACACCGCCGACACGCCCTTGAGCACCCCGCCAATACCGTTGGGCGCGAACGGACTCCAGTTATCGGGCTCGATGTAGAAGATGCCCACTACAATTACCACGGCCACCACCACCAGTTTGAGGCCCACGAGGATGTTGGAGGCGTTCTTGGATTCCTTGATGCCAATGTAGACCAAGGCCGTAATGGCCAGCGTAATCAGGCCGGCGGGCAGGTCGATGACCAGGCGCAGGCCGCCGGGCAGCGCGGGGGCCAGATTCCAGGCGTTGTAGCCGGCCAGCTGGGAAGCCGAGGCCTCGGTCAGGGGCTTGCCCGACTGCATCAGGGCCAGCACTTCGTGGTACTGGTTGTAGGCGCTCTGCATGCCCATCGTGAGCCAGATGGGAATGTGGAGCCCGATTCCATCCATGAGGCCAGTAAAGTAATCGGACCACGAAATGGCCACCACGATGTTGCCCACCGCATATTCCATAATCAGGGCCCAGCCGATAATCCAGGCCGCCAGCTCCCCAAACGAGGCGTAGGCGTAGGTGTAGGCCGAGCCGCTAACGGGAATGGTGGCCGCGAACTGGGCGTAACACAGGGCCGAAAACGCGCAGGCAATGGCCGTGAACACGAACAACATCGACACGGCCGGGCCGCCGTCGTGGGCCGCGTTGCCGATGGTGCTGAAAATGCCCGCCCCAATCACGGCGGCAATGCCGAGCGAGGTCAGGTCGCGGACGGTGAGGTGGCGCTCCAGGCCATGTTCGCCGGGGTTGGGGCCGATCAGATCCGAGTCGGCGGGCGGATTGACGAGCAGATCAGAAACCGTTTTGCGGCGGAATAGCCCGCTCAAGCGGGAGGGGGGTAGCGGGGTCGACAAAGTAGTAGGAACAGGGTTTAGAGGGCAAAAGATACAGAATAATGCCGGGGGGCTGCATCAGGGAGAGCGAGTTATCGGCCATTTCCCCTGATGCCCAGGGCTAAAGCCCTGGGCTACGGAGCGAGACAGGAAGCCGCTGAATAGCCCAGGCCTTTAGCCCCGGGGCTCCTCGTAACCGGCAAATCTGCTTATACTTACCGCCTACCGCTTCCTTTCCAACTCTGCTATGCCCACCTTCTCCGTTCCCGAGCCCTGCCCCCAGCCCTGGTCTGCCATGACGCCCACCGCAGCCGGGCGCTTCTGCGGCAGCTGCCAGCACGAGGTCGTGGATTTTTCGGCCATGACGAAAGGCGAAGTGCGGGCCTGGCTGGCCCGGCCGGACGCGGGCCGGGTCTGCGGATTCTTCCGGGCCGGGCAGTTCGCCCCGCCGCCCGCCGCCCCGCGCTGGCGGCGGTGGCTGCTCACGGGTCTGGCCCTGCTCAGCCTCAAGCCCCTGCTCACCTCCTGCCAAACGGCCAAACCCGACCCCAACACGGCTACCGCCTCTATTGAGCAGACGGACGAGCTGGCTTCTGCCCCCCAGGGCCAGGTGACCATCCGGGGCCGGGTCCTCGACGATTCCACCGGGCGGGCCGTGGCCGGGGCCGAAATCTTCCTTGCCGACACGCCCTATGGGGCCGTTACCGACGAGCAGGGCAACTTCCTCTTCACTATGCGGCAGCAGTGGGAAGCGGTGCGGAATGGGGCGGTAAGCCTGCGCGTGTCGGGCAGCCCGTTTGTATTTGAGGCCCAAACGCTGAGCGTGCCCGTATCGCCCGCCCCGGCCCCGCTGCTGGTGCGGCTGAAGTCGCGCCCCGGCCGGGGACAGATTATGGGCCGGCTGATGGCTCACGAGCCGCCCCGCAAGCCGCCGTTGTAGCCCGGGCGGCGCGCAAAAAACTCCGTGCCGCGTGTGGAATCGGCTACCGGCCGGCATCAACCCCGCAGACCCTCACCGAAACCTGCCGCCCGATGCGCCGTTCCCTCACGCTCACCATCCCCGAGCCCTGCCACGAAAGCTGGGCCACTATGACGCCCGCCGCCCAGGGCCGCCACTGCGCCGCCTGCGCCAAAACGGTGGTCGATTTCAGTTGCATGAGTGATGCCCAGGTGGTAGCCTGGCTCGTCCGCCCGGCAAAGGGGAAGGTCTGCGGCCGGTTCGCGGCCCCGCAGTTGAACCGGCCGCTTATAGTGCCCGATGTAGTTTCCCGTTGGCCACGCAGCCTGGTAGCCGTACTTGCCCTACTGGGCCTGAGCGCAACGTTGCCTACTATAGCCCAATCCTACCCGGACAGCAACACGGTACAGCCCTTGAAAACGCAGTGGGGAGCAAATGATCCGGCAGCGACCCATCTGATACGGGGCCGGGTGGTGGATGCCCACGGCAAGGGGCTGCCCGGTGCTACGGTGCTGGTAGAAGGAACCAGAAACGGCGTGTCCACCACCTCTGACGGAACATACCAGCTGGGACTGTCCGCTGCGGAACTAAGCGGTAGGCTGGTGTTTTCGGCCCTCGGCTTCGAGGTAGTCGTCAAACCGCTTGGGTCGACCGATCGGCTGAAGACGGTAGTTATGAAAGACTCCGGCGACGTGATGGGCATCTTTTACATTTCCCGCTGGTACACGCCCCGCGGCCTGTGGCAGCGGCTGACGCGGCCGTTCCGGCGGTAGTAACTCAACGCTTCGCCAAACCTTTCGCCCCCCGAAATCCTTATGGCAGCAGTATGAGAAATCTGTTGCTGGCTACTGTTCTGCTTCTTTTTGCGGCCTCGGGCTGCGCCCTGAAGCCCACCAATAAATTCGACGTGTTTACGGAGCGGGCCGAGCTGCCCCGGGAGGAAGCCGTGCACCGGCAGAATTCCCTGGAATGGTGGTACTTCACGGGCCACTTGCGCGACAAGGCCACCGGCGAGACGTTCGGGGTGGAGTACGTGTTCTTCCACTTCAACCTCAACGGCAAGAAGGATTGGCAGATGGTGAACTTCGCCCTCACCGACCCTCAAACCAAGCAATTCCGCTACGATTATAAAGTCACACGCCTGCCCGAGCTGATGGCTTCGGCGCTGCCCCTGAAACTGAGCGCCCGCAAGCAAAACGAAACCTGGACCCTCACCGGCCAGGAGGGCCGCTACCACCTCCAGGGCCGCATGACCGACCACCCCGGCCAGGCCATCAACCTGACCACCACGCCCGCCAAACCGGTACTGTTGCACGGCGGCACCGGCTACGAGAGCTACGGCGCGGTGGCCAAGGCCGGCTATTACAGCTACCCCCGCCTCGCTACCACTGGCACCCTGGAAATAGGCGGCAAAGTGCGCGAGGTGGAAGGCGAGTTATGGTACGACCGCCAATGGAACGGCAACTCGGTCACCAATAAAGGCATCGGCTGGGACTGGTTTTCCATCCAGCTCGAGGAGCCCCGCGCTGAGCTGATGGCTTACCAGCTCTTCGACCGCAAAACCAACCAAACCGTGTCGGGCGGCACCCACTACGGCCCCGACCTAAGCAACCAGCACCTGAACGCCGAGGACTTCCAGTTGGAGGTGCTCGACTACTGGACCAGCCCCCATTCCCAACTGCGCTACCCCAACAAGTGGCGCCTGCGCGTGCCCAGTCAGGGCTACGACCTCACCATCACCCCCGTCCTACCCGATCAGGAGCTGACGCTCAAGCTCTTCGCCGGCATCAAAATGCACTATTGGGAAGGCATGTGCCAGGTAGAAGGCACGCACAACGGCCAAGCCGTAAAAGGCAACAGCTACGTGGAAATCACGAACCGGGGGAAATGAGTTGTCGGTTGTCAGTTTTTAGTTGTCAGTATGATGTCCTTTTACTGACAACTAAAAACTGACAACCGACAACTCAGCCGTTCAGGATGACCCGAAAGGTGGTGCCACGGCCGGGCTCGCTCCATTTCACGAAGAGGCGGCCCTTATGGTAGTTCTCGATGATGCGCTTGGCCAGAGCCAGGCCCAGGCCCCAGCCGCGCTTTTTGGTGGTGTAGCCGGGCAGAAACACACTTTGCATTTTGCTTTTCGGGATGCCCTTGCCGGTATCGGTGATGTCGAGGACAATCTGGGCCTTGTTGCCGCGCACCGGGCGGCGCAGGTGCAGCACGATGCTGCCGCGCCCGTCCATGGCGTCCACGGCGTTTTTGCAGATGTTCTCAATCACCCAGTCGAAGAGCGGGATGTTGACTTGGGCGGGCGTGTCGCGGGGCAGGTCGGTTTTCACCTCGAAGCTCACCTTGCGCGACACCCGGCTTTGCAGGTAGCTGATGGCGTTTTCGGTGACGCGCAGGATGTTTTCGTCCTTGAGCACCGGCACCGAACCGATGTTGCTGAACCGCTCAGTAATAATTTCGAGCCGCCGGATGTCCTTGCCCAGCTCCTCCACGATGGGCTCATCCCGGAACCGCTCCGATTCGCGCAGGTATTCCTGCCAGCCCACCAGGGAGCTGAGCGGGGTGCCCAGTTGGTGGGCCGTTTCCTTGGCCAGGCCCACCCACACGCGGTTCTGCTCGGCCCGGCGCGAGTAGCTGAACGTGAAATAGGCAATCACCCCGAAGCAGCCGATGATGGCCAGCTGCACCAGCGGATAAAACCGCAGCTGGGTAAGCAAAGCCGACTCCTTGTAATAGAGCTTGTTGCGCAGCCCGGCCCCGATTTCGATGACGATGGGTGGGTGCTGCTCCCGCATCTGGGCAATTTCATCCCGCAGAAACTGGATAGATGCCTCCTCGGGCACGCCTTTGGGCACGTTCACGTTGCGGGCGTCGATGATGTTGTCGTCGCCGTCGGTGATGATGACGGGGATGGTTTTGTTGGCCTCAATGATTTCGTCGTAGAGAAACGACAGGTTCGACTCCTCCTCCGTGTTGATAATGTAGCGCTGGGTTTTGGCGTAGAGGTCGATCTGCTGCCGCTCGCGCTCGGAGAGGCGCTGCACCAGAATGTTGGTGTAGATGACCGTAGCCGCCCCGATCAGCAGAGCCACCCCCACGATGATAAGCTTGATGCGGGACTTCTGATCGTAGATGGGAATGGGCAGCACGGAGGGCAGAAAACGGGGTGGCAGACGTGCCGGATACGGCCGGCACCCCGGCGAAGATACGTTTCCGGCCCAAGCCCCAGCCAGTGGCCGGTCCGAAGAAAGATGTTTTTCACCCATTTTCGCCGCCCCAATGGTTCGTTAAACGGCTCAAAACCGGTTTCTGTCCAAATTTGGCGTTGCCCCGAACCCCCGGCCCGGTTCTTCTGTTTTTACCCTAGCAATTTGTAACGTATTTTTGCCCCCTGATTTTCGCACTAGCACCTGCTATGCTCCATCCATTCAAGGCCGTCAGTTTATCCTTCAAGAAAGCCCCACTCGCCATTCGCGAGCTGATTGCGCTGGACGAGGCTGCCTGCCGGCGTTTCCTGCACACGCTACACCACGAGTTGGGCCTCTCCGACCTGCTGGTGCTCAGTACCTGTAACCGCACCGAGGTGTATTATTCGGCCGAGCGCGACCAGAGCCCCGCCATTATCGAGGCCCTGGGTGAGCTTAAGGGTCTGGCGGAGGTCAGCGAGTTCTTTCCTTACTTCGACGTGTTCGATGAGCACCACGACGCCGTTCAGCACCTCTTTGAGGTAGCCATGGGCCTGGAGGCCCAGGTCGTCGGCGACCTGCAAATCAGCAACCAGGTCAAGCAAGCCTACCAGTGGTCGGCCGATGCCGATGCGGCCGGTCCGTTTCTGCACCGACTGCTGCACACCGTGTTTTTTACCAACAAGCGCGTGCAGCAGGAAACCTCGTTCCGCGACGGGGCCGCCTCCACCTCCTACGCCGCCCTGGAATTAGTAGAAGAGCTGACCGCCGACGTGGCCAACCCCCGCGTGCTGGTAGTGGGCCTGGGCGAAATTGGGGCCGACGTCTGCCGCCACTTCGGCGACAGCAAAACGTTCACCGACGTCACTATCTGCAACCGCACCCGCGCCAAGGCCGAGGCGCTGGCCGAGGAGTGCGGCCTTGGTTTGGTTGACTTCGAGAACCTGGCGGAAGCGCTCAAGGAAGCCGATGTGGTGATTAGCAGCATCGCCCATGCCGAGCCCTTCTTCACCCGCGCCCTGGTGGCCAACCTAGAAGTGCTGAGCTATAAGTTCTTCATCGACCTGTCGGTGCCCCGCAGCATCGCCCCCGACGTGGAGCAGGTGCCCGGCGTGCTGGTCTATAACATCGATGCCATCCAGAGCAAGGCTTCGGCCGCCCTGGAGCGCCGCCTGGCCGCCGTGCCCCAGGTGCGGGCCATCATTGCCGAAAGCATGGTGGGCCTCCAGGACTGGACCAAGGAAATGCTGGTGTCGCCCACCATTCAGAAGCTCAAGAATGCGCTGGAGCAAATCCGCCTCGAAGAGATGGACCGCTACCAGAAGAAGCTGAGCCCCGCCGAAACCAAGCGCCTCGACGACATCACCCGCTCGCTGATGCAGAAAATCCTCAAGCAGCCCGTGCTCCAGCTCAAAGCTGCCTGCAAGCGCGGCGAGGCCGACCAGCTCATCGACACGCTCACCGACCTCTTCGACCTCGAACGCCAGAGCGCCGCTGTTAGCTGAAAATTATCCGCTGCTGGCCTGCCACTGAAGAGCAGTAGGTGGGGGCGGTTATCCCAAAAAAAAGGGCCACCTGACAACGGATGTCAGGTGGCCTTTTTTAATTCAGAAAGCACCGCTGAAACACTCCCGGAACGTCAGCTAACAGCTAACGGCTGCCAGTCAGATTGTGTCGCAGCAGTCTTCCAAAGAGTCGATTACGTCGAGCAGCTTCGGAATGGAGAGGGAGTAGTAGATTTTGGTGCCCACCTTGAGCGAGGAAAGAATACCCCGGTCTTTGAGCGTGATGAGGTGCTGGGAGGCAATGGCCTGCGGCAGGTCGAGCGAACGGTAGATTTCCGTGACGGTCATCTTGTCCTCCTTGCCCAGCAAGTCCACGATAGCCAGCCGTTTCGGGTGCGCCAGCACTTTAAGCATGGCAGCAGCCTTATCTACTTTTTTGGATTCTACGCGTGAAAGCAATGGTTTCATATGTCGTTACAACGGTGGTACCAAGGGGGAGGTATGCAGGAATATGGCTAATACGATATTTTAAACCCGCAAAGTTCCTTGGAGGGTACCAGGGTCAAAAAAAAGTTACAAACGTGGGAAAATTGTACCCGTGCGTCCTTCTACGCAAGACGGCGGGCTAAAGACGGCTCCCCGCCGCAGACGCTGCCTGACGGTTGAGCTTAGGAGAGGGTTCGTCTGTATATATGATTTATATTATATTAAGGGTTAGCCGCTGAGCAGGATTGTCTTGGCGGTTTGGGCAGGTGGCGGGCCAGTCTGACGTGTGTACCTTTGCCCCGGAATTTTACACCCACCCCACCCCTACCGCCGATGAAAGAGCTGCTGGCCAAGTTTGAAAACAAGCGTCCCGAAATCGTATTTGAATGGCAGGATGCCGAAACCGAGGCCGAAGGCTGGGTCGTCATCAACTCGCTGCGGGGCGGGGCGGCCGGCGGCGGCACCCGCATGCGCAAGGGCCTCGATAAGCGCGAAGTAGAAAGTCTGGCCAAAACGATGGAAGTGAAGTTCACCGTCTCGGGGCCGGCCATTGGCGGGGCCAAGTCGGGTATCAACTTCGACCCCCAGGACCCCCGCAAGCGGGGCGTGCTGGAGCGCTGGTACCGGGCCGTAATTCCGCTGCTCAAAGCCTATTACGGCACCGGCGGCGACCTGAACGTGGACGAAATTCACGATGTGATTCCGATTACGGAGGACTACGGCCTCTGGCACCCCCAGGAAGGTGTGGTGAACGGGCACTACCACGCCACTGAGCCCCAGAAGATCCAGAAGCTGGGCCAGCTGCGTCAAGGCGTGGTAAAAGTGCTCGAAGACGCCACCTTTACCCCCGAGCTCAGCCGCAAATACACCGTGGCCGACCTGATTACGGGCTACGGCGTGGCCGAGGCCGTGCGCCACTACTATGAACTGTGGGGCAACCGCCCGGTGGCCGGCAAGCGGGCCATCATCCAGGGCTGGGGCAATGTGGGGGCGGCGGCGGCCTATTATCTGGCCAGCCAGGGCGGCCGTGTCACGGGCATCATCGACCGGGCCGGGGGCCTGATCAAGGAAGAAGGTTTTTCGCTGGAAGAAATCCGCCACCTCTTCCTCACCCGCAACGGCAACGAACTGGCCGCCCCCGATCTGCTGTCTTTCGAGGAAGTAGACCGGCGCATCTGGAGCAGTGGGGCCGAAATCTTTATCCCGGCCGCCGCCTCGCGGCTCGTGAGCCGGGCGCAGGTGGAGGCGCTGGTAGCCGGCGGCCTGGAGGTTATTTCCTGCGGGGCCAACGTGCCCTTCCAGGACCCCGAAATCTTCTTCGGCCCCACCGGCGAGTTTGCCGACGCCCAGGTGAGCGTGATTCCCGACTTTATTGCCAACTGCGGCATGGCCCGGGTGTTCGCCTACCTGATGGAATCCAACGCCGAAATCACTGATCAAGCCATTTTTCAGGATACGTCCCGCGTGATCCGGGCGGCGCTGGCCCGCACCCGGGCCCAGGGCGAACAGACCACCGGTCTGGCCCAGAAATCGTTCGAAATGGCCCTGCGCCAACTGGTGTAACCGCCGCCGCCGGCCCCGCCCGGCCCGGTGTTTGCGGCAGGACGTAGCGTAACGCCAGGTGCCTGGTTGCGTTAGAACCCTGACAAGCCGGCTGCTTGCTGCCAATCGGGGCAGTGAGCAGCCGGCTTGTTTGTTGCTCCTTTAGCCCTTTTTTCCGCCGCCCATGCCCATGTCTGTTCAAGAGATTCTGCACTACCGCTTTCTGAGCGTGGAGGTGCAGGAATACCTGATTGCCGCCGTCATTCTGCTGGCGGGGTTGGTGCTCAAGAACCTCGTGTCACGCCTGCTCACCAAGGTACTCTTCCGCTTCTTTAAAGCGAAGGTGGATGAGGACGTGACCGAGGCGCAGTTTCACCAGCTGCTCATCAAGCCCATTTCCATCGTCATCTTCCTGATTACGGTGTTTATCGCCTACACCGTGATGGATATTCCGGTGCGTACGGCCGAACTGGGCCGCAACACGCCCTGGTATGGGGTGTTTGCCTTCCGGGTCTACCAAATTGCCTTTATCACGGGCATCACCTGGATTTTTCTGCGCATGATCGATCTGGCGGTGCTCGTGTTCATGAACCGGGCGTTGCGCGACCCCTCACGGCTCACCAACCAGCTCGTACCCTTCGCCCGCGACCTGATCAAGTTGTTCGTGGCCATTGTGGCCTTCCTCATCATTCTGGGCAAGGTGTTCGATGTTGATGTAACGGCCGTGGTCGGGGGCCTGGGCATTGGCGGCCTGGCCGTGGCCTTCGCCGCCAAGGAAAGCCTGGAAAACCTGCTGGCCTCGTTCACCATCTTCCTCGACCAGCCCTTTGTAGTGGGCGATTTGGTGAGCGTGGGCGATCTGACGGGCTCGGTGGAGAAAATCGGTTTCCGCAGCACCCGAATTCGTACCGTGGAGAAAAGCTACGTGACGGTGCCCAATAAGTCCATGATCGACAAGCCCCTCGATAACCTCTCGCGGCGCACTGCCCGCCGGGTGTTCTTCATGATGTCGCTCACCCAGATGACCACCAGCGACCAGCTCCACCGCATCCTCGACCAGGTGCGCAAGGCCATCGTGGAGCACCGCCTCATCACGCCCGATGTGCAGGTGAAGTTTACCTCCCTCACCTCCAATTCGAAGGACGTGCGGGTGCAGTACTACGTGCACACCAACAGCTACGATGAGTACCTCGACGTGATGGAGGAGGTCAACTTTAAAATCGTGTCGGCCGTGGAAGAAGTCGGGGCCAGCTTCGTCGATACCACCATGACCCGCCTGTCCGGCACCGGCGGCGGCACCGACCTGCCCAAAAGCCTCCAGCAATCCGGGAATCAATCCATTGCCAGCTCTTAAATAAGCGGTTAGCAGAGAGCTGATAGCAGAGAGCTCTCATTCAGAATACCCCAATACTTCGACAAAAAGAAGGCCCCGTACTCGGTTGAGTACGGGGCCTTCTTCGTTTTTTCAGCTACCAGCTACCAGCTACCAGCTACCAGCTACCAGCTACCAGCTACCAGCTACCAGCTACCAGCTACCAGCTACCAGCTACCAGCTACCAGCTACCAGCTACCAGCTACCGGCCGCCAAGCAGGCCGCCGAGCAGGCCCCCCATACCGCCGCTGAGCAGGCCGCCGAGGCCACCGCCGCCGGCGCTGCGGGGCTGGGAGTTGGGCTGGCCACCGAGGCCGCCCAGAATCGACATGATGGAGCCCAGGCCGCCGCTGCCCGTATGGGAACCTTGCTGCGGATAGTTGCCGTACTGCGCCTGCTGCTGACCGCCGCCCATGGCACCGCCGAGCAGGCCGCCACCCAGCAAACCGCCGAGTAAGCCACCCATACCGCTTTGGGCCGCGCCGCCGAGCAGGCCGCCCATGCCGCTGCTCATCAGGCCACCGCCCATGCCGCCGCCGCCGCTCTGGCCCCGGCCGCCCATCACCTTGGAAATGACCATGGGCGCGACCACGCCGAGCAGGCCGGCCATGAGGGCGCCTTTCGGGATACCGGCTCCTTCCAGCTTATCGGTAATACCGCTGAAAAAGCCCTGTTTGGCCGGGTCGCTGGCGTTGTGGGGTACGCTGGCGGCCTGATCGACTACCTGTTCCAGCGTGTGGGTCTGCTGCTGGCTGATGCCGAGGTAAGAGGAAATCTTGTTCACCATATCTTCCTCCGTGTTGGAGTACGCGCCGTCGGCGCGGGCGAAGCTGATCAGGTCAGTCACCAGCGAGAAACGCAGGTCGCTGCCACGCAGTGCGTCGAGGCTGGCTTTGATGCTTTCGTTGGTGGCGTCTTTGGCGGCAGCCAACACCTGCTGGGTAGCCCCGCCGCTCAGGCCGGCCTGGTGGGCCAGCTGCTGGAGGAATTCCACTTCGGGGGCCGATGCCTCGCG
The DNA here is from genome assembly GCF_003583925.1 of Hymenobacter rubripertinctus. Classification (GTDB taxonomy): domain Bacteria; phylum Bacteroidota; class Bacteroidia; order Cytophagales; family Hymenobacteraceae; genus Hymenobacter; species Hymenobacter rubripertinctus. The sequence goes on along the minus strand of NZ_QYCN01000004.1, from coordinate 320,218 downwards.
GTCGGCCGAAGCCAGACTGGCAATAACGCTCAAGTAAGCGGCTTTTTCCTGGTCGGAATAGTTCTGGAGCAGTTGGGAGTCGTTCATGGAAAGAAGGGTAGGAGGAGGAATAATCTGCCGTCTTAACGCACTGACTGCGGTAGAGGTTGGCTCCGGGCCGTCGGGAGCCGGCTCAAATGCCGTTTCTGTTGCTTTCGCGGCTGAAATTTTGCCGGACTTCAAAACTCGAAGTAGTCGCCGACCTGGGGCTCCGCAGGTTTTTTGGCGGGCTTTTTTACCTCCCAGGAAGGCTTGGCCGCCGGGCGGGCCGGCCCCGGCGCAGCGGGCGAAGCTACCGGTGCCGGGGCCGGCCGGGCTGCCGGCAGGGTGGGGCTGCCCGTTTCGTAGCGCACCGTGAAGTTGCTTTCGGTGCCCCGAATGGCCAGCCGCAACATGGGGCCATCGGCGCGGGCGGCGGCCCGGGGCAGCAGGCCCGGCAGCAGCGGAATCCGCACGTGGTAGTCGAGCTGCTGGTCGAAGGTGTGGGTGCCGGTTATCCGGATCAGGGCGGCGGCCCGCACGTTGGAGCGGATATCCATTTCCGGCACGTACACCGTCCGGCTCTGGATGTAGAAGTTGTTGTGCAGCTCCGCGAAGCGCAGGTGGCGTAGGGTGGCACGGTCGGCTACCAGGCTCAGCTTCTGCAAGGGTTCGAAGTTGAGCAGCGCGCCCGCCCGCACGGTGGCCTGTACCTGGGCCTCCAGCCGGTCCGGCAGGGGCGTCAGCCGGCCATCGAAGTAGGTATCGGAAACGGCCGTGGCCGTGAGCGTGCCGCGCAGGTGGCGGCTGGTGATAAACTGCTGGCCAAAATCTTCGAACACGTAAAACAGACTATCCAGCGGCACCTGCTGGCAACTGGCTACGGTGCTGGCTTTTAGTAGCCGGGGCTGGCGGGCATCCACGGTGCCGTGGGCGCTTAGCTGCCCGCCGGCGGCCGTCAGGCTCAGGCCGGCGGAGCTGAATACCTGGTTGCGGAGCCGCAGGCTTCCGCGCAACGCCCGGCCCCGCAACCGGCGGAAGCGCACCTGCCCCGCCTGGGCGCGCACGTCCAGAACCAGGTTGGGCGGTACGTGCAGGCCGCCGCTCGTGCTGGCCGCCCCGCCGCCCGAAGCCCCCGGGGCGGCGGGCTGATACACGTACAGGAGCTGATTGAAATCGAGCAGTTCGGAACTCAGGTTGGCCTCTACGCGCAGGGGCTGGCCGGGGCGCGAGGCCCAGCCGGCCACGTTGCGCAGGGTGGCGCTGCCCCGGAAGTCGGAGTGGCCGAGGCGGCCGCGCAGCTCCCGCACGGCCACATCGGCCCCGCGTAGCTCCAGGCGGGCGCTGAGGCCGGTGAAGGGCTGGCGGAAGTCGCGCAGGCGGAGCATAACGCCGCGCAGGCTCAGTTCGCCGTGGGCCTGCGCGGCGGTGGGTTGCCGGCGCAGGGCAGCTACCGGGCCGTGCAGTTCCAGGCGCAGCCGGGCTTCGCCTTGGGCGGCCTGAACGGCGGCCACCGGGAAAAACCGCACCGCCCGGGCCATGTCCAGGTCGGCCAGCAAGCTCAGGTCGAGGGTCGGGGTGCGGAAGTCACGCAGCACCAGCGCGCCGCTGAACGGCCGGCCGGCCAGCTGCCCGCGCACCTGCTTTAGCCGCAGCACCGAGCTGGCCGCCGTTTGCTGCGCCCCGTTGCTGAAAGAGCCCTGCAAACTCACGTGGTCGATGGCCTGCCGGTATTCGGGGTGAAAAAACGAGGCCTCCCGGCATCCGAAGCGGACGGCCACAGCCGGGTTGTGCTGCCCCGACCACTCTCCGCGCACGCTACCCTCGAAATACACCGCGCCCCGGCTGCGGTAGCCGGCCAGCCCCCGGGTGAGGCGCGGCGGCAACAACGCCAGCAGGGCCTGGGCGTCGGTCTGGCGGGCGGCGGCGGTGAGGTTGAGCCGGGGCGCGCCGGCGTAGCCAACGGTGCCCGCCACGGTGTAGGCCGCCGCCCCCACCCCAATTTCCGAGGGCCGGATGGTGAGCTGCTGCCCGGCCCGGTCAATCGTGAGCGAAACCCGCAGGCGCAGGTCCTTGGCCCGAAAATAATCGTCGGCCCCCAGGCGGATAGTTTCCATTTGGGCCGTGCCGCTGGCCGCCACATTGAGGCGGGCTTCCGTTACGTCGACGGCGGCCCGCAGGCCGGGCGTGCGCAGGGCAAAGAACTGGCGGCGGGCAGCATCGGCGTACGTGAGCCGCACGCGCTCCAGCCGGATGTCTTCCAGCTCCAGGCCAAACGGCGCGTTGGCGGGGGCCGTGGTATCGGAGCGCAGCAGGTGGTAGTTGCCGGCCCCCCGGGCGTCGCGGCGCACGTTCAGCTGCCCGTTGGTGAGGGTAATGGCCCGGATGCGGTAGCGCCCGGCCAGCAGGTCGGTGGCATCGAAGGCGCAGAACAGCCGCCTGGCCCGCAGCAGCCGGGTAGTGTCCTGGGGCTGGGAGCCGCTCACCACCACGTCGTGCAGCGTCACGGACAGGCGCGGAAACTGGTCGAGCACCGATACCTCCAGGCGGCGGGCGCGCACCGGCACGGCCAGGTGCTGGTTGAGGCCGGCCACGAACAGCCCGATAATCCGGTCCTGCCCCAGCCAGAGCCCCAGCGCGGCCGCGCTCAGCAAAAAGAGCAGGGTCAAAAAAGAAATTTTCAGAAATCTACTCACCGACGATACCTTCCTGGGTTTTCCGAAATTTCTGACTGGCAGCACCTTCCCGCAGAATGGGGGCGGAATCAGGAAATTTCTTTAGCCAAAGATGGGACAAAGAGTTGCGTTTTCGAAAATGACCCGCCATATTTGCCATCCCAAACAGGATACGCCCATTGGGAGATTAGCTCAGCTGGTTCAGAGCATCTGCCTTACAAGCAGAGGGTCACTGGTTCGAACCCAGTATCTCCCACTTTTTTTAGTACGCATACCCCCCCCGGGAGATTAGCTCAGCTGGTTCAGAGCATCTGCCTTACAAGCAGAGGGTCACTGGTTCGAACCCAGTATCTCCCACCATCTTAAAAAAGGACTGTCGGCAACGGCAGTCCTTTTTTATTGCCATGCCGCCAGGCCGGGTCGTACCTTGCCGGGGCAGTGGCTGCCGGCCTCCGCTGCGCCCCCTGCCGGGGGGCACACTACGCCCTAAACGGGGCCACGGCTGGTAGCGGCGCGGGTCCCGCCTTATTTCCTGGCCTATTTACTTACTGATTCGGATGGCTGTTGCTGCCGGGGCGCAATCGCCCGTTCGTTATGCTCCCCGCTGGCTGGTTCCGCTGGTTTTCGGGCTGCTGCTGGTGCTGGGCGCGGGGCTGGTGCCCGATTACGGGGTTTCCTGGGATGAGCCCGTGGACCGGGCCAACGGCCTGGTGAGCCTGCGCTACGTGGCCGGGCTGGTAGCCCCGGAATGGGCGGCCAACCAGCTGCTGCTCCAGAGCGCCCCCCCTTTGGCCGGTTACGTCGACAACGACCACGGCGTGCTGTTCGAGGTGCCGCTGGCTTTGCTGGATGTGCTGCGGCCCGGCACCGACCCGCGAACGTACTACCTGCTGCGCCATTTCGGTACCTGGCTGGTGTGCCTGGGCGGGTTGGGGGCGCTATACGGGCTGGCGCGGCGGCGCTTCCGCAACCAGTACCTGGCCCTGCTCACGGCCGGCCTGTTCGTGCTCAGCCCCCGTATGTTTGCCGAGTCGTTCTACAACGCCAAAGACCTCGTGTTTCTGGCGGCATTCACGCTGGGCATCTACACGCTGAGCCGCCTGCTGGCCCGGCCCACGGCGGGGCGCGCCCTGGTGCATGCCCTGGCCACTGCCGCCGCCATCGACATCCGTATTCTGGGCCTGCTGCTGGTGCCCTTTACCCTCGGCCTGCTGGCGCTGGAAGCCAGCTGGCCCACGCAGCCCGTCGGCCGTGGCCGGCTGGCGGTGCTGGCGGGCGGCTACCTGCTGCTGGCGGCGGCAACCACCGTGCTGGGCTGGCCCTACCTCTGGGAAGCCCCCCTGACCAACCTGCTGGCCGCTTTCGGGCAGATGCAGCGCTTCCGCTGGGACGGGCCGGTGTGGTACCTGGGCCGGGCCGAGTCGTCGTTGCGCCTGCCCTGGCACTACGCGCCCGTGTGGCTGCTGATTACCACGCCGGTAGCCTACTCGCTGGCGGGCCTGGCGGGGCTGCTGGCGCTGGCCGGCCGGCTGCTGCGCCACCCCAAGCGGCTGCTGAGCACTGCGGCCGGCCGCCTCGATCTGCTGTTCGGCGGCTGGCTGCTGGGGCCTTTCGTGCTGGTTATCGGGTTGCAGTCGGTTATTTATGATGGCTGGCGGCACTTGTACTTCACGTATCCGGCCCTGCTGCTGCTGGCCGTGGGCGCGGGCCGGCAGCTCTGGGCCTGGGCGCGGGCGCAAAGCCGGTGGCGGCCGGTAGTGGCGGCGCTGGGCCTGCTGGCGGCCCTGGAAGCGGTTGTTACGGCCGGGCGGATGGTGGCCATGCACCCCCAACAGCAGGTGTATTTCAGCTTTCTGCCCGCCCAAGTAGTAGAGCAGCAGTTCGAGCGCGACTACTGGGGCCTGGCCTACCGGCAGGGGCTGGAGTGGCTGCTGCGTCACCAGCCCACCGGCCGCATTGCCGTGGACGTGTCGCACCTGCCGCCCTTCGAGAACAACCTGGCCCTGCTGCCCGCCGCCGACCGCGCCCGCTTCGTTTTCGCGCCCGAGGAGCCGGGCCATTACTATATCACCGGCTTCCGCTTCCGCCCCGTTCACCTCACCCCCGAAATGGGCCGGCTCCTGCACACGGTGCGGGCCGATGGCGTTACGGTGCTGGTGGTGTGCCAGACCCGCTAAGCCGCCGCTTCGCCCCGCCCGGCAGCCACCCCAGCCGGCCCGCCACTACCAGCGGGAACAGCAGCAGGGCCGGCTCGGCAAAAAACCGCCACCGGAACCCTACGAAAAATACCAGGCTTAGCCCCCACACGGCCACCAGCGGCGCGAGCAGCAGCCAGTCGGTGGGGCGCAGGCGCAGGCCCCGGAAGCCCGTGAGCGTGAGGGCCAGCGCCCCGAAGAAAGCCAGGTGCACCAGGGCCGTGAACGGGTTCCAGGGCGTGCGGGGGGCGTCGGCAATGAAGTTTTCGGGCGAGAAGAACAGCACCGTTTTGCGCACCCACAGGCGCAGCTCGGCCCCGGGATGGGCCAGCACCCACTGCCGGGCCACCCGTGCCCGCGCCCGGCTTTCCTGGTACTGATCGAGCGAATCCAGCCCGGGCACCCGCGCCCGCAGGTACTGGTCGAACGGCCCCTGGCGGTCGTCCCAATCAAACATAAACCGGCCCCGCGTGACGGCGTTGTGGCCCTGGAGCAGCTCGAAGCCGGCCTGGTTGCTGAGGGTGTAGGCCCCGAACAGGCGGTGGTTTTTAACCAGAATGGGCCAGTGCGCCAGGCCCAGGGCCAGCAGCAGGGCCAGGCTCAGGCCCCAGGCCGCCCGCTGCTGCCGCGCCGGCCGGGCCGTCATCAGTCCCAGAAACACGGCGAACAGCAACCCGTACACTGCCAGCAGGTAGCCCCGCAGCAGGCACGAAAGCACCACGGCCGCCACCAGCAGCAGGGCATCGGGCCGGCGCAGGGGCCGGCCGCCGTGCAGGCGCAGCAGCTTATACACCACCACAATCAGCAGCGGCAGGGTCAGGTTCTCAAACCACCAGAAGGCCCCGATGTAGTAGACCACCCCCGGCGACACGGCCCAGAGCCCCGCCCCCAGCCAGCCTACGCCGGGGGCCAGCCCGCAGTAGTGCAGGGTGCGCTGCACGTACAGGCCGCCCAGCAGGTAGCAGCCGGCGGCGGCGGCGTACACCAGCAGCGTGAGGTAGTGCCGGGGCAGCCCGGTCCGGCTCCAGGCCACGTACACGAACACCGGAAAGCTGGCATGGAACGAATCAGGCCGGATTTGTTTCCGCTCGGGGTCGAGGCTGACGTAGCCGCGCCCGGCCAGGTAGTTATCGGCAATGCGGGCGTTGCGGCGCTCATCGTAGTTCCACTCCAGGCCGGGATTGAGGCCCAGGTTGAGGGCCAGCCGCAGCACCAGCAGCAGCGCGGCCACGGGCCAGACGTAGCGGGGAAGAGAACGAAGCACCGGCAGCAGATGACTAAAAGGGAGAGATTCGGAAATGAATTCCCGAATTTAGCAGCGTTTGCGCGGCTTCACCGGGTGGGCATCTTTCACGGGCCGGTTGGCTCCGTCAGCTTGTGTTGCATCTTCACCCGTTGCAACTTGTTTTGCAACCGGTGAAGATGCAACACAAAGCCGCACTTCCTCTCGACTTCTTTCTTCCCCTGGCCCTATGTCCCGTTTCTCTGCCCCCGTTGCCCGTCCTGCCTGGTTTGGCTGGCTGGTGGGCGCGTTTTTTGGGCTGCTGGCTTTGCTGGGCGTGGCCCTGCACCGCGACTACGGCGTGGGCTGGGACGAGCAGCTGGACCGGCTCAACGGCATCATCAACGCCAAGTACGTGGCCCTGCGCCTGGCCCCGGCGCTGGCCCGCCGCCAGGCCACCTTCGCCCAGATTCCGGCCATGAGCGAGAACCAGGACGCCGACCACGGCGTGCTCTACCAACTGCCGCTGGTGGTGCTGGAGAAAGTGGTGGGCGTGGAGGACTCCCGCGACGTGTACTTCTTCCGCCACTTGGTTATTTGGCTGACCTGCGTGGCGGGTACCTACGCCCTCTACCGGCTGGCGGCCCGCTACCTGGGCAGCGGCGGGTGGGGGCTGGCCGTGGCGGCGGCCCTGGTGCTGTCGCCGCGCATGTTTGCCGAATCCTTTTACAACTACAAGGACCTGGTGTTTCTGGGCTTTTTCACGCTGGCCGTGGGCACGCTGCTACGCTGGCTGCGGCGGCCCACCTGGGCGCGGGCTGCCGGGCATGCCCTGGCCGTGGGCGCGGCCATTGATGTGCGCACGATGGGCGTGCTGCTAGTGGGCCTCACGCTGGGTTTCGCGGCCCTCGAAGGGTGGTCGCGCCCGGCCATCCGGCGGGAGCTGGCCGGGCAGCTGCTGCTGTTTTTTCCGCTGCTGGCAGGCGTGGTGGTGGCGGGCTGGCCCTACCTCTGGGAGCAGCCGGGGCCACACTTTCTGGCCGCTTTCCGCAGCTTCAGCCACTACCGGGCCGATATGCTGACGCTGTATCTGGGGCGGGAAATAGCGGTGCAGGCCCTGCCCTGGCACTACGTACCCGTTTGGCTACTCATTACCACCCCGCTGCCGTACGTGGCCCTGGGGCTGGCCGGCACGGCCGTGGTGGCGCGGGCCGGCCTACTCGGGCCGGCCGCCTGGCTGCGCACTCCGGCCGGCCGGGCCGATTTGCTGGTGCTGGCCTGGCTGTTTGGGCCGCTGCTGGCCATTGTGCTGCTGCGCTCAGTGGTGTATGACGGGTGGCGGCACCTGTATTTTGTGTATCCGGCCCTGCTGCTGCTGGCGGGCCGGGGGGCGCAGGCCCTGTGGCGGGGCTGGCAGCGCCCTGCTGCTCCGTTTCTGCGGCGCAGCGGCTACGCGGTGGCCCTGCTGCTGGTGGCCGGCCTGGGCCACACGGCCTGGCGCATGGTGGCGGATCATCCGTATCAGAACGTGTATTTCAGCTTTCTGCCCGGCCCTACGGCCGAGCGCCTGTTCGAGCGCGACTACTGGGGCCTCTCGGGGCGGGAGGGCCTGGAGTGGATTATGGCCCACGATGCCAGCCCGGCCGTAACCGTGGCCACCGAGCCGCGCACGGCCCTGATGCTGCACAATGCCCAGCTGCTGCTGCCCCCCGCCGAGCGGGCGCGCCTGCGCATGGTTCCCCCAAGTAAGGCCCGCTACTTTCTCACCACCTACCGTTGGCATCCGGCGCCGTATCCCGACTCGGTGGGCCGCGAAGTGTACGTGCGGCGCGTAAATGGCCTTAAATTGCTGTCCGTATTCGCCCGGCCGCCGCTTTCCGGCCGCCGCTGATTTCTCCTGCTATGCCGCTTCTCGAAGTAAACTCCCCCGCCCGCATCCGCCAGTTCCTGGACCTGCCCGCCCGCCTCTACCAAAATCAGCCCCAGTGGATTTCGCCCCTCGATCCGGAGATTGAAGCCGTGTTCGACCCGAACAAGAATCCGAGTTTTGCCCACGGCGAGGCCATCCGGTGGGTGCTCACCAACGCGGCGGGCACGGTTATCGGGCGGGTGGCGGCCTTCATCAACCACGAGGCTCCTCAGCCCGATCCCACGCTGGCGGTGGGCGGCATGGGCTTTTTTGAGTGCGAGGATGACCAAGCGGCGGCCAACGAGTTGCTGGAGGCCTGCCGCCAGTGGCTGGCCCAGCGCGGCCTGGCCGCCATGGACGGCCCCATCAACTTCGGGGAGCGGGACCGGTTCTGGGGCCTGCTTACGGAGGGGTTCACGGAGCCCAACTACGGCATGTTCTTCCACCAGCCCTACTACCAGCGCCTCTTCGAGCAGTACGGCTTCCAGCTCTATTTCCGCCAGTATACCTGCTACCGCGCGGTGGATACGCCTCTGCACCCGACCTTCTCCAAAGCCTTCGACAAATACGCCCGACAGTACCCGGATTTCCGCTTCCAGCACGCCAACAAGCGCAATGCCGAGCAGCTGGCCCGCGACTTCCACCACGTGTACAATCTGGCCTGGGCCAACCACAGCGGCGTGAGCCCGATGAGTCTGGACAAGGCCCGCGACCTGGTCAAGCAAATGAAGCCGGTGCTCGATGAGCGCCTGCTCTGGTTTGCCTACCACCACGACGAGCCCATTGCCTTCTTCGTGAGCCTGCCCGAGCTCAACCAGATGTTCAAGCACGTGAACCCTCGCTTCGGACTGCTCAGCAAGCTGCACTTTCTCTGGCAGAAGCGCCAATACCAGCAGCGCCGGGATAAAAAGCTGTTCGGCGTCATCTTCGGGGTGGTGCCCGCGTGGCAGGGTCAGGGCATCGAAAGCGCCCTGATGGTGCACGCCCGCGCCGAGTTCATGCGCGCCGGCTACCAGGAAATCGAAATGAACTGGATTGGCGACTTCAACCCCCGCATGCTGGCCGTTACGCGCTCCATCGGCGCCCGCATCTACAAAACCCACACCACCTACCGCTACCTCTTCGACCGCGAGCGGACGTTTGAGCGCAGCCCGATTATCCGGTGAGTTGGGAAGCTGGGCAAGAGTTTCGTCATTCAGAGCGCAGCGAAGAACCTCGCGTGCTGATGTTGTAATAGTGACTCAACATCAGCACGCGAGATTCTTCGCTGCGCTCTGAATGACGGTGGTTTACGACTTCCTAATTTCCACATCAAGAGCCAACACCTGCGGAATGAGCAGGTGTTCGTCGTCGTTGTGCACCACGTAGTCGGCGCGTGCGAGTTTTTCTTCCTCGCTGAGCTGCTTGCCGATGATGGTGAGGATGTCTGCGGCGGTGCGGTGGGGGTCGCGGCGCAGCACCCGGGCCTGGCGGATAGCCTGGGGCGCGAAAACGGTAATGACCTGGTCGAGCTGCCGGTAGGCCCCGGATTCGTAGAGCAGGGCCGCTTCCTTGAGGATGTAGGGGCAGCCCTCGGCGGCCCGGGCGGCGGCCCAGACGGCGAAATCTTCCCCCACACGCGGGTGGACCAGGGCGTTCAGGCGGGCCAGCTGGGCTGGGTCGGGGAAGGCCACGCGGGCCAGGTAGGAGCGATTGAGCTGCCCGGCGGCATCAAAGGTTTCGGGACCAAAAGCAGCCAGCAGGTCTTCCCGCAGCGCGGGGTCGTGGCTCATCACCCACTTGGCCCGCGCATCGGAGTCGTACACCGGCACGCCCAGCACCTGAAACAGCCGGCCCACAATGCTTTTGCCCGAGCCAATGCCGCCCGTAATTCCGATTTTCAGCATCTGCTTTCCGTTTTTCATTGCTGGTTTTTCGTTGTTCGTCACCGATGCGTGCCTTACCGAACCTACGCGCGGCTTACCTGCGGGGGGGGAACGAAGAACGTGTTCTATCGGCTCCGCACGCGCACGCCCCGCGTCAGCACGAGGTAGCCCCGCACCTGGGGGGGCTTTTCGGAGAGGAAGGGGCGCAGGCTGGAGTCCTGGTTGATGAACTGGCCGTAGTGGAGCTGCACGCGCACCTGATCGGGGCTGAAGCGGGCGGTGTCTTCGGGGAAGAACTGGAGGCGTACCCGCACGGTGGCCGGCGAAAGCCGGAACCGGCGGCCTTGCGGGGCGTCCAGCAGCTCCGGCACCACATCCACGGGCAGCGTCACCACGGGGCGGCGCACCAAGCGCACGCGCACGTCCTGCACGTTGGTTTGCACCAGTTCCGGCCCGCCAATGGGCACCTGAATGTCGCCGGCGGTGGAGCCGGCCGGGGCCTGGGGCAGGTGCACCGGGTAGGGGTCGGGCAGGTTTTCAACCTTGCTGGCCGGCCCCCTGAACAGCACTTCGGCCGGCTCGAAACGGGCATCGTAGGGCAGGGCCGCCCCGTCGGTGGCGGGGCTCAGGGCCAGGGGCAGGCGGCGGCTCACCAGCCGGTCGAGGCTGACCCAGAGCGTGTCGGAGAGCAGGTAGTTGAACTGCAAGCCGTCCATGGCCTGCTGCAAGGCGGGGCGCAGGGTGTTGGAGGTGAGGTAGCGGGTGGCCGAGGTGCGCAATGTCAGCTCGGCCGGTTTCACGTCCAGCAGCAGCTGCCGGCGTAGCAGCTTCCAGCCCCGGCCGGTTACGTTCACGGCCACCTCGGTGGGCAACGGCTGCACCGGCACAAACCGGCCCTCATCGTAGCGGCAGGCCAGCGGGTAGGTGATGCGCGTGGTGTAGGTCTTGTTGAGGGCGTTGAGCAGCCAGAACGTGCTGGCCACCAGAAAACACGCCGTTACGGCCCGCCAATAGCTACGCTCCTGCCCGAAAAACGGGCTCATGAACCAGCGCAGCACACGGACACTCGGACGGACAGACGACACAACGGGGCGGAATGGAGGACAAACGAACTGCCGGACGCCCGCCGGAAGTCAGACTTCTGGTGGGGCCGGCAGCTCCAAGATACAAATCCGGCCGCCGAAAACAGCCGGATTCAGGGGGCATTACGCGGCCGGGGTCGCCGTTTTAAGGCTGGTTTCGCGGGCAATGGCCGAGCGGTCGAAACGCAGGCGCACGCCTTTGTCTACCTCCACTGTCACGGTTTCGTCGCTCAGGTCCACTACTTTGCCGTGCAGGCCGCCAATGGTCACCACGCTGGCTCCCTTGCCCAGGGCAGCCCGGAATTTTTTGGCATCCGCCGAGCGCTTCTGCTGGGGCCGAATCATAAAAAAGTACACGACTACCGCCATGCCGACAATGGGCAGGTAGGAAAGCAGGCTGCCCGAACCGGCGGGAGTCTGGAGCAATAAGGTGGCGAACATACGGTGGTGAAGCAAAGGGTAAGCGAGTCGTCGGCGGGCCACTGGATGAACCTCCCGGGGCCGCCGCGCTCAAAAAAAACTGTCATCCGGAACGAAGTGGCTTCGCCCCGGATGACAGACAGAAAACCGGCCGATTACTGGAGAACGGGACCGTTCGTGCCGTCCGACAGCACGTTGGTTTTAATCACCACTTTGGTGATGCTAGGCTGGGTGTTGGCCTGAATGGCTACCTCCTTGTTCTGCATTCCCGTTTTGCCGTGGGAGTCGAACTGCACGTCAATCGTGCCCTTCTCACCCGGCTGAATAGGCTCCTTGGTCCAGTTGGGCGTAGTGCAGCCGCAGCTGGCGGTGGCATTCTCAATCAGCAGCGGCGATTTGCCGGTGTTGGTAAACTCGAAGGTGTGCTTCACCACCGCGCCCGGCTTGATGTCGCCGAAATCGTGGTCGGCCACGGCGAAGGTCATCACCGGGGCGTTGGGGTTGGGGGCGGCCGTTTCGCCCACTACGTTGGGGTTATCTACCAAGGGGGCGGCAGTAGCGTTGGCATCGGCGGCGGCGGCGTTCATGCCCTCGGCCCCTACCTCAGCCTTGTTGTTATTGCAGGCGCCCATCAGCAGCGCGCCGGAAAGCAGAACGGCGGAAAACAGCGTACGTTTCATAATAGTCTGGTGGTCAGAAAAAGAAGCATTCAGTATGCTTCGGAAAGCGAAGATAAGCAGGGATGAGTTGGTAGTTGCCGGTCGTTCGTAACAGAGCATCATTCCGAGTGCAGGCAAAGCCGCAGCCGAGGAATGACGTTCTGTTATGAACGACCGGCAACTACTCAACTTACTTGCCCATGTTATCAATAATGGCCTGGGCGAATTCGCTGGTGGAAGCCTGGCCGCCCAGGTCGCCGGTGCATTTGGGCTTGTCCTTCAGGGTCAGTTCCAGGGCCTTCTCAATTTTGTCGGCCTGAGCATGCTCGCCAATGTGGTGGAGCATCATCAGGGCCGAGCGCAGCAGGGCCGTGGGATTGGCTTTGCCCTGGCCGGCAATGTCGGGGGCCGAGCCGTGGACGGCTTCAAAAATGGCCATGTCGTCGCCGATGTTGGCGCCGGCTACCACGCCCAGGCCGCCCACGAGGCCGGCGCAGAGGTCGGAGAGAATGTCGCCGAACAGGTTGGTGGTCACAATCACGTCGAACTGCTCGGGCCGGGTAACCAGCTGCATGCACATGTTATCGATGATTTTTTCCTCGTACTGAATCTGAGGGAACTCGCGGGCCGCTTCCTGGGCCGCGTCGAGCATCACCTTGCCCGCCACCTTCAGAATATTGGCTTTGTGGGCCAGCGTTACCTTTTTGCGGTTGTGTTTGGCGGCGTACGCGAAGGCCGCGCGGCAGATCTGGCGGGCCCCGGCCACCGTGTTGCGGGCAATGGAATCGGCAATGCCGTTGTGCTCGTCGAAAATTTCGAGGCCGGCGTACAGGCCCTCGGTGTTCTCGCGGAACAGCACCAGGTCGATGCCCGAATCGGCGTAGCGGGAGGCAATGCCCTCAGTGGTTTTGGCCGGCCGCACGTTCTGATAAAGGTTGTACTTCTGGCGCAGCGTGACGTTGATGCTGCGAAACCCTTTGCCCACGGGCGTTGTGATGGGGCCTTTGAGCGCCACCCGGTTCTTTTCGAGCGACGTGAGCAAGGCCTGCGGAATCAACTCGCCCGACTGGTCGAACGTGGTCTGGCCCGCATTCTGTTCTTCCCACTGCACCGGCACCTGGGCCGCCGCGAAAATATCGGTTACTGCTTTCGTGATTTCGGGACCGATGCCGTCGCCGGGGATGAGGGTGATGAGCTGCATTGTATGGAGTTGGGGGTTAATGGGCTATCAGAAAGTGTGAGCCGGGTAAGCCGGCAGGCGGCCATCACAGGAGAGCGGCTCACTACGGGGAACAAACCAGTTCCCGTATCAGGGCGCAAAGGTACCCATCCTGATCGGGTGCTGAAAATGAAGAAGTGCCGACGTACTGATAGTTTTTTATCAGCACTCCGGCACTTCCCTCAAATCAGGCCAGCATGTTAAACCGTTTTGCGGGAGTTGATCTGGTTGATGAGCTGATCGACGTCGCCGAGCAGCTGCTCGGCCTTGCTTTTGGCGTCCTGAATCACGCGCTGGCCCTCGCTCTTGGCCGAGCTTGGCCCCTGATCGGAACGGCTGGTCACCAGGTTTTCGGTGAGGTCGGCCAGGGTTTCACGGTATTTTTCCAGCTGATAGCTCAGCCAGCTACGGGTTTCGCGGCCTTTTTCGGGCGCGTAGAGAAGTCCGACAACGGCTCCGGTGAGGGCGCCGCCGGCAAAGCAGAGAATACCGGTGGTGGTTTTGCTACCCATTTTTTCTGGAAGTGAGTACAGGGAGGTGAGATATGAAACAGGGAGTTCGAAATCTGAATACGCAAAAAACGGCCGTTAAGATATGCCCGGCGGGAGGTGAGGTGGTGAAATGGTGATATGGTGAGTTTGATATTCGGAAGGCCGATCTGCTCTGATAGGGCAACCAGGGTCTTCGAACGTCTAGCTCACCATTTCACCTACTGGTTGTCGAGCAGCCCCCGGCCCGACTTGCGAATAGCGCCGCTGGCGGTCAGATCCTGGGCCAATTTATCCAGAATCCCGTTCACGAACTGCTTGCTTTTGGGCGTGCTGTACATCTTGCTGATTTCGATGTACTCGTTGATGGTCACCTTCACCGGAATAGCCCGGAACAGGTGCATCTCGCAGAGGGCCATTTTCAGCAGAATCTTATCGGTGAGGGCTACGCGCTCCACGTCCCAGTTCTGGGTTGAGTCGGCAATGAGCTGCTCGTACTTGGCGTCCTCGGCCAGGGTTTGCTGGTAGAGGCTTTCGGCAAACTCCTTGTCCTCGGGCCAGTTGGCCGAGAGCGACATGAGTTCCAGGGTTTCGTCGGCGGCCTCATCGAGCATCTTCACGGTTTTCACCACCAGGTTCTTCACCACGGCCCGGTTTTCCTCCCAGTTCAGGTCGTCTTCCTCAATGTAGGCCGGCAGGCTGGTGCCCTTGAACACGTGGTTTTTATACAGGTTCTTGAGCATTTCCTGGTCTTCCAGGTAGTTGCCGGCGGGGGCCGCCAGGTAGCTCAGCAACTCGGGGTCCTGCTTCATTTCGGTGCGCCAGGCAGTGCGCAGGGTGTCCAGCTCGTCCTCGCCGTGCCATTTCTGGGAGCGGCGAATGGTGAGGTCCTGGAGCTGGAGGTTGCTGATGAGCTTCTCGATGGCCTGGTTTTCCAGCAGCCGCGAGGCATCCAGCAACGGCTCCTTGGCGGCCGTCAGGCGGCGGGAGTCACGCACGCGCTCTTCCTCAATCACCTGAAGCAATGCCTCCGGAATATTGAGCAGGTGGATATACTGGTTATGAATGCTTTCCGCCGCGTACACGAGCTGGCCAGCGTAGTAGGTTTTATCCTTGGCTACGGCCACCTGATAGAACTTGATGGCGTCCTTCACCGCCTCGTTCACGTCGGCATCCTCGGTGGGCTCGGGCTGCTCGCCGGTTTTGTGCCACTCCTTGAAAACGACCTCGGCCAGCTTCCGCTGCCCCTGCAGCAGCTTGCGGTCCTGGGCCTCGGGCGCGTTCAGGTCGGGCACGAAGGCCTCCGCAATGCGGTCAAGAGCCAGTAAATAATCGGACCCGACGGCCTGATGGTAGGCGTACAGGGCCTGCATGACCTTGATGCGGAGCGTGCGACGGTTGAGCATTTTGTTGGGTTGTCAGTTGTCAGTTGCTGGTTGTCAGTTGTCGGTTGGTTCTTGTAAGAACTACCCTGACAACTGACAACCAGCAACTGACAACTCAATTAATAAGTTGATTTGACCTTGCCGATGGCGGCGATGCGCTCCTCGGCCTGGCGGGTAGCGGCGGCCTGGGGGTGGCTGCCTTCCTGCTCGGCCTTGTTGAGCACCTGGGTGGTGATGTCGTAGATTTTCTCGGTCTGGGTGAGGGCCGCCTCGCGGTTGCCGCCCACTACCTCGGAGTACACGTTGATGAGGCCGCCGGCGTTAATGAGGAAGTCGGGGGCGTACACGATGCCGCGGCGCACGAGCTCCGGTCCGTGGATGTTCTCATCGGCCAGCTGGTTGTTGGCGCAGCCAGCCACTACCTGGCACCGGAGGCGGGCGATGGTATCGTCGTTGAGCGTGGCCCCGAGCGCGCAGGGCGAATAGATGTCCACGTCCTGGTCGTAGATGTCGTTAAGGCCCACCATGGTAGCCCCGAAGCGGTTGGCCGCGTCCAGGGCGCGGTCTTCGTAGTAGTCGCTCACGATGAGCTGCGCGCCTTCCTTTTGCAGATACTCCAGCAGGTAAGTGCCCACGTGGCCCATGCCCTGCACGGCAATGCGCTTGCCGGCCAGCGAGTCGGAGCCGAAGGCGCGCTTGGCGGCGGCCTTCATGCCCACATAGGTGCCGTAGGCCGTTACCGGCGAAGGGTCGCCGCTGCCGCCCATGCTCTCGGGCAGGCCCGACACGTGCTTGGTTTCCATGCGGATGAACTCCATGTCGCGGGTCGTCATGTTCACGTCCTCGGCCGTGATGTACTTGCCGTTCAGGTTCTGCACGAAGCGGCCGAACTTGCGCAGTAGCGCCTCGGTCTTCATCGTGGCGTCGCCGATGATGACGGCCTTGCCCCCGCCCAGGTTGAGGCCCGAAATAGCGGCCTTGTAGGTCATGCCCCGGCTCAGGCGCAGCACGTCGTTGAGGGCTTCGGCATCGGAGGCGTAGTGCCACATGCGGGTACCGCCCAGGGCCGGGCCGAGAACGGTGTTGTGGATGCCGATGATGGCGCGCAGGCCCGTTTCGTGGTCGTGGCAGAAGACTACCTGCTCGTGCTGGTGCTCGGCAATCTGTCCGAAAACGGAGGGGTCGGTTACTACGTTCGTTTCAACCATGAGAGTGGGGGGTGGGAATTGGGTGGGTGGGGAGGGTAGGGAAGTGTACCTTTGCGGCACCTTCCGGTCCGGAACCAACGCTCCGGATTTCGTTCAACGACTGATTACGGCCCGTGGCTGTTTTCCCCTCGCTCAATGAAACCCGCAACCCGGTCCGCCCGGAGAGGCACCCGCAATGCGGGTGCAAAAGTACGTCGTTTTACGGGAGTTTAGAAGTTTGGAAGCTAGAAAGTTAGAAAGTGATTCCCGGTCGTTTTGGGCCAGGGCATGCCCTGGCCGAAACCCTTCCGCCCGCTTTTAACTTTCTAACTTCCAAACTCCTAAACTCCCCAACTCTCTTTCCGTGCGCGCTCTTTCCGCTACCAACAAATACCTGCTGCGCTACAAATGGCACTTCCTGGGCGGAATGCTGTTCGTGGCCCTGAGCACGCTGCTGGCCATTTTTCCGGCCCAGATCGTGCGCTACGCCTTCGACCTGGTGGGCGAGGGCATCGACCTCTACCACCTTTACGCCGGCACCCCGGCCCAGGCGCAGGTCTACGAGCTGTTCGGGCGCAATGTGCTGCTGTATGGCGTGCTGATTCTGGTAATGGCCCTGCTGCGGGGCATCTTCCTGTTCTTCATGCGCCAGACGCTCATCGTGATGAGCCGGCACGTGGAAAACGACCAGAAAAATGAAATCTACCAGCACTACCAGTCCTTGCCGCTGAGCTTCTACCGCCGCCACAGCACCGGCGACCTGATGTCGCGCATTTCCGAGGACGTAGGCCGGGTGCGCATGTACATCGGGCCGGCGCTCATGTATTTTATGCAGCTCGTGATTCTGTTCCTGCTCATCATCCCGCTCATGCTGCTGGTAAACGTGAAGCTCACGCTTTACACGCTGCTGCCGCTGCCGGTGCTGAGCATCAGTATTTTCTACGTCAACAACCTGATTGAGCGCAAATCCGACGAGATTCAACGTTCCCTGGCCCGCATGACCACCTTCGTGCAGGAGGCGTTTTCGGGCATCCGGGTGATTAAGTCGTTCGTGCGGGAGGAGGATTCGCACCGCCAGTTCACGGAGGCCTCCAACGAGTACAAGGAAAAGTCGCTGAGCCTGAACTTCGTAAACTCCCTGTTTTTTCCGCTGATTCTGTTCCTGATCGGCCTGAGCACCATTATTACCGTCTGGATTGGGGGCCAGGAAGTAATTCGGGGCACTATCACCACGGGCAGCATTGCCGAGTTCCTGATTTACGTGAACCTGCTCACCTGGCCCGTGACGGCCCTGGGCTGGACCAGCTCGTTGGTGCAGCGCGCCGAGGCCTCCCAGGCCCGCATCAACGAGTTTCTCGACCAACACACCGACATCGTCTCGCGCCAGGACCTGACGCTCGACATTCAGGGCGACATCGTCTTCGACCACGTCTCGTTCACCTACCCCGATACCGGCATCCAGGCCCTGCGCGACGTCTCGTTCCGCGTCCGCCAGGGTCAGACGCTGGCCGTTATCGGCAATACCGGCTCGGGCAAAAGCACCGTGGCCGCCCTGCTCTCCCGCCTCTACGACGTGACCGAAGGCAGCATCCGGGTGGACGAGGTGGACGTGCGCGACCTGGCCATTACCTCCCTGCGCAGCCAGATCGGCTACGTGCCCCAGGACGTGTTCCTGTTCTCTGATTCCATCCGCAACAACATCAACTTCGGCCTCGATACCCCCGACGAAGCCCGCATGCTCCAGGCCGCCCGCGACGCCAACGTGTACGAGAACATTCTGGCCTTCCCCCAGGGCTTCGATACGAAGCTGGGCGAGCGGGGTATCACGCTTTCGGGCGGCCAGAAGCAGCGCGTGAGCATCGCCCGCGCCCTGGTGAAGGAGCCCAAAATCCTGATCTTGGACGACGCCCTCTCGGCGGTGGATACGAGCACTGAAAACGCCATTCTGGGCGCCTTGCAGCGCATCATGCACAACCGCACCAGCCTCATCATCAGCCACCGCGTGAGCTCCGTGAAGCTGGCCGACGAAATCCTGGTTCTCGACGACGGCCAGATTGTGCAGCACGGCCCCCACGACGCCCTCATGCAGGACGAGCAGGGCCTCTACCGCGCCCTCTACGAGCGGCAGTTGCAGAGCGAGGAGGCATGAGAAGTGAGAATGACGTTCGATTTCTCACTTCTCACTTCCCCGCATCAACTCCGCGGCCTGCCAGCCGCTGCCGGCGCCCAGGGCCACGCCCATGCCGTTGCAGCGCACGGCCACGAATAAGTTCGGCTGCACTTCCCGGATAATGGGTTCCAGCGCCGCCCCGAAGGCCATTACGCCGCTCCAGCGGTAGTCGATGCGGGGGCGGCGGCCGGGCATGATTACCTCGTGCAGCAGGTGTTCCAGCTGCTGCTGCACCTGCGGGGTCAGGCCGGGCTCGGTGGTTTCTTCGGCGGCGAAATCGAGGTTGCGGCCGCCGCCCAGCAGCACCCGCTCGCCTACCTGCCGGAAGTAGTAGTAGCCCTTATCGTAGTGAAACGTGCCGGGCAGGCGCAGGCCCGGGATGGGCGCCGTCACGAGGACCTGGCCCCGGCCGGGCACCACGTCGAGTTCCGGCACCAGCTCCCGGCTGAAGGCGTTGGTGGCCAGCAGTACCTGCCCGGCTTCGAGCACCGTGCCCGCCAGCTGCACGCGCACCATGCCGGCCGTAGGCTCCAGCCGCTGCACCGGGCAACCGTGGAGCACCGTGACGCCCGCCACCCAGGCCCGCCGCAGCAGCACCTGCATCATCTGGCCGGTATCGAGGCTGCCCTCGGCCGTGTTTTCCAGCATCGTGCGCACGCCCGCCAGCCCCAGGGCCGGAATCCGGTCGGTGGCTTCCCGGAAAATGTCGGGGCGGCCGATGATGGGGGCCAGCAGGTTGTTGTAGTAATCCATCCGGGCCCGGCAGGTGGCGGCCAGGGCCTCATCCTCGGGTCGAAACAGTTCGTAGCCCCCTTCGGGCCGGTAACCGATGGCCTCGTCGCCGAGCAGGGCGCGCAGGCGGGCCAGGCCCGCCCAGCGGCTCCGCACCACGCCCAGCAGCGCGGCCGTACCGCCCTGCTCCTCCTGGGCCAGCAGTTCCGAAATGCTGCCGAAGCAGGCAAAACCGGCATTTTTGGTGCTGGCTCCGTTGGGCAGTACGTCGCGCTCCAGCACCAGCACCCGGGCCGTGGGGCGCAGCTGCCGGGTGTAGATGGCTGCCGTGAGGCCCACCAGCCCGCCGCCCACAACGACCACATCGGCCCCGTCCAGAAATGAGTGGTGTTCCCAGTAAGAAAGGTTGTGCATAAAACGGGGGCCAGTCAAAGGACGAAAAGGCGGAAGAACCAAAATAAGCGGCAAACCCCGGACTACCAGCCGCCTGCTCCTCACCCTTCCCGCCCTTATTCGCCTCCCTGGCTGCTACAAACAAAAAAAGCCCCGAAACTGTTGTTTCGGGGCTTTCGGTAAGAGTTGAATCGGTCGTTACTGGCCCAGCAACAGGCGTTTCACGCCGCGGCGCTCCCCGGACGTACACTTCACGAGGTAGGTTCCGGCCGGCAGGTTGCTCACGTCGAGCACCGCTGCCGCGTCGCCCGAAATCAGGTCGCGGGTCAGGACGGGGCGACCATCAGTGCCGTTGACTTCCACCCGGGTAGGACCGGACGCGTCGGTGCGCACAATGAGGCGCTTGGTGACGGGGTTGGTTTCTATCCGCACCTTCAACGCATCGGTGTTGGGCGTGGGGTCCGCCATCTTGTCCGTAATCAGGGCTACGGGAGACGATTTTGCCTCGGTTTGCGCCTGGGCCGTTGCGCCGAAGAAAAGGGTCAGGAAGAGGCAAGTCAGGAAAGTAAACGTTTTCATACGCGTTCTTATATCAGGAAAGAGGGAACGATACGGGATAGGAAAGGTACGAAAAACCCACCCCACCCCGGATGTAGTCAGGCAAAAAAACAGTGCGAACTGGCTGGCAAGAAACGCGCCAATCCAACTCTTATTGTCCGAAGCATCTTTTTTGTTGTCGGGCCAACTTCCACATCAACAACGGCCTAGCCCGAAGCCGGGGTAAAAAGGCGCGGCCCCGCGCAGAAAAAACCGGCCGATACTTGCACATTACGCCCGGGTCACCGTACATTTGCCCTATAATTCATCGGGGTGTAGCGTAGCCTGGTATCGCGCCAGCATGGGGTGCTGGAGGTCGTAGGTTCGAATCCTGCCACTCCGACCGAAGAATTTTTTAGATGAAGCCTCCGGGAACCCCACCCGGAGGCTTTTTTTCGGGGTGTAGCGTAGCCCGGTATCGCGCCTGCTTTGGGAGCAGGAGGCCGCAGGTTCGAATCCTGCCACCCCGACCCTGGTACTCTCTCTAAGGAGCAGCCCGCTGAACTTCGGTTCGGCGGGCTGTTTTGCGTGCAGGAGCCTGCGGCATTCCTTGCGGGCACTGCCTCCGCCCGGCCCGGCCTACTGACTTCAGCAGCTACACCGAATCATGATAATGCCCGAACGCTATACTATAGCGGGGAAGTAGCCGTTGACTGGGAGTTCAGCAATTACACATTGCTATTTATTCACCTTTCCCGTTTCCTTTTTATGAAAAATCACCTTGCAGGAGCCCTGCTGCTGAGTCTTATTGGCGGAGCGGCCCAGGCCCAGCTATCAGCCGGGACCAAACTGTTGACCGGCTCTGTTGGCTACAATCAGATCAAGCAGGAAATTGACTCCCCTTTTCTGCCGGGGAATCAGAAGCTTGAAGCGAAGACGGCGCTATTCAATTTCAACCCCAGTGCGGGCTATTTCATTGCCGATAACCTGGCATTGGGAATTTCGGCGGGTGTAGGCCTGACCAAATCCAACGGGTACAACTACTATAACGGTCAGTACGGCCCGGTTCTCGTGTTCTCGGAGAGCAAAGAACGCGCGCTATCAGCCGGGGCATTTGGCCGCTATTACAAGTTTGTCGGCGACAAAGTAGCCTTGTACGGGCAAGTGCAGGGGGGCTACCAGAATATTTACCGCCCTGGCGTGAGGTATAATTCCTTGCCGGGCGGAATCGGGCGCCGTAACGAAGGATTGTACGCGGGGTTGCTGCCGGGCATCGTGTTCTTCCCCACCAACAACATCGGGCTGGAACTGACACTGCGCGGAGCCGCGTATAATCGACTTACCAATAAGCCCCAGAATGGTTCCGGGGAGGTGAAAAGCACGGACACCTACTTTGATTTCGGCTTCGGCCTCAACGACCTGAACCTGGGTATCTCGCTTTACCTGGGGCGTAACTAGCCCCATACCAACTGCAACTCCCTACAAAGTGGCCCTTTCGAAAACTTCGGAAGGGCCACTTGGGGGAAATAGCAGTCGGGGGAAAGCGGAGCGCTCCTAAAAAGCTTACTTCACTACCGCGAATACCTCCGGCTCGCCTTGGTCGGGGAAGTGCTCCAGGTAGACGTGGGAAAGCACTAGCTTCTGCGCTTCGGCGGCGGTTTTGATGCCGGCGTAGAGCTTATCGGGGGCCACGAGGTAGCTGGCGCTGATGCGGGCATGCAGCACCGGCTGGCCGGCGGCGAAGGTGCGGTACGTGTAGCCGGCGGGCAGCTGCTGCGAGGTGGTATCGGCCACGAGCACGCCCACGAACACGCGGGCCGAGTCGCGGGTGCTTTCGGGGTTGTTGTAGAAGATGTTACCGAAGTCGCCGCGCAGCTTGCCGGCTTTGCGCAGGGTGTAGGCCTCGCGGGTCAGGTCGCCGAAGGCTTCGTCGTTGGCCGGGCCGGCGTAGTAGCGGCCGGCCACGAAGTAGGGCCGGGCGGTGGTTTCCGCCGTGACGGTGGCCGCCTTGAAGCCGCCCATCTGCCAGTAGGCCACGGCAAAACCAACAATCAGCAGCAAGGCCAGGAGTAAGAGAATTCGGTTCATGGAGTTTTTTTCAGCGGTTAGCTGACAGCTTATAGCTATTAGCTTATGTTCAACAAACAGAATTACAAGTGATTTCGAAGAACGAAAGCTAACCGCTATAAGCTGTCAGCTAACCGCTCAAAATCAAGCGTACTGCATCTGGTAGAGGTTGGCGTAGAAGCCCTGGTGGCGCAGCAATTCCTCGTGGGTGCCCGACTCCATGATTTCGCCCTTGTCGAGGACGATAATCTGGTCGGCTTTCTGGATGGTGCTCAGGCGGTGGGCAATTACGAGGCTGGTGCGGCCCTGCATGAGCTTCTCGATGGCCTGCTGAATCAGCTCCTCCGTCTCGGAATCGACCGAGGAGGTGGCCTCATCCAGAATGATGATGCGCGGCTGGTAGACCATGGCCCGCACGAAGCTGATGAGCTGGCGCTGGCCCACCGAGAGCGTGGCCCCGCGCTCCATCACGGCGTAATCCAGTGCGCCGGGCAGGCGCTCGATGAAGCGGCGGGCCCCCACCAAATCGGCGGCTTCCCAGATCTGGGTGTCGGTGATGTCGGTTTTGCCCAGCGTGATGTTGTCGCGGATGGTGCCGGCAAACAGGAACACGTCCTGGAGCACCACCCCGATGTGGCGGCGCAGGTCTTTCAGGTCGTAGTCGCGCAAATCGTGGCCATCGATGCGGATGGTGCCTTTATTGATTTCGTAGAAGCGGCTGAGCAGGTTGATGATGCTGGTTTTGCCCGCCCCGGTGGCCCCCACAAAGGCGTAGGTCTGGCCCGCCTGCACGTCGAAGTTCACGTCGCGCAGCACCCAGTCCTCGTCGTTGTAGGCAAACCAGACGTGCTCGAACTGCACCTCGCCGCGCAGCTGCTCCGGGATGTAGGTGCCGTTGTCGGCAATGAGCTCCTTGCTGTCGAGGAGCTTGAGCAGGCGCTCGGTGCTTACCAAACCCAGTTGCAGGGTGTTGAAGCGGTCGGCAATCTGGCGGATGGGCCGGAAGAACAGGGCGTTGTACATGATGAAGGCGATGAGCGCGCCCTTGGAAATGGTGCCCTCGATCTGGCCCTGGGCGGCGTACCACACCAGCAGGCCCACGCCGGCGGCGGCCAGCACTTCGGCCACCGGAAAGTAGATGCTGTAGTAGAGCACCGAGCGGATGTTGGCCCGGGTGTGCTCCTGGTTGATCTGCTCAAACTTGCGGAACTCGCGCTCCTCGTTGTTGAAAATCTGGACCACGTTCATGCCCGTCAGGTGTTCCTGCACGAAGGAGTTGAGGTTGGAAACGGCCGTGCGTACCTGCTGAAACGACTTCTTGACCTTCTCCTTGAACACGTAGGTGCTCACCAGCAAGGGCGGAATCACCGAGAGGCTCACCAGCGTCAGGCGCCAGTCGATGTAGAACATGAAGCTCACGATGAACACCAGTTGCAGAATGTCGCCAATCATGGCCGCCAGCCCCTCGCTGAACACGTCGGACAGCGTTTCCACGTCGGAGATGTTGCGGGTCACGAGCTGGCCGATGGGCGTGCGGTCGAAGAACTTGAGGCGCAGGTCGAGGATGTGCTGGTAGAGGTCGACGCGGATGTCGCGCACGATGTACTGGCCCAGCCAGCCCCCGAAGTAGGTTTGCAGGTAGCTCACCAGCGCGTGGCCCACCAGCAGCCCCAGCAGCAGGCCAAACATGCGGTTGAGCCCCGCCCAGTCACCCTCCTCAATGGTGATGTCCACCATCCGCTGGATCAGGAAAGGCCGCAAGGTGCCCAACGCGGCCGTGGCGATGGTGAGGAAAATCAGGAAGTAAAAGACGCGCTGGTAGGGCCGCACGTATTTCACGAGCCGGCGCAGTACCTGCCAGTCGAAGACGTTGCCGGTTTTGGTGACGGGGGAAGCTTGCTCCATTTGGGGTTGCTAAAGGGACTGCAAAGGTAACCAGCCGGCCGCCGGATTGATTCGGAAGAACGATGTAGGGGTGGGGCTTGTCCCCACCCGCCGTTGAACGGCATTGTCAGGACGGATTAAACGATACAGAAGTAAGGCTTAGCTGCTCCCACCATTCACGCCAATTCCACGATGCTGTTCAACAACCCTCGTTCCAGCGGCGGGCGGGGGCAAGCCCCGCCCCTACTCCCCCCTGAAATACGGCAGGCCCGCCGGCAGCGCCACGCCTTCTACCAGCTCGGGCGGGTACTCCACGCGGCACAGGAACAGGCCATTGGCCAGGGCCGCGCCGCTGGCGTGCACCCGGCTCAGGCTGCGGAACACCTGCCCGAACTGCTCCGGGCTCATTTTGCCCCGGCCCACGCTCAGCAGCGTGCCCACCACCAGCCGCACCATGCCCCGCACGAAGCGGTTGGCCCGGATACGGAACACCAGCCCGCCCGGCTCCTCGTGCCAGCCGGCCTCAAAACAAGTGCAGATGTAGTGCTTCTCGCTGCCTTTCACTTTGGAAAAGCTGGTGAAATCGTGCACGCCCAGCAGCTGCGCAGCAGCCTCATTCATGGCGGCCACGTCGGGGGCGCGGTCGAGGTAGAGGCTGAAGCTGGCCGCGAAGGGGTCGGGCAGCAGGCGCACGTGGTACTCGTAAGTGCGGATTCTGGCGTGGTAGCGGGCGTGGGCATCGGGCGCGACGGGGTGCAGCACCTGGCCCCGGATGCCGGCCGGCAGCGCCCGGTTGAGGCGGTAGAGCAGCGTGGGCACGTCGAGGCCCTCGGGCAGCTCGGCATCGAAGTGGGCCACCTGGTGGCTGGCGTGCACGCCCGCGTCGGTGCGGCCGCTGCCCAGGCAGTACACCGGCTGGCGCAGCACCTGGCTCAGGCAGCGGTCCAGCTCCTGCTGCACCGTGCGCACGCCGGGCTGAATCTGCCAGCCGTGAAACGCGGAGCCATCGTAGGCCAGGTGAAGAAAGTAACGCATGGTTTGTTTGGCTGTTGCCCTCTAGCGGGTAGCTATTGGCTTTTTTGTGGAGTTGTCGCG
Organism: Hymenobacter rubripertinctus; assembly: GCF_003583925.1. GTDB lineage: Bacteria > Bacteroidota > Bacteroidia > Cytophagales > Hymenobacteraceae > Hymenobacter > Hymenobacter rubripertinctus. Next base: position 295,016 of record NZ_QYCN01000004.1, on the reverse strand, counting down.
TCAAGCGGGCGCGGACCGCGGTCGGCTACCAAAGCCGTTGGCACCGTGCCATGCGCCGCCGTTGGGCCACCGGAATTGTCCGATGCGTTTTGGTAGGTTATTTTCTTGGGCTAAAAAAATAACCTACCAAATCCGGGCGCAGCAAAGCCGGCCAGACTTCCGCCAGCTGCCACCTTATACTACCAAGGCGTAGAGCAGGGAATCCAGCGTCTGATCATCCTTCGTTATGCTGCGGCGCATGCGGGCTTCGAGTTCGTAGCCAGCCTTTTCGAGCACCCGGGCCGAGGCGGGGTTGGTGGCAAATACCACAGCATAGAGGCGGCAGACGTCGAAGTGGGCCAGCACGTAGGCCGATACCGATTGCACGGCGGCCGTGGCCAGCCCCCGGCCCCAGCAGGCGGGCGCGAGCCAGTACCCGATTTCGGCCGAGCGGCGGCGCACATCGGTTTTGAAATGGACGCCCACGCTGCCCACGGCCTGCCCGTCTACCTCCAGGGCCAGAAACAGGTCGCGGGTGCTGTCGGCGACCAGGCACAGGAAAAATTCCGCGTCGGCGGCCGAGTAGGGATAGGGGAAGGAGTCGCGCAGATTCCGGGCAATCCGCTCGTCGTTGGCGTGGCGGGCCAGGGCAGCGGCATCCGAAAAGCGCCAGGGCCGCAGCCGCGCCCCGGCCACGGGCAGTTCCAGCGTCGGGGTCAGCAGCGGCTCGGGCATGGGGGCAGGGGCTTGGGGGGCAGGAGGCGGCACGAAGCTTCCGCCTCGCGTGTCGCCGGACGGGTTCGTTCAGCAGTCAGCAACATCGGCGGAGCGGAAGCTACGCCGATGTTGCGGCCACTCACACCTTCTCGTAAATCACGGCCGCGCCCTGGCCCACGCCCACGCACATGGTCGCCAGGCCGTAGCGCACGTTTTCGCGGCGCTGCATTTCGTGGAGCAGGGTGGTGGTGATGCGGGCTCCGCTGGCCCCCAGCGGGTGGCCGATGGCAATGGAGCCCCCGTTCACGTTCACTTTGGCCGGGTCGATGTGCAACTCCCGCAGGCAGGCCAGGGCCTGGGCGGCGAAGGCCTCGTTGACCTCGAACAGGTCGATGTCGTCGATGGTCAGGCCGGCGCGCTCCAGCACCTTGCGCACGGCCGTAATCGGGCCGATGCCCATGTAGGCGGGGTCGACGCCCACCACGGCCGAGGCCACTACCCGGGCCATGGGCGTGAGGCTGTATTTTTCCAGCGCCGTTTCGCTCACGATCAGCAAGGCGGCGGCCCCGTCGTTGATACCGGCCGAGTTGCCGGCCGTCACGCTGCCATCGACCTGGAAGGCGGGGCGCAGGGTGGCCAGCTTTTCGAGGCTGGACAGGCGCGGGTGCTCGTCCTGGTCGAAGAGGGCGGAAGCGCCTTTGGGCTTGGGAATGAACACGGGCACGATTTCGCGGCGGAAGCGGCCCTTCTCGAAGGCCCGCTGGTATTTGCGCTGCGACTCAAAGGCAAAAGCATCCTGGTCTTCGCGGCTCACTTGGTACTGGCGGGCCACGTTCTCGGCCGTTTCGCCCATGGCGTAGGGGTGGTGCTGCTTGGAGAGCTTGGGGTTGACAAAGCGCCAACCCAGGGTGGTGTCGTGGGCCGTGAAGTCGCGGTCGAAGGCCGTAGCCGATTTTGCCATCACGAAGGGGGCGCGGGTCATGCTTTCGGTACCGCCGGCCAGGTACACGTCGCCCTCGCCGGCCCTGATGGCCCGCGAGGCGTCCATGATGCTTTGCAGGCCCGAAGCGCAGAGGCGGTTGACGGTGGTGCCGGGCACCGTAACGGGCAATCCGGCCAGCAAACCGGCCATGCGGGCCACGTTGCGGTTGTCTTCGCCGGCCTGGTTGGCGGCCCCCAGCACCACATCTTCAATGGCGGCCGGGTCGAGGGTAGGGTTGCGGCGCAGCAGCTCGCGCAGCACGTGCGCAGCCATATCGTCGGGGCGGACGCTGCTGAGCGCGCCGCCGAATTTTCCGATGGGAGTGCGGACAGCGTCCACGATGTAAGCGGTAGACATTAGATAGAGTGCGTTTTTTCGGTCGTAGTTGGCTACTTTTGCCGGCCCCGCGGGGTCGTATTTTGTAAGCCGAACTGTCAAAACACAAAGATGATACAAAGAATCCAAAGCGTTTTCCTGCTGCTGCTGGCCTTGGCCATGCTGAGCGTCCTGTTTCTGCCCATCTGGAGCAAGTTTGATCCTGCCAGCCAGCAAACGGTAGTGCTCACGGCCACGCAACTGGCTTTTGAGAAACCCGCTGCCGGCCCACCGGCTCCCCCCGTCAGCAGCTGGCCGATTGCGGCCCTGGCGGCGGCCTCAGCGGCCGTGGCGCTGCTGGAAATCTTCCAGTTCCGCAACCGTTTCAACCAGCTCAAGCTGGGCATGGTCAACTTCCTGCTGATTGTGGGCACCATCGGGGCGGGCTTTTACTACTCCGGCGTGGGCGAGCAGATGCTCAACATCAAAATGCCCGGCGTTTTCCAGGCGGGCTTCTACCTGCCCACCCTGGCCCTGCTGCTCAACCTGCTGGCCAGCCGCCTCATCCGCCGCGACGAGCGGCTGGTGCGCAGCATGGACCGTTTGCGGTAGCCGCCGGCACGGTAACCCTATTGCCAGCTCCGGTTATTCTTAACCGGAGCTTTTTTTTACCTTTTTTTCGGGAATGAAACAGCCTGATTCCCGATTTGGACTCAGCGGATGTGGCTGGATTTCTCTGTTGCTCCTAGTGCCTTGCAGCTTCAGAAGGCTACCGTCCGGGCATGGCTACCGGACGTCAGCGGGCTTCTCTCCCCTCACCGACAACTCGTTAGTCATGGCTGGTATACCATCAACTATTTTTATTTCTATTCATAATGTTATATATTTCACCCCGTAGTCCACTCTGTCCATCTTTTACTCCTATCGCACATGAAACTTCTTACTCCTTTATTTCCCGCTTTGGTTCTGGGAGCTGCTCTACTTTCCGGCTGTAGTGATACGCTTTCGGAAATTCAGCCCGCCGCAGTCAGTCAGCAGGCCGACAGCAAGACCAAGTCCAGCGCCATCGGGGCCGTGCTCATCGATCTGGAGCAGGCCGAAGGCCAGTTCAGCCAGGGCAACAAAGTGGTATTGCCCGGCGTTGCCGTGCGCCACTACGACCTGATGAGCGCCACCACCGGCCAGATCAGCCTGACTCCGGCCTTCAGCGGCACTTTGGAAAGTATGCGCCTGGTGCTGGGCACCGGTAGTACCATCAAGCTGGCCGATGGCACCATTTTACCGCTGGACACGCCCAGCGGAACTACTTCGGGCCTGAAAATCAAATTAGACGATACGCCCCTGGTGGCCGGCACCACGTACCTGCTGACTGTTGATTTTTCCGTGGAGCGGGACATTGTCAGCCGTGGCAATGGCACGTACGGCCTCAAGCCGGTATTGCGCGGGACGCTTAAGGAGGCGCAGGTCGTCGTTATCATAATTCCCCCTGCTACGCCCAGCTAGGCTCGGGTAGCTCCCGGCCTGTTAAGGCGCAAAAAAAGACCAACGGGCCGTCAGGGTCCGTTGGTCTTTTTTTGCTTTACGCCATCTGCTCCACCACGCCCAGCAGCTCGTGCTGGGTGGCCTGGGTTTTGTTTTTGGCGTACCAGCCGTGGAGCTGTTCGGCGAATTCCTCGTGGGTGGCACCGGCGGCTTTCATTTCCAGGAACAGGTCCTGGGCCAGGGCCGGGCGCGGCCCCCAGTTGGCAACTTCCGTCAGGGTAGCGGCGCGCAGGATGAGCAGCTTGGGAATGGAGCGGCCGCCGTTGGTGAGGTAATGGTCCATGAGGTCCAGGTTTTCATCGCGCAGCAGGTAGTGGGTGCGGATGCGGCCCTGGCTGGCCTGGGCTATTTTTTCGAGTACCGGCACAATCTGGGCCGCGTCGCCGCACCAGCCTTCCGTGATGATGACCCACTCGTAGGACTGGGTGAGAGCCGCCAGGGCGGCCGTCATTTCGGGCAGGAGCTCGGCCTTTTTGTCGAGGCGCTCCATGCGCTGGATGTTGAGGCGGGCATAGGCCGTCAGGTCTTCCGATTGGGTTTCGCCCGTCGTCTTGCCCTGCGTCATCAGCTCATCAATCAGCTGGCGGTAGGCGGCGTAGGAATACGCCCCGGCAAGGCGCTCGGGACTCAGCACGGGAGACTGGGCAGCAATGGGAGTCGTCATAAGAAAAACGGGTTGTCAGAGAAATAAACCACCGTTGGCCGGAGCCGGCCGCCGGAAACACCCTAACAAACGAAAAACCCTTTCGGCTGGCCGAAGCCACCGAAAGGGTTTTGCTGACCGCGCGAACCCGGCGGCTTACAGGCTGGGCACGTCGGCCAGGATAGCCTGGGCCGACAACTCGCGGCAGTAGGTAATAAAGTCGGTGTTGATGGGCTCCAGGCCGGCGGCGCGCAACTCCTTGGCCACCTGGGCGCGGTGGTAGTTGCCGTGCATGGGCACGTGGGTCAGCACGTCCGATACCTGGCTGGTGTAGCCTTCGCCCACCGAGTTGGTGTAGGTGATGAGGCGGTGCAGCTCCGCGTCGTCGGCCTGCTGGCCATACTGGTAGAACCGCTCCGACGTTTGCCCGTGCCAGTGGTGCAAACCGGCCAGATCATGCTCCTGCCACACTTTTACGGGGCTGGGCGTTTGGGTAAGGCGTCCCAGCCAGATGGCCTGGGCATTGAGAACGTGACTGAAGATGCGCAAGGCACCAGCGGGGAGGGTAGCCCCCTGGGCCACCAGGCCGTCAAGGTGCCGGAGCAGGGTTGCATTGGCCCACACGCTGTAGGCTCCCAGCTTTTCGTTGGTGTTAATCATTATTCCATTAGAGAGTTGAGAAGTTGCAAAGTTAGAAAGTTCGCGGGGGGAAGCGGGGCGGCTGGTGAGTTGCAGCGCGACGAAAGAAAAGACGTTGCCCTTATTCAATGCCAGCAGCAACGCCTTTCTGCAAGGCTCACTTTCTAACTCCCAAACTTTCTAACTCAAAAAACTTATCGCGGGTCTTGCCAAACGAGTTTTTCCTCCGTCCGGTTGTCGGCAAACTCGGGGCACTTGCCGTCGCCGCGGCCGGTCAGGCCGCCATCGGGGTGGCAGATGAGCTTGCCCTCGGCGTTGTAGAGGTTGGTAAACTGGTCGCAGCAGGGCGTGGTTTCGTAATAGACCGTGGCCCCGTTGTACTGGTAGCTGTAGATGTGGATGGGCGGGTTGGCCTTCTCCGCCTTGTAGTGCTGGCGGATTTTGGTCTCCAGCCAGGCCGGGCGCTTCGCACTATCGAAGGCAGGCGCTGAGTTGGGGGTTGGTTCGATGGTATTGGTGCTAGTGGGGGCAGGTGTCGATACGCCGCCGGCCATGCCCGTCTGGGGCGGGTCGGTGGGCGTGTTTACGGTCACACCGCGCTGGCAGGCAGTGGCGTTGAGTAGCAGTCCCACCAGGGGAGCCGCGAAAAACAAAGGGAGTCGCATACGGAGCAGGGCGTTAGCAGTGGTGTGCGCCTACCGTAACCACCGGGGCAACAAAGATGCACATAAACCTCCGGTACGCAGCCCAGCCCTACTTCGTTGACGAATAGGCCGCTTCGTTCACTGGCCCCATAGCCGCGGCCCGAACACCACCACGCCCACCACCGCCGCCGCCAGGGCCATCACCAGCACGGCCCCGGCGGCCACGTCTTTGGCCCGGCCGGCCAGCGGGTGGTACTGGGGCGAAACGAGGTCGACGACGGCCTCCACGGCGGTATTCACCAGCTCGGCGCACCACACGGCTCCCACGCTCAGCACCACCGCCACCCACTCCCACCGCGCCAGCCCGCAGTACAGGCCCAGCGCCACCACTGCCACCGTAGCCGCCGCGTGAAACCAGAGGTGCACCTCGGTGCGCAAGGCTGCTCCCACCCCCCGCAGGGCGTGGCCGAAACTGGCGGCCCGCTGCCGCAACAGGGCCGGAAACCGGCGCGGGGTGGGTGGGCCGGACTCAGCCACGGGCATCAAACTGCTGGAAAACGGTGTGGCGCAGCTGCTCCCACTCGGGGCGCAGGATGCTGAAGATAATGGTGTCGCGCCGGATACCACCCTGCGTGAGGCGGTGGCTGCGCAGGGTGCCTTCCTGGGTAGCTCCCATGCGGCGCATCGCGTTCTGCGACTTGTGGTTACGCGCGTCGGTTTCCAGCTCCACCCGCTCGCAGCCCAGCACATCGAAAGCATGGCGCAGCAAGGCGTGCTTGGCGGCCCGGTTCAGGCCGCTGCGCTGGAACTCCTCTCCCACCCAGGTGTACCCGATACTGAGGCGGGCATCGGCCACATCGAGGTTGTAGTAGCTGGTGCTACCGGCCGGCCGGCCCGTTTCCTTGTCGATAAGCAGGAACGGATAGCGGCGCTGCTGCTGGCGGCCCTGCACGGCCTCAGCCAGGTAAGCGGCCAAGCTGATGGGGTCGTCGGCGCGGGTGAGGGTGTAGGCCCACAGGTCCGGCGCAGCGGCTACGGCACGCAGGGCTTCAAAGTCGGTGGTTTGTAGCGGCCGCAGCCGGACGCAGTTGTTTTCAAGCAGAATATCCTGAGCGAAGTCCATGCGGGCAAGGGAGTTGGGGGAGTGGGCCGTAAAGATGCCGGTAAAAAAGAGAAACCGGTTTCTTCGCCACTTACGGCTTGCCGAATGCTAAACTCACGTGGCGTGTCAGCCGCCTCACCGTTTTCCTCACTTATAATCCACGTAGTGGGCAAGATGAAAGTCAACGTTGCCGCGCTGGCGTTGTACGCTTTCCATTTTCAACAGCCACTCACCGGCAGGAAATGGCTCCCGGTGTTGGCGGCCGGTGTGGTCACGCCAGCTCACTACTGGTTTGAGAAAGTCCTGCGTTACCCAGCTCTCGTCAGGGTCACTGTGGCGCAGCCCGGCCCCCAGTGTGGCCACCCAGAACGTGCTATCCGGTGCGAGGAGCAGTTGCAGCCGCAACGAGTCGGCGGGGGTACGCACTGCCATTATACTGCCGCCCCGACCAAAAGCAGGAATGGGCTGGCTCATCCGCTCCGTCCACAGGGGCAGGTCGGCCCAGGGATTGAAGTACGTATAGCCCAGCAGCTTTACAATACCGGGAGCTTCCTCGACCAGCAGTGTATCGGCAGTGCCGGGTAGCAGCAGTGGGGTTTTTAGCGGATAAGGGCGGCCCCGAATAACCAGCTGCTTCACCACAATGGCCCGGCCAATGGCCGAGCCGGATTCAGCCAGCCCCCACCATACGGTGTCTACGGTCACGGCCGAGCGGGGCACCGTTAGTTCCACCTGCATCGGCTGGCCCGTGTAGTTGCGCAGATATACCTGCTGGTCGTTTTTCCACCCGGGCGTGCAGAAAACCAGCACGAATGCCAGCACAATAAAGACAAGGAGCAGCTTACCGGCCACGTACAGGCCCAGCACGACCCCGGCCAGCTTGCCCAGGGTTTTCCAGCTAGTGGTCATAGCATCGGGCTTTGCCCCTTAATGCGGGAAGCACCGAGAAGTCACCCCTGACTACCGCCCAAAGCAAAGCGGGGCGGATACGGCTGGTTAGCCGCAGCCGCCCCGCTGGCAGCGGAATGCTTGTGCGCTTACTTCTTGATTTCGCCCACCATGTCTTCGGGCCGGAGCCACTCATCGAACTGTGCCTCGGTGAGGTAGCCCAACTGGAGGGCGGTTTCCTTGAGGGTTGAGCCGTTTTTGTGGGCCGTCTGGGCAATTTCGGCGGCCTTGTAGTAGCCGATGTGGGGGTTGAGGGCCGTTACCAGCATCAGGCTGCTGTCTACGTGCTTCTTGATGTTGGCTTCCAGGGGCTCGATGCCCACGGCACACTTGTCGTTGAAGCTCACGCACACGTCGCCAATCAGGCGGGCCGAGTGCAGGAAGTTGTAAATCATGACGGGCTTGAACACGTTCAGCTCGAAGTGCCCGCTCATGCCGCCAATATTGATGGCCACGTCGTTGCCCATCACCTGGGCGGCTACCATCGTCAGGGCCTCGCACTGGGTGGGGTTCACCTTGCCGGGCATAATGCTGGAGCCGGGCTCGTTGTCGGGGATGTGCAGCTCGCCGATGCCGGCGCGCGGACCCGAAGCCAGCAGGCGGATATCGTTGCCGATTTTCATCAGCGAAGCCGCCACGGTTTTCAGCGCGCCGTGGGCTTCCACAATGGCGTCGTGGGCGGCCAGGGCCTCAAACTTATTTTCGGCCGTAATGAAGGGCAGGCCGGTGAGGTCGGCAATATGCTTGGCTACGTTCTCGGAGTAGCCCTTGGGTGTGTTGATGCCCGTGCCCACGGCCGTGCCGCCCAGGGCCAGCTCGCTCAGGTGAGCCAGCGTGTTGCGGATGGCGCGCAGGCCGTGGTCGAGCTGCGACACGTAGCCCGAAAACTCCTGGCCCACCGTGAGCGGGGTGGCGTCCATGAGGTGGGTGCGCCCGATTTTGACGACGTGCATGAACTGGTCGCTCTTGCTGCGGAGCGTGTCGCGGAGCTTTTCGAGGCCGGGGATGGTGTTTTCGACCAGAATTTTGTAGGCCGCAATGTGCATGGCCGTCGGGAACGTGTCGTTGGAGCTCTGGCTCTTGTTCACGTCGTCGTTGGGGGCCAGCACCTTCTTCTCGTCCTGGAGGCTACCGCCCTGCAACACGTGGCCGCGGTAGGCAATTACCTCGTTCACGTTCATGTTGCTCTGGGTGCCCGAGCCGGTCTGCCACACCACCAGCGGAAACTGGTCGTCGAGCTTGCCTTCCAGAATTTCATCGGCCACGCGGCCAATCAGCGCGGCTTTATCAGCCTCCAGCACGCCGGCGTCGCGGTTGGTGAGGGCAGCGGCTTTCTTGAGGTAGGCGAAGGCGCGGATGATTTCCTGGGGCATCCGGTTGATGTCCTGGGCAATCTGGAAGTTGTCGATGCTGCGTTGGGTCTGGGCGCCGTAATAGGCGTCGGCCGGCACCTGTACGGTGCCCATCGTGTCTTTCTCAGTGCGAAACTGCGTCATGCGGGTAGAGGGTAGGAAGTAAGTAGAAGACGAATCGAAGGTTGGGCAAAAGTACATAACGACGCGGCAGCCGGCTTACCGGTTGCGGCAAAAGCCCGCCCGGCCCGCCCGATTGCTCATTTTATGGGCCTTCCGCGACCCTTGCGGCCCAACCTGCGTACACCTGAGCTCAACTGATTTTCCATCCTTCTACTTTTCCTGCCTTATGAGTTCTATCAAAAAAGTGATTGAAGTGCTGGCCTCGTCCGAAAAAAGCTTCGAAGACGCCATGCAGAATGCCCTCAACGAAGCCGGTGCCACCATCAAGGGTATCAGCTCCATTTATATCAAGGACCAGAGTTGCCGCGTGCGCGACAACAAGATTACCGAGTACCGTATTACGGCCAAAATCAGCTTTGCTGTAGAGCGCTCCGGTAAGTCTATCGGCTAAGTAAGCTGCCTGTTCAACAGTCGCCCGAGTACCCCGAGCAGTTGTGCGGCGTATTCGGGCGGTTGGTTTTCAACCCCAACTTCCCATCCCATGAAAAAGACCTTCGAAGACGAGTCCGACGCTCTTTCCACTTCGCCCACCAAGCCCACCACGGCCCAGGAGGCTGCCATTACGCCGCCCCACGAAGAAAATAAAGAGGCTCCCGCGCCTGATAAAAGCAAAAGCCCAACCGCCGAGGGCACGCCCGTTCCGACCGAGGGCAACGGCACGCCGGATTACAGCGGCGTAGCGGTGAAAACCGAACCTGAACTGCCCACGCCTGATAAGGCCGGTGGCAGTGCCACCGCTCCTGAAAGCGGCGGCGGCTACAGCGGGTAGATTCCTTGAGCCAAAGAAGCGGAGTCGTTGATTATCAGTAATTAGCTGATGATCAACGACTCCGCTTCTTTGGAAGCTGTTGGCAAAGTCAACACAATGCCAGATCAGGCATGACATTCCGATTGATTCCGAATACTTTCTGAACAGCTTCTTTAGCACGACCCGTGTCTTCTCACCTTTTCTCCAAGGAAAACGGCACGTTGATTTCGACTTTGCGAGCCGTACGGCGGTTGTTCTGCACGGCCGGAAACCAGGTGGGACCTGCTTTGAGCAGCCGCAACGCTTCCGCATCGCACTCGGGCGAAAGCCGGCTGACAACCTTAAAGTCCCGCAGGCGGCCATCGGTATCCACCACGAACTGAACGCGCACCGTTCCTTCCTGGTGGTCGTTGAGGGCTTTTTCCGGGTAGTCGAGACTGTCGCGCAGGTATTGGCGGAGGGCCGGGAAGCCGCCGGCCGGCATGGCCCCAATGCTGGGCAGCATGGGCGGAGCCTCGCGCCGCACCACTACCTCGCTCAGCTGCTTCGCGTCGGGCACCATTGCCAGGGCCAGCACGGAGTCGGTAGAGCGCAGGGCGCGGGTCTGGGAGGTGTAGCCGATGGAGCTGACGCTCAGCCGGAGCGTGGCGGCGGGCACGGTAAGCGCGAAGGAGCCATCGGCAGCGGTGCTGGTGCCGGTGCTGGTACCGGGCACCAGCACCGTAGCACCCGGCACGGGCTGGCCCGCCGTATCGGTCACGCGGCCCTGCACCGTGCGCGTAGCTTCCGCAGAGGCAGCCCCGGTCACGGGCGCACTGGCTACGGCGGCCCGGGCCATTTTAGCCTTTGCCTTCGGAGCCTCGGCGGCCACGTTACGGGCCTGGTCCACGGTTCCGGCAGCTTCCTGCGTGGGCAGCTCCCGGGGCTCTCCCAGTGCCAGATCAGCGGCCTGCCCCTCCCCCATCATCCTGTCAGCCGCAGCACTTTCCAGGGGCGGCTCCTGCGTTCCTATTGCCCGGGCCACTTCCCGCTGAGGCCTAGCCAGCCCCCGGACGCGGGGTGGCCGGGGCGGCAAAGCGGCCGGCGGTACCACTGGCTCGGCCGCTGGCGTTACAACCGCCATATCCAATTGCGGCGCGGCGGCCGTCGCCCCGGTTCCATCGGGCACCGGCGCGGCTGGAAGGGAATAAGCCGGGCGGGAAGCTGTTTCTGGGGTTTTTGGGCTACCCCGCAATAGCAGCCAGGCCACCACGCCCAATGAGAGCAACAACACGGCAGCGGCGGCCAGGGGCCGCCAGTTCCACATCGGTAGGGCCGCCGGCGCGGGGGCAGTTTCGGCGGCCAGCTCGGCTACCCGGGCATGGAGGCGGTGGCGCAGCTCGCTCAGGCTGGCCTGCTGCACGGCGGCGGGCTGTATTTCCAGGCCCTCCAGCACGTCGGCGCACTGGTCACACACTAGGGTGTGGGCTTCCACAGCGTGTTGCTCGGCTGGCGGCAGCTCCCCGGCCACGTACCGGCGCAGCAGCTCCGGCGGCAGGTGCCGGGCGGGCGTAGGCGCAGAGGCGGAATCAGGGCGAAGCATGAGGTGGGGCGGGCTGAAGCTGGCGGCGCAGGGTGCGCTTGCCGTTCTGAAGGTGGCTTTTCACCGCGTTCAGGTCGAGGCCAGTGAGGGCGGCCACTTCGCGGTAACTTTTCTTTTCGAGGTAGAACAGCTCCAGGCACTGGCGCTGACCGGGGGGCAATTCGGCGAGGCTGCGCTCCAGCTGCTGCAACTGGTGTTCGTGCTGCTCAGCTTCGGCGGGGTCGTCGTCTGCCTGATGCCGGGCGGCGGCCGATTCCATACCGGCGGCGTCGGGAAAGTGCACCACCAAGGCCCCACCCGCTGCCGGCCCCGCCCGTTGCCGGGCGCGCAGCACCATCAGGCAGTGGTTGCGGGCCGTCACCTGGAGCCAGGGCGGAAAATTTTCCACCTCGTGCCGGCGCAGCTTGTCCACCAACTGCTCAAATACCTGCATCACGGCGTCCTGGGCGTCGGCTTCGTCGCGCAGGTAGCGGCGGCTCACGGCCAGCACCAGGGGCATGTGCCGCTCATAAAGCGTACCCAGATCGTGCACGTCGCCCCGGGCGTGGTAGCGGCGGAGCAGTTCCGCGTCGGACAGCTCGGCGGCGGGCGCAGGACGACGGAAGAACATGGGGAAAGATAAGCAGGAGTCAGGAGCTGGAAGCCAGAAGCAGGAGAAAAGAGTTGGGAGGGCGGGGAAAGCAGAACTGTCATTCCGGGCGAAGCGGGAAATCCAGGACAAACCGTTGAACGATTAGGTCCAACGAATCCAGCCCGACTCCCCGCCTCGTCCGGAATGACAGTTCTGCGAATTCCTGCATTCCTTCCCTCTCAACTCTTCACTTCTTCACTGGCAGCGTGCTGCTGTAGGTGTTGGCTTTGCCGAACGACTCCTTGATTTCATCCACGGCGGCGCGGCTGCTCAGGCGTTTGGGGCGGGTGTTGAGGAAGGTGCCGTCCTCGGCCAGCAGGAAATAGCTGGGCACATCCTGCACGGCATAGGCGTGAGCTACGGCCGAGCGCAACCCGCCGGAGGAGCGCACATGCACGCCCGGCAGCTTCTTGCTGATAACCAGCTGCCGCCAGGCCCCGTCGTTTTCATCAAGGGCAATATTGAGGAAGACAATGTTCTTTCCTTCAAATTTCTTGGCCAGGTCGGCCGCGTAGGGCAGGTCGCGCAGGGCCAGGCCGCTGGTGGTGCGCCAGAAGTTAAGGTAAACCAACTTACCGGCGAATTGCCGGAGGCTCACGGTGTCGCCGGTGGAGGAAACGAGCCGGAAATCGGGAGCCGGCGAGCCGATAGCAAACGCTTTGTGGGTTTCAAAATCCTGCTTTAGAACCGGATAATACTGGTTCTGATCATCTACGGAGCGGAAATTCTCCAGCATGGCGGCCGACTGCTTGATGTGCCCGAACCGGAACGACTCTTTCAGCACCCGCCCCATAATAATGGGCTGAATGGCTCCGCTAAGGTTGGTTTTGGCTAAATCGTAGCACACCTGGTAAAAATCGGGGTCGGTGCGCTGCTTGCCGCTGCTGGTGGCCAGGTGGTGGATGTAGTTGAGCAGAAACTCCTGGTACATCCCGCTGCGGATAGCCGAGGGGTTCTCGGTCAGGGCCTTGTCGTTGAGGAAGTCGTAGTAGGTGGGCGACATTTTCAGGCGGCCCTCGGTAGCTACGACCTGCTCGCGCAAATCCTGGAAGGTCAGCCGGTCGTTGGCGTAGCTATAGACGATTTCTGCCTGTACAAAGTCCCGGAAGGCTTTGCTGAGCCCCTCCGTGCCGCTTTCCATAAACTTCTGCTCCTCCTTGCGGCGGTAGTCGAGGAAGGACAGGAAGGGGGCCTCGTAGAACATGATGTTATCGGGCAGGACCTGAAACCCATCGTTTTCCACAAATTTATCCCCCAGTTCGGCCAGGAAGCTATTGGCCTCGGCCCCGCGGCCCTTGTAGCGGATGGAGCCGGCCAGGTCGGAATCCTTGAAGCGCAGCTCCAGCTGGTTGCCGGGTTCCAGGAACATATCCGTCACATCGTCGCCATACACCAGCTCGGCCCGGGTGGGTCCGCTCACGGAGAGAGCCATCCGAAACTCGCCCTTACTATCGAGGCGGGCGTAGGTTATCTGCTCGCGGGCATCCAGGGGGTTTTCCCGCACTGAAACGGCTACGGTGTCGTTGGACAGGCGGCCGGTTACCTTGCCCGTGAGCACTACCGTGCCCTGGGCCCACCCCACCAAGGGGGCAACCAGCAGCCCGGCCCACATCAGGGCAGTAACGAATGTAGATCTATGGGCCATTGAAAGGAGCAGTAGCAATGTCTAAAAAGTGCCCTCCCGTACGTTGGAGAGCCTTGTTTTACACGCGGGAGGTTTCGCGGTAAAAGTCAATTCCTTGTCCGAAGATACGTTGGAATCCTATAGAATGCCCAATCCGGCAACCCACTTTTAGGAGGCAACTCCAGCAAGGCCAAAGTTTTGAACACTTCCAGTATTTTTTCGGTACAACGGTGGCAAAAAATTAAACTTTACCAATTGAGCCGACGCGGACGGGTGGCCGGTGCGTACCACCGGCCACCGGCTTTGTCTAGCCAAATAAGCCCGTCAGCACCTCATCGAGCCGGCCTGCCGGATGCACCCGGATGCCGTAGCGGGCTAAGTCAAGGCCCTTGGCGTTGAACTGCGAAATGTACATTTCCGCAAAGCCCAGCTTTTCCGCCTCGCTCAACCGCTGGTCCAGCCGGCTCACGGCCCGGATTTCCCCGCTCAGCCCGACTTCCGCCGCCAGGCAGATTTCGCCCCGGATAGGGATGTCGTTGAGGGAGCTGACTACGGCCGCGCACACCGCTAAGTCCAAGGCGGGGTCTTCCAGGCGCAGGCCGCCGGCAATGTTGAGAAACACGTCGTGCTGGCCCAGGCGCAGGCCGCTGCGCTTCTCGAGTACGGCCAGCAGCATCTGGAGCCGCTTGCCGTCGAAGCCGGTGGCCGAGCGCTGGGGCGTGCCGTAGGTGGCCGGCGTCACGAGGGCCTGCACTTCCACCAGCAGGGGCCGGTTACCTTCCAGCGTGGCCCCGATGGCCAGCCCGCTCAGGATTTCGGTGCGCTGGCTCAGCAGAATTTCGCTGGGGTTACTCACCTGGCGCAGACCCGCGCCCTGCATTTCGTAAATGCCCAGCTCAGAAGTAGAGCCGAAGCGGTTTTTGATGGTGCGCAGGATGCGGTAGGTCAGGTGCCGGTCGCCCTCGAACTGGAGCACTGTGTCGACCATGTGTTCCAGAATTTTGGGGCCGGCAATGGAGCCGTCCTTGGTGATGTGGCCGATGAGCAGCACCGGCACGCCGGTTTCCTTGGCGTACTTGAGCAGCTCGGTGGTGCACTCGCGCACCTGGCTCACGGAGCCCGCCCCCGACTCGACCAGGGTGCTGTGCAGGGTCTGGATGGAATCGACCACGACCACGTTGGGCTGGAGCTGGTCGATCTGGCGGAAGATGTTCTGGGTGTTGGTTTCGGTGAGGATGTAGAGGCCCTCATGCTGGCGGCCCAGGCGCTCGGCCCGCATCTTGATCTGCTGCTCGCTCTCCTCGCCACTCACGTAGAGAATGCGCAACCCGCTGAGCTGCATGGCAATCTGGAGCATGAGTGTGCTTTTGCCAATGCCCGGCTCGCCCCCGATCAGCACCAGGGAGCCTGGCACCAGCCCGCCGCCCAGCACCCGGTTCAGTTCGTCGTCGTGGGTGTTGAGGCGGGATTCTTCCTCGAACAGAATTTCGCCCAGGGCCTTGGGCTTGGCGGCTTTGGTAGTGCCCACCGTGGAGGAGGCTTTCCAGGCGTTGGCGGCCGTATTGGGGTCGGTTTTTTCCACCACTTCCTCCACGTAGGTGTTCCACTCGCCGCAGCTGGGGCAGCGCCCGATCCACTTGGCCGACTGCGCACCGCAGTTCTGGCAGAAATACAGCGTTTTAACTTTGGCCATGCCGGGCAACCGATTTAGAGGAGAGAGGAAAGCTAAGAAATGCGGCACAAAGCCAAAAAGTTTGGCAAGAAACAGCTTTAATTGTCTGGTGATGTCGGCGGGAGCGGAAGTATTTTCTGCCAGCGCGGTTGCCCCTGCCGAAGTACCCTCTAACGCGCTCCGTTCAGCTTTTTCGTATCGCCCCGGCATTCACTCGGGCCCTGACCCAGGCCAGTCCTGCTGGCCGATTTGCCCGCCCAGGCAGGGAGCAAGGGCCGCATGGTCATCGGGCGCGTACCCCAACACCCCAGCAGCTGACAACCGTGCGCCGTGAGGCCCTTCGTCGGCTTAACGCGGAATAGGTAGGTTATTTTTTTCGCCGGAAAAAATAACCTACCTATTCCGCCGCTGCCCGCAGGACATCCGGTTCCCGGAGCCGGCCAGGCAAGCAGGGGACGAACACTTTTTATGGTGGAAACTCAAGGTTTATCCAGATTGTCTTCAGAATTGGTTTTCCCGACTGAACAGCCGCCTGGCAGTACGACAGCGGAAACCCGGGCGCTTAGAACGCCTTCCGGAAGGCCGGCAGCCGGTTTCGGAGGCAAACTTCCGACCAGCTAGCCGGTATACAGGCCTGGTCCCTGCCCGCCGGCGGGACCGTTGTAGTGTGCCCTTGCCAAAAGTATGTTGCCCTTTTTCCGAACCCTACCTGCCCGGGCGGTGCTGCCCGTGGCGGCCGCCCTGCTGCTGAGCGCCTGCGAAATGCTGGAATTCAGTCCCAATGACCACCGCGCCCCCCAAGAGCAGCGCGACCTGACCGCCCAGAATATGGCCCGGCTGGCGGCCACGCCCCTGCCCGCCTCCGACACCCTGCGCTTCGTTTTCACCGGCGACTCGCAACGCTTCTACGACGACGTTCAAGACCTCGTTCAGAGCGTTAATCAGCAGCCCGGCATTCAGTTCCTGGTTGTGTCGGGCGATATTTCCGACTTCGGCCTGGGCCGCGAGATGCGCTGGGTGGACGACCAGCTGGGCAAGCTGCGCGTGCCTTACCTCACCGTCATCGGCAACCACGACCACGTAGCCAACGGCCGCGACGCGTACCAGGAAATTTTCGGCCCCCTGAATTACTCGTTCGTTTACGGCGATACGAAGTTCATCATGACCGACACCAACGGCCGCGAGTATAACTTCAACGGCCGGATTCCGGACATGCCCTGGGTGAACCAGCAGCTCCGCGCCACCGATACCCGCCGCCACGTTATCCTGTCGCACGTGCCGCCCCAGGACGAGGACTTCGACCCGGCCGTGCGCGACGCCTACGCCCAGGCCCTGCGCGAAGACCCGCGCTTGGTGTTTGAGATGAACGGCCACCGCCACGACTACGGCATCAACCAGCCCTTCAACGACGGCGTGACCTACGTTAACTCTTACTCCTTTCAGAAGCGGCGCTACGTGGTGGTAACCGTGTGGGGCGACAAGGAATTTCGGCTTAAACAAGTGAATTTCTAATGCTGAAGCCCCTGCTCTGCGCCCTTTTACTGGCCGCCCCGCTCACGCTGGCCGCCCGTGCGGCCGCGCCCGATTCGCTGGCCGCCGCGGCTTCCGAAGTCCCCCGCCCCCCGGCCCGGCCGCGCTGGTACCAGCCCCGCCATCTGGTGCTGCAAACCGGCGGCGGCCTGGGCATGATTACTGCCGGAGCCGGCTACAGCCTGCGCGACCGCCTGGACGCGGACGTGCTGGTGGGCTACGTGCCCCAGAAATACACCGACAAAGCTCTAACCATTCTCTCGTTAAAAATCCGGTATTCGCCCTGGACGCTGCCTCTGAGCCCGAAAGTATGGGTGAAGCCATTATCGGTGGGGGGCTACATCAGCTTCACCAGCGGCCTGCGCAACCCCGGCCAGCCCGGCCAGTATTCCGACGATTATTACTGGTTTTCGAACCGGGTGCGTACCGGCCCGCTGGTGGGCAGCCAGGTGAGCTACGCACTGCCGGCCCGGGCCACCGGCCACCGCCGCAACCTTTCGGGCTACTACGAGCTGGGCACCAACGACCTGTACCTGCTGAGCTACGCCCAGAACCGCCGGGCCCTCTCACTGGCAGATATTGCCGTGCTGACGCTGGGTTTGAAGCTGGATCTGTAACAACCGGCCGCTACCGGGGCCGCTTGCGCCGCGCCAGCGGCCCCGGTAGCGCGGCGTAGTCTACGCCGGTCACTTCAGCGTCGGTTGTTTGCGCCGTGCCCTACCGCGCACTTCGCTCCTCATACACTAGCCGGGCCTCGCGCAGCAGCCGCAGCAGGGCGGCGCGCTGGCGCAGCAGCTCTTCCATCATGGGGCGCTGGCGGCTGAACAAGCGCAGAGCCCGCAGCCGCCGCCGCCGCTCGGTGAGGTTGCTGGCGTAGCTGAGCGCGTAAAACCCCGATAGCGGCAAGCTCAGCAGATACAGCAGCGTCCAGGCCCAGCTTTGAGTGACGTGGTGCACCAGGGCCGTTTGGCCCAGGTAGAACAGGCTGAAGGTGAGCATACCCACGACCAGCATAATAGGCGCCACAAATTCCACGTCCTTGGTGGCCCGGCGGGCTACCAGGGACGGAATGCGGTAGGGCAGGTAGTTGTTGAGCAGGCCGTAGAGGTAAAGCGGGGTGCCGAGCGTGAGCCGCACGGCCGCCTCCAGGGCGCGGCGCGGGCGGGTGCTGGCGGGGCCGCGGGCTTCCAGGGCATCATCGGTGAGGCCCAGGGCGGCCAGGCGCTGGTGGTAGTCGTGGAGCTTTTGCTGCACCTGCGTCACGCGGGGGGCATCGTGGTGCTCGAAGTAGCGCACGGCCCGCAGCAGGGTGCGGCTGAGCTGGAAGTTGTCGTAGAGCGTTTCCTCATCGTCCTGGATCAGGTGCTGGCCGAACGTGCGCTCCACCTGCGTCACCAGCTCGTCCTCCTCATCGGTGCGGGTGATGACGAGGCGCTGCTCCAGGCGGCGGCGGATTTCCCCGGTCAGGGCCTCGGCGGCGGCTTCGGGGTCCTGGCGGTACTGGTCGGCGTAGTCGGCCACCCGGATGGGCTCGGCCAAGTTCACGAACACATCGGACCGAAACCGTTGCGGGTCGAAGTAGTTGATGCCCATGGGCAGGATGTGCAGATTGAGCTGGAAGTCGCGGCGGGCTTCGGCCCCGAGGGCAATGCGGGCAGCCCCGGTTTTGAGGGGCCGCAGCCGCCGCTCCGACACGCTGGTGCCCTCCGGAAAAATCATGATGGTGCCGCCTTTATCGAAGTAGTCGTAGCAGCGCCCGAAGGCCTTTTCGTTCTGGGCTTCGAGCTGGGCGGGCGAGAGGGTTTCGGCCCCGGTGGCCAGGTCCTGGCGGCGGTAGATGGGAATGGAGTTGCCCGATTCCATGATGGCCCGTAGAATCGGGTTCTGAAAAAACGTGCTTTTGGCCAGGAAGGCGATGGGCTGGCGGCGGTTCACGGCGGCCACCAGCGGGTCCATGAGCGTGTTGGGGTGGTTGCTGGCAATGAGCAGTGGCCCCGGCCCCTGGAGCCGCTCGCGGTGGCGGACTTCGAGCTGGCGAAAGAAAACGCGTAGCGCCACCTGCACCAGGGGCTTCATGACCGTGTAGAAAAGCATAAGCGCAAGAAAAGCAGATTTTGGTGGGAATTGTACTGCGCCCGGCCGCCGGAGTTGCCCCGGCCGCCGCCGCCCCGCATACTTCGCGTTTTTCGCGCGCCCCGCCAACCCAATCGGCTCCCGCTTCAGACTTTGCGGGAGCCGTCCCCCGCTGGCCCACCCAGCCAAATTCCCGCATCTTTGCCTTCCATGAATCGTTCGCTGCTGCTGCTGCTTTTTCTGCTGCTCTCGGGCAGCCTGCTGGCCCGCCGGCCCGCCTGTGCCCAGGCCGCAACGAGTCGGCCAACGGCTCCGGCCCCCGATTCGCTGGCCCTGAAGGCGGCGGCCACGGCCGCCGCCAACGCCCGCACCGCTGCCTTGGCCACCCAGACCCGGGCCCTGCGCCAGGCCCGGCAGCTGGAGCTGGACCGCCGCTACGAAAGTGCCTGGCAGCTGCTCCAGGAGCTCGATTCGGCCAATACCGTACCGGCTGTGGTGTTGCAGAAAGCCAATCTGGCCCTGACCTACTACACTGCCACTGAGGGCCTCACCCGTTTCGCCTTCCGCAACCTCCGGCTCACCGACCCGGCCCCCGACAGCCTGCGGGTGCTGAGTCAGGATACGGTGCGCCACAATTTCGCGGTGCGCCGGGTGCTGGAACGCCTCTACCGGCAGTATCCCGACAATTACCGCCTGGCCCGTGCCCTGGGCGACTATTTCTACGCCGTGCAGCAGTGCGACTGCGCCGAGCAGCGCCTGGGCGAGGACGAGGTGTTCCGGCGCACCATCGCGGCCTACCAGGAGGCCCACGCCCACGGCCAGGGCGACTACGTTTCCTACTTTGCCCTGGGCTACGCCTACCAGCGCCTGGGCCGGTTTCCGGAAAGCCTCGGCCCCTTTGAACGCTCCCTGGAGCTGCGCCCCAACAACCCCACCGTTCACCTCAACCTGGCCTTTGTGCTGCTGGAGCTCCGCGACCTGGAAAAAGCCCGCTACCACGCCCGCAGTGCTCAGTTCCTTTTTCCCGATGCTCATCATAAAGAAGACGCGGGTTTCCTGATGAAGGAAATTGAGGAGCGGATTCAGCAGCTGAGCACTCCGCAAGCGGCCCCGCCCACCGAGGAAGCGGTGGCCGAAGTGCCCGAAAAACCGGCTGCTACTCCCGCAAAACCCGCAACAGTAAAACCCGCAACAGTAAAGCCCGGACCAATAAAGCCCGTTGCTGCGAAAACGCCGGCAGCGGCTAAAAAACCGGCCGAAACTTCCACCACTACCGCTCCGAAGAAGCCCGCCGCCAAAAAGCCCCTGATCCCAAAAACGAGCGAACCCACCCCATCCAGCGTGAAAAAGACTGCTACTCCGCAAAAAACGGAGTAGCGCTGTCAGGGAAATAAAGCCGGGCCACCCGCAGGACCGCGCCGCAGCTTCGGCTTTTCTGCGCATCAGAATCCGGCCCAAATCCAAAGCCCCCGACGGGAGTACGCCAGGGGCTTCAGACTTATCCGGGCTTGGGCACGCGGGAAAGATAGATTTACTCCGCTGCTCTTCGGGTTCTGCCCGGGCTTCGCGCCGCTCATCCTGGCAGCGCCTGCTTGGCTTCGCTACCGGCTCATCACGCGGTTCTGGCGGTTGATGGATTCGAGGTGGACGGCATCGAAATACTTGCGAATGAAGTCGTGGGTGAGGCCCAGCTGGTCGCCCTTCTGCATGCCGCGCTCCAGAATCTCGTTCCAGCGGCTGGTTTGCAGAATCGTGATGTCGTTTTCCTTTTTGTAGGTGCCGATGCTTTCGGCCACCTGCATGCGGCGGCCCAACAGGTGCAGAATTTCGTCGTCGAGCTGGTTGATTTGCTCGCGCAGCGTGGCCAGCACCGTCAGAAACTCCTGCTGGTCGCTGGTTTCGTGGCGCCACACCAGGCCATCGAGCAACTCGGCCAGGCGCTGGGGCGTCACTTGCTGCTTGGCGTCGCTCCAGGCGTTGTCGGGGTCGATGTGCGATTCGAGCATCAGCCCGTCAAAATCGAGGTTGATGGACTTCTGGGCCACGGCAGCCAGGCCGGCGCGGTTGCCGCAGATGTGGCTCGGGTCGCAGATCAGCGGCATGCCGGGCAGGCGGCGCTTCATCTCGATGGGCAAATGCCACATGGGCGCGTTGCGGTACTCGGTGTTGCCGTAGCTGGCAAAGCCCCGGTGAATCAGGCCGATGTTCTGCACGCCGGCCTTGGCCAGGCGCTCCACCGCGCCCAGCCACAGCTCCAGGTCGGGGTGCACGGGGTTTTTGATGAACACCGGCACGTCTGTCCCGCGCAGGGCATCGGCAATGGCCTGCACCGAAAACGGGTTGACGGTGGTGCGGGCGCCAATCCAGAGCACGTCCACTTCAAACGCCAGCGCGTCTTCCACGTGCTTGGGAGTGGCCACTTCCACGGTGGTAGGCAGGCCCGTCAGCTCCTTGGCCTTCTGCAACCAGGGCAGCCCCTTAGTCCCGATACCCTCGAACATGCCCGGCTTGGTGCGCGGCTTCCAGATGCCGGCCCGCAGCATATCGACTTTGCCGGTAGCGGCCAGCCGGGTGCAGGTTTCAATGAGCTGCTCCTCGGTTTCGGCCGAGCAGGGCCCGGAAATAATCAGCGGTTTCTTACCGGGGAAATCGTTCTTGACGGCCATTTCGGCAGCGGTTTGCGGTTGGCTCATGGGGTAGTTGGTTGAAGATTGCGGTTGGTTGGATTAAAAGACCGACGTAGGGGCGGGGCTTGCCCCCGCCCGCCGCCAAAACGAAATCGTTGAAAGAGTGATGCTGTCGTCGTTCATTCATTCGTGCGTGCGTGCTCTTCAGGCGGCGGACGGGGGCAAGCCCCGCCCCTACGTCGGTCTCACTTCAAAATCTTCTTGATCAGATTGGCCTGCTGAATCTGTTCGTACATCCCCGCGTCGTCGCCGGTAGCCAGCAGCTCGCGCAGGTGCCGGAGTTGGCGCAGGTGCTCATCGAGTACATCGAGCACGTTGTCGCGGTTCTGGCGGAAGATGGGCACCCACATATCGGGCGAGCTTTTGGCCAGGCGCACCGTCGACTCGAAGCCGCCGCTGGCCAAAGCAAAAATCTGCTGGTCGCTCTGCTCCTTTTTCAGTACGGTGAGGGCCAGGGCGAAGGAGGTGATGTGCGAAATGTGCGACACGTAGGCCGTGTGCAGGTCGTGGGCCTGGGCATCCATGTACACCAGCCGCATGGCCAGCCGCCCGAACACGGCCTCCACCCGGGCCACGGCATCGGGGGCGCTGGCCTGCGCATCGCACACGACCAGCGTTTTACCCCGGAACAGGCCCGGCACGGCCGCCTCAGGGCCCGAGTATTCGGTGCCCGCCATCGGGTGCACGGCCACGAAGCGACGGCGGTTGGGGTGATCGGCCACCCGGGCCAGCAGCAGGGCCTTGGTTGAGCCCACGTCGAACACCACCTGCCGGTCGGTGGCCGCGTCGAGCACCTGGGGCAGCACCGTGAGCATGGCATCCATCGGCACCGCCACCACCACCAGGTCGGCCCGGCCCACGGCTTCGGCCAGGTCGGAGCTAGGCTCATCAAGCAGGCCCAGCGCCACCGCCTGCCGCAGATTTTCCGGGCTCTGATCCACCCCGATGATGTGGTGGGCCAGCCCGGTTTCCTTGAGGCTCAAGGCCAGCGAGCCGCCGATAAGGCCAATGCCGATGATGGTAACAACCATTACGTGAGATGGGGAAATGAAGGGAAAGATAGGGTCATCCTGAGCGGAGCGAAGGACCTTATTACGTGGGAAAGCATCGTTGTTAAGGTATACTTCACGTTGGTGTATAACCTTGGGCAGCGGACTTCCCCTTCCTGTTGAGGGGAGGGAGCCGGGATGTGAGGTAAAACGACAGAACTATGACGCTACATCAATGAAAAATGTGTTCCATGACCGTTTATTGATGATAAGGTCCTTCGCTCCACTCAGGACGACAGGGCCTTTACGCACTACTCCCGCGCCTCCCGCACCCGCTGCAACGCCTGCTGTAACACTTCCGGCGTCTGGCACAGGCTCACGCGGATGAAGCCGCTGCCGTTGCTGCCGAAAATGCCGCCGGGCGTGAGGAATACGCGGGCGTCGCGCAGAATTTCGTCGCTCAGAGCATAACCGTCGGCGTAGGCGGGCGGCACGGCGGCCCACACAAACAGGCCCACTTGCCCGGGCGCGGGCTGGCAGCCCAGCAGCGCTAACAGTTCCAGCACCAGCTCGCGGCGGGCGCGGTAGTGAGCGTTGAGCTCCTGGTACCAGCTTTCGTCGAGGTTCAGGGCCTCTACGGCCGCCAGCTGCACCGGCAGAAACATGCCCGAATCGAGGTTGCTCTTGAAGCGCAGCACCTCCTGGAGCACATCGGCGCGGCCGGCCAGCAGCCCCACCCGCCAGCCGGCCATGTTGTGCGACTTGCTCAGCGAGTTCAGCTCCAGCACCACCGCCCGCGCCCCGGGCGTGGCCAGCAGGCTCTGGGCAGGCTGCTCGTTGAGAATGAAGCTGTACGGGTTGTCGTGGACCAGCAGCATATCGTGGGCGGCGGCGAAGGCCACCAGCCGCTCGAAAAAGCCGGCCGGCGGCGGCGTGCCGGTGGGCATGTGCGGATAGTTCACCCACATGAGCTTCACCCGGCGCAGGTCCCGGGTGGCCAGCGCCTCCAGGTCGGGCAGCCAGTTGCTGGCGGCCGTCAGGTCGTAGGGCACGGGCGTGGCCCCGCTCAGGTGGGCGGCGGCGCGGTAGGCGGGGTAGCCGGGGTTCGGAATCAGCACCTCGTCGCCAGCTTCGAGCAGAGTCATGCTCACGTGCATAATGCCTTCCTTAGACCCCAGTAGGGGCAGGATTTCGGTGCCCGGATCGAGCGTTACGCCGTACTGGCGCCGGTACCAGCCAGCCATGGCCTGGCGCAGGGCGGGCACGCCCTGGTAGCTCTGGTAGGCGTGGGTGTCGGGCCGGGCGGCGGCGGCGCTCAGGGCGGCCACCACCCGCGGGTGGGGCGGCAAATCGGGGCTGCCGATGCCCAGGTTGATGACCGGCTCGCCGGTCTGGTTGAGGGCGGCAATTTCGCGCAGCTTCTGCGAGAAATAATACTCCTGGGTGTGCTGAAGGCGGCTGGCAACTTGCATGGTGGGGTGCGCTGATGGGGTGCGCTGATGGGGTGACGGGAGCTGCTGAAAGTGTCTGAAAAGCGGGCAGAACCGCTCTATTGCTCCGCCGGCAAATAAATCTGAGCTGACGCCTTATCTGCCGCCGGGGAGGAAGCCAAGGGGTGGGGCGACGCGCCCCGGCGGTAGGCCCCCAGCACTTGCAGGCCCTCGGTGAGGGGGGCCAGCGCGGCCAGCGTAGCGGCCAGCTGGGCGGGGTCGTCGAATTCGAGGTCGGCGTGGAAGTAGTAGTGCCAGACGCGGCCCGGTTGGGGGCACGATTGCAGCTTGGACAAATTCACGCCCTCGGCCGCTACCGCCGCGAGCACCCGGGCCAGACTGCCGGGGGTGTGGGGCGCCTCGAAATACAGGGACGCTTTGTTGGGGCCCGTTTCCTGAGCCACATCTGCGGGGCGCATGAGCACCAGAAACCGGGTGTAGTTGTGGGGCTCGGCGTGGATATCGGGGGCCAGCAACTCCAGGTCGAATAAGTCGGCGGCCAGCTGCCCGGCCACGGCCGCCACGCCCGGCCGCTGCTGCTCCCGGATATGGCGGGCGCTCAGGGCCGTATCCGCGGTTTCCACCAGCTGCCAGTGCGGGTAGCCGGCCAGAAAATCGGCACACTGGAGTAATGCCATCGGGTGAGAATGCACCTCCCGGATGTCGGCCAGCGTCTGGCCCGGTAAGGCCAGCAGGTGCTGGCGGATGTGCAGGTACACCTCGCCCGCCACCCGCAGCCCGGTCCGGCGCAGCAGCGTGTAATTGGGCAGAATACTACCCGCAATGGAATTCTCGATAGCCATTACGGCCGCTGTGGCGGCCCCGCTGCTCACGGCCGCCGTTAGCTGCCCGAACGAGCCGCAGGGCAGCACGGCCACGTGCGCGCCGAAGTGCTGGCGGGCGGCAATCTGGTGGAAACATCCTTCGAAACCCTGAATGGCAACCATGTAATGAGGCAGAGAACTAGTGAGACGGTGAGTGGCTGTTCGGGTCGGTGGGAGTGAGATGCAGTGGGAGCGGGCACAAAAAAAGCGCCTCCCGCAAGTGTCGGGAGGCGCTGAAAATTTCGGTTAGAAATGCTACAGGACGGCCGCTCGACTACCGGAGAGGTAGTAGAAGTAATAGCTAAAAAAGAAGCGGGCCGTGGGCTGAAGCATGTGTGATAGGGGGCTTTGCTGGGGGCAAGGTGGGGCGGGCAGTTGATAATTCCAAATCCGAAGCAGAAGAAAACTGTCTGACCAACGCTTGACCGCCCGCGGGCAACCCATCCGGCGGGCGGCATGAGGAGCTGCTGCAAGAGCTTTTCGCGCCCGCCTTGTTTTGACTGAATAACAGGATCTTATCTTTTTTGAAATCCGTGAAAGCTGCCTGCGGGCCAATCATCTCCCGGAAACTGGCACGGTTTTGCAATATGCCCTCTCCATAATCGGCTACCCACCCTGCGCAACGCGGCGGCCGGCCTTCCTCCCAAAACTTCCTGACAGATGAATACGAAGCGACTTTTCGGCCGCCTGGCTGCGGCTACCCTCTTGATTTCGGCTTTTGCCACGGCTTCCCAGGCTCAGGTGCGCCCCCACCGCGTACCGGCATATACCGGCAAGGCCCAGGCCCGCCCGGTGCCCTCCTATTCCGCCTCCTCTGCCTCTTCGGCTACCGGTGGCGTGCAGTTCGGCGTCCGGGCCGGCCTGAACGTGGCGGATATTTCGGGCGACGCCGTCAACACGTTCACCGACCTGACCGATTATACCAACGGGGCCATAACGAAGTCTGCGAAGCCCGGCTTTTATGCCGGCCTGTATGCCACGTTACCCCTGGGGCCGCGCTTTGCCTTCGAGCCGGGCATTGGCTACTCGGAGAAAGGCACTGAACTCACCGGCCGCATTCCGCTCCAGCAGTTCGATTTCCTGAACGCCAAAGTAACGGCTACCGGCCGCCTGGCCTACCTCGATATTCCGCTGCTGGCCAAGGCTTACCTCACCGATGGGCTCTACGTGTACGCCGGCCCTCAGGCCTCGGTGCTGCTCTCGGGCAAGGCCCGCGTGCAGGCCAGTGCCCTCGGTTTCTCGGCCTTTAAGCATAATTTCGACGTTAAAGACCAGTTTCGTGCCGTCGATTTTGCGGTCGTGGGCGGCCTGGGCTACCAGTTCCAGAGTGGCTTCGGCCTGAGTGCCGGCTACGACTACGGCCTTTCCTCACTCGACAAAAACAACCGTTTCGA
This sequence comes from Hymenobacter rubripertinctus, assembly GCF_003583925.1. Taxonomy (GTDB): domain Bacteria; phylum Bacteroidota; class Bacteroidia; order Cytophagales; family Hymenobacteraceae; genus Hymenobacter; species Hymenobacter rubripertinctus. Next base: position 268,726 of record NZ_QYCN01000004.1, on the reverse strand, counting down.
TGCCCAGAACCGCGTCATCAAAGCCTCACTCAACTACTCTTTTTAAGAAGTGAGAAGTGAGAAAAGCAACGTCATTCCGAGCTTGCCGAGGAATCTCGCGTGCTGACGTTGTGCTGGTAATTCCTTGCCTTTAGCTATTGGGATCCTCAGCACGCAAGATGTTTCGCTCCGCTCGGAACGACGTTGCTTTACTTACTTCCTAAACGCCAAACGGCCCCGCAGATGATCTGCGGGGCCGTTTGGCGTTTGGATAACGTATTCATCAATAGCAATATATACTCCCATCAAAATAAAACCGAAGGCGGTCCGGCGGCGTGGGGTGGCGGAGTGGCTGCAACCAGCTCCGCCCGCCGTTTGTGAGTGAAGTGGCCCGCCTTCGGGAATGCCTGGTCGGGTTCTGGTTAGGGCAAAACGCCGGGACCAGGCAGATAGTGTGCAGGGTAGCTGCGAGCAGGAGCCCACAGCAGAGTCGTATGGTTGCATGGCCTTGGTAATCTTGCGGTTGATTATTTTACAGGCAGGCGAATTTATTTTGTGGACGCCTCGCCAGCGGTACGGTTCCGGCCCGGGCCTACCGGGCACCGTAGGCCGGGTCGGGGTGCAGGCCTTCGGCCAGCTTCACGAGGCGGACCAGTTCGGCGCGGTAGCCGTCGGGGTCGAAGCGGCGGGCACCGTCGGCGAGTTGGGCCGTGGCCCAGTAGGTGGCGGTGCCCCGGTAGTCGCTCTGGCGCAGCAGCATCCCGAACTGGGCCACGGCGGCCGCAAAGCGCAGGTTTTCGCTGGCTTCGGCCAACGGGCGGGCCAGGCCGGTGAGGGGCAGCGTCAGCAGGCGGCTCGTCTGGCCCCGGGGCTCCTTGTAGCGCACCTTCACCGTGAGCAGCTCGGCCGAAGCCAGGGCTGCCGGGGTGGCCGGGGTGGGCTGGTACTTGAGCGCATCGACGGTGGCGGGCGCGCCCACCGGCACTATTTCGTAGAGGGCCGTAACGGTGTGGCCCGAGCCCAGCTCGCCGGCGTCTTTGCGGTCGTTGTTGAAGTCCTGGGCGGCCAGCAGGCGGTTTTCGTAGCCCACGAGGCGGTATTCACGCACCCGGGCCGGGTTGAACTCCACTTGCAGCTTCACGTCCTGGGCCAGGGTGAATAGGGTGCCGCCAAACTGCTGCACCAGCACCCGCCGGGCCTCGTCGAGGTTGTCGAGGTAGGCGTAGTTGCCGTTGCCCTTGTCGGCCAGCAGCTCCATTTTCTGGTCCTGATAATTGCCTTGGCCCACGCCCAGCACCGTCAGGAACACGCCCGATTCGCGCTCCTGCACCACCAGGCGCTCCATGGCCGCGTCGCTCTGCTCGCCCACGTTAAAGTCGCCGTCGGTGCAGAGAATCACGCGGTTGTTGCCTTGCTGGTCGAAGTGCTGGCGGGCCACGTCGTAAGCCAGGCGCAGGCCCGCGCCCCCGGCCGTAGAGCCGCCGGCCGTCAGGTTTTCGATGGCCCGCAGAATGGTGGCCCGCTCGGTGCCGGCGGTGGGCGGCAGCACGGTGCCGGCCGCCCCGGCGTACACCACCAGCGCCACCTTGTCCTGGGGGCGCAACTCCTTCACGAGCAGCTTCAGGCCCTGCTGCACCAGCCCCAGCCGGTCGGCGCCCTGCATCGAGCCCGACACATCGATGAGGAATACGAGGTTGGCGGGCGCCAGCTGGGCGTTAGGCACTTTACGGGCCTGCAACGCCACCTGCACGAGCTGGTGGGCGGGGTTCCAGGGGCACTGGGCCTGCTCGGTAAGCACGCGGAACGGCTCGGCGGCCGAGGCGGCGGGCTGGGGGTAGTCGTACTGGAAATAGTTGAGCATTTCTTCCACCCGCACGGCATCGGGCGGGGGCAGCTGGCCCTGTTGCAGGAAACGGCGCACGTTGCTGTAGCTGGCCGCGTCCACATCAATACTGAAGGTGCTCAGCGGCTCTTTCTGGGCAACGTGGAAGCCATTTTCGGTCACGCTGGCGTAGGTTTCGCCCGCGCCGGGCTCGGGCCGCGGCGCGGGGTAAAACGGGCGGCCGTAACTGGCGTTGTCATTGGCAATTTGCCCTTTAGCCCCCGACCCGCGAATCCGTATTCCGGCGGCGCGCTTCTCCACTCCATAAGCGCTAACCACAACTTCGCCAAGGGCTTTCGAATCAGTGGCCAACCCAATATTTACTACCTGCTGCCCAGTCAGCTTCACCTCTCTGACAATGAAACCAATCGAGCTAAACACCAGCATTTTACCAGTATCCGGCACTTTGATTTGATAGGTGCCATCAGCCTGGGTGCTGACGCCGATGTTGGTGCCCTTCACGAGCACCGTCACGCCGGGCAGGCCCTGGCCGGTGCTCCGGTCGGTTACGCGGCCGGTAACGGTGTAAGTGGCCGGGGCCACGGCGGTAGTAGCGGCCGGAACGGTTTGGGCCAGGGCCGAGCAGGCGGGCAGCAGCCCGGCTGCCAGCAGCAGGTAGCGGAAATTTATCATCAGCGAAGAAGGAATAGCGGTGGAACCAAAGCGAACCGGCCGGGTTCTGCTTAGCTGATGCCCCGGCCACCAGGATTCCACACCGGCCGGGGAAATAAATTTATTTTCTGCCATACGCCCCACCCCCGGCCCACCTCGCCTGATGCGCGACCTCCTCCGGGAGCGGGGTGCGTTCTGGCGGAACTCGCGTCTGGCACCCCTCTCCCGGAGAGGAGGGGCCGGGGGTGGGGTGAACGTCCGTACCTTTAGCCCACTTATGCCCTCACTGCTCACCGATTCGCTTAACTTCCTCTCGAAAGCCACGCCGCGCCGCCTCTGGAACGGGGCCCAGATAGTAGGCGGCTACCTGCTGAGCAAGGCCACGGGCAAGGCCCGGCACTGGGGCCTGCCCGTGGCGCTCAGCTTCGAGCCCACTACCAGCTGCAACCTGCGCTGCCCCGAGTGCCCCAGCGGCCTGCGCTCCTTCACGCGGCCCACCGGCATGCTCCCCGACGCGCTGTTCCGCAAAACCATCGATGAGGTGGCTTCCCGGCTCTGGTACCTGATTTTCTACTTCCAGGGCGAGCCGTATTTGCACCCCAACTTCCTGGATTTGGTGAAGTATGCTGCCGACAAGGGCATCTATACCGCCACCAGCACCAACGCCCACTACCTCTCCGACGACAACGCCCGCCGCACCGTCGAATCGGGCCTCGACCGGCTCATCATTTCCCTCGACGGCACCACCCAGGAGGTGTACCAGCAGTACCGGGTGGGGGGCAAGCTCGACAAGGTGCTGGAAGGCACCCGCAACGTGGTAAAGTGGCGCAAGGAGCTGAAATCGAGCACCCCGCGCATCGTATTTCAGTTTCTGGTAGTGCGGCCCAACGAGCATCAGATTGCCGACGCCAAGGCCATGGCCCGGGAGCTGGGCGTAGACGATGTGTGGTTTAAAACGGCCCAGATCTACGACTACCACAACGGCTCGCCCCTCATCCCGACCATCGACTACTACTCGCGCTACGAAAACCAGGGCGACGGCACCTGGAACCTCAAAAACAAGCTGCTCAACCACTGCTGGAAGATGTGGCACAGCTGCGTGATTACCTGGGACGGCCTGGTGGTGCCCTGCTGCTTCGACAAAGACGCCGAGTACCGCCAGGGCGACCTCAAAACCGAAACCTTCCGCCAGCTTTGGCACGGCCCCAAATACCGCCAGTTCCGCGCCTCCCTGCTCAAGGGCCGCGACCAGATTGACATGTGCCGCAACTGCTCGGAGGGCACCAAGGTGTGGGGCTGATTTCAATAGGACTTACGCACTGGGGCTTCGCAGTCAGCCCAGTGTGTAAGTCCTATTCAATTACAAATTAAGCAGCAGCGAAAATTCCGACGGGCTTGTGGAGTATGGTCGCAGATATCTTAATAGTCATGCAATTGATTGACAATAAGATATATAAACTTGATTTTTCCTTATGCTTTTCGGATAGTTTCGTGCCGGCTCCCGGTAAGCGGCGCGGTATCTGCTTATCTTTCCTGTCTTCACCAGTGCCCCATTCATGTTCGGATTAACTGATTTTCAACGCGCGTTCAACCTCCTCTCGGGCAAGCTGATTCGCTGGATGCAGCAGCTGATTCTGATGCTGCCCAACCTGCTCATCGCCCTCGTTATCCTTACCGTTACCTACTTCGTGGCCCGGCTGGCGCGGCGGTTTATCGTGCGGTTTCTGCCCCGGGTGTCGCACAGTGTCACGCTCAACAACCTGGTGGCCACCATTGCCCACGTGGGCGTGCTGCTGATTGGTATTTTCTTCACGCTGGAAGTGCTGAGCCTCGACAAGACCGTGACTTCGCTGCTGGCCGGTGTCGGGATTATCGGGCTGGCGCTGGGTTTTGCCTTTCAGGACATTGCGGCCAACTTCATCAGCGGCATCATCATCGCCATCCAGCGGCCCTTTACCGTGGGCGACGTTATTCAGACCGAAACTTACTTCGGCACCATCGAAAGCATCAACCTGCGCACTCTGGATTTGCGGCAGGTAACGGGCGAGCTGGTGCGGGTGCCCAACCGCAAGGTGTTCGAGAGTTCGGTCATCAACTTCACCGTAACCACCCAGCGCCGCGTGGATGTGGAGTGCGGCGTCACCTACGACTCGGACCTGGAGCGGGTGCGCGACGTGGTGATGGAGTGCATGCAGGACTTCCCCGACATGCTCACCAACCGCCCCCTGGAGGTGATGTTCACTGGCTTCGGCGACAGTTCCATCAACTTCACCCTCCGGTTCTGGATTCCCTACCGCCGGCAGGTCGATTATGTGGGGGCCAAGAGCGAGGCCATCATGCGCATCAAGCGGGCCTTCGATAAGGTGGGCATCGTGATTCCGTTCCCCATCCGGACCCTCGACATCTCGCCCGAGCTGCTGGAGCAGGTCACGCAGAAGCTCACCCGCCCCCAGACATTCCCGGAGCCCGCGACCCGGTCCCAGCAGGCCGAATAGAGGCAGCAACCGCACAAAAAGAGCCCCGCCGGATTCGTCCGGCGGGGCTCTTTTTGTGCGGTTGCTGCCTGGCTTACTTGTGGCTTTTGTCGAGGTCTTTGCCCAGGTCTTCCACCGTTTTGAGGAAGCTGTCCACGTCGGTGTCCCCGTAGGTACCATAGGCGGTGGAAATGGTGCCCTTCACGCCGTCGGCCGTCTGGATAGCGTAGAGGATGGACATATCGTCGGGGTTGCTTTCGCCCTCGAAGCGGTAAAAATCCACGATGGTTACTTCTTCCGGGGCGTACCCGCGGGCCTTGTTATCGTCGCTCAGGGGATAGAGCTTACCATCGGCAACCCGGAAATCGGCCGTGAAGCCGTCCGCGTTCAGTTTGCGTTCCACATTAACGAGGCTGCGTTCTTCTTCTTTGTCCTGCATGGCGAAAGGTATTTTTAGGGAATGGAAGGAATGCGGAGAACCAGGGGCCACAATAACAACGCCCCCGTGCCGGGCTATACGTAGCCAGCACGGGGGCAGGTTATGCCTTACCGGAAAGAAAGCCCGGCGCTACCGTCTAGTTTCGGCCTCCGCAACGGCCAGTTCAATGGTGCGCTGCAAGCGGTCCACATCGATAACCGAGCAGGCCCCGCCGCAGCCTTTAGCGCAGCCACTCTGGCGCTTATCAAAAGCCCGCCAGAAGATCCGGCCCACGTAAAAGGCCGCCCCGGCGAACAACAGTGCGATGATGAGGTATTGAATCCACATGATGCAAAGGTAACAGGGCAAAGGGGTTTGAGGTTCGGGAATCAGGGGTGTAAGAAGAACGTCATTCCGAGCGAAGCGCGTAATAAGGTCGGGCAGGCAGCAGGTGGCAATCGGTGTAAAAAAAAACGTGATTCCTCGGCTTCGCTCGGAATGACGTTCCTTACTTCCGCCAGACTTGCCCGATCAGGTCCTGCATTTCCTGGTGCACCAGTCCGTTGCTGGCCACTACTTCGCGGCCGAAGAGCGGGTCGCCATCTTCCAGGAACTCCGTGACGCGGCCGCCGGCTTCGCGCACCAGCAGGATGCCGGCCGACACGTCGTAGGAATTCAGGTTGAACTCGAAGAAGCCCTCGAAGCGGCCGGCGGCCACGTAGGCCAGGTCGGCGGCCGCGGAGCCCACGCGGCGCACGCCGTGGGAGCCGCGCATGAAGGCGCCCAGCACCTTCAGGTAGTCGTCCATGAGGCCGAAATCGGTGTAGGGAAAACCCGTGGCGATGAGCGAGGAGTTGAGGTCGGGCACGTCGGAAACGTGGATGCGCTGCTCGTTGCAGAAGGCGCCAGCGCCTTTGGCGGCCCGGAAACACTCGTCGCGCACCACCTCGTACACCACGCCGGCCACCAGTTCCTGGCCCCGGATCAGGCCCACGCTCACGCAGTACACCGGCAGGCCGTGCACGAAGTTGGTGGTGCCATCCAAAGGGTCGATGATCCAGTTGTATTCCTCGGCCCGCTCGGCGCCCTCGGTGCCTTCTTCGGTGATGAAGCCAGCCTCGGGCAGCACCTCGCGCAGCCCGGCCACCAGCAGCTTCTCGGTTTCCTTGTCCACGTAGGAAACCAGATCGTGGGTGCCTTTATTCTCGATGTGGCTGCGGTCAAATGTAGCGGCCTCTTGGCGGATGAACTGGCCCGCGTGGCGCGTTACAGCCGCCAGTTGAAAGCTGATTTGGTTGTAATCCATTCGGTTTAGTGCTTCGGGTTTCGTTGTTGGTGGGTGGGTAAGCGTCTGTCATCCTGAGCCTGCGAAGGATCTTCTCCCGTCAGTACGAGTCGTTGATACGGCAGTTCATGCGTGATAAGATCCTTCGCAAGCTCAGGATGACAAACGTTTTTACGCCATGTCCGCAATCCGCTTCCGCCCCACAACCGCCGCCGTGGCCGTGCCCAGCAGCAGCAGCACCGCCAGCGCCTGGCAAGCGGGGCCGATTAGCTCGCCGTGGCGGACGTAGAACGTGAGTTCGGTATTGAGGTGGACGGTGGCGCGGCTGGTGGTTTGCACCCACCAGCCGGTTTGCTGCACTATTTCGCCCTTCTGGTTGATGAAAGCCGAAATGCCGGTGTTGGCCGAGCGGGCCACGTCGCGGCGGGTTTCGATGGCGCGGAGCGTGGCGTATTGCAGGTGCTGGGCGTGGCCCGGCGAATCGGACCACCAGCCGTCGTTGGTGATGATGCCGATGAGGGTGGCCCCCTTCGCCACGTAGTCGGCCACAAAGTCGCCGTACACCGATTCGTAGCAGATAACCGGGGCTACGCGCAAAGCCGGCTGGGCGGTTTGATAGACGCTGCGCTCGGGCTGGGAGCCCAGGCCGCCGGCCGAGCCGCCGAGGTCAATGACGAACATCGAGAGCCAGGGCGGCACGCCTTCCACGCCCGGCACCAGGCGGCTTTTATGGTAAAACCCGGCCGGGCCGGTGGCGCTGCCCAGGTGCAGGGCCGCGTTGAACAGGTCGTAGTAGCCCAGGTCGTCGCGGAAACGGGCGGTGGGGCTGGCGTTGTCTTTATCGGGGCCGTACTGGCCCACGGTGGTCAGGCCCGTAACCAGCTCCAGGCCGGGGTGCTGGCCCAGGAAGCTGCGGATGCGCTGAATTTTGGGGTAGGTTTCAATGGTGCTCTCGAAGTAGGTTTCGTCGAGGCTGGTTTCGGGCCAGAGTACGAGGCGGGTCTGGGGCGTGATGTTCTGCTCGGTGAGGCTGAGCAGGCGGGTCAGCTGCTGGTCGTGGGGGATAAAGCGGGGCGTGCCCTCAAACTTCTCCAGAAACGGGTCCACGTTCGGCTGAATCACCAGCACCTCGGCCGTGGTGCCCTTCTCCTCGTGCCGGATGGCAATCAGCAGCGAGAGGCCGATGGGCAGAAGGGTGGCCGCTAGCGCGGCAATTAAAAATGAAGAATTAAAAGTTAAAAATTGCCCGTCCGGCAAGCCGGTAGCACCTTCATTTTCAACTTTTAATGTTGAATTTTTAATTGAAAGGAACACCAGCAGATTCACCGCCCACAGCCACACCGAGCCGCCCAGGAAGCCGGTGTACTCGTACCACTGCACCAGCTGGTTGGCCGAGGCAAAACCGTTGCCGAGCGTGAGCCAGGGCCAGGTGAGGAACCAGTGCAAATGCAGTTGCTCGAAGGCAATCCAGTAGATGGGCAGTGAGAGGTAGCCCAGCAATGGGCCGAAGCGCTTTTTGGTGTGGTAGAAAGCCGCTAGCGCCGCGCTCATCATCAGGGCGTTGCAGACAACGGCCGCAATGCCACCGCCCAACGTGCTGAAGCTCACCCAGTAGGTGGTCAGCAGATTCCAGAGTACCAGCGTGAGGTAGCCATAGCGCCAGACTTTCCAGCCGCTGGCCCCGCTCTGGGTCAGGCGCTGCTCCATGAGCAGGTAGGGCACCCAGGCCACGAGCAGCAGCAGGGCCAGCGGGGCCGGGTGCACCGGCCAGCCGGCCCAGAGCAGCCCCGCGCTCAGCAGCGCCAGCAGGCTCGGCAGCCAGTAGGCCCAGCCGGTAGCGGCCGGGGCAGTTACGGGGGCCAGGGTAGGGTTATTCGTCACGGTCGGATTTTTTGTACCGGTCTTCCTTGATACGCTCTTCCTTCTCGCGACCCTGCACCACCAGCACAATTTCGCCCTTGATGGCGGCGCGGGCGGCGAAGTTGGCAGCCAACTCGGCCAGCGGGGCCGTCACGGTTTCCTCGAACAGCTTGGTCAGCTCTCGGCTCACGGAGGCGGGCCGTTCGGGACCCAGCACCTCAGCCAGCTGCTCCAGGGTCTTCACAATCCGGTGCGGCGACTCGTAGAAAATCATGGTGCGGGTTTCCTGGGCCAGCTCCTTGAGGCGGGTCTGGCGGCCCTTTTTCACCGGCAGAAACCCCTCGAACGTGAACCGCTCGGCCCCGAAGCCCGATTTGAGCAAGGCCGGTACCAGGGCCGTAGCTCCGGGCAGGCACTCCACCTTAATGCCGCGGGCCAGGCACTCGCGCACCAGCAGAAACCCGGGGTCGGAGATGCCGGGCGTGCCCGCATCAGAAACCAGGGCCATGGTTTCGCCCTTGCCCAGCCGCTCCAGCAGGCGCTGCACCTGCTGATGCTCGTTGTGCAGGTGGTAGCTGAGCAGGGGCTTCTTCAGGCCCAGATGCTGCAACAGCCGGCCGCTGGTGCGGGTATCCTCGGCCAGCACCGTATCCACCTCGCCCAGGATCCGAATGGCCCGCAGGGTAATATCCTCCAGGTTGCCGATGGGCGTGGGCACGAGGTAGAGCAGCGTAGGTGTAGGTTCTGACATGCCACAAAGGTAGTTTATCAGTGTCCAGTTGCCAGTGGTCAGTTGTCAGTTGCCAGTGTGCTACGTCATGCAGAGCGGAGCACACTGGCAACTGGCAACTGACCACTGGCAAACTACCCTTCCTGGCCGCCGTACTCGGCGGCCAGGATGTCGATGGAAGCGGCCAGCTTACGGTCTTTGTCGCTGATGACGTTGCCGGCCGAGTGGGTGCGCAGGCGGAAGCTCACGGTGTTGTACTCGTTGCTCCACCAGGGGTGATGGTCCTGAAATTCGGCCTCCTCCGCCACGTCGCTCATGAAGCTGAAGGCAATTTTGAAGTCCGTGAAGCGGAAGGTGCGGCAGAGGGCGTTGTCTTGTTCGGTCCACATAAGGCAGAAGGGGTTATTCGTCGTCAAATACATCCAATGATACCAGGCCCGCCAGAAATCCGGCAAAGCCGGGGGCCGGGGGCAGAGCAGTGAAAAAGCGCCGGGGGCGGCTGCCCAAAGCTAAACCCAAAGCATCAAACGGGAGTACAACTTTAGCAAACGACCTACTACCCACCCCAACACCCAAAATCCTATGGCCATTGACCCCAACGACCGCCCCGTGCGCGTTATCAACGACGATACCACCGACCAGGAAATGAATGCCGGCCACCTGGTACCCGGGGCCGACCCACCCAAGAATGAGGATGCCCGCGGCGGCTTCGGCAACCGCGACGGCAAGCAGGGTTTCGGCACCGATAGCAGCAACGGCGTCACGGCCGTTTCGATGAACCAGAACGAGGACAAAGTGGCCCCGCCCGACGACAACATGCGCACTTCCGAGGAAGGCCGGCCTAACCGCCCCAACCAGGATTTGCCCGACCGCGACCTGACCCAACAGCCCCGCCGCCCGGTAGATGAGCTGGATGGCGACGATGCCCGCGCCGGCCGCGACGAGATGGAAGACCCCGATTCGCGCGTGGGCATGGGCCAGATGGAGGCCAACCCGCCCTCCAACGTTAAGCTCGCCAGCCAGGGCACCAACGCTGACCTCACCGACCCCGACGCCACTGATACGGCCATTGTGCAGTAATAGCACTGTTTTTTTACGCCTGCCACCAGCCCCGGGCCGCTTGGCAGGCTTTATTTTCATACTTAAACTCTCTACCCCATGTCTGATAACAGCACCCAATCCTCGCAGGAAAACCACGGCGACCCCGCCGGCACCGGTCAGCGCCAATCGGACCCCAACAGCAAGCCCCTGGCCACCGACGACAACCAGCAGGAGCTGGCCGATGAGTACACGGAGGACGGCCTCGATAAGATTCCGCCCCACTTGGTGAACAACCCCAACCGCAACTACGACAAGCCCGACATCGATAAGCCGCCTTACAGCTAAGCGCTGGTTTCGGCTTTGAAAACAGGACGAGCACGCACTCCGGTGGGTGCTCGTGCTGCGTTCGGCTACCTGGCTTCACAAATTATTTACCCTGATTTCTTGGCTTATGGCCCGCTACGCAACTACCGACGTGCACGGCTGCCGTCTAACCCTGCAACGGTTGGTGGAGCACCAGCTCCACCTGCGCCCCGCCGATGAGCTCTACCTGCTGGGCGACTACGTGAACAAGGGTCCCGACAGCCGGGGCGTGCTCGATTACCTGATGCAGCTCACGGAGCGCGGCTACCGCGTCGTCTGCCTGCGCGGCAACCACGACCAGGAGCTGCTCGATGCGGCGCAGGGCTTACAGCAGCTCACCTGGGCTTCTGACGCCGACCGCCAGCTCACGCTCCGCAGCTTCGGGGTGGAGCAGCCCGGCGATATTCCGCTGCCCTACCGGCGCTGGCTCCACGAGCTGCCTCACCAGCTCGACGTGCCCGGCTGGACGCTGGTACACGCGGGATTCGACTTCCGGCGGCCTCCCGCCGACATGCGCCGCGACTGGCCCACAATGCTCAATACCAAAGATTTTACCTTCGATGCCAGCCGCTTGCAGGGCCGGCGGCTAGTGCATGGCCACGTGCCGACGCCCACCGCCGAGGTGCGGCGGCGAGTAGCTGCCCGGGCTGGTGCCATCGTCCTCGATACGGGCTGCGTATATCGCCATAACCCGGAGCTAAGCCACCTGGCCGCCCTCAATCTGGATACTCAGGAGCTGATTCTTCAACCCAACATCGAGCCGGAGTATGCTATTGCGAAACGGTAAACGGATGAAGAAGCGGACTTTTGCCAAGGCCGAAACGCTGACTGCTTTGCAAGAGCCCCTGCCGTTCTGAACGTCAGGGGCTCCGCATTTACCCGGGTTTTGCGCTGATAAGAAGGAAGGATGCGCGAAGCGGACCACCAGAAGACCTGCTGTTCAACAACTTAAATTTCAGCTACTTATCCTTGATTACGCCGGAGCGCAGCACCTGGCGGGCGGCATCCTGGTACGGGTTGCGGGTATCGTTGGCCACGGCGCGCAGCGTATTGCGGGCAGCCGTAATTTGCTGATTACGCCAGTAGGCCATGCCCAAGTGATACCGGGCGCGACCCGCCAGCGCCGAGCCCGACTGCATGGCTACCCGCCGCAAAAACGGTTGAGAGGCCAGAATTTGCGCGGGCTCCTGCTGGCTGAGCAGAAAAATACCGTTGTAGTACGTGAGCGTGTCCTGACCGATGGTATTGGAGGGCATCCGGCGCAGCGCGTACAGGGCCGGCGTGTAGTGGCCATCGCGGTACTGGCGCATGGCTTCGGCCAGCAGGGGGCGCTGGTTTTCGCGCACCACCGCGTCGGTGAGGCCGGCTTCGGGCACGTAGTAGCGCGTCCAGGTTGCCTCGGTGGCGGGGGCGGCTGGCCAGAACCACCAGACGGCCAGCAGCAGCAGTGCCCCGACCAGCGCAGCCCCGGCCCATTGCCGCTGCACCCGCCGCACCCGCCGCCGGATGCGTTGGAGCGCCTCCTGCCGCTGATCGAGGCGCAGATCCAGGGCCAGCAGGCGCTGGAAGAGGGTTTCGTGGCCGGCCACCCAACGCAAATCGGCCGTCAGTTGCTCGTAGGCCTGGTATGCCTGGTAGAGTCCGGCGTCCTGCTCCAACCGAACCTCGAAGGCTTCCTGCTCTGCCGCATTCAGCTGGCCATCGGCGAAGCGTTCCAGCTCCTCCAGGTAAGGACGTATATCGACGGTGGGCGGAGTCATGGAAAAAAATAAGCGCCGGCGGGCCACGGCTGGTGTAAACTGAAGGGACGCGCCGGCCCGATGCAGGCAGGAATACGGCAGGAACCGGGGCTAAGCTACGCAGAAGCGGGCACAGGCGCTATCCGGCAGCCGTGGGGGCGGCCCGCAATTGCAGCTCGTAGAGTTTGCGCAGGCAAGCCGCTTTCTGCTTCCGGGCCACATTGGCGTTGGCGAACCCCATCTTGCCGGCCATCTTCTCGAAATTGTAACCCCGGAAGTAGAAGTACATGAGCATCTTCTGGCAGTCGAGGCCCAACTCGCGGAACAGGCCCAGCAGGCGCTGGCGGCGGCCGGCTTCGGCCTGGGGCAGCACGGCGGTGGTGCGGGCGGCCCGGGTCTGCTCATCGGCCATGCCGTACACGTAGGCCCGCACATCGGGCGGCAGCTTGGTCAGGCGGCCATCGGCGGCCTGGTCGTAGAACTCCACCAGCACCGCCCGCAGCAGCCCATGGGCGGCCGGCGGCGCCAGTTGGTGCTGGCGGCGGGCCCAGCGGGCAAACAAGCTCCGGTTCTGCTCATAAAACGTGATCAGAAAGGATTGATTGCCCATCCGAAGGCTGGTCAAAACTTCGGCAAGCTGCTGGGGTGTGTTCATAGCGGGCAAGATAAGGTGAAATGCTGAGGTGAGGAAATGGTGAGTTTGACGTCCAGCGGACCTGAATGCGCAAATGGCAAAATGAGGATCATTGAACGTCAAACTCACCATTTCCCTACCTCACCATTTCCCCGCCGATGCGCTACCTTTGAACTCATGGAAACGTACGCCACCACTCTCGCCCCCGATACTGCCATCTTCGATCTGATTCAGAAGGAGAAAGCGCGGCAGACCCACGGTATTGAACTCATTGCCTCCGAGAATTACGTGTCGGAGCAGATCATGCGGGCCCAGGGCTCCATCCTGACCAACAAGTACGCCGAGGGCCTGCCCGGCAAACGCTACTACGGGGGCTGCGAAATTGTGGACCAGATTGAGCAACTGGCCATTGACCGGGCCAAGGAACTGTTTGGGGTGGCGTGGGTGAACGTGCAGCCCCACTCCGGCGCCCAGGCCAACGCGGCTGTTATGCTGGCCATTCTCAACCCCGGCGACAAAATCCTGGGCTTCGACCTGAGCCACGGCGGCCACCTCACCCACGGCTCGCCCGTCAACTTTTCGGGCAAGCTCTACCAGCCCTCCTTTTATGGGGTCGAAAAAGAAACCGGCCTCATCGACTTCCAGAAAGTAAAGGAAACGGCCCGCCGCGAAAAGCCCAAGCTCATCATCTGCGGGGCCTCGGCCTACTCCCGCGACTGGGACTACCAGGCTCTGCGCGAAGCCGCCGACGAAGTGGGCGCCCTGTTGCTGGCCGACATTTCGCACCCTTCGGGACTGATTGCCAAGGGCTTGCTCAACAACCCCTTCCAGCACTGCCACATTGTAACCACCACCACCCACAAAACTCTGCGCGGCCCCCGGGGCGGCCTGATTATGATGGGTCAGGATTTCGAGAATCCCTTCGGGCTGAAAACACCTAAAGGTGAAACCCGGATGATGTCGGCCTTGCTCGACTCGGGCGTGTTCCCCGGCACCCAGGGCGGGCCGCTGGAGCACGTCATCGGGGCCAAGGCCGTGGCCTTCGGCGAAGCCCTCACCGACACTTACGCCGACTACACCCAGCAGGTCGTGCGCAACGCCCAGGCCCTGGCCGGGGCATTCGTGGAGCGGGGCTACGAGCTGATTTCGGGCGGTACCGACAACCACCTGATGCTGATCGATCTGCGCAGCAAGGGCCTGACCGGCAAGCTGGCTGAGAATACCCTCATCAAGGCCGACATCACCATCAACAAAAACATGGTGCCCTTCGACGACAAGTCGCCCTTCGTGACCAGTGGCATGCGCATCGGCTCGGCCGCCGTAACCACCCGCGGCCTCAAGGAGCCCGACATGGTGCGCATCGTGGAGTTCATCGACGAGGTGCTGACTCACAACGCCGATGATACCCGCCTGGCCAAGGTGCGCGGCGAGATCAACGAGTGGATGCAGCAGTACCCGCTCTTTGCGTAGGTGAATGAGTGACTCGGTGAATGAGTGGCTCAACGAAATTAAGTCGGGCAACATCCCGACGGCGCTCATTTCCGTTTATTTTCACTCATTCACCGAGTCTTTCATTCACTCATTCCCCCAAAGTGTCTTCAACTCAACCCTTGCTGGGCGAACAGCAGGAAATGTCGTTTATCGACCACCTGGAGGCGCTGCGCTGGCACGTTATCCGGGCGGCCATTGCCGTGGTGGTGTTTGCCACCGGGGCGTTCTTTGCCAAGGATTTCCTGTTCCACGACCTGATGCTGGGCCCCTCACGGTCCGATTTCTGGACCTATCAGATGTCGTGCAAGCTGGCCGCCTGGCTGGGGGCGCCGGGGTTGTGCATCGATAAAATCGGCTTCGTGATTCAGAACCGCGAAATGAGCGGGCAGCTGACCATGCACATCAGCACGAGCTTCATTGTGGGCATCGTGCTGGGCTTTCCTTACCTGTTCTGGGAGCTGTGGCGCTTTATTGAGCCCGGCCTGTATCCGCACGAGCGGCAGAACTCGCGCGGGGCGGTGTTCTTCGTATCGGTGCTCTTTATTCTGGGCCTACTGTTCGGCTACTACATTGCCGCGCCCATGAGCATCCAGTTCCTGGCCGGCTACGTGGTCGATGCCAGCATCGAGAACCAGATCGACATGCAGAGCTACCTGAGCACGCTCACGACCATGAGCCTCTCCTGCGCCTTCGTGTTCGAGCTGCCCATGATTGTGTTTTTTCTGGCCAAGGCCGGCCTGATTACGCCGGAAATCATGCGCGCCTACCGCAAGCACGCGATTGTAGTAGTGCTCATCATCGCGGCCATCATCACGCCCCCCGAAGTCACGTCCCAGATCATCGTGACCATCCCCATCATCCTGCTCTACGAGTTGAGCATCAACATTGCCCGGGTGGTGGCCCGCAAACGCACCGCCGCCCTCAACGCCCAGCTCGCCGAAAACCAGGGCGTAGCGGAATAACCAGCCGCACGCTTTCAGCTCCTAAAAAACCAACGTATGAAACTGGCTATCGGCTCCGACCACGCGGGCTTCGACTACAAGCAAATGCTGCTGGAATGGCTGCGCGACAACGGCTACGAGGTCCAGGACTTCGGCACCCACTCGCCCGATTCGGTAGACTACCCCGACTATGTGCACCCGTTGGCTCTGGCCGTGGAGCGCGGCGAGTTTGCGCTGGGCCTGCTCCTGTGCGGCTCGGCCAACGGGGTGTGCATTACGGCCAACAAGCACCAGGGCATCCGGGCGGCTATTGCCTGGGAGCCGGAACTGGCCACGCTGGCCCGCCAGCACAACAACGCCAACGTTATCTGCATCCCGGCCCGCTTCGTGAGCGAAGAAACGGCCCGCGCCATTGCCAGCCAGTTCCTGAACACTGCCTTCGAAGGCGGCCGCCACCAGACCCGGGTAGCCAAAATGAGCTGCTAGACGTCGTGATTGAGTAAACCATCATTCCGGCGAAGGAGGAATCGGGGCTGGGCCGCTGAATGGCTTTCACCCGGATTCCTCTTTCGTCGGAATGATGGTTTTTTTAGCGCGTCCTACAGCCGTTCGAAATGGCTGGCCACCAAGCGCAGCCCGTCGGTGGTGCACAGACCGCGAACGTAAGGGGCGAAGATGTTGCGGTAGGTATCGGCCTGACTGATCTGGTCTGGGGGGAAGAGCTGCTCGTTGAACACCAGGCTGAACTGGGCCAGCACGATGTGGGCAATGAAGCTGGGGTTCAGGGTGGCCCGGAACTGGCCCTGCTGAATGCCATCGGCCAGCAGCCGCGTGAGTTGGGGGCGCGAGTAGGTATGCAGGTGATCCTGAATCAGGTTCCAGGATCCCGGGTACCGGTCGCGCATAATGTGGTAGTCGTGGTGGGGGGAGGTGCGTAGCTCGTGCAGGCTGTGGCGCAGCAGGGCTACCAGGCACTCAGCCGGCGTGGCCAGGTTGGCAAAAAGTTGTGCGTGCTCCTGGCGCTGACGCTGAAGGTTGCGCTGCGTAACGCTGAGCAGCAGCTCGGCCTTGGAGCCGAACTGCTCCCGGAAGGCCGCCGGGGTGCAGTCGAGGGCGGCGGCCAGTTGCTCCTCATGAATAAGCCCGACGCCCAGTTGGCGGAACAACGTGTTGGCGCGGTCGAGGAGCTGGTGAAGTATCGTTTCCTCCATACAAGCGGGATAAGAATATGACCTGATTTTCCCCCGCTGGCCGCCGCTGCCGCCCCAGTGCCGCCCGGGCTCAGAGGAGCATACCCAGCCCGAAAAAGAACAGCAACTGCACTAAGTATACGAAGGGGGCCAGGGGGTTGCGCTTACTGAACTCCACCCGGTTGAAGTACACCTGCAAAATGAGGCTGACCGCAAACCACCCCTTGAAATTCAGCAGCGGAATTACATCGTACTGCCAGTGCCAGAAGTCGTAGCGGATAGCCACGGGCTCGATACAAATATCAAGCCCAACCATCAGCACGGCCGCCACCAGGGCCCGCACGAAATTGGGCAGGGGCAGGTAGCGGGCCAGAATACCGGTGGTGTAGGTGACGATGAGCCAGTTGACGCCGATGAGCAGCGGTACGCCCAACCACTTTACTCCCAGCGCGCTACCGTAGGCATATTGGCCAAACAGCAGGTTGGTGCGGATGCCCACTACCTCCACGAAAAAACCCGCCAGCATCGTCACTACACAGAAGCTCCAGAAGGCTGCGGTGCGCTGGGGCTGAAATGCCAGCAGCAGGCCCAGCGTGAGCAGCATCGTGACGGGCATGAACCGCAAAAAGAACGACGGATCCTTCGAGAAGGCCAGCCCCGCGAAGCCCGTAACGTGGAACAGCAGCAGCACGCCCTGGGCCCAGCGCAACCGCCGCTGTTGGGTGGCGGCGCGGTAATCGGCCGGGGCAGCGGCGGGTAGTTGGTACGTGGGGTCGGGCATAGAGGGGAATTAAAAAGTAAAAATGAAACATGAACGGTCATCCTTCTCCGCTCAGAAGGACCGTTCATGTTTCGCTTTTCATCAGGTCTGAAACGATGTGGGCCGAGAGCAGGCAGAGCGGAATACCGCCGCCGGGGTGTACCGAGCCCCCGCAAAAGTACAGTCCTTTCAGTCGGCCCGAAAAATTGGGGTGGCGCAGAAAGGCGGCCAGGGCGTTGTTGCTGGAGCTGCCGTACAGTGCGCCCCCGAACGAGGAGGTTCGGGCGGCAATGCCCGGCGGGTCCCAGACGTGTTCGGCCCGGATGAGGGGGGCCAGCTCGGTGCCCAGCGCCTGGCTCAGGCGGGCCAGCACGGCGGTGCGGGTGCGCGCCACCAGCGCCGGCCAGTCCTGGCCCTGGTCGTGGGGCACATTTATCATTACAAACCAGTTTTCGTGGCCCACGGGCGCGTCGGTGGGGGTGTGGCCGCTGGTGATGTTCACGTACACCGTCGGGTCGGTAGCCACGGTCTGCTCCTGGAAAATGGCCTCGAATTCGCGCTTGTAATCCCCGGAGAAGAAGATGTTGTGCACGCCCAGCTCGGGAAAGCGCCGCCCGATGCCCCAGTAAAAAATCAGGGCCGACGAGGAGCGGGGCTGGGCCAGGGTGCGTTCGGGGGCCGGCTGCCCGGCCAGCAGGTGGCGGTAGGTGGGCACCACGTCCATGTTGCTCACCACCTGATCGAAAGTGTAGGAGCCCTGGTCGGTGCGCAGGCCGGTTACGCGGCTCCCCTGCACCAAAATTTCCTGCACCGGCTCGCGGTAGCGGAACTCTACGCCCAATTCCCGGGCCAAGCGCACGAGGCTTTGGGCAATGGCATAGATGCCCCCCTCGGGGTAAAACGCCCCGATGCCGTGCTCCAGGTGCGGAATCATGCTCAGCGTGGCCGGCGCCTGGTAGGGGTCGGAGCCGTTGTAGGTGGCAAACCGGTCGAAGAGCTGAACCAGGCGCGGATCGGCAAACGCGGCCTGGTGGCGCTGGTGCATGGTGTTGGTGAGGCCCAGCCGGGGCAGGGCGGCCAGGGCCTTGAGCACTTCGGGGCTGAGGTAGGTGCCGGCCTTGTGCAGGGACTTGTGCAGGAACGTGCCCGCCGTGGCATCGTAGGCCCGGCCGCTGCGGGCCAGGAAGGCCCGCACGTCGGCGGCCGGGGTGCCCAGCCTGGCTTCCACTTCCTGGGCAAACTTTTCCTCGTCGGCCCAGGCCGTGAGGCGGGTACCGTCGGCGAAGAAGTACTCCGTAATTGGGTCGAGGCGCTGGTAGCGGAAGTAGTCGCGGGGCTCGCGGCCGGCCAGCCGGAACAACTCATCCACGAGGTGGGGCAGGGTGAAGAGCGAAGGGCCGCCGTCGAAGCGGTAGCCGCCGGGCAGCTCCAGCTGGTGCATCTTGCCCCCGAAGCTCTCCTGGGCCTCGAACACCACCACCCGGTGCCCCGCCACGGCCAGGCGCACGGCCGTGGCAATGCCCCCGATACCGGCCCCGATAATGGCCGTGGAGGAAGTAGCAGCAGGCGAAGCGGAAGGGTGAGACACGCGAAAAGGAACAAAGACGAAGGCAACCGGCCAACCCGGTCCGCCACCGCGAAGAACGGGCAGTGGCGCGGTTTTACACAACCGGCACCCGGTAAATGTTTACCCCGCCCGGAAACCCGGTGGCTGACGGAAAATAAATGCGCCGGCCGGCCTTTTTTTGGATTGTTTCTTAGCCGCGGCCGGGCGGAGGACGCAGGGCAACCCGGGCCGGCACGGACGTTTTTCGCGTGTGTCCTAAGTGTATAAGCCATGGGCCCCCGAACCACAAAAACGTTGTTTTCACAACAGAATCAGCGTTTTGCTATTTGATTTTACCCCCCAAAGGCTGATATATTTGGTAACCAGCCCGGTGCATGCCGGCTGGCTTCCGCCACGGAAGGCCAGGACTCGGTTTCCCTTCCGCGGCGCGCTGCTCCCTCTGCGTTTCCTTACCCGATTATGGCTCCCCAGGCCGTGGTTGGGCTTACGCTTCCTACCCAATTTCCACACAACCATGAAAACAACTGTACCAATCCCGGGCCATCGGCTCGGGCGCTGGACCCGGCTGGCCCTGGCGGCCGGTTTAGGCTGGCTCCTTCAACCCACGCCGGCGCAGGCCCAGTGCAACCAGCTCGTCTGGGCCGATGAGTTCAACACCCCCGGCAACTTCGATAAGTGGCAGGTCTACAACGGCGACGGCTGCAACGTGGGCAACTGTAACTTCGGCAACGCCGAGCTCCAGGTGTACCGCCCCGGCAACGCCACCGTGGCGGGCGGCTACCTCAACATTACCACGCGCTTTGAGAACTCCGTGGAAGGCGGGCGCACCTACAACTACACCTCCGCCAAGCTCCAGTCGAAAATACCCGCTACCGGCGCGCTGCAAACGTTCCGGTACGGCCGCATTGAGGCCCGCATGAAGCTGCCCTCGGCCCAGGGCGTGTGGCCCGCGTTCTGGATGCTGGCCGACCCCGGCAACTGGCCCTACACGGGCGAGATTGACATCATGGAGGCCAAGCACAAAAACCCCAAATCCACGGCCGGCACCATTCACTACGACGCCGGCGGCTGGCACTTCACGGGCCGCGAATACGGCTCCACTGTTGATTTATCCCAGGATTTCCACGTGTACGCCGTGGAGTGGAGCCCCGACCAGATCAAGTGGTTCGTGGACAACACGCTCTTCCACACGGTCTCGCCCAAAACCACGACCGGCGGCTCCTGGCCCTTCAACGACGGTAACTTCTACCTCATCCTGAACTCGGCCGTGGGCGGGCCTGGCACCGGCTTCACTGGCTACCAGAACCCCACTTCCTCCGATTTTCCCACCACCACCCAAGTGGATTACGTGCGGGTGTACCAGGGCACCTACAACTACACTGTTGCGGGTGCAAATGAAGTCCACCAGGGCGACCAGAATAAAACCTTCCGCCTTGATGCCATTACCGGCGGCACCTACGCGTGGTCGGTGCCCGCGGGGGCTACCATCGTGAGTGGCCAGGGTACCAACGCCGTGCTGGTGAACTTTGGCAGCGGGGCGGTGAGCGGCAACATAACGGCCAGCGTGGCCGTGAGCGGCTGCCCGACGGCCACCTACACCAAGGCCCTGAGCGTAACGCCTGCCCTGCAACTCGACCGGGTGTACGAGGATTTTGAGAGCAACCGGGTGCTGACCTACGGAGCCACCACCGGCACGCTCACCCAGGCCGTGGCTAACCCCTCGGCCGTCCTCAATACCTCCGCCAAGGTGGGCAAATACGTGCGCAACCCCTCCGAGCAGTACGACGTGCTGAACGTGCGCAACCTGGGCATCAGCAACGCCAACGACTTCGTGCAGGGCCGCCGGCGGGTGTTTGTGGACGTGTATTCGACGGCCCCGGCGGGCAGCAAAATCACGATGCAGTTTGAGAACAGCACCGTGACCACGGCCATTAACTTCCCCTACGGCCGGCACAGCGCCTACCGGGCCTACACCACCCGCCAAAACGCTTGGGAAACCCTGGAATTCGAGTTTGAGAAGGGCCTCGACGCGGGCACCAGCATCTACTCCATCAACAACGTGGCCTTCCTGATGCAGCCGGCCACCAGCTCCGGGGCTACCTTCTACTTCGATAACCTGCTCATCAAGAAGCAGCCCGAAGCCCCCGTGGTGGCCACCGACGTGCTGCTCAACTACGACGGCACGGCCCGCCTCAGCTTCGACGCGGCCGGCACCAACGGGGCCTACTCGGTGCTGGCCAACCCCAGCAAAACGGCCCCCAACACCTCCAATACCGTGGCCCGGTACGTGCGCAACGCCTCCGAGCAGTACGACGTGCTGTTTTTTGACGCGGCCCCCGCCGGCACCGTGGTGGAGGACGCGGCCCTGTTCAAGAACCAGACCTACCAGTTCCAGGTCGATGTGTACTCAACGGCTCCGGTGGGCACGCCCATCAACCTGACGCTGCAAAACAAGGCGCTGGCCTCGCCCCAGGGCTCGTTCCCGGCCGGCCGCAACAGCACTTACCTGGCGGCCACCACCCGGCAGAACCAGTGGGAAACCCTCACCTTCGCCTTCAATAACGCCCCCGACGGCGGCACGGCCAACGTGGCCATCGACCAGCTGGCCTTCCTGTTCAACAGCGGCGTGGCCTCCGGCGACACCTACTACCTCGACAACATCCGGGTAGCCAGGAAAGCCACCCCGACCTACGTGGCCGGCACCACCTTCGAGAACTACGACAACATCCGGAACCTGCCCTTCCGCAAGGCCGATGGCACCTATGTGGCCCCCAGCGCCAACCCTTCGGCCTCGGGCATTAACACCTCCGCCAACGTGGCCCGCTACACCCGCAACGCCACCGCCCAGTACGATGCCCTCATGCTGACCACCACCCAGGTGAAGGACGGCAGCGCCTACGCGGCCGGCCAGAAGCGGTTTGCCCTGGACGTGTACACCTCGGCCCCGGTGGGCACCATTGTATCGTGGCAGCTGGAAAGCAGCGCGGTTTCCAACTCCGGCAACTACCCCACGGGCCGGCACAGCGTGTACCAGGCCGTGGTGAAGCAGACCAACGCCTGGCATACGCTCACTTTCAGCTACACCAGCGCGCCCGACCCCGGCACGGCCGATGCCGACGTGGACAACGTGGTGCTGCTCTTCGGGCCGAACTCGACCAGCGGAGCCGTGTTCTACCTCGATAACCTGCGCAGCCTCACCGGCAGCTCGGCCCCGGCCAACGTGGCCCCCACCGTCAGCCTGACCTCGCCGGCCAACAACGCCAGTTTCACGGCCCCGGCCACGCTGAGCCTCACGGCCAGCGCCGCCGATGCGGATGGCACCATCAGCAAAGTGGAGTTCTACAACGGCACCACCTTGCTCAATACCGACACCAGCAGCCCCTACGCCTACAGCTGGACCGGGGTAGCAGCGGGCACTTACAGCCTTACCGCCCGGGCCACCGACAACGCCGGGGCCGTTACCACCTCGGCGCCCGTGAGCGTGACGATTTCGGCCACGCCGCCCCCCGCCGCCACCAATCTGGCCCTGAACAGGCCGGTCACGGTTTCGTCGGTTGAAAATGCGGGCACGGCCGGCTCGGCCGCCGTGGATGGCAACGGCACCACCCGCTGGAGCAGCGCCTTTTCTGACTCCGAGTGGCTGTACGTGGACCTGGGCGCGAGCTACAGCGTGAACCGCGTGAAGCTGACCTGGGAAGGCGCTTACGGCAAGAACTACCGCGTGGAAATATCCAACGACCACCTGGCCTGGACCGCCCTCAAAACGGTAGCCGGCAACACGGCCCTCGTGAACGACCACACCGGCCTGAGCGGCACCGGGCGCTACGTGCGCATCCTGGGCACCCTGCGCGGCACGCCCTACGGCTACTCGCTCTACGAGCTGGAAGTGTACGGCACGGCGGCCAGCGGCGGCGGCGGCGGAACCGGCCCCACGGCCTGCACCGGCACCCTGGCCAACGGCGACTATTCCTACGAGGTATCGACCACCAACGGCACCGTGAGCTGGAAGTTCATTCCGCTTACGCCCATTGCCGGCAGCAACCTGGCCCTCCTTTATGTGAAGGTAGGTTCGGGCGGATATGCCGGGTATACCATGACGGCGGCGGGCAGCAACTTCACCTTCGCCCAGGCCCAGGCCGGCGGCGCGGCGCTGTCGTTCTACTTCACGTACCGGGTGGGCACCAATGGCCCCGAGCGCAACTCCAGCGCCACGCCGCACAGCTACACAGCGGGCACCACCTGCACCGCCAGCCGGACGGCCCTGGCCACCACCGCGGCCGTTGCGCCCGAGGCCCGGCTCTACCCCAACCCCGCCCGCACCTGGCTCACGGTACCCACCAACGGCCCGGCCACGCTCACCATCACCGACGCCCTGGGCCGGGTAGTGCACGCCCAGCCCAGCACCACCGGCCGCCCCGCCACCGAAGTAGACGTGCAGGCCCTGCGCCCGGGCCTCTACTTCCTGACACTGCGCGGGACCCAGGGTCCGGCTACGGTCCAGCGGTTCACCAAGGAGTAACCCCGGCGGGTGCAGGTTGAGCATCACTGGTTCAACCCGCCTTCCCGGTGGCCTACCCGGCCGCCCAACGTTAAAAACATACGAGTGAGAAAGCCGGAAAAGGGATGGAGCCTCTCCGTCCCTTTTTTTCCTTTCCCGCTTTTCTCTTTCTCTTAATTCTACTGCATATGATGAGCCGCATCCGGCCGGTTTCAGGCCTTCGCAAGGCATCCGCACGCACTGGCACCCTCGGGCTGGCCCTGGCCGGCCTGCTGCTGATGGCCGCCGGCCCCACCCAGGCCCAGAAGATGAGTCCGCTCCACGCCGAGGGCCCGCGCATAGTGGACGCCACCGGCCGCGAGGTGGTGCTGCGCGGCTACAATGTGGGCGGCTGGCTGCTCCAGGAAAGCTATATGCTGGGCACCGACACGCTCAACAGCCAGTGGCGCATCAGGCAGGGCATGTTGCGGACCATGCCCGAAGCGGAGATGGAAGCGTTCTACCGCCAGTACCGCCAGCAGTTCATCACGAAGGCCGACATCGACTTTCTGGCCCGCCAGGGGTTCAACTGCGTGCGGCTGCCCCTGCACTACGACCTGTTTCTGACGCCTGAGCAGCGCCACGCCCGCACTGAAGTCATCCGCGACCCGCAGAATGAGGCCCGGCTGGATGCCTACGTGCGGCAACTCAGCCAGTGGTACGATGCCGGCCAACTCTTCAACCAGTCCCGAAAGCTGGACGGCTTCCGCTACATCGATGATGTGGTGAAGTGGTGCGCGGCCAACCAGATGTACGTGGTACTGGACTTGCACGCGGCCCCCGGCGGCCAGGGCACCGATGCCAACATCAACGACAACTTCCGACCCCTGGACCTGTGGAAACGCCGCGACGCCCATGGCCGCCTGATTTACCAAGACCTGACGGTGCGCCTCTGGGAGCAGCTGGCCCTCCGCTACCGCCGGGAGCCCACCATTGCCCTCTACGACTTTATCAACGAGCCCCACAACCTGAATCCGGCGCACGGGCTCTCGGCCGACAACCGGGAGCTGAATGGGCTCTATTCCCGCCTCATTGATGCCGTGCGCGACCAGCAGGACCCGCACCTGCTGCTGCTGGAAGGCAATGGCTACGGCAACGAGTACACCAACCTGACCCCCGACAAGCTCACGGCCCGCGACAAAACCAACCTCGTGTACAATGGCCACCGCTACTGGTGCTCCAACGACCCGGCCCTGCTCGACCCCAACCCCAACCAGCTCAACCTGATTGCCAATCTGGCGGCCTTCCGGCAGCGCTGGCAGGTGCCGGTGTGGGTGGGCGAAACGGGCGAAAATTCCAACGACTGGTTTGCTACCGCCGTGGCGGGCCTCCACGCGGCCAGCATCGGCTGGTGCCACTGGAACATCAAGCGGGTAGCCTCCGGGGCCGGCCTGTTGCGCATTGCGCCCTACGGCAGTCTGCTCACGCCCGAGGGGCGCGCCGCGCTGCTGCGCAACGCCCGCTTTGGCAACTGCCAGGTGAACCCGGACGTGGTAACGGCCCTCACCAAGCCCGCCGACTACCACGCCCCCTTCCGGACCCTCACGTTGCCCGGCACCATTGCCGCTCCCGACTACGACCTGGGCCGCGACGGGGTGTCGTACCACGATACCTACGCCGCCCGCACCGACTACCGCGACCCAACGCCCACCAATCAGGGCGAGGCCTACCGCAACGATGGCGTGGACATTGCGCCGGCCCCCGACCTGCCCGGCGGCTTCGTCGTGCAGCACCTGGCGGCCGGCGAATGGCTCCACTACACCGTGAACGTAACCACCGCCGGCCCTTACTTGGCCGAACTGCACCTGCAACCCGGCCCCGCCCCCGGCCACCTGTCCCTGGCGCTTGGTGCCCAATCCCTGGGCTCGGTGCCCGTGCCCGCCGGCTCCGCCTGGACCACTGTTTCGCTGACGCTGCCCGCCCTGCCCGCTGGCACCCACACGCTGCGTCTGCGGATAGAGCAGCCCGTGCAGCAGCTGGGTTGGCTGCGGTTCATTGCCTTACCGTCCGCCGGCGAGGTAGGCAGGCCCTGAGAATATTAGGCCCTGCAAGCAGCCGTGCGGGCCGCCCGGCCAACGTTTGCCGGCCCTGGCTGTTGAGCAGTTCACGCGGGTCAGCCCTGGCCCCGGTTGTCGTTGCCTGGTCAGGAGTACCTGGTCAGAAGTGCCTGGTGAAGTCGGGCGGCTTTTTGTATCTTGAACGTACCATGAAGCGCGTAACCTCCCTCCTCCCTCCGCGTCGGGCTACCTGGTTTTCGCTCCTGACGCTAAGCAGCCTGCTGCTGATTCTGTGCGGTTCCCCCTCAGTCCGGGCCCAGCCCGCCGATACGCTGCGCGTAACTGCCGCCCTGGAAGAAGTATTCGTTGAGCCCACCTACTACAGCGTCCTGGAGGACCCCTCGGGCACCCTCACGCTGGCCCAGATCCGGGAGCCCCGGTGGGCCAGCCAGTTTCAGCGGGCCAGCACCCTGCCCACCACTACCATGGACCACCCCGGCGCGGCCTACTGGCTGCGCCTGCGGGTGCAGGCCCGGGGGGCGCTCCAACAGCACTGGTATCTGGAATTATTCGACTCCCACCTCAACAACGTAGAGTTCTTTCCGCCCGATGGTGCGCCCCCCGTCATTACCGGAGCCGGCCTGCCCCTGAGCACCCGCAAGTTTCCCTACAAAAACTTCCTCTTCCGCCTTCCCCTGCACCCCGAGCAGACCCAGACCTACTACCTGCGGCTGGTATCGAGCTCTAAAACCACTTTCCTGAGCCGCCTGCGCACCGAGCAGCCCCTAGCCGTACATTTTCAGACGGAATACGGCCTGCTGGGCGGCTTTTATGGTATTCTGCTGATTATGGTGGTGTACAACCTGTGTCTCTACCTCTTCATCGGGGAGCAAACCTACCTGCGCTACGTGCTATACGTGCTCAGTTGCAGCCTTGTATTTCTGTCGGAAGACGGGCTGGGGTTTCAGTACCTGTGGCCCGCGCATCCGGCCCTGAATGAGCTCATCATTGCGGGCGCCCCCATTCTGCTGCTGCTCACCTTCAGCTACTACGCCCGCCAGTTCCTCGACATTGCCCAGCGCCTGCCCCGCCTCGACCGCTGGGTGCGGGCCGTGGTAGTAGTGAGCTTGGCCGGGCTGGTGCTGGATACCGTGTGGGTGCGTTCAGGCTGGGGATTCTGGCTGTATCTGCTGCCCTATGGCCTCATCTACTATGCCGCCTACCGCGTGTGGCAGCGGGGCCAGCGCACGGCCCGCTACTTTCTGCTGGCCCACGCTTTGGTGGCTCTCAGCGTAGGATTCCTGATTCTGCGCCGCCTGGGCATCGATACGTTTACCAATACGGCCACGGTCTACAGCATGAACGTGGCCTTCGTGGTCGAAGTAGTGGTGCTGTCCTACGCGCTGGGGGAGAAAATCAAGGCCATCAAGGAGGCTACCATCCGCACGCAGGGCAAACTGGTGAAGCAGCTGCGCAAGAAGCACGCGGTGCAGAACCAGCTGGTGGAGCAGTTGCATCACAACCAGATTCTGAAGGATCAGCTGAATACTGAGCTGGAAGGGCTGGTGGCCGAGCGTACGGCGGAACTCAGCCGCCAGAGCGAAACTATTGCCGGCCAGAACCGCGAGCTGCTCCAGGCCAATGGTCTGCTGGCCCTGCAGTCGGCCGCCATCGAAAAACTCAACCAGGACCTGCAACACGATTTACAGGAAGTGAAAACGGCGCGGGTGCTGTCGAAGGAGGTCAATTTTGGGGAATTCAGCCAGATATACCCCGACAAGGATGCCTGCCTGGCCTACCTGGCCAACCTGAAGTGGGCCGACGGTTACCAATGCCGCAAATGCGGCCACGAGAAGTTCTGCGACGGCCGGGAGCCCCACTCCCGGCGCTGCACCAAGTGCCGCTACGTGGAATCGGCCACGGCCTATACGCTCTTGCAGAAATGTAAATTCTCCATTATCAAGGCTTTTTACGCTGTATTCCTGATTTATACCCACCAGGGCAACTACTCGTCGCAGGAGCTCTCGCGCGTGCTGGACCTGCGCCAAGGTACCTGCTGGAGCTTCAGCCAGAAAGTGCTGGAAGCCATGCGCCGCCGCCGCCAGGCCCCCGACTTTGACGAGAACGAAGGCTGGACCCATGTGCTGCTCGATGCCAACGCCCCGGATACGGAGGAGGCAGTGGTAGCAGAGGAAGCTGCTGACCGGGCGTAACCCCCGTCAACCCGCTCAGGACACCGACAGGCGCCTGACCCCGAAGCGGTTAGCTGATACGCCGGCCGCCCGCGCGCTGCATCCGTAGCGGCCGGCCGGCCCAACCGACGGTACCAACCGTTCCGGCACTAAGTAGCGGGGCTACTGGCCGGGGCGTTGCGGCCCGGGCTCAAGCGGCTATCCGCAGCTGCCGGCCAAGTAGGCGGCCGGGGCCAAGCCGGCACTGGGTTCTGGCCGATAGGCTTATTTGGATAGGAAAGTGGACACTTGGCCGGTAATCCGGGTAAAAAAAGTATCTGGTACAGCTATTTTTTTGATTGTTTTTTACGTGTTGTTACCTCTCTGGCGGAACCCTACAAGCAAAGCATCAGGGGCTTTCAAGGGCTCTTTCGCGTGTGCGGTAAGTGTATAACCTAGTTGTGCTCTAAAGCTAAAAACCGCTATTAAACTACCCTAGAAGCATTTTTAACATTGCTTTTCCCGAACAAGGGAGGGTATATTTGACTATCCGCCGATACCGAACGGCAACCTGTTCCGGCTGAACCACTTCCCAGTCAGCGCAACCGGACCCTCGCCCGCCCTCCCGCCTTGCTGCGTGCCCGCACCGGGGGCGGCCCTCTTCCCGTCAGGCTCGTCGGAGTTCTGCTCGTGCCGCCAGCCTCCTCCTGCTCCCTTAATGATGGCGCGCTTGACCTTTCATTTTTTCCGGTAGCCAGATTTTCCCACGGTCTGGCCCCGTTTTGCCCACCGGCATTTTCAGCTGTTTTTCCTTCCCTCAATTCCCACACATCAATGAACCAACACCTCTACACTCAGGCGTTGCGCCGGACTTTGTGGCTGGCGGCCTGCGGTTTGCCAACCCTACCCGCTTTGGGAGCTGCGCCCGCCCCGGCGGCGGCCCCGGCAACCCGTGCCACCCGCCTGGCCGACGTACCCGTAGCGGGCCGCGTAACCCAGGAAAATGGCGACCCACTGCCGGGCGTAACCGTCATCGTGAAGGGCACCACCATCGGGGCCACCACCAACTCCGACGGCACTTTCGCCCTGAACGTGCCCGAGAATTCCACGCTGATTTTCAGCTACGTGGGCTTCGTGCGCAAGGAGGTGGCTATTACGGGCGCTTCGGCCGGCATCGTTGTGACGATGGCCGAGGATCTGCGGGCCCTGAGCGAGGTGGTGGTCGTGGGCTACGGTACCCAGGAGCGCGGCAGCGTAACGGGGGCCGTGTCGTCGGTGTCGGCGAAGGAAATTGCCTCCCAGCCGGTGGCCGATGCCACCCAGGCCCTACAGGGTCGGGCGGCGGGCGTCACGGTAACCTCCAACGGGGGCGCGCCGGGTGGTGCGGCCGGCACGTCGGTGCGGGTGCGGGGCATCACGTCGGCGGGCAACAACAGTCCGCTGTACGTCGTGGACGGCTTTCCCCTGCCCGAATCGAAGGATGCCAACGGCAACGTTCAGGAAAATCAGCTGAACGCCATCAGCCCCAACGATATTGAATCGATTGACATTCTGAAGGACGCTTCGGCCACCGCTATTTACGGGGTGCGGGCCGCCAACGGCGTGGTTATCATCACCACCAAACGCGGCAAGGCGGGCGTTTCGACCATCAACCTGGATGTGTACCGGGGCGTGCAGCAGGTGTGGCGCAAGCTGCCGCTGCTCAATGCCCAGGAATACGCCGTCATCAACAACGAAAGCCGCATTGCCGCCGGCCTGCCCATTGTGGTCGACAAGTTGCGCGACCCCCAGGCCCTGGGCGAAGGCACCGACTGGCAGGACGAGGTGTTCCGCCGGGCCGCCATCCAGAACTACGCCCTTTCGGCCACCGGGGGCAGCGAAAAGGCCCGCTTTGCTATTTCGGGCAGCTACTTCCAGCAGGACGGCACCATCGTGGGTTCCAACTTCGAGCGGTTTACGCTGCGCGCCAACGGCGACGTGAAGGTGAACAACATCCTCAAGTTCGGCAACAGCATCTCGCTCACCCACCTCAACGACCGGCAGATTACCTCCAACAGCGGCGAGTACGGCACCGTGCAGCAGACGCTGCGCATTCCGGCCACGCTGCCCGTGTACCGCCCCGATGGCTACTACTACGAGCCCCGGGGCCAGCAGGACAACTTCATCGAGGAGAACCCCATCGTGGCGGCGACGCTCAACAACCAGGGTTTCACCCGCAACCGGGCCCTGACGACCCTGTTCGCCGAGTTGGAGCCGGTCAAGGGCCTGCGCTTCCGCACCAACGTGGGGGCCGATTTCATCTTCGACAACTTCAACTCCTTCCGGCCCACGGTGCCGGAGCTGCGGGTGGATTTGCCCGGAGGCGGCCAGGAAACGTATTCGACCCGCTACAACCTGGCCGGGGCCACTGCCACGGCCTCGTACGCGCCGAGCTACCTGATTGAGAACACGGCCACCTACGACCACCTGTTTGCCGACAAGCACCAGGTAACGGTGCTGCTGGGCCAGTCGGCCCAGGAGTTCAATTTCAGCAACGTGGAGGCCTACCGCAGCGGCTACCTGCGCAACGACTTGCAGGTTATCAACTCGGGACCCATTAATACCCGGCTGGCCAACGCGGGTAGCATCAACCCGGCGGCCCACCTGGCCAGCTATTTTGCCCGCCTCAACTACGAGTTTGGCGGTAAATACCTGTTTCAGGCCATTGCCCGCTACGATGGCTCCAGCAACTTCCAGCCCGGCAACCAGTTCGGCTTCTTCCCCGGCGTGTCGGCCGGCTGGCGCATTTCGGAGGAGGACTTTTTGAAGGGCAACCGCGTCATCAGCAACCTGAAGGTGCGCGCGGGCTACGGCAAAGTGGGCAACCCCAACAACGCCGGCCGCTTCGCCTACCTCTACGCCATCAACTCGCAGATCAACTATCCCTTCGGCCCCAGCGGCACCATCCTCACGGGGGCGGCTCCTACCCGCCTGGCCAACCCCGACCTGCGCTGGGAAAACAACAACCAAACCAACCTGGGCTTCGATATCGGGCTGCTCGAAAACCGCTTCGAGGCCACCATCGACCTCTACAACCGGAACTCTCCCAACCTGATTGCGCCGGTGCCGGTGTCGCTGGTGTCGGGCACCTACGAGAGCGTGAACCGCAACGCGGCCTCCGCCTACAACCGGGGCATCGACTTCTCGCTGACTTCGCGCAACGTGGAGGGCACGGGCCGGGGCCTGAGCTGGACGACGACCCTGAACATGTCGGCCTACAAAACCCAGCTTGATGCCCTCGGGGTGGGCCAGCCCTATAACGGGCTGAGCGCGCTGAGCGGCGTGATTGTGCGCTACGACAAGGGCCAGCCCTTCGGCTCGTTCTACGGCTACGTGGCCGACGGCATCTTCCAGACCCAGGAGGAGGTGAATGCCCACGCTTCCCAGAACCGGGGCAACGACCCCACCAAGAACACGGCCCCCGGCGACATCCGCTTCAAGGACCTCAACGGCGACGGCATCATCAATGCCTCGGACCGCACCTTTATCGGCAATCCGAACCCCGATTTCACCTACGGCCTGAACAACACATTCACCTGGATGGGCTTCGACCTGAACGTGTTTCTGCAAGGCTCCCAGGGCAACCAGATCTACAACCAGAACCGCTTCATCCTGGAAAGCCCGCTGTATGGCAACAGCAGCGGCAGCGCCCGGGTGCTGGACCGCTGGACCGGCCCGGGCACCAGCAACGAGGTGCCCCGCGCCGTGGCCAACGACCCCAACCAGAACCTGCGCGTGAGCAGCTACTTCCTCGAAGACGGCTCTTACCTGCGCATCAAAACGCTCACTCTGGGCTACAACCTGCCCCAGATGGTCCGCGACCGGGTGGCCGCCAAGCAGCTGCGCCTCTACGTAACGGCCCAGAACCTGGCCACCTTCACCAAGTACTCGGGTTTCGACCCGGAGGTGGGGGCCAGCGGCGTCGATCTGGGCGTGTACCCGCAGCCGCGCGTGTTCCTGGCCGGCGTCAACATCGGCTTCTAGGCCCGACGCTCTGTCCTACCCCTTCCCTTAACCAGCTTTTCGGATGAATCCCATCACAAAATATACCACCGCCACGCTCCTGACCCTGGGCCTGCTCACGGGTTGTGGCCGCGACTTCCTGTCGGAGGCTCCTACCGACCAGGTAACCGACGCGAACTTCTACAAAACCGCCACCGACGCCATTCAGGCTACCACCGCCATCTACAGCGAGCTGGGCAAGCAGGGCCAGTACAACTACTCCTTGTGGGGTATCGGCGACATCGGTTCCGATATCTCGACCACCGGCGGCGGCGGCGGCGGCGACGGCATCGAGCAGCAGCAGCTCGATTTCTTCAACATCCCGGCTACCAACCCGCTCACTTCCAACCTGTGGGGCGGCTGCTACGTGGGCATCGGGCGGGCCAACATTGTGCTCCAGAAGGTGCCGGCCATGAGCATCGACCCCGCCATTCAGAAGCGCAGCATCGGGGAAGCCCAGTTCCTGCGGGCCAAGTACTACTTCGACCTGGTACGGGCCTTCGGCGACGTGCCCCTGCTCACCGTGCCCCCCACCACCCTGGCCGAAGTGAACGTGAAGCGCAGCCCCGCCGCCGACGTGTACGCCCAGATTGTGAAGGACCTGACGGAGGCCATCGGCAACCTGCCGCCCTCCTACAGCGGCGACGACCTGGGCCGGGCCACCAAGTGGGCCGCTACGGGCCTGCTGGCCAAAGTGTACCTCACCCAGGGCAACATGAGCGGGGCCGCCCAGCGCGCCAAGGAGGTTATTGCCGGCAGCGGCAAAAGCCTGTGGGCCAACTACGGCGACAACTTCAAGGTAGCCAACGAGTACGGCAAGGAAGCGCTGTTTGAGGTTGGCTACATCGCGGGCCGCAACGAGTACACCTTTAACGGGTTGGGCTTCGTGGGCAACGAGTTCTTCGGGCCGCGCGGCCAGGGCATCACGCCCCAGGGGGGCTATGGCTTCAATATTCCCGAGGACGACTTTGTGGCCGGCTACGAAGCCGGCGACCTGCGCCGCGACGTGACCATCTGGAAGCCCGGCGACAAATACCCCGACGGCCGCACCCAACCCGCTTCGCTGCCCGGTTCGCCCAACGGCTACGGCTGCAAAAAGTGGTTTATCGGCAAGGTCAATACCAACGTCTGGGATTCGGAGCTCAACATTCCGGTGATGCGCCTGGCGGAAGTGTACCTGATGCAGGCCGAAGCCGAAGGCCCCACTCCCTCGGGCCTGGAGGCCATCAACAAAGTGCGCCGCCGCGCCTTCGGAACCGACATCAACACGCCCGGCGTCCACGACCTGAAAGCCATGAGCCCCGACGACTTCAAGCGGGCCGTGTGGCGGGAGCGGAAGTACGAGCTGGCCTTCGAAAACGACCGGTGGTTCGACTCCAAGCGCACGGGCGAGCTGCTCACCAGCCCGCACTATATCCGCAAGGGCGTGAAGCCGTTCAACATCGTGCTGCCGATTCCGCAGTCTGAAATCGATGTGAATTCGGGCCTGGTGCAGCCCCGGCCGCCCGGGTTACCGCATCCACCCCCCCCCCCTAAAAATTCCCATGAAAACTATAGCACGTATGGCCCTGCTGGGCCTGTTGGCCGGCCCGCTCCTGCTGACCTCCTGCAAGAAAGACGGCGACGAGAGCCAGCTGGAAGGCCCCATTCCAACCTCTACCTTCACCTTCCAGGTCAATACCACCGAATTCCCGACGGTGGTTACCTTCACCAGCACCAGCCAGGACGGGTTCGTGTACGAGTGGAACTTCGGCGACAACAGCCTGGGCACCGGCAGTCCGGTGCAGCACACCTACACCCGGGGCGGCTCCTACCAGGTAGAGCTGCTCACGGCCGGGCGGGGCGGCACCGGCATTTCGGCCAAGCAAACCGTAACCGTGCCCGATGGCTGCTCCAATGCCGTGTTCAGCAAAATTGTGGACTGCGCCGGCAGTGGCACCCGGGTCTGGTCGTTTCTGAACGCCCCGGGCTCTATTGTGCGCGAGTCGGCCAGCGGCACGGTCCTGTCCAGCTCCACCACCCTCGACCCCTGCCAGCTCGACGACCAGTTCGCCTTCAGCAGCAACTACACGCTGGGCTACACCAGCGGCGGCCAGTCGTTTAAGAACGGGGCCTGCGTGAACTCCATCGCCAATGGGGGCAACTTCGTGTTCCGGCCCAACCCCAGCGGCAACCCGCAAATTGTGCTCAGGGGCAAGGGCAACTTCATCGGCACGGCCGACTCGGTGGCCAACAAAACCTACGATGTGCTGGAGGCCACCGATACCCGGCTGCGGCTGCGCGGCACCAACCCCGACGGCACCCGCACCGTGCTGACGCTGGCCCCCTACGATGCCACGGCCCCCTTCAAGCAGCTGCTCACCGGCAATTCGTCGCGCACCTGGAAGCTCGATAACACCGTGGACGCCCCCATCGTGGTGGGCACCGAACTCAACCCGACGGAGTACTTCGGCGGCGTGAAGGCCGGCGAGCTGCCCGCCTGCCAGTCGGACGACGAGTACACGTTCTCGACGGCCAACGTGATGAGTTACGACGCCAAAGGCGAAACATTCTTCGCTGATAAAAAGAATTATAGCTGTCAGCCCGGCCTCACCGGTACCACACCGTTCGTGTTCGGGCCGGCTTCGGGCGCGGGGCTGGCCCAGTTCCGGCTCACGCGGCCCGGCGCGTTCATCGCCGCCACCGACGCCTCGCCCACCGAACAGGTGTACCGCATCCTGACCATCGACGACAAGAAAATGACCCTGCGGGCCGGCAGCGGCCAGAACGGAGGAACGGTTTTCACTATAAAGCTGGTTGTTAAGTAACGGCCGCCAGCTCACCGCACCGGGCTGGGGCATCTGCTCCGGCCCGGTGTATTGGGGTAATCGGTACTGTCTCACCTTCCGATTTTTTTCCCCTTAACTCACTCGTATGAATTACGTGAATTACGCTTTCCCAATGACGATTATCCGCCGCTACTCGCTGGGCCTGGCCTGCACGCTGGGCCTGCTAAGCTGCACCGAAACCAAAACCAAGAACGTGCCGGCCCCCACGCCTACGCCCCCCCCTACGGCAGCCGTAAACGAGGAACCGCGCGACTATTCCCAGTACACGGAGCCGATCTGGGCCGACGAGTTTAATGGCGGCGCTCTCGACCAAGCCACCTGGACTTACGAGCTGGGCGGCGGCGGCTGGGGCAACAACGAGTTGCAGGCCTACACCAACTCCACCGACAATGTGTACCTGACTGGGGGCAACCTCGTGATTCAGGCCCGCCGCCAGCAGTCGGGCAACAACGCCTATACCTCCGGCCGCCTCATTACCAAGGGCAAGAGAAGCTTCCAGTATGGGCGTATCGATGTGCGGGCTAAAGTGCCCAAGGGCAAAGGCGTATGGCCCGCTATCTGGATGATGGGCTCCGATATTGACCAGAATAACTGGCCCAAGTGCGGCGAAATTGATATTATGGAGTTGCGCGGCAGCCGGCCCACCGAGTTGATTTCTACTATGCACTTCGGCAACAGCTACGCTGACCGCCGCTCAAAAGGCACTACCAAAACTGTTGCCACGCCACTCTCCGACGATTTCCACACCTACTCGGTGGTGCGCAGCAAGGATCTGTTGCGTTTCTTCCTCGATGGCAACCTCTACTATACCTTCACCGGCAGCGAAGCCAGTCCGTTTCCCTTCAATAACCCGTTCTTTATGCTTCTGAACGTGGCCGTCGGGGGCGACTTTGATGGCGACCCGGATGCGTCCACGGTGTTGCCCCAGCAGATGCAGGTTGATTATGTTCGGTTCTACCAGTACAAGTAAGCGTTATTTGCCAGCATTCCGGCCGGCCCCAGGGGGTGGGAAACAAACCAACGGCCGCCGGAATTTTCGGGGCTTCGGCCTGCTGGCCCGGGCGGCGGCGGTGCTTGGCAGTGGGATGCTGAGCGCTGCCACGCCCGGAACCGGAATTACAGCGGAAGCGCCGGCCCCCAAGCCGCGCTACTCCTTCCGCAAGCTCACCTGGAGCGACGAATTCAACTACACCGGCCGGCCCGATTCCACTAAGTGGCGCTACGAGGTGGGCGGCGACGGGTGGGGCAACAAGGAGCAGCAGTACTACACTAACCACCGCCCGGAAAATGCCCGCGTCGAAGGCGGCTACCTCCTGGTGGAAGCCCGCCGCGAGGCCCTGATGCCCGGCAACGCCTACACCTCGGCCCGCCTGGTTTCGCGGGGACCGGGCGGCAGCCAGACCTACGGCCGCTTCGAGGTACGCGCCCGGCTGCCGGCTGGCCGGGGTACCTGGCCCGCCATCTGGATGCTGCCCGACGAGAACACCTACGGCAACAAAAGCTGGCCCGACAACGGGGAAATCGACATCATGGAGCACGTGGGCTACGACGCCAACGTGGTACATGCCACCACCCACTGCAAAACGTACTTTTTCCGGCTCAACAACCAGAAAACCGGCACTACGCTCCTGCCCGATGCCACCACCGCCTTCCACACCTACGCCGTGGAATGGACCCCGGAAACCATTACCGCCGAGGTCGATGGGCAGCTCTACTTCGCCACCCGCAACGAAGGCACCGGCTGGGAGGCCTGGCCCTGGAACAAGCCCTTCCACCTGCTGCTGAACGTGGCCGTGGGCGGCGAGTGGGGCGGCCTGAAGGGCATTGACGAAGCGGCCTTCCCCCAACGTCTGGAAGTTGACTACGTCCGCTTCTACGCCCTGAAGAAAGAGTAAGCCGGTGCCGAAAACCGCTTCCCTCCCAGGTGGCTGCAACCACCGGGGGCGCGTTTCGCTACCCGCTCTTTACCCCCGCCATTGTACCGTGGCAGGGTTTTACCGAAGCCGGTCTGCCTGTTAGGGGTGCAGACCGGCTTTTGGTTTTTCGAGACTTGTACTCGTCCGCCCGCAAGGTGTTTGGGGCCGCCCGCAGGCGCTGGTAGCAAAGCTGCCGGGGCTCCCGAAACAACTACATCTGCCCGGAAGTTGGGGGGACTTACTCCACGGCCAGCACCAGCCCTTTCAGGTAGGCCCCTTCGGGATGAAAGAGGCTCACGGGGTGGTCGGCGGGCTGGGTGAGGCGGTGCAGGATGCGGGCGGGGCGGCCGGCCTCGATGGCGGCGGCCAGCACGGCGCCCTCAAACAGCTCGGCCGATACTACCTGGGAGCAGCTGAAGGTGAACAGCAGGCCCCCGGGCGCAATCTGGCGGATGCCGGCCGCGTTCAGCCGCTTGTAACCCATCAGGGCGTTGTGGCGGGCCGAGAGGTGCTTGGCGAAGGCCGGCGGGTCGAGCACGATCAGGTCGTACTGCTCCTGGCTGTTCTTCATGAAGCTGAACACGTCCTCGGCGTAGGCGGCGTGCTTGCTTTCGAGGCCCGTTAGCACCGCGTTGCGCTCGGTCAGCTCAATGGCGCGCTTGGAGCTATCCACGGAGTGTACCAGCGCTGCCCCGGCCTGGAGGGCGTAGGAACTGAAGCCGCCGGTGTAGCAGAACGTGTTGAGCACCCGGCGGCCGGGTGCGTAGCGGGCCAGCAGGCTGCGGTTGTCGCGCTGATCAATGAAAAAGCCGGTCTTCTGGCCCGTTTCCCAATCCACGGCAAAAGGGTGGCCGTTCTCGTGCACCACGTGCTCCTGCCCGCTGCTTTCCCCGAACAGATAGCCGTTCTGAGCGCCCGGCGCGGCCTTGGCGGGCACGGTTTCGGCGCTCTTGTCGTAGATGGCGCGCAGGCCCGGAATCACGGCCTGCAAAGCGGCGGCAATAAGCGGGCGGGCCTTGTACATACCCGCGCTGTGAGTCTGCACCACGGCCGTATCGCCGTACACGTCGATGATGAGGCCGGGCACGCCGTCGCCCTCGGCGTGGGTGAGGCGGTAGACGTTGGTGTTGCCGGTGCCGGTGAGGCCCAGGCCCTGGCGTAGCTGGTAGGCGTTGCGCAGACGACCTTCCCAGAAAGTCGCGTCGGGCAATTGGGAGTCGGGGCCGAAATCGAGCATACGCACCGCAATGGAGCCGGGGGCGTAGTGGCCCACGCCCAGCACCTCCCCGTTGGGGGCCTGCACCGTTACTACTTCACCCTCCGTTACCTCGCCCTGCAAGCGGGCAATGGCCCCTGAGAACACCCAGGGGTGGCGGCGGCGCAAGGATTGGTCTTTTCCGGGTTTGAGCGTAACGATGGCAGCAGACATGGCAGCGGGGGTAGCAAAATGGACTGCAAAGGTAACAGTCTGCCCCGCCCCGCCCTACGCCGCCGGCAAATGCCCTCCGCTCCCGCCCCGMCCCCGGGGAAGTTGTTGCCTTATTTCTCGTTGGCGGAGATAAGGCAACAGGGAAGTTGTTGCCTTATCTCCGCCAACGAGAAATAAGGCAACAAAAAAAGAACGGCGGGGCCAGCAGGACCCGCCCAAGTTGTCTACCGGAAAGGGTCGAGGTAGGCGACCAGCACCGCCAGGGCCGCCAGGGCCGCCAGCGTGGCCCAGACCGGCCCGCCCCAGATCAGCAGGCCCAGCAAAGCAACCGGCCCCACCACCAGGCCCAGCACGCCCAGCACGGTGGTCCCCAACCCGACTTCCTGCGCGGCCTGCCCTCCGGACGCCGCGTGGCGAACCGGCCGGAGCGCGGCCTGTTGCCGTGGCCCGGCCGTGGTGGCCCGGGCCACCGCTTGCCGCAACTGCTGCTGCATAACCCGGGGCCTTGCTACCCGCCGTGCCCGGGGCGGGGCCGCCGGTAACGCCTTCGCTACCCCAGGAGCCGCAGTTGCTAGTGGGGCCGCCGGGGCCGCCGGCGCAGCATCGGCCGGGCGGGCGGGCAGAGTAGCAGTCGGAGGCTGAAACGAGTAGGCCGGGCGGGCGCTCTGGCAGCCGGCCACTGTCAGCAGCAGGCAGAGGGCAACCAGCAGGGGGGCAAGCGGACGGGTACCGGGAGTAGAAACAAGCATGGGCAGAGGTCAGGTGGGCGGCAAGATACGCGCCTTACCGCGGGCGTATACGGCAGTCGGCCCGTTGGCGCTGCCCCGGCCGCTGGTGCGGTGGCTATTGCCCGGCCGGCTTGCCAAACCAGCGCCGGTAAATGGGGCGTCGCCAGGCAAACTGCGCCCACACGGCCGGCCACAGCAGCCGGTCGAGCAGGACGGAAGCAGTGCGGTACTCCAGATCCTCCACGATGTAGGTGCCACCATCCGGAGCTGGCTGAAGCAGGTGGCGGTGCTGCCAGGAGTGCAGGGGCGCGGGCAGCACCCGGCCCTCATCCACGAAGTAATACGTGCCGTTACTCGTGATGCCGTGGTCGGTAATCAGGCTGGTCCAGGGCTGGCGCAGGGGGCCGGCCCCGAGTTCCAGGTGCACCTCGTCGCCGCGGTGGCAGCCATCGAAGCGCAGCAGCCGGGAGGGCGGAAACGGCGGGGCCAGGGCCAGAAACAGGTCCCGGGTAAAGCCCCGCCATACTTCGGCGGGCGCGGCGGCAACGTGGGTGCGCAGGTAGAGGTTCATACCCGGATAACCCCGGTAAGCGGCAGCGGGTTTTGAGGGCTGCTCCCGCGCCGCATAGCTACAAGCGGCTCATCAGGGTAGTCGTGAGCATGAGCGTGAGCTTTCCGAACGTAGATACCGGGGCCGCGTACCGTCGGCCCGGCCGCAGGCTGGCATATCGTGCCCGTGCTGCCCGGCAACGG
This sequence comes from Hymenobacter rubripertinctus, assembly GCF_003583925.1. Lineage (GTDB taxonomy): Bacteria > Bacteroidota > Bacteroidia > Cytophagales > Hymenobacteraceae > Hymenobacter > Hymenobacter rubripertinctus. The sequence goes on along the minus strand of NZ_QYCN01000004.1, from coordinate 229,360 downwards.
CCCCACTGGGTGGCAGTGTGGGCGCAGTGTCGTAGGAGGGGGCAAGTGGCCCGAAAAAAGTGCTTTACCGCGCCCAGGGCGCATATTCCAGCTTGAGCTCCAACTGGCCATACCCATCCTTGAGGGCGGAAGCCGAGCGGCCGGACACCGGGCTGATGTCGTCGAGCTGGTCGGTGGTGGTGAAGGAGTAGGCGCCTTCCAGGGAGGCACCGAGCTTGGGCGTGAGGCGAACCGTGAAGCCCACGCCCACCGGGAAGGCCAGCGCCAGAGCCGGGTAGTCGTTGCGTTCGGCGGGCAGGTAGGCGGGCGTAATGTTGCCGTTGGGGCGGGTGGTGCCATAGAAGGCCCTGGGGCTATAGAGCACGAACCCGGCTCCCGCTTTCAGGTAGGGCTTGAAAACGGCGGCCGGCCGGCGGGGCGAGGCATACAGTCCTTCGTCGTGCAGCGGTTCCCAGCGCACAAAGGTGATACCGGCCGCGTTGCTGCCCTGGAAAGCCAGCCCCCGCGCCGGCAGGTAGTCCTTGGCCCCCAGCCGGATATAGGACGCCTCACCCCCCACCTGCCAGTGCGGATGCACCTGGTATTGCAGCCCACCCGTGAAGCTGGGCCCCAGAAACTGGTTGCTCAGACTGCCCGTCAGGTCCCCGTTGTAGTAGCCGACGCCCCCGCCCAGCGTAAACCGCACAGGACCCCGGTAGTAGGCCCGGGCCTGCCCGTCGTAGTGGCGGCGGCGGCGTTCGGGGCCGCCCTCCTGGGCTAGCGCCACGTGCGCCGAGGCGACGGATACGAACAATAAAGCGGGCAACAGGGAGCAACTATTCACGGAGCGGAGCAGCAAGAGGGTGAAGCCCCGGCATACGCGGCCGCGTAGCCGGGCGTTGCCCCGCCGCATCCGAAACGGATGCCGGCGCAAGCCACGCTGGCCCGGAAGCCGGACCCGCCGGTGGCCGGCCTACTTGAACTTGCCCTCGGGGTCCGGCAGCTTCGCCAGCAGGTCGGCCACCAGGCTGAAGTCGACGGCGGCCAGGCTGCTGCCCTGGCCTTTGTGCACGGCTTCCCAGGCCTGGGCGTAGCTTTCCTGGTAGTAATAGGCGCGGGCCAGCTGCTGCCAGGCAGTGGCATTGGCCGCGTCCCGGGCGGTGGCCTTTTGCAACAGTTCGCTGGCGGTCGTCAGGTCCTTCTTTTTCTTACTTTGCTCGTAGCGGATCAGGTAGCTCGCCCCCAGGTCGCTGAGCAGAAAGGAGTTGTCGGGCGACAGGTCCAGGCCCGTCTTGAGCAGGTCGATGGCCTGGTCGGGGGTAGGGGCGCTGCTGGCCACAATCCCCAGGCCGTGGTAGGCGTCGGGGTTGGCCGGGTCGAGCACCCAGGCCAGGTTGAAGCGGTAAGCCGCCGTATCGCGCTGGTTTTCGGCCAGGTACTCGTAGCCCTTGGTACTGAAAAAACGACTTGCTTCGGCCCGGGAAGCAAAGCTACCCGCCAGGCTGCGGATGGTTGCGGCTCCCAGCGCCTGCTCGGCCTGGGTCGGCGTCAGGCCCCCGAACAGGGGTTGCAGCCGGGTGGTGGCCACCGACTGGGGGGCTTCGCTGGCGGCTTTGCGGGCCTTGCGCTGGGCCTGCACCGGGGCCGCGGCGCCGAGCATCAGGGCCGCCGCGAGTAGAAAGGTAGACTTCATAAGGAATGGAACGAGCAAAGGCGGCAGCATAACAAACCCGCCGGTTCTCAAAGATACGGCGGCCGGCGCAACCCGCCCCCGCCCGGGCCGTTGCAAGCGCGGGCTTCCCCAATCCGCCCCCGGCCGGTGGCCGTACCTTTCGTTTTTCGCCTCTGCGCTTCCCTCCCTATGAAATTTGTGTTTTTCCGGGTGCTGCCGGTACTGCTCGTCGGCGCGCTGCTGCTGCTGGCGGCCACCGAGTACGCCGTGGCCCGCCCCAGCCGCCGCACGGCCAACGTGGCCTACGTGCCCGCCACCGACTCGGCCTTCAGCCCCGAACGCCACCTGCTGGACGTGTACGCCCCGCGCGCGAAGGCCACCGCGCCCCGGCCGGTAGTCGTGTTCATTCACGGTGGCAGCTGGAACAGCGGCAACAAGAACTTCTACTCCTTTATCGGCCGCCGCCTGGCCAAGCAGGGGGTGGTGGCCGTGGTCATCAACTACCGCCTGGCCCCGCAGGTGCGGGTGCCCCAGATGGCCGACGACTGCGCCCGGGCTGTGCTCTGGACCCAAACCCACATCGGCGAATACGGCGGCGACCCGCAGCGGATTTTCCTGCTGGGCCACTCGGCCGGAGGCGGGCTGGCGGCCCTGCTGGCGGCCGATGACGCGCTGTTCCGGCGCTGGGGACAGGCCCTAAACCCGGTGCGCGGGGCCGTGCTGGATGACCCGGCGGGCCTGGATATGTATGACTATCTGAAGAAGATGCAGTACCCCGGCGACGCACAGTACTTGGTGCCCTTCGGCCCCGACCCGGCTGTATGGCGGCAGGTTTCGCCCATGTATCATCTCACGGCCCACACGCCCCCGATGCAGCTTTTTGTGGGTGGCCAAACGTATCCGTCCATCAGCAGCAGCAGCGCCCGTTTCCGGCAGAAGCTCACGGAGCTGGGCCATGCGCCGCACTACCAGGTGCTGCCCGGCAAAAAGCACGCGCCCATGGTCTTGCAGCTCTACTGGCAGCACAACATCATCTACCAGAAGCTGCTGGCGCTGGTCAATAGTCCGGCAAGCCCGAAGTAGCCGCCGGAATTCGGGCTCAAACCGCTTAAAAAAGACTGGTCTGCACGTGGGGCCGTTCCAGCTCCAGCAGCCATTTCTTACGGGCCAGGCCGCCGGCGTAGCCCGTGAGCTGCCCGCCCGCCCCGATGATGCGGTGGCAGGGCCAGATGATTGCCAACGGGTTGTGGCCGTTGGCCGCGCCCACCGCCCGCACGGCCCCGGGGTTGCCCAGTTGGCGGGCTAGCTCCAGGTAGGAAGCAGTGGTACCGTAGCCCACAGCCGGCAGAGCTGCCCATACCTGGCGCTGAAAATCGGTGCCGGCCGTTACGTGAGTCGCTACTGAAAATTCCCGCAGTTCCCGCCCGAAATAGGCCTGCAACTGCCGGTAGGACTCGCGCAGGCAGCCGGCGACCTGGGCCGGAACCGTGGCCGGAACACTACCGCAATCGGGGTCGGCAGCGGGCAGAAACCGGACGGAGTGCAGGCCGGCTTCGGTGCCGCGCAGCTCCAGCAGCCCGAGCACGGAGGGCAGATAGGCAGAGGCGTCACTCATGCGGAAACGGGATTAGGCAGGCTGCGGAAATACGCGGAAAACCTTCCCAATATCGGCTTTTTACGGTTCTGCCCGCTGACTTTGTGAATGCAGGGCGACTGCCCGGGGAAAACAAGGCCAGTCAACCGCCTGAAAAAAAGGCGTATATTGCTGAGAAGAGAAGCAGGAAATATAAATCTGCGTTTACTTTTTTGTGCGGTTCTTATTTGCCTGATTTCGGCTCTGTTTTCACTCCTCAAAGCCTTGCCTACTGTGCGACGTTTACTCCTCCGCTCCGCCCTGGGGCTGGGCCTCCTTTCCCAACTGCCGGCCGGGGCCGCTTCGGCACCGGAGCCTATGGCGGCGGCCGCCCGGCCTACTCTGGTTCGGCCCGTGCAGGGCTGGGGCACCGGCCTGACGGCTTCTTACTTTAATAACGGCTCCCTGGCCGGCACGCCCGTGCTCAAGCGGCAGGATGCCGTCATCGATTTCCGGTGGGGAATGAAAGCGCCCGCGCCCGGCCTACCCGCCGACAACTTTTCGGTGCGCTGGGAGGGCTTGATTGCCGCGTCTACTACGGGCCGTTACCGCTTCGTGGCCGTCACGACGGATGAAGTGCGCCTGTGGGTGAACGGCAAGAAGGTGCTGGATACCTGGGACGGCAAAAAGGCCGGCAGCCTCGACGACGGCAGCGTGACGCTGGCCGCCGGCGAGAAAGCCACCATCAAGCTCGAATACAACGATACCGAAGGCGTGGCCGCTATTCAGCTCCAGTGGGTACCCCCGGGCCAGGGTGCGCAGCTCATCCCGGCGGGCAACCTCTACCCGCTGGGCTCGCCCACCACGCCCGACCCGGCCGGTGCGCCGCCCGTGGCCAAAGCCAAGGTAGAGCCGGCCGCCAAGGAAGCCAAGCCTGCCAAGGTAGCCGTTCCGGCCAAGCCGGCCAAACCCGTGAAGGAGGTAGCGCAAGCCACTCCCAAACCGGCCGAAACGCCTAAGCCCGTAGAAAAGCCAGCCAAAGCACCAAAGCCCGCCCCGGCCGAGGAAAAGCCCAGCACGGAGCTGCCCGGAGTCTACACGCTCACCGTTCGCTCCACGGGCAAGCCCCTGGAAGTAGCCCAGGGCCGGCCGGCTACCCTGAGCGAGCAAATGGCCGCCACTGCGGAGCAGCCGGCTGCTCCGCAGTGGCGCATTGAGCCCGCCGGCGAAGGGGTGTACCGGCTGGTTGTGCCCGGCAGCAACAAAGTGCTCGAAGTGCTGGGCAGCGCAACCTCCAATGGTACTCCCCTGGGTTTGTGGAGCTACTACAGCGGCTACAATCAGCAGTGGAGAATTGAGGACGTGGGCGACGGCTACTACAAGCTTACTGCCAAGCACAGCCGCAAGGCGCTCACCGACAAAGACACGCTGGGTGGGGGCGTGCAACAGTGGCGCTACACCGGCAAGGACAACCAGCAGTGGAAGCTGGAGCCCGTGAAAGCAATGGAAGAACCCATCCTGGCCGGGGCTCCCAAAACGGGAGGCGTGGGCGACAACAGTATGAGCGTGTACCCGAACCCCTCCAACGGGGTGATGCAGATGGCGTACAGCCTGAACGAATCCAAACCCCTCGGCTGGGTGCTCTACAACCAGAACGGGGTGGCCGTGCGCGTGTCCGACTACCGCAAGCAAACCGCTGGTTCCCACCACCAGACGCTCAACTTCACCAGCCTGCCGGCCGGCGACTATTACCTGAGCCTCACAGTTGGTTCCGACAACACCCGCCAGCTGGTATCCATCCGCCGCCCTTCGGCCGATGTACCGGAAGTAGGTGCTACGAGCCCGAAATAAAGCAGCTTTTAGCCCTCAGCTAGTAGCTGTCAGCTTCTCCGTAACGCCCCGTTTCAGCTACTGAAACGGGGCGTTGGTGTGGGTGGAGGGGAGGGGGGTAATGATCATCCCCCGAAGGCGGCCAGCTCGGCCCAGAGCCGGGCGAACTCGCCAACGTAGCGGCTTACCAGAGCCGGGTCGGGGCTGATGAGCAGGTTTTCGAGGTTATACTCGGCGGCCGAGCGGGTCCAGTTGTAGCTGCCGGTGAGCACCAGGCGGTTATCGGAGAGGGCAAACTTGTGGTGCATGTGGTGGTCGGTGCGGTCGATGCGTACCGGAATGCCGGCCTCCTCAATAGCCCGCACGTCGGAGCCGCGGTCCGTGAGCTTGTCGTTGTCGGTGAGCAGGCGCACCCGCACGCCCCGGCGGTGGGCGGCCAGTAGCTCGTCGGTCAGGCGGTTGTCGGCCACCGTAAACACGCACACGTCCAGCGTCTGGCGGGCACTCCGGATGAACTCCTGAATAGCGGCCACGCACTCATCCTGGGGGCTGAAATACACCCGGGCCTCCGCCGATTTACCACTAATAGCAGGTGTCGCAGCCGGCTTTGCGGCTGGTTCGGGCACGGGCTGATCGGGGGCGGGCAGCAGGGCGCTGGCCGCTTCGAGCCACTCGACTACGGCCTTGTCTTTGAAGGTGTTGAAGTGGTTTTTGGCTAGCCCGAACAGCTGGCGGCGCAGGGCCTCCACATTGCCGTGGCGGCGCTGGAAATCGGTGAGCCGTTCGCGCAGCTCCGTGGCTTCGGCGGGCGAAAGATTGACGTCGGCGAAGGCCTGGCGAAACTGGCCAAGCAGCTCGGATACGGGGGGCGTAGTAGAGGACATGCCGGAAGGTACGGTAAACCAGCCGGGGCGTTGGCCTAAGCCATATCCACAAGTTCCAGCCGCACCAACTCCCGGGTTGTGAGGGCCTGGGCATCGGCCAGGGCTCCGGCCGAAGGGCCGTGGAGCAGGCGGGTGAGGCCGGGCCGGTCCTGGGTAACGTCGGCGTCCCAGAGGCCCGAATGATGCCAGGGCGTGAGGTGGTCCCAGTCGGGCCGGTCGATGATGGGGTAAAGGCAGACGCCCAGCAGCGGCACGCCGGCTCGCAGCGCCTTCACCGATTCTTCGGCCACCATGCGCAGCCAGTGCGGGCGGTCGTGGCCGGGGTGGCTGGTTTCGCTGAGCACTACCGGGCGGCCATAGCGCTGGTAGGCATCCTGGAGCAGGGCGCTCAGGGGGCGGAAGCGCGGGTCGTGGTGCTCGTTGGCCCAGGGCAGGGTCTGGTAGGGCTCCAGCTGCCACTGGTTGTCGAAGTAATAGTTGAAGCCCAGCAGATCGAGGTATTCGGGCCGCCCGCCCAGTTCGGGGCAGAGGCGACCCGCGAGCATATCCACGCTCTGGAACTGGCTGCGGTCGGCCTCGCGGGCCCGGCGCACCTCGGCCGGCCCGGCCCCCGGCCGCGGCACCACTCGTACCAGCGGCTCGGTAGTCAGAATACGGATGCCGGGGTCGGCTTCACGTAAGGCGGCCACGCCTTCAATATAGGCCCGCATCAGGCCCCGCTTCACTTCCCAGCCCTGCCCCTGGGCGTAGGGTGAGGTGCCCCGCACGTCGCCCCCCAGCCAGCTCATAAAGCTCACTTCGTTGATGGGCGTGACGATGAGCACATCGTCGGGCCGCTGCTGACGGTAGAAATCCACGAAGGCCCGACACAGGGCAGCGAAGCGGCGGGCAAACAGTGGATGCAGGGGCGTCAGGTCGTCGGGGTAGCCGAAGTGGCACAGGTCCCAGACCTGTTGGATGCCGTGGCGCCGGCCCGCGTCAAGCAGCACCTGCACCGTGGTCCAGTCGTACTCGTAGGGGCGGCGCTCCACCTGGCTCCAGCGGATACCCTCGCGCACGGTGCGCAGCTCGTGCTGCCCGATGGCCCGGTAATCCTGGTCGAGCAGCTCCAGGTGGCCGGTGAGGGGCAGAAAATCGACCCGGTGGCCGAAGGCGTTGAGCTGGTCGGTGCATTCGAAGCCGGCCATCCAGAAAGAAGCAAAGGGCGAGTCGAAGGCGGAAGCGGTAACGGGCATGGAATAAGGAATCAGCGGAAATAAAAAGGACGATAACGCGCCCGGTTCGCGGGGCGTTATCGTCCTCTATACCCCCAACGCGGGCCGCGGGTTAGGGGTGGGCTTGCTAGTGCCGGGCTTACAGTGGTGGCAAATACGTGGCCGGTGCCTCCTGGGTGCGTTGATTTTTGGTCAGGGCTTTGGCCTCAATAAAGATGCGCTGGAACTCGGGATACTTGGCCCGGATGGCATTCTGAAGCTGGTCGATGGCTACCTCTACCTCCTGGGCCGACAGCTGGTCCTCAAACTCCACGTCGAGGGCCAGCACTACGTCGGTGGGGCCGAGGTACATCGTGAGCGGGGGGCGCAGGTTCTGCACGCCGGGCTGCTGGCGGCCGATGGTTTGCAGGTCTTCGAGGATGATTTCGCTCACGCCCTCGCCCACCAGCAGGGCCCGGGTGCGGGCCACCAGAAAGATGGCCACCAGCATCAGCAGCAAGCCAATGGCAATAGAGGCGGCCCCGTCGAAGGTGGGGTTATTGAGCAGATGACCGAAGTATACGCCCGCCAGCGCGATAACCACGCCCACCAAGGCGGCCAGGTTTTCGAGTACCGAGGCATACACGGCCGGGTCGCGGCTGGTGCTTAGAATGTTCCAGAAGCTGGTCTGGTGGGCTGCTTTGGCCTGGTAGAGGGCCCGAATAGCCAGCCAGCTGGCCCAGGTTTCAAAGGCTACCGCAATGCCCAGCACCACGTAGTTCCAGAAGGGGTCGGTGAGGGGCTCGGGGTGCTCGATGTGCTTGATGCCCTCATAAAACGACATGCCCCCACCGATGGCGAAAATGAGCACGGCTACAATCAGGCCCCAGAAATACACCTCCTTGGAGCGCCCGAAGGGGTGGCGGGCATCGGCCGGCCGCTCGCTCTGCTTGATGCCGTAGAGCAGCAACACGGCGTTGCCGCTGTCGACGAACGAGTGAATACCCTCGGAGAGCATGGCTGAGGAGCCGGTCAGATACGCGGCCGCGAACTTGCTCACGGCAATGCCGACGTTGGCCGCCAGGCCGCCATAAAGTGCTGATTTGGAAGAACCTCCGGCCATGGGCAGAAACGAATAAGGATGGAAAAAGGGCTGCTACCGCCAAAGGTAGCTATTCGGGAGCCCGCCGGTGGTACGGACCCGGGCGGGTGGGAGTTGGCCCGGCGGCCCGGGCGGCCCGAACATTCCGGTGCCATTCGGCTTTTACTGCCCTAACTTGCCCCGATGCCCGACCTCGACTCCCCCGCCGCTTCCCTCGCTGCTACTCCTGCTTCGGCTCCGCTCAGCCGCCGCCTCGGGCTGGTGCAGGCCACCGCCCTCAACATGATCGACATGGTGGGCATCGGCCCCTTCGTGACGCTGCCGCTGGTGATGGGCTTCATGGGACCGAATTTCCTGCTGGCCTGGATGGTGGGCGCGGCCCTAAGTTTGGCCGACGGCTTTATCTGGAGCGAGCTGGGCGCGGCCTACCCCGAGGCCGGCGGCTCCTACCGCTTCCTCAAGCTGGCTTATGGCGAGCACAAGTGGGGCCGGCTGATGTCGTTTCTCTACGTGTGGCAGACGCTGGTGCAGGCCCCGCTGGTAGTGGCTTCGGGCGCGATAGGCTTCACCCAGTACTTCGGCTACCTGGTGCCGCTGCCCGAGTGGTGGCAGCCCAAGCTGGTGGCCGGCGCGGTAGTGCTGCTGCTCATCGGGCTGCTCTACCGCCGCATCGAAGACGTGGGCCGGCTGGGCGTTATGCTCTGGGTGGGCGTGCTGGCCCTGATGGGCTGGCTGATTTTCGGGGGCCTCACCCACGCCACCATTGCCGTGAACTGGCTGCCCGAGGGCGGTATCGGCCAGTTGCCGGGGGCCCTGATTTCGGTGGCCATGGGCCAGGCCACGGTTAAAACCATCTACTCCTACCTGGGCTACTACAACGTCTGCCATTTGGGCGGCGAGGTAAAGGAGCCTCAGAAACTCATTCCGCGCAGTATTTTTCTCAGCATCCTGGGCATCATGGCCCTCTACCTGCTCATGAACTGGAGCGTGGCCTCCGTCATTCCGTGGCAGGATGCCCAGCACTCCGAGTTCATCGTGAGCACCTTCGTCGAGAAGCTCTACGGGGCTACGGCCGCCAAAGTGGCCACGGCGCTGGTGCTGTGGGTGGCCTTTGCCTCGCTGTTTGCGGTGCTGCTGGGCTACTCGCGCATCCCCTACGCGGCGGCGGCCGACGGCGAGTTCCTGCCCATCTTCGCCAAAACCCACCCCAACAAAAACTTCCCCCACGTGTCGTTGCTGCTGCTCGGGGGCGTGGGCTTCGTGTTCAGTCTGCTGTTCCGGCTGGGCGAGGTCATCAGCGCCATTCTGGCCATGCGGATTCTGGTGCAGTTCGTGGGCCAGGCCGTTGGGCTGGTACTGCTGCGCCGCCGCAACGGCACGGCCCATCTGCCCTTCAAAATGCCGCTTTACCCGCTGCCCGTGGTGCTGGCCGTGGTGGTGTGGCTGTGGGTGCTCGTGAGCACGGGCCGGGTGTTCATCCTCTCGGGGCTGGCCGTGACGGCGGCCGGCGTCGTGGCCTTTTTGCTCTGGAGCCGCCAGCTGCGCCGCTGGCCGTTTGGCGCGGCCGCCGGTCAGGACTGAGGCAGGCGCAACGCTTCGGGGTTACGAAAGGTGGAATAAGCGTATACGAAGAGTATTTCGCTGGCCTGCACCTCGTAGATAACGGCATATTGGCGGTCGAATACCGCCCGCCGCAATGTTCGGGCTGGGGCCTGCGGAAAAGCATATACCGGGAATGAGAAAGGGAGGAGCGCGATGGTGTCGAAGGCAAAATCCATCAGGCGCTTTACTAGCATCCGCCCTTTGCGCGCCTGCTCTCGTCCGGCCCACTGCTCTAGTTCCAGAACGGAGTCGATAAACCCCTGGTAGAGAATCAGCTCCCGCCCGCCAACTATCACAGCCCCAGCTTATCCAGCCCCTCTTCCCAGCTCAGGCGCGGCGAGTTCAGTGAGGCCTGAACGCGAGCGAGCCGTCCCTCATCCGGCTTATCGTCTTCCAGGGAGTGAAACTGGATGGCATTGCCCTTCCGCAGCCCTTCCAGAATGGTCAGTACCATTTCTTCATCTTCCGGGGCAAGTACATCGAGCACGAACGTTTTCATACTTCAAGATACACAAAACGCCTTATTGCTATTCAGCCCAATTGTTTCTCGTAGCAAAAAAACCGTAGCCCCGGCCGGAACGCCAGCGTGATTTCGCCCGCAAACCGGTAGCCCAGCTTAGGAAACAGACCCTGCGTGGCAGCGTTTTCGGAGTTGGTATCCAGCCGCAGTACGCGCAGGCCCTGCTGCCGGGCCAGGGTTTCGGCTTGAGCCAGCAGCGCAGCCGCCACACCCCGACCCCGGGCAGCGGGGGCCACGGCCAGCCGGTGCGTCACCAGGGCCGGCTCGGCCGCCTCCCAGTCGGCTTGGGCATACTCGGCATCCTGGTGGTTGTGGGTGAGGGCGGCGAAGCCCGCCACTTCCCCGTCGAGTTCAGCCAGCCAGAGGTGTCCGGCGGCCACATCCTGCTCCAGCACGGCCGCATTCGGGTAATCGGCCGACCACTGCTGGTTGCCCCCTTCCTGCATCAGGGGCACCACCTGCCGCAGTATGCCGAGCAGGGTGGGGATGTCGGCGGCAGTGGCGAGGCGCAGGAGCATGGAGGAAGTTGGCTGAGGAAGAGAAAAAGTCCATAAGATGTCATCCTGAGCGGAGCGGAGGACCTTCTGCCGGTAGCACAATCGCTGTTACGGCTGTGCTACCGGCAGAAGGTCCTTCGCTCCGCTCAGGATGACACGGTGTTTTTTAGGAACCTACCCCCGGCGCAGCACTTCGGCGGCTTCTTTGGCGAAGTAGGTCAGGATGGCGTCGGCGCCGGCGCGCTTGATGCTGAGCAGCACTTCCATCATGGTCTTTTCGCCGTCGAGCCAGCCCTGCTGGGCGGCGGCTTTCACCATGGCGTACTCGCCCGATACGTTGTAGGCCGTGACGGGCAGGTTGGTGTGGTTTTTCACGTCCAGAATCACGTCGAGGTAGCTCAGGGCGGGCTTCACCATCACCATATCGGCGCCTTCCTGCTCGTCGAGGGCCAGCTCGCGCAGGGCTTCGCGGCGGTTGGCCGGGTTCATCTGGTAGCTCTTTTTGTCGCCTTTTTTGGGGGCCGAATCCAAAGCGTCGCGGAAGGGGCCATAGAAGGCCGAGGCGTACTTGGCCGTGTAGCTCATGATGCTCACGTGGCCAAAGGCGTTCTGGTCGAGGACCTCCCGGATCCAGGCCACGCGGCCGTCCATCATGTCGCTCGGGCCGATAATATCGGCGCCGGCGCGGGCCTGGGCCAGGGCCATCTGGCCGAGTACTTCCAGCGAGGCATCGTTGAGAATCTCGCCCGATTCGGCGTCTACCACGCCGTCGTGGCCATCGGAGGAGTAGGGGTCCATGGCCACGTCGGTCATCAGCACCACGTCGGGGAACTGGCGCTTGATGTCGGCCACCGTCTTCAGGTAGAGTCCCTCGGGGTTGGCCGACTCGCGGGCCAGCCGGTCCTTGAGGCCTTCATTGATGCTCGGAAACGGCGCGAAACTGTGGATGCCCAGCTCCACGCACCGCCCGACTTCGTCGATAATCCGGTCAGCCGAATACCGGAAAATACCGGGCATCGACTTGACTTCTACCAGCTGATTCTGGCCCTCGATAAGGAAGAGCGGGAAGATGAAATCGTGGCTCGTGAGGCGGGTTTCCTGCACCATATCGCGGATAACCTGCGACTTGCGGTTGCGGCGGGGGCGGTGCGTGGGGAGCTGGGGCATGAGTTTCGGAATGTGATAAGACGGGATAGAACAACCGCCGCAAAGGTAAGGTTACGGCCGCAGGCAGACCTCACATTTGTCCGTCAATGAGAAAGCTACCGCAGAAGGCCACAAACAGACCCACCACCGACCCAAGCAGAAACAGACCGAATCCGGCCCAGCCCCCCACCACTATTCCCAGCACCAGCCCCCCTACAAACAGCCCAGTCCCGATTGCTTGCAGAATGCTGCCCCAGTCCCACCCAGTGCGTTCCGAGGCCTTGAGCTGAGCTATGGGCGCTGGGGCCGGTTTAGCCACCTGCTTTCTTGCTAATTCGTGGAAAGGCCAGTGCGCTGGCTTGTCCTGACTGGGCGGCGGGGCCCGGATGAGGGGCGGGGCGGCGGGGTCTGGCGCGGGCAACGGTAAGGACGATTTAGCCTCGGAAGTCGCCCCGGTCTCGGCGGGCGGCGCAACCGGGCGGGGCGGTACCGTAATAGCCGCCGCTGGCAACCTAACCGCCACCCGCTCGCTCCTGCAGCCAGCCAGCAGGCCCACCAGCAAGCCAAATGTCAACCAGCGTTTCATCGGCTCACATGTTGAAGAATTCCTGGAAAATCTCCAGCCAGGCATGCTTTCCACCGATGCCCAGCAGGGCGAAGTAGTAGCCCGCTAGCACCAGCACTGCGCCCACGCCCAGCCCCAGCCAGCCGCCCAGCGCGAGGCCCGTAACAACGCCCGCTACCACCAGCACCGCGCCCAGCACGATGTGCAGCGTGTCGCGCGTGTCGGTGGGGCGGGCGGGGCGGGCCGCCGTGGCGGAATGGTGGGACCGTTGGGCTATAAGGCGGACCAGCTGCCGACCAGCCGAATGCCGGGCAACCCTGCCGGCGTGGCCCGGCCGCGGGCGAACTGCGTGGAGCGCCGTGGGGGCGGCCGCCGCGGCCGGAGTAACCGAAGCTGCGGCCGCCGGAGCAATGAGGGGCGCAGGAGCCGGGGCCGGATTACCGGGGGCCGGGGCCGGGGCGGAGTGGCGGAAGGCCGGGGCGGGCCGAAACGAAAACGCGGCCTGCTCGCTGCGGCAGCCGCCGGCCAGCAGCAGCGCGGCGGCCCACCACCGGAACCGAAAAAGTGCTTGCATGGCGGCAAGGTAGACACAAACCCCAGCGGTCCGCAATGGCCCCGACGTTTTTACGGCCCCACAACCCCCAACAAAATACCGCGGCGGCTCCCCGAATCGGAAAGCCGCCGCGGCGGATCGAAAATCAGACGGAAAATAAGCCAGTGCCGCTACTGCTGCTGGAACGGAGCCGCCTCGGCCGCCGACAGCACGGCCCGGGTGCCCTGGGGTCCCTGCGAGTCATGGAGCAGCACCACGGTGCCGGCCGAATCGGGGGCGGGGTAGCTGAGGGGCGAGCCGGCCGTACGGGCCGCTACGGCCAAACGGCTGGTCTGGCAGCTCCCCATCGAAGCAACAACACCACAGAGCAACAGGATTCGGAGAGCACGCATGGGGATATGGTTTTTAGGGGGAGGTAACAGGACAAAAGTACCACGGCCACCAACGGCTACCCCGGCTTCCTCGCCCAACCCCGGGCCCTGCGCTGCGAGTTCCCCCAAATCATCGGCGGCGGCCGTCGCCACCCGGCGAACGGCCCGCTCCACCCGCTGAACGGTAATGCGGCCGTGGCCCGGACTTCAGTCCGTAGCCCCTTCCCATAGCCCGTCAGTGAGCTGGCCAGTGGAAGGGGCTACGGACTGAAGTCTGGGCCACGGCCGCACACCCTAAAAGGCCATAATCACTTCTTCAATCACGTCACAAGCCTCGTGGATTTGCTCCTCGTTGATGACCAGCGGGGGGGCGAAGCGGATGATGTCGCCGTGGGTGGGCTTGGCCAGCACGCCGCGCTCCATTAGGCTCACGCACACGTCCCAGGCCGTGCGGCCGTCGGCGCTGGGCTTGATCACGACGGCGTTCAGCAAGCCCTTGCCGCGCACGAGCTGCACCACCTCGGGGCGCTTGGCCTGCACTTGGCGCATCCGCTCGCGGAACACCTCGCCCAAAGCGCGGGCGTTTTCAATCAGGTTCTCGTCGATGAGTACATCGAGGGCCGCGCGCAGTACCACGGCGGCCATCGGGTTGCCGCCGAAGGTGGAGCCGTGCTGGCCGGGTTGGATGGTGAGCATGATTTCGTCGCGGGCCAGCACCGCCGACACCGGCAGCACGCCCCCGCTCAGGGCCTTGCCCAGGATCAGGATATCGGCGTGCACGCCCTCGTAGCAGATAGCCAGCAGCTCGCCGGTGCGGCCCAGGCCGGTCTGGATTTCGTCGGCAATAAAGAGCACGTTGTGCTCGCGGCAAATGGCGGCGGCCTTGAACAGGTAGCCCTCGGAAGGTACCATTACGCCGGCCTCGCCCTGAATGGGCTCCACCATAAAGGCGCACACGTGCGGGTCTTTCACGGCTTCGGCCAGGGCCTCCAGGTCGTCGTAGGGCACTACCTCGTAGCCGGGTACGTAGGGGCCGAAGCCAGTGGTCGAGTCGGGGTCGGTGCTAAAGGAGATGATGCCGGTGGTGCGGCCGTGGAAGTTGTGCTCGGCCACCAGGATGCGGGCCTGGTTGGGGGCGATGCCCTTCTCCTCATAGCCCCACTTGCGGGCCAGCTTGAGGGCCGTTTCCACGGCCTCGGCCCCAGAGTTCATCAGCAGGGCTTTATCGTAGCGGAACAGCTCACAGAGCTGCTTCTCGGCTCCTGCCAGCTGGTCGTTGTAGAAGGCGCGGCTCGTGAGCGTGAGCTTCTGGGCCTGCTCAATAAGCGCCCCAATGATGCGGGGGTGGCAATGGCCCTGGTTCACGGCCGAGTAGGCCGACAGGAAATCGAAGTAGTGCTTGCCTTCCACGTCCCAGAGGTGCACGCCCTCGCCCCGGCTCAGCACCACGGGCAGCGGGTGGTAGTTGTGGGCCCCGTACTGGTCTTCCAGCGCCATGATTTCCTGGCTGCGGGTGCGGGTGGTGGCGTCGGTGGTGGGTTGGGTGGTAGTGGACATAAGTAAGGCGGGGTTAGAAGGTGATAGTCTCAAAGTTACGCAAAACGCGGCAGGCCCGGGGCAGCCATCGGACTGAGACTCCTCACTCGCCGCGTTCGGCCAGCCGTTCTTCCAGGTCCCAGAACCGGCCCAGGCGGTTGCCCGTCTCCCGGCCATCGGGGGACAGCAGCAGCCAGTCCTGCACGGCGGCCTCATCGAATTCGACGGGAGCAGTGGCGGCGGTGCGGCCGGCCACGGTGCGCACAATGCGGCCCCGCAGCACCGGACCCTGCCAGGCCTCCACGGCCACCACCACCAGCTCGGGTATGGCCGATTCGTTGAGCACCCGGGTTAGCAGGTAGAGGCTGCCCGGCGCCTGCCCAAAAGCTTTTTTGGCCGTGCCCAGGCTACGGCGGGCCTCGCGTAGCAGCGGGGCCGGGAGCTCCTGCCCCGCTGCTTGGTGTACCTGCCGCACTAGACCAGCCAGCTCCAAGCCCTTGGGGGCCTGGGCACGGGTAGCCAGCGGCAGCAAAACCAATAGCAGCACGAACCAGGAATTGCGCATAATACCAGCAGAAAATTCCGCGGTTCGAGCCCCGAACCACCATCGTTAAGATACAAACCGTAGCGGGTTTGGTTTTAGCGCGTCGGTCTGTGCTGCTTCCACCTGCCGTCTGGCCCGGCGGGCTACGGGTATGAACCCTGACCGTAAAACCAAGGTCAGCGGCCGAGCATGCAGCACCTGACCCGGGCAAAGTACGGCGGCTGACCGTATCTTTCGCCTATGCAAATCATTCATCATCCGGCGGCTCCGGCGGCAGTGGGGCCCTACGCCCAGGCCATTGAGGCCAACGGTTTCGTGTTCTGCTCGGGCCAGACGCCCATCGTGCCGGCTTCGGGCCAGGTGGAGGCACTGACCATCGAAGACCAGACCCGGCAAGTACTCGACAACCTGCGCACGGTACTCTCGGCCCGCGGCCTGAGCCTGGCCGACATCGTGAAAACCACCGTTTTCCTGAAAAACTTCGCCGATTTCGCCCGCATGAACGCCGTGTACGCTGCTCAGTTCGGGGAGCACCGCCCGGCCCGCAGCACCGTGGAGGTGTCGCGGCTGCCGCTAGACGCGCTGGTGGAAATCGAGTGCGTCGCCGTGCTGCCCGCCACCCGATGAGCGCCACCCGCCTGGCGGCTTTTCTGGCCCAGCCCCTGCAAGCCGGCGACTATTACCTCACGCCCGAGGGCTATATGGTGTTCACCGAGCAGTACCACCGCCGCCGGGGCTTCTGCTGCGGCAATGGCTGCCGGCACTGCCCCTGGCAGGCGGCGAAGGGCCAAAAATAGGGTCCGGCGGATGGTTTTAGGCGCTAACCCGCTATTTTTCAACCAACGGGTTTTGTTCCTGTCGGATTATTCCGATCTTTGCGGCCCTGTTTTTCCGAATTGAAACCACTAAGTTCCTGATATCATGGCCCGAGTTTGTGATCTGACCGGCAAGCGTACCCGCGTAGGCAACAACGTTTCGCACGCCAACAACAAAACCAAGCGCAAGTTCTACCCGAACCTGCAGAAGAAGCGCTTCTACATCCCCGAGCAGGATGCCTGGGTTACCCTCAAAGTAGCTACCAGCACCATCCGCACCATCAACAAGAACGGCATTATGGCCGTCCTCAAGAAGGCGAAGGAGCAGGGCTTCATCGTTTACTAGCTTTCTGCTCTTTTTAAAAGAGCGAAACCAGTTCGATTTTTTTTTCGCGAAGCTTCCGCGCCGCGGCCTACCTCATTCTTTGGGGTAAGCTGCGCCGCGGAAGCTTCACGCCGTTTAGGCCCGTGCCCCGGCAGCCCTGAATCAGTTGTACCTTACCCGGCGGATAGGGGCGCAACGGGGCGTCTCCAGCCATTGCCTTTGCCGCGCTATGCTTCAGAATCCGCGTATTTTACTGCGCCCGCTCGGGGCAGCAGTGCTGCTTGCTCTCGGCCTCACTACTGCCGCCCAAACAGTAGCTCCTGGTCCTGCCCGCCCCCCCGATGCGCTGAGTCCGGCGTTTCATAAGCAGCGGCGCGAGCTGCTGCGGCAGGCGCTGCCGCCCCGGTCGGTGGCCGTGCTGTTTGCCGCGCCCGTGCGCAACCGGGCCAACGATGTGAACTACGTCTACCACCAGAACCCCGATTTCTACTACCTCACCGGCTACGAGGAGCCCGAGGCCGTGCTGGTGCTCTTTGCCGAACCCCAGACGCTGGGCGGCCAGCCTGGCGTCACGGAGGCCCTGTTCGTGCAGCCCCGCGACCCCGCCCGCGAGCAGTGGACCGGTCGCCGCCTGGGGGCCGAGGGGGCCAGACGGGAGCTGCAAATCCAGTTCGTGGCCGACAACCGCGACTTTGCCCGCGCGGGCATCCGGTGGGCCGACTTCGCCCAGCTCGCCTACCTGCCCCTGCCTACCGACGTGCGCGATGCCCCCCACGATTCGGCCGACCTTTACGACCTGCTGGCGACTTTCCGCCGCCAGGCTATCCTGCCCCCGCCCCCCGAGCCGGCCCTGGCCGAGGCCCGGCAGGTGCTGCTGCAGTACGGGGCCACCAACGAGGCCCAGATGCTCGGCTACCTGCGCAGCGCTGCCCGGCAAAGCCCCGCCGTGGCTCAGGATGCCCAGATAAAGCAATACCTGGCTGCCACCACTTCTGCCCAACGCCAAGCCGCCGCCCAAACGTTTGGCCGCTACGATGGGGGTCTGGTCCTCGATGCCGCCCTCGACCAGTTGCGGGCCGTGAAAACGCCCGAGGAGCTGGTGCTGCTGCGCCGGGCCGTGCGCATCAGTGCCGTGGGCCAGCAGGAAGTGATGAAGGCTGCCCACCCGGGTATGGGCGAGCGGGAAATGCAGGGCCTGCACGAGTTCGTGTACCGCAAATACGGGGCGGAATTTGAGGGCTACCCCAGCATCGTGGGGGCCGGGGCCAACGGCTGCATCCTGCACTACGAAACCAACAGCAAGCCCCAGGTCGGCAACGAGTTGGTGCTCATGGACTGCGGGGCGGAGTACCGTGGCTACTCGGCCGACGTGACGCGGACTATCCCGCCGAGCGGCCGGTTCAGCCCCGCCCAGCGCCAGATTTACGAGCTGGTGCTGGCGGCCCAGGAGGCGGGTTTTGCCGCTTGCCGGCCGGGGGCCGACTTTCAGTCCCCCGGCCAGGCAGCCCAGAAAGTTATTGCCGCCGGCCTGCGCCGGCTCGGCATCATTACCCGCGACGAGCAGATGCGCCGCTATTTCCCCCACGGCACCAGCCACCACCTGGGCCTCAATGTGCACGACCGGGGCGGAGCCGGCCCACTGGTGGCCGGCAACGTCATCACCGTCGAGCCCGGCATCTACATCCCCGAAAACAGCCCCTGCGACCCTAAATGGTGGAACATCGGCGTCCGCATCGAAGACGACGTACTCATTACCGCTACCGGCTACGAAAACCTTTCCCGCGAAGCGCCGCGCACCGTGGCCGATATCGAGGCCCTGATGGCCCGGCCCAGCGCCCTGGAGGGCTTTAAGCTGCCGGAGCTGGAGTGAGTAACTGATGTTACGCACTGATTGCGTCTGTGCTTCAGAAAACCACTTCAGCTTCTTCCGAAAAGGCTCTTTCCAAGCGACCAGCCAAGGTGGTGCGTAACATCAGTGAGTAATCAGCTCAAGTTGCGAAATAAAGAAAAACGACATTTTGGTGAGCAACAGCGGCTGTTCTGCCTAACAACGAAGCCCTAACAATCAACAACATTCAATAAACTGTTTGGCATTGCCGATTTCCCTTGTACCTTTGCAGTCCTTAATCCAAAAACCCCGTCGAGATGGCTAAGAAAGGCAACCGGGTGCAGGTAATCCTTGAATGCACTGAGCATAAGAACTCGGGGCAGCCGGGCACCTCGCGCTACATCACCACCAAGAACCGTAAGAACACGCCCGAGCGCATCGAGTTGAAGAAATTCAACAATGTGCTGCGTAAGATGACCGTTCACAAGGAAATTAAGTAACCCGCGTCATGGCAAAGAAAGTAGTAGCAACCCTGAAAACCGCTACCGGCAAAGACTGGGCGAAAGTAATTCGCGCCGTCCGTTCGGAGAAAACCGGTGCTTACACTTTCCGCGAGGAAATGGTTCCTGTAGATAAAGTACAGGAGTACATTACCAGCGGCGTTAAGTAATCCGGCGCCCATGTGGCTACCTGATTTGAAGTAAAGAAGTCCCGCCAGCGTGGGACTTTTTTGCGTTGTAGTTGTAGCGCGAAGCTTCCGCTTCGCGTTTCGCTGAATGGCCCAGGCGTTCGGCGAATCCCGGTTTATCGTGCCACGAAACGCGAAGCGGAAGCTTCGCGCTACATCCCAACCCCGCATGGGCCTCTTCGATTTTTTCAAGAAGGACAAGGAAAGCCAGCAGCAGCAGCAGGCCCTCGATGAGGGGTTGCAGAAGACGAAAACCAGCTTCTTCGACCAGCTCAGCAAGGCTGTGGCCGGCCGCAACACCGTGGACGAGGCCGTGCTCGACGACCTCGAAACCCTGCTTGTGCACGCCGATGTGGGCATCGATACCACCGTGAAGGTGATTGAGCGCATCGAAAAGCGCGTGGCCCGCGACAAGTACGTGAGCACCGCCGACCTCGACCGTATCCTGCGGGAGGAAATCGTGGCGTTGCTCGACGCCAACAGCAGCGCCACCGGCTCGCGCGCCATTCTGGATAGGCCCGACAGCCCCGGCTCGCCCTTCGTGATTATGGTGGTGGGCGTAAACGGGGTGGGTAAAACCACTACTATCGGCAAGCTGGCCCACCGCTTCCACAGTGCGGGCAAAAAGGTGGTGCTCGGTGCGGCCGACACGTTCCGGGCCGCCGCTGTCGATCAGCTCATCATCTGGGGCGAACGGGTGGGTGTGCCCGTCATTTCGCACGGCATGAACACCGACCCGGCCGCCGTAGCCTACGACGCGGTGCAGAAAGGCGTGGAAATGGGCGCCGACGTGGTGATTATCGACACGGCGGGCCGCCTGCACAACAAGGTGAACCTGATGAACGAGCTGAGCAAAATCAAGCGCGTGATGCAGAAGGTGATTCCCGACGCGCCCCACGAGGTGCTGCTGGTACTCGACGGCAGCACCGGCCAGAACGCTTATTTGCAAGCCCAGGAGTTCACCAAGGCCACCGACGTATCGGCGCTGGCCATTACCAAGCTCGACGGTACGGCCAAGGGCGGGGTGGTTATCGGCATCTCGGCCCAGCTCCAGGTGCCGGTGCGCTACATCGGTGTGGGCGAGAAGATGACCGACTTGGGGCGGGGCTTGTCCCCGCCCGCCGTTGAACGGAATCGTTGATAAGTGCAAACGGCGGGCGGGGACAAGCCCCGCCCCTACACCGTGTTGCCAGAGCAGGTTTGCCGGTACCGCTTCCACGCAAAGAAACCTTCCGCTTAGGAAAAGGCGTTGCCGGGTGCGTACCTTTGCGGTCCGAATTTCGCCGCGGGCCAAACGCGGGCAAGTTTCTCAGGTAGAAAGAATTGCCCGCCCGCCCGCCTATCCAACCCAGCATGAAAGTAAGAAGCCAGCAGGCCAATAAAGTCAACGTCATCACCCTGGGTTGCTCCAAGAACATCGTGGACTCGGAGGTGCTCATGGGCCAGCTCCGGGCCAACCAGTTTGAGGTCACCCACGAAGCCGAGCAGAGCGACGCCAACATCGTTATCATCAATACCTGCGGCTTTATCGACAACGCCAAGCAGGAGAGCATCGATACCATTCTGCGCTACGCCGACGAAAAGGAGGCCGGCCGCCTGGAGAAGCTCTACGTAACCGGCTGCCTCTCGCAGCGCTACAAGGACGATCTGGAGCGCGAGATTCCGCAGGTGGACGCCTATTTCGGCACCCTGGAGCTGCCCCAGCTGATGAAGAAGCTGGAGGCCAACTACCAGCACGAACTGGTGGGCGAGCGGCTGCTGACCACGCCCGCGCACTATGCCTATTTCAAGATTGCCGAGGGCTGCAACCGCCCCTGTTCGTTCTGCGCCATCCCGCTCATGCGCGGCAAGCACACCGACCGCCCCATTGAGGACCTCGTAAAAGAGGCCAAGCGCCTGGCCTCCATGGGCACCAAGGAGCTGATTCTTATTGCCCAGGACCTGACCTACTACGGCCTGGAGCACTACGGCACCCGCAAGCTGGCCGACCTCGTGCGTCACCTCTCCGACGTGGAAGGCATCGACTGGATTCGGATGCAGTACGCCTACCCCTCGCAGTTCCCGCTCGACGTGCTGGACGTGATGAACGAGCGCGACAACGTGTGCAAGTACCTCGATATGCCCTTGCAGCACATTTCCGACAACATGCTCAAGAGCATGCGCCGGGGCATCAGCCAGCGCCGCACCCGCGAGCTGGTCGATACCATCCGCCAGCGCGTGCCCGACATTGCCCTGCGCACCACCCTCATTGCCGGCCACCCCGGCGAAACCCAGCAGGATTTCGAGGACCTCTACCGCTTCGTGGAAGACACCCGCTTCGACCGGCTGGGCATCTTCAACTACTCGCACGAGGACAACACGCACTCTTACACGCTGGCCGACGACGTGCCGGCCGAGGTGAAGCAGGACCGCGCCGACCAGATTATGGAGCTCCAGCAGGGCATTTCGATGGAGCTCAACGAGCAGAAAATCGGCCAGACCTACAAGGTGCTTTTCGACCGCAAGGAAAGCGGCTACTTCGTGGGCCGCACCCAGTACGACTCGCCCGAAGTGGACAACGAAGTGCTGGTGCCCGCCAACAACGACACGTTCGTGCGCATCGGTGACTTCGCCCAGGTGGAAATCACCGAAGCTTCGGATTTCGACTTGTACGGCAAGCTGGTATAGAGTGTTAGTTGTCAGTTGCTCGTTGTTAGTTGTCAGGCTCGTTTGTTGACGGGATGCTTTTCGGCGGCTTTTGCAATAGCTCCCGGTGCCTCTGGTGCCGGGAGCTATTGCTTTTAACAGCCTTGACAGCAACTGACAACTAACAACTGATACCTGACAACTAAAAATACCCCGTTACTTTGTGGCGTCTGGCCGGTTGTAGCCGGATTACCCCTTCCGTCCATGACCGTAACTACGCTTCCTTACGCCGAAACCGGCGCGTTTTCTTCTTTGCTGGTTGATTATCTGGCCCGCAAAGAGGCTTTGCAGCCCTTCTACCACCGTTTCCCGGAGCTGTCGGCTTTTGCGGAGCAGATAGAGGAGAAGCAGGTGGCCTACGCGCCCGAGGCCCGGCAGCGGCTGGTAGCGGCCCTGCAACAGCAATACGCCGGTCTGCCTAAAGCCCCAGCGGCCGTGCAGGCCAACCTGGCGCTGCTGGCCAAGGACACCACCTTCACCGTAACCACCGGCCACCAGCTCAACCTGTTTACCGGCCCGCTGTACTTCATCTACAAGATAGTATCGGCCATCAAGCTGGCCCGGCAACTCAAGGAAGCGTACCCGCAGTACGATTTCGTGCCGGTGTACTGGCTGGCTACGGAGGACCACGACTTCGCCGAAATCAACCATTTCAGCCTCTTCGGCAAGACCTACGAGTGGAACGCGGCCGAAACCGGCCAGCCCGTGGGCCGCATGAACCTGGATGGGCTGGCCGAGCAGGTACTCGACCAGCTACCGGCCGACGTACCGGCTCTGTTCCGGGAGGCCTACGCGCAATCGGCTACGCTGGCCGAAGCCACCCACCGGCTGGCCATGAGCCTGTTTGGCGAGTACGGGCTGGTGAGCCTGGATGCCGACGTGCCGGAACTGAAGCAGGCCCTGGCCCCGGTGCTGGAACGCGAGTTGGGCGAGCAGGCCTCCTACCAGGCCGTGCAGGCCGCCGACGCCCGCCTGGAAGCTGCCGGCTACAAGCCCCAGGTGTACGCCCGGCCCTTCAACCTGTTCTTCATCACGGCCGAAGGCCAGCGCGAACGGTTGGAGTACGACCAGACCAACGACTCGGTCACGCTGACCGTGGATGGCGCGGCCAAAGCGCTGGGGCGGCCCGAGTTGCTGGCGCTGGCCGCCGCGCACCCCGAGCAGTTCAGCCCCAACGTGGTGCTGCGGCCCTTGTACCAGGAGCTGCTGCTGCCCAACCTGTGCTACATCGGGGGCGGGGCCGAGGTGGCCTACTGGTTCCAGCTGAAAGGCGTGTTTGAGCAGAACGGCGTGCCTTTCCCCATGGTGCTGCTGCGCAATTCGGCCCAGTTCATCAGCAAGGCCAACGCCGGTAAGCTGCGCAAGCTGGGGCTGGACAGCACGGCCGTATTCGCGAAGCTGCCGGCCCTTAAGCAGCAGCTGGCGGCCCACCTGGGCCAGGAGGAAGTGGACCTGAGCGCGCAGCAGCAGCAGCTGGCCGCCGCCTTCGAGGCCGTGGCCGCCCTGGCCCAGCGCCTCGACCCCTCGCTGGTAAAGGCCGTGGCCGCCGAGCAGCAGAAGGCCAGCGGCATCCTCGGCAACCTGGAAAAACGCCTCAGCAAAGCCGCCGAAGCCAAGCACGAAACCGCCTACCAGCAGCTCGACGGCCTGCTGGGCAAACTGCTGCCCGGCGGCGGCCTCCAGGAGCGCTCCGACAACGTGCTCAACATCCTCATCAACAACCCCGATTTCATCACCCAGCTCCTCGACGCCTTCGACCCGCTGGCCTTGGAGTTCACGCTGCTGGAAGAGGAACAGATTGGCTTTTAGCTGTTAGCTATCAGCTGATAGTTGTTCGCTTTCCACCAGGTGTTTAGTGGGTTGGCTCTAGTCTTTTGTATTAGCGAGACAACCGCTGGTAGTTGGCAAGTCTCTGGCAGGAGTAATCCTTTATTCCTGCCAGATGCTTTTTCGTGCTACTGTTTCCCCGAGCCGCTGCCTGCGCTTGCTTCGCTCCGCCTTGCTGCCGCTACTGCTGCTGACCTTCACCACCCACGCCCAGACCCTGACCGGGACCATTACGGGTGGCCCCGCCGCCGGGCCGGTACCCTATGCTAACCTGGGCATTCCCGGCAAAAGCGTGGGTACCGTGGCCGATGAGCACGGCGCTTACCAGCTCACCTACACCGCCGCCAACCTCACCGATACGGTGCGTATTTCGAGCCTCGGCTACGAGCCGCAAAGCCGGCTGCTGCAGGAACTATTGACCCACCCGGCTGTGGTGCTCATCCCCGTTGCCGTGGGGCTGGCCGATGTGCGGGTGCAGGCGCCAGGCCTGTACAAGCGCAACCGCACGCTGGGCAATACCAAGAACTCGGAAAGTATTGTTTTTAAGCTGCAAGCGGAACATTTAGGGGCCGAAATGGGCATGGTCGTCTTGCTCAAACACGCGCCCACCAAAGTGCTCAAGGCTCACTTCAACGTCATCTACCGCCAGCCCGATACCCTGCGCTTTCGGGTGAACCTGTACCGGCTGCTGCCCAACGGCAAACCCTCGGACGAGAAGCTGCTCACCCGCAACCTGCTGGTGACGACGGCCAACCGGACGGATACTAACGCGCCGCTGACCGTAGCCCTGGAGGACGACCGGCTAGTGGTGGACGAGGATTTTCTGCTGACGCTGGAATGGATTGGCGGGGGCAATGTGGAGCAGGTAAGCAATAACCTGACCTTCCCCAGCGCCATTGGCTACGGCAACGGCCCCATGTACTTCCGCAAAAGCAGCCAGGATACCTGGAAAAAAGCGTCGGTGGGCGTACTGCTGGCCGGTATGCAGCCCAAGCTGGGCTTCTACGTAACGGCGCTGGATTGATAATAAACGTCTGCCCAGCCAACGGTTGGGGGCTGGCTGGTATCTTACCCGCATTTGCTTCCCAATTCACCAGACCTATGCGGCTATTACGCTTCTCCATCTCGCTCTTTATGCTGTTGACGGTGCTCGGCGCAACGGCCCGCGCCCAGGTTATTAGCGGCGTTATCACGAAAGCGGGGACTCAGGAGCCGGTGCCGTTTGTGAACATTGGCGTGCCGGGCAAGGCCGTGGGTACCGTATCGGATGAGCGGGGGTACTACCGCTTGCACGGGGTGGCCCCCACCGACACGGTGCGCGTTTCGAGTATGGGGTTTCGGCCGCGCCGCCTCACGGGGCAGGTGTTGCAGGCCCAGCCCAATGTGCTGCTCACCGAAGACGCGGTGGCCCTGCGCGGCGTGACGGTGAAAGCCAAGGGGCTGTTTCGGCGTACCCGCACGCTGGGTGTCGCCAACGAATCCAATGGTACAATCACGCTGTTGGCCAGCGACCTGGGGGCGGAAATCGGCACGGTTATCAGCCTGAAACACAAGCCCACCAAAGTACTCAATGCCAACTTCAACGTGGCCTACAACCGGGCCGGCGCGCTCACGTACCGGGTGAACCTGTACCGACTGCTGCCCAATGGCCGGCCCTCCTCGCAGAAGCTGGTGCAGCGGGATATCATCGTGACCAGCAGCGTGACCAAAGGCCCGATTACCGTGGACCTGACGTCCGACCAACTGGTACTGGAAGAAGATTTTTTCCTGGCCCTGGAGTGGATTGGGGGTGCGGATGCCCCGGTGGTAAGCAACCAGCTGGCCTTTTTCGCCGGGGCCGGCTACACCAATAATGAACTCTACATCCGCAAAACCAGTCAGGGAACCTGGGAGCGGCAGTCGGTTGGGGGGTACCTGGCGGGTATGCAGCCCCGTGCCAGCTTCTTCGTCACGGTGCAGGATTAACGCCAACTTGCCATGACCAAAGCCGACCTGCGCCGCGCCGCTCTGGCCCGCCGCCGCGCCCTGCCGGAAGTGGAAGTAGCCCGCCGCTGCGCCACATTGTGGCCGCAACTACTAGCCGGGTTCCCGGTGGCGGCGTGGCGCGGGCTGCACCTGTTTCTGCCGATTGCCCGCCAGCACGAGCCCGATACCTGGCCGCTCATCCGCCAGTTGTGGGCGCAGTATCCGAACCTGCAACTGGCCGTGCCCGTGGTGCAGCCCGACGGCCATACGCTCCGCCACTTTCGTCTCGGCCCCGAAACCCCGCTGACGCCCAACCGCTGGAACATCCCGGAGCCCGCCCCCGATGCCCTGGAGGTATCGCCCGAGGCTTTCGATGCCGTGCTGGTGCCACTGCTGGCCTTCGACGAAACCGGGCACCGCGTGGGCTACGGCAAAGGTTTCTACGACCAGTTTCTGGCCCAATGCCGGCCTGAAACCCTGCGCATTGGCGTGAGCCTGGAGCCGCCGGTGCCCCGCATTGCCGACGCCTGGGCCGGTGACGTGCGCCTGCACGCCTGCCTCACGCCGGAGCGGGTGTGGCGGTTTGAAGCATAAGACGGCTCCGCGAACCTTTGCCGGAAACCGGCCCCGGAATAGTCTGTCCGACCAGCCAAAACCGCTATATTCAACCCATGCAGAAACTTCCTGCCCCCGCCTCCGCCCGCCGACCGCCCCGCCGGAAATTGCGGCCGCTTGATATGACGCCGATGGCCGGCGTGGGCTTTCTGCTAGTCTGTTTTTTTCTGATGGCCTCCTCCTTTAGCCGGCCCACGGTCATGCAACTGTCGATGCCGGTGAAGCCGCCACCGGATGCGCTGTTTGAGCAGTCGGACTGCGGGTGCGGTACCAGCGTGCTGACGGTGCTCCTCGGCCCCAACCACCAGGTATGGTATTACTGGGGGATGCTCTCAAACGCCGATCTGCCCGGTTTGCATCAGACCGATCTCAGTCCCAGCGGGCTGCGGCAAGTATTGCTCGGGTTTCGGGCAGAGGGAGGGCCGTGCGGCATGGTTCTGCTCAAACCCACCGACGCGGCCAACTACCGGAGCCTGGTTGATGCCCTGGACGAGATGAAAGTAACCGACCAGAGGCGCTATGCCCTGGTCGAAGTCAGTGAGGCCGAAAAGGCACTGCTATGCCCCCGGCCGCGCTGAATTCTGGCAGATGCGGACCTGGTATATAGCTTAGGTCTGATAAAGCAAACATCATCCTAAGGGAGCAAAATCACTTTTGCACCTTCAGGATGATGTTTTTTAGGGCCGGATGGATTTATTTCTGGGCCGGGCCGCCCAGCGGATCAGGTTGGGGCGGCGTATGGTTGGCGGCGCGCCGTTCGGCGGCCTTACTGCGTTTGGTAACGGGCTGAAAAGCGCGGCGCTGGGCCGCTAGTACCTGGGCAAGGGAGGCGAGACTGTGTTTCATACAGCAGAAAGGGTAGAAGATAAAACAACATGCAATAGGCTGGTAAGCAGTAGATAGGGCGATGCAATATAGAAGAAAGCCGGGAAAAAATGATCTTCTATCCCCGTAGTTTATTGCCGCAGAGTATCTACCTGCGTGATGCGGGCCTGGCCCCAGGGCGCGATGCTGATGGTGACGCGCAGGCGGCGGCGCTGCCGCAGGTGGCGGCTCATAGCATCGGACACGTAGTAGCGCTCCAGGCCGTAGCGCAGGCGCAGGCCGCGCCGCCACACATCCTGCACCGAACCGCGCAACACGGCCTGCTGCCCGGTGGTAATGGGAGGCTCCGCGTACACGCCCGTGGCCTCGAAGTCGCCGGAAGAGCGGGGCTCCAGCAGCACGTAGGCGGCCTGCTTGCGCCGGGGTGTTGCGGAGCCGCGCCACAGGCTGCCCGGCAGCTCGCTGATCTGGTAGCGCAGGCGCAGGTAGTCGCCGTAGAGCAAATCGCGCGGGTCGACGGGCTCGGTTTGCAGCGTGATGGTGCGGCCCAGGGCGGCCGTGGCGTAGCCGGCCACGGCTACGCCCAGCACGAACAGCACCTGGGCCGCCACCAGCCAGATCAGCCAGCGGCGGTGCCGGGCAGGTAAGCCCGGGGTAGCCGGGGTAGCCCCGGCCAGCGGCGCGGTAGCAACGGAATCGGGCGCGGAGAGGCTCATGGCTGGGAAATGACGGGCGCGGCGGTAGCGGCCAGGGTGCGGGCGGCGCGGCGGCGCAGCCACCAGCTCAGGCCCAGCAGCAGCAAACCGCCCAGCAGGAAAAACAACGACTTATCCAGAAAACCCCACGTCAACTTGAAGTAGGCCACGGCCGTCGTGAGCACGAACAGCACGGTGCCCAGCGTCACGCGGTCGGGGTTGTGCTCCTGGTGGGCGCGCACCAGCACGCTGCCCGAGTAGGCATACAGCACCACCAGCGTAGCCACGGCCAGCGGCAGCCCGCCCGTAAAGTAGAAGCCCGGCAGCAGCAGCAGCCAGTCGGTGGCGCTGCCCAGGCGGCCCCGGCGCTGCTTGCCCACCAACGAAACCGCCAGCACGGCCCCCAGCGCCGCCAGGTAGGGCACCAGCGGCGCCCGGAGCTGGCCGGCGTAGAAATCCGACTCGCCAAACAGCGCCAGCCCGAGCGTAAACAGAAAAGCTGCGCCCAGTGGCGGCCCCTGCAACGCCCGGCCGGCGGGCCGGTCGGCCTGCCAGTCGCCGAGGGCGTACACGAGCATGGCGGGAATGAAGAACCAGGTGATTTTAACGTGCAGGTGGTTGATGAGCAACCCCGCCTGCCAGAGCAGCCCGCCGGCCAGCACCCCGCCCAGCAGCGCATCGGGCCGCCGCCACCAGTAGTAGCCCAACCCCAGGGCCGTGCCGATGGCCGTGAGGTAGCTGAACGCGCCCAGCTGCCCGGTGTTGTAGCCCTGCACGACGCCGCTGATAATGGCCGTGAGCAGAAACAGCAGCCGGCTGCGGTAGAGCCACGTGAGGCCCATGCCCGCCACGGCCCAGGCCAGCAAGCCGGTCAGGTCGTACCCAATAAGCTGGTAGAGCTGACTGGTAAGCACAATGCTGGCCCCGAACAGGATCAGGCCCAGGGCCACCAGGCCCATGCCCAGGCTCAGGTTGCCGCGCCGCCGGAAGTACTCGCCGCCCGCGTAAGCAGCCAGCAGCGCGCCCAACAGCAGCCCCAGGCGCACCAGTTCGGGGAGGCCCTGCCAGTTCGCCGCCACCACGCTCAGCGCGCTCAGGCCCACCAGCAAACTCCCCAATAATGGCAGCAGCCCGATGGCCGCGCCATCGATGGGGTAGAGGGTGAGGAGCTGCTCCCGCTGCGCCTCGCTGATGACACCCCGCTGCACCCATTCCAGCCCGTCGGTTTCCAGTAGCTTTCGACTCATAAGGGCAGCAACTTACGGAGAGAATATAGCAATCAGCGCAAGAGGGGCGAGAACAGGCCCAGCACCCCAGCCAGAGAACCGGCCCAGCAGCACCGTCTGGCCGGGGCAGAAGGCAAGGGCTGGTACGGAAAAGCAGCAGCGTCAGGGGCCTGCCGCGGGCAGGCGCTATAGCAGGCTGAGCATCCGCCTACGCCGGGGTGAGAAAGTAGTGGCCATGGCAGTAAGCATCAACAGTGAGGTGCCGGAGCCGGAGCAGGCGTTATAGCCGGGGTTTGGTGAGGGGCTCGGCGCTTTCCAGCAGATCAGTGGCCAGGAAGGCATTATCCTGGTTGAGGTACCATTTGCGCTCCTTCGGCAGGCGGATGCCGTCCACCGTCAGCACGTCGCGGAGCAGGATGTACTCCCCGTCGTTGGGGGTGCGGTTGTGGGTGAAACGATACGCCTGGAGGGCCGCGCTGGTGGGGTCGAAGTAGAACGTCCAGCTGTCGGTGCCCACGGCCGGGTCGTAGCGGACCTCAGCGGTGAGGTACTCCTGGCCGAGCAGGGTCTGGGCTTTGGTTTCGGGCGTTACCAGCGTACCGGCGTCCTGGAGCTTCATGGGCAGGCCGTAGAGGTAGGTGTAGTAGTTGCGCATGGTCTGGCCCATGCCGGCCCCAAGGCGGTACTGCTTGCGCTCGGCTTCGCTCAGCTCGGCCCGCCCATCGAGCAGCAGCACCTCCCGGCCCGCCACCACGGCCTTGATGATTTCGTGGTCCTCGCGGTGGCTGATGTAGCAGAAGTAGCCGGTTCGGTTGTCAAGCTCCACCGCAAAGGTACTGACGGTGCCGGCGGCGTTGGTGGAGCGGAAGTGCAGCCGGGTTCGTAGCGTGGCCCATTGGCCCTGCGGGTCGTGCCAGGCAATACTTTGGCGGATGAGCTCGGAGCCCGTTGGGGCCGGAAGCCGGGCGGCTGAACCAAAGAACAGGGCCACGAGCAGAAACAGAGTGGGCATGGAAGCAGGGGGAAAATGAACCCACCGGCGCAGCACCGGCGACCAGCAAGCCGGGTGCCATCCCCGGCCCGGGGCAAGCTAAAGATAGGCGCTACCGGCTAACCGCCCCCGGGCCGTCGGTGAACTTGACCGGATAAGCTGGTAGGTGAAATGTCATTCAGCGCGGCGCGACGAATCTGGCGTGAACTCATTTCGACGATTGTTCTAACAAGTTCGAGCGCCATTCTTCGCGCTGCGCTGAATGACACCCCGGGCACACCAATATGGCTAGGCGGCGGCCGGTTCGGTGGCTCTGCGGGCAGCGCTGGTCGTGGGGTTGCTACTGATGCCGGGGCGGCGGTTTTCCTGCTTCGGTGAGCGTAGCCGATGGTGTGGAAAACAGAAAATAAGCAACGGAAGAGGTAGGTTATTCTTTTGGAGTAAAATAATAACCTACCTCTTCCGTCGCCTCATCTCCGGCGAAACTCACACCCCGGCTACTGCTCCGCGAACCCACTGCGGCAGTGTTTGCCGCGTACTTGGAACCGGAAGCCGCGCCGTGCGGAGCGCAACTCCGCAAATCGGGCCTTGGGCGGGGGGCGCCTCTTCACGTAACAGAAGCGGTTAGCTCAGGTAGCCGGGAGAGGCCGGTTGGTTTCGCCCGGCCAATCGGTTGTGAAAGCAGCCGAACGATACGGGAGCCCGCCCCCTGCTTTCCAGGCCCAAAGAGAAGGCCCGCTCATTGGCGGGCCTTCTCTCTGATAAAAGCGAATGGCCGGCTACCAGCTAATGGCTGGCCGCTCAACACCACTACTGCTTCACGAACCGCTCGTGGAAGGTCTTCTGCCCGTCGCTGACGGTGAGCAGGTAAACGCCACTCGCCAGATTGGTCACGTTCAGCTGGCCGTTCTCGAAGCGGGCGTTGGCCACTTTGGCGCCTCGCAAATCGGTAACCGTAGCCGCTACTACCGGCGCCTTCCCGGCCAGCACGATGTGGAGCACGCTGGCGGCTGGGTTCGGATACAGCGTCACGGCTTTCTCGAAGCCAGCG
Organism: Hymenobacter rubripertinctus; assembly: GCF_003583925.1. Classification (GTDB taxonomy): domain Bacteria; phylum Bacteroidota; class Bacteroidia; order Cytophagales; family Hymenobacteraceae; genus Hymenobacter; species Hymenobacter rubripertinctus. The sequence continues at coordinate 198,257 of NZ_QYCN01000004.1, read as the reverse complement.
TCGGCGGCGGTGGCAATCCGGGCCGCTGCGTACACCTCGGTACCGGCCGGCTGGCTGGCGCCGTCGATGATGGTGACTGAGTAGTCCTCGGTTTCGCCGTAGGTGAAGCTGTTGCAGCTGGTGGTCGCCGCATTGTCGCTCATGGTTACCCGCAGGCGGGTTTTGCCGCTCTTGGCCGAAGCCGGTACGGTGAAGGTAGCCGACAAAGTAGCGCTGCTCGACGAGGCCCCCGACACCACCGTTTCGCCGGCATCGGTGAAGTCGCCGTCCTGGTTGTAGTCGATGTACACGCGCCAGTTTTCCGTGTAAGCCGTGGAGCGGAAGCCCGCCGAGATGCTGATGGTTTGCGCCGAGCCGGCCGTGAGGTCGGTGGTCAGGGCCGTACCGTCGTAGTAGCCGCCATCGGCCCCCGAAGTGCGGTTGATGCTGCCCAAACGGACCAGATCAATCCACTCGTAGCTCACGTTGTTGCCTTTACTGGCGCAGTAGGTAACGGGGGCCGGCGGAGTAGGCGGGGTGGGCGGAGTGGGTGGGGGCGGCGGAGTGCCGCCGACGGGGGCCGTACCGGTAATCGTGAACGAGCCAATGGAGGCGTAGTCAGAGTAGCCGTCGGTGAGGGGGTTGCCCGAGCCAGTGCCGCTCACCTGGAGGTAGAAGGTGCCGGCGGGCAGGGTGGTGCTGACGGTGGCGTTGAGCTTATCGCCCCCGGGCGTGTCGTAGGTACCCAGCACGGCCCCGTTGCTGTCGAGCAGGCGAACCAGCACGTTGAGGTTGCCGTAGCGGGCCACCGTATTCACGGCGATGCTCACGGCCCCGCCGCTGGTGGTAAAGCTGAAGTAATCCTGGTCGGCGGTCCGCTCCACGATGCCGTTGCCGCTCAGGCTGGTGCCGCTGCGGGCCAGCACCGTGGCGGCGGTGGTGGAGTTGCCGTGGTCGTCGGCGCGGTAGCCCACGTTGTAGGTGGTGCTGGCGATGATGGCCAGATCGTCCTGGGTCTGGTTGGCCTGGGCGTATTCGCCCTTGCTCCACTGCGTAACCGGCTTGTAGTAGCCCACGCCCATGATCGGAGCCCACGAGCCCTGGCCCTGGTAGTAGCCCTCACTGGGGGTGCTGCGGCCGTCGTGGCTCAGGCCCAGGGTGTGGCCGATTTCGTGCGAGGTAGCTTCCCCGCCCGATTTGGGGTCGCTCATGAACACCCAGCAGGGCGTGTCGTTGTTGCCCCGGAACGAGGTCACGTAGGCCACCCCACCGGCCCCGGGCGCGGCCGTGTTGGTGGGCGTCACGATGCAGCGCATGCGCATGTTCTTGGGGTAGGAGTTGAACACGGCCAGGTCGGTGGTCACGTTCATGTCGAAGGGGCGGAAATCCTCGCTCACCAGCTCCCAGAAGGCCTGTACTTTAACGGCGTCGTTCTCAATACCCGAGGGCGCGGCGTCAATCGGGTTGCCGTTGTTCCAGGGCGTCCCCGACACGTACTCGCCGTCGAGGTCGATGTAGAGGCAGCCTCTGGCCCCGGGCAGGCTCTGCAACGACACTACGGCCGCCGCGGCGGCGGCGCGGTTGGCGGGTGCCGGGGTGGGTGCCTGGTAGCCCAGGGGTTGGTCGTAGTCGATGCAGATGACCTGGTTAATGTCCATTTCCTGCACCTGGGCGTTGCCCCGGGCATCGGCGGAGTAGCGGTAGGCCCGCTTGGTAGCGCGCAGCACAATGTTGCCCTCCACCTGGTCACCTTCGACGCGCACGAAAAACGAGGAGCCGGGTACGCCGGCCAGCTCGCCCACCAGGTACTCCCCGGCCGAGGCCAGGTCTTCGCGGTAATTCACCTGGCCGGTGAAGGTTTTGTCGGCCGCTACGCGCAGCGTTACCCGGGGTTTGGGCTGGCGCTGGGCCAGGTCGGCGGCCACCTGGGTTTCGAGCTGTTGCACCAGGCTCCGGGCGCTGCCCAACTGGTACACCGGGCCAGCGGGCCGGTTCTGGGCGAAGGTGGCCGACGGGCCGAGCAGCAGGGCCGCACCGAGCCCGCACGCATAAAGTTTGTTCATGGTAGTGGGGTTGTGGAAAAGAAAAGGAGAGCAGCAGTAGGGAAAAGGGTGGATGATGTTTCCCTGATTTCTGGTAAATGTATCATTACATGGGTAATGTGCAATTATTGTGTATTATATATATACGATTGACTGCCAGATTATTGACACCCTTCAGGAGCGCATCAGCCCAGATTAGCCCCCAGGTGCATCGACTCATAAAGTCGTTTTGCAGCCTCCAGCACCAGTTATGATATCCGGCTCAGTCCCGCCAACCCAACCGCCAAGTCGGGCAAAAGAGAAAGGGAAGTAGAATTGGAAAGGCCAAAATCCTGTTAATCCCCCCATAGTTGCTTCTCGTAAATGCCAACCTTTTTTCAGGCCCCTTCCTCGCGCCGAAGCCCTGCTGGTACCAGAACCGGACGCACTACTCGCCCGATGCTCACGCCCGTTTCCGGGCCTCAGCCACCCGCAAAGGCTCTCCGGCTGGATCCTGAAAAAGCGTTTTCCGCCACTTCGCCCGTCCGGCACTTACACGCAATCTGAAACGGGTAACTATGGGGCCAAACGACCATCCCGGTTTGCGGCCTCTCGCCTCTGCTGACCCCGCCAGCCCACAACCAAAAAGCGGCTGAAGCTGCAAGAGCTTCAGCCGCCTGGCTGCGTCGTATATCAGAAAAGTAACGCTAGCTGGTCAGCTTCACGTTAAAGGCGCTGGGGCCTTTCTGACCCATTTCCACCTCGTAGGAAACTTTGTCGTTTTCCTTGATAGTGATGCCGCCCAGGCTGTTGGCGTGCACGAACACGCTCTGCTGAGTAGCCGAGTCTTTGATGAAGCCGTAGCCCTTGGAGTCGTTGAAGAAAGTTACCGAGCCGGTACGAACCGGATCTTCCTCCTCCATATCTTCCTGACGGATGGCACCGATGCGGATGCTTTCCAGGGGAATCTCCTTCTTCTTTTTGGTCGGATCCGGGGGAGTATCCACGATGTTGCCGTTCTCGTCCACGTAGGCCAGCATCTCATCGAGACCCTGTCCTTTGCTGGAGTTGGCCTGGCGCTCCTCCTTCTTCTCCGCCTTCTCCTGGCGCTTCTTCAGTCGTTTCTTCTCGTTTTCCCTTTTGCCGAAGGTGGCCTGTGATCTACCCATATGGTGTGTTTGATTGGTTTTAAGGTTCGCTCCGCAAAGCGAAATCAAAAGTGTAAAGCTTCTTTATCTGATCCAGAACGGCTCAGAATCTAGCAAAGTTCCTATATACGACTCCAGGAGTCGGTGGAATAACCCGGGGGCCGGACCAAGGCGGGGAGCCGCCGGGGCCAGTGGGAGGGGTTCCCGGATCGGTTGATAGCAGGTGCGCCGTTGAGAAAGCGAAAAAATGCAACGCGGCGGGCACCCGAAGTAGCGAAAGTGGTAAAGTTACTCTTAAATTTCTGCAAATGGAAGCGGGCAAGCGCAGAAATCCGGCCCACTCGACGGGGGCGGAAACAGGCCCCACCAACGGCCCGCTGGCCCCCGTCAGCGGCCTCGTAGGCCCCCGCAGCCCCAACTGCAACCGGCCCGCCGCCGCCCAAACCAGCGAACGAAAATGCCGCCTGCGGGCGGCGCGAATTATCCGGGTCGCTGCGCCGGACGCTGGTCGGGTGTTCGGGGTTTTCGGGCCGGCAGCGGTCGGGAGTGGTGCGCACCACAACGGGCCTGACAGACATAACATTGCGGCAAGCAACCCACCGGGTGTAGTGGGCCTGCTCCGGGGGCTATCGGATTTCGGTGGCCAGGGCCACGGCTGCCACGTCGGGCGTCAGCAGGGCCGCTACTTCGCGCACCTCACCGGCGACCAGCCCGGCCAGCCCGATGGTGCCGATACGCACCCGCACCAGGCGCAGCGTGGGGAAGCCGACGGCGGCCGTCATTTTGCGGACCTGCCGGTTTTTGCCCTCCGTTACCGTGATGCTCACCCAGCTGGTAGGCCCGTGCCGGTCGTCGCGGATTTTACGGGTGCGGGGCGGCAAGTCGGGTGGGGCGGGCAGGCGGAAGGCGGCGCAGGGCAGGGTCCGGTAGATACCCCCGTCCACGCCAATAGCGACGCCGGTTTGCAGCTGGGCCACGGCTTCCTCGGTTATCAGACCATCGACCTGGGCGTAGTATTCCTTCTCCACATCCTTGCGGCGAATCCGCTCACTCACCCGGCCGTCGGTGGTCAGCAACAGCAGCCCTTCGCTGTGTTCGTCGAGGCGGCCGATGGCCATGGTGCCAGCCGGGAAATCGTGAAGCGCACCCAGAAACTTCTTTTTGCGGGCCTCCCGGGCATCTTCGCTGCGGAACTGGCTGAGGTAGCCGAAGGGCTTGTGGAGCAGAAAGTGGCGGGATTCACTCATGGCCGGCAAAGGTACGCCGCCGAGCCGGGCACCGCTACGGAGCCTCAGCGCTCAATGAGTGGTTTTTATAAACCGGAAGCCCCCGCAGCTACTTCCGCGCCGGGGTTACGGGTTGCCGGCCGCTTAAGGCTACAGTTTACTGAGCAGCCTGAATCCGTGGCGAGTGAGCCGGTACTGCTGGCCCCGGCTGCGGCTGGCGTTGCCTTCCACCGGCCTGCCCGGGTCTTCAATGTCTTCTTCAACGGTAGGCAGGGAGAAGCCGGGGTGGCGGGCCAGGTAGCGCGGGTTACGGTGGTGCTGGCCACCGTAAAAAAAATAGTTTTGCCGGGAAGGCCGGTGTTGCGCAGTAGCCTGGCGGCGCGGGCGGAGGCGTAGTTGCCAGCCGTTGCGAGTTGCCAAAATGGCCTACTGCGGGTCCGCGCGCTTACCGTTGGGCCCTGCCCCGGTTGTAGATGTCGCTGGCCCCCGAGGCGTGGGACGTGAGTTGGGCGGCCGAAACGTAGGCGTCGGAGGAGCCGCTGGCCTGCACATCGGCCTGCTGGCTTTGCAGGTTGGTGGCCTTGTAGTCGCTGCTGCCGCTCAGGCGCACCTGCTGGCGGTCGGCGCGGCCGCGCAGCTCCACATCGGAGGCCCCGCTGGCCGTTACCGTCAGCAAGCGGGTGTTCAGGCCCAGCGTCACGTCGGAAGCACCGCTGGCTTTAATGGTAAAGTTGTCGGCCTCGAAAGTGGAGGTGCTCTTGATGTCGCAGGCCCCGCTGGTTTCGATGCCACTCAGGCGCGGGCAGGTCACGTACACGGTTACCTTGTGGGTGCCGAACCAGCTGGAGGGGGCATCCTTGTCGCGGTAGATGGTGAGCGTACCGTTCTGAACCTCCGTTTTAATGTAGCGCTCCAACTCACCGTCGGTTACCACTTTTACCTCCGTAGTAGCACCCTGCACGAGCACTACGTCGCAGGCTCCGCTGGCTTTGAGTTTGTCGAAATTACCCACGCTGCGCCGTTGCTGGGCGTGGCCGGCGCTGAGGGTGAACAGGCTGAAGAGGGTCACGGCGGCCCCGGCACGGAGAAAGGAATCGGTACGCATAACGCAGGCAGGTAGAAGGGTGGAAGAATACGGCGGTTGGAGCAGCAGATGCGGGCGGGGCATCGGCCGTTGCCCGGAACGCCGGAAATTTTACAGGTTCAGGCTGGGCCAGCGGGTACAACCCGGGGGCGAGCGGGGCCGTATCAGCCTTCATTATAGTTGCGGGCCTATATGCGGCCGGGCTATTTCTGTTCAATTTGCCTCTTTCCCATGACTAAGTCTCTTCTTCTGCTCTCCGCCGCCGCCAGTCTGGCCGTCGTTTCCTGCACCCAGGACAAGCAAGCCGCCATGGAGGCGGCCACCACACCCTCGGCCGATACGGCCGTTGTGATGAATGACGACATGAGCTACCGCAGCGACGCCGACCGCGTGATAACCCGCGTAGCCAACGACCTCGACCTCAACGACACGACGGTGGTATCCACCATCGGCCGCACGTACTACGACCGGGGCCGCCGCCTGAGTGAGCTCAACCGCCGCTACGCCACCGATACGGTAGGCCGCTACGCCGCCCTGCGGGCCGTGAACGACGAAACCGACAACGCGGTGAAAAAGGTGCTTAACGACGACGAGCGGTACAACACTTACACCTCCAACCGTGGGACGTACTACGAAGGCACGCCCTATACCGCCACGGTGGTAGTAGCCGAGCCGGTAGTTGTGGCCGCCCCGGCCCGCCCCCGTGGCCCGCGGGTAGTGGAGTACGACAAGCAGCGCGACGGTGACGTGAAAATCACGTACTCGAACGGTAAGGTGGTGAAAATCGACAAGGACGGCGACACCAAAGTGCAGTACCCGAACGGCACTAAAGTGAAGCGCGACGCCGACGACGGCGAAGTGAAGGTGAAGCGCTAAGCAGCGGCTGCTCCTCAAGCATAAAAGCCCCCGCGCCGGTCTGGTGCGGGGGCTTTCCGCGTTTTAGATGCCCGGCGGGGAAGCCATTATCAACATCATCACGGCCAAGGGCCGCAAGCTGGGCACCAACGGCGTCGCTACGCTGGGTGCGGGGCCGGACAGTACGGGCGCTACAACGCCGGCCTCAACCTCAACCACCGTACCGCCGCTCTCAATGTGTTCGGTAGCCTCGACCGCCAGGAAAACCAGGTGTACAGCACCACCAGTGCCGTTCGTGGCGTGGGGGGAAGGAGTAGAACTCCGGGAAAGCGGCCGCGAAGTGCGCCATGCTCAGAACAACTCTGCTAAGCTGCGCTTCGGCTACGCGCTGAGCAAAAACAGCTCGGCCGGGGTTCTGCTCAAAGGCGCGTTCAGCAACCGCGACCGGGACCTCCAGAATCTGGCCCGTCTCAGCAACAACGTGCTGCTCGCGGCCTCGCAGGTGACTACCGAGGGCGCGGCGCAGTTTCTGAGCCCTTCGGTGAACGTATACTACAAAACGAAGCTCGATACCGCCGGCCGCACCCTGAGCCTGAACGCCGACTACTTGGCCTACCGCAAAAACTGGCGCAACGACTACACCACCCAGGCCCTCGACGGCAACCTACAGGAAACCGGCCCCGCCGACCAACTGCGCGACAACTCCCCGGCCCGCAACGTCGGTGCGCTCGGTTTCGGCCGATTACGCCCAGCCCCTGGGCAGCGCCCACCTGGCGGCCGGCAGATGCCCGGGCTGCGCGTCGCGCACGACCGCCACCCGAAACAGGGTGGGGCCGAAATCGGGCCTCATGGGCCGCAGGATGAGCGGCGGCTCCGGGGCGGCCGTGGCAAGCTGCCCGAGCAGCGTCAGCCCGAGAAAGAGGGAGGAAAGAAAAGCCAGCATGTAGCTTCGCAGATACCAGTGAGCCGGTGGTTGTTCCGCTGCCGTTAGGTCAGGCAGCCCCGAAAGCCCATCATTTTCCCGCTCCCGTACCATTTCTCATTTCTCACCCCACGCTCAGACGCTGGCGGCGGTACTCGGTGGGGCTTTGGCCGGTGAACTTGCGGAAGGTTTTGTTGAAGTGCGAAAGGTTGTTGAAGCCGCAGGCGTAGCAGACTTCCGTCACGGCCAGATCGTCGTCGAGCAGCAACCGGCAGGCCTGGCCCACGCGGTATTCCTGCAAGAAATCGGTGAGCGTGTGGCGGGTCATCTTCTTGAAGTAGCGGCAGAACGCGGGCACCGACAAATACGCCACATCGGCCACCTCCTGCACCGAGAGGCTGGCGCGCTGGTAGTGCTGCTCCACAAACTGATACACCCGGCTCAGGCGCTGCTGCTCCTTGCCGCTCAGGCCCTGGCCGCCGGTGCCCGCGTGCAGGGGCTGGCAATCGGTGCCGGGCGATTGGGCCAGCTCCTGCAATACTTGCAGCAGCAGCAGCAGTCGCATAAAGGGCGGGGCCGTCAGGAGCTGGCGCAATGCCGGCCCCACCGCCGTGCGGGTTGTGCCCCCGAACGAGAGGCCCTCGTGGGAGCGGGCCAGCAGCTGCCGGATGGCGGCCAGCTCGGGCTTGTCCCAGAAGTCGGTACCCAGAAAATCGCCCCGCAGCTGCACCACAATCTCCTCGAAGGGCGTGCCCACCGGCTGGCCGTAACTGAACGTCAGGTGGGGCAGGTCGGGGCCGATGAGCACCAGCTCGCCGTCCTCGAAGCGGGAAATGTGCTGCCCGATATGGCGGCGGCCGTGGCCCCGGGGAATATAAACCAGCTCGTACTCAGGGTGGTAGTGCCAGAGCAGCTCGGCCTTGCTGACTTCGGTGTAGTGGAGCAGCGTAAAGGAGCTGTCGACGGTGGGGTGGATGGGTTCGAACTGTAATTTCACGGCGCAATGGTGCCTCAATGGCGGAGTGGGAACGTGAAGTTAATACATTTGGTCAATCGGGCACCAAAAAAGGCGAACCAAGCAGTAGCAATCCGCGTACCTGATGCGGACCTTTGACTCACTGTAACTCCTTCGCTCAGATGAAAACGCTTTATCCTTACTTGCTGGCCCTGACGCTGTTCGTGCTGCTGCTCGTAGGCGCGCAGGTTTCGCAGGCCCAACCCGCCGCCGTCAGCCCCGAATCGGTGGCGGTTCGCAGTACCCGCCTGGCCCGTTACCTGGCCCGGTCCCTGAACCTTTCGCGCCGGCAGCACAAAGAGGTGGCGCGTAGTACCCGCACCTATCTGGCCCAGCTGGCCAGCCTCGGCGAAACCAATGAGCGCCCGGGCCTGGTGGCCGCCGCTGAGCCGGGGCGGCTGCTGCCCAGCCCGGCCGCGTTGCGGGCCGAAAAAAACTACGAAGAAGAACTGGCGCGGGTGCTTACTCCCGGGCAGTACAATGGGTACCGCTGGCTTCGCCGCCAGCCCGGTGCGGCCCGCTAAGGCGCGTAGCCCGAAACAGACATCCAGCGGCTTTGGGTGGGAATTTTAGCCGCTGGCCGTTTCCCGGCTGCTTTTGGTGGTCGGTAAACGCAAAAGAGGTTGAGGCTGTGGGAGCTTCAGCCTCTTTTTTTTGTTGCGCTACGTATGCAAGGGCTCTTTCCCGCCCTTTTGTTCTTACTTAGGGGGTTACAAGTTGTACTCTATGCGCTTTTTTCTGCTCGGCTTTCTGATGCTGTTCTCCCTTGGAGCGCAGGCCCAACAGCCCGATACTACCCAAATTCAACTCTCCAACGTGGATGTAGCACCGGCCGCCGTGGATATTTCCGGCTGGCTGCTGCTCGACAAGGACATTCAGACGGAGCTGGAAGGGGCGGTGTATAACATCTACAACTTCAAGCACGACAAGGCCGAGCGACAGTTTCGCAGCCTGCGCCGCCGCTACCCCAACCACCCCATGCCCTACTTTCTGCTGGGCCTGACTACGTGGTGGAAAATAATGCCCAGCAACATCACCAGCGAGCAGTACGACAAGGTGTTTCTGGCCTACATGGACACGGCAATTACCAAAGGCGAACGGCTTTATAAGGCCGATAATCAGAACTACGAGGCCAGCTTCTTCCTGTCGGCCGCGTACGGCTTCTCGGCCCGGCTCAATGCCGAGCGCCACAACTGGAGCAAGGCCACCTTCGCCAGCAAAAATGCCCTGCGCTACCTCAACAAGAGCCAGGAAGCCAACGGGCTGAGTCCGGAATTTTTGTTCGGCCAGGCCCTCATCAACTACTACGCGCCCTGGATTTCCGACAACTACCCGCTGCTCAGACCTGTGCTTATTTTCTTCCCGAAAGGCAATAAAAAACTGGGGCTGAATCAGTTGCGCAACGTGGCGGCCAATGGCTTCTACACGGCCCCGGAAGCCAAAGTGTTCCTGATGAAAATTCTCTACAACGAGGAGAACAACCCCGTAGAAGCCTTTCCGCTGGCCCAGGCCATGACCCGCAAGTATCCCGACAATGGCTATTTGCAGCGATTTTATGCCCTGATGAGCTACCAGGCCGGCGAGTCGGCGGAGTGTGAGCGGGCGAGTCGGGACATTCTGGATAAGATCAACCGGGGGCTGCCGAGCTATGAGGCCATCAGTGGCCGGTACGCGACCTTCTTTCTGGGTAGTCTGATGCAGAATCAATACAAGGACCTCGACAAAGCCCGGGAATACTACCAGCGCTGCGTGGTGTTTTCGGAGAGTACCGGCGACACCAAGCAGGGCTTCTACCTGTATTCCGTGCTCAACCTGGCCCGTATTGCCGATAAAAACAAGGACGTGGCCACCGCCGCCCGCTATTACGGGGAAGTGCAGGACAAGGCCGAGCGTAAGTCCGACGCCTTCAACGAGGCCAAAGCCTACCTGAAGAAAGTACGCAAGTAGCGGGGCAACCCGGCAGGTACCTGGCTTGGCAGGGCAAACCCCGCGCTTTGCCTTTTAATGCGGTTGGTTCGCCGTAAAAACCGCTGATTTGGTAGCTGGGGGCAAACGGTAACCGCCAAAGCTTTCGTATTGAAAGAGTACCAACTGTGGAGAAGGCAGCAAATGCGGTAGGCGGTACCCGTCGTTGGGTAGTGGAGACAGTTTAATTGACTGCGATTGTATCTTGTTAGCAGTCAATTTATTATTCTTTCTTCTTGCCGGAAGCAGGCTGTTGAACCGGCCCGCGTGCCACCTGCCCGCGTGCCACCTGCCCCATGAGCTCATTCCCGCTGCCCCGCCTTATCACATCCTATCATCGGCCCCTGAAATTACTGCGCGTCTGGCGGCGCGAAATAGAAAGCAGCACTCAGCTGGTTCCGGTGCTGGCGTATTTACCGAGGATAATTAAACGATATGCGGCGCGGCAACTGCTGCTGAATCTGCGGGGAATGCCCCCCATGAGCCCGGAAGTAGAGCAGTGGATAAAGGCCTCCTGGATTCCGCGCCTGCGTGATTCGGGCATCCGGCGCCTGGCCCTGCTGCTGCCCGCCGACAGTTACAATATGCGCGTGATAGAAGGCCTGCTCTGGGCTTCGGCCACCCAGGTGCTGCCCTACGAAATCCAGTATTTCTCGGAATTGCCCGCTGCCCTCGACTGGGTTACCGATGCCGAACTGCCCACCAGTGAGCCGGACTGGTCGCGCCACTGGCACGGTCCGACCATGCTGCGGGGCCAGCGGCTGCGGTGGAGCCGGACGAATCGGGCGCAGTAACCAGGGCCGCCCGCCCTATTGCGGCTCGTTGAAAACGACGCCAACAACCAGTTCGGCGGCCGGTGGGCTTTGGAACCAGGCATGGCGTGGGAGTGCGGAAGTTTGAGCGTGCCCGCCTCTGGTGGCGGACGGAGAAAATACCGCCGGAAACAAGGTTCGGGTCTAGCCCAGTGCCCCGCAACCCCGCAACCCCGCAACCCCGCTGGCAGAAACGGGAACTACGGTTGGCCGCTCAGCGCCGTCTGAGGTTGCCGGCGGGCCTCCTTGCGCAGCAAATCCTGGGTGTGGGTGAGGAGCCTCAGGTCGCCGCTGAGGCCGTGGGCGGGCACCACCACCCGGGCTTTGGCGTAGCGCCGCTGCATGGCGCGCAGGCTGCCGGGCCACTGCTTGAGGTTGGCTTCCGGCCCCGGCCCCMGCCCGGTAGCGGCCTGGGGCCGGACCAGTGCGCCCCCGAACAGGATGCGGTGGCGCGGCAGCCAGGCCACCACATTGTCGGGGGTTTGGCCAGGGCCGGGGAAGAACAGCTCCAGTCGCGTGCGCCCGGCCCGGATGAGGGTACAGGGCTTGAGCGCCGCCGTGGGAGCCAGCTGCTGCGGATATTGCTGGTGCCAGCGCGCCGCCGTGGCCGGGCTGCTGTACACCCGGATGTGCTGGCTGCGCAATACGGCCAGCCCGCCGGGCCGGGCCGTGGCGGCCTGCGTGATGATGGCCAGCCGCACCCGCTCGTGGAGGCTGTCGGCTACCCATTGCAGGAGCTGGCGGGTCTGGTCGGGGTCCCAGGCGGTATCAACGAGCAGAATGCCCTGGCTGGTGCGCACCAGCAGGCCGTTGCTGGCTACCGGCCCGGCCGAACCCCGGGGGCGGCCATACACGGTGGGCACGAACACCCCTGGGGCAATGGGGCGCACCCGCAACGGGGGCAGCCCCGGCGCACTACCCGCCCGGCCCGCTACGGGCAGCAAACTGGTGAGCAGCAATAGAAAAACGGCCAGCAACCGGTTGGAACAAGCAGAGAAAGAGGATTGGCGCATCGAAAGGGAAAAAGACAAGTCCCGCTAACGTTGGCTACCCGCAAAAAAGTGCCTGGCTTACTGCGGGGTCCGGCCCAGAATCTGCTGCACGTGGTGTTCCAGATGCACGGCGTAGTCCTCAATCAGCCAGCGCAGGGTTACCTCGTAGCCGTTTCCGTAGGTGCAGCGGTGGGCGTGGGCCGTCAGCGGAATCTGCTCGATCAGGCGGATGAGCTGGCGGTTGTAGGTGGTCCAGAGGCTGAGCAGGTCGGCCGGGAGCGTGTGCTGATAGTCGGCGCACCGCACCCAGGCATCCTGGTCGTAGGGCGTCAGCACCAGGGGCTCGGGGGTGGTAAGGGCCAGCATGAAACGCTGGTGGTTGTTGGCCGCCGAGTCGATCAGATGGCCCAGAATCTGCTTGCGCGACCATTTGCCCGGCCCGGGAAAGGCCGCTAGCTCTGCCGGCGAAAAGAGCGGCAGCCGGGTGTTGAGCAGCCCCAGCAATTCGTGCAACCGATGACAAACCTGGGGCATACTAGGCGCGGATAAAACCATACGGGCTGAGTAAGAGGCCGAACTATTGTGCAAAGATGGCGGTATGCAGGAAGAATCGGGTGCTTATCGGTTGAAATCTGTTTTTTTCCCCTGCCGGTAGCGCCGCCCATTTTAGCCCCCTCCATGTCTTCAGCCCCCACTTCCCCATTGCCGGCAAGCCCGGTGCAGTCGGCCATTCCCGCCCTGTTTGCCCGCCAGCAGGCCCGCGCCGAAGCCCTGCGCCGCGAGGCCGTGAGCAGCCGCGCCAACCGCCTGCGCCGGCTCGACGCCTGGATAACCGAAAACCGGAAAGCCATTCAGGAAGCACTCTACGCCGACTTCCGCAAGCCCGCCGCCGAAACCGACATTACCGAAATCTGGTCGTCGCAGACGGAACTGCGCCACACGCTGCGCCACCTCAGCCAGTGGGCCGCCCCGCGCAAGGTGGGCACGCCCATGGCCCTGGTGGGCACCCGCGGCTGGGTGCAGCCCGAGCCCAAGGGCGTCTGCCTCATCATCGCGCCCTGGAACTACCCGTTCTACCTGGCCATCGACCCGCTGATTTCGGCCCTGGCGGCCGGCAACGCCGTCATTATCAAGCCCTCCGAGATGACGCCCATCGTGGCCGCCCTGCTCAGCCGCCTGTGCCGGGAACTCTTCGATGAGGCCGAGGTAACGGTAGTGGAGGGCGACAAAGACGTGGCCACCGAGCTGCTCAAGCTGCCCTTCGACCATATTTTCTTCACCGGCAGCCCCCAGGTGGGGAAAGTGGTGATGCGCGCCGCCGCCGAGCACCTGACCAGCGTGACGCTGGAACTGGGCGGCAAGAGCCCCGCCGTGGTCGACGAAACCGCCGACCTGCGCGACGCGGCCGAGAAAATCATCTGGGGCAAAGGCGTGAATGCGGGCCAGACCTGCGTGGCCCCCGATTACGTGCTGGTCCACGAAAATGCCCGCGACCAGTTGCTGGAGGAAATGCGCGGCGTCATCAGCCGCTTCTACTCGCCCGAAGGCCAGCCGGTAGCCGATTCGAACTCCTACGCCCGCATCGTCAACGACAACCACTACGAGCGCCTGGCCGGCCTGCTGGCCGATGCCCGCGCGCAGGGCACGGCCGTAGCCCTGGGCGGTGCTACCGATGCCGCCGCCCGCTTCATCGAGCCTACCGTACTGCTCGACCCGCCCACCGGCAGCCGGGTGATGCAGGAGGAAATATTCGGGCCGCTACTGCCGGTGCGCACCTTCCGCCACCTCATGGATGCCGTGGACGAGGTGAATTCGCGGCCTAAGCCGCTGGCGCTCTACGTGTTCAGCCAGGATGAGGAAAACCAGCGCTACCTGCTCCAGAACATTCCGGCCGGCGGGGCCTGCGTGAACGAAACCATCCTGCACCTGGCTCACCCCGACCTGCCTTTCGGTGGCTTCGGCAACAGCGGCATTGGCCGCTGCCACGGCCAGGCGGGCTTTATGGCCTTCAGCAACGAGAAATCGGTGCTCAGGCAGCGTACCGGCCTCACGGCCCTCAAACCCCTCTACCCGCCCTACACGCCCAAAGTCCGGAAGATGATCAACATGCTGGTAAAGTGGCTTTAGTGGCGGACGAGTGATATAAGGGAGGAGTGAACTGGCCTTCCGCCGAAGCAGGACTCTGAGTACAGCCCTTGCGCGGTATCGTTCAATAAGTGCGGCTAAACAACGTCAGCGCGCTGTAGGGATGCAAGGATGCGTCTCTACAGCGCGCTGACCGCTTCTACAGGATGCGCAATAGCAGTCAATACGCTGACCGGGATTCCTGCTTCGGCGGAAGGACAGCTCACCTGTTCACCGGGTCACGCAGTTGTTGTATTTGGTATGCAAGCCGAGTATTTCGGGAAAATTGCCGAACTTTTAGGCCTCGCCCCCAGTGAGAGGCGTTTGCCATTTCCCGCCCGTCTATGCAGTTCACCGAAGCCCAGCGCGTCACCTTGCGCGCCCTCGCCGACACGTTCATTCCGACCCTGCCCGCGCCCGCCGGAGCGCCCGACGCGGCTTACTGGAACCAGGCCGGCTCGGCGGGGGTAAACCTCGACAAGATGGGGGAGGCGCTGGCGGCCCAGCCCGCCGGGGCGCAACAGGAGTTCGAGCAGCTGCTCCGGCTCCTCGATTCGCCGGCCCTGGGCCTGACCTGGTTCGGACCGTTGCGGCCATTTGGGCGGCTGGAGCCGGAGCAGCGCGAGAAGCTGCTGCAAAGCTGGGCTTCTTCCGGCGTGCCCCAGCTGCGCAAGGGCTTTCAGGCCCTGCGCAAGCTGTACATGTTCCTGTACTATGGCGGCTCCACGGCCGGGCCGGGCAACCTGGTGTGGGAGCACATCGGCTACCCCGGCCCCCAGATGCCTCTGGAAACCGTGACTGCCGAACGGCCGCTGCGGCCGCTGCAACCCACCCAGGACGTGGTGTACGACTGCGACGTGCTGGTGATTGGCAGCGGGGCCGGGGGTGGGGTGGTGGCGGGCGAGCTGGCCGCCGCCGGCCACGATGTGCTGGTGCTCGAAAAAGGCCCTTACTTTCATGGATCCGAGTTTTCGCAGCGTGAAGTGGACATGCTCGGGACGCTCTACGATGCCCGGGGCACGCTCAGTACCCAGGATGGGAGCGTGGCCCTGCTGGCCGGCTCCTGCCTGGGCGGGGGCACCACCGTGAACTGGGCGGGGGCCTTCCGGACCCCCGATTATGTGCTTCAGGAATGGGCCCGCGAGCACCAGTTGCCCCACTTCGTATCGGATGGCTTTAAACGGAGCCTGAACGCGGTGAGCCAGGTGCTGAACGTGAACATCGATTATGCCCGCCACAATGGCCAGAACCAGGCTCTGCTCGACGGCTCCCGGCGGCTGGGGCAGGAGGTGAAGCTGATTCCGCGCAATGAGCGCCACCCCACCGACTCGGAGGAGCACTTCCGGGGCATGGGCTACAGCTGCTTCGGCGACCGGCACGGCGTGAAGCAGGGCACCCTGAACACCTACCTGCAAACGGCCTTTGAGCACGGAGCGCGCCTGCTCTGCGATACGCTGGTCGAGCGCGTGACCATTGCCCAGGGCCAGGCCACCGGGGCCGAGGCCGTGCACACCACCCCCGACGGGCGGGCCGTGCGCGTAACGGTGCGGGCCCGCCGGGTGGTAGTGGCCGGTGGGGCCATTCAGACGCCGGCGCTGCTGCTGCGGAGCGGGCTGCGGCATCCGCACCTGGGCCAGCACCTGCATTTGCATCCCACGGTGGTGGTGTCGGGCATTTATCCCCAGCCAATGAACGCTTGGCACGGGCCGATGATGTCGGTGGTCAACGACGGGTTCACGATGCTCGACGGCACCAACTTCGGAGCCAAGCTCGAAACGCCGCCCGCCCACCCCGGCCTGATGAGCATGGTGCTGCCCTGGTGCTCGGGCCGCCAGCACAAGGAGCTTATGCGGCAGGCGGCCCACATCGGCTCGTTTATCGTGCTCACCCGCGACCGGGACGGGGGCCGCGTGCGCGTGGACAAAAACGGCCAGGCCCTGATCGACTACTCGCTGAGCGAGTTCGACCGCAACCACCTGCTGCGCGGGGTGCGGGCCGCCGCCGATATTCATGTGGCGGCCGGGGCCGGCACCGTACTGCTGCCCCACGGCACGCTGCCCCAGCTACATGCCGAAAATGGCCGGCTGCGCAACCCCGAGGTGCTCGATAACCTGCCGCACCTGAGCTGGAAAGCCAATCAGTTCGGCCTCTACAGCGCCCATCAGATGAGCACCTGCCGCATGGGCGGCGACGCGGCCACCCACCCGGCCAGCCCCAGCGGGGAGCTCTACGAAGTGAAGCACCTGTTCGTGGCCGATGCCTCGGCTTTTCCGGCCTGTAGCGGCGTGAACCCAATGCTGACCATCATGGCCCTGGCCCATTACATGGCCCAGGAGCTAAAGGCCGGAATGCCCGCTGGCGCAACCGAGCGGCCCGTTACGGTGGGAGAATAATGGCTCCGCCGCACCCGAAGGCGCTGTTCTCGCGTACGGACCCCCAATGATGCTCTCTTTCCGCTCCCCTATTCCCCGCACTATGCCTTTTTCACGTCTGCCGCTGGCGTTGCTGCTCGCCGCTGGCCTGCTGGCCGGCTGTGCCCGCCGCCCCGCCGCCGCCGATGCCGCCGTTCCGGCGGCCCCGGTGAGCCCGGCCAAAGCAGCCAAGGCCGAAGCCAAAGCCGTAGCCGCCGCCCCGCCCGCCGCCCGCGACCTGACCGATGTACTGACCGAAGAGCTCAACCTGACCACTGAGCAGCGCAGCCAGGTCCGGCAAATCTTCACCAGCACCCTCACCCAGGCCAAGCAAACCCAGCAGCGCCTCAAAGCCGACCGCCCCGCCATGATGGTGGAGCTCAAGCGCCTCAACGCCGCCTCCGATCAGGAGCTCCAGCAGGTGCTCACGGCCGAGCAGTACCAGCAGCTCAAGGCCAAGCAGCGCCAGGTGCAGGAGCAGATGCGCGCCCGTAAGGGCCAGTAGCGGGTTGCGGGCTGAAATGCCCGGGGCCGGGCAACGGTTGGCAGGCGGGCCGCATCTGGCCGGGTAAGGCCGCCCGAAAGCCGGCGGGGCCGACCGTACGCCAACCCCGGATGCTGATGAAACTGCTATTCCTTACCGCCCTGCTCAGCGGCCCCGCCGCCCTGGCCCAAACCACACCGCCGCCGCCAACCGCTGCGCTGGCCCACCGCATCAACCAGCTCATGCGCGACCCCGCCGAGCCGGACACCGAGCTGAAGGTGGTGCTGACGGACTGCCACATCACCCAGGTGGTGCGCCAGTACCGCCCAAATCCGACGCCCGACGCCACTACCGTGCAGGTAAGCCACCAGAAAAACGGCGGCAACTGGTCGGTGCGCTCCGATGAAACAGTGACCTTTGAACTGACGCTGGGCTCGGAGTGGAGCCAGGTAACGGCCCTCACGTACGCGCTGCAACACGCCGAAAAAACCGGCCGGCCCTATTACACCGTGCAGGTAAACCGCCGCACCAAGTCGGAGAATGGATCGTCCTCAACCACCCTGGAGCTGCCCCTCTACACTCCCGACGAAGCCGTGGCCCGCGACGTGGTTCGCCAGCTGGAGCAGCTGCGCCAGGGCTGTGGCGGGCGTCTGTAGCAGGTGCGCAGCCGGTTTGCTGGCCGGCTCCGGCAGGGCGCAAACTTACGAGCAGGCGCTACCTGCCTGGCGGCCAGCACTCCGCCTCAAACGAGCCTGATTCACCATCTTTGCCGCTCACTTCATCTGCCCGCTTCCTCATGGCTGCTTCCCTCGTTCAGGTTCCCGAAACCCCTCACCGCGTCCGGTTTCAGGACTGCGACATGCTGGGACACCTCAACAACGCCCGCTACCTCGACTATTTCCTCAACGCCCGCGAAGAGCATGCCCTGCAACACTACACTCTCAACCTGGGCGAGCTGGCTCAGGAGCTGGGGGCCGGCTGGGTAATCACCAAGCACTGCATCGCCTACCTGCGCCCCGCCCGCCACGCCGAAACCGTGCTGATCCGTACTCAGCTCATTCACTTCGATAACTCGAACCTGGTGGTGGAAATGCAGATGCTGCGCGAAGACGGCCTGCAACTAAAGGCCGTGTTGTGGTCGGAAATGGTCTTTGTGCGCGTACCCGGCGGCACCCGCACGGAGCACTCCGATGCCCTGATGGACCTGCTCGAAGAGCTGGACGTGGAAGAAGTGAGCTACGACCCCGATGGTTTCGATGAGCGGGTACGCCGGCTGCGCAAAGACCTCAAGCGGGAGCGCAACGGGTAGGCAAAAGAGCGCGAATGCCAAAATCCTGCTCAACCTGCGGGTGGGTCAGCCGTTAGAGAAGAACCGAAAGGGCTCCGGCGCTTTCGGTTTTTTTCTATCCACTCTACCCCACCAAACCACGATGAGTATTTTCGGAAGCGACGCCCTGAAGGGCAAAAAGATAGCCATTATTGCCACCGACGGTTTCGAGCAGTCGGAGCTCGAAAAACCCAAGAAATACCTGGAAGGCGAAGGCGCTGAAACCCACGTCATCTCCCTCAAAAGCGGCTCTATCAAGGGCTGGGACGAAAAGGACTGGGGTGACAAAGTAGACGTAGACAAAGTAATCGGCGACGTGAAAGTAGCCGAATATGATGCCCTGGTGCTGCCCGGCGGCCAGATGAACCCCGATGTGCTGCGCACCGAGTCCGCAGTGGTGAGCTTCGTAGGCGAGTTCGTTCGCTCGGGCAAGCCCGTCGCCGCCATCTGCCACGGTCCCTGGACGCTGATTGAAGCAGATACCGTGCGCGGGAAAAAGATGACCAGCTGGCCCAGCCTCAAAACCGACATCAAGAATGCTGGTGGCCACTGGGTGGATGAAACGGTAGTGGTCGACGGCAACCTTATCACCAGCCGCAACCCCCAGGACATTCCCGCTTTCAACGAGAAGATCAAGGAAGCCCTGGTGGGCAAAAAGTAAATAGCTGCCCACCACTGACCAGCGCCCCAGCCAAAGAGGAGGCCCCCGTTCCAGAAGCCCGGCAGAACCGGCGGAACGGGGGCCTCCTCTTTGGCTGGGTGGCACCAGCAGTTACAGGGCCAGCAAGCGGCCGGCGAACTGGTGGTAGGTGAAATAGAAGGACAGGTCGAACAGCAGCAGAAAGCCCCCCTGTAGCCAGATAGATTTCCCGTAGCCCAGCAGGCGCTCGGGCTGGTTGGCGGTAGCCGCCCGCCGCCGCAGCCAGGTTCCCAGTAGCAGATACCCCACGTCGAGGCCCGCGTTCAGCAGCAGTATATGCTCGAACGAAGTCTGGGCGCTCAGGCTTTCGGGGAGCGTGAGGCCGGCTACCTGCTGCGGATGAGCCCGCAGAATTCCCCACACCGCCACCAGCGTATTCACCACGTTCCAGCCCACGTTCAGCAGGTGAAAGTGGTGGGCTTCGGTGCGGGCATCGGTCCGGGCCACGTAGTAGCCGCTGACCACCAGATTGAGCAGGGCCCAGCTCCCGAGCACGGCCATGCCGTGCTCAGCCAGTAGTTCCCGGGCCTGATTGATGGCGGGCAGCTCAGCAGATAGTAGCATACGAAAAGCGAAGAAGCTATAAAAAAAGGAAGCCCCGCAGGGCTTCCTTTTCAGTACTGGAACGGGGCAGCGTTAGTTGGCGATGCCGATGCCGACGTACACCTGAAACATCCCGTTTTTGATGTTGGTAATGGAGTTCTTAACGGCTGAAGTCTGGTCTTTGATGATTTCGTTGAAGCCGGCTACGTAGCGGCCACCTACGCGGGCCGGACCTACCCGGGCTTCCAGGCCGGCCGCCAGCCCATAGTCGAGGCTGTTGTACGCATAGGGGTAGGTATTGCCTTCGTTGGCAATTTTACGCTCCTTGCCATTCTCCACTACTTTCGTCAGCAACGAAACCTGCGGCCCCACGTGCACGCTCACGTTGTCGAGGAAATTGTACACCAGCAGCACGGGCACCTGAATGTAGTCGAGGCGGGTGTTGTAGGCACCGTTCACTGTCTGGCCCTGAGCATTGGGCACACCGTTGTTGCCGGCAAACCCCTGGCGGCTGTACAACAGCTCGGGCTGAATGGAGAACTTGTCGCTGAAGCCGTACTGGGCGTACACCCCGGCGTGGAAGGTGTTATAGACCCCTTCGTTGCTGTAGTTTTTCTTGTCGTCGCCGCGGAAGTGGGCCGCCGTGAAGCCCCCCTTAACGCCGAACCCAGTGTTGCGCGAGTCGCCGCCGTTGGAGGAATTGTAGTCGGAGGAAGAACGGACGCCGATGGGGCCGTCGGTTTGGGCCATAGCGGTGGCACTGAGGGCGCAACCGGCCAGTAGGAAGGCAATGTGTTTCATGGGAGAGGGTCGGTAAAGGGCAGGGGATGGGCAGGGCGCGTAAACGGTTGGCCCCGTCTGTTAGCCGCTATACTTACCCCCGCCCAGAAGGTTACACGTGCCCCCTGAGGAAAGCCTGAATTTTATACATATTGACAATGGTTAATCTGCCGTCAAAACCTATCTTTGTCTCTTTACGGCCGCCGCCACGTTGGTTTTGATCGGGGTGTTAGCTCAGTTGGTTCAGAGCACTACCTCGACAAGGTAGGGGTCATCGGTTCGAGCCCGATACGCCCCACACAAAACCGCCCGAATCCAAAGATAACCGCCCCGATCCGGCGGTTATCTTTGTTTCCGGCTGGTTTGGGGCCGGGGTTCTACCGTAGTTGCCTTCCTATGCTCTCCATTGCCTGGGCACCCCTCTATGCCCACTCCCTGCCCGCCAACCACCGCTTCCCCATGCTCAAGTACGAGCTGCTGCCCGAGCAGCTGCTGCGTGAGGGCATCGTGCCGGCAAGCGCCTTTTTCCAGCCCGTACCCCCGCCCGCAGCGGATATCCGGCGGGTACACGCCGCCGACTATTACCACCGGCTGCAAGCCGGACAACTCACGCGGCAACAGGAGCGGGCCACCGGTTTCCCGTGGAGCCCGGAGCTGGTCCTACGCGAAACCACCATTCTGGGCGGCACGCTGGCGTGCGCCCGCCGGGCCTGGGCCAGTGGGGGCGTAGCCCTCAACATTGCCGGCGGTACCCATCATGCTTTCCGCGACCGGGGCGAAGGATTCTGTCTGCTTAACGACCAGGCCGCCGCCGCCGCCTGGCTGCTGGCCTGGCCGGAGCGGCCCGTACAGCGGGTGCTCATCATCGACCTCGACGTACACCAGGGCAACGGTACGGCGGCTATTTTTGAGCACGAGCCCCGCGTTTTTACCTTCAGTATGCACGGGGCGCGCAACTACCCCCACCGCAAGGAGCGCTCCGACCTCGACCTGCCCCTGCCCGACGGGACTGACGATGCCGCCTACCTGGGGCTGCTGCGCGAAACGCTGCCCCGCCTGCTGGACGAGCATCAGCCCGACTTCGTGTTTTACCTGGCCGGGGTGGATGTGCTGGCTACCGACAAGCTGGGCCACCTGGGCCTGAGCCGGGACGGCTGCCGCCAGCGCGACGCCTACGTGCTCGGCCTCTGCCACCAGCAGCAGCTGCCGGTGGTCGTGTGCATGGGCGGCGGCTACTCCCCCCGCATCCTCGACATCGTGGAAGCCCATGCCAATACCTTCCGCGTAGCGGCTGATTTGTGGGGTTAGCCAGGAACGGATGGGCCGGCGGTACTGCCTGGCCCGGCTCCCCACCGGCCCGCTCTGCTTCCCGCGCGGCCCATCACGGAATCAGGCACCCGGCAGCCCCACAACCACGCGGCTACTCATCGTCCACAGGCTTTAGCGGAGGGTAAGCGCCGCGTCCCAGTCTTTCCAGACGGGCTCGTAGCCCTGGCGGCGGATCATGGCGGCAATGTCGGCGGGGCTGCGCTCGTCCGAAATTTCGAACTGCTCCAGCGACTCCGGCTCCACGGCGTAGCCGCCGGGGTTGGTTTTGGAGCCGGCACTGATGCTGGTGATGCCCAGGCAGATGATGTGGTCGCGGAAAGTAGGCGTTTCGCGGGTCGAAATCGAGAGCTCCACTTCCTCGTTGAGCAGGCGGTAGGCGCAAATGAGCTGGACCAGCTCCCGGTCGCTCATCTCCACTTTGGGTGGCAGCTGGCCCTCGGCGGGGCGCAGGCGCGGGAAGGAAAGGCTGTAGCGGGTTTGCCAGTAGGTGCGTTCGAGGTAGTCGAGGTGCAGGGCGGTGAAGAAGGAATCGGTGCGCCAGTCTTCGAGGCCGAAGAGCACGCCGAGGCCCATTTTGTGGATGCCGGCCCGACCCAGGCGGTCGGGCGTGTCGAGGCGGTAGTGGAAGTTCGATTTCTTACCCTTGGGATGGTGCTTTTTGTAGCCGGCCTGGTGGTAGGTTTCCTGGTACACCAGCACCGTATGCAGCCCTGCCGGAATCAGCCGCTCGTACTCCGCCTGGTCCAGGGGCTGTACTTCCATCGAAATGTGCGCGAAGTGGGGCCGCAGCGTTTGGATAGCCTGTTCGAGGTAGTCCACGCCCACGGTCTGGTGGGCCTCGCCGGTTACCAGCAGCACGTGCTCGTACCCCCAGTTCTTGAGCACGGCCGCTTCCTGGAGTATTTCCACGCTGCTCAGGGTGCGGCGCCGGATGTTGTTGTCGAGGCTGAAGCCGCAGTAGGTGCAGATGTTCTGGCACTCGTTGCTCAGGTAGAGCGGCACGTAGAGCTGCATTGTGTTGCCAAACCGCCGCCGCGTGAGCTCCTGGCTGAGCCCGGCCATGCGCTCCAGATACGGCGCGGCGGCCGGCGAAATCAGGGCCATGAAATCCTCCAGCGTCCGGCGCGGCGCGGCCAGGGCGCGCTCCACGTCGGCGGCCGTTTTGGCGTAGATACTTGCCTTGGTGTCGTCCCAGTCGTGGGCCTCAAATATGGGGCGAAAACTCATATCAGTTGTCAGTTGCCAGTGTCCAGTTGCCAGTGTCCAGTGTCCAGTGTCCAGTTGCCAGTTGTCAGTTGCCAAGTTGTTGTGGCAACTGACAACTGGATTAATCCAGAAATGCCGTGAGCGGCGACGAGGCCGCCGCGTGGGCTACGGGCGCGGCCAGCCGGGCCTCGTAGGCTATCCGCCCGGCTTCCACGGCCAAACGGAAGGCGTGGGCCATGGCTACGGGCTGGCCGGCCACGGCAATGGCGGTGTTCACCAGCACCGCGTCGGCGCCCATTTCCAGGGCGGCCGCCGCGTGGGAAGGTGCGCCGAGGCCGGCATCGACTACCACCGGCACCGTGCTCTGGCCGATGATGATTTCCAGGAATTCCCGGGTCAGCAAACCCTTGTTGGAGCCAATGGGGGAGCCCAGGGGCATCACGGCGGCCACGCCCACTTCCTCCAGCCGCTTGCACAGCACCGGGTCGGCGTGAATGTAGGGCAGCACCACGAAGCCCATCTTCACCAGCTCCTCGGCGGCGCGCAGCGTCTCGATGGGGTCGGGCAGCAGGTACTTGGGGTCGGGGTGGATTTCGAGCTTGAGCCAGTTGGTTTCCAGGGCTTCGCGGGCCAGCTGGGCGGCAAAGACGGCCTCTTTAGCCGTGCGCACGCCGGAGGTGTTGGGCAGCAGCCGGAACTGCGGGTGGGCCAGATGGCGCAGCAATTCGTCCTGGGTGTCGGCCACATTCACGCGCTTGAGGGCCACCGTCACCAGCTCCGAGCCGGAGGCCAGCAGGGCCGCTTCCATCAGGGCCGACGAACCGAATTTGCCCGTGCCGGTAAATAGCCGCGAGCCGAACGTGCGCCCGGCAATAACGAGCGGCTGGGTGTGCAAGTCAGTCGTCATACAGCAGGAACCAACTCAGCGAGAAGTTCAACGAATTGCGCCGCCGCCGTTGTGGGGTCGGGGGCCGCACCAATGGCCCCCGCTACGGCCACGCCGTGCAGGCCCGTGGCCCGTAGCGCCGCCACATCGGCCAGCCCCACGCCCCCAATGCCAATAACCGGCGTGGTAAAACCAGCGGCCCGGTACTGGGCCAGAACTTGTGCGTAGCCCGCCAGGCCCAGAATCGGGCTCAGCTTTTCCTTGGTTGTGGTGAAGCGCAAAGGCCCCAGCCCGATGTAGTCTACCCCGGCCGCCACCAACTGCTCCATCTGCGCGAAGGTGTTGGCCGTGCCCCCGATAATAACATCCGGCCCCAGCAACGCCCGCGCCTCGGCGGGCGGCATGTCCTGCTGGCCCAGGTGCACCCCGTCGGCCCCGATTTCCAAGGCCAAATTGGGGTTGTCGTTGAGGATGAACGTGGCCCCGTGGCGACGGCACACGGTCTGCATGGCCAGTGCTAATTGCTTCCACGTGGCGTAGGACGCGTCTTTCAGGCGCAACTGCACCCACCGCGCGCCGCCCATGCAGGCGAGCCCGGCTTGGGCCGGGGAGGCGGTGAGGTAGTGAAGAGTATTGATGTACATAAGCTTCGTCAGTTCTGAAAATGATACCCCAGCAGCGTCTCGTTGCTGGCCAACACCCGCGCCGTGTAGGCCTTGCCCGCGCGGCAGGCGTCCACCAACGACTCGCCCCGGGCCAGCCCCGCCACAATAGCCGCCGACAACACGCAGCCGCTGCCGTGCTTCTCTCCGTGGGCCAGCCGCGGGGCCGAAAATTCGGCTACCACCCGCCCGTTCTGGTAGAGCACGTCCACGGCCTCGGCCCCGTCGGCGTGGCCGCCTTTGAGCAGCACCGGACAGAAGCGGCTGACGGCCACCGCGGCTTCGGGAGCGGTAGGTGCTGCCGGCCATAGGCGCCGCATTTCGGGCTGGTTGGGCGTAATCAGGGCCAGCCCGGTGCAGATGTCGGCCACCAGCTCCGGGGGCGGACCGGCATGAAAATCGTAGCCGGCGCTGGCCTTCAGCACCGGGTCCCAGACCACGCCGAGAGCAGGGTTTTGCGCCCGCAGCCACTGCAGCAGCTTCGGCAGCTCCAGCAGGTTTTCCACCAGCCCGATTTTGGCCCATTCCACCCGGAAGCGCGTTAGCAGGGGCCGGGCCTGGTCCTGGATGTCGGCCAACGGGACCCAGTTCACGCGCTCAAACGCCACGTCAGTCTGTACCGTGAGGGCCGTGCACACGCCGAAGCCGTAGGCGCCGAGCTGCTCGAACGTCTTGCCGTCGGCCAGCAGGCCCGCGCCGCCGCTGGGGTCGAAACCGGCGAGGCTAAGCACGTAGGGGCGGGGTGGTTGAGGCATGGATTGGGGTATGAGAACGTCATGCTGAGCATGTGGCGAATCAAGCCAGGGTGCGCAGCCGCAGTCGAAGCATCTCTACGGCAATGCTAACTCCTGATTGCAACGAAGCGGTAGAGATGCTTCGACTCCGCTCCGCTGCGCTCAGCATGACGTTCTTTTCTTCACTACAGGTAAATCTCGCTGCCCTGGGCCACGAACTCCCTGGACTTTTCCGCCATGCCTTTGGTCAGGGCTTCGGCGGCGGTCAGGTCCTGGGTGGCAGCGTATTCGCGCACTTCCTGGGTGATTTTCATCGAGCAGAAGTGGGGGCCGCACATGGAGCAGAAGTGAGCTACTTTGGCTCCTTCGGCGGGCAGGGTTTCGTCGTGGTAGGCGCGGGCCGTGTCGGGGTCGAGGCTGAGGTTGAACTGGTCCTGCCAGCGGAACTCGAAGCGGGCCTTGCTCAGGGCGTTGTCGCGGTACTGAGCGCCGGGGTGGCCCTTGGCGAGGTCGGCGGCGTGGGCGGCTATTTTGTAGGTGATGACGCCGTCCTTCACGTCCTGCTTATTGGGCAGGCCCAGGTGCTCCTTGGGCGTCACGTAGCAGAGCATGGCCGTGCCGAACCAGCCAATCATGGCCGCCCCGATGGCCGACGTGATATGGTCGTAGCCGGGCGCAATGTCGGTCGTGAGCGGGCCCAGGGTGTAGAACGGGGCCTCGTGGCACTCCTGGAGCTGCTTGTCCATGTTCTGCTTGATGAGGTGCATGGGCACGTGGCCGGGACCCTCAATCATCACCTGAATATCGTGCTGCCAGGCAATTTTGGTCAGCTCGCCCAGGGTTTCCAGCTCCGCGAACTGGGCCGCGTCGTTGGCGTCGGCAATGGAGCCGGGGCGCAACCCGTCGCCCAGCGAAAAGGCCACGTCGTAGGCCTTCATAATCTCGCAGATTTCCTCGAAATGGGTGTACAGGAAGCTCTCCTGGTGGTGGGCCAGGCACCATTTGGCCATAATCGAGCCGCCCCGCGACACAATGCCAGTCACGCGCTTGGCCGTGAGCGGCACGTAGGCCAGCCGCACGCCGGCATGAATCGTGAAGTAGTCCACGCCCTGCTCGGCCTGCTCGATGAGCGTGTCGCGGAACAGCTCCCAGGTCAGGTCCTCGGCCTTGCCGTTTACCTTTTCCAGGGCCTGGTAAATCGGCACCGTGCCCACCGGCACCGGGCAGTTGCGGATAATCCACTCCCGGGTTTCGTGAATGTTTTTACCAGTGCTCAGGTCCATCAGCGTATCGCCTCCCCAACGGCAGCTCCACACGGCCTTGTCCACTTCTTCCTCAATGGAGGAAGTGACGGCCGAGTTGCCGATGTTGGTATTGATTTTTACCAGGAAGTTGCGCCCGATAATCATCGGCTCGCTCTCGGGGTGGTTGATGTTGCTGGGAATAACGGCCCGGCCGGCCGCCACCTCGTCGCGCACGAATTCCGGCGTGATGCGGCCCTGGGGCGTATTCGCTCCGAAGCTGTAGCCCGGGTGCTGGACCTTCAGCGCATCGTCGGCGGCCAGCTCATCGAAGCGCTGGTTTTCGCGGATGGCGATATACTCCATTTCGGGCGTGATGATGCCCTGGCGGGCGTAGTGCAGCTGGGTTACGTTGTGGCCCTCCCGGGCGCGCAGGGGCCGGCGGATGTGCTCGAAGCGCAGGTGGTCGAGCTGCTGGTCGGCGGCCCGCTGCCGGCCGTAGTCCGAGGAGGTGCCGGGTAGCTGCTCCACGTCGCCGCGCCCCCGAATCCAGCCTTCGCGCAGGCGCGGCAGCCCTTTTTTCAGGTCAATTTCGATGGCGGGGTCGGTGTAGGGGCCGCTGGTGTCGTACACCGTCACGGGCGGGTTCGGCTCGGTGGGACGCACGAAATCGAACTTGCGCTCGGTGTCGGTGAGGATGATTTCGCGCATGGCCACCCGGATATCGGGGAACAGCTGGCCGGGCACGTACACCTTGCGCGAGCCGGTCAGGGGCTGGCGCTCCACCAGCGTCTGCCGGGGGGCTTGGTCTTGTTTTTTCATAGCGGGGGGAAGGAGTATTGGCGGTCATTCCGAGCGCAGCCGAGGAATCTCGCGCGCTGACGTGGTAGTAGTGACCAGACGGTTAGGATTACCTGGGCAACGTTAGCACGCGAGATTCCTCGGCCGCGCTCGGAATGACGTTCTGTGGTGAGGTTCTGGAACGACGTTCTGAAGGCAGGGCTATTATCCGCCCTGAGTGGCGCGGATGATGGTGAGCCGGTCGTGCTCCCGGAGTTGGCAGGCGGGCCAGTCGGGGCGGGCTACGACCACGTCGTTCACAGCTACGGCCAGGCCGCGCAGGGGCGTGAGGGCCAGCAGTTCGATGGTGGCGGCCAGGGTGGGGGGCTGGGGAGCTTCCAGGGGTTCATTGTTGACAAACAGGGTCATGCAACAAGCGGGTTAGCAGGTTGATGGAAGTCGGAACAATAAACTGTAGGGGCGCACGCCACGAACCCACCGGGGGCCGGTCTGCTTACTTTTCCCTTCGCCAGCATTACCTGGATCAGGTTCAAAGGGTATTTCTCAGTCCTGCGCGGCAGAACACCCCTAAAGTTTATGGGGCCAAGGTAGGCGGAAATATTGAGACGCGAAAATGCGGCGGACGGGTTCGGGCGTTTTCCCAACCGGCACTTTTTTCACGTTCAGCCGGTTGAGCCCCGTGCCCGGACGAAAACCCCACGACAAAGGCGGCCGGCATTGTATCTTTGTGCCATGATGATTGAACTGCCCGTAGTTTCCAAGCGCGATATCCGCAAAATCAGCCCCGACGAGCTCAAAGCCTTTATGGTGGAGCACGGCGAAAAACCGTTCCGCGCCAAGCAGGTGAGCGAGTGGCTGTGGAAGAATACGGCGGGCACGTTTGAGGAAATGAACAACATCAGCCTGGCCACCCGTGAGCTATTGGCTCGTTATTTCGTCATCAATGGTGTGCAGGTGCAGGACCAGCAGCTGAGCACCGACGGTACCATTAAATCGGCGTTTCGGCTCTACGATGGCAACGTGGTGGAGGGTGTGCTCATCCCCCACGATACGCGCATGACGGCCTGTATTTCGTCGCAGGTGGGCTGCTCGCTGACGTGCAAGTTCTGCGCTACGGGCTACATGGACCGCAAGCGCAACCTGGAGGCGGCCGAGATTTACGACCAGGTGGTGCGCATCCGGGAGCAGTGCGAAAGCCAGTACGGCACGCCGCTCACCAACATCGTGTACATGGGCATGGGCGAGCCCCTGCTCAACTACGCCAACGTGGTGAAAAGCATTGAGCGCATCACCGCCCCCGACGGCCTGAACATGGCCCCGCGCCGCATCACCATCAGCACGGCCGGCATTGCCAAGATGATCAAGAAGCTGGCCGACGATGGCGTGAAGGCCAACCTCGCCTTAAGCCTGCACGCGCCCAATGACACCAAGCGCAACGAAATCATGCCTATCAACGAGGCCAACTCGCTGGCGGCGTTGGAGGAGGCGCTCAAGTACTACCACCAGGCCACCGGCCGCAAGGTGACCTACGAGTACATTGTGTTCGAGAGCTTCAACGACACGCTCCAGGACGCCGAGGAGCTATTTCAGATTTCGAAGTGGCTGCCCTGCAAGGTGAACCTCATCGAATACAACCCCATCGAAAACGCCGATTACAAGAATACCGGCGAGGCCAAGCTGATGGCCTTCCACAAGTATCTGGCCGACCGGGGCGTGCAAACCAACCTACGCCGCAGCCGGGGCAAAGACATTGACGCCGCCTGCGGGCAGCTGGCCGTGAAGCAGAAGCCGGAGGAAGCCGCTGCCTAAGGCGACCAATGCACCCAAGGGCAAGAAAACGGCCCCGCTATCCGTTGGATAGCGGGGCCGTTTATGCGGGGCCTATCGAGAGCTTTGCGGCTCTTGCGCCGGCCCTGCCAACTCCGGTCCGGCGCGGCCGTATGCAAGGGCCGCTGCTCCGGTGGTTGCGAACTGTTACTGGTATATTATGCGTTTCTGCCTGCTTTTCTGGGGTTTCTTCTGCTTGTCCCACTTGGTTTCGGCCCAGGCCAACGACGGTTTTCAACGGCTCGACGGCACGGTGTTTCTGATCAGGAACGGCGAAGTCCGGCCCATGCCGCATGATGTGCAGCTGCCCAACGGCCGCCGCGTAACGCGCGACGGCTGGATAATGGAGGCGGATGGTCGCCGCACGGAGCTGCGCGACGGGCAGGGGTGCAGCATGCTGGGCGAGGTGGCCGCTGTAGCGCGCAACAGCAGCGGCCGGCTCCAACTCAGCGGTGGGGAGGCTACTACTGCCGGTAAATCCGAAGCGCGGCCTGTGGCGCAGCAGTGGCCGCTCCAGTGGCGCGGCAAAATCAAGGGCAAAGGAAAAGGCCGGCACAAAGGCAAGCACCGCGACTAACCTGCCCTTACGCCGGGGCGGCCCCCAGACCGCCGCCGCAATACCCTACTCGCGGCGCTTCGCTGGCCTGAACCCAGGCCTAACGGGTCGGCTTTCCAAACCGGAAGGTAAAGTCGATGAAAACCGGAACGACGTAACTAGAAACAGCATAGTCGCCTTCGTAGGGAATGACATAGGCTGCCGCCAGGCCCAGACTGGTGCGTTTCCAGTTGATTTTGGCCCCGTACAAACCGCCCATACCGGCGCTGCTGTTGGCAATAATGTAGTTCTCGGTGATGAGCGAAACGCGGCGGCTGATGCGCTTCTGGCCCCCGAGTTGTAGCACGGGCGTACTGCCAATGTTGCCCCCGGCAAACCCATAACCCAGACCGGCCGTGAGGTTGTTGTCGGCCGAGCCGTACGTTGCCGTTCCGTACAGCAACCCCACCCCGTACGAGGTATCGGTCAGATCAAAATCAGGCACGCGCAAGTAGAGTGCCCCAACCCCGACGTGCCATTTTTCCGCAATCTGGGCCGAGAACTTAGGCGTGAGGGCCAGAAACTGGTTGCGCAGCGGCAGGCCCGGCAACATCGACACCATGCCCCCCATGGAAAAATTGTCGGTTATGCCGTAGTTGGCTCCCAGGAAGTACAGGCTGATATCCTGCAAGTACCCTTCGCCCTCGCGCAGGCCCCAGGCGGTGGGCGCGAAAAACAGGCGGCTGCCGTTGCCGATGTCGTACCAGTTGGCGGGCCGCTTCGCTAGCTCCGAGTTAAGCTCTTGCAGCCGCAGAATGTTGGCTCGCTCCACCAGCACCACGCCCAGGTCCTTGGTCAGAAACTCCAGTTGCCGGGGGCGGCGGGCCGTCATTTCGCCATCGAAGGCAGTGCCGGTCCGCAGCGTTACGCGGAAACGCCGCCCGACCGAGTCGGCGGCAGCTTCTACGCCGGCGACCGGAGCAGCTGGTGCCGCGGCCAGTTCCCGCCGGCGGGTTTCGATGGTCTGGCGCACGGCACTCAGCTCGGCGCTGGTGTGGGGGCGCAGCACTACCCGGCCATCCCGGAGCTGCACGCGCAGGTGCACGGCGCTATCGGCGCTCAGGTTCTGATAAAAGCGGGCTTCCTGAAAGTCGTTGGCTGAAAAGGTGGGAAACAGGCCGTAAGTGGCTTTTTCCCGGGCATCAATCACCTCCCCGACCACCGGGCTGATGGTAAGCACGCGGGCAGGAACATCCTGGCCCCGGGCCTGAACGGCCAGCAGGCAGATGGCCCCCAAGGCACCGGGTAAAAATCGACCTTTCATTGGGTTGGTAGCTGACGGTGAGTAGATAGGATGGTCAAACGTAAGGGTTTGTCCGGCGGTATCCTCGTGCAGCGGCAACCAGAATCAGGCGAAATCAGACTTTGAAGCGGGGGCTATTGGGTAGGAAACATGCGTCCGGTTCGCCCTTTGAACTCCGTGAAAAGGAGAGCGGGTGAGTAAATAGTGATAGAATTTCAGACTTTCTACTTGCGCCACTTGCCTTCCGCATGTGGCCGGCCGGTGGCAATGGCAGCGGCGTCTTCCTCGCGCGGAAGTTCCCGGGTTTCGATGCGCACGGCGTGGGCTTTGGGCTGGACTTTCTGGCCGAAAGCATCGGCAAATTCTTGGGTAAACTCGGCCCCGAAGAAGACGATAAGGGAGGAATAGTTGATCCAGAGCAGCAGCACGATGGCCGAGCCGGCGGCTCCGAAGGCCGAGCCGGGGTCAGATTTCGAGATGTAGAAGGCAATCAAAAACTTGCCCAGCACGAACAGGGCCGCCGTGATAAAGGCCCCCACACCCACGTCGCGCCACCGGATGATGGCATCGGGCAGGAAGCGGTAGATGAGGGCGAAGAGCAGGGTGGTGACGCCTAGCGAGAGCACAAAATCGACGAGCTTGATAGCCAGCACGCCAATTTCGGGAAACCATTGTTGCAGCTGGTTGGTGAACACGCTTAACACGGCGCTGATAACGAAGGAAATCAGCAGCAGCAGGGCCACGCTCAGGATCAGGCCGAAGGAGAGAAACCGTTGCTTGAGAAACTGCCCGATGCCTACGCCAGTGGTTTTCACCTTCAGGTTCCAGATGTCGTTGATGCTCTCCTGAAGCGTGACAAAGAAAGTGGTAGCCGCGAAAACCAGAGTGCCCAGGCCAATAATCGTTGATACGGTCCCGCGTTGTTTGATCGTAAACTCGGCAATGCTGTTTTGCAGAAACTCGGCCGAACTGGGGCCTACAATCCCGCGCAACTGGCCATAGACCTGGCCCGTAACCGCCTCGCCCCCGTACACGGCGCTGGCCACCGTGATGACGATCAGCAGCAATGGCGGCAGCGAGAAGATAGTGTAGTAGGACAACGCCGCCGCGTGGCGAAAGGAGTTGTTGACCATGAACTGAGCGGCCGTTGACTTGAAAATGCCAACGACGTCTTTAAAGCGGTAATGTTGGGCCATGAGGCGGTTTTTCGGAAACGTAAGGAGATGTTAGTACGGGCCGGATTGGCCGGGCGTTCGGTCAGGTAGGCGAAAACCTGTTCTTTTGCGTAGGGACCAGCGTCGCCGGGCTGGTTGGTCCGGAATTGGTTTCCGTTCTTTTTTCGTTTGCTACTATGCGCGCTTTTCGCTTTTCACTAGGTATCCTGTTGGGCTCGCTGGGCTCGTTGGGCGCCTGCCAACCCCAATCCGCTACCACTGCGGCGGCTAAATCGGGCGCGCTCCTGCCCGCCGCAGTCCTGGCTGGCGGTACGTATCCAGCGGCCCCCGGCTTCGATGCGGCCGGCTCCGACGCCCGCGCCATTGCCCTGGCCGACCAGGTGATGGGGGCCATGGGCGGCTACTCCGCCTGGCAGCAAACCCGCCTGCTGGGCTGGGACTTCCTCGACGGCTCCTACCAACTCTGGGACAAGCAAACCGGCGACTTTCGCTGGCAGAAGGACAGCACCGTGGCCGTGTACAACCTGGGTACCCGGCAGGGCAAAGCCTACCGCGCCGGCCGCGACATCTCGGCCACGCCCGACGGCGAGAAGCTGCTCAGCAAGATGTATCCCATCTGGGTGAACAACTCCTGGTGGCTGCTGCTGCCTTTCAAGCTCAAGGATTCCGGCGTTACGCTCACCTACCAGGGAGCGGGCAAGCTGCTGGACGGCACGCCCGCCGAGGTGCTGAACATGACCTTCAAAAACGTGGGCGTGACGCCCGACAACAAGTACGAGGTGCTCATCAACCCCCAGACCAACCTGGTGGAGGAGTGGGCCTACTTCCCCAAAGCCACCGACGCCCAACCCGCTTTCCGCCGCCACTGGACTGGCTATCAGCAATACGGCCCCATTCGCCTGGCCTCCGACCGCTCCGACGGCAAGGATGGCCGGGGGCTGGGCCATATTTCGGCCAGCACCACCGTGCCCGCCGGCCTCATGCAAAACCCCCAGCCGGTCGAGAAGCGGTGATGAAGGGATGAGGGGATGAGGGAATGACTTCTTTCTCACTTCTCACTTCTCAACTCCCACTTCAGCATTTCAATGGGCGCTTCGTGCAGGGCAGCGGCCAGCTCGGCGTCGTTCTGAAACTGGAGCTGATGGAGCACGGTGGTTTCTACGCTGACGGTGAACTGCTTTTCGCGGAAGGGCCAGGGCTCGATGAGAAATGGCCCCTCGGGAGCAGGCTGGCGGATTTTGTGGGTCTGGCCGTTGGGACCCTGGTAGATTTCCAGGGCCCGGCCCATTTCCGGCACTTCGTGGCGGCAGAGGATGAGGCTGAGCCGATCGCACCAGTGCAGCAGGGCGTAGGCCTGGTCGGCTTCGGTCTTCTTGATTTCGAGTTCCCGCCGCCACTGTTGCTGGCTGGCCCGCTGCTCGTCGAGGAAGGCGTTAATCTCCGGGTCTTCGCCGCGCAGGGTTTCGTGGAGCGTGCTCAGGTGCAGGCTGGTGAGCAAACTGCGCCAGCGGCCCTGGAAACGGGCGGCCCGCAGAACGCCGGTGGCCTGCTCCAGGGAAAACGGCTGCATCGTGAAGTTGGCGGGCGCGCCGGCGGGCGTCAGGCCGTAGTGGCCGGTCCAGTGGGGCTGCTGGTCGTCGTGCTGGGCCACGGCGGCCAGCAGCCCCACCCACTGATCGAGGGGCAGGAAAGGTGGCCACTGGTGCAACAGCTGGGCGGCCAGCAGGGCGTGGGCCTGCTGGTAGATAATCTGCCAGCCGGTAGGAACGTAGTTGACAATCATGGGGCAAAGCCGAAAGCGGTACGCCCTGCAAACGGCCTGCCGCCGCCCAGGGTTAGGGCCGGCGGGCGGCGGAATCCCTGGGGAAGCGCAGGACCCGGAACCGGCCTACCTGCTCCATCAGTTGCGGCCGGTAGGCACCCAGGCGCGGGTCGGTTACCAGCACCGAGTCGTCGGTGTAGAGGTAGTGCACCCCGCCCCGCAGGCAGGTGGTGAGGTAGGTCTGGCCGGTGGAGTCGCGGGCGAACAGGTCGTCGCGGCCGGAGAAGCCGAAGCCTTTCTTGTGCAGGAAGTAGAAGTAGATGCAGCCCGAGTTATCGGGGCCGACGAGGCAGAGAGCCGAATCGGGGGCGGCGGCGCGGAGCTGGGCCCGGGAGGCTTCGTAGTAGAGCTCGGGGGCCAGCTCGCGGGGGCCGTGCAGCCAGCGGGCGGGCACGATGCGCACCCAGGCCAGCACCGGCTGCGCCACCAGCAGCAGCACCAGCAGCGGGGCCGCCCACCGGGCGCGTTGCCGGCTCAGCCAGCCCGCGCCCACCACGGCCACCAGCAGCAGCACCGGCACGTGGGGCAGCATGTAGTACTGGTGGGCATCCATCTGGCGCAGCTCCAGCAGGTGGTAGGCCAGCAGCGCCAGCGCCCAGCCCAGCAGCGGCCCGAACCAGGGGTGCTGCCACTTCCGCTCCCCTACTACGGCCCCCAAGCCCAGCAGCAGCAGCCCGAAGGTGGCAAACCCCAGCAGCAGCTCCGGCGTGTCGGATACCAGGTTATCTTTCAGAATGGCGAGGGCCGTGGCCAGGGAGGTAGCCGAGCGCACTTCCAGCCCGAAATCGGTGAGGCCCGAAGTGTCAATCAGGTGCAGGGCGTAGGCGTACCAGGTTACCGGCAGGCCCACGGCCACCAGCCCGAACAAGGCCAGCCAGCCCAGCCGCCGGCTACTCAGGCGGCCCCGCACCAAATCCTGCACCACTACCACGGCCATCGGCGCGCCTACCACGAGGTACTGAAGCTTGGTAGCCCCGGCCAGCGCAACGGCCAGCAGGCTGATACCGAAATCAGTGGACCGGCCCCGGGCGCCGTACCAGCGCAGGAAAAACCACAGGCCCCAGAGCGAGGCGCTCAGGGCCAGCACATCGGGCAGGGCGTTGATGGAATGGTAGAACAGCTCCGGCGACCAGGCTAGGCCCCACGCGCCCACGGCCGCCAGCCAGCGCAACCCGCTCAGCTGCCGCACCAGCCCGTAAAACCCCACCAGTCCGGCCGCGAAAATCAGCCAGTTCACCACCCGCGGAATGGCCTCGTGCACCCCAAAAACCCGATAGTTCAGAGCCACCACCCACTCATACGACGGAAACTGCATCCCCGTCACGCCGTCGGTGTCGCGGCGGCGGTCCACCCGGGGGCGCAGAATGTTCATATCCTCCTCGGCGAAGTTGCGGGCCACGGCCATCGTGTTGCTCTGCCGCCACACGTGGGCACTGTTGGGCGGCTGCTGGAAAAACGGCAGGTGCAGGGCCAGGTTCAGCCCCAGCAGCAGCGGCCAGAACCACCCGGACTCGGTGAGGCGCAGCAGGAAAGCGGGCGGTCGAGCGGAGGATGGATTAGCCAACATCAAGAATAGATAATATTCATCAGGTTACACCTCATCGGTGTCTGTGGCAGCCTTTACGGGAGGCGTCAGTGGTGGAATGCGTTGCTGGAACGCCTCATCAAAGTCGGCGAAGTAACGGCAATTAGCCAGTACAGTATCGTAGTCAACGGCGGCCAGCAACTCGGCACAGTGCCCTTCATCGTACTGCGGGCGGCGGGGTGGAGTCGCATTTTTGAGAAACCTTACCGGATCGGAAATGGTCATTGGGTTGGCCGGAACCTCACATACGCACTCGTAACGGTTATTAAACACTCGGATGTCCGCCGCAATCAGGGCTTCTATCGCCTGGATATTGAGCAGGTAGATTCCCTTTTGCTCCAGCCCTAAATTGATCTTTCGAAAGAACTCCTTTCGTTTAAGTTGCTGAGTCCGGTCAGTTTCAGGCGCGTCCAGGTCGCGGGTGACCACTACCAAATCGGGCTTGGTAAACCGATAGTTGGCCCGGATGATGTGCTGCAATTTCGGGTTGTCCAGTTGGCTGCCGGTAATCTGGGGGCTAATGACGAAAAACTGCACCTGCTGGCCGTAGCGTTGGCCTAGCAGAGCCTGTAACGATGCCGTGTCGTTGGGAGATTCGCCCAGCAACCCGACCAGAAAAGGCTTTTCTGCTGTCTTTTTCATCAGCCCTACTCCGCTTCGGCTGCTTCCAGAAACGAGTAGCGCCAATAGTCGCTCAAGAAGCCCACCTCCCTCATATATTCCCGGGCTTGGGCTTGCTTGGTTCGACTCAACTTTCGAAACTGCGTGCCTTTTTTGGGGTCCAGCTCACAGATAGTAATGCGGTTCAACTCCTTTTCCGTGAGCATATCCAGCACCTGCGGCGCGTGGGTGGTCATGATTACCTGATGCTCCTTCGAAACCTCGCGGATGAGGTTGAGCAGTTTGGTGAGCTGAGCAGGATGGATACCTAGTTCAGGTTCTTCGAGGAAAACGGTTTTTCTCTTCTGAGTAGCAATCCTCATTTCATCGGTTCTTTTATCTAAGCTAATAGAGTCGGGAGCGAAGATGTCTGAGATAATATAGACTAAACGTTTTGTGCCGTCTGATAACATACGGAATGATAGCCACTCACCGTTCAACTGGTATTCCAGAACTAACCCTTTGATGGCAAACTGCTCTTGTGTCTCTTGGTGATACACTTGGAAATACTCATTACAACGCACTTCCTGGACCGGCGAATAAAGCGGCAAAATTTTGTTCAAGAAATCCGTGTATTCCCCCATGATTTTCAATACCCATTGCCTTACTATATCGGGTGTTGGAGGAGGAGCCGGTACCCCATTCAGTACAGTGAAGCCATTACGAATTAGGCGTACTATACTGCGTACTACTGCCTGTGAGAAGCGGCTGTTTAATTCGTCTATCCTGCGCGACCTGTCATTCATCAGGATAAAAGTGCCTCTCTTCTCAAGGACTAATTCTGCACTTTCATCAAGAATAGGCAAACCGGAGGACGGCGTGCCATGTGCAATGAACATTGGCGGATACGCTTCCAGAAAGTTCTCTACCGTTCGTGCTTCACCTAGGTATTCGGAATAACGGTCGGTGAGATGGACTCCTGGAAGCTCCTTTCTGACTATATCCCATGCCAAATTTTGTGCTTCCACCAGCGTGTCAGCGTATCCTTCAAACTCAACGGTTACCGCAGTTTGCTCGGTAAAAACACCACCAAAGGTTAGTTGACACTCCGCACCCTGGAAGTGTTTTTTGTTTTCCTGCAGATCAGCTAAGTCGTTCAACAGACTCAAAAAACGAGTTTTTCCAGCCCCGTTATGACCTATTATAATATTTAGCCCGCGCTTGAAGTCAACCTTAACGTTGCGCAATGGGGCATGGTCATGAATTTTTACGCGCCTGATATAAGGCGGTACCTGCACTGGCGGATCTTGCAAGTCGTTCATAACCGGACCTAAAGTTTGAGTTGTATGATGAATTACTTTCTACCGTCGGCTACTTCAGTACCACCATCTCCTTGAGGTGCAGCAGCATGTCGTCGGTCATCTTGTCGAGGGTGAACTCGGGCTGCCAGTTCCAGTCGAGGCGGGCCTGGGTGTCGTCGATGCTGGCGGGCCAGGAGTCGGCAATCTGCTGGCGGTGGTCGGGGCGGTAGGTTACCTGGAAATCGGGGTAGTGGCGCTGGATGCTGGCCGTAATTTCGGCCGGGCTGAAGCTCATGGCGCCCAGGTTGTAGCTGCTGCGCACCTGGAGGCGGTCGGCGGGGGCGTGCATCAGGTCCAGGGTGGCTTTCAGCGCGTCGGGCATGTACATCATGGGCAGGTAAGTGTCCTCGGAGAGGAAGCACTCGTAGGCCTCGCCGGCCACGGCCTTGTGGTAGATGTCCACGGCGTAGTCGGTGGTGCCGCCGCCGGGCAGGCTCTTGTAGCCAATCAGGCCGGGGTAGCGCAGGCTGCGCACATCCAGACCGTGCTTGCGGAAATACCACTCGCCCCACTGCTCGCCGGCCAGCTTGCTGATGCCGTACACCGTGTTGGGGTTCATGGTAGTGAGCTGGGGCGTGTTCTGGCGGGGCGTATCGGGGCCGAACACGGCAATGCTGCTGGGCCAGTACACCTGCTTCACGCCCAGGTCCACGGCCGCGTCGAGCACGTTGAACAGGCCGTCCATGTTCAGCTGCCAGCCCAGCTTGGGGTTCTGCTCGGCCGTGGCCGAGAGCAACGCGGCCAAATGGTACACCTGGGTGGGTTTGTACTGGCGGATAACGTCGGTCAGGCGGTTCTGGTCCAGCACGTCCAGCTGCTCGAAGGGGCCGGCCTGGGCCGTTTCGGCATCCTGGGGCGCGCGCACATCGGCGGCCACTACGTTGCTGGCCCCGTAGAGCCGGCGCAACTCGTGGGTGAGTTCGAAGCCGAGCTGGCCGCCGGCGCCGATAACGAGGATGGTGTCGCCGGTGGGGGTAGCGGCGGAGGTACTGGAGGTGGTCATTCGGGGTGGTTAAGAGAAAACGGGGTGGTGGGGAAGTGCAAAGATACGGCCCTCGGGCGCTTTCGGTAACTGGCCTTTTTATCGATGTGCGGAGGCGCGCGCGCAAGCTCCGCCGTAGCTCTTGCTGCAATAAAGTGCGTTCGGTTTGCACTCTACACCCGGGAAACAGGTTGTGACTACACTGTTCTCTCCGCGCCCCAGCTGCTTATGCCCGTCCTTTCCCCGCCTCTGTTTCGATTAGTATACCACAGCCAAGCCACCCACGCCCTGCGGCCCGCGGCCCTGAACGCCCTGCTGGAAAAGGCCCGCGCCCACAACCAATACCGGCTGCTCACGGGCCTGCTGCTCTACGCCGACGAGCAGTTTATGCAGGTG
Organism: Hymenobacter rubripertinctus; assembly: GCF_003583925.1. GTDB lineage: Bacteria > Bacteroidota > Bacteroidia > Cytophagales > Hymenobacteraceae > Hymenobacter > Hymenobacter rubripertinctus. The sequence continues at coordinate 159,424 of NZ_QYCN01000004.1, read as the reverse complement.
CTGGAAGGCCCCGATCCGGCCCTGAGTGCGCTCTACGAGGAAATCAAAACCGACCCCCTGCACCACCACGTGCGGACCCTGCACTACGCGCCCATCCGGCGGCGCGCCTTTCCCGACTGGCGCATGGGGTTCGCCCAACTCTCCGGCGAGACGTTCCGGCAGGCCACCGGTTTCCTTACCCTCGAAGCCACGCCCGGGCTGGCTGCCCACCCGCCCCAAGCGCTCTGGGAGCAGCTCCGCGAATTCGCCCAGGGCGCGGCCGTAAGCCGGTAGCGCGACCGGTACCCCAACCCCATCTGGCAGTACTGGCAGGTATTCAGCCCGCCCTAACCTGCGCGGGACCGATACCGTGCGCATCCGCAGGCGTACTCCGCTCTGCCTCCGGGCCGGGCTCCTGATGCCCGAGGGCCAGACCGGGGAAGTGCGCGACGAGGGCGGCCTGTTGGCTACTTATTTCCTCCACCCGGTATGTGTCATCTGTTCGTGTGTCATCTTTTTTTGACACACGAACAGATGACACACGCACTTCGTCACTCAACGCTGAAACGCTGGGCCTGCGCCCCGACCGGTCCGGGCAGATTGCCCTCGATACCCAACCCGGCGGCCGCCGGTATTCCACCTCATCCACGATTTCGGCTTTTGCGTGGGGACGCTGCCCCGGGCGTGGTTTGCCGCTACCGCACCGAGCCGCGGCGGCGGGGGTAGTTGAAGAAGTAGGACGAGGCCAGCGGCCCCAGGAACATGAGCACCGTGAGCACCGTCAGGCCCGCGTCGGCGGCGTGGCTGCCCAGAAAGCGGCTGAAGGCCGATTGGGGCAGGTAATGCTCCACCAGCGACAGCAGCAGCTTGAGCCCCAGCACCCCGATGACGAGGAAGGCGGCCGTTTCGAGGAAGGGGTAGCGGGCCATCAGCAGCACGAAGGCCTGGGCCACCAGGCGCATGGCCAGAATGCCGATGAACACGCCCAGGCAAATCAGGATCAGGTTGTCGGTGAAGGCCACCACGGCAAACACGTTGTCGATGGAGAAGGCCAGGTCCATGAGCTCGATCAGGGCTACGGTGGCCCAGAACGGCCCCAGCAGGCCCAGGGTGGAACGGTAGAGCCAGCTTTTGCGCTTGTCCACGTCGTCCTCCCCGCCGCTGCCCCGGCCCCGGAACTGGCTGTAGGTGAGGTAGAGCAGGTAGAGGCCACCCAGGGGCTTGAGAAACCAGAACTCGATGAGAAACGAGGCGAACAGAATGCACAGCCCCCGGAACACGTAGGCCCCGATGATGCCGTAGCGCAATGCTTTCTGGCGCTGCTCCCGGGGCAAATCGCCCACCATGGTAGCCAGCACGGCGGCATTGTCTACCGACAGCAGGCTTTCGATGATGACCAGGTTGCCCACGATGGCCAGCGCGGCCAGCGGGTTATCGAGGATTTGTTGGAGGTGTACGTTCATAGGAGTGCCAACCCGGGCCGCCTGCCTGACTGCCAGCATCCGGGTCGTGAAAGCAAAACAACGGCTTTTACCGGGAAAAGATGGCGGCGGCGTTTAGTTGGTAGTGGTCGGTTGCTGGTTGTCGGTTGTTAGCAGAACGTCATTCCGCGCATGTGGCGCATCAAGCCAGGGACGAAGCGGAGCCGAGGAATCTCGCGGGCAATGGTAGTCCTGTCGTCAGGGTTAGTTGACGCAACGTCAGCACGCGAGATTCCTCGGCTGCGCTCGGAATGACGTTACTTTCCCCAACAACCAACAACCAACAACCAACAACCCGCAACCGACAACCAACAACCCGTCAACTAAACAGGAGCCGTACCTTTGTACTTCCCCACGTATAGACTCCCACTCATTCACCTAGTCACTTATTCGCCCATGTACACCACCCTTCAGCCCGACCTTCAGCAGCAGCTTCAGGAGATTAAAGACAACGGCCTCTACAAGCAGGAACGCGTGATTACCTCGCCCCAGGGCGCCGAAATTGAAACCAGCGAGGCCGGCGAAGTGCTCAACTTCTGCGCCAACAACTACCTGGGCCTCTCCTCACACCCCGAGGTGATCCGGGCCGCCAAGCACGCCATCGACACCCACGGCTACGGCCTGTCGTCGGTGCGCTTCATCTGCGGCACCCAGGATATTCATAAGCAGCTGGAAGCCAAACTGGCCGAATTCCTGGGCACCGAGGACACCATTCTGTACGCGGCTGCCTTCGATGCCAACGGCGGCGTGTTCGAGCCATTGTTCAACGAGCAGGACGCCATTATTTCCGATTCCCTCAACCACGCTTCCATCATCGATGGAGTGCGCCTGTGCAAGGCCCAGCGCTACCGCTACCAGCACAACGACATGCAGGACCTGGAAAAGCAGCTCCAGGACGCCCGGGCCAAGGGCAGCCGCCACCGCATCATCGTCACCGACGGCTCGTTTTCCATGGACGGCACCATCGCCCAGCTCGACAAAATCTGCGACCTGGCCGACAAATATGAGGCCCTGGTGATGGTGGACGAGTGCCACAGCACCGGTTTTCTGGGCAAAACCGGCCGCGGTACCCACGAGTACCGCCACGTGATGGGCCGCGTCGACATCATCACCGGTACCCTGGGCAAGGCCCTGGGCGGAGCTATGGGCGGCTTCACCACGGGCCGCCAGGAGGTAATCGACATGCTGCGCCAGCGCAGCCGCCCCTACCTGTTCAGCAACACCCTCGCGCCCGCCATTGTGGGAGCCAGCCTGCGGGTACTGGAGCTGCTCACCGAAAGCACCCGGCTGCGCGACCAGCTCGAAGAAAACACGAAGTACTTCCGCGCCCAGATGACGGCCGCCGGCTTCGACATCAAGCCCGGCGAGCACCCCATCGTGCCCGTCATGCTCTACGACGCCAAGATGAGCCAGGAATTCGCGGCTAAAATGCTGGAAAAAGGTATTTATGTAGTCGGTTTCTACTTCCCCGTAGTGCCCAAGGGCCAGGCCCGCATCCGGGTGCAGCTGAGCGCCGCCCACACCCGCGCCCACCTCGATAAGGCCATTGCCGCGTTTATTGAAGTCGGCAAGGAGTTGGAAGTGCTCAAGTAGGCGGCCGGGGGAGGCGCGGCGAACTTTATCTGGCCCCAATCATTGCGAGGCCGCAGCTAGGAGCGTTGCAGCCGCAAAATTCTCTCTCCCAGACGGGTTACTTTTTGGGCCTGCGCCGATTAACCCCCGTCCGACAGGTTGTCCGGGCGCTTTCCACTTTTGACTTCTTTGCCATGAAAACCCTCCTCAAGTCCCTGTTCTTGGCTACCGCCGTTGCTTTCGCCGCTACCTCCTGCACCCAGGAAGGCCAGCAGAACACCGAAGCCGCCGCCGAAAACGCCGAAGCCGCCGCCGAAAACGCCGCCGCCGCCACCGACGACGCGCTGGAAAACGCCGGTACTGCCGTAGAAAACACCGCTGAGCGGGCCGCCGCCAACACCGAAGCCGCCGCCGACAAAGCCGCCGCCGAAACCAAAATGGCCGCCGACAAAGCCGGTGCTAAAATGGATGCCGCCGCCGGTGATGCCAAAGCCGAAATCAACGCCGCTACCCGCAACAACTAAGCAAATTGGCTTAGCCCGGCGGTTCGCCGCACACTCTCTCCCTGCCAGGCCCGAGCTACCCCGCGTAGTTCGGGCCTTGGTTTTTTCGTCAGGAGGAGGAGGAGGAGGAGGAGGAGGAAGGGGCGGTTGCCGGGGCTGACTCGGTGGCTCCGGCCAGCTCCAGCAGCACCGGGTAGTAGGGGCGGCCCTGCACTTTGGCATAGAGCCAGCTAAAGAAGCTCAGGGCCTGCAAGTCCTCCTGCTCCAGGGGCACGAAGGCGGGTAGCTGGGTAATGCGCACTGCGAAGTCGGGGGTGCGGACCACGGCCGGGTCTTCCAGAATATCGCGGACCAGGTGCAGGAAGCCCAGCACGGCGGCGTAGCCCCCGCCATCGGGGCCGAAGCGTTCCTTCACCAGCCGCTCAATGGCCCGCAGGCGGTTGTAGGATAAGTCCGAATTGCCGAGTTCGAGTTGAATCAGCATCTCGCCCATGTTGCGGTTGAGCACCCATTCGACGCCCATTTCCTGCTCGCACCAGTGGTCGGTGCGCCCGATGGCCAGCAGCACCTGATTGGCTTTCTGGTACTGACCTTCGGCGAAGTAGTGAAAGCCTAGGCCGAGGCGGGCCGTGAGCAGCTCCCGGGGGGGCAGGGCCTGCTTCAGGGTGGCTTCCAACAGGCCGATGCTGTCGGCATTGCGGTCGAGGAAGGCGTAGTTGGCGGCCAGCAGAAACGTGTAGCGGGGCCGCATGGCGGCGGCCCGCTGCCGGGAGCCACCATCGAGCAACTGCTTAAGCTGCTCCAGGTACGTCACCGACTCCGCGAAGCGACGGGTGCGGTACAGGGCGTGGGCAATCATGTAGAGCAAGCCTACCTGGGCCTCGTGGTGGGCCGGCTGGAAGCCGTGGCGCTTTTCCATGAGGTGGTAGCAGCGCACCACGAAGGGTGCGAATGAGAGGTAGTCGCGGCGCACGAGCATGGCCGCCCGGGTGATGGACATGAGCCGGTAGAGCAGGGCGGGCCGCCGGGCAAACGCTTCCTGAAGGTCGTACTCGCGCAGCACCTCCTGCAAAATGGTATCGAACGACTCGCCGGCCCGGCCCCGCACCCGGGCCTGGCGCAGGCGCAGGCGGATGAGGCTGTCGGCAATATTGGCCCGCTCCTCCTCGTCGGCGTCGCGCTTGTTGAGGTTGCGCCGCTGCACGATGTCGGCCAAGTCGTCGGCGTGCTGGCTGGCGGCGTGGGTGATCTGAAGGTTATAAACGGCGTTGAGCTGCTCGTACTGCTCGTTCTGGCGGGCCAGCTTTTCGGCCTTGCGCAGCGTACTCCAGGCCAGGCGGCCCACCCGCACCTCAAACAGGTAGTGGGCCAGCGTGAGCAGGCCGCGCACCGAGGAGGCGGCCGTGGGGTCCTGCTGGTGCTGGCGCAGCAGCAGAAAATCCATCAGGTGGCGCATCAGGCGCTTGCGCAGGGCGTAGTAGGCCACGGCATTGGGCTCCTCGGGGTAGAGGCGGCAGAGCAGCTCGGCCGTGTCGTATTCCTCGGACTGGGCCAGCAGATCGTACAGGCGCACATCCATCCGGCCCTTCTGCTTGCGGCGCTGGCGCTGAATAAACTGCCGGAACTCCTTGCGGTCGTCGGGCGAAAACGTATTGAGGGTAGTCTTTAAATCATCCATTCGGGCAGTAATTGCGGCGGGCTCACGAGTCAATGATACCGAATGTCGGGCATTCTTTGCCGGCCGGCCGGGGCGGGCGGCAACTCCCCCGCGAAGCCCGCCGTACAACGACCACCTTTCCACCTTAAAACAACGCTACCATGGACGCTAATAACAACGGCATCGACGACAGCAAAGAACTCCGCGCCCGCGGCAACTGGAACGAAATCAAAGGCCAGGCCAAGCAGAAGTGGGGCAACCTCACCGACAACGACCTCGACTACGAGGAAGGCAAGCAGGATGAGTGGTTCGGCCAGCTCCAGCATAAAACCGGCGAAACCATTGACGACATCAAGTCCTGGTTCCACCGCACCTTCTAGGCTGATCTGACTTCGGCCACTACGCACAACGGCCCGATGCCACCCGGCACCGGGCCGTTGTGCGTAGTGGCCGCACGGCTGTCAACGGCCCGCCCACGCTCGTGCCGCAACCGTAGGGGGCGAGGCTCCGGTTCCGCGTTTCGTTAATCAGAACCGGCGGGCGGTAACATGCGGAAGCTCTGCCAGGAAATTAACAGATGATTTATTCAATATTTTTTATAAATTTATCCACGTGCACCGGGTATGATAACGCTGTTGGAGGAAGTACGCACCCTGGGCAACGCTGCCCTGCTTCGGCTGCCCAAAACAGCCTTTTTCTGTTCGCGGGAGTACCCGCCTCGTATCGAGTATGCCACCTACGTGTGGGCCATGGAGCAGCGGCAGCTGGGCCGATGCGTGGCTTCGGGCTTTCATTCGCGGCTGGAGCAGGCCGTCTTCCGGTTTCTGCGCCAGGACCGGCAGCAGCCTATTGTGTACGGGCTGGGCCGCGGCATTCAGCCTTCGGTAGCCTTTGAACACGAGCAGGATATCCGGCTGGGGCACCTGTTGTTCGTTTCGCACTTCGAGCCCGAGCAAACCACCATCAGCCAGGAAACGGCGGATATCCGCAACCTGCTGCTGGCCGACATTGCCGACGTGCTGTTCATTCCTTATATGAGCCCGGGAGGCAATCTGGAGTGGCTGGTGAACCATGTGGTAGCCCGCAGTAAGCCGCTGTTCACGCTCGATGTGCCCGGCAACGCCGCCCTGCACCAGCCCCATGTGCAGCTGTATCATCCGCCGGGGCTGCTGGGCGGGCACCGGGCCAACCTTTAGGGGGTAGTTGGGCGTAAGCAGGGCAACCCGGGCCACTATGGCAGCCGGGCTGGCTTCTCCTCCTACTTTGCTGCCCTATGTCTGTTGCCGATACGCTGCACTCCGCACTTCCATCCTCCTCTTCCTCCGGTATCCGCACGGTAGCCCGCATTGGCTTCGCTGCCAAAGGCGTGGTGTACACGCTCATGGGGCTGCTGGCGCTGCTAGCCGCCACCGGCCAGCAGCAGGGCCAGACGGCCGACAAGAAGCAGGCCGTTCAGACCCTGCAAAACCTGCCGGGGGGGCGCTTATTACTGGGCCTCATTGCCCTGGGGCTGCTCGCCTACATTGTGTGGCGCGTGGTGCAGGCCGTGCGCGACACCGAAAACAAGGGTTCCGATGCCCCGGGCCTGGCCCGGCGCGTGGGCTATGCGGCCAGCGGCCTCGTGTACGCGAGTCTGGCCTGGTATGCGGCCCAACTGGCCTTCAGCGGCTCGGCCGATAGCAGCGGCAACACCCAACAAACGCTCACGGCCCGGGTGCTGGGCTGGCCCGGCGGCGAGTGGATTATTATCCTGGTGGGCGTGGCTACCATCGGTATCGGCCTCTACCAGCTCTACAAGGCCTATTCCGGCAAGTTTCATAAGCACGTGCAGGGCAGTGATATTCCGGCCGGCCAGCAGAACACCGTGTACCGGCTGGGGCAGGTAGGCTACACGGCCCGGGGCATTGTGCTGGGCATTATCGGCTACTTCTTCGTGCAGGCCGGCCGCCAGTCGCGCGCCGCCGCCATCGGGAGCACCGATGAGGCGTTTGATTTTCTGGCCACCATGGGGCCGGTCGTGCTGGCCGTGGTGGCGCTGGGCCTGATGGCCTACGGCCTCTACATGCTGGTGCAAGCTAAATACCCGGTGCTGAAAGTCTAATATCAGTTACCAGTTACCAGTGGCCAGTTGCTAGTAAAGGAGCGGTCATCCTGAGCGGAGCGAAGGACCTTATCACGTTAGTACGAACCACCAAAACGGTTTTCGTTTTCACGTGATAAGGTCCTTCGCTCCGCTCAGGATGACCGCTCTTCTGCCGACCACTGGCAACTGGCAACTGGCAACTGAATATTACGCCACGTAGTCGGCCAGATACTGGTAGCGTTCCGTGAGCTGACCGTTGGTGGCGATGGTGGCGCGCTGGATTACTTCGTCGGGGCCGTTTTCGGCGAGCAGGTGGGGCAGCACGTTGGCAATGAGCTGGCGGCCAAAGTCGCGGCTGGCATTGCGGGGCAGCTCGCAGGGCAGGTTATCCACGGCCATCACGGTGAGGTGGCCGGGGGCCGAGTAGGCGGGCTCCAACTGGCCGGTGGCGGGGTTGTAGTCGAAGGCGGGCTCCTGGATGGTGGTGCTGCGCCGGGTGGTCGGGATGGAGCCGTCGATGTCGCAGGTGACGTCGGCAATGGTATCGATGCGGAAGTGGGCGCGGCGGGTATCTTCTTCCGAAAACAGGCGGGGGGCGGCCGGGTGCCAGTAAGCGCAGGCGATGAGCAGGTGGGTAACGGGCAAAAAGTTCTGAAACGTACTTTCGTAGGCCTCAGGGTGGCGATGGAAGTCGGTGGTGTCCCACACGCGGCCGTCGCGGCGGCGGTTGTAGTCGGAGCTGCGCAGTTGGGTGTACACGGGCTCGTTGAAATCGAGGTAGAGGTAGTCGTACACGCTCACCCGCCGGATGCCCATCAGGTCGAGCACCTCAATGGCGCCCTGGGCCACCCGGCCTGAGCCCGTGACGGCCATTTTGATGGGGGGCAGCTTCTTCACTTTGAAAAATTCCTCCTGCATGTCCTCCATATCCACGCACTCGTAGGCCGGGCGCAGGCGGAACAGGTGGTGCTTGCGGCCGTAGGTGAGCAGGCCGTTGTAGGCCCCCACAATGCCGGCCCAGCGCCCGAAGGCCACAATCCGTTCCCCGCGCTCATTGGTGAGCATTTCGTAATCGACGAGGGTAATATTTTTGGCCAGCACCTGGCGCAGCAGCTCCCGGTTGCTGGGCTGCTTCTTGATGGTGTGGGAGAAGAAGAAGTAGGTTTTGTTGGGCAGCAGCTCCGCCACCGGCACTTCCTTCACGCCCATGAGCACGTCGCAGTCCGAAATATCGGGCCGCACTTCCAGGTCCAGGTCGCGGTATTCCTGGTCGGCAAAGGCCCGCACTTCGCTGGCCTGGGCGATGATGGTGAGGCCCGGAAACTGGTCCTGGGCCTCAATGCATTTCTTGGGGGTGAGCGGCACGCGTTTATCGGGGGGCGTTTTGCCTTCGCGGAGCAGGCCAATGGTAATCGGGCGCATGAAATAAGGATGGGTGGGGTGGATGGGGTTCGGGGGCTAAATCTATCTATTTTGGTTGGTTCGGTAACTGGCTCGCACCCCTGGCGCAAGTTTAGCGCAGCTTACTGGTGCCTGCTATCCGGGCGAGGCTGCGCCTCGCAGAGGCTACCAAACGGTACCAGAAGTGGTGTGCTGTATAAAAAAATTTGTGTTAATCTGAATTCTCTGCTTTCTTGTAGAAAATTCAACATATTTCTTATTATTCTCTACCTCAGCCTCCCGTGGGTCGTCCTGCCATTCCTTCTACCTCCCTTGTCCGCGTCGTACGGACCCATTTTGGCCTCACGCTGGAAGCATTGGCCGCTTACTTGCGGGTGAGCGTGGGGCTGGTCAGCCACCTGGAAGCGGGCCGCCGCGCCTTGAGTGGGCCGTTGCTATTACGGCTCAGCCATTTAGCCCGGCACGTGCCGGAGGTGCCGGCTGCCCTTACCGAAGCCGAAACCATTGCCCGACTGACCCCACCCAGCGCACCCTTGCTGGAAGCCCGCCTCGACTACTGCCAGCACCACGCCGGCCGTCTGCGGCGGGAGTTACGGGCCTTTGCCGACCAGCTGCGCCTGGCCGGCCACTGGCAGCAGGCCCTGCCCACGCTGCTGCCCGCCGCCCCCGACGCGACGGCGGCCGCCTGGCTGGACCGCCGCCAGCAGCAGACCGCTGCCGATCTGGATGCGGACAGCAGTGCCCACTATCACCTGCTGCGCGCGCGCCTCCTGGCCCTGGAAGCAGAAACCGAGGCCTTGAAACAGCTACTAGCCCTGCTACCCGATTAGTGGCCTCAACCGGAAGGCCAGTTGGGGGCTTCGCCGCCTAAACATTTCCCTACTTATCGGTTTAAGGGTGAAGCCTTTTCCGGCTACCTTTGCTTAGCCTCTTCGCGGGGCCTTTCCGTTGCCACCCTCACCCATCCTTTTATGTTGCTGAAGACCAAGCCCGCCGATGTATTCGTGGACCGTCATAACGGACCCGACGACGCCGGCGTAGCCGAAATGCTGCGCGTTATCGGCGTGGAGTCGATTGACCAGCTCATCGACGAAACCGTGCCGGCCGCCATCCGCCTCCAGAAACCGCTAAATCTGCCCGTTGCCCTCACGGAGCGGGCTTTTCTGGCCAAGTTTAAGGGCATTGCCGAGAAAAACCAGCTGTTCAAAAACTATATCGGCCTGGGCTACCACCCCACCCAGCTGCCGGCCGTTATTCAGCGCAATATTCTGGAAAATCCGGGCTGGTACACCGCCTACACGCCTTACCAGGCCGAAATTGCCCAGGGCCGCCTCGAAGCCCTGATCAATTACCAGACGATGATCATGGACCTGACGGGCCTCGACATCGCCAATGCCTCGCTGCTCGACGAAGGCACGGCCGCCGCCGAAACGCTGCACATGTTTCACTCCCTGACCAAGAAGAAGGGTGCCAAGCGCTACTTCGTGTCGGAGCAGGTGTTGCCCCAGACCATCGACGTGCTACGCACCCGCGCCACGCCGCTGGGCATTGAGCTGGTGGTGGGCGACCACCGCACCGCCGACCTCACCGACGAGTCGCTGTTCGGGGCCATTCTGCAATACCCGGCCGCCGACGGGGCCGTGTACGACTACACCGACTTCATCAGCAAGGCCCACGAGTACAGCCTGTTCGTGACCGTGGCGGCCGATTTGCTGTCCCTGACCCTGCTCACGCCTCCCGGCGAAATGGGGGCCGATGCCGTGGTGGGCAACTCCCAGCGCTTCGGCGTGCCGATGGGCTACGGCGGCCCCCACGCCGGTTTCCTGGCCACCAAGGACCAGTTCAAGCGCGTGATTCCGGGCCGCATCATCGGGCAGAGCATCGACGCGGCCGGCAACAAGGCCTACCGCATGGCCCTGCAAACCCGCGAGCAACACATCCGCCGCGAAAAGGCCACCAGCAACATCTGCACCGCCCAGGTGCTGCTGAGCGTGCTGGCCGGCATGTACGCCGTGTACCATGGCCCCCAGCGCATCCGTCAGTTTGCCAGCAACGTGCATGCCCTGGCCCAAACGCTGGCCGGCGCGTTAGGCGAGCTGGGCCTCAACCAACGCAACCAGTTCTATTTCGATACGCTCGATATCAAACTGGAAAGCGAGGAGCTGCAAACCGCCATCAAGCAGGAAGCCGAAGCCGCCCGCATCAACTTCCGCTACTTTACCGAGCACGGCACGCCCCGGGTGGGCATTTCACTCAACCAGAACACCGAAATCGAGGACGTACAGGACATCGTGGCCGTATTCGCCAAGGTGCTGGGCAAGGACGCGCCGACGGTAGAAAACCCCGCCGAGGTGGAGGTAAACTGGGACGAGGCGCTCATCCGCCAGAGCGAGTACCTGACCCACCCCATCTTCAACACCCACCACTCCGAGCACGAAATGCTGCGCTACATGAAGCAGCTCGAAAACAAGGACCTGAGCCTGGCGCACTCCATGATTTCGCTCGGCTCGTGCACCATGAAGCTGAATGCCACCGCCGAAATGATTCCGGTGACCTGGCCCGAAATCGGCGGGCTGCACCCCTTCGCACCCCGCGAGCAGGCGGCCGGCTACACCGAAATCTTCCAGGATCTGGAGAAGTGGCTGTGTGAGGTGACGGGCTTTGATGCCGTGAGCCTCCAGCCCAACTCGGGGGCCCAGGGCGAGTACGCCGGCCTGCTGGCCATTAAGGGCTACCATGATGCGCGCGGCGACCAGCACCGCAACGTGGCCCTGATTCCAGCCTCGGCCCATGGCACCAACCCCGCCTCGGCCGTCATGGCCGGCATGACGGTGGTGGTGGTGAAAAGTACCGAGCAGGGCAACATCGACGTGGCCGACCTCACGGCCAAGGCCGAGCAGTACGCCGACCGCTTGAGCTGCCTGATGGTGACCTACCCCAGCACCCACGGCGTGTACGAGGAAACCATCATCGACATTTGCGCCACCATCCACCAGCACGGCGGCCGCGTGTACATGGACGGGGCCAACATGAATGCCCAGGTGGGCCTCACCTCCCCCGCCATCATCGGGGCCGACGTGTGCCACCTGAACCTGCACAAAACTTTCTGCATCCCGCACGGCGGCGGCGGACCCGGCGTAGGCCCTATCGGCGTAGTAGCCGACCTGGCCCCCTACCTGCCCGGCCACGTGCTGATTGACGCCGACGGCCGCACGGCCAGCGCCGTCACGTCGGCCCCGTGGGGCTCGGCCAGCATTCTGCCCATCAGCTACGCCTACATCAACATGATGGGCGGCGAAGGTTTGACCCAGGCCACGCGCATCGCCATTCTGAACGCCAACTACCTCAAAGCCAAACTGGAGGAACACTACCCCGTGCTCTACACCGGCTCGAATGGCCGTTGCGCCCACGAGATGATTCTGGATTGCCGCCAGTTCAAGAAGGCCGGCATTGAGGTGGAGGATATTGCCAAGCGCCTGATGGACTACGGTTTCCACGCGCCCACCGTGAGCTTCCCGGTGGCTGGCACCCTGATGGTGGAGCCCACCGAATCGGAAAGCACGGAGGAACTGGACCGCTTCGTGGAGGCGATGGTGAAAATCCGGGAGGAAATCCGGGAAGTAGAGGAAGGCCGGGCCGATGCCAAGGACAACGTGCTCAAGCACGCCCCGCACACCGCCGCCACGGTGCTCGTGCACGACTGGACGCGCCCTTACTCGCGCGAGCAGGCCGTGTACCCCACTGCCTATGCCCGGGCCTACAAGTTCTGGCCCGCCGTGTCGCGCATCGATTCTGCCTACGGCGACCGGAACCTCATCTGCTCCTGTACTTCAATAGAGGAGTACGTGGACGCCGAAGAGCAACTCGTTCCCACCGACAAAGGGCCATCGTATTAGAATTAAGAAGTACAGAAGAGGCCCCACAACGGTTGTTGCGGGGCCTCTTTTGTATGGAGTAGCTTGACGAAGGCAATGCCGATGCCCTAACAGCTAACGGCTAATAAAGCTACCGCTTACCGAAGCAGGTGCGGTACATGTAGCCAGCCTGGGTTTTGCCATCGGCCGTAACGCGCACTTTCACGAAGTAGGCGCTGACCGTATCCATTACCTGCACTTCGTTGCCGGCCGCCACGGTGGCGAGCTGCCGGGACTCTTTGGTCATCCCATCGTAGAGGATGCATTCGACGACTGACGTGTGCGTGACCGGGGTGGTGAAGGTGCGCTTGGAGCGGGCCTCCTCCTTGGCCGTGCCGCAGGATGCCAGCACGGCAAGGCTGCTCAGACAGAGTACAATTTTTTTCATAAATACAGGATGCAATGGCGAGTGACGCGTCAAAAGATAGAGACATTTTTAGCCGAAAGGCAATTTTCCGGGGTATAATATTCCAATACGCACAGATTAGGCAGCGTTTCATCGGGAACGACGGCCCGTTGCCGGCTGTTGTATTCCCGACCCGGCCCACGCCGTTTGGCGGATGCCGTCGGGGTTGCTCACTTCTGATCCGTCGCCTTATGAACCGCATTTCCCGCTTCCTGCTCCGCCCGTTCGCTTACCCGGTGCTGGGCCTGAGTTTGCTGCTGGGGGCCAGCAGCTGCACCACCACCGCACGGGTGGGGGTCACATCCGACTTCGATCATTCCGTTAACTTCCGCGCCTACCGCACCTGGGCCTGGTATCCGCAACAGCCCCAGGACACGGAGGGTGGCCCGGCTCAGGGCTATGAATCGTTTCTGGATAAGCGCATCCGCAAGGCCGTGGAAACCCAGCTGACCCAGAAGGGGATGCAAATGGTGGAAGCCAACCCCGACGTGTTCGTGGCTTACAGTGCCCGCGTGGAGGAAAAGCAGCGCACCAACATGAACCCGTACAGTCCGTACGGTTACCCTTACTACGGCTACGGCTATGGCTACGGCAGCCTCTACAACCGGGGCTACGTGACCGAATACAAGGCGGGTACGCTGATTCTGGACTTCGTGGACGCCCGCCGCAAGGAGCTGGCGTGGCGGGGTCAGGGCCAGGCGCAGGTAGACAACCAAACTATTTCTGAAGCTGAGGTACAGCGCATTGTTACCAGTATCCTGGGCAATTATCCGCCCCAGGATCAGGCCTCTGGTTCGCAGGTGCGGCGATAAACAGCCGGGTCTATGGGCCGTTCTTCATCCCGTCCGGCCGATTGCTAACTGAATCTTGCCAGGGATGATACGTAAGAAAAAGACCCCGCCCGGAAAATCCGGGCGGGGTCTTTTTCTTACGTATCATCCCTGGCAAGATTCAGCAGGCGGGACAAACGGACTATGCCGCCGTTTCATGGCTTCGAGCCTTACCAGCTGCCGGAAGCGCCGCCGCCGCCGCTGCTGCCGCCGCCGAAGCCCCCGAAGCCCCCMCCGCCGCCGAATCCGCCGCCGCCACCCCCACCAAAGGAGCCGCGGCCGCCGCTGAAGTCGCCAAAGATGATGGGCGGAATCATACCGCCCCCGAAGCCCCGGTTACGGCGGCCCCCGTTGCTGCCTCCGCCGCGGTTACGCAGCAGAATAAACAGAATAATTACGGCGATAATCACCCAAAATGAAATGCCCGAACCGCTGTCATCGGAGCTACGCCTGCGGGGCTGGGTGGTCTGGTCGGCCTTATATTCGCCCTGGGCCAGGGCAATAAGCTGGTCGGTAGCCCGGTCGAGGCCCTGGTAATACTGCTCCTGCTTGAAGGCCGGCACGATGGTGTTGGAGATAATGCGCTTGGACAGCGCATCCGGAATGGCCCCTTCCAACCCATAGCCAGTATGGATGCGGGCCTTGTGCTCCTGCTGGGCAATGAGCAGCAGGATGCCGTTGTTGTTAGCCTTTTGCCCGATACCCCAGGTCTGGTAGAGTTTCTGGGCGTAGTCGAAAATATCGTAGTCGCCCAGGGTAGCAACGGTTACCACGGCAATCTGGGAAGAAGTGGAGTCGTTGTAGGCCACCAGCTTGCGCTCCAGTTGGGCCACCTCATCGGGGCGCATCATGCCGGCCAGGTCATTTACGAGGCGGGGCGGGCTGGGGCGGGGCGGAACGTTCTGGCCCACGGCCACCAGATGACTGACAACCAGCCACAGGGCCAGCAACCAGCCCCGGTGCGGCCGCAGCAAAAGAAGAAGTTGATTCATGGGCGCTTGGTAGGCGAGTCGCCGAACGAAATAGAATCGTCCAGCTCGTTCTGATCGGTGGCGGCATCATACGGAAAGTAGCGACGCAATTGCTCCCCGGCCAGCCGGATGCCCTGTTCCAGGCCATTCACGTACTTCTCGGTCCGGAAATGCTGCAACACGTTTTCTTTGGCAGTTTCCCAGAAGTCGTCGGGCACCACGGAGTTGATGCCCGTGTCGCCGATGATGGCAAACTGCCGGCTTTGCCAGGCCAGGTAGAACAGCACGCCGTTGCGCTGGGCCGTGTGGTGCATGCCCAGCTCGGCAAATACCTGGGCGGCGCGGTCCAGGGGCTCGGGCGTGGGGCAGGTGTCTTCCAGATGTACCCGGATTTCGCCGGAAGTCCGCAGCTCGGCCTGCCGGATGGCTTCGACCAGCGCGGCTTCCTGCTCGGGAGTGAGGGGGTTAACCATATGATTTGTCAGTTGCCAGTTGCCAGTTGTCAGTTACTGGACATCAGAACAACCTGACAACTGGCAACTGGCGACTGGCAACTCAATTAAAACTGGACTGTCGGGGCCTTCTGCGAAGCGGCGTCGGCCTCGAAGTAGGGCTTTTCGGCGAAGCCGAACATACCGGCGAACAGGTTGTTGGGGAAGCTCTTGATGTAGGCGTTGTAGTCGTTGACGAGGCCGTTGAACTTGTTACGCTCCACGTTGATGCGGTTTTCAGTTCCCTCGATCTGGGCCTGCAACTCCTGGAAGTTGGCGTTGGCCTTCAGTTCGGGGTAGTTTTCCGATACGGCCAGCAGCCGTCCCAGTCCGGCACCTACCTGGCTCTGGGCGGCCTGGAATTTCTGGAGGTTTTCGGGCGTCAGCTGATCGGCATTGATTTGCACGCTGGTGGCTTTGGCCCGGGCCTCAATTACTTCGGTGAGGGTGCTTTTCTCGAAGTTGGCAGCCCCTTTTACCGTATTCACCAGGTTCGGAATCAGGTCGGAGCGGCGCTGATAGGAGCTTTGCACGTTGGCCCACTGGCCCTTCACGGCCTGGTCCTTGGTGACCATGGAATTGTAGCCGCACGAGGACTGGGAGAGGAGCAGTACCAGGCCGGCAAAGTAGAGCAAAAAACGTTTCATGAGGAAGAGAGTAAGGGAGTTAGAAAAGGGGGAGAAGAAAAAAAGTCGGGCAGAAAGGGGGCGGCAGGGGCCGAAACGGCCCGCTGTTTTCACAAAACGGGAGGTACTTTGTTTGTAATCGGTAATCCAGACCGCGTTGCAAAGTACGAATTCGCGCCCCGGCGGTTGTGCCGGGGCAAGCTCAGCAGGTATTGTGTATTTTGCGCTTCGGCGTCTTCCGATTTTCTTCGCACATGAAAGCAGTTATCCCCGTAGCCGGCATCGGCTCCCGCCTACGTCCGCACACCCACACGCAGCCCAAAACCCTGGTTCCGGTGGCCGGCAACACCATTCTGGGCCATATCATCGACCGGCTGGTGGGGGCGGGGGTGCAGGAATTCGTATTCATTATCGGCTACCTGGGCGAGAAAGTGGAGAACTACGTGCGCCGCCAGTACCCCGAGCTCAAGGTCACGTTTGTGGTGCAGGAGCCCCGCGAAGGCATTGCCCACGCGCTTTGGCTGGCCCGGGAGCATTTCCGCCACGAGCAGGAGGGCATCCTGATTCTGCTCGGCGACACTATCGTCGACATCGACCTGCCGGCCATGATGCAGGCCCCCGGCAACATCCTGGCCGTGAAGGAGGTAAAAACCCCCTCCATGTTCGGCATCGTGGAAACCGGCCCCAACGGGCAGGTAACCAAAGTGGTGGAGAAACCCCGCATTCCAAAGTCGAACTACGCCCTGGTGGGCCTTTATAAGCTAGCCAACCCCGACTGGCTGGCCTCGGCCCTGGAGCGCCTCATTGCGCAGGACCAGCGCACCCACGGCGAGTTTCAGCTTACCGATGCCCTCATGCTCATGATTCAGGACGGGGCTGAAATGGTGACCACGCCGGTCGATAACTGGTTCGACTGCGGCCGCAAGGGCTCCTTGCTCGAAGCCAATGCCCGCCTGCTCAACCGGCCCGAGTTCCTCAAGCGCCGCGACTACCCCGAGTTCCCCGATACCATCATCATCCCGCCCGTCAGCATTGGCAAAGACTGCCAGATTGCGGGTTCCATCATCGGCCCCAATGTGGCCATCGGCGACCGGACCATCGTCAAGAACACCATCCTGAGCGAGTCCATCATCGGCTCCTATTCCGAGCTGCGCTCCGCCGTTATGCACGACTGCATTGTGGGCTCGGATGCCCTGTTCAAAGGCACCCGCCATAGCCTGAATATCGGCGACAACACGGAAATTGACTACAGCTAGGATTGTTGGATGAAGGAATCGGGCAACCACCAACCATTCTCCCACTTCCTCACTTACTCAGTCACCGCGTAACGCCACTCGTTCAGTTCATGTATCCACTGTGAGCAGATTGTCGTTACTTTAGACCGATGCGCTACCCGAATCCGTCTTCCCGCCTACTGCCCGCTTTGGGGCTGGCCCTGTTACTGCTGCCCGGCTGCTACTCCCGCTCCGATATCCAGAAAGAGCAGGAAACGGCCGTTGATATTACCGATGCCCTGCCCTCGGGCGACCAGACGCCCTCCCCGCCTACGGCCGCCGCCGTAGTGGAGCCGCTGAAAACGGTAAACGTGTTTCTGGAAGTATCCGGCTCGATGGAAGGCTTTATGCCCAAAGCCGGGGCTGCTGGGGAGAACACGCAGTTTCAGCAGCACGTAGCGCAGTTTTTGTCGGAGGTGAACCGCACGCGGGTCGCCACGCGCAAATCATTCTTCCGTATCCAGGAAAAGCCTTACAAAGACACGTATCCGGGTATTTCGGGTATCGTGCGCGGCGGAATTCAGGAGCCCGCCAAGAGCACCGATCTGCCGGCCGTGCTCGATACGCTGATGGCCCGCTACTACCAGCCCGGCACCGTGAACGTGCTGATTTCGGACTTCATCTACTCGCCGAAAAACGCCGGGGCTATTCCTTACATCAAAACCGACATCACCGACGCTTTGCAGCGCAACGGCGCGCAGTCGGACCTGGCTGTGTCGGTGTACGGCTTCACGTCCGACTTTCGGGGCACCTACTACCCGGCCCTCCAGGCAACGGGTAAGAAATCGGCCTGCTGCGACACCCGGATTCCGTACTATTTCTGGGTGATTGGCCCCGCCGATGCCGTGCGCCAGTTTGATGCGGGGCTGCTGGAAGACCCTTCGGCCCGGCAGGCCCACTTCGGCGTGACCTACCCACGCCCGCCGTATTCGGTGCTGGACAAGTTTGAGCACAAGGGCAGCTGGTACTACGGCGACGCCGGGGCCAGCAAGCGCAACGCCGATACGTACCGCGTGGTAGCCGTGAGCGAGGCCTCGGCCCAGCAGCCCGTGGAATTTGTGGTGGGCCTGGACCTGCGGGGCTTGCCCGGCCAGTACCGCGACCCACACTACCTGCAACAAAACCTGAGCCTCCAGGGAGTGGATACCGACGCCAAGCTACTGGCCGTAACCGCCGCTACGGCTCAGACCAAAGCCAGCAGCGGCCCGGAAAGCCGGTTCACGCATTTTGCCAAAATCCGGCTCACCAAAATGCCCCAGGCATCCCGCCCACTGGTGCTGCGCCTCCAGGATCAGCGCCCCGCCTGGGTAGCCCAATGGACCACGAAAAACGACGCCATTCCGGCCGCTAAAACCTTTGCCCTGAGTAGTCTGCTCGATGGGTTGGAGCCCGCGCAGGCGGGCGGGAAGGCTCCGGTTTTCGAGCTTCCTCTCACGCTTCAACCCGCCCGGTAGCCCGCCAGGCCGGCTTCTGCCCGGCCCAAACTCCGGCTCATGGCCAGCCGGACTTGGCACGATAGTCGTTCAGCGGCCCGCACCGTGGGTGGCCGCCAGCCACAATCTTTTTCGCTTTCCTTCGTTTCTTCTTCCCGCGAACCCAAATCTGCGTTACTCTCCTCCATGAAAGCATTCTTCCGCTTCCTCTACGAAATCATCGGAGCCCCGCAACCACCCGCCGATACGCCGGTGTACCGCGACGTAGTATTCCCCAACATCGGCCTGCTAAATATCGGCTTATCGCTGGCGCTGGTGGTGGTGTTTTACCTGCTCATCAACCGGGCCATGGGCGTGGCTACCTTCAACAAGGGCCGCCACTGGGGCTTGTTCCTGGGCCTGAACGCGCTGCTGGCTTTCGGCATTGCCATCTGGCAGGCCCATTCCCAGCAAGTCGCCGACCACAGCTACATCTACTGGCTGGCCACCTGGAATGCCATTTTGGGCATGGCCTGGTTCTTCATCTTCTCGCTGCTGCTGCGCAAAGGCTCGACCAACGCCAGCACCACCCCTTTTTAGGAAAGAGCATGACTCCTGCTTTTCCTCTTTTCTGTCTGCATAAGGTAAAAGAGCCTTACGTTTATCTGGTGGAGGAAGCGCAGGATTTAAGCCACTACACACTGGCAGGCTATTACAATTCTCAACGGCACCCTGAACTGTACTTTGATGCCACTGGCAGGAAGTTCGGATGTAAACTGAAGCTGAAACGTAGCTTTGGTAAATGGCAAAAGCTTGTCTCCTACTTCTATTGGGGGAGAATTTCGGTCGAAAGCCACTGGTATTCAATCGGGCTTTATTCCTTGGCTGAGCTGAAAGAACAGGTTGCGCTTTGCATTGTGGCAGATGACGATATACTGACTCAATTCATTGAGGCCGAACACCTGCTTTCACTCGTGGAGCAGGCGCGTCATTTCGAAGACCTTTACATGGTTTTGTCAGGCGCCATTTACAACTCTGAGGACGACGACTCAATAGAAATCTAGCACATAACTGAATTTGGGAACATCAAATCAGTTATCAGCGAAATCAACTTCATCTGCAACATCTGCGATTCATGGCTAAACTCTTCTTATTCGGCATTGGCGGCACGGGCTCCCGGGTCATTCGCTCGCTCACGATGCTGCTGGCGGCCGGCGTCGAGCTGCCCAACTGCGACCGGGTGGTGCCCATCATCATCGACCCCGACGCCCACAACGGCGACATGAACCGCACGGTGCAGCTGCTCCAGAACTACCAGCAGATTTACAAGCACCTCGGCCCCCGCGAAGAAGGCTTCTTCCAGACCGATATCAGCACGCTGAGCGGCATTTCGCAGGACGTGAACGGCTCGGTGAAGGATACGTTTATCTTCGATTTCGGCGGCATCAACCAGAGCTTCCGTCAGTACCTCGACTACGATGGGCTGAGCGTGGATTCGAAAGGATTGGTAGACTTGCTCTTCACTCAGGACAACCTCGAAAGCCCGCTGACTATTGGTTTCCGGGGCTCGCCCAACGTGGGCAGCGTTGTGCTGAACAAGCTGGTGGAAAGCCCGGAAATGCGGTTTTTCGCCGATAACTTCCAGGACGGCGACCGGGTGTTCTTCGTGTCGAGCATCTTCGGCGGTACCGGCGCGGCAGGTTTCCCGCTGATGCTCAAGAATCTCAAGGACTCGAACACTCGCCTCAGCAACGCCCGCTACCTGCGCGACGCGCCCACCGGCGCCGTAACGGTAATGCCTTATTTCGCGCTGCAAAGTGAGGACAACGCCGTTATCGATTCCAACAACTTCCTGACCAAAACCAAGGCCGCGCTCAGCTACTACGAGCACAACCTGCAGGGCCTCGACGCGCTCTACTACCTGGCCGACACGCCCGACACGCCTTACGAAAACCAGCCCGGCGGCACCCAGCAGAAGAACAAGGCCCACGTGATTGAGCTGCTGGCGGCCCTGAGCATTGTGGATTTCATGCGCTACTCGCCCGCCGAGCTGCGGACCGGCGGCCCGCACTTCCACGAGTACGGTTTGGCCGCCGACGCGCCAGAAATCCAGTTCAGCCACCTGCCCGACGAAACCCGGGAAATCGTGGCCAAGCAGCTCACGCAGTTCCTCTACTTCACGCGCTACCACAAGCAGCACCTGCCCACCGACAAGGCGCCTTACCACGACAACCTCAAGCTCGACTACGCCCTGCGCAACGAGCCCATCTTCAAGGAGCTCAATACCTTCCTGCACAGCGCCGAATCGGGCGTAGACCAGTGGCTGCAGGAGCTGGCTCAGAACCGCCGCGCCTTCCGCCCCTTCGATCTGCAGACCGATGACTTTGGGGCTATGATTCTGGGCAAGCCGGTGGAAAAGAAGTGGAACGACTTCTTCAACAAGGGCCTCAGCCACAACTACCTGCTCGACAACCTCAACAAAACCGAAAAGTCCCTGGCCGAGCCCGACAGCTTCCGCAAGCTGCTGGAGCTGTTCTACAGCGTGACCGACAAGGCGTTTGAGGAGAAGGTGAAGGTGGTGTAAAGCCCCCGCGGCCCGGTGCCCCAGGGCTGAAGCCCTGGGCTAGTCAGCGGGAAGGTTGAACGGATGCGCTCCGTAGCCCAGAGCATTAGCCCTGGGGCATCGAGCTGGGCTAGTCAGTGGGAACGTTGAACATCCCTTCCGTAGCCCAGGGCTTTAGCCCTGGGAATCTAGAACGAGACGTTAAAACAGTAGCATGAGCCACGTTTTTCAGTCGTTGTGGGTGCACGTAACGTGGGCAACTAAAAACCGGCAGCCTTGGCTGACGGCTAAGTTGAAACCGTTAGTATTTAATCAGATTAGGCATATTGCTGAAAAGGATAATATCCACCTCGACTTTCTGAACGGCATATATGACCATGTTCACTGCCTTCTTTCGTTGCGTACTACTGACCGGCTCGATTTGGTGATGCAACAACTAAAGGGCAAAAGCGCCCACTGGGTGAACGAGCAGAAACTAACGGATTTCACCTTTGGCTGGCAGAACGGCTACGGTGCATTTTCTGTGAGCCCATCGCATGTGGAGCGCGTGCGTAACTACATCCGTAATCAGGAAAAGCACCACCAGAAACAGGATTACTGGCAGGAAATGGAAATGCTGGAAAAGATGGCTCGGGTGTCATAGCCCAGCCCCGAATTCTCCGTAGCCCAGGGCTAAAGCCCTGGGCTACGGAGCGAAACGAATTCGTTTAGCATCCCGCTAACTAGCCCAGGGCTTCAGCCCTGGGACGTCGGCCAATAAGAACAGAACCGCTAACTAGCCCAGGGTTTCAACCCTGGGAACTTGGAACCCCGGAAACGATATGCCCAAAGTCCTTCGCTTACACAACAACGGCTCCCAGCAGGTGCAGGGCTGGCAGAAAACCGCCCCCGTCACGAGCACCGAAATCAACACCGTAACCGACCCGGCGGGCGGCAAGTCGCGCAATCTGGCGGTGAGCATCCCCACGCCGTTTGCGCGGATGCACCTGTTTGAGACGGCCTTCGACTTCCTGGCCCGGGAGGGGCAGCAGAACCCCGGCTCGGTGTACCACGAGCTGACGACCCACTTCTGGGACTTGCTGGAGCTGCTCTACAACTACCACCTCTACACCCAGGCGGGCCGCAAAATCTCGCTGCGCCGCTGGAATGCCGAGGCCGAGATTCAGCGCATGAAGCAGAGCGAAGGCACGCGCCTGCTGGGCGAAACCCTGCAGCTGTACCTGCAGGACGAGCGGTTCCGCGACTTCTCCGACATGTACCTAGTGTACTATGAATCGCCGGAGCTGGCGGGCGGCACACGGCTGCTGGGCGGCACCTCGCCACTGACGCTGCTGTTTACCGGTCCTGGTGTGGGCGCGCTCGACCTGGAGCGCCCCCAGGCCCGTGGCCACTACTTCGACCACCAGACCGTGCTGCTCCAGGACCGCGACCCGCAGTTCCGGGAGTTCGTGTATGAGCTGTTTCTGGCGTATCCGCAGTTGCAGCGTCGTGAGTTTGCGGGCAGCGTGTACGCCGGCCTCGATCGGGCCAAAATCAACCAACTCCAGATGCAGGGCGACCGGACGGCCCAGCAGTTCGCGGCCCGCTTCCCGGCCCTGACCGACGTGCAGGGCAACCTGGTGAGCGTGAAAGGCGTGCCCCTGCCCGGCCGCGCCGACCAGTCGGCCGTCACCAGCTCCGACCTGTTCATTCAGCCCACCCGCGAAGCCGTGGGTGGCCGCCCGCGCCCGCTGGTGCTGCGCCCCAACCTGACGATGCCTGGGGCCAACTACCTCAACGGCCAGCCCTGGGACGACCGCACGCCGGTGCCCTACCACGACGAACTGGCCCTGGAAAACCGGGTGCTGCCCGGTAAAGGCTTCAAGTACCCTTACCTCACGGTAGGTGATTTGCTGGAAGACTCGCTGGTGGAGCTGCCCTACGAGCTGAACACCCAGCGTTTCCATACCGGCAAAGTCACGTTCCAGTACGGGGCCGATGGGCAGGGCCGGGCGCGGTTCCCGTACCTGCTGCCCCTGAAACAGGCGTTTTTTGAGTACTTCACCGAGCACGAGCTGGCCGAACTGCTCACCTTCACCATCGACCTGAGCCACGTACGCGTGCAGTTGCGGGTGCCGGTGCAGGCGGGCCGCTTCATTACCTTCGAGCGCAGCTACTACACTAATCCCCAGAATCCCAAGGACGCCCAGGGTCGCGAGATTCTGGAGAAGGGCCGCATTGTGAAGGCCAACGTGGGCGTGGGCGTGTTCCCGTTCTACAAGGTGAGCTACCAGCCCGAGTTCAACGACCTCTACAAGGTGATGCTGGTGGATGCCGACAACGCGCCCACCATGCTCAACCGCCGCTACGACCTCACGTTTTTCGTGAACGGGGAGCGGATTACCGAGCAGGGCGCCGCCCGCCGCGCCACCCGCTACGAGCGCACCCAGAAAAGCGTGGCCACCGCCGGCAGCACCTACTACGAAATCACGGGCACCCACTTCGACCTGGCCGAGCTGACCTGCCCGCCCGCCACGCTGGGCGCCGAGCCGGCCCGGGGCCTGTTCGTGCCGCGCTGGCGCGAGCTGGAGCGCGGCACCCGCCGCTTCACGTTCGCCGTCGATTTCGGCACCACCAACACCCACGTGGCCTACGCCGATTCGCCCTCGGCCCACCCGCGCCCGCTCACCATCGGCGAGTCCGACGTGCAGGTGGAGTGGCTCAGCGCCCCGCTGGCCGACGCCGGGCAGTCGGCCGCCCAGCGCTACCGGTTTGGGGCCGGGCAGCTGAACTCCGACGTAGCCACGCTGCAAAACCGGGAGTTCGTGCCCAGCTTTATCGGGGAGGGCGGCTCGGTGTACGAGTTCCCGATTCGGACCGCCGTGTGCGAAACCACGTCGTTTGCCAACGAGCCGGCCAAGGTGCTCAGCAACATCAACATCGGCTTCAGCATCAACACCGAAACCACTGCCGAGCTGCCCCAGAACCGCTTCATCACCAACCTGAAATGGTCGGCCGAGCTCGACCCCCAGGGCGTGTCGCGCATTGAGGCGTTCTTCAAGGAAATTCTGCTACTGCTGCGCCACAAGGCGGCTTTGCACGGCGGTATTCTCGAAGACACCCGGGTAGTGTGGTTCGCGCCGTTGAGCTTCGATGGGTTCCTGCGCAACCAGTTCCAGCAGGTCTGGGACGAGGGGTTCCAGCAGGTGTTCAAGACCAAGCGGCCCACCGTCTGCCTCACCGAATCGGTGGCGCCCTACTACTACCTCACCGCCACCAACCAAGTCGTGCCCAACCGCGACGAGAACGTGGTGAACATCGATATCGGCGGCGGCACTACCGACTTGCTGCTCTTCGCCGACCAAAAACCGGCCTACAGCACCTCGTTCCGCTTTGCCGGCGACGACCTCTGGGGCGACGGCTACGCCCGCGTGCAGGGCGCGCCCAAGCAGAACGGCCTGCTGCGCCTCGGCGTGAGCCACGTCGAAAGCCTGCCCGACTCGGAGCAGAACCAGGAGTACAAGGGCTACCTGCGCGCCGCGCTCAGCAACACCGATTTCGGCTCCGCTGATGTCACGAGCCTGCTGTTTAAGTACGATGACGCCCTGCGCTTCACCCAGGCCCTGGGCCTGGGCAAGGGCCGGCAGCTGCGGGTGCTGTTCTACTTGCACTACACCAGCATCATCTACCACACGGCCCAGCTCACCAAGCATTTGGGGCTGAAAACGCCGCGCTACCTCTGCTTCTCGGGTAAGGGCAGCCTGTATTTGCGCCTGCTGGCCGGCGGCAACTCGCTGGTGGCTATCGAAAAGATTACCAAAGCCATCTTCCAGGCCGTAACCGGCACCGAGCCGCCCCACAATTTCCGCGTCATTCTGGCCGACAACCCCAAGGAAGCTACCACCAACGGCGGCGTGCTCTACGAGGAAAAAGCCAGCCACGCCGACTACGACAACGTGCAGTCGGTGAAATACAGCGGCACCGTGGAGGGCGCGGAGCTGAACCAGCAGCGCCTCAAGCTCAACCAGGTCGACGCCGCCCTTAAAGACCAGGTGCTGGCCAACGTCCGCGACTACCTCACGCTGGTGCTCGAAGGCGACGAAGTTGCGCCCTACCTGCGCGAAGTGGGTGTCGACGTGGACCGCCAGCGCGTCAAGGACATTCTGCTCCGCGAAATCGAGGACAGCCTGAGCCTGGGCCTGCACCAGTTCCAGCGCCAGCTCTCCGCCGACGAAACCCTGCCCGAAACGCTGTTTTTTCTGCCGTTAAAGCAAGCGTTGTATAACCTGAGCCGCGAGTTGCAGGCGTAGTGTTTTGGAAACCGCTACATAGCCCAGGGTTGAAACCCTGGGCTATGTAGCGGTTTCCAAAATTGATGCCCTTTTGAACAGCTGATTTTAAAACTTCATCATTGGGAAAGCTGCTGATTTGGCTTTGAGTAGATGCGAGATGAACAAGAACGTCAACTTCTTTATCGATTTGCTTCGCTTAATGCCAGACGATGCTTGTGTTGTTTTTTATTCAACGGAAGATGAGATTCTGCAAAAAGTAAAATCCATTGCTGTTGAAGTGAAGATTGAGCAAGCCGAAGTATTTGTGCCGTTATCGAGGCGTAAAGAGCTAATCAAGCTGCTGGTTTGCACTGATATTTTACCCAGCGTAATTCACAGTATTATTGAAAGAGGGGAAGCAACGCTCTTCAATTCATACGATAGAATGATGGGGTGTTATTTGAACAAACCAGTACAGATTCCCCCCACATTCATCAAGAAATACAGTCTTGTTGAGTATGAAACTGGCTGGGAATTTTGTGGTGATGGATGGGACGGAATAGAGCAGTATGTACTCCTATTGTAACGGTTTCATTCACAAATACCCTCGCTAACGAATTTTTGCCTGCTCTTCCCACTGACTAGCCCAAGGTTTCAACCCTGGGACGCTAGGAATTCAGAATCCATTTACCCCAACCTATGACCCTTTCCCGCCGCGCTGCTTCTTTGCTTACCGGCCTGCTGCTCCTGGCGGCCGGCAGCCATGCCCAAACCGCCCCCGGCCAGCCCACGCTCGATGAGCAGAAGGTGCAGGTATGGTGTGCCGCCGTGCGCTACGTGTACGACGATAACGGCCGCGGCAACCTCACGGACAAGCTGAACTGTGGCGGCTCACTCAAGGCGTTCGAAAACAGCATCAAAGCCGACAGCCAGAAGGTGTATAGCCTGCTCTATCAGCCGCTGGAAGGCCGGGGTACGATGTACAAGGGCCTCGGCAGCAACGATTCGCGGCTGCAAAAGCTGACGTCAGAAATCGTGGCTAAGCTGAAATCATCGGCTGCCCGCCGCGCCGACCCGGCCCGGATGCAGCGCCTGACGACTCTCGAAACGGCCCTCAACAGTTACGTGAACAGCGGCACACCCATCGGTAACCTCGCCGGGGCCGAACCGGCCCCCGAAACCCTCGATACCACCGCCGACCTCGACGAATCTAGCGCCGCCGCGCCCGCCGATGCTGGTCCGGCCGAAGCGGGATTGGGCGGAAATGCGCCGGCCGCCAGTGGGGTAGGGGAGAGTGTGATGGATAAGCTGTTTGCCCCGCTGGCCCTGATTCTGGGGCTGCTGGCCTTGGTGTTGTTCTGGCTGCTTAACCGTAAAGTAAACGCCCTAGCCGACCGCGTAGGCCGGCACCGCACCGATATCGACGCCGTGAAAATGGGCGGTGGCCCCGCCGCCGCAACTGCCGCCGCCGACCACCTCACGCCCGCCCAGCGCCGCGAAGTAGAGAAACTGGTGACCCAGCGCGTGGCCGAAGCACTGGACCAGAACCGTCGTCAGCCGACCGGCCTGACCACCTCAGCTCCGGTGGCTGCGGCCTCACGCCCCACGCCGCCCGCTGCGCCCGAAAAGCGAGTCGCTGAGGTGCCGGTCAAGCTTTCCGAGGTGCCCGCACCACCAGCGGCTACTCCGGCGGGTTCGCCCACGGCCTCGCCCCGCGACGAGTTTGAGAGTCTGGTGCCGCCCGTGCAGTTGCCCTCCGCCGCGCCGGCTGCCCCGGAGCCGGAGCCGATGGCTGCGCCGGTGGAGCCGGCCGGCCCGGCCCAGTTCACGCGCTACGTGAAGGTGCCGGTGAACGGGGCGTTCAGCGAGTACGACCTTTCCGATGAGCCCCAGCACGACAGCATCTACGAGCTCCACTTCGATCCGCAGTGGCCCGAACTGGCCACGTTCAACGTCACGCCTAACCCCGCCATCCACGCCTACGCCATCCAGAGCGCCCAGTATTCGTTGCGCGAGGCCTGCCGCTACCAGCAACCCAGCAGCCCGGTAACCCGCATCGTGACGGACGAGGAAGGGGTGTTGCGCAAGGTGGCCGGCAGCTGGCAGATTGAGCAGAAAGCGGCTATTCGGTTTGAGTAGAACGGAGCTAGAAGACTAGCTCCCCTCCTTGGAAAGGAGGGGTTGGGGGTGGTTGATGCTGTCAGAACGACTGCTAGAAACTAAGGCTAGTTCTAAAAACAGTTCTGCTGGCATCAACCACCCCTAGCCCACACTCGCTCTATGCGCGACATTTTCCAAGGAGGGGAACTAGTTTTTAGCCGTAGTTTCGTTGTCTATGCTCGAAATCATTCTCGAAGTTCTGGTTGTCGTCGTGGTAGTGGGCCTGCAGATTCGCACGTTTCTGCAAACCCGGGCCAAAACGCGCCAGCTCAGCCAGCTGTATCCGCCCCGCGAAACCCTGCGCGTGGAGCAGCGCCTCTTGCTGCCCGACGGCCGTGACCTGCCCGAATACGCCGCCGACGCGCCTGCCGATGCCTACCCGGCCACCCTGCTCAAGGCCGATAACGCCTCCACCGAGTTCGAGGAAATACTGCTCGATACCAACGACTACCTGCGCCACAACAAGGGCGCAGCGGCCGATTTCGGGATTCTCAAGGACATTTCGGAGCGCCGCAGTCAGGTGCTCGACAACGAGGTGCAGGCCAACGTGTCGACGCCCTTGTACCTGGGTTTGCTGGGTACGTTTCTGGGCGTGATTCTGGGCCTGGTGGGCATTGCCCGCAACGGCGTGTCGGACGAAAATGCGCTGACGCCCTTCCTGACCGGGGTGCTGATTGCCATGACCGGCTCGTTTGTGGGCTTGCTGCTCACGCTGCTCGGCAACGGGCTGTTGCGCGAGGCCCGTCGCCAGCTCGACGGCCGCCAGAACCAGTACTACACCGTGCTCCAGGTGCGGCTGCTGCCTATTCTGCATTCCGATATGGCCGGCAGCCTGAGCAACCTCAAGTCGGTGCTCGATGCCTTCAACCAGCAGTTCGTGGGCCAGGTGGATTTGTTCAACCCGCTCATGGACAAGGTGACGGAGAACATCCGGGTGCAGAGCGACTTTCTGCAGCGCCTCGACACTATCGGCTACGATAAGATGGCCGCCGCTAATATTGCCGTGTTCGAGAAGGTGCGCGAGTCGGCCGATATGTTCGCGGCCTTTACCGGCTACCAGCAGCAGCTCAACCAGATGCTGGAAAACGGCTACCAGTCGGCCCAGAGCGTGAACGGGATTCTGGACCGGCTGCGGGGCTTCGAGAAGGGCATCAACGATTTGGGCCAGTACGTGGGCAGCGGCAACAACTCGGTGCAGCTCATGCTCGACTTCTTCCAGAAGCACCAGACCGAGCTGCGCAACCTGCGCGACCGGGCCGAACAGCACATCGACCAGGCGGGCGTCAATCTGGCCGACATCCTCACTCAGCGTCAGGCCCAAAACGAGCGGCAGGCCCAGCTAGCCTACGAAAAGTGGCAGCAGTACTACCAGCAGCTCAACGCCGACAACGTGTTCGAGAAGCTACTCAAGCAACTGGAGCCCTTCCAGAACCTCAACGTCCAGCAGGCCGACCTGAGCCGCGACGTCACCGCCACCCAGCGCGAGCTACTGCGCAAAGTGGAACTGGATTCCCAGATTCAGGCCAAGCTGCTCGCCGAAATTTCCAACCTGAACACGGTGCTGGTAAAAGCCACCGCCAAGAACAGTTTCCAGCGGTTCATGGACAAGCTGTTTGGGGGCGTGAAGCCGGTGTAATGTATGGGTCTGTTATGTCTACAGAAGCAATGATATTTCTTGGTGGGGCGGCAGTTCAGGTGGCGGGCATGGTGCTTGGCTACATCTTCCTTATTATCAGACCAAAAGAGAATCATTGGCTAAAGCTCGTTATCCGGATAATAGCATTCATTCTTTGGATAGGCTTCGTCTTTACGTGGCCTGCCTTTGTAATATCTCTAGCGGGCTTTATAGGGACTCCTTAGTTTCATGAGCAAAACAATTTAATTCTCAGCTTATAATTTAATGAACAACCCCACCTCCAACAAACGCCAACAAAACGACTTCTTCTGGCCCAGCTACGTGGACCTGATGACGTCGTTGTTCGTGGTGATGCTGGTGCTGTTCGTGTACAGTTTCAAGCTGTTTAAGGACCGCGAGGGGGAACTCAAGCAAGCCAACGGCGAGCTGAAAGCCAAGGCCGAGGAGCTGGAGCAGATTACCAAAATCCGCCGCTCCTTGCAGCGGCTGGAGGGCAAGTACTTCCGCTACGACCCCACCAATGAGCGGCACGAGCTGCTGGTGCCCGTGCAGTTTAAATCGGGCCGCGACGAAATCCAGGACGCCTACAAGCCCGCCCTGCTGCAGGCCGGCCGGACGTTGCGCACGGTGCTCAAAAGCATCAAAACCGACCAGCCGGTGCGCTACCTCGTGATTGTGGAGGGCATGGCCGCCCGCTACCCCGCCGGCGACCCGCGCAACGCCCGCGAGGAGCAAACTACCTACCAGCTCAGCTACCGCCGGGCCCTAAGTTTGCTCAACTTCTGGAAGCAAAACGGCCTCGATTTCGGCCAGGACCGCAACATCGAGCTCATCATCGGGGGCAGCGGCTTCTACGGCACCGGCCGCTACCAGGGCCGCCGCGAAGGCGACAACAAGCGCTTCCTGATTCAGGTGATTCCGAAGGTGGGCCGGATGCAGTAGGGGTGGGCTGGGCTGGAGGACGAGCTTTTTAAGGTTAGAGCTAGAGGTTAGCTCCCCTCCTTGGAAAGGAGGGGCTGGGGGTGGTTGACAATCGTTGAACGACCCCGCATGATGTTCCGCTAGAATCAACCACCCCCCTCCTCTCCTTTCCAAGGAGGGGAGCTAGTTCTTAGCTCTGGTCGGCAAGTGCTGGGTCCTGGCGGCTTGTTCCCGCCGCGAGGGTTATCTTCGGCTTCCATCTGTATTCCCTCCCATGCGCAAATTTACTGTTCCCGTTCTGGCGCTGGCCAGCCTGGCCGCTTGCCGCTCCTCGCAGCCTTCGATGCCGGCCGCCACTACGGCCGAGTCTAAATCTATGTCTGCCCCCACCGCCAAATTCGTGCTCAACTACCCCCAAACCCAGAAAATCGACCAGAAGGACGATTACTTCGGTACCTCCGTGGCCGACCCCTACCGTTGGCTCGAAAACCTCGATTCGCCCGAGACCAAGAGCTGGGTGACGGCCGAAAACAAGGTCACGTTTGGCTATCTGGACCAGATTCCGTTCCGCGACAAAATCCGCGAGCGGCTCACCACGCTCTGGAACTACGAGAAATTCGGGATTCCCCAGCAGGAGGGCGACATGCTCTACTTCAGCAAGAACGACGGCCTCCAGAACCAGTCGGTGCTGTATGCCCAAACGGGTGCCGATGGCACGGCCGAGGTGCTGCTCGACCCCAACAAGTTCTCCGCTGATGGTACCACGGCCCTGGCCGGCACCTATTTCTCCCACGACCACCGCTACCTGGCCTACGCCACCAGCGGCGGCGGCTCCGACTGGCAGAAAATGAAGGTCATGGACCTCAAAACCCGCCAGCCGCTCGACGATAACCTGGAGTGGGTGAAAGTATCAGGCGCTTCCTGGTACAAGAACGGCTTCTTCTATAGTCGCTACGATGCGCCCAAGGCCGGTGAGAACAGCCTGGCCGGCAAAAACGAGTTTCACAAGGTGTACTACCACATGCTCGGCAAGCCCCAAAGCACCGACCGACTGGTGTACGAGGACCCCAAAAGCCCGCTGGGCTTCCGCTACGTGGGCACCACCGACGACGAGCGGTTCCTCACCCTTTACCTCACCGACAGCAAGGCCGACGGCAACCGCGTTTCGGTGCGCGACCTGACTGACCGCAAACAGGAGGGTACGTTCATGCCGCTCATCACCAGCTACGAGTTCAATAACTCGGTGGTCGGTAACGTGGGCGACCAGCTGCTCGTGCTCACCAACAACGGCGCGCCCAACTACCGGGTCGTGCTCATCGACCCCAAAAAGCCCCAGGAGAAAAACTGGAAAACCGTGCTGCCCGAAACCCAGCAGAAGCTCGAAGGCGTCGACCACGTGGGCGGGCACCTGGTGGCGTCTTACCTGAAAGATGCCAGCAGCCTGATTAAGGTGTACACCGAGAAGGGCGAATTCAAGCACGATGTGGCCCTGCCGGCCATCGGCACGGCCTCGGGCTTCGGCGGCAAGCCCGACGCCAAGGAGGTGTACTACGCCTTCACCTCGTTCACGTACCCAACCACCATCTATAAGTACGACCTTGCCACCAACACCAGCACCGTGTTCCGGGCCCCGAAAGTGGACGTGAATCCGGACGACTACGTGACGACCCAGGTGTTCTACCAAAGCAAAGACGGCACGAAGGTGCCCATGTTCATCACCCACAAAAAAGGCCTCAAGCTCGACGGCCAGAATCCGACTTACCTGTACGCCTATGGCGGGTTCAATATCTCGCTCACGCCGGGCTTCTCGGTGGCCCGGATGCTATGGCTCGAAAACGGC
Organism: Hymenobacter rubripertinctus; assembly: GCF_003583925.1. Taxonomy (GTDB): domain Bacteria; phylum Bacteroidota; class Bacteroidia; order Cytophagales; family Hymenobacteraceae; genus Hymenobacter; species Hymenobacter rubripertinctus. Next base: position 127,454 of record NZ_QYCN01000004.1, on the reverse strand, counting down.
GGCATCATCGCCATTCCCAACCTGCGGGGCGGCGGCGAGTACGGCGAGGCCTGGCACCAGGCCGGCATGACGCCCAACAAGCAGAACGTGTTCGACGACTTTATTGCCGCCGCCGAGTACCTGAAAGTGCAGGGCTACACCAGCACCGGCAAGCTGGCCATGGCCGGCGGTTCTAACGGCGGTTTGCTCGTGGGCGCCACCATGACGCAACGCCCGGACCTGTGCAAAGTGGCCTTCCCGGCCGTGGGCGTGATGGACATGCTACGCTACCAGAAGTTCACCATCGGCTGGAACTGGGCTCCCGAATACGGCACCAGTGACAACTACGAGCAGTTCCAGAACCTCTACCGGTTCTCGCCCCTGCACAACCTGAAACCCGCCACCTACCCGGCCACCATGATTACCACCGCCGACCACGACGACCGCGTAGTGCCGGCCCACTCGTTTAAGTACGCCGCCGCCTTGCAAGCCGCCAACGAAGGCCCCAACCCCCAACTCATCCGCGTAGACGTAAACGCGGGCCACGGCGCGGGCAAAAGCACCAAGCTCCAGATCCAGGAATGGGCTGATATCTGGTCTTTTGCCTTCTACAACATGGGCGTGAAGCCGTTTGGGAAGTAAGTTGTCAGTGTTCGGTTGCCAGTTAGCAGTGTTCGGTTGTCATTACGCAGCCTGGCAACTGAACACTGCTAACTGGCAACTGATTTGCCGTATCTTTGCGGCCGCAACGCTTGTAACTACCTTTGTCTTTTTGCTTTCTGATATGAAAAAAATGTCCCTGCTCGGTCTGCTGGCCGCTTCGCTGTTAACCGTTACCTCGTGCAGCAACCCCGACAACAAACAGGATGAGAACGTGACGGTGAAGGCCCTGGAGTACCCGGCCCCCGTCGATACAACCGGCGGCAAGGTGGATCCTGCTACCCGCGAAATCAACGCCCTGAATGCCACCGAGGATATCAAAAAAATGCAGCCCGTAATGTAATTAACGGCTTCCAGTATAATTCCAGTATAAAACGAAAAGAGCAACGACCTCATCGGGCCGTTGCTCTTTTCGCGTTCAGGGTCTTACCTTGGACTGGCGGCGGATGATTGTCGCTGTCCACGCATTCTGGCACGCGAGATTCCTCGGCCAGCTAGCAATGACGTTCTCTCTCTCCTCACCCCTACCACTATGTTTATTCGCCGGGGCCGGGAGGCCGATTTGCCGCAGGTGCTGGCCCTGATTCAAGAGCTGGCCGAGTACGAAAAAGCCGCTCAGGAAGTCACGAACACGCTGGCCGACATGCAGCGCGACGGGTTCGGGCCGCAACCGATTTTCGGCTTCTTTGTAGCCCTGGAAGTGCCCGATGGCCCGGTGGTGGGTATCGCGCTCTACTACACGGCCTACTCTACCTGGAAAGGCCGGATGCTGTTTCTGGAAGACTTAGTGGTAACCGAGCACATGCGCGGCACCGGCCTGGGCAAGCGGCTCTTCGAGGCCGTGGTGGCCGAAGCCCGCCATACCGGCGCCTACCGCCTGCGCTGGCAGGTGCTGGAGTGGAACGAGCCGGCCATCGGCTTCTATAAGAAGCTGGGTGCCGACCTCGACCCCGAGTGGTACAACGGCACGCTCACGGCCGAGCAAATTCAAAAATTCCACTGCGACCCCGCCGTAGAGCCAGCCGTGCGGGAGGAATAGGCTTTCACGTAAGAAAAATGTGGCACGGACTTCAATCCGTAGCCGTCTAGTTTAGTAGTTCAAGCTAGCGGGCTACGGACCGAAGTCCGCGCCACATTCTTCTCACTCAGCCCACCACTTCCAGCGTCGTGCGGAAGGAGGCGTAGCGGCCGCCGAAATGCTTGTCCATCTCGGCCACCAGCGCGGGCGCGGCTACGCGCTGGTATTCCTGGAGCTGCTCTAAGCTCACACAATAGTACTGGGAGGCGTAGGTAATGCCCCCTTCCGCTTCATCAAGCATGCGGCAGAGCTGGCTTTTGAGGAAAAAGCCGGTGGTCATTACGTCCGGCATGTGCGTTTCGCGCATGTAATTCAGCCACTGCTCCGCAATTTCCGGGTCGAGGCTGGTGGTTACGTTGTATAGAATCATGGGTGGTAAGCAAGCGTGGGGTAGTGGGTGAAGGTAGGGCCGTCGGCGACTGGCCCGAAAGGAGGCAACGCAAAAGTTGGCCAAAAAATCCAACGTCTTACGCCCGCAGGCCCCTATCTTCTGGTCCTCAGACCCGCATGTGGTCGAACTGGAAATCCTGGATGCGGGCCTGGATGTCCTTGGAGCTGAGTTTTTCGCGGATGGCGGCCTGGGTGAGGTCGGCCAGCTCGGCGTCGCCGGCGAAGCGCAGGGCCAGAATCTGGCCGAGCTCCAGTTGGCTCTCGAGGGGGCGCAGGCTCTGGCCGGTTACCTCGAAGTAGCGTTGGCGCACTTCCAGCCGAAGCAGGCGGTCCTGGAGCGTGAGGGCGTAGTGCTGGCGCAGCATCAGCAGCACCCCCAGGCCCACCACGGCCAGGGCCGCCACCGTAAACCAGAGCTTGGCAATTTCGGTGTCGTCGCCCGCTACGGCAACGTAGCGCCGTACGCCGTAGCCGGCCAGAATCAGGGCCAGCGGCAGCAGCACAAAGTGGTGCCAGGGGTAGAATTTGAGCGTGTTTTTGGTTGGTTGAGCGGCCATCGGGTAGGGGGATGAATGAGGAAATGGAAAAGACTGTAACGCGCAAAAGCTCCGGCCGGGGCCGGAGCTTGAGTGGGCATACGGGGCAATGGGCCGCCGGAGTTACATCTTGCTGGCGCGTTTGGCCTCTTTGGCCCGGCGCTTTTCTTCACGCATGGTTTCCTTGGCGGCCTTTTCCTGGCGCTGGGCCTCCTTAGCAACGTCCTTCTGGCGCTTGAGGTCGAGCTTCTGCTCCTTGAGCTGGCGCTGCTGCTCGCGCATGGCGTTCTTCTGGTCGCGCACCTGGTCTTTGGAGTCGCTCACGCTGGAGCGGGTGGCCTTGGTCTGCCGTTTCTGGTCGGCCAGGGCGGCTTCGGCGGCCGCCGAGCGCTGCTGGAGCGAATCAGCGGTGGTCATCTGGGCCCGGGCGGCGGTGCTGCCGAGCAGAGCGGCGGCCAGGGCGGTGAGGGCGAGAAAATTTTTCATGGGAAAAACGAAATTGCGGAAGGAAAATTGGCGCCTTCTTATACGTTATCCCCGAAAAATAAACGGCCCGCCGGGTGGTTATTTTTCTACGTAGTCGAGGTCTTTGCCGAAGCTTTCGGGCAGCGTACTGGCGGCCCAGAACGCCACGAGCAGCGTGCTCAGGCCCAGCACGGCCGCCCCGTTGAGAATGCCCAATTCGCCGCGCAGGGCCTGAAACAGCGGCACGAGCACCACCACCGAGCCGCGCGAGAAGTTGGGTGCCGTGGTGGCCACCGTGGCCCGCAGGTTGGTGCCGAACTGCTCGGCCGCCACCGTCACGAACAGGGCCCAGAAGCCCACCGCGAAGCCCAGAATAAAGCAGACCACATAATATGTGGTGGGCGTGGCCCCGCGAATGCCGAACAGGTATACGCCCACCATGAGGGCGCAGAAACCCAGAAACAGCTGCAAGGCCCGGTTGCGGCTGCGCAATACCTGGCTTAGGGTACCGCTGGCAAAGTCGCCGAACACGAGTCCGAAGTAGCTCCAGAATACACCCAGCCCGGCCGTTACGGGGCCACTCAGGCCCAGCGCCTCCCCAAATTCGGGGGCCAGCGTAATGAGAATGCCCACCACGAACCAGAGCGGCACGCCGATGAGCAAACACTTGAGGTAGCGCACCAACCGCGGCCCGTTGCTGAACAGGGCGAAGAAGTTGCCCCGCTCGACGCCCGTATTCCTGGTTTGCTGGAACAGGCCCGATTCGAACACACCCGCCCGTAGCGCCAGCAGGGCCAGCCCGAGGCCGCCGCCCACGAAATAGGCGTTGCGCCACCCGAACTGCTGCCCTACCCAGTAAGCCAGCATGGCCCCGCTCACGCCCACGGTAGCCACAATCATGGTGCCGTAGCCGCGCTTTTCCTTGGGCAGCGTTTCGGCCACCAGCGTAATGCCCGCGCCCAGCTCGCCGGCCAGGCCCACGCCCGCAATCAGCCGCAGCCAGGCGTACTGCTCCAGCGTCTGCACGAAGCCGTTGGCGATGTTGGCCAGCGAGTAAATCAGAATCGAGCCGAAGAGCACCGATAAACGGCCGCGCTTATCGCCCAGCACGCCCCAGAGCACGCCCCCAACCAGCATGCCGCCCATCTGCATATTGATAAGGTAGAGCCCCTGGGTGGTCACGGCTTCCTTGGCCGTGATGCCCAGGTCGTTGAGGCTCTCGACCCGCACGATGCTGAACAGAATCAGGTCGTAGATATCGACGAAATAGCCCAGCGAAGCCACAATAACGATGGCGCTGAGCAGGCCGGTCGTGCGGGCCGGCGGGGAGGTAGTGGTGGGCATAGAGGAGGAGCCTGAGGAGGGAGCCCGAAGATAGCAGAAAGCGGGTTTTGGCTGGGGGGGGCAAAGGAGACTGTCATGCTTCGGCTCCGGCTCCGCCTGCGCTCAGCATGACAGTTTCCTTTGATTAATCCGCTACTTAAACGACAGCGGCACGATGAGCTTCACGCTCAGGTTGCGGCCCATGTTGTACACGCCCTGGCGGCCGGTAACCTCGTTTACAGCCGTGTACTTGAGGCGGCTCAGGTGATTCTGGTAGGCCACGTCGAACACGTTGTTGAGCGTGAGGTAGAGCGAGAACAGGGTGCGGTCCTTGGCCGATACCACGTCGGAGCCCAGGCCCAGGTTCACCAGCGTATAGCCGGGCGTGCGGGTTTCGGTGTCGAAGGCCGAGAAGATGCGGTGTTGCTGGAAGTTGTGCTCCACCGCGCCCCGGACGTAGAGGTTGTGCAACCGCGAGCTGCCCACCTTCCGAAAGTTCACCCGCAGCTCCGATTGCAGCCGGTCGGCCGGAATAAAGGGCAGGTTCTGCTGGCCCGCCGGCTGATCGAACTGCCGGGCACGCACCATCGAAAACGAGTTCTCGAAGTGCAGCCAGTCCAGCGGGTGGGGGTGCAGGTCGAGGCTGATTTCGCCGCCCGCCAGCCGCGCGTCGCCCTGGCCGTAGCGGAACACTTGGTCGCCTTCCGCCGAGAGCGAATCGGCCCCGCCGCCGCCGGCCGCGCCCAGCACACGCGGGAAAATGTAGTGGCTGATGCGGTTACGAAACACGTCGGCCGAGAGGCTCACGTGGTCGGAGGTGAAGGCCAGGCCGCCGTCGAGCTGGAAGCTGGTTTCAGCTTTCAGGTCAGGCTCCCCGATTTCGTAGCGCACGGTGCCCTCGTGCTTGCCGTTCGAGCCCAGCTCGGCAATGTTGGGCGCCCGGAATCCGCGGGCTGCGTTGGCCTTAATCAGCCACTTCTCGCTCAGCGAATAAGCCCCGCCCACGCTGCCGCTCACGTTGCGGAAGTTGCTGCTGAAGCCCGCAAACTTAGTTTCGCCCTGCCCGGCCGGCACCGGCTGTTCCTCGTCGTTGAGGTAAAGCGCATCGGCCTTAATGTGGCGCAGGTCGTAGCGCAGGCCCCCGCTCAGGTCGAGCTTGCCAAAAGTCTTCTTGGTGACCCCGAACACGCCGCCGTCGAGCAGGCGGTAGGCCGGAATCAGGTATTCCACGCCCTTGTTCTGGTTGGCCTGCTGCATGCCGCTCACCCCAAACGTAGTGTTCCAGCCGTTTAGCTCGGGCAGAAACCAGCGGGCAGCATAGTCCACGGTACGCAGCTGAAAAAACAACGACTTCTCATAGTAGAACCTGGGGTTGCCGAACTCCCGGCGCAGGTTCTGTTGCCAGCCCACGTTCAGAGTCAGACGATGCCGGCCCAGAATAAAGTTGTTATCGGTGCCGATGCGCAGATGGTTGATTTGCTGGCGGGGTACGTCGAGGTCGTAGCCCGAAAAGCCGTTGCGCGGCACTACTGCCTCCTCACCCAGACTGTTGGTGCGCAAAAACTGGCCTGAGGTGGAGTCCCGTTCGCCCTCAATCAGGCCCAGAATCTGGTTGAAACTGTTGAAGGTGAGGTGGGAGTAGCCCCAGCTTTTGTTGAGGCCCACGTAGCCGTTGCCGTCCAGCTCTCGAAACCCGGAGTTGTACACCCGGCCGTCGTACTTGTTGCGGTAGTCGCCGGCCACCTTGCCCGAGCCGCGCACCTGCCAGTTAAGGCCGCTCAGGTTGCCTGCGTTCCAGAGCGAGTAGCCCTGTTGGCGGTTGTTGGTTTGGTAGGTAGCCGCCACCGCACCCAGAATCCGGCCGTCGGCTACCGGGTCGGCGGGCAGAAAGTTGATGACGCCCGCCAGCCCATCGGAGCCGTACAGTAGCGAGCCCGGCCCCTTGATGATTTCGGCCCGATCGATGCTGAATTCGTCGATTTCGATGCCGTGCTCGTCGCCCCACTGCTGGCCCTCCTGCTTGGCCCCGTTGTTCAGGGTGATGATGCGGTTGGACCCCAGCCCCCGGATAACGGGCTTGCCGATGGCGGCCCCGGTGGTAAGCTGGCTCAGGCCGGGCGTGTGGGCAATGGCGTCCACGGCATTGGTGGCCGAGGTCTGCCGCAGCCGGGTCTGGTCGACCACGTTGATCGGGATGGGCGAGCGGCGCAACTCGGTGCTGGCCGACACGCCCGTGACCACCACCTGCCCGATTTCGGTGGCCGCCGGGTCCAGGTCCACGTCGAGCGAGGCGCCCGCGCCCGTATCTACCACCCGGGCCACGGTGGAGTAGCCCACGAAGCGCACCTGCATCAGAAACCGCCCCTTGGGTAGGTTGGCAAAGCTGAAGCGGCCCTGCTCGTCGGCGGCCGTGGCCTGCCGGAGGTCGGGAAAAAAGATGGTAGCCCCGGGCAGGGCCTCGCCGGTGGCGGCATCGGTTACGCGGCCCGTTACGGCGGCAACTGCCCGCGAGGCTGCGGGTGCGGGCTCAGTGGTCTGAGCCACGGCCGCGCCGGCGCTCAGCAGCAGGCCGGCGGCAAATAGAGAACGAAACATGGAAATAGCAGGAAGAGGCGGCAAAAAAGCGCGAAACAGGCCAGTAGGCTGCCCGCATCCGGAAAAGAAGACCCTGGTCAGTAACCAGGGTTTCTCCGGAATATCTCCACAACCAAACGGGAGAAAAGCGCGCAGCCATGAGCGGCAGGTTCGCCACGCGGCCAATGAGTCAGAAAAAAGAAGGAGCAGGGACTGAAGGCACGCTACCCGACGGCCCGCCATACCTAACCGGGCAAGCATGGGCGCAGACGGCAGTCTAACCCAGGCTTCATGGCATTAGCCGCCAACGTAGGGCCGTAGCCCGGCCATTACTCCGTTTTGGGGGGAAGCCAATGGCTCCGTTGGGCAATGCTTATGCCACCCGGGGCGGCCCGCGCAGGTCGGCGGTAGCGCGGGTAGCGGAATGCCAGACCGACTGCGCCGCCCAGGAAAGTGCCGCTTCGGGTAGCGCCAACCGAACCGATAAGTGCAGCGGTGCCGAGGGCTGGAAGGCCGCATCATAAAAATGGTCGACCGTGCAATGCTGGTGCCGGGCGCTGAGCTGGGCCTTCGAACGGGCGGTGCCGGCAGTCGGCACTGCTCCTTCCACCGTGTGCGCATTTGTGTGCGCGTGCGCGTGCAGGGCCAGCACCCACGTATCGGGCAGCAGCACCCGTGCAAAGCACAGGAGCAGCACGAAGGCCAGCCGGGTTCGAAGGGTGCGCATTTGCAACAATGTGTCGTGTGGACGCAAATGTACGCGGAAAAATCCGGCCACAATACTGCGGGTATCAGAAAGTCTTCATCACGAAAGCGTAATGCCGGCAACATTGTAGCGTAACGGTTCCGACCGACCTTTGCCGGCGATAAACCATGGTGTTAGCGAGATGAAAAACATGACCCTTAAGTTGTTGCGGCGGTTGGCGGCCAGCCTGCGGCCCCTGCCCAAAACTGCCGGTTCCGGCCATGCAGAAGCCTTATTTGTCTGATGCTAGGCGGCAGTAGCCAGAAGAACGCGTTGCGCTAACGGCCGGGCCGGCTTTGCTGACGGCACTCAGGTCCCGGCCCCGCAGCCTGCGTCCGGCAACCCGGTTCTGTCGTACCCGGAAAGGAGCCGAAACTGTCGGGCGACGGAATGTGGGGCTTGAGCGAGCTAATAGGAAGGGTAAGCGAAATTTGTATTATTCTGCAAGCGTATTGCCTACTTTAGTGCCTGTCAATCAAATAAACCGATTGATTTTGTGTTTTAGAAATGGTTTGCGCTTTCGATTCGCTTCAGGTTCAGCTGGAGCCCACTCTCCGATTACTGCGTTGGGACTGGGCCGGGCCGATGCATACGGCCGGAATTCCAGCCGCTTTCGAGCGGCTCCTGGCCTACTCGCAGCAGTATCAGGTTCGGCGCTGGCTGGCCGACGTGTCCAATCTGCCCTTGGTCAATACCGATGAGCAGGCCTGGCTGAGTGAAACCTGGTTGCCCCGGTTCAAGGCCCTGCCCATCCGGACGCTGGCGCTGGTGCTGCCCATCAATCTGCACAACCAATTGGTCGTAGAAGCCTTGCTGGTCGAAGGCCGCCCTCAGCCCCGGGCCAACGTGCAGTTCTTTTCCGACATCCCCGCCGCCCTCGATTGGCTGACGCCCTCCGCCCTGGTGGCCGGGCGGATGGAAAACGAATGGCAGCAGGCCCTGCCCGAGTGGGATAACCGGCACGCTTCCCGCTCGGGTACCCCGCAGGCTGCCATGATGAACCCCTGAGCTTTCCGCCCCCGCTTCGACAGTCGCATGGCTGGGTTGAGCGACTCATTGCCGTCGTTGGCCGAGTTGGTGGGGTAATCACTGCCCCGTAGTCCGTAATATTGTACTCTGAGCGAACGATATAGAAGATTAAACGGGGCGGTGATACATGCGTAAGGTGGTGGAGCAACAGCAGAAAAGAAGCGGGAGCGAATTCCTGATCCGGTACGAGCAATCGGCCCAGATAGTATGCACGCATTGGCAGGCGCTGGCCTCCATTCATCGGGCCTCGCCGGCCCTGGAACATCTGTTGGGTGTGGTGCAGCAACAGGGCGTGGGCGCGTGGCTGCTGGACCTTCAGGACATGCCTGACCTGCTGTTGGATCAGCACTGGCTGGAATACCACTACCTGCCCCGGGTGGCTGCCCTGCCGCTACGGCATCTGGCCCTGGTACTGAAATCGCAATGGCAGCACCAAACCTTGCTCGATGCCCGCGGAATCCCGCCGGCCTTCGAGGTGCAGATATTCGACGACGCGGCTACCGCTCTCGACTGGCTCCAGCAGGTGGTCAACACCCATAAACCTTCATTCAAGGCCCCCCAAGTGGCTAGGCCAACGGCTTCGGCCGTGGCCTAGAACAGGCGCGGAGTTGCAGGTTCGGCCAGCCGGACTACCGCCACCCACAGATGCTCCCGCTCGAAGCGGTAGCGCTGGCTACTCCACAAGGCCAGCCCCACGCTCAGAACCAGCAGCAGCAGCCCCGCAAAAAGCCCAACGCCCTGAGCCAGCAGCACACTGCCGGTCAGTAACCCCGTCAGACTCAGGAGAAGGTGCAGGAGCAACCGGCGGGCAATAACGTTGAATCGTTGTTCCAGCGTGAGCAAAGCGCTTAAATCGGCCGGCCGGAAATAAGAGTAATTGGTCATAGGAGTAGCTGTAAGAGAAGGCCTTATCAAAACGTACACTCAGCTACGGGGGGATTGGCGAAAATGGATTGCGCTGTCAAACTGGCAGCCGCCCATGAAGTGGAACAGGGTTTGAAACGAGGCCGCCAGCACGATTCGTGGGTTCGCGGACTGGCAAATCGTCTGGTTTTGTTTTCATTCACTCTTTCTGATCCTGTTATGCAAGAGAAAGGTAGCATCTCGATTCATACCGAGAATATCTTCCCCATCATCAAGAAGTTCCTCTACTCCGACCACGAGATTTTTCTGCGGGAGTTGGTGAGCAACGCGGTAGACGCCACCCAGAAGCTGCAAAGTCTGGCCCGGCAAGGGGAGTTTAAAGGCGAGTTAGGCGAGTTGAAGGTGCGCGTGACCGTGGACAAGGAAGCCCGCAAAATCACGGTTTCCGACCACGGCCTGGGTATGAGTGCCGAAGAAATTAAGAAGTACATCAACCAGATTGCTTTCTCCGGAGCCACCGAGTTCGTGGAGAAATACAAGGAAACCGATGCCCAGGCCAAAGACCAGATCATCGGCCAGTTCGGGTTGGGGTTCTACTCGGCCTTCATGGTGGCCAAGGAAGTCGAAATCTGGTCGAAGTCGCACCAGGAGGGTACCCCCACGGCTCACTGGACCTGCGACGGCAGCACCGAGTTTACGCTCGAAGAAACTGAAGGTGAGCACGCCAAGGCCGAGCGCGGCACCGATGTGGTGCTGCACGTGGCCGACGACTCCGACGAGTTTCTGGAGGAAGCCCGCCTAAAGGGCATTCTGACCAAATACTGCAAGTTTCTGCCCGTTGAAATCGAGTTCGAGGGCGAGGTCATCAACCAGACCAAGCCCATCTGGACCAAGCAGCCGGCCGAACTCACCGACGAGGACTACGTGAACTTCTACCAGGAGCTCTATCCGTTTTCGGAGCCGCCTCTGTTCTGGATTCACCTCAACGTGGATTACCCCTTCAACCTGACCGGAATCCTGTATTTCCCGAAGGTGAAGGATGAGTTGCAGCTCCAGCGCAACAAAATCCAACTCTACTCGCGTCAGGTCTTCATTACCGATGAGGTGAAGGACGTAGTGCCCGAGTTTTTGATGCTGCTGCACGGCGTGATTGACTCGCCCGATATTCCGCTCAACGTGAGCCGCAGCTTTTTGCAGGCCGATGGTGCGGTGCGCAAAATCAACCAGTACATCACCAAAAAAGTAGCCGATAAGCTGGCTGAGCTTTTCCGCAAAGACCGGGAAGGCTACGAGCAGAAATGGAGTGACATCGGCCTGTTCGTGAAATACGGCATGCTCTCGGACGAGAAGTTCTACGAGAAGGCCAAGGATTTCGTGCTGGTGCAGAACGTGGCCGGCAAGGCCTTCACCCTGCCCGAGTACCAGGAGTTCGTGCAGGCCAACCAGCAGGACAAGAGTGAGCAGACGGTGGTGCTCTACACTACCGACGCCGAGGCCCAGCACAGCTTCGTGCAGGCTGCCCAGGACCGTGGCTACGATGTGCTTGACCTCAGCGGTCCGCTCGATTCGCACTTCATCGGGCAGATGGAGCAGAAACTGGAGAAGACCACCTTTAAGCGCGTAGATGCCGATACGGTGGGCAAGCTTATCGAAAAGGATGACGCCCCGGAAAGCGTGCTCAGCGACGACGACAAAACCCGCCTGACCGACGTGTTCAAGCAGGCCATCAGCAACGAGCAGATGCACGTGCAGGTGGAAGCCCTGTCGCCCCAGGATGCGCCCGTTGTTATTACGCTGCCCGAGTTCATGCGCCGCATGAAAGACATGCAGCGCACTGGCGGGGGTGGGGGAATGCAGATGTTCGGCTCTTTGCCCGACAGCTATACCGTGAGCGTGAATGCCAATCATCCCATCACCCAGCGCGTACTTGGTGCCGAAGGCGAGGAGGGTGGCAAGCTGGCCCGCCAGGCCTTCGATCTGGCTCTGCTGGCGCAGGGAATGCTAAAGGGCGAGGCCCTGACGGCTTTTGTGAAGCGTAGCGCCGACTTGCTGGCCGCTGGGTAGCGTTAGAAAGTCTATAAAGTTTTAAGGAGTACAAAACCCTGGCGGCTCTGGTCGTCGGGGTTTTGTTTTGGCCCTGACTGGCGAGCCGTAAGATAGGGGGTAGTGCCGGGCAGTGGGCCAATGCCGCTGGTGCATGCGGCGCGGGTACCCCTGACAGCGGCGGTTGCCTGGTACCCGGGCGCAACTTCGGTTAGGTTTATCGGTCGGTCGGGTACTAAATCCCTTTATCTTTACGTTAGTTGCTCCGAATCTCTGTCTGTCTCCATAATGCGTCTGTTTCGTTTGTATGTCCTGCCGGTGGTATTGCTGCTGGCGGGGGCCTGCTCCCCCAAAACGGTTTCCTTCAACAGCCGCCCCGAGCCGCCGGGCCTGCTGACGGCCGGGGCCGATACGCTCATAACCACGTCGGATACTACCGGCACGCCGTCGTTGGTGGCCAAGCGCGTGACGATGACCAAGGAGCAGGAGCGCGCGGCCAAAGCCAAGGAGAAAGCTGCCCAGCGCAAGCCCAAGAAAAAGAAGAACGTTTTCCTGGGGGAGCCAATTAAAAAGGGCTATACCAAATCGGGACCCAAGGGTAAGCGACAGGTAATTGAGGTGTTTTACTACCTCAAAAATTTCCAGCAGCCCAATCCTTTTGCGCCCGCCCGCTACTACTTCAACCCCCGGAAGCGCAAAATATTCAAGGCTAGCGCCGAACTCGACCCCGCCGCTGACAAGGTGCTGCATGGCCCGTACAAGAAAATGCAGGGCGGCAAAGTGATTGAAACCGGCTACTTTTCCCTCGGTACCCGCCACCTGCGCTGGGAGCGGTTTACGGGCGACAACGTGCTGATTTCCAAGATTCACTACGACCTGGGCTTTCCGCGTGATGCCAACATCACGTACTACGACGCTTCCCGCAAGCAGGTAAAGGAAATAGTACCTTACCTCAATGGCGAGCTGGAAGGCGACTACGCCCGCTACCTGGAGAATGGCAAGCGCGAGTGGGAAGGCCAGTTCGAGAATGGCAAGCGGGTAGGGGAATGGGTGAACTACTGGGGCTTCCGCAGCACCAAGGACCGCCGCCATTACGTGTACCAGTACGGCGAGTCGGGCTTCGACCCCGAGCTGAAGGAGCCCGTGCTGGTGAAAGAGTACAACCGCAACGGCGTGCTCATCTACGAGAAAGACAAGCTCGACAACCGCGGCCAGCCCGACAAGAGCCGCCCCGGCTCTCAGTGAGTAAATGCCTGAATGGATGCGTGCGGTCTGCTTTCGTGTAAATTCAGGGCAGTTATCATTCCGAAGCCCCTGATGCGCGCGTCAGGGGCTTCGTGCTTACACTGCGTTTCGCACTACGTGCAGAAAGACCGGTCGCGCATCACAGCTGTCCGGCTCATGTGCTCAAAAAAAAGCGTCCTCGAAATGCTCCACGCGCAGGCCGGTGGCGGTGGCGGTCAGGGCCAGGATGTCGAAGCGGATGTCGCCGGTCCAGTTCAGGGTTTCCTGCAAGTGCTCGGCGGCGAGGCGCAGCAACTGGCGCTTGCGCTCGGTCACGAACTCCTCGGGGTAGCCGTAGTGCGCCGAGGAACGTGCTTTCACCTCCACGAATACCAGCAAGGCCGGACCCAGCTGCATAATCAGGTCTACCTCGGCCCGGCGGTAGCGGTAGTTGCGGTGCAGCAGTTCATAGCCGCGGGCCAGCAGGTACTCCAGGGCTGCGGCTTCGCCCGCGCGGCCGAGCTGGTGGGCAGATGAGGACGACATGGGCGAGGCAGGAAGAGGGTGAGCGGGAAGGTACCCGCCAAGCTTCGGCGCACGATTGAGCGCCAGTGGCAGGACCAGATTGGAGCGAAATCTAGTACCTTTGGGCGTTTTACGCGCCACCGGCTTCCCGATGTCGGGTTTCCGGGCCGGCGGCGGCCTGAAACGGAGCGCAAAGCGTGATATGGTCCGCCCGAAATGGCTAAATTGCTGAATGCTAGTGTCGCCTTTGGCCGGCAAAACAGCCCGAAGCAATAGCTCCTGGTGTGCCGTTTCAGCTAAATCAGCCTTGCCCATGACCCAGTATTCTGCCTGCGTAAGCCCTGTACCAACGGATTCCCGTCCGCCAGGTCCGGCCGCTGTCCCGGCCAGCCAGAACCGGGAGGTAGTAGTCCGGCGGCTGGGACTGGTAGCGTATCAGCAAGCCTGGGATTTGCAGGAGCAGCTATTGGCCCAGACGCTGGCTGTCAAAACCCGTAACCGGCAGGCCCAGGAGGCCGGCGCGCCGGTAAGCGCAACTCCCAATTACTTGTTGCTGTGCCAGCATCCGCACGTGTACACGCTGGGCAAGAGTGGTAAGCCGGAACACCTGCTGCTGACCGAAGCCGAGTTGGCCGGTCACGGAGCCACTTTTCACCGCATCAACCGCGGCGGCGACATTACCTACCACGGCCCGGGTCAGTTGGTGGGCTACCCTATTTTCGACCTCGATAATTTTTTTACCGACATTCACCAGTACCTGCGCCTGCTGGAAGAAGCGGTCATCCATACTCTGGCGGATTACGACGTAAGAGCCGGCCGCATTGCCGGGCTCACCGGAGTTTGGCTCGATTTTGAAGACGGCGACCCCAACCCGCGGAAAATCTGTGCCCTGGGAGTGAAGTGCAGCCGCTGGGTGACTATGCACGGTTTCGCCCTCAACATCAACACCGACTTGGCCTATTTCGGCCACATTGTGCCCTGCGGCATCACCGATAAGGCCGTCACCTCCCTGCAACAGGAACTGGGGCGGGCGGTGTCGGTAGCCGAAGTCCAGGACCGCCTGGTTCCACACCTGGCCCGCTTGTTCGGAGCCGGGCTGGTCAATGAATCTGCCTCATGAAAAAAGACATTACGTTCCGCCCCGTAGAAGGGGTTTCTATTGCCGTAGTACCCGATTCGATGGTGCCGGTAGCTGGTGAGCAGCCGGGTTGGCAGGTATATCTGCTCAACATGAACGAGGAGGTGCTGCAAAACGTCATCATCAGCTCCAACGGTTATGGTCCTGGCCCCGAGGGCGAAACCATCCGCACCTCCACCCTGCGCCACGTGCTGCCCGAGGTGCCTCCCCAGGCCGTGGCTGCCGTTGAGCCCCTCGACCCGGCCCTGTTCCACCTCTACAACCAGTACTGGGTGAGCTACTACATCGGAAGCCAAGTCTTCGATAAGAAGTTCGTCTTTGAGCCCGGCTCCATTGCCACCGATAAGCTTACGCCCATTGCGCTGCTCGATCAGCAGCCCGGCGTACTGCATGGCTAACCGTATCTTTGTCTTTCCATTGCGCGTCTCAGGTCGGGACGCGCTTCTTACCAGAGCCGAACCGCAATGAATGCACTCGGAATTCAGTTGGGTCTGTCCTCCCTTTGGGCGTTTCTGGTGGCGTTGTTCGCCGTGCCGTCCATCATCTACATCGCCCACCTGAAAAACATGCTCGACACGCCCAACGTGCGGACCGTGCATGAGTCGCTGACGCCCCGCCTGGGTGGCGTTGCGGTATTCGCGGGCTTCATGTCGGCCCTCACCATTTTTGCGCCCCTCAACAACGGGGTGCAGCAGTTGCTGGCCGGATGCATCGTGCTGTTTTTCGTAGGTCTGAAAGATGATCTGGTGAGTATTTCGGTAGCCAAAAAATTCGTGGGCCAGCTACTGGCCACGGGCGTCGTCATGATTATGGCCGACGTGCGGATTACGAGTTTCCAGGGTATTCTAGGGATTGAGGAGTTGCCCGTTGGCGTCAGCTACGCGTTTACCTTCTTCGCCATTGTGGGCATCACCAACGCCATCAACCTGATTGACGGCTTAGACGGGTTGGCCGGCTCCATCGTGCTCATCATCGTGAGCACCTACGGCTACTATTTCTACCAGTATGGTGGCCCCGATTTTCAGAACTACGCTTTCGTCTCGGTGTGCGTAGTAGGTGGTATTCTGGGGTTTTTGCGCTACAACTTCCACAAAGCCAGTATTTTCATGGGCGATACCGGCTCGCTGGTGTGCGGGTTTATCGTCTCCATTCTCACGATTCAGTTCATCGAAATGGGACTGAAGGTAGGTCAGCCCTTCGCTTCAGCCGCGCCATCGGTGGCCGTGGGCATCCTGTTCGTGCCCTTGTTCGATACGCTCCGCGTATTCATCGTGCGTATGATGGCCGGCCGCTCGCCGTTTTCTCCCGATAAAAACCACGTGCATCACCGCATTCTGGCCATGGGTTTCCAGCAAATCAGTACCGTCATTCTGCTGGGTTTGCTGAACGTAGTGGTTATTCTGCTGGTCATCAACTTTGCCTACCTCGGCAACATCATGCTCATCGTGATGCTGGTGGTGCTGTCCTTGCTGCTGAGCGTCTTTCTGGGGGTTTATCATAGTCGGGCCGAGCGGCAGCGCGTGGCCTCCTAATCAACTCTGATCGGGTGCGTTTGCGGCAGTTTTTTCTCGGTATCGTCTGGCTTGGGCTGGTTTGGCTGGCTTGCGGGGCCGCGTGTGCTGCCGAATACCGCCCCCTGCCGCCCGCACCCCGGGCCGGCCTCACCACTGACTGGCTGATTCACGATGAGGCGCGCAACCGCCTTGTGCTTTACTTGCCAGATTATCACGCCCCCGCGCACGCCTACTACCAATGGCTGTCCATCCGGCCCGGCAAGCCGCTGCTCATCAGCTTCACAGCCCGCGAGAAACTCAGTCTCTTTCTCGATAATCGCCTCGTCTTCACCACCAGCACCCCGGATTCCTACACCGTGGACCTGGCTGCCCTGCTGCCGGCTGGCAGTGCGGCTGGCCCGCACCTGCTGTGCGTGTGGCATCCCGAGGCTATTCCGAACCTGGCGTCCTTCACGAATGCGCAGCCGGTAGTGGCCCGAAGGACCGAAGGAACTGCCAATCCGGCCCCGTTGCTGGCCCAGCCGCGCCCCCGCGGCCACCAAGGTCAGAATGTCTTCGTCTGCTTTCTGCTGCTGCTAGGGTTGTGTTACGGAGGGTTGCGGGCCACCTACCAGCCCGGGTTCACCCGCATTTACCAGCTCGATGGCTTGTGGGGCAAGGCCAGCGCCGAACAGGACTTTCTGATCAAGCCCACCTTAACCTGGCTGAACTTAGCACTAGTCCTGCTTTTCGCCCTTTCGTTTGCGCTGCTACTGGTAGCCATCCATACCAATATCCAGAGCATCGTGATTCTGCGGCGGCTCTTCGATGTAGCTGAGTCGGCCATTGTGGTGAAAGTGCTTGTGTATACTGCACTGGTAGCGGGATTCGTACTGGGCAAGTACCTGTTCCTGGAGCTGATGGGCTACATCTTCGACGTAACCGAACTGGTCACGCTTCAGTACCGGGAATTCATTCGCACCATCTTGTTCATGGGCCTGTTTTTGCCCGTCGTAATGCTGCTGTACCTGGGCCTGAATCAGCGTTTGCCTGAAACGGTGCTCTGGGTTTCCAACGGGGTGGTTTCCTTGCTGTTGATTGGTACGGTCTGGCGGGTCGGCCGCACGTTACATCATAAAACGTCCCTACTGAATTTGCATTTGTTTTCGTACCTTTGCGCCACAGAAGTGATTCCGCTGGTCATTCTGCTCAAACTGATTGTTTTTACCTTCTGACCACTTGCGCTGGCGGCTCCCACCTACCACTGCTCGTAACGGCTCCTTATTGCTTTAGCTTTACCTTTTCTACCCTATGGCCGAGAACAAAGACCAACCGGGGACAGGCCGTCACGCCCAGCGAATTGCCACCATTCTGGTCAGCCAGCCTAAGCCGACCAGTGACGTCTCCCCGTATTTTTCCATCGCGGAAAAGTATGGTATCAAAGTAGATTTCCGCGAGTTCATTGAAGTGCAGCCGGTTGCCTACAAGGACTTTCGAAAGGAGAAGGTCAATATTCTGGAGCATACGGCCATCATCTTCACCAGTCGCAATGCCGTCGACCATTTCTTCCGCATTTGCCAGGAGTCGAAGGTAGAAATGCCGGCCGAAATGAAGTATTTCTGTATTTCGGAGCAAACGGCCAACTACCTCCAAAAATACATTGTGCTGCGCAAGCGCAAGCTCTTCGTGGGCCAGCGCACCGCCACCGACCTCTTCGACGTTATCAAGAAGCACAAGGGGGAGAAGTTTCTTTACCCCTGCTCCGACATTCGCAAAGATGACATTCCGGAGTTTATGCGGGCCAACAAGTTCAAGTTCACTGAGGCAGTCATTTACCGCACCGTAGCCAGCGACCTGTCGGATCTGACGGACGTGAAATACGACTGTATCGCCTTTTTCAGCCCTTCCGGAATCAGCTCGTTGTTCATCAACTTCCCGGAGTTCGTGCAGAACAACACCCGGATTGCTGCTTTTGGTCCCACTACGGCCAAAGCGGTGCTCGATGCCGGCTTGTTTCTCGACATTGAGGCTCCGCAGCCAAATGCTCCCTCCATGACCGGAGCCATTGAGGCCTACATTCGGATGCACCACGGAGCGGAGGTAGTTAAAGAGAAGAAGAACAGCAAATAAGCTAGTTGATTTATAGGAAAAGAAGAGCAGCAACGGTTGCTCTTCTTTTGTATATTCCGGGAATGGGTTGGGGCGGTTTTTTCGTTACATTTGAAAACGCTGGTCTGCGCCTTCCGCAGGCCCCGGCTTCTTGCTGAATTACTATGAAGAACTATTTATTCTGTGCCTGTCTGTTTTTACTAGCCGGAAAAGTCGCTGCCCAGCAGCAGCCTCAATTCAGCCAGTACGGGTTCAACGGGATGAACCTGAACCCAGCATACGCGGGCATCAAGGGCTACGGCGAAATCACGGGAATTGGCCGCTCGCAGTACTTCGGCTACAAAGCTACTTTCGACGACGGCGGTTCGCCTAATACGGCTTCCATTACAGTCTCTATTCCGGTTCCCGTGTTGGCCGGGGGCTTGGGAATCAGCGTTTACCGGGACCAAATTGCCCAGCTCAGCACAACAAACGCCCAGCTGTCGTACTCCCGTCATCTGCGTCTGGGAGAGGGCAAATTAGGCTTGGGCGTGCAGGGGATATTCAACAATATTTACGAAGGCGGATTTCGGGCCAATGATCCGGACGATAGCTTCGTGCCGAACAACGGCTCAGATAGAAAGCTGGACATGGGTGCCGGCCTCTGGTATGAGGCACCTAAGTTTTACATGGGCCTGAGTGCTAATAATCTATTGCGCTCAACTTACAAATTCAACAGCCAGGTTGCCGCCAGTGGCGCTTCGGCTCAATATTTGATTGAGAATCACGCCTATCTGACGGGCGGTTACAACATTGCTCTTTCATCTTCCGTTGTCCTCACGTCAACGGGCATCGTGAAGATGGTGTTGCCGGGAAAATTTGGAGATAGTGGTAAATTCTCAGTGCGTAACAGTTCTTACGAACTGGGCGCGCGCGCTACTTTCGACGACCGATTCTGGGGTGGTTTGGGTTATCGTTCGGAAGATGCGGTCACGGTATTGGGGGGACTCAGCTTCGCCAAAGACAACGCGGTCAGGTTGGGATTAGCCTATGACGTAATTGCATTCGGGAAAGACGCCAAGGCTTTCAGTTCGTTTGAAATCATGCTGGGTTATCGCCTGCCCAAACCGGGGCTTACGGTTCGTCCAGCTGTCCGTACACCGCGCTATAGCTTCTAAAAAGGGCCTTTCGGTATTCGTAAATCATTTTGCTTCTTTCTGCCGCCAATCAGTCGAAGAGGGCAACCACTAACTTGCTGCCTACCATTGTTTAACCGGCGTATTCATTAGTTCGTAGACAAATGCAGTGCATTGACCGTACGGCTTGCGTACGAACGGATGATTCGTTAGATTTGCCAGCCCGAAAAATTGTAATCTTTGGGTATCGTCGCCTCGACCGCCTTTTTCTTTCTCACATGAACAAGTTTCTCATACTGCCTCTCGTCGCTTTCTCGACGCTCATCTTGGGGGGCTGTGGTTTTGGTAAAGGACCGCAGGGTGACCTGGTTGGGGCAGAGGACCGTCCGGAGTTCAACCCGCAGGAGGTCCCCTACGGGATGGTGCCCTGCCCTGGTGGAACCTTTCACATGGGCCAGACCGATCAGGACATTTCGGCTTCCATGGTCAACATGAACAAGCAGGTAACCATTGCCGGCTTTTACATGGACGAAACGGAAATTACCAACAACGAGTACCGGCAGTTCATGAATGCCATCCGGCAGGACTCGATTGACGTGCTGGGCGAGGAATACGTGATGACGGAACTCTACCCCGATACGACGGTCTGGGTGCGCGACTTCACGTACCACATGGGCGACCCGCTGATGGAGTACTACTACACACATCCGGCTTTCGATGACTATCCGGTAGTGGGCGTGGATTGGTTTGCCGCCAAATACTTCTGCAACTGGCGCACCAAAAACAAGAACGCGGCCAATGAGGAAGTGGGCCTGGCACCAACGCCAAACTTCCGCCTGCCCTCGGAAGCCGAGTGGGAGTATGCCGCCCGTGGGGGGCGCGACCTGGCCACCTACCCTTGGGGCGGCCCTTACCTGCGTAACTCGAAAGGATGCATGCTGGCCAACTTCAAGCCTGGCCGGGGCGACTACGCCTCCGATGGATATGCTTACACGGCTCCGGTCGGACAGTTCTTCCCCAACGACTTCGGCCTGTACGATATGTCAGGCAACGTTTCGGAGTGGTGTGATGATGCCTACATGGAAGCCTCCGTGCCGGTGGTGTGGGACATGAACCCGACCAACCCCGACGATAATGAACCTCGCAAAGTAGTGCGGGGCGGCTCCTGGAAAGACATTGCCTACTTCCTGGAAACCGGGACCCGCAACTTCGAATACCAGGACTCGGCCCGCTCCTACATTGGCTTCCGCACGGCCATGATCCAGATTGGCTCCGGCAGCGGGCAATAAATAGCAAGCAAAGAGGCTTTGTCGCAGTGAAAAAAACTGAACCATTGCCCTTTCGCAACTTTTCTAAATTTTACCATAACAAGTTTTTTCCAACACCAAAATCACATGGCAGCTAAAGGCGGTAGTTTTCTGTATGATGTACTGATGCCCAAAATTTACGGCATCGGAGCGGCAGTCGTAATTGTGGGCGCGTTGTTCAAAATTCAGCACTGGGATGGTGCCAGCGAAATGCTGATTGTGGGCTTGGGCACGGAAGCACTGATCTTCTTTCTGAGTGCGTTTCAGCCTACTTCCAAGGAAGTTGATTGGTCGCTGGTATACCCGGAGTTGAGCGAAGGGTACGATCCTTCCACCGGCAACCCTAGCTTCCTGCAAGAGAACAACGGCACCGGTCTGACGCGCAAGCTCGACGATATGCTGAAGGATGCTAACGTAACGCCTGAGGCCATTGCTTCGCTGGGCCAGGGCCTGAACCGCCTGAGCACTACCACCCAGCAACTGTCTTCGCTGGGTGACGCGACCAACGCTACGGAAGAGTACACGACCAAAGTGCGCACGGCTGCTCAGTCGCTGGAGCGTATCAACGAATCGTACTCCAGCACGGTGCAGGCCATGTCGGCCATGGCTGATGCCTCTAATGATGCCCGTGACTACCACATACAGGTGCAGAACGTGACCAAGAACCTGGGCGCGCTGAACGCCGTGTACGAAATGGAGTTGCAGGATGCCAATACGCACCTCAAGTCGATGAACAAGTTCTACGGTACGCTGGCGCAAGCCATGGAGAACCTGACGGAAGCCGGTAAGGAAACCGAGCAGTTCAAGCAGGAAGTAACCGGCCTGACCACCAACCTCACCTCGTTGAACCGGGTGTACGGCAACATGCTGAATGCTATGCGCGCTACCAGCTAAGGCTGGCAAACCGCATAGTTTCAGATCCAATTTCACTAGTATAGTAACAGGTAGACACGATGGCGGGAGGTAAAGAGACTCCACGGCAGAAGATGATCGGGATGATGTACCTGGTACTCACCGCTCTTCTGGCCCTACAGGTAAACTCAGCAATTCTACTCAAGTTCAAATTCCTCGACGACAGCCTTTCCTCCATCAACGGAAAAGTATCGAAGGCGAATGATGGAACCGTAAAGGGTATCAAGGCACAAGTGGATAAAAACCACAATTTGCCTAAAGACATGGCTGTGCTGAAGCAGAGCGAAGAAGTACGGGTGCGTACGAAGGAAATGATTGCCTATCTGGCTGGGGTTCGCGAGCAGTTGCTGACCAAAACGGAGAACAAGGGCAAGAATGAATTCAAAAACATGAGCGCCGAAGACAAAGTAGCAGAACTCATGCTGGGTGCCAGCAAGAACGGTGAAGGCTACAAGATGAAAGGCGAACTGAATAAGTACTCGGAATACATCAAAGGCATCATCCCAGGGGTTTCTCCGTTGGCCCTCGACGCCAATCAGGATCCGATGGTGGTTGACAAGGAGCAGAAGAGCAAGAATTTTGCTCAGCTGAACTTTGAAAATACGCCGGTAGTAGCTGCGCTGGCAATTCTTTCGCAGAAAGAAGCCGAAGTGCTGAAGTACGAGTCTGATGCACTGAGCATGCTTTCGCAGAAAGTAGGGGGTGAAATCATCGTTTTCGATAAAATCGGGGCATTTGCCAGCGCTGAGTCGAACACGGTAGCTGCCGGTACCAAATACAAGGCAGAGCTTTTTCTGACTGCTTCGGCAACTGGTCTCAACCCGAGCATGACGCTGAACGGTTCGCCCCTGTCGGTGGGTCCGGATGGCAAAGGCAAAATCGAATTCACGGCTCGCCCGGGGTCCTTCGATAAGGATGGCAATGCCAAGGCTTCCTGGACCGGTACGATTCGCTTCAAGCAGAACGGCCGCGATACTACCTTTAAAGTAACGGTACCTTACACCGTATCGAAGCCCGTTATGCAGATTCAGTCGGCTTCGGTGCAGGCGCTGTATTTTCGGTGTGGTAACAAGCTGAGCGTTCAGGTTCCCGCTCTGGGAGCCCAGTACGATCCTAGCTTCTCGGCCTCTGGTGCTGCTACTATCAAAGGTGCCAGCAAAGGGGAGGTAACCTTGGTTCCCAACGCCAAGGAAGTTACCCTGAGCGTAAGCAGCGGTGGCAACCCCATCGGCTCGCAGACTTTCCAGGTGCGTCCTATTCCTAAGCCTGATGTTCAGTGCTGGGTGGGTGGTCGTCCGGTCAACGAGAAGCAGGGTACGCCCATCACGGCCGTGCGTAACATGAACATGAAAGCGGTGGCAGATGCTGGTTTTGCTACTTTCCTGCCCGACGATGCCCGCTTCCGGGTATCCCGCTACGAAGTGACGCTGGTACGCGGTAAGCGCCCGGTAATGCAGGCTATTACCGTGAACGGTCCGAACGTAGACCTGAGCTCGGTGGTAAACACGGCTCGCGAAGGCGACCGTCTGTACATCGAAGTAAAAGGGGTACAGCGTCAGAACTTCCAGGGTAACGTGGAGGACGTGAACGTGACCAAAGTATTCAATATTCCGCTGATCTAAGCGTTACTGGTTCTGAACTATCCGTCGCGCTTTTTGATTTCTTTGGTATGAACAAATTCCTATCCTTCACTGCCCTGGCAGCCGGTCTTACGCTGTCGGTGGCAGCCTCGGCTCAGGAGCAAGCCACCACCGCGAGCAGCAACGGCTCGTACCGCCCGATTCCGAATTCGGATATTCTGTTCCGTAAGACGATCTGGCGTGCGATTGACCTGCGCGAGAAGCAGAACAAGCCCATGTTCGCGGAAGGCAAGGAAATCAGCCGGGTCATCCTGGACGCGGTAAAGCGGGGTGAGTTGCAGGCTTATCGCAACGACTCGCTGACCTCGACTCTCTCTGCTGCGGAAGTAGCCGGCAACTCCTCTTATGTAGAGGCGAGTGCCGGTCTGAGCCAGGAAGAGATAGACGCGGGTTTCACGCAGGATACCGGCGACGACTGGGGTGCTCCTAAGAAGAAGGGAAAAGCTCCCGCTAAAAAGGTTGCCCCCGCTGCTCCACCTAGCTTCGGTTACCGTCCCAAGGATTTGTACCAGATGGAACTGAAGGAGGATATGATCTTCGACAAGAAACGGTCGCGGATGTATCACGACATCAAAACCATCACGCTGCTTGTTCCTTCAACACTGGCCGCCAACCAATCGGGTATTGAGAAGCCCATCGGTACGTTCAAGTACAGCGACTTGGTGCGCGTATTCCGGGCTAACCCGGACAAGGCCATCTGGTTCAACCCCCAGAACGACGCTCAGCATAAGAATCTGGCGGATGCCTTTGAACTGTGGTTGTTCAACTCCTATATCGTGAAGGTATCGAACCCGAATGATGCTCGTCTGGATGAAGTCTACGGCGGTGCTCAGCAAGGTATTCTGGCCTCGCAGCAAGCGGCGGCCGACCTGATCGAGTACGAGTACAACCTGTGGTCGTTCTAAACGACTAGCTGTTCGCTAATAGCTTTGTTCTGAATCCCGATAAAGCAGCAGGCCCCGACCAAATCTGGTCGGGGCCTGCTGCTTTATCGGGCTTTTTTGTTCTACGCCGGTGCATCGGTTTGGGCGAAGTAGCTGACCAGGATGCGGGCCTTGGCTTTGCCGACCTCAGTGACCAGCTCGGCTTCGGATAGCTCACGGATTTTCTTGACCGACTTGAATTTGAGCAGCAGCTTGTCGGCCGTTACCGGGCCAAGGCCTTTCACATCGGTAAGCTCCGTTTTGAGGGTACCGGCGTCGCGGCGGTTGCGGTGGAAGGTGATGCCGAAGCGGTGTACTTCGTCGCGCATGCGCTGAAACAGGCGCAGGGATTCGCTCTTTTTGTCGATGTAGAGCGGGAGCGGATCATTGGGGACGTAGATTTCCTCCAGGCGCTTGGCGATGCCGATGACGGCCATCTGGCCCCATAGGTTGAGGTCTTTGAGCGCCTTGACGGCCATGCTCAGCTGGCCTTTGCCACCATCGACAATCACGAGCTGGGGCAGGCTGGCACCCTCATCCACGAGGCGGCGGTAGCGGCGGCTCACGACTTCGTACATGGAGTCGAAGTCGTTGGGGCCGATGACGGTTTTGATATGGTAGTGGCGGTAGTCCTTCTTGCTGGGCCGTGCGTTGCGGAAACACACCATGGCGGCCACCGGGTTGTCGCCCTGGAAGTTGGAGTTGTCGAAGCATTCGATGTGCTTGGGCAGCTCCGTGAGGCGCAAATCCTTCTTGATGGTTTCCATGATGCGCACCTCGTTGAGGTCCTTGCTCCGGTCGTTCATGCTCTCTTTCTCCTTCCGCAGGTAGAGCACGTTCTTGAGGCTTAGCTCCAGCAGCTTGCGCTTATCCCCAATCTGGGGCTGAGCTACCGTAACGCCGGGCAAGGGCAAAGGGGGCAGGGCAATATTGGTCAGAATTTCCTTCGACTCGCTCTCGAACTCCTCCCGCATCTGCATCACCAGCGGGGCCAGGATTTCCTCATCCGGCTCATCCAGCTTCTTCTGGACCTCCACCGATTGGGTGAGCACGATGCTGCCGTTCATCACCTTGAGGTAGCTGATAAAAGCCGACTTCTCGTTGGAGGCAATGCTGAACACGTCGATGTTGGTCAGGTTGGCGTTGACGATGGTGCTCTTGCTCTGGAACTCGTCGAGCCGGTCGAGCTTCACCTTGAACTGGTGGGCCAGCTCGTACTGTTGATCCTGGGCCGCCTGGCTCATCCGGTCGCGGAAGTACTGCTTGGGCAGGCGCAGGTCGCCGTTGAGAATCTGGCGGATCTGCTGGATGTACTGGTTGTAGGTTTCCTCCTCCTGGTGGGCTTCGCAGGGACCCTTGCAGTTGCCGAGGTGGTACTCCAGGCACACTTTGAACTTGCCAGCCTCAATGTTGGCTTCCGAGAGGTTATAGGTGCAGGTGCGCAGCGGGTAGAGCGCCCGGATCAGCTCAACCAGCAGGTTCATGCCCGTTACGTTGGCGTAGGGGCCGTAGTAGCGGCCGTCGCCGGGGCGCTTGTTGCGGGTCGGAATGAGGCGGGGGAACCGCTCGTTGGTCAGCAGCAGGTAGGGGTACGTTTTGCCGTCCTTGAGCAGGATGTTGTACTTGGGCTGGTGCTGCTTGATGAGGTTGTTTTCGAGCAGAAACGCGTCCGACTCCGAATCCACGATGGTGAACTCGATGCGGCGGATGTTCCTGACCAGTTGCTGGGTTTTCTTGTTGTGGTCCTGCTTGGTGAAGTAGCTGCTCACGCGCTTGCGCAGGTCGATGGCCTTGCCCACGTAAATGATGGTATCCTCGTCGCCGAAGTACTTGTAAACGCCCGGACGGTGGGGCAGCTGGCGGATTTGTTCCTGTAACTCAGAAGTAGCGGCCATAAATGAGCACTGATTTTCGCTGATTCTTCAGCTGATTAGCTGATGTTGTGCGGTACTACCGGGGGAGAGGCAACGGGCCTGTCGTACGAAGTACGGGTGAAAGGGAGAGGCGGGAGTATTTTGGCTGAAAGTCGCTGGCAAGACAACAAAAAATGTGGCCGGGATGTCCCGACCACATTCCGTAAAATCAATGAAATCAGCCAAACAAGCAGCGGAAATCAGTGACTAAATGTCTTCGCCCCGCAGGTCCTCCAGTTTCACCTGGTTGAGCTTCTGGTCGCTCGGGATGGTGTCGCGCAGGCCGGTGCCGCCGTAGTAGCGGGAGCAGTCGGTTTCGACGGTCATCTGGGCCGGTTTGGGGAAAGCGCCGGTATTGATGTCGAGGCTTTTGTCGGCGTACACTTTCTTCATAAACAGCCCGTAAATCGGGAGGGCCAGGCGGGAGCCCTGCCCGTAGGCACCGGTCCGGAAGTGGATACTCCGGTCTTCGCCCCCCACCCACATGCCGCAGACCAAGTCGGGCGTGAGGCCCATGAACCAGCCGTCGGAATAGTTGTTGGTGGTACCCGTTTTGGCCCCCATCTCATAAGGGAATTTAAAGCCGCCCTTCAGAATAATACTGGTGCCGCCCTGCTCCTCGGTAGCTCCGCGCAGCATGTAGGTCATCAGATAAGCTGTTTCTTCGCTGAGGGCTTCCCGGGTTTGGGGCACGAATTCGCGCAGCACATTACCGTTTTTGTCCTCAATGCGCGTCACCATGATGGGCGCGTTCCAAACGCCCTTGTTCACGAAGGTGCTGTACGCGCCGGCCAGTTCGTAAATGCTGACATCGGAGGAGCCGAAGCCCACGGCGGGTACGGCCTCGATGGGCGAGGTAATGCCCAGGCGCTTGGCATAGCTGACCACTGTTTCGGGGCCGAGCTTTTTCACCAGCCAGGCCGTGATGGAGTTCATGGAGCGGGCCAGCGCCTGGCGCAGCGTGAACGTGCGGCCCGAATATGAGCCCTCAAAGTTGCGGGGCGTATAGGCGGGGCGGCCGGCTTCGGCCGGGAAAGTCACGGCCGCATCGGGGCGCTGGTAGCAGGGCGAGTAGCCCTGGTCTATGGCGGCCACGTACACGAACGGCTTGAACGTGGAGCCCGGCTGGCGCTTGCCCTGCTTCACGTGGTCGTACTTGATATACTTGTAGTTGATGCCCCCCACCCAGGCTTTCACCTTGCCATTAAGCGGGTTCATGGCCATAAAACCCGCCCGGAGCAGGCCCTTATAGTAGGCCAGCGAATCCATCGGCGACATCGTGACTTCCTTCTCGCCACCCTGCCAGCTGAACACCTTCATCCGGTACTTCTTGTTGAGATAGTACTTCACGGAATCGGGCTGGGTGGGGAAGCGGTTGGTGAGCGAGCGGTAACGGCCAGTGCGCTTGATGGACGTATTGAGGAAGCCCGGAATGAGGCGGCCGCTTTCGTCGCGCCAGGGTTGCTGGCCCTTCCAGTGGGCATCAAACCACTTCTGCTGGAGCTTCATGTGCTCGGCCACGGCCGACTCGGCATACTTCTGCATGCGCGAGTCGATGGTGGTGTAGATTTTCAGGCCGTCGGAGTACAGGTCGTGGTCGGTGTCTTTGGCCCACTGCCGGAGCACCTTGCTGACTTCCACCCGGAAGTAGGGGGCAATGCCTTCGTTCTGGTTTTCCACCTTGTAGTCGAGGGCAATGGCCTTGAGCGTGTCGCCTTTGAGCTGCTCGGGCGTGATGTAGCCGTACTTGTTCATCTGGCGCAGCACCCAGTTGCGGCGCATCCGGGAGCGTTCGGGGTTGAACTTGGGGCTGAAGCGGGAGGGCGCGTTCAGCACGCCCACCAACGTGGCGGCTTCGGCGCGGGTCAGGTCGCGGGGCTTCTTGCCGAAAAACGTTTTGGACGCCGTGTTGATGCCGAATGCATTGGAACCGTAGTCGTTGGTGTTCAGGTACATGCGCAGAATCTCGCGCTTGGTGTAGCTGCGCTCCAGACGGGTAGCCAGAATCCATTCCTTGGTTTTAGTGATGAGCATCCGCACGCCGGGCACGTCGTTGAGCGTGCCATCATTCAGGTCTTCGCGGGTTCGGAACAGCACCTTGGCCAGCTGCTGGGTGAGGGTGGAGCCGCCGCCGCCACTGCCGCCCGTGAGCAGGCCCGCCGCCACCCGGCCCGTAGCCTTGGGGTCGATGCCGGAATGCTCCTCGAAGCGGGCATCCTCGGTGGCAATGAGGGCGTCCACCAGGTGCTGGGGCAGGTCCTCGTACTCGGCGGGCGTCCGGTTCTCCCGAAAATATTTGCCCATCAGTACGTTGTCGGCGGAGTAGATTTCCGAAGCCAGCTCACTGCGCGGGTTTTCCAGCGTCTTGAGGTTGGGCATGCGCCCGAACAGGTTCAGAAAGTTGACGCTGACGGCCAGCACGTACAGTACGAGCCCCGCAATGCCCAGTCCGAAGAAGAACCAGAACGTGCGGGCCCAGCCAGTGTAGCGGCCGGGGCGGTTGGGCTTGCGCAGGGGAGTATTCTTTCTGGTGGCAGACTGAGCCATGTTTTCAATTAAAAATTAAAAATTAAAAGTGAAGAATTAAGAATTGGAAACATGAAGCAAATGGCTCAGACGCCAGCATTCGGCCCTAAACGGAAAGGCTTACCACCAATTTTTTAATTTTTCACTCTTAATTTTTAATTGAAGTTAACGGTAATTCTGGTCGTAGAAACGCTGGTATTCGTCGAGGTTGCCTTGTTGCAGCAGCACCGGCAGATTATCAATACCCACAACCAGGGCTTGGTAACCCGCCCCGCGCAGCTTGCTCAGCGGCGACTGGGGGCCGCGCAGCTTCAGGGCGTAGCTCTGGGCAATTCGGGCGTCCGGCATGGCCTCCACAATCACCAGCTCCTGAGTAGCGTTCAGGGCCTGTTGCCGCACCAGCAAACTACTGGACTTGTAAAAGCGGCCGTTGTAAGCCTGGAGTTGGGCCGGCAGGTCGGCCAGAATGGGCGCATCCTTGGCCAGCACGAGCACAATGAAATGGCTGACGGCCTGATCTGCTTTGTAAAGGGAGACCGGAACCGGTGCCGGGGCAACCGGCGGCGCAGGCGTGGGCGGGCTATTCGGTTGCGGTACTGGTTCGGTGGGCGGCAATGGCTCCGGGACGACGGCGGCAACGGGCTCCTTGGCGGGCTTCGCCGGCGTAGGCACCTTCTGGCCCCGGGCCCGGGCCTGGGCGGCGGCCCGCCGGGCGGCCTTGGCTTCCTCCTCGGGGCTGAGCGGCGGCGGGGGAGGTGGCAGCACCGATTTGGCTGCCGCCGAGTCAGTCGGGGCCGGCGTGGTGATGGCCGGTGTGGCCTTCTCCAACGCCGGAGAATTCGTTGGCGTTTTGGCCGTTGCTGCGCCGTTCGGGGGCGTGAGGGCGGGCGGCGGAGTGGCTGCTGGCTTGGGGGGGGCGCGGTAGTAAACCGGCATCCGCGGGTCTACTTCGCCCGGCTTGAAGACCGATACTACGGGCTTGTCGGTACTGGCCAGCACGCCGGTAATCTGGCCCTGGTCGTATTTGCGGTAGGTATCGAGCAGTACCTCGGCTTTACTGGCCAGGGGGCTCTGCGGGTAGTCCTTGTAGAATTTTTCCACCGTGGCCCGGGCCGTGAGGGGCGGCTGGGTCCGGATAGTGAGCAGGGCATTGAGGTAGGCTACCTGGTCGTTGAGGTCGGTTTCGGGGTACTGCTGCCGGGCCTGGGCCAATACGGCGGTGGCCTTTTTGAAATCCTGCTTCTTATAGAACACGAACGCCGAATCGACCAGCACGGCCACCTTCGCGTTGGCTACCGAAGTGCGGCGCAGGTACTCCGGGTCGGCCACGAGGCGGGCGTAGGAGGTAGCAGGAAAATCCTGCCGCAGCCGGGCCGCATACTGCTCGGCCTTGCCGGCTTCGTTGCGGTCCTTATGAATCAGGTACAGGATGTAGAGCGTCTCGGGCGTGTGGGTGCCCGTAGGGTAGCGGCGCAGCAGGGTTTCGTAGGTTTCAATGGACCGCTCCGGCTCTCGCAGTTGCTGGTTGTAGATGCCACCCAACGCGTACAGGGCCTCTTCGGTCTGGGCGTTGGAAGCGGTGAGCTGCTCCGGCGTCAGCGGAATCTTTTGCCGGTACTGGCTCACCAGGGACTGAAGCTGCACGGCGGGGTCGACGGCGGCGGGCTTGTCGGTGCCATTCACCACGGTGTTATCGTTGCCGGCAATGCTCACCGGCACGTTGCCGCCCTGGGGCGTCACGGGCGAGTTGCTGGCCTGAGTCACGGTCCGCCAGTTGTCCTGGAGGGGCCGGTCACCCCATTTGCGGATAAAGTCGTTGCGGGCCGTACTCAGGGCCGTGGGGTTATCGAAGTACCACTTGGCCCCCGTGTTGCCGGCCAGAAAATCCTCGGCACTCACGTCGGGTTGCAGGTCGCGGCCCGGGGCCAGGCCGGTGGCAGTTTGCTGCTGACTGCGCTGGCGCTCCACTTCCTGGCGGGCGGCCAGGGCCTCGGCCTGGCGCTGACGCTCGTCTAACTCGGCCTGGGCGTAAGTGGTCAGGCGGGTCGTCAGCTCGTCGGGGGCCAGGCGGGCCAGGGCCTGCAAACTGTCCTGGTTTTCCACAATGATAAGCTGCTGGGCGAAATCCTTCAGGATACCGGCGCGCTCGGCAATGGCCTCGTACGCGGGTACCTCCCGGGGCATATTCTGCACCGTACTGTCGTAATAGGCGGCGGCCAGGCGATACTTCTGGAGGTTTTCGTAGTAGATGCGGCCGTCGAGCAGGTAGGTGTAGGCCTTCTGGGCCTTGCTGGCCTCCGGCGTGCGAACCGATTTTTGGAGCAGGGCCAGGGCCTCGGGGTAGCGCTGCTGGCGATAATCCACGCGCGCCATCTCGTAGTAAATCTTGTCGCGGTACTCCTTGTTCTTGGGGTCCTTGAGCAGCTTGGCGAAATACTTATTGAGCCGGGTCCGGTCGTTCAGGTTCAGGTCCGATACCTGGCCCAGCATCAGCTTGCTGAAAAAGTCCAGCTCGTAGGGCGGGTTCTTCTTGAGAATCTGGTTCAGCTCGGCATAGGCCTTCTTATCGTCGCCCTGGGCCTGGTAGAGCTGGGCCAGAATGTAGCGCGTGCGCGACTGCTCGTTTTTGGGCTCGATATAAGGAATGGCCTTTTCGAGGTTCTCGATGGCGCGAGCGGGCTCCCCGGTTTGCAGGTAGTATTCGGCCCGGGTCAGGAACAGCGCCCGGGCGTTGGGCTCGGTGCCCGTTTCCTTGTCCAGAATATCCGATACCGCCGCCGCGTTGCCCGGCTCCTGGAGCGCCAGGAAGGTGCGCATGAGCCAGATAAGGGCCTCGTGGCGGGCGTTGGGGTCTTTGCTGGTGCTGTTGACGTACTTGAAGGTCTTGGCCGCGTCCTCGAACTCGCGCTTGTAGTAGCGGGCCTGGCCGATGAGCAGGTAGCTGTCGTCGGTCCAGTCGGAGCCGGGGCGGTGCTGCACGGGCAAAGAGGCCTTCTTGATGATGTCCTCCATGTCGGCCGTCAGGCGGGTGGCGGTGGCCTCATCAACGACCGGAAACAGGGGCAGCACCCGGTTGTAGTCGTTCACGCGGGCCTTGGCCAGGGCCAGCTCGGTGGCCCGCATCTTCTCGCGGGCCAGGAAGTAGGCGTTGTCGCGGGCCACCACGTTGTCGTAGGTGCGGCCTAGCAGGGAGCGGCGCTCCGAGGCACAGCCGCCCAGGCCGGCCAGCAGCAAAACGGCGGCGGTAGGAGCCGCGAGGGTACGCAGAAGCAGCGAGTGGGTCGTCGTCAAGGCGGCAGAAAAGCTCAGGGCGAAGGAAAGGATACGGACGGAAAACGTGGCCCACCAACCGAATCGTTCGGGGCGCGCGCTTCTCTCAACGTAGCAGACTCAGTAAAAGTACAGGTTTCTGCCCGGACGCTGCCCGCTGGTTCGGCTGCTGCCAAAGTATCCCGTAATTTTGTCCTCCCCACTGCCCGTTTCCGCCCGCCATGCCCGATTCTGCTCCCACCCCGCGCCCCAAGCCCGATTCCAGCCCCGACCGCCTGCGGGCCGTGGCCCGCTACTCCGGCATCGGGGCCCAGATGGCGGCCACTATCGGCCTGAGCACCTGGGCCGGCTACTGGCTCGACAAGCACTACCAGACCCAAACGCCCTGGTTCACGCTGGCCCTGATGCTGCTGGGCCTGTTCGCGGCCTTATATAACGTCATCCGCGCCGTCACGAAAGAGCCGTAGGGTGGGGCTGGCTCCCGCCTCTCATTAAACGACCTGCTGCACGAATACCCCCCGCCCGGCGGCACAACGGTTACCTAAACCAAAGCGGCGGGCCTCCGGGGCACGGCTGCACTTCGCTTTTTTCGCATGAAAACCTTCCTTCGTCCCTATCTGCTCTTCAGCCTGCTGGTGGGCTTCGTGCTCTACGCGGTGTACTCCCAGTTCGGGCCGCGCATCGTGCATCCGTTCACGGCCTACACGTTTGGGTTCTTCTTCGTGCTCACGCTGGTGCTCTACCGGCTGATGGAACGACTCATCAGTGCCAACCCCGATAACTTTCTGGTGGCCTACTTCGGAGCCATGATCGCGCGGCTGCTTTTGTCGCTCACGCTGGTGCTGGTGTACCTTTTGCGGGGCGGCGGCCACGAAGGTTCGGCCCGTTGGGCCTTCCTGGGAAGCTTCTTTCTCCTGTATTTTCTCTTTGCCGGGTTTGAAGTCTGGAGCGTTCTGAGTAACTTGCGCCCGTTTTCAAAACCGGGCGAAATCACAAAATGAAGTTTTTGTGAACAAATCCCTAAGCCACTCTGAATGAAGCGCTTACTGTTAGCCCTCTTCTGCTTCCTATCGTTCTCGGCCTTCGCCAACGAGCCAACCGCCACTACGGCCGAGGCTACGGACACGGAAGAGTTCAATCCGGGCGAGATGATTCTGCACCACATCGGCGATTCGCACGAGTGGCACTGGTTCTCCACCGGCAACAACCATTTCACCACCTACCTGCCCGTTATTGCCTTCCGGCCCGGCCACGGTCTGTCCACGTTTTCCTCGCGCCAGCTGGCCGAAGGCAAGGTGTACGACGGCCTGAAGCTGGAGCACGAGCACCTCGTGTCGGAAGACGGCAGCAAGGTCTACGACTTCTCCATCACCAAGAACGTGGCCTCGCTGATGCTGAGCGCCACGTTGCTGCTGGTCGTGTTCATTGCCGTGGCCCGGGGCTACGCCAAGCGCGGTACCGGGGCTCCCCGGGGCATTCAGTCCTTCTTCGAACCCATCATCATTTTCGTGCGCGACGAAGTAGCCAAGAAGTCCATCGGCCCCAAGTATGAGCGCTACATGCCCTACTTGCTCACGGTATTCTTCTTCATCTGGTTCAACAACCTGATGGGCCTGATGCCCGGCGGCGCCAACCTCACCGGCAACATTGCCGTGACCATGACCCTGGCCCTGCTCACGCTGCTCATCACTCTGTTCAGCTCCAACAAAAACTACTGGGCCCACATTTTCGCCACGCCCGGCGTCCCGAAGGCCCTGTTGCCCATCATGATTCCGGTCGAACTCATCGGCATCGTGGTCAAGCCCTTCTCCCTGATGGTGCGTCTGTTCGCCAACATCACGGCCGGCCACATCGTCACGCTGAGCTTTATTTCGCTCATCTTCATCTTCCGCAACCTGGGCGTTGCGCCCGTGTCGCTGGCCTTCGGTTTGTTCATTAACATGCTGGAGCTGCTGGTGGCCATTTTGCAGGCCTACATCTTCACGCTGCTCACGGCCATGTACATCGGTGGCGCGGTAGAAGACCACCACGACGCCGACTACCAGATGGGTGGCGGCGACGGGGCCGAACCCGCTCACGCCCACTAAGTAGTACGCATACCCCCCCCCCCTGATTTTTTCGTTTTTCACTCCCCACAAACCTTTTTTTTATGCTTCTTTCTCTCTTGTTGCAGGCCATCGCTAATTCTACTGGTCTGGCCGTATTCGGTGCTGCTATCGGTGCTGGTCTGGTTGCTCTGGGTGCCGGTCTGGGCATTGGTCGTATCGGTGGTCAGGCTATGGAAGCCATTGGCCGTCAGCCAGAAGCTTCGGGCAAAATCCAAACTGCCATGCTGATCGTAGCCGCTCTGATCGAAGGTCTGGCGCTGTTCGCCGTAGTAGTCTGCCTGCTGATTTCCTTCAAACTCTAGGGATAGAGGTAGTACAAGAGCAGCCCGCTGCGCTAGGTCGCTTCAGCGCACGGCGTAGCGGGCTGTCTTGGCTTTTCCGGGGGGTAGGTTTTGGAGGCTGCCGGCCGCTTACGGGCGGCTTTCGGCCCCTTGCCTCCTCCGGATTTCAGGTACCAAGTACGCCTTACTGACTACTTCCCTATGAACATTGTAACCCCCGAATTTGGCCTGATTTTCTGGCAGGTGGTGATTTTCGGCATCGTGCTGCTCTTGCTGCGCTCGTTTGCCTGGAAACCCATTCTTAGCTCCCTCAAGGAGCGGGAAAGCTCCATTGAAGGCGCCTTGCGCATGGCCGACCAGGCCAAGCTGGAAATGCAGGAGCTCAAAGCCGGCAACGAAAAGCTGCTGGCCGAAGCCCGGCTGGAGCGCGACCGGATTATGAAGGAGGCCACGGCCATGTCGAACCAGCTCCTGGAGCAGGCCAAAGACAAAGCCAACGAAGAAGGCACCCGCCTCATTGCCCAGGCCCGCGAAGCCATTCAGAACGAAAAGAACGCCGCGCTGGCCGAGGTCAAAAATACCGCCGCCCAGCTCTCCATCGATATTGCCGAGCGCATCCTGCGCCGCGAGCTGACCGATCAGCCCGCCCAGCAGCAACTCGTCGACTCGTACCTGAAAGAAGTAAAGCTCAACTAGTCCGTTGGGGGTTTTCAGTTTTCAGTTGTCAGTTGTCAGGCGTTTGCCGCCCGGCACCAACAGCTAAAAACTGACAACTGACAACTAACAACCGACAACTACATCAATGTCTGAACTACGAGTTGCCTCCCGCTACGCCAAGTCCTTGCTTGATCTGGCCCAGGAGCGCGGTGAGCTGGAGCAAGTGAAGCAGGATATGGACCTGTTCAGCAAAACGCTGGGCGAAAACCGCGACCTGCGCCTGCTGCTCCGCAACCCCATCGTGAAGCACGACAAGAAGCTGGCGATTCTGCGGGCTATTTTTGGCGGCAAAGTAACGGCGATGACCGAGAAGTTCTTCTCGATTGTCACCCAGCACAACCGCGAAAGTTCCCTGGTATTCATCGGCGACGAATTTCTGAAGCAGTACAACCTGAAGCAGGGAATGCAGGTGGCCCAGGTGACCACGGCCGCCCCACTCGACTCGCCCACCCGTTTGCAACTGGTGCAGCTCGTGCGTGAGCAAACCGGCCTGCCCAAGGTCACGCTCCAGGAAAAAGTGGATGAAGCCCTGATCGGTGGCTTCGTGCTCCGCATCGGCGACCAGCTGATTGACGACTCGGTTAGCTACCGGCTGCGCAAGCTGCGCACCGAATTCTCCAAGAATCCCTACCAACCCCAACTATAACCCACCATGGCAGACGTACGTCCGGATGAAGTATCCGCCATTCTGCGGGAGCAACTCTCCAACTTCAAAACCGAAGCCGAACTCGAAGAGGTGGGCACCGTTTTGCAGGTTGGCGATGGTGTAGCCCGCATCTACGGCCTGGGCAACGCCCAGGCGGGGGAATTGCTCGAATTTGAAAACGGCCTGCGCGCCCTCGTTCTCAACCTGGAAGAAGATAACGTGGGCGCAGTAATGCTCGGCGATTATTCCGCAATCCGGGAGGGCGCTACCGTGCGCCGCACCAATAAAATTGCCTCCATCCTGGTAGGTGAGGGCATCATTGGCCGCGTGGTGAACACGCTGGGCCAGCCCATCGACGGCCGTGGCCCCATCCAGGGCCAGACCTACGACATGCCTCTGGAGCGCAAGGCGCCCGGCGTAATCTACCGCCAGCCGGTAGCTGAGCCCCTGCAAACCGGCATCAAGGCCATCGACGCCATGATTCCGATTGGCCGCGGCCAGCGGGAGCTCATCATCGGTGACCGGCAGACGGGTAAGTCGACGGTAGCCCTCGATGCCATCCTGAACCAGCGCGAGTTCTTCGATCGTGGCGAGCCCGTGTTCTGCATTTATGTGGCCGTGGGTCAGAAGGCTTCTACGGTAGCCCAGATCGTGCAGTCGCTCACCAAAGGTGGGGCCATGGACTACACCGTGGTGGTGTCGGCCTCGGCTTCCGATCCGGCCGCCTTGCAGTTCTACGCGCCCTTTACGGGTGCCGCCATCGGCGAGTACTTCCGCGATACGGGCCGGCCGGCCCTGGTGGTCTACGACGACCTTTCCAAGCAGGCCGTGGCCTACCGCGAGGTGTCGCTGCTGCTGCGTCGTCCTCCGGGCCGTGAGGCCTACCCCGGCGACGTATTCTACCTGCACAGCCGCCTGCTCGAGCGCGCCGCGAAGATCAACGCGTCCGACGCCATTGCCCAGGACATGAACGACCTGCCCGAGAGCATCAAGCACCTGGTGAAAGGCGGCGGTTCGCTGACGGCGCTGCCCATCATCGAAACCCAGGCCGGCGACGTTTCGGCGTACATCCCGACCAACGTAATTTCGATTACCGACGGCCAGATCTTCCTCGAAACCAACCTGTTCAACTCCGGCGTGCGTCCTGCTATCAACGTGGGTATCTCGGTGAGCCGCGTAGGGGGTAACGCCCAGATCAAGTCGATGAAGAAGGTGGCTGGTACGCTGAAGCTCGACCAGGCCCAGTTCCGCGAGCTGGAAGCCTTTGCCAAGTTCGGCTCCGACCTCGATGCCTCGACCCGCCTCACCATTGAGCGCGGCCGTCGTAACCTCGAAATCCTGAAGCAGGCCCAGTTCTCGCCCCAGAAGGTAGAGGACCAGGTGGCCATCATCTACGCCGCCACCAACGGCCTGCTCGACCAGGTGCCCGTCAACAAGGTGCGCGCCTTCGAGAAGGAGTTCACCCAGGTAATGCACACCCGCCACGCCGAGGAGCTCAAAGCCCTGAAGGCCGGCAAACTCGACGACACCATCATCGGGGCCATCCGTCAGGTTGCCAAGGACCTGTCGGCGCAGTACGCCTCTTAAATTTTAAGCTGTTAGCCATTAGCTGTTCGCTGTCAGCCTTCGTTTAGGAGGCGCAGTTGGCAGTTAATGGCTACCGCTTCTTATTGCTCTGCTAAAGTAAGAGTGATAAGCAAGCGAACAGCGAACAGCTAACAGCTCAACGAAATGGCTAGCTTAAAAGAAGTCCGGAGCCGCATTACGTCGGTGCAGAGCACGCAGCAGATTACCAAAGCCATGAAAATGGTGGCGGCGGCCAAGCTGCGGCGCGCCCAGGATAATATCCTGCGCATGCGGCCCTACGCCCAGCGGCTCAACAGCATTCTGAGCAACCTCACGGCCCTGGCCGGCGAGGAGGCGGTGAGCGACTACAGCGTAGTGCGCGAGGTGCGCCGCGTGCTGATCATCGCCATTACCTCCGACCGGGGCCTGGCCGGCGCGTTCAATAGCAACGTGTTCAAGGGCGTGAACGGGTTGGTGCAGAACCGCTACGCCCAGCAGGCCGCCGCGGGCAGCATCAC
This sequence comes from Hymenobacter rubripertinctus, assembly GCF_003583925.1. GTDB lineage: Bacteria > Bacteroidota > Bacteroidia > Cytophagales > Hymenobacteraceae > Hymenobacter > Hymenobacter rubripertinctus. The sequence continues at coordinate 89,837 of NZ_QYCN01000004.1, read as the reverse complement.
CGTGATGGCCATTGGCAAAAAGGCCCACGACTACTTTGGTAAGCGCGGACCGCTGCTCGGCGACTACCAGCATGTGTTCAGTAAGCTTTCCTTCGATACCGTGCGCGAGGCCGCCGAACGGGCCATGGATGGCTTCCGCTCCGGCCAGTACGACGAGGTGGTGATGGTCTACAACGAGTTCCGCAACGTGGCCACCCAGGTGGTGCGCGCCGAGCAGTTGTTGCCCCTCGTGCCCACCGAGCAGCCCGCCAATGCCCCGGCTACGGCCAACGCCGACTACATTTTCTCCCCTTCCAAGGAGGAAATCGTACAGACCCTGATTCCGCAGTCGTTGAAGGTGCAGCTCTACAAGGCCGTACTGGAAAGCAACGCCTCCGAGCACGGCGCCCGCATGACGGCCATGGACAAGGCCACCGAAAACGCCGGCGAGCTGCTCAAGTCGCTTAAGCTGACCTACAACCGCACCCGTCAGGCGGCCATTACCACCGAGATTCTCGAAATCGTAGGCGGGGCCGAGGCCCTGGCTTCGAGCAAGTAAGATTTCCTGAATCACACCAGGCAAAAGGCCCGCTTCCGAAAGGAGGCGGGCCTTTTGCCTGGTGTGATTCCACCCCGGCCCCCCGGCAGCCCTGTAGAGACGCGACCCTTCGCGTCTCCTTGTTGAACGGCCACCTCAGCAACTTCACGCCTGGTAAGGACAGGCCCGCCCACCCCACCCACCTACCCCGCCCGCCCAACAAACGGCCCGCCTCCTTGCCAGGAAGCGGGCCGTTTGACTAGTTGCCATAGGAGAATAAGAGCGAAAAAAGCGGGGCTTAGAGGGCCGCGCGGCGGGCCGTTACTTCGGCAATGGCCAGCTCCAGCTCGGGCACCTGCACGGCCACCTGGCGCACATCCACGGCTTTGAGGAAGGCCTCCGTGGGCGTCTGGGCGCTGGCCGTGGCGCTCAGGTCTTCTCCCCGGCGCTGGGCTCGCAGCAGCAGCTTATTCATGGCCGCGTAGTCGGTGGTGCCGGGCGTGAGCGTGGCCAGCACGGGCGTCAGGCTGGTGATGCTGGCCGTAGCTGCGGCCAGGTCCTGGGCCCGGTTGGTGGCCCGCCCCGCCGACTGATCGGCTTGCAGGTCCAGCACTTGGTCGCGCACGCTGAACACGCGCAGTTCCAGGCTCAGGGCCGCCAGCGCAGTGTCGCACTCGGCCTGGGTGGTGAGTAATTGAACGGGAAACGGCATAAGTGATAAGGAATAAGGGTGGCGGAGTTGCCGCTGGTATAACGGTGGAAGCTCCGTCAATATTGTGTGGACCCGGCAAATTGTGTGTGCCCAAGCTAGGACTAGATATAGCCCCAGCTTGGGTTCCCGTCTGACCAGCCCGGCAGTGCCCCCCGATAGGCTGTCCGTTAGGTGCTTGGCGGCCCTTGGCTTTTCCACGCCTCGCCAGTTCACCGCGCACGGAGGCTAGGGTGCCAGAGCGGCCAGCTCGGCGCGCAGGCCGGCCACGCGGGCGGCCAGCAGGCGCAGGGCGGCGGCGCGGGCGGCGGGAGCAGGGTCGTCGCGGGTGAGGTCGGTAGTCAGGCCCCGGAGCCAGCGGGCCAGGTGGGCCGCCTCGGCGGCTTCGGGGGGTGGGGGCAGGGCCAGCAGGTGGGCCAGGGCGAGGCGGCGCTGGTGCAGGGCGGCAGCGCGGGCCTGGGCGGCGGCCAGGGCAGTGCCCTGGCGCAGCAGGCGCAGGCGCACGCTGCGGCCCCGGGCGGCCAGCACTCCCGCGTCGGGCGGGGTGGGGGGCGGGGGCACCAGGGGCTCGGGGGCGGGCAGCGGCAGCAGCACATTGTAGGGCACCGGGGCGGGCGGGGGCACGGGGCCCTGGCCCAGGGGGGGCGGCAGGGCCGGCAGCAGATGCAGCAGCCGGGGCACCAGGGCCAGGGGCAGGGGCTTGTGCCCCGCCTCCACTTGGGCCACAAACCCCACCGATACGCCCAGATACCGCCCCAGCTGCCGTCCCGAAAGGCCCAGCCCGGCCCGCACCACCGCCGAAAATTCCACGGAAGAAGAAAAAGAAGCAGCTCTCATCCGGCTCAAGGTAAACACCCGTCCAGAAAAAAGCTAGGTGTTTACCTCCGAGGTAAACACCTGGCTAAAAAAACGACAGGTGTTTACCTACGAGGTAAACACCTGGCTAAAAAAACGGCAGGTGTTTACCTCGGAGCTGAGTACCGGGTCAACCGAGTGGCCGGGGGGTGGGGTGAGGCTTTATACAAGGCTGCGCAACTCCCGGCGGGGCGGGTTATCTTTGCGGCTGAACTTTGCGGCGGCCCTGGTGCGGCGGCCCACTTCCTGCTTGTGTTGAAAAAGAGTCTGAGCCTGTTGCTGGCGGCCACGCTGGCTTTGCCCGCCTTCGCCCAAAAAAATACCGCCCCCACCCCCGAGCGCCCCAAGCTGGTGGTGGGCATTGTGGTGGACCAGATGCGCTACGACTACCTCTACCGCTACTGGAGCAAGTACGGTAGCGGCGGGTTCCGGCGGCTGCTGCGCGAGGGGTTTAGCTACGAAAACGCCCACTACAACTACGTGCCCACCTACACCGGCCCGGGCCACGCCAGCATTTATACCGGCACCACGCCCTCGGGCCACGGCATTGTGGGCAACAACTGGCTGGTGCGCGAAACCGGCCGCGGCACCTACGTAACCGAGGACAACGCCGTGCAGCCGGTGGGCGGCTCGGCGGCGGCCGGCCAACAGTCGCCCCGCCACCTGCTCACCACCACCATCACCGATGAGCTGCGCCTGGCCACCAACTTCCAAAGCAAGGTCATCGGCGTCTGCATCAAGGACCGGGGCTCGATTCTGCCGGCCGGCCACGCCGCCAACGCCGCGTACTGGTACGACGGCACCAACGGGGCCTTCATCAGCAGCACCTTCTACCTGAAAGAGCTGCCCGCCTGGGCCAGCCGCTTCAACGCCGAAAACCGGGCCGCCCGCTACCTCGACCAGCCCTGGAATACGCTGTTGCCCATTAGTCAGTACACCGAAAGCTCGCCCGACGACGTGGCCTGGGAGTCGGCCTTCCGGGGCGAAACCCGGCCCGTGTTCCCCCACGATCTGCCCACGCTGAGTGCTGTGCTGCCCACGGCCGTGAAGGGGGCGCTGGAAGCCACGGGTGAGAAAACGGCCCCCGTCCGCAACCTCGACCTGATCCGGTCCACGCCCTTCGGCAACTCGCTGACGTTGGATTTCGCCCTCGAAGCCCTGCGGGCCGAGCAGCTGGGCCAGCGCGGCCAGACCGATTTTCTGGCCCTCAGCTTCAGCAGCACCGATTACGTGGGCCACCAGTTTGGGCCGAACTCCATTGAGGCCGAGGATACCTACCTGCGCCTCGACCGCGACCTGGCCCGCCTGTTCGAGCAGCTGGATAAAACGCTGGGCCGCAAAAACGTGCTCGTGTTTCTGAGTGCCGACCACGGCGCGGCCCACTCGCCCAACTTTTTGCTCGACCATCAGCTGCCCGCCGGCTCGGTGGGGCCTAACCTGATGCGCGACTCGTTGCAGCAGCAGCTCGTGCGCCGCCACGGCCCCGGCAACTGGGTGCTGAGCTACGAGAACCAGCAGGTCTACCTCAACCAGCCCCTCATTGCCCGGCAGAAGCTCGATTTGTATGAGATGCAGCGCGAAACGGCCGCCCTGATGCGGGGCTTCGCCGGCGTCACGCGGGCCTTAACGGCCGAGGACGTGCAGAAGTCGCACTGGGAAAGCGGGATGCTGATGTACCTGGAAAACGGCTACTTTCCCAAGCGCTCGGGCGACGTGCTGGTGGTGCTGGCCCCGGGCTGGCTCGAATCGTACTCCTTCCCCGTGAACAAGGGCACCACCCACGGCTCCAGTGGCCGCTACGACACCCACGTGCCGGTGCTGTTCTGGGGCTGGCACGTGAAGCACGGCGAGTCGTCGGCTCCGGTAAAGATTACCGATATTGCGCCCACTCTGGCCCGCTGGCTCCACATTCAGGAGCCCAACGGCTGCACCGGCGAACCCCTGACCCAGGTGCTGGGCTTCTGATGTAAGCTACTGGCGGCTAGCCATCAGCTGTTAGCTCTCGTTCAGCGAACAGCTGACAGCTCATCACCGGCCGCCGATAGCTCAGCGAAATACTCTTTTCATTCTTTAAAAAAACTTAGCTAACAGCCAACCGCTAACAGCCAACCGCTAACAGCTAACAGCTAACAACAAATGGCCAAATTTAACCCCTGGCACGACGTATCGCGCGGCGAAAACGCTCCTACTGCCGTGACCGGCATCATTGAAATCCCGAAAGGCTCGAAGGCCAAGTACGAGCTGGACAAGGACAGCGGCATGCTGAAACTGGACCGCGTGCTGTTCTCGGCCGTGCACTATCCGGCCGCCTACGGCTTCATCCCCAAAACGTACTGCGACGACAAGGACCCGCTCGATATTCTGGTGCTCTGCTCCGTGGAAATCGTGCCCATGTGCCTGGTGGAAGCCAAGGTAATCGGGGTGATGCAGATGGTGGACGGCGACGAGGAGGACGATAAAATCATTGCCGTGGCCGCCAACGACATTTCGGTGAACCACTACAACGAGCTGGAAGACCTGCCGCCCCACACGCTGCGCGAGATGCAGCGCTTTTTTGAGGACTACAAAGCCCTGGAGCACAAGTCGGTGACGGTGCAGCGCTTTATGGGCCGCGAAGATGCCTACCGCATCATCGAGGAAAGCATCCGTCTCTACGACGAAACCTTCCCCAACGGCAACGACCACGACCAGAAGCTGGAGCAGCAGGCCCTGAACGGCCAGGGCTAGCTAACCCAAGGTGCTGGTTTACCACCTGCTGTTACGCAGCCGAAGAACGATGTAGGGTGCGGGGCTTGCCCCCGCCCGCCGTTGAAGTTGTTTCGAGTCCACTGGCCTCGTTCAACGGCGGGCGGGGGCAAGCCCCGCACCCTACGATACGGCGGCAGTCAACTCAAACCCAATGGTGCGTAACAGCAGTTACTACCGACCGTCAGCCCCGCAGGGACGGCATATCGGGAGTCAACCAGCACCTGCTGCTTGTTAGAAGCCCCCGCGGGGCGACACTCGCTGACCGGGTGTCGCCCCGCGGGGGCTTTTTCGTTCTTTCGCGGGCTATTCCTGTCGATATGTCGCCCCTCCGGGGCTGACGGTCGGTAGTCCGCAACCCGAGTCAGCTATAACACTGCTTGTCCCGGCCGCTTCCGCAGTTCCGGGGGCCGTTGCGTGCCGGGGCGGGCGTACCTTGCGCCGGCCGGGGCTGCTAACCGGCCCTGCTCTTGCGCATGAAACCCGCCTCTCACGTTTGCGAACCGGTCCCGGGGGCCTCGTCGGGCTGGCCCCGCCGGGGGCTGGATGCCCTGCTCTACAGCAGCGTGTGGCTGTCGGGGGCGGCGCTGGGGCTGATGTGGGCCACGTTTTTGTTCTGGGGCGTGCACATTCCGCTGCGGCTGGGGGCGTTGATTTTCGCCGCCACGCTCTTTCTCTACAACCTCGACAGCGTGCTGCCCTACAAGCACCACCAGCTGCCCGGCACCACCCGCCGCAAGCAGTGGATTCGGGGGCACCGCTCCCAGCTGCTGGTGCTCGCGGCCGTGGCCGGCGCGGGGGCCGCCTACCTGTTCCTGACCGATGCCCGATTGGTGCGGCTGCTGCTGTTTCTGGGGCATCTGGGGGTGGTTTCGGTCCTCTATTCGATGCCCCTGCTGCGCCTGCGGGGCCGCTGGTGGGCCTTGCGCGATGCCCCCCTGCTCAAGGTGTTCCTCATCGCCTACGTCTGGGCCGCCGTCACCGTCTGGCTGCCGGCCCTCTACCTGGGCCGGGCGCTGGCCGCGCCGGTGGTGGTGGTGCTCTTCGCCCGGCGCTTCCTGTTTATCCTGGCCCTGGCCCTGGTCTTCGACATCCGCGACTATACCAAGGACCGGCTCACCGGCACGCGCACGTTTCCGGGCGTGCTGGGCATCCGGGCCACCAAGGGGCTGGGACTGGCCGCCCTGCTGGCCGCCGCCCTGCTGGTACCGGCCGGCGTCACGGCCGCCCACAACGTGGCCCTGCTGCTGCCGCTGCTACTGCTGGCCGCCGTCATCTGGGGTGCTGAGGAGTCGCGCCCCGACTATTATTTTGCCCTGCTGACGGATGGGGTGATGCTGGTGCAGTTTCTGGCCGTGTGGGGTGCTCAGTTTATCGGTGTATGAGTGGGGAAGTCAGAAAGTTAGAAAGTTGCGTCATGGCCTAATGCCCACTGCGCAACTGCGGTTAAATCGCCCTCAGTTATCCCTTTTCTGACTTGTAAACTGTGCTGTTACGCACCCTACATCGTTCTTCGGCTGTGCAACAGCGCTTATAAAATTTCTAACTCACTCAGTGCCGGGCCGATGAAGCGGATAATGTCGGAGGCCAGCAGGCCGGCGTGGCCGGTGTGGGGCAGGGCCAGGTCGGCGGCCCGGCCGTGGGCGTGCAGGCCCAGCAGGGCCGCATCGAGGGGCGAGAGGCGCTGATCGGCGTGCAGAGCCAGCAGCAGGCCGGTGAGCACGTCGCCGCTGCCGCCGGTGGCCATGCCGGGGTTGCCGGTGCTGTTGAAGAAGATGTGGCCAGCGGGGGTGGCCAGGGCCGTGTAGGCGCCTTTAAGCACGCAGTAGCAACCGGTGTGGTTTGCGAAGCTGCGGAGCTGTTCGAGGCGGTGGTAGTCGTCGCGGGCCGGCTCACCCACGAGGCGCTCGAACTCCTTGGGGTGGGGCGTGAGCAAAGAGCCCGGCGGCAGCAGACTCTGCAACTCCGGGTTGGCCCCCAGCAGGTTCAGGGCGTCGGCGTCGATAACGAGGGGAACCTCGGCCGTGGTCAGCAGCTGCCGCAGCACTTCGCGGGTGCCGTCCTGCTGCCCCAGCCCCGGCCCGATGCCCACGGCGGCGTAGGGGGCCAGGTCGGGTAGCTCCGTGAGGAAGTCAGCCGCCGGATCGGCCAGGCACATGGCTTCGGGAGCCGAAATCTGGAGGATGTCGTAGCCCACGGCCGGCACCCGGGTCGTCAACAGCCCCACGCCCCCGCGCAGACAGGCCTGGGTTGCCAACACGGCGGCGCCTATTTTGCCCTGGCTGCCGGCCAGCAGCAGCGCGTGCCCGAAGGTGCCCTTGTGGCTGAACTTCGGCCGCTCCGGGAACCGCCCCCGCATTTCATCGGCCGTTACGAAGAACAGATTGGTTTTGGCCTCCCGGATAGCTTGTGCGTCGAGGCCCAGGGGGAGCAGCCGCCAGTCGCCCACAAAACCGGCATTCTGGGGCAGCAAAAAGGCCAGCTTGGGCAACTCGAAGCTGAGCGTGTAGCGGGCTTGCACCACGGCGCAGCCGGCCGGCTGGGGGGCGTCAGCAAAAAGGCCCGAGGGCATATCCACGGCCACCACCGTCGCGCCCGAAGCGTTGAGGTGGCGCACCAGGGTCGCCGCGTCGCCTTCCAGCGGCCGGCTCAGGCCAGTGCCGAACAGCGCATCGACCACCATCGCCGTGGCCGCAATATCGGGTAGCTTATCGGGGTTGACTTCCTGGACGGCCAGCCCGGCGGGCAGCTGGTGCTGTTGGTGCGTGAAGTCGGCCGAGTGCCGGGCGGCCGGCAGCAGCCAAAGGCGCACCGGGTAGCCGGCGCGGTGCAGGTTGCGGGCCACCACCAGCCCATCGCCGCCGTTGTTGCCCGGCCCGCAGCATACATGGATTTCGGTGTCATAATCAAGCAGCAACTCCTTGAACAGCCAATCGGTAACGGCATTGGCGGCCCGCTCCATAAGGTCAATAGAACTAATGTTCTGGGCCTTGATGGTGGCCTGGTCGAGGGCGTGGGTCTGGGCGGCGGAGAGAAGTTTCATAGAAGCAGTACGGGGGAGGCAAAGTCTACGCGAAATCGGCTACGAAGAAACCTAGCTTATATTTCTGACCTGTGAAACGGCTTACAAATAAACTGCTACTGCCGCAAGTAGAGTAGATCTAGCAGCTGATTTGCGGAGAAAAGGGTACCTGATACATGATCCAGCCTAGCACATAGAGTGAAGCAGCGGCCTGACTGCCGACAATGGGCAACGGGCCGAGAGAAAGATGCTGTTCGTTTGTCGTCGCATTGGCAATTAATTGCTCATCCTTTTCGCTCCAACTCGCGCTGATTGATGCGGTTGTGCCAATAATAATACCGCTGGGAATCAGGGATAAGATTCCTTGACCATCGTTACTGCCGGAAGAACAAAATCCGGCATTCTGTCCTTGTAGGCACCACCCCGAAGTTTTAAAGAGTACTGGGTCCAGCCACGGTCGGGTGAGCGTTACCATCAGCTGATTCACAGTGGCTGAGCCTAGCTTGCTGCTGGCATCGAGCGAAGCCGTGTTGGCAGACTGATCAGGATGGGTGATTTTCCAGACCAATGGGCTGTCTGATTTTTCAGCATTTAATCCGCTCAAATCAACTGTCAGTGCGCTTAGCCCGTGAGTTGTGAGGCAATCAAACCAGTTGTCTGGTACCGCGTACACCGGCCGCCAGGAGCCAGGGGTACCATCCATGTTGGCAAACGTCTGGGACTGGACGCTCTGCTGGGCATTGCTGATTATTTCGGCTGCGAAAGCATTCCCTTCTTTAACCGATGCTCCCTGCACAACTTGTACGTAAGTCGCCTCCGTCGACGAGCCACTGGCAGCGTAGAACCCGGCAAACTGCGGAAGCGGGTCCGCGAGCTGGCGAAACCGCCACAGCGAGCGAAGGTCCCCGGTCGGATTGGCGGTTGAACGCGGATTCGCATAGTCGCTGGGCGTCAGGACGACGGGGAATTCATTGAGCAGAATAATGGGCTCCGCCGCCGGTGTCTGGGTCAACAGTGCATCCGGGGGAGGCGTTTCGCTTGCGGTGGTCTGCTTATGCTCAGTTGCCAGCGCTTTTGCGAGCAGGCTGTAAAAGGTATTATTCATTTGGGAGCCAGAATTCGGTTTAGCAAAACTGCGAATAGCAGTAACGATAGGAACGACCGTAAACGAAGTAGCCTGGCTCAGCATTGCCGAGCCAGGCTACTTGGTTTACCAGTGCTTGACGGTGAAAATACCCGAGTCGCTTCCACGACCAAGTACCCTTCACCAATGGCCGGTTACCGGCGGGTATCCGAAATAATATTTTCAGAAGCCTTTTTAGGGGCCGTCATTGACGGGCTGGCCGGCATGATTTCATTTACCCAAGCCACGATTTGCATGCCCGGAATGGTGATTGTGCCATTTGCGTAAGTAGCAGTCTGGCGGTCGTGAGACTCGCTGTGCGAATAGCTGGCACTAATACTAAACGGTCCCCAGCCAACACTCGCTGACCCACTCGTGGCGCTGGCGATGTGGCTTTCGTCCTTGGTGCTGAAATCAGACGTAATCTGAACGTTATTCATTACCACAAAAGCAGTTGGAATAACTGGTAACATGGCCTTGGCATTGGCCTCATCGAGCTGACCGTCGGAAATGGAATTCTCGGCTTGGCCCGTTAGCCACCAGCCCTGAATACTGAACAACAGCGAATTCAGCCAGGGCCGCATAATGCGAACTAGCGTCATCGTAGCGCTGATCTTAACCCAGGTGCCATCGAAATGGGACTGGGTGGAAGAGTCGGAATGGTTGTACGAGCCGCCAACACTCCATAAACCAGCCCCGAAGGACCCGCCACCACCATAGGTATTGGCATCAGAATCGGAGGAGCTGTTTTCTACCGCGCTATTGTAGGTAAACTGCGTCGCGCCGGAGGACCCATTGGGGTTGGCCCAGTCGCTTGGCAGCGGGTAGGTCATGAAAAACTTGTTTGATCCTGCCGAGAGCTGGTTGGCAGGACTGACCGCTTGCTGGGCCCCCGCAATAGCTGCGGAAATAATGTTATTTATTGTAGCTGCCAGGGCATTCTGCGCAATTTCCACGTTGGCTTTGCCGCCTTGAATCCATTTGTTCCAGGCCTGGGTAATAGCATTACCCAACACAGGCTCTTTCGCATTCCACTGACTCTGTCCTTCCGGGGTGGTCAGGTCGTAAGAATTCATGGTCAACCGATAGGTCGATACAGCGGCGATGTAGGCTGTCTGGTTGGTATCGTAAGCCTGCGCAATCGGGGTTGGCCCCGTAATTGGCCCTGGGGCATCGTTGCCGGGCGGCGGCGGCGGCAGCGTGATATTCTGGTTGAGATAAGCGAAATTCTCGTCGTAGGTTTTTTGCTGCGCCGGATCTACTTGAGCATCGGTATTCGCGCCGTTTACAATCTGACTGAAGATTTGCGAAACCTGACCCGTTGTTGGTTCATACGTGGGGGTGAGGGGAGGCGCAGTGTCGGCCAGCGCAAAAAAATTGTAGGCCGTATTATAGTTGCCCTTGGGGTTGTTGGGCGCAAGCTGATTAGCGAAGTCATCAGCTCGGATAGCTTCCAGCTTCGAGAATTGGATCAGTGTCCGCGTGGGGTCAAAAGCCGATGGCTGACTGCTGCCAGGCGAATACGTGATGGCACTAAAAAGCGTGTCATAAAGACCTTGTAGTATTTTGTTTTCCTGGTCCGGCATGGCGGCTTGGGATTTACTGTAGTGCTTACTCTAGTCAGTTTTCGGCATACCTGAACCAAGCGGGGGAGCTGAACAAGTGAATGGGGAAGTTCAACAGGACCAGCATGTTGGCTGGGATAAAAGTAACTGGTGCTTTACGAGGTATTGCCAGTACTTTTACCTGATTAATCCAAGTATTTGTACTTGATTTTCATGGGCTAGCAGTGCAGCAAATAAGTTTTTGCCCACGAATATGGTTGCTTCAACAGCTTTGCATAGAGTAATTTGTATTGTAGCTTTTTGAACCAAGCCAAGTCTTCCGCTGACACCGTTAGCAGGGGAGGCTACTGATGGCTTGGCTAGATGCGGCTTGTTTCCTGACTGCCGACGGACAGCCCTACGCCGGAGTCCAGCCAAAAACCCCTGGCCCAGCTGGCGCGTTTGTAGCAGAAGCCCACGGGCTGTTTCTGCTTACGTAACCCGACCAACCCATGCAAACCTGGAACGATATCATCCGGCTGGCCAACCACGGCGCCCCGGCCCCCGACAAGCGGGTGGAAAAAACCGACGCCGAGTGGAAGGCGCAGCTCACGGCCGAGCAGTACCACATCACGCGGGAGCACGGCACCGAGCGAGCCGGCACGGGCGAATACTGCGAGGCTCACGAGGCCGGCCTCTACGCCTGCGTGTGCTGCGGCACGCCGCTCTACGACTCAAGCACCAAGTTCGAGTCGGGTACCGGCTGGCCCAGCTTCACCCAGCCCGTCACGGAAAACGCCCTGCGCTACAAGAAGGACGTCAGCTTCGGCATGACGCGCATTGAGGTGCTCTGCAACGCCTGCGACGCCCACCAGGGCCACGCCTTCCCCGACGGCCCGCCGCCCTCCGGCGTGCGGCTCTGCATCAATTCGGCCAGCGTGAAGCTGGTGAGCGAGCCCCAGCAGGCCTAAGCCTGCGGCCCAGCCAAAATCGCAAAAAGCCCTTTCACCTTTTAGGCGGAAGGGCTTTTTGCGGCTTCACAGGCTCCTGAAAAGGGCACAGGGGCTACACTGATTAAATTCTGCCGATTTTTGCACCCTTGCCGCCACGCGCAGGTTACCCGCGTACGCCTGTGCCCGTGTTGGCGGAGGCGGAACGGTGCTTCGCCCTACTTCCCACCCATTTTTTCTCCCTCCCCATGTCCTTGCTTTTCACCGATTTCAACAGCTGGCAGGCGCACTGCTCCTCCACCAACGAACCGCTTTTCCAGCCCGTACTGGCCTACGAAATCGAGCAGAAGGGCCGTACCGAAGAGCAAATCTGGACGGGCCTGCAACGGGCCTACGACGTGATGCGCGACGCCGTGCACACCGGCCTGACCCAGGACATGACCTCGCGCTCGGGCATGGTGAACAACGGGGCCAAAAAGATTGCCGCCTCACCCATTACGGTGCTCTCGCCCGAGTTCAAAAACCTCATCACGCGGGCACTGGGGGCCAAAGAGGTGAACTCCTGCATGGGCCGGGTAGTGGCCGCGCCCACGGCCGGGGCCTCGGGCATCCTGCCCGGCGTGCTGGTCACTCTCCAGAATATTCATAAGCTCGAAGACCGCCAGATTCTGGAAGGCCTGCTGGTGGCGGCTGGCATTGCCCTCATCATCGAGCAGAACGCCTCGCTGGCCGGGGCCGTGGGCGGCTGCCAGGCCGAAACTGGCTCGGCCGCCGCCATGGGCGCGGGGGCCATTGTGTACTGCCTAGGCGGCTCGGTAAGCGAAACCTTCGCGGCCGTCGCCATCACCATCCAGTGCATGCTGGGCCTCATCTGCGACCCGGTGGCGGGCTTGGTGGAAGTGCCCTGCGTAGTGCGCAACGCCTCGGCCGCCGCCATTGCCTTCAGCTCGGCCCAGATTGCCATTGCTGGCGTTAACCCCGTCATCCCCGTCGATCAGTGCGTGGCGGCGCTGGGCGAAGTGGGCGAGAGTATGGAAACCCGCTACAAGGAAACGGCCCTCGGCGGCCTCGCCAACACCCCCCGCGGCCGCGAAATCGAGAAAATGGTGCTGGTGCAGGACGTCCAGATTTTGCCCGACGAAGACGGAGAATAAGTGAATGAGTGAGAGGAACGTCATTCAGAGCGGAGCGAAGAATCTCGCATGCCAAGGTATTCCTGTCGTCAGGTCTACTATCGCAACGACTTCACGCGAGATTCTTCGCTCCGCTCTGAATGACGTTCCTTTTCAGTCAGTCACTCACTCACTCACTCACTCACTCACTCACTCACTCACTCACTCACTCACTCACCACTCCCGGGGCCATGGTTACGCGGGCCAGGTGGGCCAGGGCGCGGGCGTAGCGGCTGCGCAGCTCGTGGTACTGCTGGCGGGCGTCGGCGAAGTTGCGCAGCTCAATGCCAGCTTCCTGGAGCTGTTGGTAGGTTTGAGCAAATGTGTCTTCGCTGTCGGAGTCGGGCGGCGGAGTGTTGGCGGGGTCTTCCTCGAAGCGGAAAAAGCGCGCCACCCGGTTCATGGCTACGCAGCCGGCCTTGAAGCAGAGCGTCAGGTGGGGGTCGCGGGGCTGCTCGACGGTGCTGCTGATGAGGGCGGCCGCTTCCAGAATCACGCTGGCGGCCGTGACCCAGGAGCGACCAGGCTGGGGCGAGCGAAAAAAGGAGAGGATGGGCAGCGAAGTATGGGTTTCTTCAATCTCCACGAACCACTGCTCCCAGTCCTGCCATTGTGCCCGATCGTCGCGCAGCGAGCCGGTGCGGTTCAGCCAGCGCAGCAGCTCCACGGCCGAGGCCCGCGCCCCGGCCCGCAGCTCCAAGCGCGTGACCGTGATTTCGCGCCGCGAAAAGGCCTGGTACATGGTAGGCAGGTAGGAAATGAGCAGCGTCATGAGCAGCAGACCCAGCGTGGCCTCGGAGTAGGATACCAGGTTGGCCCACATGTTGTGGCTGGGTTCCTCGGAGCCCAGCGTCAGCAGCGAACTGTTGCTGATGCGGAAGCAGCGTTCCAGCCGGCCTTCGCCCAGGGCCCAGAAGATGCTGGTGTAGCTCGTGCTCAGCAGCGTCAGCCACACGATGGGCAGGGCCACCAGCCCCACGGGCGCGTAAAGGGCCATCACCCGGTCGCGTCGCTCGTAGTTGCTGCCCAGCCGGGCCACGGCGTCGAATACGAGGCGCAGGCTGCGGAAAACGAGGGCGTTGAGCAGCACCGTTTCGTTGCGGGGCAGCACGAAGGAGCGGATGGTGGCCAGCATAGTACTTACGATCAGAAACACGCCGCCCCCGAAGGCCAGCACGCGCAAGACGAGGTCATGGGGCATAAAGACAACAGGCGCGGCATCAGGCCCCGCCCGCCTTGTACTACCGGAAACAGATTAGGGTTAGCTAAACGGGTGCCCCGTAGCGCAGCCGCTGCCGCCGGTCGGCCAGCACGGCCGCGTAGCGCACCTTTAGGTCGTCGGGCAAAAACGAGCGGTCTATCAGGGCCTGCGCCTTGGCTTCGTGGCTTACGATGTCGGTGAGCAGGCGGCGCACGCGGGAGAGGGGCAGCCCCAGGCGCTGGCCGAGGGCGAGGAAATCGGGGTAGGTGTAAAAGCCGAGGGCGCTGAAATCCGGCGGATCGTCGTCGGGGTCGGCAAAGAGCGATACGGCCGTGTCGGACTCGTAGGGAAAGTGAAGCTTGGTGCTGAGCAGGTCGTAGGCGGGCGTGAGGTGGTACGCGCCGTCGGCAGTGGTACGGTAGAGCGAGAAGTTCTTGAGGTGGGCGTCGCCGTTGCCAACCAGATAATTGAACAACAGCAGCCGAAAAAAAGCCGTCAACTCGGGCAAATAGGTGGCCGGCAGCAGCTGCCGAAGAAGCTGGCCCATTTCCTCACAGCTGAAATCGTACTTGTAATTGAGGCCGTGCTGCTGCTGGGTGCGGCCGGCAAGCTGGGCGAAATCCTCCTGGAGCAACCGGCTGCCATCGGCCTGCACGTCGAACCGCCGGGTAAGGTAGGCCGGCTGCCCGCCCGCAAATTGCACAACGGCGCAGGCTGCCACCGGCAGCCGAAATACCTGCCGGGCCAGCTGCATGGTCAGGTGCTCGTTGGCCGGCACGGCTTCGGCGTGCTGCTTGATATCCGGTATCGGTTTCAGAATGAACTGCCCGCCGGTGCGCGTCAGCTCTAAAGCCGACGTTTCGGCCGTAAGTCGCACCGAAAACTTCTCCTGCACCCCCGACATCGACATCTGCCGGGTCAGCTCCCGATAGCGCAGGGCTTCTTCGGGCTCGGCCTGCTGGGGCTCGGGGAAGCGTAAACCGGCGCTTACTGTCCTGCCATCGAACAGCGCCAGCGCGCATATCGGGCAGAAATTGGTTTGTTGTTTGGTTAGCCGCCGGTAGCAGCCGGCGCACAGCGGAGCCTTCTTCGGAGCTTTCATGAGGCGATAATTTCCCGAATGGTTACGGCCCCGATAGTTTCGGAATGCGCCGTTTTAACCAACCGCAGCATCTCGTCCTGCTCATCAATGTTCAGCATCCGGCACTGAATCCGTTTGGCCACGCCTTCGGCCAGCAGGCCGGAAAAAAAGCTGAACAGCACCGGCGACACAAAGGCCCCGTCGCGCTTGGGCAGCGTCAGGCTGATGGCGGGTAGCTCGCCCGCCAGGTACGCCGGGGTATAGCGAAACGAAAACTGGTCAACGGAACGCTGCAGCACGCCGGCAACCTGCCCGTTGTAAAGCACTTCGGCCGCCAGTGGTTTCATGATTTCGGGTTGATAGACAAGGTTAACCCAACGGCATCCAATACTTGATTGAGCTGTCGGAAACCCGGATTAGCCCTACCAGCTTCCAGCTTGGTAATAAAGCTGAGCGATACTCCCGCCAACTCGGCCAACTCGGCTTGCGAGAGGCCGAGCTTCTGCCGACGTTCAGCTGCCAAATGAGCCAGTGTGTCCGGGGTAATCAAAGTAGTAAAATTTTACTTTTTTATACGTATTGGAAGACTTAAATTGTCTTATGTAAGTAAATCTAGTAAAGTTTTATTAGAAACTATCATATCATTAAGAAGCTTCACCCCCGCGCCTTCCACAGTTGCCGGAACGTTTTGGGGGCTACCTGCACGGCGTCGCGGCGCTTGCTCCAGCCCGTTTGGCCCAGCAGGCGGCTTAGCACCCAGTTCTTGGCGGCGGCCGGGGCCAGGTCCCAGACCCAGCGGTGCTTCATGCCGTGCAGCCACAGGCCAATGGCGCGGCGCTCCTCTTTGTCGGTGAAGCCTTCCTGCACGCTTTGCTGGCGGTTTTTAAGCAGCAGGTTGTGGATGGGGATTTTCACGGGGCACACCGACGAGCAGGCCCCGCACAGGCTGCTGGCAAAGCTCAGGTGCTTGTTTTCCTCCATCCCCGAGAGGTGGGGCGTGATAACCGAGCCGATGGGGCCGGAATAGGTGGCCTCGTAGCTGTGGCCGCCAATGTTCTTGTACACCGGGCACACATTCAGGCAGGCCCCGCACCGGATGCAGTTGAGGGCCTCGCGCTGGTCGGGTTGGGCCAGCAGGTTGGTGCGGCCGTTGTCGAGCAGAATAACGAACATTTCCTCGGGGCCGTCCTTTTCCAGCGGCTGGCGCGGGCCGGTATAAATGGTGTTGTACACCGTGACCTGCTGGCCGGTGCCGCTGGTGCTGAGCAGCGGCCAGAACAAATCCAGGTCTTGGAGGCGCGGAATCACCTTCTCGATGCCCACGATGGCAATGTGGGTGTGCGGAAACGTGGCCGAAAGGCGGGCGTTACCCTCGTTTTCGGTCACGCAAACCGCGCCCGTATCGGCCACCAGAAAGTTGCCGCCCGTGATGCCCACTTCGGCGCTGGTGTACTTGCCGCGCAGCAGGTGGCGGGCCGTGAGCACAAGCTGCTGGGCGTCGTCGGTGTGGGCAATGCCGAGGTGCTTGACGAAGATATCGGCAATGTCGGCCTTGCTCAGGTGCATGGCCGGCGTCACGATGTGGTAGGGCCGCTCGCCGTTCAGCTGCACGATGAACTCGCCCAGATCCGTTTCTACCGACTCGATACCACGTTTTTCGAGGTACTGGTTGAGGTGGATTTCCTCGGTCGTCATGCTCTTGGCCTTCACTACGGTGCGGGCCTGGCGGCGCTCCATAATCTTGCCCACTTCGGCCAGGGCCTCCTCCGCGTTCTGAGCCCAGATGACCTTACCTCCACGCTTGGTGAAGTTCTCCTCGAACTGCACCAGGTATTCGTCGAGGCGGTTGATGACTTCCGTTTTCAGGTACGCCGCCCGGCTGCGGGCCAGCTCGTGGTCTTGGTAGAAACCCATGCCGGTGCTTACGGCCGCGTTGTACTTGCCAATGTTGAACCGGATTTTGCGCCGGTGCTCCAAATCGAAGGCCTTGCGGTCGGTGTCCTGGAGGAACTGCGCGGCTTTGGTCGGGGAGTTGAGGGTCGGCTTCATGGCAATGGGGCGTCGTTGAACAGGTTAAACAAAAGGAACGTCATTCCTGCCCAGGCAAGAACCTTGTTGCGCCTCAACGAATATCGGAATATCGACTCGTTTGAGCGCAACAAAGGTCTTCCCTCAGTCCGGAATGACGTTCCTTTCTAACAGCTAACAGCTAACAGCTAACAGCTAACAGCTAACAGCCCGGCTACTTTTTATTCGAATCCACTGCAATGCGCTTGTCCCGATTGGCTAGATCCCAGGCCGTGTAGAACACGAGGCGGGCGCGTTTCTCCATCTTCGGAAACTCTATTTTCTCGATTTTGTCGCCCGCGCCGTGGTAATCGGCGTGTACGCCGTTAAAGAAAAAGGCTACCGGAATGTTGTGCTTGGCGAAGTTGTAATGGTCGGAGCGGTAGTAGAAGCGGTTGGGGTCTTCCGGGTCGTTGAAGCGGAAGTCGAGGTCCAGTTTAACGTACTTCTCGTTCTGGGCCTGCAGAATGGTGTGCAGCTCGGAGCTGAGCTTGTCGGAGCCGATAACGTACACGTAGTCGGGCTTGCCCTCGTGGTCGTTGTCGGTGCGGCCCACCATGTCGGTGTTCAGGTCGACCATCGTTTTTTCCAGCGGAAAAACAGGGTGGTCGGTGTAGTACTCGGAGCCCAGCAGGCCCTTTTCTTCACCTGTTACGGTCAGGAACAGGATGCTGCGGCGGGGGCCGTGGCCCTCGGCTTTGGCCTTGGTAAAGGCCTCGGCCATTTCCAGCACCGATACTGTGCCCGAGCCGTCATCGTCGGCCCCGTTGTGCACCTCCCCATTGATGATGCCGATGTGGTCGAAGTGGGCCGACAGAATCATGATGTCGTCCTTGAGGTCGGAGCCTTCGAGGAAGCCCAGCACGTTTTCGGTGGTGAAGTCCTCCGTTTTGCGCGGGGCCGTTACGGTGGCTTTCACCGGGCGGAAGGGGCTGGTAACGGGCTTGCGCGCCTTGCTCACGGCAGCCTCGTACTTAGGAATCGTTTGGGCGGCGGTGCCCAGCATCTTGTAGCCTACCGCTGGCGACACGAAGTAAGCCGTCGGGCGGGCACCGTCCACGGCATCCTTAAAGGCAATGCTCGGGCGGCTCACGTAGGGAGCCATGCGGGCGGCCGTTTTGGCGAAGTTGCTGTTGGGGTTGAAGTCGACAAAGAACACCGAGCGGGCGCCTTTCTGGGCGGCCAACGTCAGCTTGGCCCGGAAATCCTGGCCCCACTTACTGTTTTGGCCGTCTTTGCCCAGCAGGGCGGTGCCCTGGCCGGTCTGGGGCTCGCCCAGCAGAATCAGCAGGTCTTTGCCCTTTACGTCGCCCAGGGCGGCATAATCGGAGTAGCCGTCCTGCTCGATGCCGTAACCGGCAAACACCGGCTGCACGGCGGTGGGCTGCTGGAAACCCTGGCCCCCGTAGGCATAGAAATCGGTGAGCCACTTGTAGCTGCTGGTGCCCACTTTGAGCGTTGCACCATTGGCCCAGGTGCTGCGCACCATCGTGAAGTGCTGGAGGTAGGGGTTGTCGGAATTGGCGACGGGACCTACCAGGCCGAGCTCTTTAAAGCGGTTGGCAATGTACTCGGCAGCCATTTTCTGGCCCTTCTCGCCGGTTTCGCGGCCCTCGTACTCATCGGAGGCCAACACGCTCAGGTGCTGGCGCAAATCGACCTGGGTGATGGTTTCGGCGTAGTTCTGCGCCCAGTCGGCATCCACGGGGGCCTGGCGGGTGGGGGCGCTGGCCTCCACCATGGGGGCAGCCGTTACCTCCGTTTTAGCCTTGCCACGCTTGTGCTTAACCTTGATTTTTTCGGGCGTTTGCTGGGCCAGGGCCGCAGTGGCCGTGCCCGCTACCAGCAGCCACGCCAGCAGGGAAGTTTTTTTCATGGGATGTAGAAAGCTTAGCATGTTAAGGACCCGGGGATATTCCGGGAGCGAGCGTGCCAGGGGGCAGAATGCTTGCCTAGTCCCGCTGCCCCCAAGACCCCAAGTGCCATTTAAGGTTGCACGATGAGCACAGCGGCATAGGCAGCCACGCCTTCGCGGCGGCCCACAAAGCCCAGTTTTTCGGTGGTAGTGGCCTTGATGCTGATATCGTCCTCAGCAATACCCATCACCTCGGCCAGCACGCGCTGCATTTCCGGAATGTGGGGGTTGACTTTGGGCGCTTCGAGGCAGACGGTGGAGTCGATGTTGCTGATCTGGTAGCCTTTCTCCTTCAGCAGCCGCGCCACCTCCCTGAGCAGGCGTTTCGAGTCGATGCCCTTGTACTGGGCGTCGGTGTCGGGGAAATGGAAGCCAATGTCGCGCAGGTTGGCCGCGCCCAGCAGCGCGTCGCAGATGACGTGGATGAGCACGTCGGCGTCGGAGTGACCGAGGGCGCCGTGGGTGTGGGGTACTTGGATGCCGCCGAGCCAGAAGGGCAGGCCCTCGCGAAGCTGGTGAACGTCGTAGCCGAAGCCGGTCCGGATTTTCATGGGAAGCAAGATTAGAGAACGGGCAAGTTACGGCTTCGGACCACAGCTGCCCGCCGGCCAAACAGGCCGGGGCCGGGGCCTGCCGCGCCCGGCCTCGGAAGCTGCCGTCGCGGCCGCCAAAAAGCCACGTTGCATGGTCGGGCAAAAGCGGCTGGCAACGGGCACCGCCGGGGTCCACGGAAATAAGAATGGAAACTCACAACTCATTTAAAGTTTCCTGCGTACCTTTGCACTCGCATTATGGAAATCAAAGACCGAATTCTACAATCTGCCCTGCTGCTTTTTACCCGTAACGGGATAAAAAGCGTGTCGATGGACGACATTGCTTCTGACCTGGGCATCTCCAAAAAAACGCTGTATAAGTGGTTCGACAACAAGGACGACCTGGTTTCGGGCGTGATTGGCGGGCACCTGACCGGCGTGCAGGGCGAGTGCGCCAACATTACCGGCGCGGCCGAAAACGCCGTGGACGAGATGGTGCAGATGATGGAGTGGGCCAAGCGGCAGTTTGCCGAGGTGAACCCCAACACCGTGCACGACCTGCGCAAGTACTACCCGGCCGCCTGGCAGCTGTTCCACGACCACAAAAACAAGTACATCCTCACCCAGATTCAGGACAACCTGCGCCGGGGCATGGCTGAGGGCCTGTACCGCGCCAACCTCGACGTGGAGGTGCTCTCGCGCCTGCGCCTGGCCCAGATCGACGTGCTCTTCGACCCCGACATATTTCCGCACGGCCGCTTCGATCAGCCGCGGGTACAGCAGGCCTGCAACGAGCACTTTCTGCTGGGCATGGTTACGCTCAAGGGCCACAAGCTCGTCAATGAATACCGCCACGTAACGGAAGAAGAGTGAGTTGGTGGGGGTTGGCATGGCTTGTCGTCAGGATAATGACCTTCTGATCAGCCGCCCGCCCGCTCCCGCCAACTATCATCTATCGAAACAACTCCTGCTTTCCTTTTATATGAAAAAGAACCTTCGCCTTTTGCTGCTGGCCGCCGGGCCGGGCCTGCTGGCCCCGGCCGGGGCCGCGCTGGCCCAAACGGCCCAACCCGCGCTGGGCACTACGCTCGATGCCGCTTCGGGCACGTTGCCGCTGAGCCTGAAGCAGGCCATCGAGTATGCCGTGCAAAACAAGTCGACGCTGCTGGCCACCCGCCTCGGCGAGCAGACGGCCAAGGCCAAAGTGGGCGAAATCCGGTCGGCGGGTCTGCCCCAGGTGAACGTGGTAGCCAACGTGGCCGACAACTTTAAACTGCAGAAGAGCCTGGTGAATTTCGGGGCCCTGGGCGGCGGCGCATCGGCTACCACCCTAACCCCAGGGGATATTACGGCCGCCCAAAACGGGCAGACGGTGAACCTGGGCACGGTGAAGCTGCCCACGGAGCCGATGCCGCCCCAGGCGTTTGCCTTCGGCCTGCAGTGGGCCGGCAACACCAGCGCTTCGGTGTCGCAGCTGCTCTTCGATGGGGCTTACCTCATCGGGCTGAAAGCGGCCAAGGTATACGAGCAGCTGGCCCAGAAGCAAACCCAGCAGGCCGAAATCGACGTGGTGGAGCAGGTAAGCAAGGCCTACTACAGCACCCTGGTGGCCCGCGAGCGGCTCCAGCTGCTTTCGCGCAACGTGCAGCGCCTCGATACGCTGCTTTACCAAACCAACGAAACCTTCAAGGCGGGCTTCGCCGAGAAGCTCGACGTGCAGCGCCTGCAGGTGCAGCGCAACAACCTGGTGGTAGAACAGCAGAAGGCCGGCCGCCTCACCGAACTAAGCGTAGCGCTGCTTAAATTTCAGATGGGCCTGCCCCAGAGCCAGGACGTGCAGCTGAGCGACTCGCTCAGCACGGCCCTGGTAGATGCCGGTACGCTGCGCCAGACCCTGGGCGCGGCCAGCTTCAAGACCGGCGGCGGCGTGAGCGGCCTCGGCGACGTGCCCACGGCACCCGCTCTGGTTAGCCCCAACAGCGCCGACCAGCGCAGCCAGGACCAGCAGACGGCCCTGAGCGGGGCCCGCACCGGCCAGCTGGCCGGCGCCATCAACTACAACAACCGCATCGAATTCAGCACCCTCGAAACCCAGCAGGCCCTGGCCGGCCTCGATTTGGCCAACCGCCGGGCCGGTGCCTATCCGCGCCTGCTGGCTACGGCGGCCTACGGCTTCTCGGGTTCGGGCCTCACTGCCGGCGACCTGTTCGCTTTCCGCGGGCCCGACTCACGCAGTTCCAACGGCTTTCCGAACCAGAACTGGTTTGGGTTCGGCAACGTGGGCCTGAGCCTGCAGATTCCGGTGTTCGATGGCTTCCGCCGCAAGTACCTGGTGCAGCAGTCGCGCATTCAGCAGCAAACCATCGAGCGGGGCTTCGAAACGCTGCGCCAGAGCATCGATTTGCAGGATGCCCAGAGCCGCACCACCCTTGTTAACGCCCTCGACGTGCTCGACAACCAGAAGGCCAACCTGGCCCTGGCCAATGAGGTGGCCCGCGTGTCGCGCATCAAGTTTCAGGAAGGCGTAGGAGCCAACCTGGAAGTGATTTCGGCCGAAACCGGCCTGCGTGAGGCTCAGACCAACTACTACGCCGCCCTCTACGACGTGCTGGTAGCCAAGGTCGACCGCGACAAGGCCACTGGCGAACTCTACCGCAAAGCATCCAACTAATTTAAGCTGTTAGCTGAGAGCTGTTAGCTGTTAGCTTTTTCTCCCACGACTCGTAGCTTCCCCCCTTCACATGAATTTCACCTTTTTGAAAAAAGCTAGTAGCTATCAGCTGTTGGCTATCAGCTTAATAATTTCTTCCTGCGGCTCCAAAGACCCGGCGGCGGAGCTGGCCAAACTCAAAAGCGAGCAGGCCACCAACCAGGCCAAAATTGCCGAGCTGGAAGCCAAAACCGGCCCTTCGGAAGCCGAAGTGGCCCTGCAGGCCACGCCCGTATCGGTTATTAAGGTGGCCAGCGAAGATTTCAAGAGCTACCTCGAAGTACAGGGCCGGGTCGATTTCGACCAGAACGCCACCGTCTCGGCCCGCGCGGCCGGCACGCTCACCACGCTCAGCGTAAAGCGCGGCGACCAGGTGCGCAAAGGCCAGACCCTGGCCACCGTGGATGGCTCGGTGCTCGACGCCAGCGTAGCCGAGCTGAAGGTGCGCATGGATTTGGCCAAGGTGATTTACGAGAAGCAGAAGCGCCTCTGGGACCAGCAGATTGGTACCGAAATCCAGTTTCTGCAGGCCAAAAACAACTACCGCGCCCTCCAGAGCAACCTCTCCACCCTCAACCGGCAGCGCGACCTGTACCGGGTAGTGGCGCCTTTCAGCGGCACCGTGGATGACGTGCTGCCCAAGCTGGGCGAAACCGTGGCCCCCGGCGCCCCCGTGGTAAAGCTGCTCAGCAGCAGCGGCAGCGGCAAAATCGTGGTCGATGTATCGGAAGCCTACGCCAACAGCATCAAAGTAGGCGATAAGGCCCTGGTAACTATTCCCGACTTGGGTGAAGATGACCTGGTCGCCACCGTGCGCGTGGTCACGAGCACCATCAACCCTACCAGCCGCACCTTCACCGTGGAGCTGCGCCTGGCCGACCCCGGCAAAGCCGGCCGCCTGCGCCCCAACATGGTCACCAACGTGCGCATCGAGAACTACAACCGCCAGAACGCCACCGTGCTGCCCGTTGACCTGGTGCAGCGCGACGAGCAGAACAGCTACGTGCTGGTGGTTGCCGAGAAAGGCGGCAAGAAAGTGGCCACCAAGCGCGTCATTCAGGTAGGCAACACCTACAACGGTAAAGTCGAAGTAACCCAGGGCCTGCAAACCGGCGACCAGGTCATCTCGGCCGGCTACCAGAGCCTGAACGAAGGACAAGCAGTTTCACTGTAGAAGCTAGGAGTCAGGAGCTAGGAGTTAGAATTTATGTGTTGACTCATGGAAGCGAAACGGGAACCTGCGAAAAACTTTCAGCAACTCGTGGTGTGGCAGAAAGCCCACCAGTTGGTACTGATGGTGTATAAGGTAACCGAGTCATTTCCTAAGCACGAATTGTTCGCTCTTACTTCCCAGCTTCGGCGGGCGGCGGTGTCGGTTCCGGCCAACATTGCCGAGGGTTTCCGCAAGCGCGGGCCCCGCGACAAACTCCGGTTCTTCAACACGGCCGAAGGCTCGCTCGAAGAAACCCAGTACTATTTTCTGCTGAGCCGCGACTTAGGCTACGCCGATACCGAATCACTCATTGAACAAGCGAACGAAGTAGGCCGGCTGCTTGAGGCATACGGAAAATCCATCCGTGCCTCCCTTCAGTCTTCTAACTCCTAGCTTCTAACTCCTAGCTTCTTCACCCATGCAGGACACCGGAAAAGAATTCGGACCCACTAGTTGGTCCATTGACAATAAGACGACGATTTACATTATCACGCTGGTACTGTGCGTGATGGGTATTTTTGCCTACATCAAGCTGGGCAAGGAGAAGTTTCCCGACATCGTGATTCCGCGCATTATCGTGGCCACGATTTACCCCGGTACTTCGCCCACCGACATCGAGAACCTGGTCACGCGCCAGCTCGAAAAGGAAATCAAGAGCGTGAACGGGGTGAAGAAAATCTCTTCGACTTCGAACCAGGACTACGCCATCGTCGACGTGGAGTTTACCTCCGGCGTCGATGTGCAGTACGCCAAGCAGCTCATCAAGGACGCCGTGGACAAGGCCAGCTCCGAGCTGCCCAACGACCTGCCCTCGCCGCCCACCGTGCAGGAAGTGAACCTGTCGGAGGTGCCCATTATGAACATCAACCTGGCCGGCAACCTGCCCATCAGCCAGCTGAAAAAGTTTGCCGACGACTTCCAGGACAAGATTGAGGCCCTGCCCGAAATCACCCGCGTCGATATTATTGGCGCCCTCGACCAGCAGGTGAACGTGGACGTGGACCTGAACCGACTGCGGGCGTCGCGCCTGAGCTTTTCGGACATCAGCGCCGCTATTGCCCGCGAAAACGTGACCATTTCGGGCGGTACCGTGGACGTGGGCAACCAGAAGCGCGCCGTGCGCGTGGCCGGCCAGTACGTGCGGGCCGATAACATTGCCAACATCCAGCTCAAAAACCTGAGCGGTTCGGCCGTGCGCCTCGGCGACATTGCCACCGTCACCGACGGGTTCAAGGACCGCGAATCCTTCGCCCGCCTCGATGGCAAGCCGGCCGTAACGCTGAACGTGGTGAAGCGCCAGGGTGAAAACCTGATCGACGCCTCCGACAAAATCAAGGAAATTATTGCCGAAACCAAGCTGACGCTGCCCCAGGAGCTGACCATCACCGTTACCGGCGACACCTCCAACGACACCCGCGTTACGCTGCACGATTTGATCAACACCATCATCATCGGCTTTATTCTGGTCACGCTGATTCTGATGTTCTTCATGGGCACCACCAACGCCCTGTTCGTGGGCCTGTCGGTGCCGCTGAGCATGTTCCTGGCCTTCGTGCTGCTGCCCACCCTCGACTTCTCGCTCAACATGATTGTGCTCTTCGCCTTCCTGCT
This sequence comes from Hymenobacter rubripertinctus, assembly GCF_003583925.1. Taxonomy (GTDB): domain Bacteria; phylum Bacteroidota; class Bacteroidia; order Cytophagales; family Hymenobacteraceae; genus Hymenobacter; species Hymenobacter rubripertinctus. Next base: position 64,869 of record NZ_QYCN01000004.1, on the reverse strand, counting down.
GGCGCTGGGTATTGTGGTCGATGACGCCATTGTGGTAATTGAAAACACCCACCGCCTGCTGCACGAGCACCCCGAACTGACGACGGCCCAGGCCGCCAAGTACGCCGCCGGCGAGGTATTTATTCCGGTATTGGCCGGCACGCTGACTACCGTCGCGCCATTCGTGCCGCTCATGTTCTGGCCCGGTATTGTGGGCTCGTTCATGTTCTATTTGCCCGTAACGCTGATTCTGACGCTCATGTCGTCGCTCATCGTGGCCTTTATTATGAACCCGGTATTTGCCGTGAGCTTCATGGAGCGCGAAGACCACCACACCGGCGAAAAGCCCAAGTGGGACCGGCCTATGTCCATTGCCATCGGCATCATGGTGCTGATTGCCATCGGCGGCTTCCTGTTCGGCTCGACCTTTTTGGGCAGCCTGATGCTCACGCTGGCCGTGCTCGTTATTCTGAACCGCTTCGTGTTCGTCCACCTGATTGCCGGCTTCCAGACCAAGGTGCTGCCCCGCTTCCAGGATGCCTACGCCCGCCTCGTGGGCTGGGCCATTTCGTGGCCGAAAATGATTATGCTCAGCATGGTGGTGCTGTTCGTGCTGTCGATTGTCGCCATCGGGGCCCGTAGCCCCAAGGTCGACTTCTTCCCCAAGGGCGACCCCAAGTTCGTGTATACCTACCTCAAAATGCCGGTCGGTACCCGCGTCGCCGTCACCGACTCGGTGGCCCGCATCCTCGAAAAACGCATCTACAGCGTTATTGGCAAGGATAACCACGACGTAGAATCGGTGATTACCAACGTGGCCATTGGCGCCGCCGACCCCGGCGAGGCCTCGGCCGCCGGTACGTCGCAATCGAACCTGGCCAAAGTGGCCGTGGCGTTCAAGGAGATGAGCGAGCGGACCGGCCCCTCGACGGCCCTGTACATGGATAAAATCCGGGAGGTGGTGAAAGGCATTCCGGGCACCGAAATTTCGGTCGACCAGGAAAGCAGCGGCCCGCCCACCGGCAAGCCCATCGCCATTGAGGTGGCCGGCGACGACTACCCCACGCTCATCGCGCTCAGCAAAAACGTAGCCCGCTATATCGACTCGGCCAACATCGGCGGCATCGAGCAGCTGCGCTCCAACCTGCAGGACCGCAACCCCGAAATTGCCATCGACATCAACCGTACCCGCGCCAACCGCGAGGGCATCAGCACGGCCCAGATTGGTATGGAGGTGCGCACGGCCATTTACGGCACCGAGGCCAGCAAATTCAAAACGGCCGACGACGAGTACCCGATTCAGGTGCGCTACGCCGAGCCCTACCGCTCCGACATCGACGCCATCCTGAACTCGCCGCTGACCTTCCGCGACGCCACGGGCCTGGTGCGCCAGGTGCCCATCGCCTCGGTGGCCGATGTGCGCTACGGCACCACCTACGGCGGCATCAAGCGCAAAGACGTGAAGCGCGTAATTACGATTTCGTCCAACGTGCTCGGCGGCTTCACCGGCCCCGATGTAGTGCGCCAGATTGAAACGTCGCTTAAGTCGTTCCCCGTGCCGCCCGGCTACTCCGTGAAAATGGGCGGCGCCCAGGAAGACCAGAAGGAAACCTCCGACTTCCTCGGCATTGCCGCCGTGGGCGCCATTGGCCTCATCTTCCTCATTCTGGTGATGCAGTTCAACTCCATCAGCAAGCCGATTATCATCCTGGCCGAAATCATTTTCTCGGTTATCGGGGTGCTGCTGGGCCTGGCCATTACGGGCATGAACATCAGCATCGTGATGACGGGCGTGGGTATTATCGCGCTGGCCGGTATCGTAGTGAAAAACGGTATTCTGCTGGTCGAATTCACCGATATGCTGCGCAGCCAGGGCATGCCCCTGCGCGAAGCCATCGTGCTGGCCGGCCGCACCCGCCTCAACCCGGTAATCCTCACGGCCACGGCCGCCACGCTGGGCCTGATTCCGCTGGCCATCGGCCTGAACATCGACTTCTACGAGCTCTTCAACTCAGGCCAGCCCAACTTCTTCATCGGGGGCGAATCGGTGACGTTCTGGGGCCCGCTGGCCTGGACCATCATCTTCGGTCTGGTGTTCGCCACGCTTATCACGCTGGTGGTGGTGCCGGTGATGTACCTGATTACCGAGAGCCTGAAAATCCGCATCAAGGGCGAGCCCGAGGTGCCGGCCGACCAGGAGGAAGTAGCGGCTGCCACGCCGCCCATTCTGGCCAACGCGTAGGTCAAGAAAGCTCCGGGAAGACTGACTTCTTCCCGGAGCTTTCTTGCGGCTGCTTGCAACCATTCAGGCCCGCTCCGCACTCTTCCGCCCGAACGGGCGGGGCCGCCGTGCCGCTGCCTAGCCCCGCTTTCTTTTCTCTTTCGTACTCCGTCGTTTTTTTCTATGATTACCGCAACGACTCCCGTCTCCAAATCTATTCAGCAGCAAGTGGTGCGCATTATCAGCAAGCGCAAAGCCATCAAGGCCCGCCGCCTGCGCATTGGCAGCGACCTGAGTCGGGAACTGGGCTTCGACACCGTAGATGTCGTGGACATTATTCTGGAGCTGGAGCGCAACTTCCACATCGTCATTCCCGACGAAGTGCCCTTGGCCACTGTTGGCGACTTCGTGAACTACGTAGCCACCCACACGCCGCCCCAGCAGGCCGCATAACTCAGTTGCCAGTGCTGATAGCTGGTTCCTGACCCCGGCCCCAAGCCAGAAGCCCCGTCCCAACAGCTCCGATAGCTCGGAAATGTTGGGACGGGGCTTCTGGCTTGGGGGGCGTTTAGTGCCTTATCTACCGGACGTTGCCACCAGTGTCCCCGCCGCTGGGGCGCGCTTCACCGGATAGGTTCGGCTCCCGGGAGCTGTCGGTGGTAGTCGATGCGACGTCGTGGCTGATAGTGGGAGAAGCGCTGGTGCTTGGGGCCGTTGGGGGGGGCGTGCTGCTCGGGGCGGGCTTGGTTGCTTCGGGCTTAGCCGTCGAAGCCATGGCCGTTGGAGTAGTGTTTGGGGCAGTAGTCGACGGACTCTTTTCCTCTACTACGGTAGGCCGGGTACTTTCCCACTCCGAAAACTTGTCCATTTCCTCCTTGATGGTCGTGCTGAACCAAGCTACCAGGGCCACGTCATCGAGCAGACCCAGAACCGGGATAAAGTCCGGAATCAGATCAATGGGGCTCAAAAAATAGACGGTAACGGCCACGGCGGCTACTACAGTCGAGGTCGGCACTCCATCGTACTCGCCCGCAACCGAAGTGCGAATGAGGCGGAACAACGTCTGGAGGGTTTCCCAGGCTTCCTGGGCAATGGAGCCCACATCGTTCTTTTCGCTGGCTTTCTGGTACGCGTCGTTCAGCAGTTGCTTCAGGCGCGTGGGTTTCTTCACGTATTCCTCGGCTTTGCCGACGAATTTCTTGAACAGGGGGGAGGAGGCCACGTCCTCGCCTTTGGGGGTATGCTTATCCATGGATCGTTGGAGCAAAGAAGATAGAATAGAGCCTGCAAGGGCTCCGATGGGATACTATACTCCGTTGGGCCAAAATGGTTTGCCCCCGGCCAGGGCCAACAAAAACGCCCCGTTCGGAAAAACGAGGCGTCGAAAAAGCATAAGCAGCCAATGTGTTTTAGCGCTCTACCCGGCCAGCGGCGTAAAAGTTGCGACTGTAATACGCTTGGTTCAGGGAACTGACCATGACGCCGCCGTTGGTAGCCGCATGAGCAAATTTGCTGTCCTTGAGGTAAATGCCCACATGATAAATGGGCTGGCCCGGACCCCGGCGGAAGAACACCAGGTCCCCGGTCTGCATATCGTCCTTATCGATGTGCTTCACGCTGGTGAACATGGAGCGCGAGCTACGTTGCAGGGTGAGGCCGTACACCTCCTTAAAAACGCGGGTTACGAACCCGGAGCAGTCGGTACCGCTTTTGCTGTTGCTGCCGTAGCGGTAAGGAGTACCCAGCCACGATACCACGGTTTCGAGCAACGACTCGTTCTCCGTATAGGTAGTTTCAATGCCAAGCCGCTGGGCGACTTTGTCGTAGGCCACCGAATCGGAGGGCGTCAGCACCCGGGGTGCATCGTCGTCGGAGCTAAAGAAGGCGCTCAGCAGGGAGGCTTGCTGGGAGGAGGCTACCAAGGTAGTACCGGAGGCAGCGGGAGCCTGTTCAAAGAAAAAGGAAAGGACCATCGAGGCCGCGGCGAGGCAATACAGTAAGCTGTTTTTCATTGTCCGTCGGGAGGTGGTAAAAGCATCGGCCGGGGCAACCGGGCGACGTAAGCGGGCTTCTTTTTTTCGATTGACAACCGGCAATCCGGCTGACAAAAGAGGATGAGAAAGGTGTTTTACCGGCATCGGGCCTGCTGGGCAGAACGATGGCCGGTGGGTAAAGCTAAGTCCAAACCCCGACAAGGACCAAGGCTTTTACTGCCTTTTAACGGTTATTCTTCTTATGATTCAAGTATTTTGTTGAAAAGTAATGCAACCTGGTCCAACTTCCCCGAATTATGTTCGTATAACCCGGCCTTACTTTTGCGCCTCATGAACCTGCCCCGCATCGTTGAAAACTCCCCCTTTGCCCGGGCCGCCCGCTTCAAGCTGGGAGCCGGCAACGTGGCCATGGTGCTGGGCCGGAGCATTCATCTGAGTGGCGTAACCCGCGAAGAATTCTTGCGCGACCCGTTTTGGGTGGCCCACGAAATGGAGCACATCCGCCAGTATGAACAGCACGGCCGGCTGGGCTTCCTGGTGCGTTACCTGCTGGGCTGGGCCCGCCACGGCTACTACCATATTCCCTTCGAGGTAGAAGCCCGGGCCGCTGCTGAGCGCAACGCCCATCTGTACGCCGCCGGCCGGCCACTTCCTACGCCCGCCCAGCGCCATCCCAGCCCAAAGCAGTGAAGGAGTAACGCCTTTTCTCACTCATTTACTGCTTCGGCTAAAGCGCCGCCAATCGGCCACCGTCGACTACGAGCGTGGTGCCGTTGATGAAACTGGCCTCGGGCGAAGCCACAAAGCAGATGGCGGCGGCCAGCTCCTCGGGCGTGCCAACCTGACCGGTAATCTTCTCCTTGCCGCTTTTCACGTTGGGGTTGCTCCAGAGCATGGGCGTATCCACGGCGCCGGGGGCCACGGCATTCACGCGGGCATGGGTGTGCGGAATCTCCTGGCTTAGGCCCCGCACGAAGGCTTCAGTGGCCCCTTTACTGGTCGCGTAGGGTACCACGTTGGGCGTCGTCTGGGTCGCGTGTACCGAGCTGATGGCCACTATGGCTCCCTGCTTCATATGGGGCAGGCACAGCTGGGTGAGGCGGAACAGGGGCCGTAAGTTCACCTGCATCAGGTGGTCCCAGTCTTTGGGGTCGAGTTGCAGGATGGAGTCGAAGGTCATCATGGCGGCGTTGTTGATGAGCACATCTACCCGGCCCCACTCCTTGACGGTGCGCTCCACGGCTTTCACCAGTTGGCTGTCCTTGGCTACGTCGCAGCTGATGAAGATGGCCTGACTGCCCGCCTGCTCGATGAGACGAACTGTTTTTTTGCCCTCCTCCGCGTCGCGGCCGATGACGGCCACGCGCCCTCCCTCGCGGCCCAGGCGCACGGCCACGGCCCGGCCAATGCCGGAAGTAGCGCCGGTAACAAAGCAAATTTTATCCTGAAAGCGACGGATAGTATCGGGAGTGGGCGTGAAGGGCATAAAGAAGCTGGTTAAGCAAAACAGTAGTACCCCCAACGAGAAGCCCGGCTGGATGTTTACGCCCGGCCCCAACATCCCCCGGTTCCCATCAGCGGCGGCCCGGCCGGCCCTACAGGCCAGCTGATCCGGTATGGGGCAACCTTCGGGCTCCTTTTCACGAATAGGGAAGGGAGAGCCAACCCGGTTGGCTCTCTCTTCCAGTATTTTTAAACTACTTACATCTCCTTCCCATGAGCAATCAGAAATCAAACCAGCCCGGCGCTCCCGCCCATAAGCACATTTCCTTTACTCCCGCCAGCGAAGTAAATGGTGGCCCGGAGGGCGCGGATCAGCACGAAACGTCGGCATCTTCCCAGGCCGGAGGCCGTCAGAACGACGAGCAGAAATCCTGGCTCGACCAGCAGCAGTGGCTGAAGAACGTTGACATGGACCAACTCTCGCAGCAGGCGAAAGACCTGGGCGTGAAAGCCAAGGACCTGGGCAATAAAGCCAAAGACTTGGGCACAAAAGCCGTGGAGCAGGTAAACCGGCTTACGCCCACCCAGAAGGTAGTAGGCGGAGCCCTGCTGGTAAGCGGCCTGAGTTGGCTGGCCCTGCGCGCCAAGAGCGGCAAAGGCCAGGCGTATGGTGCCGACGAAAATACGGCTTGGCAGGGCTCCAGCGACTCCGTGTACCGGGGCGCGACGGCCCGCAACCACGCCGATGACGACGATGCGGCCTTGTAAGCTGCCGTCCGTATAAATCTTCCCGGAGAGGGCCGCCGCTACCCAGYGGCGGCCCTCTCTGCTTTCGATGCCCCGTTTGAGGGTGGTACTGACAGCGAAACTGCCGTGCCGGGAAACACCTGCCTTCGGTTTGTAAAAGCAGAAAGGTCCTTCTCCGGTGGAAAAGGACCTTTCTGCTTTTACAAACCTGAGCCTGTTATTGGACTCGAACCAACGACCTGCTCATTACGAATGAGCTGCTCTACCAGCTGAGCTAAACAGGCATTTCCCGGGGTGGCGTATCCGTCGGGGGGTGCAAAGATAGAAACCTGGCCCGACAACGTGCAAGCGGCTGGTGGTTTTTTTTCGGGCCGCCGGGTTTGGGCAGTTCCGGCGGTTTCCGGCATCTTTGCGGAACTATGGTGAAAGCCCTGCGCAAATTACTGGTCCGCACGCTCGGCTTCGAGCGCTACATCCGTTTCGTGAGCCGCGTGTACCTGCGGCTGGTGGGCGCCGGCTGGGGTAAAAAGAAGTATCCGGAGCTGTTTTTCCTGGAGAAAATTGTGCGGCCGGGCTTCGTCTGCCTCGATATCGGGGCCAACCTGGGCTACTACTCGGTGGCGTTGTCGCGGCTGGTGGGGCCTACGGGCCGGGTACTGGCCGTGGAGCCGATTCCGGCTTTCCAGGCTATCTGGCAGGATAACGTGCAGCTCAGCGGCCATCCCAACCTCACGCTGCTGCCCTACGCCCTGGGCGGGCAGAACACCACCGTGCAGATGGGCACGCCCGAGCGCAACGGCCTGCTCCACCACGGCATGACCAAAGTGGCGGCCAGCAATACCCAGGAGAACTATGCCCGCACCTACGAAGTACCCATGCGCGTGCCCGACGAGCTGCTGGCCGATCTGTCCCGCCTCGATTTCGTGAAGTGCGACGTGGAAGGCTTCGAATACGAGGTATTCCGCCATATGCAGGCCACGTTGCGCCGCTTCCGGCCCCTGATTCAAACGGAGCTCAACGGCCTCGAAAACCGCCGGGCCGTGGCCGCACTGCTGGCTGAACTGGGCTACAAACCATTTGTACTCTCGGCGCGTTCTCAGCTCGAACCGTGCTCCGAAGCCCAGCTGGCCAGCGCCGCCACGGCCGATTTTTACTTTCAACCCGTTCGTTAACACCTGCCCCGCCACTTTCGCTCATGGCTAAATTCCTGCTCATTCTGCTCATTTTTTGGCTCTTCACACGGTATGTGCTGCCCATACTGCTCCGGTTCGTAGTGGGCACGCTGGTGAAAAAACAAGCCCAGAAATTCGGACAGCAATTCGGGCAAGAGCCCTTCGCGGAAGCCCCCCGGCCGCGTCCCACCCAATCGGCCCCCGGCGAAGTGCACGTCGATTTCGTGCCGCCCCAGCCCAAAGCCAAGGACAAGCCTCAGGAGTTCAAGGGCGGCGAATACGTGGACTTTGAGGAAGTGAAATAGTGACAAGTGTCATTCCGACGAAGGAGGAATCCGGATTAACGGTTGTGAACAAAGTCGTTCGATGCTATTGATCCAGATTCCTCCTTCGTCGGAATGACACTCACCGCTAAAACCCGATGCCGACCCGCAGGCCGGTGCCGGCCCGGCGGCCGGATTGCAGGCTGGTGTAGAAATCAACCCGCATGACTTTAAAGATGTGCTCGATGCCCGCGCCCAGCTCCAGGTAGTGGCCGGCGGTGGGGGTGGTGAGGTAGTTGAGTGAGGCTACTTCCTGCCATTTGAGGCGGCGCAGCAGCGGGATTTTATTCAGCAGAAAGCCGTTGAAATGGTGGTTGTAGTGGGCCTCCAGGAATTGGTCGGCGGTGCTGAAGCGGTAGTAGTCCAAGAGCTGAAACTTGGCGAAATCCTCGGTCAGGTAGGTGCGGTTGCCGCTGAAGTGGCGGAAGTCCATGAAGGCCAGCCGGGGCGAGCCGGGGAAGAAACCGGCGGATACCCGGTAGCTGCTGGTGCCCAGCAGGCCCAGGGCTACGGAGTGGCGCAGGCCGGCTTCGAGCAGCGTGTAGCGCACATCGGAGCCCAGCACGCCGCCCACGCCCTGCCGCCACGTGAGCAGGAAGGTGGGGTACTTGGAGCCCAGGTTGAACTTGCCGTCGGGGCGGGTGATGTAGCGCTGGCCGGGCCGGAAAGCGGCCGTCAGCTCGGTGGTCAGGGCTTCGGAGCGGCCGAAACCGGTGCCGGCGGGGCGCTCCTGGGCGACCGGGGCGTTGGGCGTGAAGGCCCGCCCGGCTACGTCGGTAATGAGCTTGGAGGTGGTGTTTTCGAGCTGGCTACGGACGTAGTAGCTGGCTTCGGCCTGCACCGTGAGGCCGTTGAGCGGCTCCCACTGGTAGCCCAGCCCCAGCCCGTCGCGGCGGTAGAGCTTAGCGTAGTTGCGGTTGTTGAGCAGCGTGTAGTAGGAGTTGATGAAAGGCGTGAGCTGGCTGGCGGGGTCGAAATTTTCCACAGTGCGCCCCACCTGCAAACTCAGGCGGGCCAGTTTCACGGGGTGCACCTGCCAGCTGACGGCCACGCTCGGGCTCAGCAGCTCGTTGCTGAAGCCGTAGCGCAGGCTGGGCGTCACGGACCAGGTGCGCCGGTCGTCGGTGCGCTGGGTGAACGTGGCTTCGGGGTTGAGCACCACGCCTTCCACTGTGTTGTAATTGAGAATGTTAAACACCGGGGCCACGTACCACTGCTGCTTAGCAAACGTGCGGCTGTAGGTGTAGCCCGTGAGCAACACCTTGCTGAAGCTGATTTCGTTGCGCTTGCGGTCCAGGGAATCCTGGTAGGGGCGCGACTTACGGATGACCTCGGTGCTGTCCTTCACGTGGTAGTCCTGCTGCTCCTCGTCGGTGAGCGGAATCGGGCGGATGTCGGCCCAGTAGGTGGTGTCGCGCTCGTTCACGCCTTTTTCCACTAGCATCACTTCGCCTTTTTTCAGTTGGGCCAGGCCCAGGCCGCTGGTGTCGCGGGCAGTGGCCTGCTCCGCCTTCTTCACCTGCCGGCGCACGGCCCGGCTCAGGCCGCTCAGGTCGGGTTTCTGCTGCTTCACCTGGGCCACCGTTTCGCGGGTTACGGGCGCCTCCTCGGGGCCGGCGGGCCTAGGGGGCGCTACGGKGGGGGCGGGGCGGTTGGGGTAAGTGGGCACCACGCGGTAGTTGGAGAGCACGGCCGTGGTGTAGCCGCTGCCCTTGAAGCCAAAAGCCGTGAAGTTGACGGTGAGCTTCTGCGACTGCATCACCCACACGTCGGAGGGGCCGGGCGCCGGGGCGAACAGCTGCTCGATGTGCAGGCGGTCCACGTAATCAATCTGGGCGTTCTTGGTCAGGTCCAGCGACACGGAGTGCAGCCGCCAGGTGCCGTCCACGATGTAGATGTAGCCCGTGAACACGGGGTCGGTGGGGCGGCGGGGCGTCACCTTGATTTTGTGAATCAGCAGCTCCCCCTGCCGGCTGCTGCCGGCCAGCTCGTAGCGGTAAAACAGGGGAGCGTTGCTGGCAATCGGCGACACGAAGCCGCGCTCCGAAAACCCGCTTTTCAGCAGGTTCTGGTAGAAGTTAAGGCCCCGGCCCGCACTGGCCCGGTTGAAGCTCAACCCCTTGGCATCGCCACTCACGCGGGAGGAAATCATGCGCTCCTGCACCACGTTGGGCTGGCGAAAGCTCAGGTCCGATACCGATTCGGAGAGGTAGAAAATGCCCGGCTTGAAGTCAGGTCCGATTTTCACCAGACCCAGAATCTTGCCCGGCACGTCGCTGAACCGGGCCAGCACTTTCACGTAAGTCCGGGCCTTGAAGGCGGCCACTTCGCGCTCGTGGTAGCGCCGCCACTGCATGGCCTGTTGCACGATGGTGTAGGCGGGGTCCTTGTCGGTGGCGCGGACCACCACTTCGCGCAGCTGGTAGTTTTCGGGGGCCAGCGTTACGTTGAGCACCGTGGCCGTGTCGCCGCCGGCCACGCGCACGGTATGCTGGCTGGGCTTGTAGCCCACGTACTGGAACACCAGTACGTAGGTGCCGGCCGGGAGCGTGAGCTGGTAGTTGCCCTGCTCGTTGGAGGCCGTGCTGTTGGTGGTGCCGCGCACGGCAATGTTGGCGAAGGCCAGGGCCTCATTTTTAGGATCGGTGATGCGGCCCTTCACCACCCCGGCCCGGCCGGCACTGGTCAGGCCGGTCAGGAGCACGGCAACAAGGAATCCGGCGCGCAGAAATCGTAACAGCATAGAACGGGAATAGCAGGCAGTGAAAGTAAGAGGAAATCCGATGGGCAAAGGTTGCCTGACCAGCTGTTTTGCCGTTACGAATCCTTGCCGGGCCGGAAATGGGGCAGCGCCGGCTTGCAGTCAGGGCCTGATTTGGAGCTATTTTGGCTGAATCAGCGTTAGAACCAGCCCCGAAAACCGCCCGGCGCTCCGGGGCCACCATCGTTGCCGGTTCCTTCCTTTCACCACTTCGCTTCAGTTGCTATGTTCAAGCCCGCTGCCCCCAAATTCTATACCCCCACCGAAGCAATGCAGAAGATTGCTGCCTTCTGCGCCTACCAGGAGCGCAACCAGAAGGAAGTAGAGGCCAAGTTGCGCAGCTACGGGCTGGATGAGGACGAGGCCGGCGAAATTATCATCCGTTTGAGCCGCGAAAAGCTGCTCGACGAGGAGCGCTACGCCCAGGCCTACGTGCGCGGTCATTACAGCAACAAAAAGTGGGGCCGCCGCCGCATCATGCAGGAGCTCAAACAAAAGGGTCTGTCCGATTACTGCATCAAATCCGGGATGAAGGAAATCGACGGCGACGTGTACTACCAGAACCTGGTGGACCTGCTCGAAAAGAAGGACCGCCAGGAAAAGGAGCGCCACCCCGGCAAGCGCCGCCAGAAAATCCAGGTTTTCCTCATGACCAAAGGCTACGAGCAGGACCTCATCAAAATGGCAATGGATGATTTGGGGAAAGAGGCGGAGGAGGAGTAATCATTGTCATTCCGACGCAGGAGGAATCTGGGTCAATGGCACTGAACTGCATCGTTCAATAACTTGACCCAGATTCCTCCTGCGTCGGAACGACAGTTCTTCTATATTGCTGCCTGCCAGTAGTTTTATAAGTCTGCTATGCGCTACCACCAGTATTACGTTTATCTGGTAACCAACCCCAAACGCACTACCCTATACATTGGCGTAACCAACGACTTGGTGCGCCGCTTAGAAGAACACGTTGCCAATGAGGGCAAACCGCATACGTTTGCCGGTCGGTACTTTTGCAGTCAGTTGATGTATTGGGAATTGTTTGGCAATATCAATCAGGCCATTGCCCGCGAGAAGGAGATAAAGGGCTGGCGGCGAGAGAAAAAGGATGCGTTGATTGCTACTCTCAATCCGGATTGGAGGGATTTAACCAGTGAAGTAACACCTTAACTCCTGTCATTCCGACGCAGGAGGAATCTGGGTGAAGCCGTTGAACGGTATCACTCGATACCGTTCAACGGCTTCACCCAGATTCCTCCTGCGTCGGAATGACAGGAATTACCGCCGCGCCGGCAACTGCGGGTTGGCCATTTGGCGGCTCAGAATAACGCGGCGGCCGGTCATGGTTTGGAGCATGGGGCGCAGGATGCGCTGGGCATTCTGTTCGGTTTGGGCCAGGATGCCGGAGTTGAGGGCGGCGCGGCGCACGTTGGCCTCGGCGTATTTGTAGCCCGCGTCCACCAGTTCAGCATCCTGAAAGAAGCCGTTTTCGATGCTGTACACTTTGCTTTTGCTGTGGTCGACCTGCCAGACGCATAGCTCGGGAGCCGGCAGGGCCACCCGCAGGATGGAGTCGCCTTCGAGCACCACGTCCTGGGGGCGCAGCTTGCGCAAGTCGAGGCAGCCGATGGCGTTGCCGGCCACGATGAGGGCCACTTTGGCGTCGGGCAGGAAGCGGTAGGTGCTTTTCTTGTACTCCACCACGTCGCGGAATTCGTAGCGCACCAGCTCCATCCGGCCCAGGGCTTCCACCTTCTCCAGCACCGTGTTGTGGGTCACGGTGATGCGCGGCGCGGGGTTGAGCGGGTTATCGAAATCGGTTAGTGCGGGGCGCACTTTGGTCCAGAGAAACCAGCCCAGGCCCAGCAGAAACAACAGGGGTAGCAGGCGGCGGATGAGGTAAGGCATAGATGGGAGAGCAAGCGCGACGGTAGAGGGTCTGGTAACGGATACGGGAAATTCCCGGTTTCCGCCGCCCCAAGTTCGCCCGCTGCGGGGCTGCCCGGAGCCGGAGCACATCGGCTACCTTTACGCCCAATGTTGCCGCTACCGTTTACTCCCGTTACTGCTCCTGCTGACGCCCCGCCCGGTCCGGCGGGGTTGCGCCGCTGGCACGGCTGGCTGCTGGCGGGCCTGTGGGTGCTGGTGCAGCTGCTGGTGCTGGCCCAGCACCACGGCCCCAAATACGTGAACGACAGCGGCCGGTACCTGGCCTACGGCACCCGCATTGCCCAGGAATGGTACTTCGAGCACGACCATAACCTGCGCTACGTGGGCTACCCGTTGTTCATTGCGTTCTGGCTGAAGCTGGGAGCCGGCTGGTGGGGCATCGTGCTGGGCCAGGTGGCCGTCAGCGGGCTGGCCGCCCGGGCTTTCTACCGCACCCTGCGCCGCCTCACGCCCCACCCCCTCGACTGGCGGCCCGCCGCGCTGGCCACCGCCGCGCTGGTTGGCTGGCGCGATGTGCAGCAATTCAACGCCTACCTGCTCACCGAATCCCTGTTTGCCAGCCTGACCATCCTGGCCTTCTGGGCCCTGGTGCGCGCCCGGCGCGGGCGACCAGGGCGCTGGGTGGTGTTCGGGTTGTTGGTGCTACTAACGGGCATCGTGCGGCCCAATGGGTTTGTGGTGGCCGGCGCGGCGGGGCTGGCTGGTTTGGCAGGGCTGTGGCAGCTGCCCGGGCGGGGGGCTTTCCGGCGGGCGCTGCTGGCCCTGGCGCTGCTGGCCCCGCTCGGGTGGTGGGTGCTCAACAAGCTGCTGCTCACCTTCACGCTCGTGGAAACCTATTTGCGGGGCGAAATCATCTACGGCTACACGCCCTGGGTTGTGGAACCGACCGAGCCCCTGCAACTGCCCCCCACCAACCTCGCTCCGGTGCTGCGGCTGGGATACTTTATGGCCGCCAACCCGAGCTACTTTCTCAAACTGGCCCTGCTGAAGGGCGGCTTGTTCTTCAGCTACATCAAGAGCTATTATTCCTGGTCGCACATTCTGCTGATTGTCGGCTTCATCTATCCCTGCTACTGGCTGGCTTTCCGGGGGCTGCGGGGTCGGGCCTGGCTGCCGGCGCGGGTGTTTCTGGCCGGGGTGGTGCTGTTGCAGGGCCTGATTGTGATGATGACCGTGGAAGACTGGGACGTGCGGTTCCTGCTGCCGGTGCTGCCCTGCGTGTTCGCCCTGGCCGGCCTGGCCGTGGCCGAATGGCTGGCAGCGCGGAGCAAGAGGGCGTCTTCTCCACCAATAGAATAGCTGTGGCCGACAGGTTGTGGGCCGGCGCGGGGCTGCATGGCCGTTGCGCCGCCGCAAGGTCAGCGGATGTGACAGAAAGGGGTGTGACAATTTAAATTGTCACACCCCTTTCTGTCACATCCGCTGACGGCGGTAAAAAACCACCCTCCTGCTTACAGGCCGCCGAAACCGTCCCAGGCTTGCAGGCCGCCGGTGTGAATAGCCACCACGGTGCTGCCCCGGGGGAAGTAGCCCTTATCCAGTAAATCGAGCACGCCAACCAGCATCTTGCTGGTGTAGATGGGGTCGAGCAACACGCCGTGGCGCTGCCGGAACTCCCGGATAAACTGCCGCAACTCCGGGCTAAGCCGGGCGTAGCCGCCGCCGTGGTACTCGGTGCGTAGCTGCCAGTTGCTGTACGTACGGTCGGTGCCGGCCTGGGTGAGCTGGTCGATGTCCTGGCGCAGGAAGTCGGCCCCTTTGAGAGCGGCAAAGCCCAACGCTTCCTGCTGCCCCTGGAGGCCGGTGAGCAGGCCGGCCAGGGTGCCGCCGGTACCGCAGGCCACGCAGAGGGTATCGAAATCAGTGAGAATTTGCAACTCCTGCACCAGTTCGGCGCAACCGGGCAGGGCCAGGGCGTTGGAGCCGCCCTCGGGCAGCACGTAGGCCGGCCCGGTTTCGCGGAGCAGCTCCACCAGAAATTCCGGCTCCTGTTTGCAGCGGTAGGTGGCCCGGTCCACGAACCGCAGCTCCATACCATCAGCGGCGGCGCGGGCCAGGGKGGGGTTGAGGGGGCGGTGAGCCAGCTCCTCGCCGCGCACTACGCCCACCGTGCGGCGGCCGGTGAGTCGGCCGGCCGCCGCCACGGCCGCCAGGTGGTTGGAGTAGGCCCCGCTAAACGTGAGCAGCGTATCGTGGCCCAGGCGGTCGGCCTCCAGCAAATTGTACCGGAGCTTGCGCCATTTGTTGCCCGGCAGCTCGGGGTGGGTCAGGTCGTCGCGGGCCAGTAGCAACCGCACGCCGTTGCGCTCTTCGAGCAGTGAAATGGTGAGGGTAGAAGCTGTCATTCCGACGAAGGAGGAATCCGGCCTAATTTATTGCTCAATGACTTACACCATTCTATTCCCACTCTGAAATAGGGTGTGAAATGACTGCTACCCGCTTTGGTGTAAGTCCTCTGCCTAATGCTATTCACAGTCTGCCCCAGATTCCTCCTTCGTCGGAATGACAGTCTCAGGCCAGCAGGGTATCGGAAATGGTGTGGGGCTCGGGGCGGTGGCGGTAGGCGTAGTAAAGGCCCGCCAGCAAAGCCACCACCAGCAGGACGGACGACACCAGCGAAACCGTGTTGCCGAGGGCATACTGGGCGGGCTCAAACTTGAACTCGATGGTGTGGCTGCCGGCCGGCACCTGCAAGGCCCGCAGCACGTAGTCGGCCCGCAGATGGGGTGCCTCTTTCCCGTCGATAAATGCCTGCCAGCCGTCGGCGTAATAGATTTCCGAGAACACCACCAGGCCTGCCTGAGCCGCCGTGGTGCGGTAGGTGAGGGCGTTGGGCGAGTACTTGGTGAGGGCGATGGTGGAGCCCTCAGTGCCGTACTCGGTCTGGGGCAGCGGGAACTTGGCCACGTCCACCACGGCCGTCGTGGCGGGGTCGAGGGTGCCGACAGCCTTGATTTCCTCGTCGGGGTTCTGCACGGGCTGCACCCGGGCCACGTACCAGGCGTTGCCCAGGGCACCGGGGTTGCGCACGGCCTGCTGGGGCTGCTTTTCCGAGGCCGGCGTGATGAGGTAGCGGGTATTGAGCATGTTGAGCACCGGGGCCGCATCGGGCCGGCTCTCGGAGTAGATGCGCTGGAGCTGGGGCGACATCTGCCGCTCAATCAGATCCTGGTAGCGGCGCAGCTTGGCGCCGTGGTAGCCGCCAATGCTCTTGTGGAAATAAGAGGTCTGGGCTTCGTTGAAGGGGTTTTGCAGGTTCAGCACCCGGTAGCTCAGGTCCTTGTCCTGCAAAATCTGCTGGTCGGCGGGGGAGGCTACGAACTGCTCGGCCACGGTTTCCTGCTGGAAGTTGCCATCGTTGAGGTAGCGCTTATCCACGCCCCACAAATCCACGAGCGTGAGCAGGCCCACCAGCGCGGCGGCCATGCCGGCCGAGAGCTTGCGCTGCAAGAAGAACCACAGCACCCCGGCCGCCAGGGCCACGAACAGCAACGACCGGAACACGTCGGAGCGGAGCATCGAGGCACGGTCGGCCCGCAGTGCATCCAGCGGGAAGCCCTGCTGTTGCAGCTGGGCATCAATGGGCGCGGCGAAATCGGCTACCAAACCCGCCAGGAAAGCCAGCGCGCACAATCCGGCCGTAGCCGCCAGAGCCCGGAGCAACTGCTTTTTGAGGTAAGCCGTGTCCACGGTATCGGCGGGCCGGCCGGTCAGGGCGGCCAGGCTCGGGTGGGTGCTGACGGCGGTGGCCGGCTCGCCAGGCTGGCCGGGGCGGCCGCGCAGCACGCGGGCCAGGGCCAGTACCGCCAGCACCGGCATAGCCAGCTGGGCAATGACGAGGGCCATGCTCACCGCCCGGAACTTGTTGTAGCCCGGGAAATAGTCGAACACCAGGTAGTTAAATGTGTCGAAGTTCTTGCCCCAGGCCAGCACGATGGAGAGCAGCGTGCCCGTCAGCAGCCAGATGCGGGTGCGGCGGTCGGCCACCAGCAGGCCCAGCACGAAGAGCAGGAACACCACCGCGCCCACGTACACCGGCCCGCTGGTAATGGGCTGGTCGCCCCAATACGTGGGCATCTGGGCCAGGTAATCGGAGAGCTGGGCGGGGGGCACGCCGGCGGCCGTGAGGGCCTTGGCCGTTTCCGAGTTGTCGCTCAGCTTCATCTGCGAAGCACCGCCGTAGAAGTTGGGTACGAGCAGGGTGGCCGTTTCGCCGATGCCGTAGCTGTAGCTGAAGGCGTACTCGCGGTTGAGGCCGGAGCCTTCCTCCACCGGGTCCTGGACCTGGCCGGGAGCCGCCGGGGCCGGCGTTTTCAGCTCCGACTTGCCCCGGATACTGTACTTGCTGTATTCGAGGGTAGTGTAAAGGCGGCCGAAGCTCACGCCCACCGCCAGCAACGCGGCCACGCCCAGCAGGGCCGTGCGGGTGAAAAAGTCGGGCAAACGCTTCTCGCGGACCGCAAACACCAGCTCCACCACCCCAAACACCAGCACCAGCAGCAGCAGGTAATAGGTTATCTGGAGGTGGTTGGAGCGCACGTTCATCGTCAGGCCCAGGGCAAACAGGGCGGCCCCCAGCCATTTGTTGCGCCGGAACGCCACCAGCAAACCCGCCAGCACCAGCGGCGCGTAGGCCAGGGCCAGGCTTTTGGTGTTGTGGCCGGCCGCCAGAATAATCAGGTTATAGCTCGTGAAGCCCAGGGCCACCGCCCCTACCACGCTCACCAGCGGCGAAAGGCCCAGGGCCACGCACAGGGCGTAGCCGCAGACCAGGGCCAGAAACAGATTGGCCACCACCGCCGGCAGCCCGATGGTGAACAGCTTGTGCAGGTACTGGCTCAGGTCGCCGGGGAAGCGGGTACTGATCAGGTAGGTGGGCATGCCCGAGAACATGGAGTTGGTCCAGAGCGCCTCCTCGCCGGTGGCTTCGCGCAGCTGGGCGGCCTCGTGGGCTCCGCCGTTGAACTGCACGATGTCGTGCT
Organism: Hymenobacter rubripertinctus; assembly: GCF_003583925.1. GTDB lineage: Bacteria > Bacteroidota > Bacteroidia > Cytophagales > Hymenobacteraceae > Hymenobacter > Hymenobacter rubripertinctus. The sequence goes on along the minus strand of NZ_QYCN01000004.1, from coordinate 47,303 downwards.
GGGCCAGGGTTTTGCCATCGAACAGGATGGGCGAGAAGTACACGGCGGCCAGCACCAGGAAAAACAACACGGCCAGCAGGTGCGGCAGCACCCGCCGCCACAGCGGCGCAGCGGCCTGACGGGGAGAAGTGGTCATTCGGCTTATTGAAAGTCGGATTGGGTTCCGGAGGCCGGAAAACCGCCGCCGGGGAGCCCCGAAGGTAAGATAATGTTGCCTGTTGCGTCGCCCGAATCAACTAAGCGCGGTGGGCGGCTCGCCCACGCCGCCCACCGGCCCCGGCAGTTGCGGCCGCGCCGGCCGGAAATTATAGAGGCCAATCGAGAGGAAAATCAGTCCGTAGGCCGTGAGCTGCATCCCGGTAGCGCGTTCCCCGAAGTACAGAAAGGCCAGCAAAAAGCTCAGCAGCGGGTTGATGTACATGAAGATGCCCACCGTGCCCGAGGGCAGGGCGTTGAGGGCGTACAGGTTCAGAAACAGCGGTACCACCGTAAAAGCCACGCTCAGCAGGGCCGCTACGGCCAGCAGGCGGGCATCGTGCAGCCCGGCCAGGGGCTGGGCGCCCAGGCGGCCGGCCAGCGGCACAATCAGCAGGGCCGCCAGGGTGAGTTGCACGGTCAGGAGCACCAGCCGGTCGTAGCCCTGGAGGCGGCGCTGGCTGATGAGGTAGGCGGCGTAGGTGAAGGCTACTACCAGGCTCAGCACCAGCGCCCGGCCGCCGCCGGAACCCAGCAGCGTGCAGCTCAGCGCGCTCAGCCCGATGGCCAGCCACTGGTTGGGCCGCAGCTTTTCGCCTAGCACCACGAAGCCCAGCAGGGCCGTGAGGATGGGGCAGATGAGGTAGGCGAACGAGCCCGCCTGCACGCTCACCTGGTTCACCACGTAGATGAACAGCAGCCAGTTGGCGGTCAGCAGCACCCCGCCCAGCAGCGTCCAGAGCACCACCTGCCGCCGTTCGGGGCGGGGGGCGGCGCGCCATTTAGCCCAGGCTGCCCGCACGGTAGCCCGCCGGGCTACCGCGTGCAGGAGCAGCAGCAGCAGCAGCAGCAGGGAAATCAGCACCCGGAACAGCAGAATCTGGCCGCTGGCGTACCCGGCCAGCCAGCGCAGCGGAATCGGGAAGAACCCCCAGATGACGAAGGCTGCCAGGGCCGCCAGATGATGACGCGAAAGTTTCATGGGCCGCAAAGGTAGCGCGGGGCGGGTTGGTGGTGGGTTGGTGGTGGGTTGGTTGGTTGGTTGCTTGGTTGGGAGAAGAACTGTCATCCTGAGCGAAGCGAAGGACCTTGTCACGTGAGCACGAGTCGTTGGTACGGCCATTCCAGCGTAATAAGGTCCTTCGCTTCGCTCAGGATGACAGTTCTTCTCCTAACAACCACCAACCACCAACCACCAACCCGCGCTACCTTTGCCCATGCTTCAGTTCCCCGACCTGCCCGCCCTCACCGGGGGCTCCCTGCTGCAACTCCCGGCCGCCGCCCCGCCCATCCAGCGCCTGCTGCTGGACAGCCGCCGCATCGAAACGCCGGCCGACAGCCTGTTTTTTGCGTTGCGCGGCCCTCAGCACGACGGTCACCGCTATCTGCCCGAGCTGTACCGGGCCGGGGTGCGGCAGTTTGTGGTGGAAGCCGGGGCGGAGCTGCCCGGCGGCCTCGCGGCTTACCCGGCGGCGGGGTTCGTGGTGGTGCCCGAGGCGCTGGCGGCCCTGCAAACGCTGGCGGCCCACCACCGGCAGCGGTTCAAGCTGCCCGTGTTCGGCATCACGGGCTCGAATGGCAAAACCATCGTGAAGGAGTGGCTGGCCCAACTGTTGAGCCCCGATGAGCTGATTTGCAAGAGCCCACGCTCCTATAATTCCCAGGTGGGCGTGCCCCTGAGCGTGTGGGAGCTCACCGCTCAGCACACGCTCGGCATTTTTGAGGCTGGCATTTCGGAGCCCGGCGAAATGGCCCGTCTGGCCCGCGTCATTCAGCCCACGCTGGGCCTGTTTACCAACCTGGGCACCGCCCACGACGCCGGGTTTGCCTCCCCCGAAGAAAAGGTGGCGGAGAAAATGCGGCTCTTCGAGGAAGTGGACACCCTGTTCTACTGCGCCGACCACGCCCTGATTCACGCCGCCGCCTGCCGTCAGCTCCGCCCCGCGCGGACCCGCCTGGCAGCCTGGACCCGCGAAACCCGCCGCTACGCCGCCGGCGAGGCCCACTGGCTCGTGCGGGGCGAAGAAGCCTCCGCCGACCGCACCGTGGTGCGCGTGGAGCAGGCCCATCCGCAACCCGAGGAATACACCTTCACCCTGCCGTTTGCCGATGCGCCCTCGGTGGAAAACGCCCTCCACGGTCTCGTGGTGCTACTCTGGCGGCAGGTGGAGCCCGCCGAAATCCAGCGCCGCCTCGACCGGCTCCAGCCCGTGGCCATGCGCCTGGAAATGAAACAGGCCCTACACGACTGCTACGTCCTCGACGACACCTACAACAACGACCTGGCCGGTCTGCGCCTCGCCCTCGATGCCCTGGCCCGTCAGACCCGCCGCCTGCGCCGCACCCTCATCCTCTCCGACGTGCTCGAATCGGGCCTGGGCGGGGCCGAGCTCTACGCCCGGGTGGCGGCCCTGCTGCCCGCCGCCGGCGTGGTCCGCCTGATCGGCATCGGCCCCGAAATCAGCGGCCACCAGGACGTATTCGCGGGGCTGGAAACGGCGTTCTATCCCGATACGGAAGCTTTCCTGGCAGCTTTCCGGCCCGAGCAGTTCCGCCAGGAGCTGCTGCTGGTGAAGGGAGCCCGCCGCTACGGCTTCGAGCGGATTGTGGCGGCATTTCAGCAGAAAATTCACGGCACGGTGCTGGAAGTGAACCTGGATGCGCTGGTGCACAACCTCAACTTTTACCGCCGCCGCCTGCTGCCCGGCGTGAAGCTGATGGTGATGGTGAAGGCCTTCGCCTACGGCAGCGGCTCGGCCGAAGTAGCCAACCTGCTCCAGTTTCACCGCGTCGATTACCTGGCCGTGGCCTACGCCGACGAGGGCGTGGACCTGCGCCAGCACGGCATCAGCCTGCCCATTATGGTGATGAACCCGGCCCCCGACTCCTTCGAGGTGCTGCGCCAGTACCACCTGGAGCCGGAAATCTACTCCTTCGAGCGCCTCCACGACTACCTGGCCGCCGCCCGCCGCGCCGCCATGCCGCCCGTTCACCTCAAGCTCGATACCGGCATGCGCCGCCTGGGCTTCGGGGAGGAAGACGTGCCCGAGTTGGGGGCGTTGCTGCACGCCAACGCCGCCCACCTGCGCGTGGCCAGCGCCCTTACCCACCTGGCCAGCGCCGACGAAGCCGGCCACGACGCCTTTTCGCGGGGCCAGCTGGCCGCCTTCGCCCGCATGACGCCCCTGCTGGAATGGGCCCTGGGCTACCCCATCCTCAAGCACGCCCTCAATACGGCCGGCATTGTGCGCTTCCCACAGGCTCAGCCTGACATGGTGCGCCTCGGCATCGGCCTCTACGGGGTAGACGCCAGCGGGCAGGAGCCCGATGCCCTGCGGCCCGTGAGCACCCTGCGCACCACCATTTCCCAGGTGAAAACCCTGCCCGCCGGCCACACCGTGGGCTACGGCCGCCGGGGCGAAGCCACCGCCCACGACCGGCGCATCGCCACGCTGGCCATCGGGTACGCCGACGGCTACGACCGGCGCTTCGGCAACGGGGTGGGGGAGGTGCTCATCCGGGGGCAGCGCGCCCCGGTGGTGGGCAGCGTGTGCATGGATATGTGCATGGTTGACGTCACGCACATTGCCGGTGCCCAGGCGGGCGACGGAGCTGTTGTATTCGGAGCCGGGCTGACCCTCACGGACCTGGCCGCCCGCATCGGTACTATTTCCTACGAGTTGCTGACCAATGTGAGTGAGCGGGTGAAGCGGGTATTCGTGGCCGAGTAGCCGACTGCCAGGAGCTTCGCAAAACATCTGGTCGCTGCCACCGTAAGCGAAACCTCACCCAACTCTCCCTTCCTTATGAAAAAGATATTCCTTCCTGCCCTGGCGGCTGTTGCACTGCTGGCCTCGTGCTCCGACCTCAAAAATCCTTCTGAAAAGAATGAAGCCGGGGAAGCCACTGCCGACACGGCCGTGGTATTCGACAACGGCCGCTCGGCCGAGGGCCTGGTTAACTCGGCCGCCAACGCCACCGAGGACGCCTTCGACGTAACCAAAGACAATTTTGCCGATACCAAGCTGGAAGAAATCGACCTGCCCGAAATTACGGTGCGGGAAGGTGAGCGGCTGAATATCTACGGCATTGATGAGGAAGTCTTGTTCGATACCGATAAAGCCGTTATCAAGCCCTCGGCTACCCGGGCGCTGTCGGAAATCAGTGCCTCCATTGCCCGGCGCTACCGCGGCAAGCAGGTGCGCGTGCTGGGCTTCGCCGACGCGCGTGGCTCGAAGGACTATAATATGGACCTGGCCCGTGAGCGGGCAACCGCTGTGAAAGACTGGATGATTAGCAACGGCATGATGCAGGCTGATATGATCAGCATTGAGTCGATGGGTGAGAAGAACCCCGTGGCCACCAACGCCACGCCCGCCGGCCGCCAGCAAAACCGCCGCGTCGAAATCGCCGTGCTCAAATAAATCACAGATGGTGCAGATGCTGCAGATGAAAAGGGTGCAGACGTAAGGCTTAACTAAATTTCATACAGCTACTTCATAGCGCATCAGCCCATAAAAAAGCAGCCTGTTCGGAAACAGAAACAGGCTGCTTTTTTATGGGCTGATGTATTGCTTCACTTAAAAAAACGAATCTGCTTAGAAACGAATCCTTTTCATCTGTAGCATCTGCACCATCTGTGATTTATTTGATCTGGTCGACCTCGGCCCGGATCATGGCGTTGTAGCGCATGCCGTTGTTGGCGAGCGTGATCAGGCTCCAGCCCCGGCCCATGGTGTAGTTCCAGGTCCGGGCTTCCTTGAATTCGAAGGTCGGACGCAGGATCTGGCCGTAGGGCGTGTAGTTGTCCATGAAGTTGGTGGTGTAGAAGTTGTCGCCGCTCACAATCCACTCCATGGCCACGAAGAAGCCTTCTTTGGGCGCTTCGATGTTGTATTCCGTCAGGTCGATGGTGTACCACTCGCCGCCCTTCGGGGCCGATACCACGATGTTCTCGGTCAGCAGGTCGGTGTTGGGTGAGTTGTAGTTGCCGTCGGCCTTGTAGAGGCGGACGCGGAACGGCTCCCGGGGGAAACCGTTTTCGCCGATGTAGAACGACACGGAGCGCACATTGCCCAGGTTCTTGCCCTTATCGTTTTTCACGAAGAAGGCGTACTGACTGCCGGGCATGCCCTGAATCATGCCTTCACCGGGGGTATTCGACTTGGAGCCCAACGCCAGATCCTTCACCTTGCCCCCCTGAACTTTTACCTCCCCCAGAGCAATGGCGCGCTTGGGCACCTCAATAATCATGTCCTGCACCTTGAGCCCGGGCTTGACCAGTACTGCCTTGCGGAAGTAGCCCAGGGCCATGATGATGAGCGAATCCTCGGGGTTCTTCTGGGGCATAGCCATCTGGAAGAACCCATACTCGTTGGTAAGGGCACCGGTCTGTTCGCCCTTGAGGCCGATAGAAGCGAACGGAATAGGTTCCTTCGTCTTATCATCGACGATGCGGCCGGTCATTTTGGCGTCCTGAGCAACGCTCAGCAGTGGCAAAGCCAGGGCCAGAAAAAGGAAGGAAAGTACGCGTTGGACCATAGGTAGTCAGACTAGTGTTATCAGTCAAAATTACGAGGAAAAGGAGCATCAAACGCAAGGTTGCTCAGAATATTTATAGTAGTGCAATTCGTCTTCGGAATAATTATAGCTCAGCTACTTAGAACCCAGCCAGAGGAGCCGGGTAAGAACAGGCCGGTTTTGGCCGAAACATAAAAGGGTGGTACCTTTGTTTGTAGTGAATCTAAATAGCCCTCCCGCCTGTGTCTGACCGTCTCTCTCTAGCCTCTTCGCCAGCCGACCGCCGCAGCGTAAAAGACCTCCATCTGGGCGAGTCGGGCACGATTTGTTGCCTCGAAGACCCCGAGATGGCGCTGAAGCTGCTGGAGATGGGCTGCATCCCCGGCACCCAGGTCCGCCTTAACAGCCGCGCCCCGCTGGGCTGCCCCATCACGCTGGTGGTGGGCGATATGGCCGACTACACCCTTTCGCTGCGGGTAAGCGAGGCGGCCACGATTCTTCTGAAGTAATTTCCGCGTCGATGAACGGTGAGCCAGCAATAACGGGCCGGGCCGGGGCAGCCAGATCGGCCAGCCGGCTGGAAGCGGCCGCCCTGCGCCACCCCGGCCCGCTTACGCGCATTGCGCTGGTGGGCAACCCCAACTCGGGCAAGTCGTCGCTGTTCAACCAGCTCACGGGCCTCAACCAGAAAGTGGGCAATTTTCCGGGCGTGACGGTGGACCGCAAATCGGGTATTAGTCAGCTCACGCCCCAGCTGCGGGCCGAAATCATCGACCTGCCCGGCACCTACTCGCTCTACCCCAAGAGCCTCGACGAGAAGGTGATTACCGACCTGTTCTACGACCAGACCAGCGCCCAATACCCCGATTTTGTGGTGGTAACGGTGGACGCCAGCAACCTGCGCCGCAACCTGCTGCTGTTCAGCCAGCTGGCCGACATGGGCCTGCCCACCATCTTGGCCCTCAACATGATGGACACGGCCGACCAGCACGGCGTGCACATTGATGTGGCCGCGCTGCAGCAGGAGCTGGGCGTGCCCGTGGTGCCCATGAACGCCCGCAAGGGCGTGGGCATCGCGGCCCTCAAAATCCTGATGGCCCAGACGCTCGGCGCGCCCACGGTGGGTTTTTACGAGCCCGAGGAAGAGCTGCTGCCCATGATCCGGCAGATCCGCTACTACTTCAACCTGCACAACGACTACCTGGCGCTGCACTACGCCCACCAGTACCGCCACATCAGCTTCCTGACGCCCGACGAGCGGGCCTACGTGCAGGAACTGACCGAGCAGTACGATTTCCGGCCCACCGCCCGCCAGGCCCAGGAAACCATTGCCCGCTACGGCCGCATCAACGAGGTGCTGCTGAACTGCGTGACCGTAACGCGCACCGAAAAAAACGAGCCCTACAGCAACCGCCTCGACAAGGTGCTCACCCACCGCATCTGGGGCTACGCTATTTTCTTTGGGGTGCTGTTCATGATGTTCCAGGCCGTTTTTGCCTGGGCCAGCTACCCCATGGAGCTCATCGACCAGGGCGTGGCCTGGATCAATAGTCTGATCCAGACCAATTTCGACGGCCCGCTGATTAATCTGCTCACCGAGGGCGTGCTGGCGGGTTTGGGCGGGGTGCTGATTTTCATTCCCCAGATTGCCTTGCTCTTTGCCTTTATTGCGGTGCTCGAGGAAACCGGCTACATGGCCCGCGTCACGTTCATGATGGACCGCATTATGCGGCGCTTCGGGCTCAATGGCAAGAGCATTGTGCCCCTGATTTCGGGCGTGGCCTGCGCCGTGCCGGCCATCATGAGCGCCCGCACCATCGAAAATCGCAAAGACCGGCTCATCACCATCTTCGTGACCCCGCTCATGTCGTGCTCGGCCCGGATTCCGGTGTATACCGTGCTCATTGGCTTGGTAGTGCCCGACGAGCCGGTGCTGGGTTTGTTCAACCTGCGCGGCTTTGCCCTGATGGGGCTGTATCTGCTGGGCTTTTTTGCGGCCATTCTCTCGGCCTGGGCCATGAAACTGCTGCTCAAGACCCGGGAGCGGAGCTACTTCATCATGGAGTTTCCGGTGTACCGCTGGCCGCGCTGGAAAAACGTGGGCCTGACTATTCTGGAGAAAGTGAAAGCCTTCGTTTTTCAGGCCGGTAAGGTGATTCTGGCCATCTCCATCATCCTGTGGGTGCTGGCCACCTACGGCCCGCCCGGCCGCCTGGAGCGCGTGGAAACCCAGGCCCGCACTGCCGCCGCCGCCCAGAACCTGAGCCCCGAACAAACCGAGGCCCGGGTGGCTTCCGAACGCCTCGAAAACTCCTACGCCGGCGTGTTCGGCCACGTGCTGGAGCCGGCCATCCGTCCGTTGGGCTTCGACTGGAAAATCGGCATCTCGCTGATAACTTCCTTCGCCGCCCGGGAGGTGTTCGTGGGCACGATGAGCACGATTTACAGTGTGGGCCAGGGCGCCGACGAGCTGACGGTGCAGCAGAAGCTGGCCGCCGAGAAGGACATTTATGGCCAGCCCTTCTTCACGCCGGCGCGGGCCTTCTCGCTGCTCGTGTTCTACGTATTCGCCATGCAGTGCATGAGCACGCTGGCCGCCACCTACCGCGAAACCAAGGGCTGGAAATGGCCCATCCTCCAGCTCGTTTACATGACCGGCCTGGCCTATTTCGCCTCGCTGGCCGTGTACCAGTTCATGAAATAGGGGCGGGGCTTGCTCCCGCCCGCCGTTGAACGGACGACGTGTAAATCGTTGAGTGGCGGGCGGGGACAAGCCCCGCCCCTACTGCCCGATCAGGAAGACGGCGGGCTGCTTGTGGATGTCGGGGCGGGGGCGCTTTTTCCAGCCGGCCACGGTGTCGGTGACGATGAACTCGTTTTCGGCCGTGAGGCTGGCCGCCACGCACAGGCGGGTGCCGGGGTGCAGGCCGGCGAGCAAATCTTCCAGCAACGGCAGGTTGCGGTAGGGCGTTTCGATGAACAGCTGGGTCTGGTGCAGTTGCAACGCCTGCTGCTCCAGCTTCTTGAGGGCCGCCAGCCGGGGGCCGCGCTCAATGGGCAAATAGCCGTGAAACGCGAAGCTCTGCCCGTTCATGCCCGAGGCCATCAGGGCCAGCAGCAGCGACGACGGCCCCACCAGCGGCACCACCCGGATGCCCAGCTGGTGGGCGCGACGGGCTAATTCGGCTCCCGGATCGGCAATGCCGGGGCAGCCGGCCTCCGAAATCACGCCCGCATCCTGGCCACTCAGCACGGGTTGCAGGGCCGCCTGCACCTGGGCCTCGGTGCTGTCCTTGTCAATCACGCTGATTTTCAGCTGCTCGATGACGTGCTCCGGGGCCACCCGCTTGATGAAGCGCCGGGCCGTACGGGCGTTTTCGACCAGAAAGTACGAGAGGACCGCCACCCGCGCCGCCACCTGGGGCGGCAGCGTCTGCGCCTCCGTATCGTCGGCCAGAATGGTAGGAATCAGGTAAAGCGTGCCGGACATGGGGTACGAATGAGGGAATGAGTGACTCGGTGCATGAGGGAGTGGGCGGGGAAACTAGTGTGGCCCTGTCCTGCTGAGCGAAGCGAAGGACCTTGAACCACTTGGCTGACCGGTGTTGCAAGGTCCTTTGCTTCGTTCAGAATGACAGAATTTACCGCCCCTTACTGCCCCACGAAGGCCTGCACCAGCCCGAAAACCTCGTCGGGCTTTTCGGAGTGTACCCAGTGGCCGGCATCGAGGATGGTGGCTACCTGCGAGTTGGGGAACAGGGCCGGGATGCCGTGCAGCTTGTCTTCCGCATCGATGTAGTCGGACAGGCCGCCGTTGATGAACAGGGCGGGCTTGAGGAAGGGTTGGGTGCCTATGATTTCGACGCCGATGGCCGGCATTTCGGCCGTGAGCACCGGCAGGTTGATGCGCCAGGCAAACGAGTTATCGTCTTGGCGGTACAGGTTTTTGAGCAGGAACTGCCGCACCCCGAAGCTGGAAATATGGCGGGCCAGCGCCTCGTCGGCGGCCTGCCGGCCGTCGCAGCGCGTGAAATCCACGGCGTTCAGGCCATCCAGAATCGCATCCTGATGGCGCATATCGGAGGCCCGGGGTGCAATATCAACCACGATGAGCTTGCCCAGGCGCCCAGGGTAGTCGAGGGCGAAGCGCATGGCGGCTTTGCCGCCCATGCTGTGGCCGAGTAGCGTGGTATCAGGCCCCAGACCAAGCTGGTTGAACAGGCCCAGTACGTCTTCGGCCATGGCCGCGTAGGTGTGCTCGGGCGAGTGGGGCGAGCGGCCGTGGTTGCGCAGATCGGCCGAAATAACGCGGTGGCCGGCCTCGGCCCAGCGCCGGGCCAGCGTCTGCCAGTTATCAAGGGTACCAAACAGGCCGTGCAGAATAACCAGCGGAGCACCCTGCCCCAGTTCGCGGAAGTGTAATTGCAGCATAGTAGGGCAAAAGTAACGAAAGGCCGCCGGAGCCGCTGGCTTCCGTATTGCCTCACTACTCACTACTCACTACTCACTGTAGCGGCGGGCAGGCACACGCGCACGGTGGTACCGTGCGCAGGCGTGCTCTCGATGCTGATAGTACCGGATTGGCGGCTGACAAAGGCCCGGCACAGGAGCAGGCCCAGGCCGGTGCCAGAGCGAGGCCCCCGCAACGGCGGTGCTTCCGAAGAAAGCAGGGCCGCAATCTGGGCGGGTGCCATACCCTGGCCGTTGTCTTCTACGCTGAGGGCAATCATATTGCCCGCCGTCGGCTCCGCCAGCAGCCGGATGGTGCCCCCAACGGGCGTGAACTTGAGCGCGTTGCCCAGCAAGTTGCGCAGTACCGTCAAGGTCATGTGTTCATCGGCCCAGGCAGTCAGGGTAGGGGGGCAAATGAGGTCGAGCGTAATCTGCTTGGCCTCGGCGGCGTTGGCGTGGAGGTGAACGATTTCGTCGCAGAGGTCTGCTAGCCGCAGGTTCTGGGGGATAAAGGCCAGCTCCCCGGTCTGGCTCACGGCCCAGTTCAGCAGGTTGTCGAGCAGGTGGTTGAGTTGCTGCGCCGCCTGCCGGACCAGCTCCGGCAGGCGGCGCAGTCCGGCTTCGTCGCCTTGTTTAAGGTAAAACCCAATCAACTCCGTCACGCTGGCAAACGAGGTGACGGGTCCTCGTAAATCGTGGGCTACGATGGCATAGAGCCGGTCTTTAGAAGCGGCCAGCTGCCGCAGCTTCTGGGTGGCCTCGCCCAGGGCCTCGTGGTTGCTGGCCAGCGCCTGCCGGCTGCGGCGCAGCTTGGTGTAGAGGAACGCCATGCCGCCCAGGCCCAGCAGCAGCGCCGCAATACCGCCCAGCAGGGTCCGATTGTGTTCCTGCATCACACCCTCCCGGTCGGTAAGCCGGCGAATCTGCTGCTCCTTGTCGGCCGTTTCGTAGCGGGTTTGCAGGGCCATGAGGGTTTGCAGGCGGGCGCGGTTGTTGAGGCTGTCGTTCAGCTCCCGGAACATGCTTTGCCAGGAGTACGCCTGCTCAAACTGCTGGCGGCTGGCGCTGATTTCGGCCAGCAGATTGTACGCATCCAGCACCCGCTCCTTGTAGCCAATGCGGCGCGACAGCCACAGGGCCCGCCGGGTCAGTTCTTCTGCCTCATCCAGCTCATTGCGCAGCAGCAGGGTGGTGGCCAGCAACTCGAGGTGGCCCGCCTCAAAGCGCTGATTTTGCAGCGGCTTTACCAGGCTCACGGCTTTACGCAGCAACCCTTCCGCCGTACTGAGCTGGTTCATGCGCATATAGAAAGAGCCCAGGTCGGCCAGGTACAGCGATTCGCCGACCACATCCCCGTTGCGGCGGGCCAGCTGCAAGGCGCGCCGGGTGAAGAGCAGGCCCTGGCTTTGGTTGCCTATGTAGAAATACAGATTGCCCAGGTTGCCGAACAGCAGGAGCTGGGTGCGGGTTTGCACTCCGGGCTGATACGCCAAGGCCAGGGCCTGGCGGTAGTGGCGCAGGGCGGCCACCGTATCGTTGCGTTCGTGGTACACGCCGCCCATGCCCGCGTAGCTGCGCACCAGGCCATCATTGGAGCGCAGCTGTCGGGCCAGGAGCAGGGCTTCCTGTTGCAGGCGCAGCGCGTAAGGGCTATCGGCCAGGTTGGCGTAACAGCTGGCCAGCGTCAGCAGGGCCTGGAGCAGACCGGTGCGGTCCTGTAGCTGGCGGGCCAGATCCACGCTTTGCTCCCCGTAGGGCAGCGCCTGGGCCGGGGCATTATCGTGCAGCTCGTAGCAGAGGGCATTCAGCCGCCGGACGCGGCCAGTGTCGCGGGGCTGGGTCTGGAGCTGCCGAAGCAGTTCCGGCACCGAAACGGCCCCGGCCGCCTCAATGCCCAGCAAACTGCCCAGCAACACCAGAAAGAAAACGAAGCCCCGCATCGGCAATAAGTGGATATGAGGCCTGCCAAATGTCGCGCCGTAACGGGACACAGTCGGACGAAAGTGTAACCAGTAAATATAGGATTTGCCAACTGGTATTAATCGGGTTGTTCGGGCGGTTAAACGAGTGAAATAGTTGGTTGATCTGGATGCTTCATTGATGGATGAGGCTCATGCCCAGCAGAACCATTCACGGCGCTGCTCCAGGGGCGTATTGCGCAGAAATTCCGCCACCGGTTCCAGATCAGTCAGCAACGAAGTCAGCAGCAGGACTTCGCCACTGCGCAGATGCAGGCGCAGATAACTGTAGGAGCTCCAGAATAAGCGGTCTGAGGCGCAGGTTACGCGCTCAACCCGGGCCAGGTCGCGCTTGCCGAACGGAAAGTGGTGGCCCTGCTCATACACTTCCAGCCGGTTCTGTTTCGGGTCGAAAACCAATGTGGTGTGCAGGTTGCGGGCGTAGTAGCGCAGATGCAGGAAAAAAGCGGGGGCCGAAAACCCCAGTATCACGGCCGCCAGCGCCGTGAGCAGCAGCTGCTCGTGCACCGCCAGCGTGCCGGCGTAGAAGAACGCGCCCAGAAACGGCAGGCCCACGCCCAGGCACAGCAGCGGCCAGAACAGCAGCCGCAGTTGCCGCCCGAAGGCCAGCCGGTACACGTAGGTTTTGCGGCTAAACAGGCCGGTAAGCAGCCGTAGGCCCAGCACGACGGCGGCCACCAGGGCGGCGGCCTCCAGCAAGGGGCGCAGAAAGGAGAGAAGCTTCATGGGCACAAAAGAAGGCGGCGGGCCTGGCTGTGCTGCCGGGTCCGCCGCCTGTCACGGGGTCGGTTAAGAAAATGCGTTAGCGAACCAGAATCCAGGGCTCGTCGGCCGCGTGCGCCCGCAGCGTGCCGAAGGGCTCCAGGGCCAGGCCGTGCTGCTCGAACACGGCCCGCACGGCCGCACGGCCGGCGGGGTCTACGCACACGAGCAAACCGCCGGAGGTCTGCGGGTCGCAGAGCCAGGCGCGCTGCTCGTCGGTTACCGGCCCTATTTTGTGGCCGTAGGAGTCCCAGTTGCGCACCGTGCCGCCGGGAATCGACTTCTGGGCGTAGTAAGGCGCGGCTTCCGGAATAAGCGGCACTCTGCCGAATTCGATTTCGGCGGTCAGGTTGCTGCCCTCACACACTTCTGAGAGGTGACCCAGCAGCCCGAAACCCGTTACGTCGGTCATGGCCCGCACGGCGGCCAAGGGACCGAGTTCCGTCCCGATTTTATTCAGCATCATCATGCTCCGGGGGGCCAGCTGCTCGTCTTCGGGGCGCAGAATACCCTTTTTCTGGGCCGTCGTCAGCATACCCACGCCCAGGGGTTTGGTCAGGTACAGCTCGCAGCCGGCGGTGGCGGTGTCGTTCTGCTTGAGGTTCTTGATGTCGAGCAGCCCCGTAACGGCCAGCCCGAAAATGGGCTCCGGCGAGTCGATGCTGTGGCCGCCGGCCAGCGGAATGCCCGCCTCGGCGCAGATGCTGCGGCTGCCCTCAATCACGCGGCGGGCCACTTCGGGCGAGAGTTTATCAATGGGCCAGCCCAGCACGGCAATGGCCATCACGGGCCGCCCGCCCATGGCGTACACGTCGGAAATGGCGTTGGCTGAGGCAATACGCCCGAAATCGTAGGCGTCGTCCACGATGGGCATGAAAAAGTCGGTGGTGCTGATGATGGCCTGTCCGCCGCCAATGTCGTACACGGCCGCATCGTCGCGGGAGGCGTTGCCCACCAGCAGCTTGTCGTGAGTGGGCTGGGGCAGGCTGGTGTGCAGAATCTGGTCGAGCACCTTGGGCGCGATTTTGCAGCCGCAGCCCGCGCCGTGGCTGTATTGGGTGAGGCGGATTTGGTCGGTTTCGTTCATCTTGTTCGGAGTGAGGGTTCCCGCAGAGGAGCGCGGAGGTAGGCGCGGAGGTTCGCGGAGCGGTTCAACGTACGGCGGCGGAAAATGCTTTGCGCGCCGCCCGCAGCACCAGCTCGGCATTCACGGCCGGGTCGCAGGTGTCGGAAGGAACGGATACGAACGGCCGGTCTTCGAGGCCGTGGGAATAGGTTTTATCGTAGTAATCGAGCACGAGGCTCACCATTTTTTCCATGTCGGCGTTGCCGATGGCGGTTAGCGCTTCGGTGGTAGCCAAGCCGCCCAGGCGCTTGCGGATGCGCAGAATGGAAGCGGCCAGCGCGGCCGGGTCTTCGCGGCCGTACTCGTCGGCCAGCTTGCGCACCCGCACCTGGCGCGGAATCTCCAGCACCACCAACGGGGCCGTCCGCATCTGCTCGAACAGTCCGCCCGGCACCGAGATGCGCCCGATGCTCCGGCTTTCGTCCTCGATCCAAACGGGCGTTTCGGTGGGCGAAGCGGCCATCAGCAGGGCCAGCTCGTTCTCGAACTGCTCTTGAGTAGGCTGCTCGGGCTGGCCGATGCTGCCGAAAGCCGAACCCTTGTGGGCGGCCAGTCCTTCCAGATCCAGCATGGGCTGCTGTTGGGCGGCCAGCGCGTGCAGTACGTCGGTTTTGCCCGAGCCGGTAAGGCCGCCCAGCACCCACAGCGGGCGGGGCTGGTCGAATTCGGCCAGCGCCCAGCGGCGGTAGTCCTTGTAGCCGTGGTCGAGCAGCTGCACCTCGAAGCCCGCCAGCTCCAGCAGCCACAATACCGCCCCGGAGCGCATGCCGCCCCGCCAGCAGTGCACCCGCACGCGCTTATGCGGGGCCAGCTTGCGGGCCGCTTTCACCATGGTGCTCATGCGCGGGCCGAAAAAATCGAGGCCCAGCAGCACGGCTTTGTCCGGGCTTTGCTGCTTGTAGGTGGTGCCGATGCGCGCCCGCTCCTCATCCGTAAACAGCGGAAAGCTGACCGCCCCCGGCAAGTGCCCCTGCGCGTATTCCACCGGCGCGCGCACATCCAGAATCGGTACGTCGGCGGGGTGTTGCAGGAAATCAGGCAGGGAAAGACGGGGCATTTTGAGGAATTAAAGATTAGAAGCTCATCCTGAAAAATGATTTTTCAGGATGATTGGTGAAGAGTAAAATAAGCTGGTAGAACGTCCATTTTTCACTTTTCACTTTTAAGTCCTGAAAGGCAGCGCCGGTACAGCTGCACGGTGTTTTCCAGGCCCAGGTACAGCGCGTCGCAGACCAGGGCGTGGCCGATGCTGACTTCCTGCAAGCCGGGTAAGTTGTGGTGCATATAGGCCAGGTTATCGAGGTCGAGGTCGTGGCCGGCGTTCAGGCCCAGGCCCAGCTGCCGGGCCACTGCGGCCGCCTCGCGGTAGGGGCGCAGGGCCGCTTCGGGGCCGGCGTGGTAGTGGCGGGCGTAGTCTTCGGTGTAGAGCTCGATGCGGTCGGTGCCGGTAGTGGCGGCGGCCTGTACCAGCTCGGGCACGGGGTCGAGGAAAATGCTCACGCGGCAGCCGAGGCTTTTCAGGTCGGCCACAATGCTGCGCAGGTAGTCCTGGTGCTGCACGGTGTTCCAGCCGGCGTTGGAGGTAATGGCGTCGGGCGCGTCGGGCACCAGCGTCACCTGCTCGGGCCGCACTTCGCGCACGAGGTCCAGGAAATCGGGCGTCGGGTTGCCCTCCACGTTGAGCTCCGTGCTCACCACCGCTTTCAGGTCGCGCACGTCCTGGTAGCGGATGTGGCGCTCATCGGGGCGGGGGTGCACCGTAATGCCCTGGGCTCCGAACCGCTCAATGTCGCGGGCCGCTTGCAGCAAATTGGGGCGGTTGTGGCCGCGGGCGTTCCGCAGGGTGGCTATTTTATTTATGTTTACGCTAAGCTTCGTCATACCTGGGGGCGGGCTGAAGGGAAAGGACGTGTCGTAAAGATACGCAGCCCGAACAGCCCGGGGCCGTTTAAGTTGAAGCCGATGACTGCCGCACCGCTCGTTCGTTACCGCCCGCTGCTCGGGTTTGCCCTGCTGCTAGTGGCCTTTGTCGGGGCTGAATTCCTCGTGATTCAGCGGTCCGATTTTACCTTCCGGCCCGCCCTGCCCGCCGCCGTCAGCTTCGATCTGCTGGTGCTACTGCCGGGGCTGTTCTACTGGCTGGTGGTGCGGCCCTGCCGCCTGCCCGTGAGCACGGTGGCGGCAGCCTTCACGGCGGCCGTGGCCCTGGCGTTCTGGCTGCTGCCGCCGCCCCAGCAAACCTACGTGCACTGGGCCAAACACAGCCTGGTGGCCGTGGAGGCCCTCATGCTCACGCTGGCTTTGCTGAATCTGCGCCGCCTGCGCCGGGCCTACCGGGTGGCGGCCGAGGAAACCCCCGATGTGGTAGCCAACCTGCAAACTGCCTTTCAGTCTGTTTTCGGCCGGCCCCTCACGCCGTTGGTGAGCGAAATCAGCCTGTTCTACTACGCCCTGCTCAGCTGGCGTGCCCGGCCCGAAATCCGCCCCGCCGACCAGGTCTTTACCGCCTACCGCGACTCGGCCTTCACGGCCTACCTGGGCACGGTGGGGTTGCTGTCGGTGGTGGAAATGGGCGTGGCGCATGTGCTGCTGGTGCGCTGGAGCCCCATCGCGGCGCTGGTGGGGGCGGGCCTGCACGCCTACGGGCTGCTGCTGCTGCTGGCCCACCTGCGGGCCGTGCGGCTGCGGCCGGTGCGCCTCACCGAGGCCGGGGAGCTGGTGGTGCGGGTGGGTTTTTTGTGGGAACTGCGCCTGCCTGCCGCCGCCGTGGCCGCCAGCGTCCTCATTCCCGACGTGCCGCCCGCCGCGCCGGGCCTCGTGAATGCGGCCCGGCTGCTGCTCACTCCGCCCAACCTGCTGCTCACGCTGCACGAGCCGCACATGGCCCGCGGCCCCTACGGGTTCCCCCAGCAGGTACGGCGGCTGGCCCTCTACCTTGATAACCCGCAGGTCTTCCAGGCGTCGCTGGCGCAGTACGCCCCGGTAGCCAGCGGCCCGGCATCCGGGAATAAGGCGTAATTTTGCCCCTGCGGCATAAATTTCAGCCGTTCGATTTTGCCCATGAGCTGTTAGCTTTCGTTCCTTCAGCTAACAGCTAACAGCTAACAGCTAACAGCTAACAGCTAACAGCTAACAGCTAACAGCTAACAGCTAACAGCCCAATAACTCCTTTCCCCCCTGCCCTATGTCTCTCAAAGAAACCATCGACGCCGATATCAAGAAAGCCATGCTGGCCAAGGACAAGCTGCGCCTGACCACCCTGCGCAGCATTAAGTCCCAGATTTTGCTGGCCGAAACGGCCGAAGGTCAGCACGGCGCAGCCCTGGCTCCGGATGCCGAAATGAAGCTGCTGACCAAGCAGGCCAAGCAGCGCCGGGAGGCCGCCGAAACCTACAACAAACAGTTTCGCTCCGACCTCGAAGAAGTGGAGCTCAACGAGCTGGCCATTATTGAGGAGTATTTGCCTCAGCAACTCACGGAAGCCGATCTGGTGGAAAAACTGGTCCACATCATCCAGCGCGTGGGCGCTACCGGCCCGTCGGACCTGGGCAAGGTGATGGGCGTTGCGGCCCGCGAACTGGCCGGCCTGGCCGACGGCCGCCTGATTTCCCAGACCGTTAATAACCTGCTCAACAATACCAATATCTAAGTTTTCCACTTCCCCGGGCTTCACTCAACCCAGTTTCTCATGACCACTTTCGATATTTTCCTGCTGTTTCTGCTGGGAGTCGGGGCGGTGCAGGGATACCGGCGCGGGCTGGTGGTGGAGGTGGCTACGCTGCTGGCCTTCGTGCTGGGCGTGGTGGGTGGGCTGGCCCTGTTCCATGATGCCGTTCCGCTGGTGCGCCACTACGTGGGCCAGGCCTTCGGGATGCTGCCGCTGGTGTCGTTTGTGCTGGTTTTCGCGGTTATTGCCTGGGGCGTGCACCTGCTCAGCGGTGTCATCCGCAAGGCGGTGCACCTCACGCCGCTGGGCTTTCTCGACAATCTGGGCGGGGCCATCAGCGGGCTGCTTAAATGGGTGCTGGGCCTGAGCCTGCTGCTCTACGGCCTCGAATCGGCAGACTTCCCGCTGATTTCGCCCCGCCTCGTGGCCGATTCGCAGGTGTTGCCCTACGTGCGCCAGGCCACGCCGCTGGCCCTCAGTGTCGTGGGTATCGTGCTGCCCTTCGCCAGCACCCTGCTGGCCCGGGTACGGGAGGTTTTCTAAGTGTAGCGCTTCGTGCTTTGTGGATAGTGCGTAGGTCGTTCAATCAAATTCCTGCCCCTTCCTGCCCCAGCACCAACCACTAGGCACAAAGCACGAAACCCATGCGTCTGCTGCTGCTCGACAACTTCGATTCGTTCACTTACAACCTGCAGGATTACTTCCGGCAGCTGGGGTGCGAGGTAGTGGTGCGCCGCAACAATGCCTCCCTGGCCGAGCTGCGGGCTCTGGCTCCCCAGGCCGTGGTGCTCTCACCGGGGCCGGGCACGCCGGCGGCGGCGGGCAACCTGCTGGCCGTTATCCGGGAGTTTCACGCCCGGGTGCCCATGCTGGGCGTATGCCTGGGGCACCAGGCGCTGGGCCAGTTTTTCGGGGCCGAAGTCGGGCGCGGGCAGCGGCCCATGCACGGCAAAGTGTCGGAAATAGCCTGGGCCGTGCCAGACGTGCTGTGGCAGAATTTGCCGGCCCGTATGCCGGTTACGCGCTACCATTCGTTGGTGCTGGGGCCGCTGCCGCCGGCGCTGGCGGCGCTGGCCTTTACCACCGATGGCCGTGCCCCGGAGCTGATGGCCCTGCGCCACCGGACGCTGCCCCTGCACGGGGTCCAGTTTCACCCCGAAGCCCTGCTCACGCCCCACGGATTGGCGCTGCTCGGCAATTGGGTCAAGAGTTGTATCATTGCATACACCGCCCCGGTAGCTCCCTCGGGGTCGGTTTAGTTTTAGCGAAGATGGCGTTGCAGATCAAGGAGAAGAACGATTTTCAATACGTAGAGGAAGGCACCGGTGAGGTGCTCCTGCTGTTGCATGGCCTGTTCGGGGCCCTCAGCAACTGGGAAGATGTGGTGGCCGAATTCAGTCCCCGCTACCGCGTTATTATCCCGCTGCTCCCGATTTATGAGATGCCCCTGCTCAAGGCCGGAGTGCCCGGGCTGGTGAGCTTTGTGGAGGAGTTTATGGCTGAAATCGGTTTGTCGGAGCCCTGTGCGGTGCTGGGCAACTCCCTGGGCGGCCACATTGCGCTGGTGTACACGCTCCAGAATCCCACCCGCGTGTCGCGGCTGGTGCTCACCGGTAGCAGCGGCCTGTTCGAGGACGGCATGGGCGGCTCGTTTCCCAAGCGGGGTAACTACGGCTTTGTGCAGGAGCGCGTGGCCTACACCTTCTACAACCCGGCCATGGCTACCAAGGAACTGGTCGATGAGGTCTTCAGCGTCACGAACTCCAATGCCAAATGCCTGCGCATTATCAGCATTGCCCGTTCGGCCCAGCGCCACAACCTGGCCAAGGAACTCGGCAAAATCCGGGTGCCAACGCTGCTGGTCTGGGGCCTCAACGATACCATTACCCCGCCGGTGGTGGCCCACGAGTTTCACCGGCTGCTGCCCCACTCCGAGCTCCGCTTCCTCGACCATTGCGGGCACGCTCCCATGATGGAGCGCCCCCGGGAGTTCAACGCCTTGCTGAGCCAGTTTCTGGCTCAAACCCCTGAACTCGTGGCTTCCTAGCGACGACGCCCCTCGGGAGCGGGTGCAACTATTCGCCCGGTTCGGCTACTCTACTACCTGTCTGCGTAAAACTTTCGGTGGAACCACGACTTATACGGCTCCGCCATTCGCTTCCCGTTCCGCTTTCTGCCCGTTCTCCGATGAATTCTATCCTCGCCGAAGATTTACTGAATCAGCTGGTCCCCCCGCTGAAGGTCACGGACTCCATGGAGAAGGCTGCCCGCTGGCTGGAAGAATTCCACGTGGGCCAGCTGCCCGTGCTCGAAAACCGCCTCTACCGCGGCCTGATAACAGAATCGGATCTGATTGATCAGGAGGGTACCGACGGTCTGCTGGGCAGCCTGCAACTGGGCTTCGCCGACGTGCACGTGCAGCACGACCAGCATTTCTACAACATCATCGAGCTGGCCGTGCAGAACAAAATCCAGCTCGTGCCGGTCCTCGACGACCAGCATGAGTACCTGGGGGTGGTAACGGTGAGCGATACGCTGGCTGCCTTCGGGCGGGTGCCCGTTGCCTCGGGGCAGCAGGGTATCCTTGTGCTGGCCATGGAGGAGCGCGACTACTCCCTGACCCAGATCAGTCGTTACGTGGAGGAGAACAATGCCAAGATCATGAGCGCCCACGTGGCCCAGGATGAGCACGACCCCTACCGTATCCGGCTCACCCTGAAGCTCAATACGCCCAATATTGCCCGCATTATTGCCACGCTGGAACGCTTCGGCTACTCCATCACGGCCCAGTTCAGCGGGGCCGGGGAGCCCAGCGAGGACGAGCAGCAGCGCTACGATGCCTTGCTGCGCTACCTCAACGTCTGAGCCCCGAGGGGAGTGCTGCTAACTATTCTCGCGTTCCTGCTGAGTTGCCTGCCTGCCCCGGCTGCTTCGCCCACGCGCGCGCTCCGGCTGGAAACGCCGCCCACCCCGCTGCCCGATACGCTCCGCGCCACCGGCCCCGATAGCCTCGTGCAGGCCCAATGCCCCGGGTATGCCACGCTGCGGGTCGGACGGCTGCTGTTCGTGGGCAACAGCGTAAGCAGGGAAGTGGTGCTGCGCGCCGAACTCGATTTTCGGGAAGGCGACTCCCTGACGGCTGCCACCCTCGGCCGTCGGCTCGAAGCCAACCGCCGCCGCCTCTTCAACCTCCAGCTCTTTCATCAGGTGCTGGTGCAGGCCGTGTGCCGCGAAGGGGAGCTCACGTTGCTCTATAGTGTTCAGGAGCGCTGGTACACCTTTCCCATTCCCATCTTCTCCCTCGCCGACCGCAACTTCCGCTCCTGGCTCGACCGCCCCGACCGGTGGCAGCGCGTGGATTATGGGCTGCACGTGGTCCGGCGCAACTTCCGGGGCCGCAACGAGCAGCTGCTGGGCAACCTCCAGCTGGGTTTCAACCGCAAGTATGAGCTTTTCTATGAGGCCCCCGGCTACGGCCGCCGCCGCCGCGTAGGCTTTGGGGCCGGCTATTCATACTACCGCAGCCACGCCCTCGACTATGCTACTGTAAACGACCGGCTGCGCAACCTGCGTCAGGAGGATGCCTTCCCGATTGAGCGCCAGTACGCTACCGTTGGGCTTCGATGGCGGCGCACGGTGCAGTTTCTGGCCTCCTTAGATGCCGCCTACCACTACGAGCGGGTGTCCGATTCAGTCCTGTACTACAATCCGAACTACTTCCTCAACGGTTCCCGGCGCGAATACCTGGAGTTCAGCTTCGTGAATACGCTCAACCAGCGCAACACCTTCGCCTACCCGCTCACCGGCCAGTATGCCCAACTGGCCGTCAGCTACCGTGCCTTCCTGGGTAACCGCACCCCTGATAATCTTACGGTCCGTGCCCGCTACAGCCGCTACGTGGCGCTGGGTGGCCCGTTCTACTATGCCGTGGGGGCCACCGGCCAGTTTCGCGTGGCCCGCGCCCTGGCCTATCCCGACCGCCGGGCATTGGGCTACGAGGTGCTGGTGCGCGGGTATGATGCTTACGTAGTGGACGGCCGCCACCTGGGCCTGCTGCAACAGGGCCTCACTTACCGGCTCCTCGATCTGGGCAAGCTGCGCCTCAACGGCGTGCCCA
Source organism: Hymenobacter rubripertinctus (assembly GCF_003583925.1). Taxonomy (GTDB): domain Bacteria; phylum Bacteroidota; class Bacteroidia; order Cytophagales; family Hymenobacteraceae; genus Hymenobacter; species Hymenobacter rubripertinctus. The sequence continues at coordinate 25,485 of NZ_QYCN01000004.1, read as the reverse complement.
GTACTCGTTTCAACACCATCCCGCTGGTCTTTTATTTAAATACCTTTGCCGACGTAGGCTACGTGCGCCAACGGTCGGTGCCGGTTGCCAACCAACTGCCCAACCGGTTGCTTGCCTCCGCCGGGGTCGCCCTGCACCTGGTCACGTACTACGATTGGGTGTTTACCCTGGAGTACGCCCGCAACCGGGAGCAGCAGGGCGGCTTCTTCTTCCGTACCCAGTTTCCCATCTGAGGCCCTGGCCCAGGGATGCTGAGTTAAGCTTTTGTTATGAAAATAGCCATTCTGGGTAAGCCCTTCGACGAAAATCAGGCAGCTTTCATCCAGGAAATGATGGATGATCTGGTACGCCGTCAGGCAGAAGTCACCATCGTCGATTCGTTTCACGAGTACCTGAGTCAGCATATAACGCTGCCCGAGGGCATTACCACGTTCACCCGTCAGGACTCGCTGGAGGGTAACCGCTTCGTGCTCAGTATCGGCGGCGACGGCACCCTGCTCGACACGGTTACCTATGTCGGCGAACTGCAAATCCCTATTCTGGGCATCAATACCGGCCGCCTCGGCTTCCTGGCCACCATTTCCCCCGACAAAATAGCCCAGGCCATTGATGCCTTGTTCAAGGGCCACTTTGTGCTGGAAGACCGCAGCCTGATTCGGGTAGATACTGACCCGGACACGTTTGGCGACGTCAACTTCGGCCTCAACGAGTTCAGTATCCTCAAGCGCGACACCTCCTCCATGATTGTGGTGCACACCTACATTGATGGCGAGTACCTGAACTCCTATTGGGCCGATGGCCTGATTGTTTCCACGCCCACCGGCTCGACGGGCTACTCGCTCAGTTGCGGTGGCCCTGTGATGCTGCCGCAAACGAACAATTTTATCATTGCCCCCGTATGCCCTCACAATCTGAATGTCCGGCCCCTCATTGTGTCCGACCGGAGCGTAATTTCTTTTGAAATTGAAGGCCGGAGCAATAATTTTTTGCTCTCCCTCGATTCCCGCTCCCGGACCGTAGAAGCCGGAATTCAGATTGCTGTTCGCCGAGAAAACTTCAATGCCCGTCTGGTGAAACTAAATCATGTTAACTTCTTGAGTACCTTGCGTAGCAAGTTAAATTGGGGACTCGACCGGCGGAACCCGGCCGGAATCCCGGTTTAAACCGAGTGTTTTTCAACGATTTATTTTTTAAGTTCTCGGCATCGCCTACTTTTGTCCCTGACTGAGAACGTATGTGTTCGTCTCTCAGTGAGTTTTTCAGCCTGATATCCCTAATTTTCCGCTTAATATGAAGCAATTCTTCACCCACACGTTGACCCTGCTGCTGGTTCTCGCGCTGGTAGCGTCGGAGGCAAATGCCCAGCAGTTCAGCAAGCGCAAGCAGTATAACTCGGTTGGAGTAACGCTGAACGCCATGAACTACTTTGGCGACATCACCCCCAAGCCGAGCATTCCCAGCTTCCGCGCCGGCGCTACCCGCCCCAACGTAGGCCTGACCTTTACCCGTCGTTTTGCTCCCCGCCTTTCCGGCCGCGCCTCCCTTTCTTACGGCCGTATTACCGGTGACGACGCCAAAGCCGCCGACCAGAGTGATCCGGAAGCGAAATACCGCTTCAACCGCAACATGAATTTCCGGAACGATATTCTGGAGTTCGCGGCAGTCGGTATGTTTGATCTGGTAGAAAACCGTAACAACTACATTAAGCGTCCTGATTTCGTGCCTTACCTGTTCGGTGGGGTCGCCGTTATGCATCACAACCCGAAGGGAGTTGATGAACAAGGCAATATTGTTGCTTTGCAGCCGTTGAAGACGGAAGGGCAAGCAACCGGCTATGCGCTGACCCAATTCGTGATTCCCTTTGGTGCCGGTGCCCGCTACAAACTCAACAAGAGCTTCGACGTAGGCCTGGAGCTAGGCTTCCGCAAAACCTTCACCGACTACCTGGACGATGTGAGCACAAACTACGTGTCTGATCCGAACGTTTTGGCTTCTGATGCTGCCAAGTACTTTGGCTACACCATCACAGGTGGTGCAGGTGCCGGTAATATCGGATACCCCGGTACGTATACTGAGAACAATCAGGCGGGTGGTCAGCGTGGCAAGAGCAACGAAAAAGACTGGTACACCACGTTGGGCATCTCGGTGAACTACATCCTTGCTCCACGGGTGCGCAACCCTAAATTCCGGTAGTCAGCAAGTCTGGCTGTCGTACTACTTTTCAACAGCTAGTCAGCCGAATGATAAATTCTCGCTTTCCAAAAATGCTCCTTATCGGTTTACTACCGGTGGGGAGCGTTTTTTTTATCGCCACCGCCGCCACCGCTCAGAACACGAGCGAAGTGGGTCTGGGCATCGGGGGGCTTGTCTACAAAGGGGAACTCTCGCCCAAGTATCAGTTCCGCAACAACCGTCCGGCCCTCACGGCCTTCTACCGCAAAGACCTTTCTGCACCCATCACACTGCGGGCAGGGGCAATGGGAGGCATGCTACGAGCCGATGACCGGAATGTGAAGGGCCTCAATGGTAACGTGCCGCCTTCGTCGGCTTATCGGGATGCCAGTCTGAAAGGTAACCTATTGGAGCTTTCCGGAGCGCTGGAATACAACTTCTTCGACTACCACAACCGAAAGGACAAGGTGCATTTCACCCCTTACGTTTTCGTGGGACTGGCCGGCTTCTATGCCAACACGCGGATTACCAGTAGTGCGCACCCTGCGCTGGATAAAAAGGCCGGTGTCATTAGCTTGGCAATTCCGCTGGGGGCAGGCTTCAAGTATGCCTTATCGGAGCACTGGAACCTGGGCCTGGAAGCAGGAGCCCGCAAAACCATTACGGATAATCTGGACCATGTTGACGGCAAAGCCACTGGCCAGAATGACTTGCTCGGTAACCCGCACGACCAGGATTGGTACTTTTATAACGGGCTGAGTATTTCGTATACTTTCTATAAAATCCGGTGCCCGGATAAGAGTCAGGAAAAAGGCAAGAAGAAAGACTGAAAGATGTCTGCCGGTAGATTCGCCCAACCAACGGCCCCCGTTATCCAGGATAATGGGGGCCGTTGGTGTTGCCGGGCCATTGGAGCAGGGATTAGGCGGTAGCGAATGCAACCATTTACGTAACTTGCGGCCTCTTTACGCAAAAAGTACCCATGGCCGTTCGGTCCGAAATTGATTCCCAGAAGATTCCCGCCCACGTTGCCATCATCATGGATGGCAATGGCCGGTGGGCTAAGCAAAAAGGCGGCTTACGTATTTTCGGCCACCAGAGCGCCATTACGGCCGTGCGGGAAACCGTGGAAGCAGCCGCTGAAGCAGGGATTCAGTATTTGACGCTTTACGCGTTTTCTACTGAGAACTGGGCCCGCCCCGCGCACGAAGTAATGGCCCTGATGCAACTGCTGGTGCATACCATCCGCAAGGAAACGCCGACACTGCTCAAGAACAGTATTCGTTTGCAGGCCATTGGCCAGATTGAAAACCTGCCGGCTTCCTGCCAGAAGGAACTGGCCGAAGCCATGGAACTGACTAAGGCCGGCACTAAGATGACGCTGGTGCTGGCCCTGAGTTACAGCGGCCGCTGGGACCTGACTCAGGCGGCAAAACGAATGGCGGCTGAAGTAGCGGCCGGTCGTTTGCAGCCCGAGCAGATTACGGAGCAGACCCTGGCCGGGTTTCTGTCGACGGTTGGGATACCGGACCCGGAATTGCTGATTCGGACCAGTGGCGAACAGCGCATTAGTAACTTTTTATTGTGGCAGCTCGCCTACACGGAACTGTTTATTACCGATTTGCTGTGGCCGGACTTTCGGCGGGAGCATCTCTACGACGCCCTGCGGGCTTATCAGCAGCGCGAGCGTCGGTTCGGGAAAACCAGTGAGCAGCTAACCGTTTCGTAATCGCCGAACATGAGTTCTTCCTACCATAAGATTATTCCGGTTGCCGCGCTGGCCCTCACGCTGGGAGTAGCCCCGCTCACCACAGCCGTGGGACAGATCCAAGCCCCTGCCGTAGCCGGTGAGGAGTCCCAGCGCTACACGCTGGGAGGCATTACCATCAGCGGTGCCCGCTACCTCGACCCCAACACCCTCATTGGCCTGACCGGCCTGAAGGTAGGCGACCCTATCACCATTCCGGGGGAAGAAATCGGGAAAGCTATCCGCAAGCTCTGGGATCAGGGTATTCTGGGCGACGTGAGCGTGAGCATTGCCCGGACGGAAGGCACCCGGATTTTTCTGGATTTTAATCTCAAGGAGCGGCCCCGCCTTTCCAAATTCGTGTTTGAGGGCATCAGCAAGGGCCAGGCCGATGAGCTGAAGAACAAGATCAAACTCATCCGGGGCAAAGTGGTGACCGATGCCCTGCTGAGCAATACCCGGACGCAGGTACGGAAGTTCTACACCAACAAAGGCTTCCTCGATACCAAGGTCAACATCAGCCAGCGGCCTGACTCCTCGCTCTCGAACAGCGTCATTCTGGCCATTAGTGTGGACAAGGGCTCCAAGGTCAAGATCAACGACATTGTGTTCGAGGGCAACACCGCTTTCTCCGATGGAAAGCTGAAGGGTAAGTTCAAAAAGACCAAGGAGAAGAAATTTCCGAAGTTCTTCAATTCGGGTAAATACCAGGCCAAGGAATTTGTCGATGACAAGCAGAAATTGCTTGATTTCTATAACGCCCAAGGCTACCGCGACGCCACCATTCTGTCCGATTCGCTCACGCGGGTGGGTGACGGGCTGAAACTAACGGTGCGGGTGGATGAGGGGCCGAAATACTACTTCCGCAACATCAGCTGGAAGGGTAATTACCTCTACGACGATAAAACGCTGGCCTCGGTGCTGGGCATTAAGGAAGGCAGCGTGTACAGCAAGGAAACGCTGGACAAGCGCCTCAACTACAACCCCACGGGCCAGGATGTCACCTCGCTCTACATGAACGACGGCTACCTCTTCTTCCAGATTGAGCCCGTGGAAACCCGGGTGGAGGGCGACTCCATCGATATTGAGATGCGGGTGACTGAGGGCGTGCAGGCCCGGGTGAAGGATGTGAACATTGCCGGCAATACCAAAACCTCCGACCACGTGGTGCGGCGCGCCCTGTACACCCTGCCCGGTGACAAGTTCAGCCGCGAAAACCTGATTCGCAGCCAGCGCGAACTGGCCACGCTGGGCTACTTCGACCCGGAGAAAATCGGCCTCAACCCGGTGCCCAACCAGGCCGATGGTACGGTGGACATCAACTATACCGTGGAAGAAAAGCCTTCCGACCAGATTACGCTCTCGGGCGGCTGGGGCGGCTACGCCCGCTTCATCGGTACGGTAGGGCTGGTGTTTAACAACTTCTCCCTGCGCAAAGCCGGTAAGCTGAGTAACTGGACGCCCGTGCCGGCCGGCGACGGTCAGCGCCTGGCCCTGAACGTGCAGGCCAACGGCTTGCAGTATCAGGCTTACTCCTTCTCTTTCACGGAGCCCTGGCTGGGCGGGCGCAAGCCCAACTCGCTGTCGGTGAGCCTGACCAAAACTATTTACCGGGTCGGTACTAACTTCGATGCTAGTACCGGCAGCTACCTCAAAACCAACGGGGCCAGCGTGAGCCTGGGCCGCCGCTTGCGCTGGCCCGATGACTACTTCACGCTGAGCAATGCCTTGTCGGTAACGCAGTACAAGCTGAACAACTACCCCGGATTAGGAACATCGTTCTTCGAAAACGGTACGGGTAACGCCACCAACATCACGTTCAACACCACCCTCTCGCGCAACAGCATCGATAACCCCACCTTCACGCGGCGGGGCTCTTCACTGGCGCTGAGCGTGAACCTGACGCCGCCGTACTCGGTTTTCCCAGGCGCTCACCCGAACGTGACAGAATGGGTAGAGTTCCACAAGTGGATGTTTGACGCCTCTTGGTTCTCGCCCCTTGTGGGCAAGCTGGTGCTTAATACACGGGCTCACTTTGGTTTCATTGGCAGCTACAACAGCAGTCGGCCCATCGGTCCGTTTGAGCGGTTTAAGCTGGGCGGCTCGGGACTGGGCTACGGCGGTTCCTCAAACTTTCTCGCGGGCACTGAGTTCGTGGGCCTGCGCGGTTACGCCGACCCGAACGACCCGAAATCACTGCCTGCTTCGCGGACAGCTTCGGCGGGCGGAGTCGTGTACAATAAATTTGTGATGGAAATGCGTTATCCGGTCAGCCTGAACCCGGCGGCGACGGTGTACGTGCTGGGCTTCGCGGAGGCCGGCAATGCCTTCGAGCAATACACTAATTACAACCCCTACAAGCTCTACCGCTCGGCGGGCATCGGCGCCCGGATTTTCATGTCGGCATTCGGTTTGCTAGGCTTCGATTACGGCTGGGGTTTCGACCAGATTCCGATTGTGTCGCCCGGGCAGAAGCAGGAGAAGAGTATGTTCCACTTTATCATTGGTCAGCAGCTCCGCTAAGCCCGGCGGCGCAGCAGGTCGCCACGCCACTTCCTTCTACGGTATGAACCACGTTTTTTTGCGAATAGCTGCGGCCCTGGTGCTTTTTGTGGGCGTGATGGGCGTACGGAGTGCGGCCGCCCAAAAGTTCGGCTACGTTGACTCAGAGTTTATCATGGGCAAGATGCCGGCCTATACCCAGGCCCAGCAGGAACTCAACACCCTCTCCACGAACTGGCAACAGGACATTGAGGGCCAGAAGAAGGACCTCGATAAGCTTTATCGGAATTATCAGGCCGAGGAAGTCGTTCTGACCGAAACCATGAAGAAAAAGCGGCAGGACGAAATCCTGACTAAGGAGCAGGAAATCAAGGCCTACTCCAACAAAATCTTCGGTTACGAAGGCCAACTGTTCAAAAAACGCCAAGAACTCACCAAGCCGGTGCAGGACCTTGTATTTGAGGCCATTGAGAAGGTTGCCAAGAAGAAGCAGCTGGCCATCGTATTCGACAAGGCCGGCGACCTGACAATGCTCTACACCAACCCCGTACACGACTACACGGAATTCGTGCTGGAAGAGCTGGGCCTGGCCTCGGAGGAGCGCAATCAGCCGGGCCAGAAGGGGGCGGTGAAGACCGTAGCTACGCCGGCAACTCCCGCTGGTGATGTTACGGCCGATGATGAGCCGGTGCCCGGCCGCCAGCCTGCGAAGCCGGCTGCGCGCCCGGCAAGCCGAAAAAAGTAACTTTGTGTATCTAACTCTCTGACATTTCCCTTTTTGATGACCACCATGAACAAATTCCGCGTTGCCCTGGCTGCTGCCGCTCTTACTTTCACTACGGCTACTGCCTCGCTGGCCCAAACCGCACCGCTGAAAATCGGCTACACCAGCGTGGAATACGTGCTGAGCCAGATGCCCGAGAGCAAGCAGATTGAGTCGCAGCTGAAAGATTACAGCACTCAGCTCAAAAATCAGCTCGATACCAAATACAACGAGTATCAGGCAAAAGGCGAAGCGTTCCAGAAAGGAGCCGCTACCATGCCCGACCCGGTACGGGCCGATAAGCAAAAGGAGTTGCAGAACCTGCAACAGTCCATCCAGGAGTTCCAGCAGAACGCCGAAACGTCGTTGCAGCAGAAGCAGCAGACCTTGCTCAAGCCCGCCCTCGATAAACTTCAGCAGAACATCGATGCCGTAGCTGAAGAGAACGGCTACACCTATATTTTGAATTCGGACGGAGCCAGCCCGGTGCTGCTGCACGGCCCGAAGGAAGGGGACGTGTCGGACCTGATTTTGAAGAAGATGGGCATTACGCCCGGCGCCGCTACCGCTCCGAAAGTAACCACCCCAGCTACGCCGGCTCCTTCGGCCGTGCCAACGGCTACCAAAACGAAAACCAAGTCGAAGAAATAACCTTCCCGGTTTTTCCCTTTGTGAATTACCTGCGCAGCCGGGGCTTTTGCCCCGGCTGTTGCTATTTGCCCTTTTCTGCCGGTTCCGGGCTACCGGCGTTGTGAACTTCTGATCTATATGGCCGAGCTGGAAGAATCCCGCACCCATTCTCCTCAATCCCTGCCGTCTGCGAACCTCGCGCCCGACCCCGAGCAGGCGGATCTGGACGACGAGGACGGGGGCGACGAATTGTACGAGCACCACCGCATTCAGGCCAACCGCAAGCAAGAGTTGTTGCGGCTGGATAAGTTTCTGCTCAACCGCCTGCAACACACATCCCGGACGCGCATTCAGAACGCCATCAAGGCCGAAGCCGTGCAGGTGAACAACCGGCCGGTGAAGTCCAACTACCGCGTTAAACCCCTCGACGTGATTACCGTCACGCTGCCCGAGCCACCCCGCGAGTTCAAGGTGATGCCCGAGCCGATGGATCTGGATATCCGCTACGAAGACCCGGAGCTGCTGCTGGTGAACAAGCCGGCTGGCCTAGTAGTGCACCCGGCATTCGGCCATTGGGAAGGCACGCTGGTCAATGGCCTCACTCATCATCTGAAAGACATGCCGACGGGCCGCAATGGCGAGGTGCGCCCCGGCCTCGTGCACCGCATCGATAAGGATACCTCAGGCTTGTTGGTAATTGGCAAAACGGAATATGCCATGACCCACCTCTCGAATCAGTTCTTTCATCATACCATTGAGCGCACCTACCTGGCCTTGGTGTGGGGTGTACCGAAGGAAATGCAAGGTACCATCAGCACCAACATCGGCCGCAGCATCAAGGACCGTAAGATTCAGACGGTATATCCCGAAGGCGAGGAGCAGGGCAAGCACGCCGTAACGCACTATAAAGTGCTGCGTTCCTTCGGCAAGGTTACGCTGGTGCAGTGCAATCTGGAAACCGGCCGCACCCACCAGATTCGGGTACACATGAAGCACATCGGTCACCCCCTGTTCGGAGATACTACTTACGGCGGCGACCGAATCGTGTACGGTCAGCGCACGGGTGCCTACAAGACTTTCGCCGAAAAAGCACTGCTTCAGCTGCCCCGGCAGGCGCTGCACGCCAAGTCTCTTGGCTTCGAGCACCCTGTTACCCGGGAGCACATGCAGTTCGAAGTCGAATTACCGGCCGATTTTGAGGCCGTACTGGCTTTGTGGGAGCAGTATGCCGCCAACCTGCTTTAGGCTTGCACCAGACCGTTAGAAAACAGAGAAGCCCGCTACCTTGGTAGCGGGCTTCTCTGTTAACTGACTGACGTGCGGCAAGTGGTTACTTACGGCGCGCCGCCGGGGCCTTCTTAACGGGCTGCGTAATGGCATCAACTGCCGTCTTCGCCTGCTCATCATCGGGCTTCAGGGCCAGCGCCTGCTGCCAGTAAGGCAAAGACGCTGCTTTATCGCCCAGCTGGTAGTAGTAGTAACCCAGGTACTTGTTGGCTTCCACCAGCCCCGACTTGTACTTGTCGGGCGACTCAGAAGCGTTGGCCACCTTGATGTACTCTTCGTAGTATGGCTTGGCGAGGCCTTTCTTGGAGTCTTTGTCCATGTTGGCATTCGCCCGGGCCCGCATCTGGTAGCCCGGAATATACTCGGGGCGCTCCTTCGTGATGATGCCGTAGAGGCTGTCGGCGGGCATATACTGCTCGTTCAACTCGTAGGCGCGGGCCAGGTATATCTTGTCGGTCAGTTCACCGCCATCGGTAGCCTTCATGCGGGACCGATACGTGGAAATGGCTTTGGGATAGTTCTTGGCTGCCAGGTAAGCCTGCGCCAACTCGTTCTGCAAATCAGCGGCTTTCTTCGGATCAGCCTTGATGGCGGCTTCGATCATCGTAGCCCCCTCAGTCGTCTTGCCGCCCTTGATGAGCATCTTACCGTAGTACACATTGTCTTCGGTAATCATCTTATCCTGGGCCTTCGCCACCTGCATGTAGGTTTGCATGGCGGCCATAGCGGCATCGTTCTGCCCCATCTCGTAGAGCGAGTAGGCTTTCAGCCGATTCATGGTCAGGTTGCTGGCATCCTGCGCCAGTACTTTGTCAATCTCCACCATCGCCTCCGGGTACTTCTTGGTCAGGTACAGGAAAGAAGCGTTTTTAGCCATCGTATCCGACGACTTTTCGGCTAGGGAGCTGTACTTCTGGAACTGCGCCAGCGCATCGTCGTAACGACCCGCGAAGTAGTAGGTTTCCGCCAGCGAGTTGTAGGCAGGAGCGTAGTTCGGATCGATGCTGATGGCCTTGTCGAAGTTCTCCTTGGCCTGGTTGTAGGTCCTGGCCCGCAGGTTCAGCTGGCCTTTGCGCACGAAGGCCTGCACGTTGTTCGGGTCGGCCATCGTGGCACGCTCGTAGCTGTTCATGGCTTCGCCACCTCCCGATTCGGATTTCTGATAGATGTCGCCGCGGGCAATCATCAGAGCCGGATCGTCTTTGCCTTTCTTGGCCGCCAGGGCTTCCCCTTCCTTCACATATTCCAGAGCTTTCGCAATGTCCTTGATATTGGATTCGGCGTAAGCCTGGGCAATCATGGTATACACGTCGAGGTCTTTGCCCTTCGACGTTTTCACGGCATTGTCAAACTGAATCTGGGCGTCGGCATTCTTGCCTTGCGCCAGCGCAGCGCGGCCGGCGGCAATCATGGTCATAGGCTCCTTCTTATCGAAGGCAATCCGGTTGAAATAATACGCGGCCGAATCCGGCATTTCGCGCATCTGGTAAAGGCGTCCGAGCTGAAACGAGGTTTCGTTGGACTGACCCTGACTGAGCAGAGTGGCGCGGGCTTCATTATAGCGTTCCAGTTCGAGGGCTTTCTGGACCCCCGTAGTCTGGGCCAGGGCGGCCGAGCCGGAAACAGACAAAGCAGCGAGGAGCGTGAGCTTCCAGGGCTTAAGGTTCATGTGCAAAAAGGTTAGTGAAAGTACGTGGAAAGGGAAAGGCAGTACACTTAGTCAGGCTTCACCTCAATAAGGCGAACTTGGCCGGTGGCAGGCATCAAACCGGACTTGAGCATAATCAGCTGGCCCTTGTTGCCTGCTACGAAGGATGCAAAACCGGTGCCAAGACCGGCCCGGGCCTCCCGACTGACAACATAGAGCTCCCGACGGAGCGGGTACGTTTTCTGCGCGAGATAGGCCTGATACGGCTGGAAGTAGTCGTCGGCCGTAGCGCCGCTGGTTTTGCTGCTGATGCCAGCTATCCGGACCCGCTTGAGGAACTTCTGCACCGCCGCGTCGTCCCGGTCACTGATCCAGTTGACGCCGATTACCCCAATAGCATTCGGATGGGTAGCAACGTAATCCAGCAGGGCAGGGTTCGACTTGGAGGCGAAGATACCCTTGGCCAGGGCTGTGCCGCGGGTGATGGAGTCCTGCACGAAGCGGGCCGTGCTGGAATTATTGTTGTCGAATACGGCAGTAATCTCGCCCAGCGTATTCTTCGGGCTAAGTTGGCCCCATTGAGTGAGCTGCCCCGTGAAAATAGCGCGCAGTTGCGCGGTAGTCAGCAATGAGTCAGGGTTGCTGGGGTGCAGGATAATGGCCACGCCATCGACGCCGATGCGAATGGCTTTGGGCTCAATCTTCAGCCGCTTGAAATGATTTTGCTCCTGCGTTGTTAGCGGGCGGGAAACTACCGCTAACCGGATGCTGTCGGTTAGCAGGGCCTGAATAATGTCGCGCTCCGGCTGGAAAACCGTTTGCAGGTGAGCGGCCGGGTACAGCTTCTGAAACGTATCCACCTGCGATTTGAGGATGGGCTCGAACGTTTCATCCACGCCAATGCGTACGGTCCCGCTGGTGGGGGTATCAATGGCCTGCCCGCGTCCGTTATTGTCGCCGCTGTTGCAGCCCAGAAGCCCCAAGGCCATCAGCAGCAGGCTGGCCATCACCTTGAAATTAGCGTGCATCATCCCGGTTTTTTCTGAAGTGTAACTGGTACGTCCTGACAAATCTAATGATTCCGTAAAATACGAAGATGGCGGCCAGCAGTTGGCGGGGCGTTTCGGCGAGGCGGATAGTGCCGGCCGGTACGAACCACAAATAAATTCCCAGCACCATATACAGCACCGACATAATGAGGGTGAAGTAGCGCACCAGGCCGGGCTGGCTGTGGTGGCCCAGCTGGTCGTCGGTAGTAGGGCGGTCAGACATGAGTAGAAAAATGAAGAGGCAGGATGTTCTTTTGAATGCCAGATTGCCGGCTTTTTGTTCGCCAGCCCGATGCGTCAGCACAAGTAACGGGGGGATGCAACCGTAAAAAACGGCAAAAAACGGCTGGTTTGTGCTACCAGCCGTTTTTTGTCATCATAAGCCTCAAGCAGTCAGCAAGGTAGCCGACGGATTCGGTTACTCATACTTAAAGGTGATGGGCAAAGTATAGCGCACGGGCACTGCATGATGATTCTGGTAACCCGGCTTCCAGGCGGGCATTTTGCTGATAACGCGGCTGGCTTCTTCGTCGGTCCCGTAGCCCAGGCCCTTCAGAACTTCCACGTCGTCAATCGTGCCGTCGGTATTGACGGTAAAGGAAATGAACACCTTTCCCTCCACACCCGCCCGCAAGGCCTGTGGCGGGTACTTCATCTGGCGTTGCAGATAGCTCATCAGTGCCCCGTTGCCACCCACAAACTCGGGCATTTGCTCCACATGCACGAACGGCTTTATAACGGCCGGAGCGGCCGGATTAGCGGCCGTATCATTGCCGCCACCCGCCGCCGGCACCATGCTGTTGCCGTTGTTGCCATCCTGGTTGATGTCGCCAAGCACTAAAGGGCCATTTGCTACTGGTGCTTCAATCTCGGGTTGGTCGGGCTTTTTCACGTCCTCGTCGCGCACCACTTTGGTCGGCGTCTCGGCCGTGTGGGTCCGTATCGTGGCCGTGGCACTGCTCATGCTGGGTTGCTTGGGCTGCGGCTCCACCTCCGTGAAATGGGTGAGCGTTAGCGTGTCATCCACGACGGCCGGCACAACTACTGCCGCCGCCGGCCATACCTGCTGCACGATAACCGGCAAAGCAATTAGCAAGGCGGAGAGTGTGATGCCCAAGGCTACTGCTTTGGTTACGTGACGGCCGTAAACCTGGCGCAGGACGTAGGCACCGTAAGCTTTGTTGCGGCCCTCGAAAACCATGTCATCGAGGGAGGGGGCGGAGATGTGCGCGGCTGTGGCCATGGCGAATAGAGCGTTAAGTGAAAAATGAAAGAATTCAGCTACTCAAGCCTTTCAAACTGCCAACCCCACGAATGCTTCCCCTGGCTCTTAACTACTCAACGCTCAACATAACCCGGGTAGTATGTAGATGAGTTTTTTTTTTAGAAAATTCTCAAAACGCAAAACCCCGAACCGGACAGCTGTCCGATTCGGGGTTTTATCTGGCACCAATGAGTTGGTAACCGGGAAGCTTACTTGATAGCAAAGGTTACGGGTACCGTGTAGTACACGGAAACGGCGCGGCCGTTCTGCTTACCAGGCGTGAAGCGCGGCAGGCTTTTGATAACCCGCATCGACTCTTCGTCGCAACCGGCACCAATACCTTTCTGCACCTCCACGTTCGTAACGGTTCCATCAGGACCAACTACGAACTTGATGAAGACACGGCCTTCCACCTGGTTACGCAGTGCCATTGCCGGGTACTTGATGTTCTTGGCAATGTACTGGAGCAACGCTTCCTGTCCGCCGGGGAATACCGGCATCTGCTCCACGTAGGTGTATGGCTTGTTCGTGACGACTTCTTCTACTGCCTTAGTGCCCTCACCGGGCTCCAGACCAGCAAGGTCAGCCGGATTGTCAGTGTTGCCCTTAACGCTGACGGCTGCCACGGTTGCCTTCTCCAATTCTTTCACGTCCGGAATTTCTTCCTTCTTCACCTCTTCGTCTTTCTTAACGACGGGGGGAGTGAACTTGATGGTCGTGAGCTTTGGTGGGGGCGGTGGTGGGGCCTCCGGCGGCGGGGGCGGCGGGGGTGGGGGAGCTACCTTGTCCAGCGGCGGGGCTTCCATCAGCTCGTTCACCTTGAGCATCTTATCCTCCACCACCACGTCGTCTTTCTTCATCATGCGTGCCACCAAAGGGAAGGCAATCAGGAGAGCAAACAGGGCGATGGAAATAAGAACTGCGCGGGTAACGTGCTTGCCGTACACTCGCCGGATTATGTAAGCCCCGTAGGCCTTATTGCGCCCCTCGAAGACTATGTCATCGAGAGATGCGCTGGCCAACTGTGCGTTGTCCATCATAATCCAGAAGATTTAATGAGTTCCACATCCGCATTCGAAATGTCCACCAGCGCGTATTTCTTCTGGTCGGTGATGTTCATTTCGTCGAGGATGTCGACCATGTTTTTGTAGTTGGACTTATCGTCCGGCTTGATCAGGACCACCAGATTGGGGTTGCTCTTGCGCGCCAGCAACTCCTTGCGGATACCGTTGGCATCGTAGCCCGACAACTTCAATTCCGGCTTGGTGTCCGTCGACAACAGACCATCGTAGTAATAGATCTTGTTGTTCTCCCCGAGTAGGACGGTAAAAGCGTTGGACGCCTTAATTTCCGACTTTTCGGTTTCGTCCTTCGGCTTCACCGGCATCGTGACCTGCATCACGGTAGGTTTGCTGAAGGTGGTCGTGAGCATGAAGAAGGTCAGCAGCAGGAAGGCCAAGTCTACCATCGGGGTCATGTCGATTTTGGTCGACATTTTCTTCGCCCGTTTTTTTCCGCCTTTCCCGCCGCCGCCGCTATTTTGTTGTATTTCTGCCATGTCGTCTGTGCGAGATTAGTTACCGGCCACCGGTTTAGTTTCGAGGTCGGTAATCAGGTTGAACCGGTTAATGTTCTTCTCCTGCATCAGTTTGATGACTTTCTTTACAGTCGGTACATCCGCCTGCCCATCGCCTTTGATGGCAATGTAGGCGGGAGTGCTGAACTGCTTCCGGCTGAGCGACTGCGCCGCTACTACCCATTCGATGAACTGGTTGTTGAGCGAGTCGGCGGGAATGCCGTCCTGCTTAACCAACTTCCGCTGCTCGCTGTCCAAATTCAGGAGAGCGGGCAGTTTTTCGATGGGAGTACCAAAGCTGGCCCCTACGCCCCGGAATGCCTGTACCTGCGCGGCCGTAAAGCTAACACCGTACTTGGCTCCCACCGTGCGTAACAACTCAGATTTGATCTCGTCGTCGCCAACTCCGAAGAAAATACGCTTGTCCTTGTCAATGGCTACGGTGAGCACGTGCGATTCAGGCAAACGAATTTCGGAGGTAGAAGAAGGCGTGTCCACTACCACCGCCTCTTCCGGGGCGAATTTGGTGGTGAGCATGAAGAAAGTCACCAGCAGAAAGGCCAGATCCACCATCGGAGTCATATCCAACGACGGGGATGTTCTGTGAGGCTTTACTTTAGGCATTGCTGGTGTAATTAAACGCGTGATTCAGAAACGAACAACTCCACACTTTAGTGCGTGTAAGCACTAAAATTATACGGTAGTATTGGAGTGGTCCGTGGCACCGTGCTGGGCCGAGAAGGTCTGAATGATGCTGAAACCGGCTTCGTCAATGCTGTAAGTCAGTTCGTCGATCTTGCTGGTGAAGAAGTTGTACGACACGATGGCCAGGGCCGAGCCCGTGATACCGAGGGCCGTGTTGATGAGGGCTTCCGAAATACCGTTGGCCAGACCAACTGCGTCGGGAGCACCACCCTGGGCCAGTGCCGAGAAGGCCTTGATCATACCCAGTACCGTACCGATCAGACCGACCAGCGTAGCGATGGAAGCCAGCGTGGAAATAATCACGAGGTTTTTCTCCAGCATGGGCAGCTCCAATGCCGTCGATTCCTCGATTTCCTTCTGGATAGCCAGTACTTTCTGCTCTTTCTCCATGTGGCGCTCACGTGCCATTTCCTGGTACTTCATCAGGCCGGCGCGTACTACGTTGGCTACCGAGCCTTTCTGCTGGTCGCAGGCGGCAATGGCACCCGTGATGTCGTTCACGTTCAGCTTCTGACGGATGTTACGCACGAAGGATTCGATGCTCTTGGAGCCTTTTGCGCGGCTCAGGGTCAGTGCACGCTCAATCGAGAAGATAACTACGAGCAGGAACATGGTCATCAGCACCGGTACTACCGGACCCCCTTTGTACACCACCCCGAAATAGTCGCCCGAAAGCGGGTTGTTTTCGTTGTTACCGCCCTGGAAGTGACTACCGTCGCCCAGTACGAAGATGAAAATCAGTACGCTTACAATGAACGCCGCGATAATGGCGATAATGGCAAATGCGGACGAACCGCTGCCTCTAGAGTCGCCTTTCGGCGCTGCAGCAGCGGCAGGCCGGGCCGCGGGCTTATTCATGGCATTCTTTTGTTCCATTGTTCCGGAGAATTAGTGGGTTGTTGGTGAAAGGTTGAGCGTGTTGTAAAAAAAAAAATGAAAAATGGGCTGGCTAATCTTTCCGGCACGATGTTTCCTGTTCACCCGCACACTTCCGGAGTGTCCGTCAGCAAAGCATGGGTCTGCTCGTGTACAGGACTTGTCGTGCAGACCAGCCTATCCTTGGCAAACCTACTTAAAAAACATGAGTGCCGCCAAATGAAAAATGCGTTTAAACGCTTTAAAACTATGCGCGCCTTAAAAAAAGGCTATTTCTCCATCAACTTTATTTCGCGGCGGTCAGCGGAATCTGTTTAGCTCGTTCCCAATAGGCGTCCATTTGGGCCAGGCTCAGGTCGTGCAGTTGGTGGCCATCGTGGGCGGCCTGGGTTTCAAGGTACTGAAAACGATGGATGAATTTACGGTTGGTCCGCTCCAAGGCTTCTTCCGGGTTGATGCCCGCGTGCCGGGCAAAGTTGATCAGGGAGAATAAAACGTCTCCGAATTCGGCCGCAATACGCTCGGGGCTGAAAGTGGGAGAAGCAACGTCGGCAAATTCTGCTTCAAACTCCGCCAGCTCTTCCTGCACCTTTTCCCATACCTGCGTGGGCTTTTCCCAATCGAAGCCCGCGCCCCGCGCCTTTTCCTGAATGCGCATCGCTTTTACCAGCGCTGGCAGTGAGGTAGGTACGCCGCCTAGCACGGAGGTGTTGCCTTTCTCCCGCAATTTCAGCTGTTCCCAGTTCTTCTTGACCTCCTCCTCGGTTTCTGCTTTCACGTCGCCGTAGATGTGGGGGTGGCGGAAAATCAGCTTTTCGCACTGGGTATTGAGCACATCGGCAATGTCGAAGGCTCCTTGCTCACTGGCAATTTTGGCATAGAAAACCAGGTGTAACAGCACGTCGCCCAGCTCTTTCTGGAGGTCCGGCAGGTCGTGGCGAATGATGGCGTCACTGAGCTCGTAGGTTTCCTCGATAGTGAGGTGACGCAGGCTTTCCAGGGTCTGTTTCCGGTCCCAGGGGCACTCGGCCCGCAGGCGGTCGAGCACGTCCAGCAGCCGGCCAAAGGCCCCGAGCTGCTCTTGCCGGCGGGTGGTAGCAATGTTTTCCATCAGGCCAAATATACAAGGGCTTACGGCATTCCTTGTGCCTACATGAGTAGGATTATGGGCTGCCTCATCCGGAGCCGCAGGTTCTTTCGTAGGGAAAGCTAAGCCAGTTGGCTACTTTTGCGGCCTCTCACGGGCGATATTCGCCCACCTACCATTTAGCAGCACACACGTGGCACTGATTAAATCCATTTCGGGAATCCGAGGCACTATCGGCGGCGCGGCCGGCGACGGTTTAACGCCCATTGACATAGTGAAATACGCCGCTGCCTTTGGTACCTGGGTACTGGAAAAAACGCAGAATAAAACCATCATCATTGGCCGCGATGCCCGCCTTTCGGGCGACATGGTGAACCGGCTGGTAACGGCCACCTTGCAAGGGCTGGGCATTGATGTGATTGATCTGGGCCTGAGCACCACGCCGACCGTGGAAATGGCGGTGCCGGCCAAAAAAGCCGGCGGCGGCATTATTCTCACGGCCTCGCACAACCCCAAGCAGTGGAACGCGCTGAAACTGCTCAACCACCAGGGCGAGTTCATCTCGGATGAGGATGGCAAGCAGGTGCTGGCTTTGGGCGACTCCGAGTCGTTTGACTTTGCGCCCGTGACCAAGCTGGGCAGCTACACCACCGACGACACCTTCCTGCAAGAGCACATCGATGCTATTCTGGCCCTGCCGCTGGTCGACAAAGCTGCTATTCAGGCCAAAAACTTCCGGGTAGTGGTAGATGCAGTGAACTCCTGCGGCGGTTTTGCCGTGCCGATGCTACTGGAGCAGTTGGGCGTGGAGGTGATTGAAAAACTGTTCTGCGACCCAACCGGGGACTTCGCCCACAACCCCGAGCCGCTACCCGAAAACCTGCGCGAAATTGCCCGGGTACTCGAGAAAGGCTCCTTCGACCTGGGCATTGTAGTGGATCCTGACGTGGACCGCCTGGCCCTGGTGAACGAAGACGGCAGCATGTTCGGGGAGGAGTACACCCTGGTAGCCGTGGCCGATTATGTGCTTCAGCAACTGGGCGGCGGCAACACCGTGAGCAACCTGAGCAGCACGCGGGCTTTGCGCGACGTGACCGAAAAGCACGGTGGTCAGTACGCCGCTTCCGCCGTGGGCGAGGTGAATGTGGTGAACAAGATGAAGGAAACCAACGCCGTAATTGGCGGCGAAGGCAACGGCGGTATCATTTATCCCGAGCTGCATTATGGCCGCGACTCGCTGGTGGGCATTGCCTTGTTTCTGAGCCATCTGGCCAAAACGGGCCTCACCATGACGCGCCTGCGGGCCTCGTACCCAAGTTACTTCATCTCGAAGAATAAGATTGAATTGACGCCCGAAATCGACACCGACCTGGTGCTGGTGGAAATGGAGAAGCGCTACGCCAAGCAGCAGGTGAATACCATTGACGGCGTGAAAATCGACTTCGACAAGGAGTGGGTGCACCTGCGCAAATCGAATACCGAGCCCATTATCCGCATTTACGCCGAGTCGGATTCCAACGCCACGGCCGACCACCTGGCCAACAAAATCATTGGTGACATCAAGGAAATCATCAGCCAGTAGCGGCGAAATGGTGCGTTAGTGAAATGGTGAGTTGCCGTTCGGACAGCCCTGTTGGTGCACGTAGCACTGGGAGGGCCAGCTGAATGGCAACTCACCATTTCATTATCCTGCCGTTACGCCACCGGGAAACCGCTATTTTTGTGGCGAAATCATTCGGGCCGGTTTGCGAGCCGGTTGTTACTGCCTTTCCGCGCAACTTATGAACGTGTATTTCGATAACGCCGCCACCACGCCCCTGGACCCTGAAGTGCTGGACGCCATGCTGCCGTTCCTGCAAAATCACTTCGGCAACCCCAGTAGCATTCATGGCCACGGCCGGCAGGTGCGCGCCGCCCTCGAGAATGCCCGTAAAACCATTGCCCACCTCATCAATGCGGCCCCCGCCGAAATCGTGTTTACCTCCTGCGGGACGGAGGCCGATAACTATGCTGCCTTTGGAAGCGTGCGCCCCCTGGGGCTGCAACACGGCATCACTTCGCCACTTGAGCACCATGCCGTGCTGCACACCATGCAGGCGCTAGAAAAGCAGGGCATGCAGCTCAGCTACCTGCGTCATGATGCGCGCGGCCGCCTGGATCTGGCTCACCTCGACGAGCTGCTGGCTACGCACCCGCGCACTTTTGTGAGCCTGATGCACGCCAACAACGAGATTGGCAACCTCAACGACATTGCCGCCATCGGGCAAATATGCGCCCGTCACAAAGCCGTGTTCCATACCGATACGGTGCAGACCATGGGCCACTACCGCCATGACGTGCAGCAGGTGCCGGTTGATTTTCTGGTGGGTTCGGCGCATAAATTCCACGGTCCGAAAGGAATCGGGTTCCTGTACCGTCGCTCGGGCCAGATGGTGGACGCGCTGCTCCACGGCGGCTCCCAGGAGCGCAACCAGCGAGCCGGCACCGAAAACGTGTACGGCATCGTGGGCCTGGCGAAGGCCCTCGAAATTGCTTACCGCGACATGGCTGATCATCAGCACCACATCCAGGCCCTCAAAAACCGGTTTATGGAGAAGCTGCGCGCCGAAATCGACGGGGTGGACTTCAATGGCACTTCCGCCGAGGCCGACCAGAGCCTCTACACGGTGCTGAGCGTAAGCCTGCCCTCCTCCGATATGAACGAAATGCTGCTCTTCAACCTCGACATCAACCACATATCCGTGTCGGGCGGCTCGGCTTGTACCAGCGGGGCCAACGCCGGCTCCCACGTGCTTACAGCCCTGGGCTGCGACCCTACCCGGGGTACCATCCGCTTCTCGATGAGCAAGTACAACACGGCAGAAGAAGTGGACTACGCCGTGGAGCAGCTGGCCAAAATGTACCGCAAGGTGCCCGCGTAAGTAGGGAATAAGAGAAGTGATGAATGCGGGGGCAGGTGCCGTTTGGTTATGTGAGGCAGAGCCAAAGTACCCGTAGGACAGCGTAGTTAATCCGGTTTTCATGCAGCCAAGAAACCCGGGTAAATAGCAAGCCCCTAACGTCAGCAGACGTCAGGGGCTTTTTGCCGGAAAAATGATGGTCCGCCTTAAAAGGCTGGATGAACGCCCTCGAATGCGCGGAATACCTGTTCCTCCTTCACCACTGCCCCTCCGCGCCGCCGCCGCCCGACTGGCCGCCGCCGAACTGGAAGCCGGGCTCCGGGACCTGGGGGGCGTGGGCCGTCTGGGCGACGATGAGGGCTTCCAGGTTGAGGCCCGGGCGTTCGGCAGTGGACGCATCGTTGGGGGCGGCGGTGAGGCCGTGACGGGGGGTGCGCAGGTAGCGCAGGGCCAGGGCCATGAGCACGATCAGCAAGGCGCCGAGCAGGGCACTAGCCACGGTGGGGGGCAGCACTGAGTGGTAAAACCGCACCGTGTAGCCCGAGAAGGCCAGGGTTACAAGGCCCGTCAGGAGCCAGACCCGGTCGGGGCGGCGCAGGCCTTGGTAGATGTAGAGCAGTGGAATGAGGGCCGTGAACAGGTAAAAAAAGAGGGCAAAAGAAATCTGGTGGGAAGTGCTTTCGTTGCGGATGGCAGCACTGGCCTCGCGCACGACCAAGTAGTTGCCACCGAGGTAGAAAGTAAGCAGGGCGACTACTTTGAGGGCTATGAAACAGGTCTGGTAATACCAGAAGTCGGTATGCGGTACGAGGTAGCGCACCAGAGTGTACAGCCCTACGGCCAGCCCAATCACGGCAAAGGGCACGAACAAAATGCCGAAAGTAGTGCGCAGCAACAGGTCGGTTACCAGGGCCAGGGCCACTGCATAGGCAGCAATGGCCACCAGCGCATCTGCGTAGGCAATCAGGGCCAGTACCAGCAGCAGCAGTACCGGCAGCAGAACCAGCACGATTCCGTTGAGCGCCAGCAGGTCCAGGCTGTTGGGCGTCAGCAGATCAGCGAAGCAATACATGGCGGCGGCGGCAAAGCCGAGGCTGATGTAGAGCAGGGCCTGGTCGGAGCCGGCGCGGTAGGTGCGGCCGGTCCGAATGAGCTGCCTCAACAGTAGCTGCCCGCCCAAGGCGCTCAGCAGGCAGACAACGCCAATAGTCGCCTGCTCCCGAATCTGCCCCCCGCTCAGGTCGTTGGCGACGGAATATAGCAGCAGGGCCAGCATACCGGCCGCCGCGAAGTAGCCCAGCGTCATCAGCAAAAACAGCAGGATGCGCAGGTAGATGTTGGGCCGGTAGAAGTCGGGCGGATAAGCTGCGCGGATGGCTTCCAACTGTGGCAAGGGCAACAGACCGGCGCGGTACCAGCCCCGGGCAGCCTCGCGAAGTGCCTCGTGGCGGGGCCAGGCTGAGTTATAGGCTTTAAACATGAGCAGCAGTGCCGGCTAACCGTTTGAGGTGGGTGAGAAACCAGATGGCAGCGGCCGTGGAGGCCACGAAGTAGTAGAGCGCAAGGCCAAAAACTACGTCTTCGCCCCCCAGAAAACGAAGACCCAAAAACAGTCCGAAGGTGAAGGCCACGTAGCCGTAGGCCGTCCCCAATAGCAGAAATAAGTGGGAGTGCGTTTTCTGCCCGTACCAAAACAGGCCGGCGCTGACGGCCAGAATCAGTAGGATCAGCAGGCCGGCGGGCCGGAGCACTTCCCCGAACATGGCCGCCGTGGCGGCGGCCAGCAGCAGGTTGCCGCCCAGCAGCAGGTAGGTATAGGCGAAGTGGGCCTTGCGGCGGCGGGTTTCGCTCAGCCAGCCCAACACCAGCAAGGCCGCCCCCAGCCCGATGGCCGCCCGACTCACGGCTCCGGTCAGCAACTGATTCTCGAACACTGACAGCGGCTGCACGCTTAAGCCGGCCCAGGCGGCCAGGGCCGTAATGCCCATCGACAGTACGCCCCGGTGGTCGAGGCGGTAAGCCAGGTAGAAGAACAGAACCGCCGGCACCACCAGGGCCAGGCCGTAGCGGGTGCCGAAAAGCGTGTACTGGGCTTGCAGGTAGCCTTCGAGGGCCAGAAACAGCAGGCAGCCGAGCAGCAGCAGATAGTCGGGGAGCAGGCCGGCGCTGGGCACCTGTGCCCAGCTGAAGGGGCGGCGGTGGCGGGCCGCGTAGGCGAAGCAGGCGGCCGTCAGCAGGGCCATAAGGGCCACTACCACGCCGTGCCCGAGGTGGTCGAGGTGCTCATAGAGCAACACGCCCAGTCCGCCGCTGAGCAGGGTGATGCCCAGGTAGAGCAGGGTACGGATTTCGTAGTGCAGCGAGAACGGGCGGGTGCGTTCATGCGCTTCGATGGCAGCGGCCTGTTCGGGCAGGAGCAGGCCGCAGAACCGGAGCTCGGCAATAAAGGAGGATACGCGCATAGACCGGAGCAGCAGACAATAGGTTCAGGAGCTAAACATACCAACTCTCGGGCACTGTCGGGCTGCACTATCCGGCGCGAGGAATATGGCAGAATCGAATCATAATCTGGCCGGGCCGCGTAAGGCTAGCGCGTACTGCTTCTTTGTCCTACCTTCTGCTTCCATATGGCCGATATTAACATTCAGCGCAAAAAAAATACGCCCAGCCCCTGGCTGTTTCTGCTGGTGGTGCTGGCCGTGGTGGGCCTGGGAGCCTATTTCCTGTTCCGGGCCGAAGTCAATGCGCCGCCGACCCTGCCCCCAACCCCGCCGCCGCCGGCCAGGAGGGCCGTTGATAGCCTTAGCGGGGCTGAAACCGGCCCCCGCCCCGCCGAAGACGCACTAAACGATATGGCCGCCGAAACGGCCCCCGTAACGGCCGGCGTGCTGGCCGCTTTTGCCGCTACCGAGGCCACCCGGCCTGATTATGGTCGGGAAGGCCTGCGCCTGCTGACCTCGGCATTGGTCAGCCTGACGGACCGGGACGACCTGCGTACGCCCTTCATCGGCACCCGCCGCGACGACCTGACCAGCGCTACCAGCCGCCTGGAGGAGCCGGCCGCCAGCCTGCGGCCCGGGTGTGTGGCAGCGGCGGCCCTAGTTCAGGCCATTCAGCAGCAAGGCTATCCGGAGCTGCAAACGGCGGCCCGCCAGCTGAGCGCCCAGGCCGCCGGCCTGAGCGGACGGGCCACTACGGCAACGGAGCAGCAGGCGCTACGTACCTATTTTCAGCAGGCTGCCGAGCTGTTGCGCGCCTTCGAGTCGCCCTCCGTGGCCCAGTAAGCCTGGTTTTATTACTTGTTTTTTACTTAGCCGGAGTCCTCCTCCGGAACGCTCCGTTTCCCTATGCAACCTACTCCCGACCCCCTTCCTACCGGCCAGGGCCTGCACCTGCGCCGCCTGCGCGACCTCACCGAGTTCGAAGTGGCCGACGACAACCCCGACATCCGCGGCTGGGCCGTGCGCGGGGCCGACGGCCGCCAGTTCGGGCAGGTAGTTGAGCTGATCGTGGACGTGGACGCCCTCAAGGTTCGCTACCTGGATGTGGAGCTGGACGCGTCTCTGGGCCTCAGCGAGCGGGACCGGCACATCCTGCTGCCCATCGGGGTGGCAGCCCTGGATGAAGACGCGGATAACGTGTTCGTGCCTTCGCTCACGTACCAGTCGGTAACAGAGTATCCATCCTACGCCGAAATTCAGATAACCCGCGAGTACGAGCAGGCCATGCTGCGGGCGTTGAAGCTGCCGCTGCCCGCCGCCGCCGAACCGGATTTTTACAACCAGCCTGGCTACGATGGCACCACCTTCTACCAGCGCCGCCGATTGGAGTAGCAGGCGAACTACTGCCGCACCACCCGGCGCGTGAGCACCCGGCCATCGGGCAGCTGCACGCGCACCAGATACAGCCCGGCAGGCAGCAGGCGTAAGTCATACGCGTCCGTGGCCAGCCCCGCCGGGGGAACCGCAAGCTCCTCACCCAGCAGGGTGTACCAGATCACGCGGGTAGGCCGGGCTTCGGAAACAAGCCGGACCGTGCCGGTGGTGGGGTTGGGGAAGAGGCGCAAGGCCAACCCGGCAGCGGCCGTAGCGGCCAGCGGAGTGCCGGGCCGGGCGGCCAGCCAGATGGTGGCGTTGGTGATGACGCGGGCATGGTCGCCGTCGGCTTCGGCACTCCAGCCATTGTAAAGTTTGTCGCCCGGGTCGCCGGTTCCGTCGTCGGGCGGGGAGGAGTCGCCCAGGGCCACTACTTTGCCGCGGCCGTAGCGGGCATAGGCCATGAGGGCCTGCTGGGTGCCGGTAGCGTCGGCAGTGGGGTGGTAGATGACGCCGCGCACCGTGGGGTTGGCTGTTGGCAGCAGCGTGAGGCTGGCCCCGTTGTAGAACTCCATCTTCCGCACGTCGCCCGCAGGGCCGTGCAGCAACGAATCGGTGGGCAGCACCGGCACGTTGGCGGTTTTCACTACCAGGTTATCGAGGTTGAAGGTAAAGCCGAACGGGTTGCCACCGGGGGCAGTTGTGAGCAGGTCGTTCCAGATTCGGGGCGAATCCCAGCCGCTGTTGTTGCGGTCCGATACCACGTGGTCGGATACCATAAACAGGCCGCCTCCATCGCGCACAAAAGTCAGCAAAGCCGTTTTCTCGGCCGCAGTAAAGCGGATGTTGGGCTCATTCACAACATACACCGCGTAGTTGCGCAAATCCTGGTCGTTGGTGGCGTCGCCGTAGGTGAGGCGGCCGTTGTTGGGCAGGGTTTCCACCTGAAAGCCGCGCTTCACCAGCTCCACGCCCCAGGCCGAGATGCCCCCGCTCCAGTACGTTTCGGGCGTAGTGGCCGTGATACCGCTTTGGTCGGGCGTGGGGAACCGCTGCGGGTTCGACTCCGAGCCGCCCGGCACCATTGCACCACCCGTACCCACGCGCAAATCGTACACGTCGGCATCAATTACCCAATCCGCATTGCCCGCCATCTGGGCGTGGGCGGCATCAAACAGCACTTTCGGTAGCTGCTGGGCCGGCGCTACCAAAGGCAGCAGCATGATGAACAGCAGCAGGAAGCGGTAGGCGTGGGGCATGGTGTAGGATAAGAGTGGAAGCGGAAATGGGAAAGCGGGAAAGAAACAAAGGAACGTTGGCGGTGGTATAATGCGAGGTGATTCAGGTTGGCGTTAACCGACGGTTGTGCTCGTCGATGACGAGTTGGATGCGCGTATGGTGCATTTTCTCGCACCGGCTAAACGAGCAGGACTTGCGCACCAACACGCCGCACTTTTGGCGCAA
>NZ_QYCN01000030.1 GCF_003583925.1 Hymenobacter rubripertinctus | reverse complement strand
GTCGGCACGGCCTGAATCTGTTGCGCCAACTCACCCGGCCACATACGGCCCCTGACCAGYCGCTGGCACGCAAAATTCTGAACCTACTGGATGTATTTAGTCGCTATCTTGCTCGTGGACAACCCACTAAAATAGTAGGGTAGAGTAAAGAATGATCCTCCCTGCTATTACGTGACCATCAACGATAAAATGGTTCTAATTTACACGGAAGGCTGCTCATCCAAAGACACATCAGACAGGGTCAGTTTCTTCATCAGTAAACTAAGAAATAGGTTGAAAGACGACATAACGAAGCAGCCAGACCGTTTTATCGATGGATATAAATTAATCACGGTTTCTGATTTCTTCGACCCTTCGAACGTAAAAATCAGTGAGTGTGGGCCTAAGACCTGCACTCCAGTTTTGATAGAGAAGATACCATAGATATGCGGCGAATTTGCGCCCTTCTTCCACCCCTCTCCTAGATACGGTGTACCTTTGCAGGCTGCCGACCCTTCTCGGGTCGGCAGCCTCTTTTTTTACCGCCGGCCCAAGCCCCAAGCCCCAGGCCCGAAGACCCCAGCACCACCTGCCCATGTCCACCCGTCTCAATAAATACATCAGCGAAAGCGGCGTGTGCTCGCGCCGCGAAGCCGACCGCCATATCGAGCAGGGCAACGTGCTGGTCAACGGCAAGCGCGCCAGCGTCGGCGACCAGGTGACGCTCAAGGACCGCGTGGTGGTGAACGGCATGCACATCGAGCCCCGGCCCGAGGAAGAGGCCGTGTACATTGCCTACAACAAGCCCCCGGGCATTGTCACGACCACCGATACGTCGGTGCGCGACAACATCATCCGCAGCATCAAGCACTCAGTGCGCATCTTCCCCATCGGCCGCCTCGATAAGGAGTCGCAGGGTTTGATTCTGCTCACCAGCAACGGCGACATCGTCAACAAAATCCTACGGGCCGGCAACCAGCACGAGAAGGAGTACGTGGTGATGGTGGACAAGCCTATCAAGGACGATTTTATTGAGGCCATGCAGGGCGGCGTGCCCATTCTGGGCGTGATGACCCAGAAGTGCAAGGTCAGCAAGGAGACGCCCTACATCTTCCGTATCACCCTCATCCAGGGCATGAACCGCCAGATCCGGCGCATGTGCGAGCATTTCGGCTACGAAGTGGTCCAGCTCGAACGCATCCGGGTGATGAACATCGGTATCAAGGGCCTCGGCCCCGGCGAGTGGCGCGAGCTGCGCGACAAAGAGCTGAAGGTGCTGTTTGAGATGATTGAGCACTCCAGCGGCACTGACGATGGCGCGGTGCCCCGCCGCCGCAAAGTAGTATCCACAGCCGACCAGTGGGGCGACCGGCCGGGCCACAAAACGGCCCGGCCAGCCACCAGCCGCCCCGCCATTTCCCGCCTTCCTTCCGGCCCTTCTTTCGACGATGAAACCGCGCCGCGCCCGACCAAAACCCTGCCCGTGGGCACGTGGCTCGATAAGGGCAAGCCCAAGGCCGGAGCCGGCCCCAAAAAGCTGTCCACGGCCGGCCGTAGTGCTGGTTCGGGCCGGCCCAGCGGCAAGGCTGGCACCCGTCCGGGCAAACCCGCCAGCCCGGCCAGCGGCCCCAAAGGCCCTACCAAACGGCCCGCCAAGGGAGCCGGCAGCGGCGGCCCGGCCAAGGGCAAAACCAGCACCCGGGGCAGCCGCGGTGCGAGCCGCCCCGGCAAGCGCTAGGCGCATCGTCGTCGGATCATCGTTTTTGGCCTTTCTTATTCGCGACCTGACTCCTGTCCGGCCATATGCGCAAACTCCTTCGCCTCGGCACGGCAGCCATCTGTTTACAGGCAGCAGCCTGCGGCCGGCCGGTTCCCGTCGACTCCCTCTTCACCCTGCTGCCAGCGACCGAAACCAACATCGGGTTTCGCAACGACCTGCGGGAGGATAAGCGAACGAACGGCTTCATGCAGGCCACGGCCTACATGGGCGGCGGCGTTGCCATCGGCGACGTGAACAACGACGGGCTGGAGGACGTCTATTTTTCGTCGAACCAAGGTCCCAACAAGCTGTATCTCAACCGCGGCCATCTCACGTTTGAGGACGTAACCGACCAGGCCGGCGTGGCGGCCACCGGAGTCTGGAAAACGGGTATCACGCTGGCCGACGTGAACGGCGACGGCCGGCTCGACATTTATGCCTGTCGGTCGGCGGTGGCCCCGGGCAGCAACAGCCGCAATCAGCTCTTCATCAACCAGGGCAACGATGCCCGGGGTATTCCCGGTTTTCGGGAGGAAGCCGCCGCCTACGGCCTCGCCGACCCGGCTGCCAGTATGCAGGCCGTCTTCTTCGATTACGACAACGACCATGACCTGGACATGCTCCTGGTCAACTACAACACCAGCTGGTTCTCGACCCTGGACGAGGACTTTATTCGCCGGACCCTGACCACGCCCAACGCGGCGGCCGGCCTGAAGCTGTACGTCAATCAGCTGGACGCGGGCCGCCACTATTTTGCGCTGGATTCCACGAGTCGGATCCGCAATACGTCCCTGGCGCGTGGCCTGGCCGCCACGGCCTCCGACCTTAACCTGGACAACTGGGCCGACCTCTACGTTTCCAATGACTTTGAGGCACCGGATTACGTGTACCTCAACCAGCAGAACCGCACCTTCCAGGACCAGGCTGCCCGGCAGCTCGGGCATACGTCCCTGTATTCCATGGGCAACGACATTGCCGACATCAACAACGACGGGCTGCCGGATATTCTGACCCTGGACATGCTGCCGGCCGATTTTCGACGCCAGAAGCTACTGATGGGCGATGAAAGCGTTGAGACGCACGACATGCGCGTGCGGGCCGGGCTGAACCGGCAGTTTATGCGCAACATGCTCCAGCTCAACAACGGCGACGGCACCTTTTCCGAGGTTGGCCAGCTGGCCGGCCTCTCCAACACCGACTGGAGCTGGGCTCCGCTGCTGGCCGACTACGACAACGACGGCCTGAAGGACCTGTTCGTGACCAACGGCTTCCTGCACGACTACACGAACATGGATTTCGTCAAAAACATCGGCGACTCCATCGATATGCGCCACGGCATAATATCGGAGGCGGAAGTTTATAAGATGGCCCGGCGCGTACCCTCCAGCAAGATCACCAACTATATTTTCCGCAACCAGGATGGCGTATCGTTCACGCAGGCCAACGCTGCCTGGGGGATTACGGGCTCTTCCAACAGCAACGGGGCCGCCTATGCCGACCTGGACAATGACGGTGACCTAGATTTGGTGGTAAATAACCTGAACGGGCCGGCATTCGTGTACCGCAACAATGCCCGCCACAGCGGGGCCGGAGCCTTCCGCTACCTGAGCGTGAAGTTGCAGGGGGCCGGCCACAACCCCTACGGAGTAGGGGCCAAGGTAACGGTGTACTGCCCAGGCCAGCAGCAACTGGTGGAGCAGCTACTCACCCGGGGCTTCCAGTCCAGCGTTTCGCCGGTGCTCCACTTCGGGCTCGGGTCCGCATCGGGCATCGATTCGGTGCGGGTGCAGTGGCCCGGCGGCGCGAGCCAGCTGCTGCCCGGCGTAAAAGCCAACACCGTGCTGACCCTGCGCGAAGCCACCGCCCGCCCCCCCCGGCCCATACCGGAGCCCCGGCCCCCGGCATTTACCGCCATGGCCTCTCCCGTACCGGGTATCTGCGCCGAAAACGACGTCAACGACTTCAAGCGGCAGCCCCTGATGCCGGCCAGCCTTTCCTACAGCGGCCCCTGCCTGATTTCGGCCGACGTAAACGGCGACCAGCTGCCGGACCTGTTCATTGGCGGTGCCCAGGGCTTCGCGGGCCGCGTGCTGGTGCAGCAGGCCGGGGGTGGTTTCCGGGCCTTGCCCCAGGCCGCGCTGCTGGCCGATGCGGGCAGCGAAGATGCCGCCGCCGCTTTCTTCGACGCCGACCACGACGGCGACCTGGACCTGTACGTGGGCAGCGGCGGCTACGACACGTTTCTGCCCGATGATGCCCGCCTCCAGGACCGCCTGTACCTGAACGACGGGCACGGCCGCTTCAGCCGCAGCCCCGCCGTGCTGCCGCCCATGCGCACCAGCACCGGTACCGTGGCGGTGGCCGACATCAACGGCGACAGTTACCCTGACCTGTTTGTGGGGGGGCGGGTGATTCCCGGGCGCTACCCTGAGCCACCGCGCAGCTACGTGCTGCTCAACGACGGTCACGGCCGCTTTACCGACCACACGGCACAACTGGCCCCGGCCCTGCAACGGCTTGGGATGGTGTCGGCGGCGGCCTGGGCCGATCTGAATGGCGACAGTTACCCCGACCTCGTGACGGCCGGCGAATGGCTGCCGGTCCAGATCTGGATCAACCAGCGCGGCCGGGGGCTCCGCGACCAGACTACCCACTACCTGCCCGCCCGGCACACCGGGTGGTGGAACACCCTGCTGCTGACCGACCTGAACCACGATGGGCAGGCAGATATCGTGGCCGGCAACATGGGCCTGAACACCCAGTGCAAAGCCAGCGAAGCCGAACCGGCGGAGCTGGTGTATAAGGACTTCGATGATAACGGTGCCGTGGACCCCATTCTGTGCCTCTACAACCAGGGGCGCAGCTACCCCTACCTCACGCGGGATGAGCTGCTGGACCAGATCAGCCTCATGCGCCCGCGCTTTCCTACCTACGCCCGCTTTGCCAGCGCCACCCTGACCGACATATTCACCGCCGCCGAGTTGCAGGGAGCTTCCCGCCTGCGGGCTAACAGCCTGCGCACCCAGTGCTACCTCAGCACCCCCGGCGGCCGGTACCGTGCGGTAGCGTTGCCCATGCAGGCCCAGTTTACGTCTGTTTTTGCCGTGCAGTCGCTGGATTACAACCACGACGGACACCCTGATCTGTTGCTGGGGGGCAATGTCTCGCACCACCGCATCCGTTTCGGCAACCAGGATGCTGGGTTCGGCTGCCTGCTCACCGGCGACGGCAAGGGCGGCTTCCGCTACCTGCCCCAACGGGCTTCCGGGCTGAGCATTCGCGGCGACGTTCGTAGCTTCGCGCTGCTAAACAACACCTTGCTCGTAGGGCGCAGCGGCGCGGCGGTGCAAGCATATCGGGTGCGTTCGAAGTGAGGCCAGTTACCCTCCTTTTGCTGCTCCTGACCTGCCTGGGAGTGGGTCCGGCCTGCCGGCGCGCACCCCGGCAAGTGTCGTACGCTATGCCGGCGGCCCGCATTGGCTGGGTAGTAGACCGTATGCAGCAGCTCATGCGGCAGGATATCACCAACCCACCGCTGGCCGCGCGCTTTTTCGCCTATTCTATGCTGGCGGGCTACGAAACCCTGGCCCAGTCCGATTCCAGCCTAATGCCCCTGCACGGACGCCTGCGCGACTACCCGCGCATTCCGCGCCCGGCCGGCCAGTGCCAGGCCCCGCAGCTGGCTGCCTTGTTCGCCATGCTGCACACGGCCGGCCAGCTCCAGCCATCCGGGTCTGGGCTGGCCGCTGCCGCGGCCGCCCTCACCGACAGCTGCCGCAACGCGGGCATTCCGGCGGCGGTTGTGGCCCAGGCACGGGCGCGCGGGCAGCTGGTGGCTACTGCCATTCTCGCCTACGCCCGGCAGGACGGCTACAACCGCATCAGCAACTACCCGCGCTACACCCCCACCGCCGGCCCCGGGTACTGGAGCCCGACTCCCCCGGCGTTTTTTGGGGCCGTGGAGCCCTATTTCAACCGCGTCCGTCCTTTCGTGCTGGATTCCGCCGCTCAGTTCCGGCCCCCTGCCCCGGTTGCGTTCGATTCGCGGCCCGGCTCCGGCTTTGCGGCGCTCATGCGGGAGGTGTACCAGACCAGCTGTACGCTCACGCCCGCGCAGCGGGCCACGGCCGCCTTCTGGGACTGTAACCCCTTCGCCCTGCGCGAAAACGGCCACCTGCGCATAGGATTGAAAAAAATGTCGCCCGGTGCCCACTGGATGGCCATTGCGAGCATCGCCTGCCGGCAGCGCAAGGCCCCATTTGCCCACACCCTGCAAGTTCATACCGTGCTGGCTGTTGTGCTGACCGACGCCTTCATGTGCTGCTGGGACGAAAAGTACCGCAGCAACCGCATCCGCCCCGAAACGGCCATCCGGCGCTACCTGGACCCAACCTGGCAGCCCATTCTCCAGACGCCCCCCTTCCCCGAATACCTCAGCGGCCACTCCGTTATCTCGACGGCTGCCGCCGAGGTGCTGACCCATTACTTTGGCCCCACCTATGCCTATACCGACACTTCGGAGCGAGCCTTTGGCCTGCCCGACCGCCGGTTTAGTTCCTTTCGGCAGGCGGCGGCTGAAGCTGCCATCTCCCGGCTCTATGGCGGCATCCATTTCCGCGATGCCATAACCCAGGGCCAGGACCAGGGCCGGCAGGTGGGCCAGTTAGCCCTGCGCGTGCTGTTTACGCCGGTTACCAACCCCCGCTAGCAACCCGGGGCGGCTGTCCTAAGCGGCCCGTTTGCTATGGCTCAGAGTCAGGGCTGAATCTTCGGCGGTAGGCGTAGCCTGCCAAGCAGGTTGCGGCCGGCTGCGTACTGATTGGCCCGGCAAAAGGTTTTGCACATCCTTGATGTTAAGTGCGCCTTTTTTGCTATTCGCTTTCGGAGCTTCGCTATATATAGTAGTTTCTGCATTACCTTTGGCCATTCTGGAATCCTATCCCCTCTCCGCAAGCCTATTGCGTTGGGTTGACTCTTTTCAGGATTCGGGTGGCTTCCATACCTCGCGTTTCATGCGCCAGGCAGTGTAGCCCAATGCTTTTGTTCTTTCTCCCTACCACACCTCCATTGCCGATGATTGCACCGCTACCGCACCCTGCTTTCCGCCGCCTGCTTTCCCTGGCAGCCCTGGCGTTTTTGCTGCTGGCCTACGCCCCCAACACCCAGGCCCAGAACAACTGGACGGGCAACCAATCATCGGACTGGAATAACTCCGGCAACTGGAGCTACGGCTCGGTCCCGACCAGTGGTACTGCCGTCACGATTTATCCGCAGTCTACTCAGGACCGTGGATACTGGCGAACCAGTTCCTACAGCTGTGGCTCGTGGCCGTTCTACCGGACTTGCTACTATGATACCTGGGTGCCTGTTTACTATTATCCCCCCACGCCATACGTATACGGCGGCACGATTACCTGCGGGTCTTTGACCATAAGCAACACGTCGCTTAACTTCAATGCCGGTAGCAACCTGACTGTTAACGGTGACCTGACTATTAATAACGGGGGCCCCTCGTCGGTTGCTACGCTTACCGTTTCCGGCAACATAAACTGTCCTCAGACCAATCTGAACCTGGGCAGCGGCGGCCTCATCCTCAATGGCACGGGCAATCAGACGCTGTCCATCGGAAATAGCTCCCTGGCATTGCTGACCATCGATAAGCCATCGGGCGTGGCCAGTATCGGGACCAACCTGAGCATCACCTCCCGGCTCTCCCTCACCCGGGGGATGCTGCAAACCTCAGCCTCGTCGGCCATTACCATTCCGGCGGGGGCCACAGTTGTTGGGGAAGGCGCCGGCCATTACGTGAAAGGCAATCTGATAGCACAGGCTAGCAATGTATCTGGGCTGACGACTTTCGGCAACGGCGTTACCATTAATGCCACTAGCCAGCTGGGCAACGTAACGGTGAAGCGCACCGCCGGCCTGCAAGCGGCCGGCGTCAGCTATGCGGCCAACCCCAAAGATGGCTTACTGAAAGGTATTGATCAGATTTGGGAAATAACGCCCCAGAACCAGCCCGGCGCCCCAGTAGCCGTTACCTTCACCTGGACCACCGACAACGACAATCTGCTGGATCTGACGAAGGCACAGGTGTGGAAGCAAGAAACCAGCGCCGACCCCTGGGGCAGAGTCGGCCCCGTGGCCAATGCTACCGCGCATACCATTACGGTAAGCACCGGTTCATTCTCGCGCTGGACGGTGAGCAACGTGGCCAATCCCCTGCCGGTGCAACTACTTAGTTTTACGGCGGAAGCGAAGGGCAATGATGCCCTGATGCGCTGGGCTACGGCTTCCGAAATCAATAGCCGTCACTTCGCTCTGGAAGTGAGTACCGATGGAAAGCAGTTTCAGTCGTTGGCCCGCATTACGGCCCAGGGGAATTCCTCGACCCGGCACGAGTACCAGTACACGGATGCTGTGGTAGCGCGCTACGGCACCAGCCAACTCTACTACCGACTGCGGCAGGTAGACCTGGATGGCACGGAGGCTATTTCTTCGGTAGCGCCCCTGCGCATAGCCCGCCAGCCGGACCTCATGCTGCAAGCCTTCCCCAACCCCTTCAACGACCAGCTTACGATGCGCGTAGCGTCTCCCGTTGCTGAGTCCGCCACATTTACCGTGCACGATGCCATGGGCCGCGTGCTGCTTAGCCAACCCGTGCTACTCGAGTCCGGCACCACCAACATCAGCCTGCCCGCCGTGTATAATCTCGCGCCGGGTCTCTATGTGCTGACGGTACAAACCAAAACTCAAAAAACAGTCGCCAAGGTCTACCACCAGTAACCTTGGGGGTCTGGTAGTATCAGGCCCGGGGCCAGCGCGTCAGGCGGACCGCTTAAGGGTACGCAGCCGGCTGGCCTCAAGCAAAAGTCCCGTTGGTCTGTGCGGATTAGCAGGACTTTTTTGTACACTATCTGATTTTACAAAGTCTAACGAAAGACAGTTTTCAGAAAACTGATAAAACATCAGCAGCCGCTAGCAAGCGGCTATTACGCCTTTTACAGGCGTTTATCCCTTACAACATTCAAACCAGCAGATCGCCATTCCTTCATCAGGAAGCTTTTTTCAAGTCTGATTCCTGGAAATCTTCGCGCCGTTCAGGCAAAGCAACCGGGTATGTTTGGGATGTCGGATGGGTTGCCGCCGGCCTTAATTTTTCGCACCTCATTCGTACTGCCATGACCACGCCTAAAACCTCCAATGCCTTCGTTGCCGCTTCCTGGTTCGCCCTGCTCGCGGGCATGGCCGCCTTCATGATCGGCCTCTGGAATGCCCAGATGCTGCTCAACGAGAAAGGCTACTACTTCACTATCCTGATGTACGGCCTGTTCTCGGCCATTTCCCTCCAGAAGTCGGTGCGCGACCAGCTCGATGGCATTCCGGTCACGAACATTTACTACGGGTTGAGCTGGTTTTCCACCATTCTCTCCATTGCCTTGCTCGCGGTGGGCCTCTGGAATGCTACGCTCACGCTTAGCGAGAAGGGATTTTATGCCATGTCGTTTCTGCTGAGCCTGTTTGCTGCCATTGCGGTGCAAAAGAACACCCGCGACAGCCAAGGCAAAGTAATGGCCCCGGAAGCCCCGACTTCGGCCTATAATTAACGAGCATCTAACTGGAGGCAGCCGAGAAATCCGCTTCTCCTGTATCTTGCGGCTCGTCGGCAGCTTCGGCTCCGGCGAGCCGCTTCGTTTTGCCCCTACTTTGGCCGTTAGCTGATGGCTGTTCGCTATTAACTGCCGTTCTAAAGCCCACCCCAAAAGCTAGCAGCCATCAGCTAACAGCTAACAGCTCAAAAATCTATGAATCTCCGTACCGACTGGACCCTCGCTGAAGTATCCGCCATCTACCACCAGCCCGTGCTGGAGCTGGTGACCAAAGCCGCTGCCATCCACGCCGAAACCCAGGCCACCGGCGAAGTACAGGTGTGCACGCTGCTGAGCGTGAAAACCGGCGGCTGCCCCGAAGACTGCGCCTACTGCCCCCAGGCCGCCCGCTACCACACGGGGGTGCAGGCCCACAAGCTGCTGCCCGACGCCGAAGTGCTGGCCTCGGCCCAGCGTGCCCGCGACGCTGGCTCCACCCGCTTCTGCATGGGTGCCGCCTGGCGCGAAATCCGCGACAACAAGGACTTTGACCGCGTGCTGGGCATGGTGGAGCAGGTGAACGGCCTGGGTCTGGAAGTGTGCTGCACCCTCGGGATGCTGAACGAGTACCAGGCCGAGCGCCTGAAAGCGGCCGGCCTCTACGCCTACAACCACAACCTCGACACCAGCCGCGAAAAGTACGACGACATCATTACAACCCGCACCTACGACGACCGGCTGAACACGCTGGAGCACGTGCGTAAGGCCGGCATCTCGGTGTGTTCGGGCGGCATCATCGGCCTGGGCGAAACCGACGAGGACCGCATTGCCATGCTGCACACGCTGGCCACGCTGGCTGCCCACCCCGAAAGCGTGCCCGTGAATGCGCTGGTGCCCGTAGAAGGCACGCCCCTGGCCGAGCAGCCCCGCGTGAGTGTGTGGGAGATGCTGCGCATGATTGCCACGGCCCGCATCCTGATGCCCCACACCATGGTCCGCCTCTCGGCCGGCCGCCAGGAAATGCCCGTAACGGAGCAGGCCCTCTGCTTTTTGGCCGGTGCCAACTCCATCTTCTCGGGCGAGAAGCTGCTGACCACCCCCAACCCCGACTTCGACGCCGACCAGCAGATGTTCGCTTTGCTCGGCCTCACGCCCCGCAAATCGTTCAAAGACGTGCCCGAAGGTGCCGTCCTCATGGGCCGCGGCAAGGCGCCGGTAGAGGCGTAAACGCGGCCTGGTAGCACAGTATAAAAGAACAGTGTCATGCTGAGCGAAGGCGCAGCCGCAGTCGAAGCATCTCTACCGCAGTAGTAATCATGTTGACTGCAACGAAGCGGTAGAGATGCTTCGACTGCGGCTGCGCCTTCGCTCAGCATGACGTTCTGTTTCTTTCCCTTCCTCTTCATCCCCTACCCTCCCCTCATGGAAATTGCCTTCGACCTCAACCTCGACCACACCTACGCCGAAACCATCCGCCAGCAGCACGAGGCCCGCGAAGCCCACGAGCTGATTTCGGAATTGGAGGATAAAATCGGGGCGGCCCTGAGCCTGGTGATGCAGCGCCACGGCGTGCTGCCCGCCGTCGGCGACCGGGTGGAAGTGGATTCCGAGTGGCTGGTCATCAGCGCCCGCACCTTCGGCCAAGACGGCAGCGTGTGGCTTTCGGCCAAGCAGTTTGAGGGGTAAACGGAAAGCGAAAGAGCAGTACCGCGAAAGTCTGTTTCGCGACGAGCGAAGCGAGTATTTGGAAACGAGCCCCGAGAACCAGGCGCGCCGATACTCGCTTTGCTCGTCGCGAAACGGACTTTCGCGGTATTTACCGTCTTGACAGTTGCCCATGATGCCCACCCCCCTCCACCAGCGCCTGCATGCGGAACTGGCCCGCCGCGAGGCTGTCGGTACCCGCCGCCACCTGCCCGCCCCGCCCGCGCCCGGCCTCGTCGATTTCAGCTCCAACGACTACCTGGGGCTGAGCCGTCACCCGCGGGTGCAAGCCGCCGTGGCCGAAGCCGCCCAACTGCCCGCCGGCAGCACCGGCTCGCGCCTGCTCACCGGCAACTCCGGGGCCACCGAAGCCCTGGAAACCCACTTGGCGCAGTTTCATGGCACCGAAGCGGCGCTGCTTTTCAACTCCGGCTACACCGCCAACCTGGGCTTCTTCGGGGCCGTGCCCCGGCGCGGCGACACGATTCTCTACGACGAGGCCAGCCACGCTTCCGTCAAGGAAGGTATCCGGGCCAGTTTCGCCACCGCCTGGAGCTTCCGCCATAATGATTTGGCCGACCTGGAACGCAGGCTGGTCCGGGCCACCGGCGCGGTATTCGTGGCCGTGGAAGCGCTGTACTCGATGGATGGCGACCCGGCCCCGCTGCCCGAGCTGGCTACCTTCTGCCGAGGCCGGGGGCTGCACCTGGTGGTGGATGAGGCCCACTCCAACGGCGTGTACGGCCCCCGGGGCGAAGGACTGGTAGCGGCGCTGGGGCTCCAGAACGACGTGTTTGCCACCATCCTCACGTTCGGCAAGGCCCTGGGCAGCCAGGGCGCGGCGGTGGCTGGCCCGGCCCTGCTGCGCGACTACCTGCTCAACTTCAGCCGTCCGTTCATCTATACCACGGCCCTGCCCCCGGCCACCATTGCCGGCCTTACGGCCGCTTACCAGCTGCTGCCCACCCTCACGGCCGAGCGCACCCGCCTGCTCCACCTCTCGGCCTATCTCCAGGCCACCCTAAATGCGGTGCCCGGCCTGCATGTGCCCGCCACCAGCCACATCATCCATCCAGTCTTCTTCACGGCTCCCAATTCGCCCGCCACCGTGCGGGCGGTGGCCGTCGCCGCCGCCCAAACTGGCTTCGACGTGCGGGCCATTGTGGCCCCCACCGTGCCCGCTGGCACCGAGCGCCTGCGCCTGATTGTGCATTCGTTTAACACCGAAGCTGAAATCGACGGGCTGGCAGCAGTGTTGAGTTGAATAAACTGGCTTTTATCAAAATCGTAAACCTAGCTGGTATTGTTTGGGTCAGATAGCCAGTCGTAAGCAACAGTCAGAAGCATGGGTGGCCTTTTCTCTCTGCGACAGTCCAGCCAATTTGAGTTAGGTTGCTGCACTTATCGAGATTCGGATGATTGCACAAAGCATCCCTGCATCATGTAGCAGCCGGCAGCAAGCGGCCACATTGCACACTGCTACTGTAGTTTAGGAAGCTGCTGCCAGAACAAAATTGCGGAGCACACACTTGATATCTTTCGCCGCCGCCGCACAACGGCAGGCACAAACAAAACAGTACATTTTTGCGCAATGGAAAGAGGAGAAATCATAAAACACAACTACTTAAAGCTTATTCTTTCTTCGGCACTCATCGGGTTAGCCAGCAGTACGCTGGCCTATGCCTTAAAACACATGACTGAGCACGTCGAATTAATAATTTATAAAAATATCAGCAATTTTAATCCTATTCTATTTATTGGGTTACCCACGGTTGGATTGACACTTATTTTCTTCTCCAGAAAGTATTTGTTTTATGGCCGGAAGAATAAAGGAATTGTGGAAATATATAAAACGCTTGATCAAAGAAAAGAACATCTGCCTATATTCAAAATTCCATCCCATTTTCTTAATGGCTTCCTGACGGTTATTTTTGGTGGCTCTACGGGTGTGGAGGTTTCTACAGTGGTGGCTACTGCTACCATCGGGAATACAGTTTATAAAAATGATTTTTCGGCAAATAGGTATAAGCGCGAACTGGTATGCGCTGGCGTTACGGCGGGTGTCGCTGTTCTGTTTGTAAGCCCTTTGGCGGGTGGGCTATTTGCGATGGAAGTTATTGCCCGCAAAGTGAGGCGCTCCATCGTTGTTAGCTGCGCTGCGTCAGCGTTAACCGCCTGGCTGTTTATTGCTTTATTCGAACACGAACGGCTTTTATCTTTGTCTGTCCAGGACTGGCACTGGCAGGCATTGCCCTGGTTTGCCGCCCTTAGCTTGCTAAGCGGCCTGCTATCAGTCTATTTCACGTTGCTGGTAACCCGCATGAAATCCATATTCGGTAATATCAACAATAACTTTCTGCGGGTCAATATCGGAGCCATTCTGGTTGGCAGCATGATTTTTATGTTTCCGGCTTTATATGGTGATAGTTACCATGGATTAAAAGAAATATCAGCCAATCCATCAATTTCTATTCTAACACTCGCAATCATCATGTTGCTGAAGCCACTAGCGGCTTCCCTAACGCTTGGGGCCGGTGGTGATGGCGGCGTTTTCGCACCGAGCATTGTAGCAGGCGCGTTTCTGGGTTTACTGTTTTGCTCTTTATGCAATACAGTAGCAGGCACCCACCTAATCCCAATCAACTTTGCATTGGTAGGCGCGGCAGCCACCCTGTCAGCATCTATTTATGCTCCTTTTACTGCTTTGATACTGGTGTGCAACATAGTTCCAAATGGCTATGAGTTATTTATACCCCTGGCACTAGGCTGTTTTATAGCTAAATTATTCGCTCAGAAAATACTTCCTTATAATGCTTATACCTACGATTTTTATTTAGCTAAATCCGATAACATCGCAATAGAATCATCAGAAAACAAATTTTAAATCTGACCCCGTATTGGTAACGCCCAACTCCTATTCCCAGGAACACCTCTTCATCACCGGCATCGGCACCGACGTGGGCAAGACCTTTGCCGCCGCCGTGCTCACCGAAGCCCTGCGCGCCGACTACTGGAAGCCCGTGCAGGCCGGCCTGAAGCCCACCACCGACGCGGGTACCGTGCGCGGGCTCGTGCAGAACCCCGATAGCCGCTTCTGGCCCGAGCGGCACCGACTGGCGCTGCCGGCCTCCCCCCACGCCGCCGCCGCCGCCGAGGGCCTCACGCTGCAACCCGCTGACTTTGAACTTCCCGCCACCGAAAACCACCTGGTGGTAGAAGGCGCGGGCGGGTTGCTGGTGCCGCTAGCCCCCGGTTTCCTGGTGGCCGATCTGGTGCAGCAACTGGGGCTGGCCGTGGTGGTCGTCTCGCGGCACTACCTGGGCAGCATCAACCACACGCTGCTCACGCTGGAGGCGCTGCGGGCGCGGCAGATTCCGGTGCGCGGCCTCCTGTTCAACGGCGAGCCGACGCCGGCTACCGAAGAGGCTATTCTGAGTTATTACAACGGGCCGGTGCTGCCGCGGCTGCTGCCGGAAGTGGAAGTGACGCCCGCCGTGGTGAACCGGTACGCGGCGGAGTTCCGGGCCTGGTTTGCGGAATAGATTTTTTTCGCGCGGAGTTCGCGGAGTTACGCAGAGCCATTTACGTGGAATCGGCTCCGCGTAACTCCGCGAACTCCGCGCGAAAAACCTTACCTGCCCTACCTTTACCCCATGCCCACCCTTTCTGAACGCGACCACGCCGTACTGTGGCACCCCTACACCCAGATGCAGACCGCGCCGCTGCCCATTGCCATCGTAAAAGGGGAGGGCAGCTGGCTTATTGGCGAGGACGGCACCCGCTACCTCGACGCCATTTCGTCGTGGTGGGTGAACCTGCACGGGCACGCCCACCCGGCCATTGCCGAGCGCGTGAGCGAGCAGCTCCGCACCCTGGAGCACGTGCTGTTTGCCGGCTTCACCCACCCCACCGCCGTGGAGCTGGCCGAGCAACTACTTGCGCTGCTGCCCGCCAACCAGGCTCGCGTGTTCTACTCCGACAACGGCTCGACGGCCGTGGAAGTGGCCCTGAAAATGGTGCTCCAGTACTTCCACAACCTCGGCCAGCCCGAGCGCCGCACGTTTATCTGCTTCCAGAATTCCTACCACGGCGACACCTTTGGGGCCATGGCCGTGAGTGCGCGCGGGGCCTTCACCGAGCCCTTCTGGCCCTTGCTGTTTGATGTGGAATTTCTGGACGTGCCGGTGCCGGGCCGCGAGGCCGAAACGCTGGCTCAACTCGATGCGCTGCTGCTGCGCCCCGACGTGGCCGGCTTCATATTTGAGCCCCTGGTGCTGGGCACGGCGGGCATGGTGATGTACGAGCCGGGCGTGCTGAGTGAGCTGCTGCGCCGTTGCCACGCGGCCGGCGTGCTCTGCATTGCCGATGAGGTGATGACGGGTTTCGGGCGCACCGGGCCGCTTTTTGCCTCCGAGCTGCTAAGCGAGCAGCCCGACATGATGTGCTTTTCCAAGGGCCTCACCGGCGGCACCCTGGCCATGGGCCTGACCACCTGCGCCGCCCCGATTTACGAGGCATTTTTGAGCGACGACAAGATGCGGGCCCTCTTCCACGGCCACTCTTACACGGCCAACCCCGTGGCCTGCGCCGCCGCTTTGGCCAGCCTGGAGCTTACCCGGGCCGATGCCTGCACGCAACAACGCCAGCGTATTGAGGCGGCCCACGCTGCGTTCGGCCAGGAAATAGCGGGCCAGCCGGGCGTGCGGGCGGTGCGGCACCGGGGCACCATCCTGGCCGTGGAGTACGACCCGGGCGAGGGCACCAGCTACTTCAGCCGCCTGCGCGACGCCTTCTACCAGCTGGCCCTCGACCACCACGTGGTGCTACGGCCCCTGGGCAACGTGGTGTACCTGCTGCCGCCCTATTGCACCACCGACGACGAGCTGGCGCTGCTGTATGCAGTGCTGCGGAAAATGCGGGCGCTGGTCCTCGATTTCGTGCCCGCCGCCAATCTGCCCCACATCCTGCATGATTAACCCCGCACCGCCCGCCGACGACACCGTGGTGGTTATCCGGGGCCGGGGCCGGGTGTCGGCGCTGGGCTTGGAGCTGGGCCCCGATTACCCGGTTTCGCCCTTCACCGCCCACCCTACCGGCGTATCCGTGGCCGCCCTGCCCGCCGAAGCCGAAGCGGCCCTAACGGAGCTGCGCCACGCCCACCCCGCCTACCGCCAGCTCGACCGCACCGTGCTGCTGGCCCTGCTGGCCGCCCGGCTGGCAGTGGCTAGAGTTAAGTTGCCAGTGGTCAGTGGCCAGCTGCCAGTCCGTTCTGTAGCTGGTTTGGCTGAACGACCTGACTACTGGGCACTGGTCACCAACAACCGACAACCAACAACCAATAACCAATTGGCCATCAGCATCGGGAGCAGCCGGGGCGCGACGGGGCGGCTGGAGGAGTTTCACGCGGGGTTTCTGCGTGAGGGCCGGGTGCCGGCCGCCGCTTCGCCGCTCACGACGCTGGGCAATGTGGCCAGCTGGGTGGCCTTCGATGCGGGCCAGCAGGGCGCGGCGGCCCTGAGCCATTCGAGCAC
Organism: Hymenobacter rubripertinctus; assembly: GCF_003583925.1. Taxonomy (GTDB): domain Bacteria; phylum Bacteroidota; class Bacteroidia; order Cytophagales; family Hymenobacteraceae; genus Hymenobacter; species Hymenobacter rubripertinctus. The sequence continues at coordinate 33,479 of NZ_QYCN01000030.1, read as the reverse complement.
CTGCAGCAGCGCGTTTCAGGCCCTGGGCAACGCCGTGGCCTGGCTGCGGGCCGGCATGGCCGACCGGTTTCTGGCCGGCGGCACCGAAGCCCCGCTCACCGATTTCACCCTGGCCCAGATGCGGGCCATTGGCATCTACTCGCCCTACGCGGCCGCCGACTGGCCCTGCCGGCCGGGGGCGGGCCGGCCCTCCACGTTCGTGCTGGGCGAGGGCGCGGCCGTGTTTGCCCTGGAACGGGGCAGTCGGGCGGCGTTGCGGGCAGCGGGAGAACCAGCATTTCTGCTCGAAGGCGTCGGGTTCGGCTTTGAAGCCATCGGCAGCAAAACCGGCCTCTCGCCCGAGGGAAGCCACTTTCAGCAGGCCATGCGGGAAGCCCTTCGCCAGGCCCGCGCTGCCCCCGAAACCATCGACGCGGTGGTGCTGCACAGCCCCGGCACCCCGGCCGGCGACGCGGCCGAGCGGGCCGCACTGCGGGCCGTGTTCGGGGAGCACCAGCCATTGCTGCTGTCCAACAAGTGGCTGCTGGGCCACACGCTGGGCGCTTCGGCCGCACTGAGCCTCGACTTCGCCCTGCACGTGCTGGCAACTCAGCACTGGCCCACGCCCCCCTTCGCCACCGACGTGAACGGGCCCGCTACGCACCCACTACGGCGGATTCTGGTGAATGCGGCCGGCTTCGGCGGCAACGCCGCCAGCGTGGTCATTGGGTTGGAGTAAGCAACTAACTCAGGTTGCAGACTAGAAACTAAGGCTAGCTCCCCTCCTTTCCAGGGAGGGGCGCTAACTTCTGAACTTTAGTTTTGGCACTCTGCTGCCTGGCTTCGCGCTACCGCCGCAACGCCCGGGCCGCAATTGCGTCTATACCTTTCCAACCATAACTTCCCTATGACCCGCTCCCTCCTCTTGCTGCTCGGCCTCGGCTGCGCGACGCCCGTTTTCGCCCAGAACAAGCCCACCACCACGCCCGATCCGCTCATTTTGCGCATGGTGCAGCAGGTATCGGAAAAGAACCTGCGCGATGACATTTACAAGCTTGTCAGCTACGGAACGCGCCACACGCTGAGCGACACCAAGAGCAAGAAGCGCGGCATCGGGGCGGCCCGCAACTGGGTGGAGGACGAGTTCAGGAAGTACAGCAAGGCCAGCGGCGGACGGCTCAAAGTGGAGCAGGATACGTTCACCGTCAAGCCCGACGGCCGCCGCATTAGCCAGTCGGTGGTGATGGCCAACGTGATGGCCACCCTGCCCGGCACCGACCCCACCGACAAGCGCATCTTTATCGTGAGCGGCCACATCGACTCGCGGGTTTCGGACGTGATGAACGCCACGGCCGACGCGCCCGGGGCCAACGACGACGGCTCGGGCACGGTAGCCGTGATGGAGCTGGCCCGCGTAATGAGTCAGCAGCAGTTCCCGGCCACCATCATTTTTGTGGTGGTGCAGGGAGAAGAGCAAGGCCTCTATGGCTCCACCCACTTAGCCAAACGTGCCAAGCAGGAAGGCTGGAACCTGGTGGCCATGCTCAACAATGACATCATGGGCAACTCGACCGGCCACGACCCGGAAATCAAGAATACGACCCAGCTGCGGGTATTCAGCGAGGGCGTGCCGGCCACCGAAACGCCTGAGGAAGCCAAGTTGCGCCGCACGCTCAGCAGCGAGAACGACTCGCCCAGCCGCCAGCTCGCCCGCTACGCCCGCGAGGCCACCAAGCAGTACGTGCCCGGCCACGAGGTGGTGCTGGAGTACCGCCCCGACCGGTTCCTGCGCGGCGGCGACCACACGCCGTTCAATCAGCAGGGCTTTACGGCCGTGCGCTTCTCGGAAATGAACGAGGACTTTCGCCACCAGCACCAGGATTTGCGCACCGAAAAGGGCGAAGAGTACGGCGACCTGCCCAAGTTCATGGACTTCGCCTACCTGCGGCAGAACACCGGCGTGAACCTGGCTACCCTGGCCAATTTGGCCCTGGCCCCCGCCGCCCCGCAGAACGTGGGCGTGCTCACGGCCGAGCTCACCAACCGCACCCAGCTCAAGTGGGACGCCCCCGCCGCCGGCGAAAAACCAGCAGGATACTACGTGCTTATGCGCCCCACCAGCGCCCCCGAGTGGGAACAGAAGTTCTTCGTAACCGACACCACTGCCGACCTGCCCTTCAGCAAAGACAACTTCCTGTTTGGCGTAGTGAGCGTGGATGCCGAGGGCCACGAAAGCCTGCCGGTTACACCCAAGCCGCGGCGGTAGGATGCTGGCCCGGGGCACATTACCTTGGGCCTCCATCCCCGTTATCCGCATTGTGCATCGCATGAAACAACTGTTACTCCTGCTGGCTGCCACTGGCAGCATCTCCTTAGCCTACGCTCAGGCGCCGACGACGCCCACCTACCATGTGGCGGTGGGCGTGCTGGGCTCCTACCGCACGGCGGGGGTGCTGGGGGAAGCCCGGCTGACGCCCCATTTCGGCCTGAAACTGGCGGGAGTGCTCACCTCTGACGGTACGGTGCCCGACGAGTACAGCACCGCCGGCATCGGGCAAGTGGCCTATTACCTGCCTTGCCATCTAACGTGGCTGGAGCCGGTAGTAGGCCTGGGCGGCATCTACACCAGCTACCACTGGCAGCAGTACGGGCAAAGCGGCACCGTCCGCGACCTGAACGTGGGCGGCAGCTTCGGGGCCAACGTAGTGTTTCATCCGCGTCTGCGCACGGGCGTGCAGGTGTTCGTGGCCAACGGATTCAGGGGCGCGTACTCCGACAACGCCATGCGCATCAGCGGCCGCCGGCTGCTGGCCTTGCCGGCTCTCACGCTCGAAGTACTGCTGTAAGCGCCCGGGGCGGGCCCTGCTCCCGACCTTTTCCGGGAGCCGGCGGCTTCAGGCAAAGCTAGCAGCCCGACGCGTTCCTCCGGCCGTAAGAGCCACAACAACGGCCGGCCTGAAGGCGGCAGCCATGCAGGCTTCGGGCTTGGAAACACCGCGAAGCTGAACCATTGATTTGCGCGGCCGGTCCTGTTTTTTTCGCGGCTTTACTGGAATACTGCCAATCCGGAGCGAACTTGCGGCTGCAAAAAGGTCGAGTTATCTTTTGCACTCCCGATCATAATTGCCCTATGTACTGCCCGTTTTCCTCTGCTCCCGTTTCTTTCGCCAGCCGCTCGGCTTGCGCTATGGGCGTGTGCAGCAAGCGCAAGCGGGCGACTGGCGGCCCCCTGATGGTCAAGAAATCGAAGAAACCTACCCCGACCCGACCGTCGCACTAGTTCACCGTACCTCCCCTGAACGTTCAAGCGCCGGTCCTGCCCAGGATCGGCGCTTTCTTTTGTTCTGCTCTTTTCACATCGCCCCCCCGGGTCTTTTTCCGACACTCGTTTTCTGCTTTTCTGGTTTATGAAGATTTTGAAGTTTGGCGGTACGTCCGTCGGGTCGGCGCAGCGGATGCGCGAAGTGGCAGAACTTATTCACGCACCCCATTTGGACCGGCGCATCGTGGTGCTGTCGGCCATGAGCGGCACCACCAATTCGCTGGTCGAAATTGCCCGCCTGCTCTACAGCGGCGACGCGGCCGCGGCCGAAGCCCGCATCACGTTTCTGCAGCAGCGCTACCACGAAGTGGCCCGCGAGTTGCTCGGCGGCCAGGCCGACGCGTTGCTACCCACCCTCGATCAGAACTTCCAGACCCTGCACGACCTGACGGCGGCCCCTCTTTCAGCCGACGGCGAGCGGGTGGTGCTGGCCCAGGGCGAGCTACTGAGCACGCGGCTGGTGCACGCCTACGTAACGGAAGTGCTGGGCCGCCCGGCCGTGCTGCTGCCGGCCCTCGACTTTATGCGCATCGACACCGACGAGGAGCCCGATGCGCCCGCCATCCGGGAGCGGCTGGCCACCACGCTGGCCCCCTACGCCACCGCCCCGCTGTTCATTACGCAGGGCTACATCTGCCGTAACGCCCAGGGCAGCATCGACAACCTCAAGCGCGGGGGCTCCGACTACTCGGCTTCGCTGATCGGGGCGGCCGTGGGGGCCGAGGAAATCCAGATCTGGACCGATATCGACGGCTTGCACAACAACGACCCGCGCATTGTCAAGGGCACCTACCCGATCCGGGAATTGTCGTTTGATGAGGCGGCGGAACTGGCCTACTTCGGGGCCAAGATTCTGCACCCCAGCTCGGTGCTGCCGGCCCGCCAGCACGGCATTCCGGTGCGCCTGCTGAATACGATGCAGCCCGACGCGCCCGGCACGCTCATTTCGGCCAAAACCGGGGCCGAGGCCATCAAGGCCGTGGCCGCCAAGGACGGCATTACGGCCATCAACGTGAAGTCGAGCCGGATGCTGCTGGCCCACGGTTTCCTGCGCAGCCTGTTCGAAATCTTCGAGCGCTACCGTACGTCCATCGACATGATTACGACCTCGGAAGTGGCCGTGTCGCTGACCATTGACGACGCCGGCCGCCTGCCCCAGATTCTGGCCGAGCTGCGCCGCTTCTGCACGGTGGAAGTCGATGAAAACCAGAGCATCATCTGCCTGGTAGGCAACCTGCTCCAGGACGCCCACGGCAGCGCCAACCGCGCTTTCACGGCCCTCCGAAACATTCCGGTGCGCATGATCAGCTACGGCGGCTCGCCCAACAACATCAGCATCCTGGTCAGCACCGACGATAAAGTGCGGGCGTTGCAGGCCCTGAACGAGGGGCTGTTTCGGCGGTAGCATGGGATTAAAGCCCGTCATGCTGAGCGAAGGCGGAGCCGCAGTCGAAGCATCTCTACCGCTTCGTTCTTACGTCTCGCCTCACCCCCCGGCCCCCTCTCCGAAAAAGGAGAGGGGGAGCCAGCCGACAGGTTTACTATTGCGGTAGAGATGCTTCGACTTCGCTCCGCTGCGCTCAACATGACGGGCATTCTTGCCCAGTTCCCCCTCCCAGCACCCCAATACCCCAACCCATGTCCTTCCAACTGCCGGCTGAATTTCACACCCAGCCCACGCCCTTTTATTACTACGACCTCGCCCTGCTCGACCAGACGCTGGCGGCGCTGACGGCCGCCGCCCGGCCGGGCAAATTTCGGGTGCATTACGCCCTCAAGGCCAACTTCAACCGGCCGATTCTGGAGCGCATAAAACAAGCTGGGCTGGGGGCCGACTGCGTGAGCGGCGGCGAGGTGCAGCGGGCCCTGGAAGCCGGTTTCGGGGCCGACCACGTGGTATTTGCCGGCGTGGGCAAGTCGGATGCCGAGATAAACCTGGCCCTGGCGGCCGATATTTTCTGCTTTAACGCCGAGTCGGTGCCCGAGCTGCGGGTGCTCGATGAGCTGGCCGGGGCCCAGGGCCGCCGGGCGCGGGTGGCGCTGCGCATCAACCCCAACGTAGACGCCTACACCCACCCCCACATCACGACGGGCCTCGACGCCAACAAGTTCGGTATCAGCCTGCCCGATCTGGCCGGCGTTATCGACCAGCTCGACCAACTGCCCAACGTGGAGCTGATTGGCCTGCACGCCCATATCGGCTCCCAGATTACGGAAATGAGCGTGTTTGCCGCCCTCAGCCGCAAGCTCAACGACCTGCAAACCTGGCTCGAAGACCGGGGCCACCAGTTGCCCCACCTCAACGTGGGCGGCGGCCTGGGCATCAACTACGAGCAGCCCGACGAGCAGCCGATTCCCGATTTCGCCACTTACTTCGGCATGTTCGAGCAGCACCTCCAGCGGCGGCCAAACCAGCAGGTGCACGTGGAGCTGGGCCGCTCGGTGGTGGCCCAGTGCGGCACGCTGCTTAGCCGGGTGCTCTACGTGAAAGAAAGCCAGCACACCCGTTTCGCCATTCTGGATGCGGGCATGACCGAACTGATGCGCCCGGCCCTTTACGGCAGCCACCACCACATCCAGAACCTGAGCAGCCAGCTTCCCGAACAAGCCTACGACGTGGTCGGCCCCATCTGCGAATCGACCGACACCTTCGGCCGCGCCCGCCTGCTGCCCGAAACCCACCGCCACGACCTGGTGGCCATCCGCTCGGCCGGGGCCTACGGTGAGGTGATGGCCTCGGGCTACAACCTGCGCGAGAAGGCGGTGGCGGTGTATGGCGGGCGGTGAGGGGCAGTGAATGAGGGCCGGTCTGGATTGGCGAGCCCGGGGCAGAGACGCATCTTTGCGTCTGGTCGTTGAATGGCAACCGTTGAATAGCAGACATAAGACGGTTAACATCAGCGCTGTATAGATGCAAAGATGCGTCTATACAGCGCCATCAATCACCATGCTACCGTCCATTTGCCCAGCTTTTGCTGGTGCCTGAAACCGGCTAGTAGCGGGCGGCGGTTGGTAGGCAGTTCGTCTTTGAAGAGCAGCACCGGGTCTTGGGCCAGCAGCCGGCGGAGGGGGGCCTGCGCCTCGGGCTGATCGAGGTAGAGCAGGTAGCGGTGCCAGCTGGTGCCGGGCTCGAACTGGGTTTCGCGGCGGAGGCTGGTGTTGCCATCGTTCAGGAACACTGGCAACGTGCCCAGCTCGAAGGCCAGCGAGGGCAGCAGCTCGTTGTAGACGATGACCTGGCGGGTGGCGAGGTGCTTCTGGCGCAGGAAGTCGGCCAGCGGGCGGCTGCCGTTGAAAGCCAGCTCGTTCTGGCGCATGATGGGCTTGGCCGAAATCAGCAGGAAAACCGTGAACAGCGTGGCAGCCACCAGCAGGCGGGGTGCCACGCGCACCTGGTTCCAGAGCGTGAGCGTGAGCACGAGCGTGACTACGCCCACGGCCGGCCAGAGGGCGGTGAGCGGGTGCACCTCGAAGCCCAGATCGAGCACCGTGCTGAACACCGGCACCAGGCACAGCAGCCCCAGCAGCAACCCGAAAAACGCCACGATACCCACGTACCACTTCAGCAGCAGCGCCTCGGTGCAACGGCCCAGGTAGTACACCGTGAGCAGGGCCACGCCGGGGAAAACGGGCAGCACATAGAGCAGCAGCTTCGATTTGGAGAGCGAGAAGAACAGCAGCGGCACCAGTACCCAGAAAATGAGCACGTTGCGCCACTGCTGCGGTACCGAGGCCCAGGGCGTACGCGCGGCCCGCACCACCAGCGCCACCGCCCAGGGCAGGCTGGTGGCCGGGGCCAGCACCAGATAAAACCACCAGGGCTTGCTGCGGTTGAACGTGGCCGCATTGGCGAACCGCTCCACCGTATGCTCCACCAGAAAATACCGGATAAACGCCGGATTTTCGGCCACCAGGTACAGATACCAGCTCAGGCCCACCACCACAAACAGCCCAAAGCCCAGCACGTGGTGCACCGTAAACGGCCGCTGCACCGGCTCCCCTTCGGCCCGGAAGTAAGTGCTGACAACGGCCATCAACGGCAGCACGAACCCCACCGGACCCTTCGTGAGAAACGCCAGCCCCAGCCCCAGCCAGAACAAATACAGCCACCGCCGCCCCCCACCGCCGTGATAGTAGCGCAGAATGCCGTAGGTGGCGGCCAGCTCCAGGGTAGCCAGGTAGCCGTCGGTGGTTACGTTGAGGGCCGCGATGAGCACCACCGGCAGCGTGCCGTAGATGACGGCCGCCGCCAGGGCCCGGGCGCGGTCGTGCTTGAACAGCAGCAGGCCCAGCCCGTACATAAGCACGACCTGCGCCAGTACGGCCAGCACTGGCAGCAGGCGCACGCCCACCGTGTTCACGCCAAACAACCCCAGCCCGGCCGCCGTGAGCCAGTACGTGAGCGGCGGCTTGTGGAAGTGCTGAATGCCGAGCAGCCGCGGGTGCAGCCAGTCGCGGCCCATCAGCATTTCGCGCCCGATTTCGGCGTAGCGGGCCTCGCTGCTTTCCAGCGGCCCCCAGCTGCCCAGCTGCCAGGCAAACGCGCCGCCCAGCACCAGCAGAAACAGCCAGAGCCAGCGGCGGGAAGTGATGGGAACAGGCATAGGGCAGCAGTTGGGGTGAAGGGAAAGCGCAAAGGTAGGAGCGTTGTGGGTAGGGGAAGTTGCTCCGGCTCCGATGCGGGGGCCAACGCGGCGGTACTCAACCAGAAAGCCGCCTGCCCGACAGCGGGCAAGCGGCTTTCTTTTCACGTGTTGTCGGCGCGTTTCTGCTACCGGATAAAGTCCGGGCGAATGAGGTTTTCGAAGGTGAAGATTTCGTCCCACTTGGCCTGGGTGAGCAAGCCGCGCTCCGTTACGGCAATAGCGTACACGGATTTGCCGGTTTTGAGGGCTTCTTTGGCAATTTCCGACGAGGCCTCGTAGCCCAGCACCGGGTTGAGCTGGGTGACGATGCCGATGCTGTTGCGCACCAGATTCTCGGCGTGCTCCTTGTTGGCCGTGATGCCGACCACGCACTTTTCGCGCAGGGTGCGGCAGGCATTCGTCATGTAGCTGATGCTGGTGAACAAGGCGAAGCTGATGACGGGCTCCATCACGTTGAGCTGAAGTTGCCCACCCTCGGCGGCCATGGTCACCGTAAGGTCGGCCCCGATAACGTAGAAGGCCGTCTGGTTCACCACTTCGGGCACTACGGGGTTTACTTTACCGGGCATGATGCTGGAACCGGGCTGCAAGGCGGGCAGGTTGATTTCGTTGATGCCGCAGCGCGGACCCGAGGAAAGCAGGCGCAGGTCGTTGCAGATTTTGGACAGCTTCACAGCCGTACGCTTGAGCACGCCCGAGAGCTGCACGTAAGCACCCGTATCGTAGGTGGCCTCAAACAGGTCGCCGGCCAGCACCAGCTCCAGCCCCGAAATGGTGCTTAGGTGCCGGGTAACCAGTTCGGCATAGCCCTGGGGCGCGTTCAGGCCGGTTCCGATGGCCGTGGCGCCCATATTGATTTCGCTGATGAGGCGGCGCGAGTCCTCGATGCGGGAGAGCTCCTCGCGCAGGTTGGTGGCAAAGGCCCGGAACTCGTCGCCCATGCTCATCGGCACGGCGTCCTGGAGCTGGGTACGGCCCATCTTAAGCACGTCGCGGAACTCCTCGCCCTTGGCCCCGAAAGCTTCGGCCAGCTCGCCCAGCACCTGGCTGTAGCCCACCAGCTTGTGGCTGAGCGCGATGCGGAAGGCCGTCGGGTAGGCGTCGTTGGTGCTCTGGGAGCAGTTGACGTGGTTGTTGGGGTGGCAGAACTGGTACTCGCCCTTCTGGTGGCCCATGATTTCGAGGGCCAGATTGGCAATAACCTCGTTGGCGTTCATGTTCACCGACGTGCCGGCCCCGCCCTGAATCATGTCGGTCAGAAACTGGTCGTCGAACTCGCCGCTGGCCACCCGGTCGCAGGCCTGGGCAATGGCGTGGGCAATATCGGCCGGCAGCACGCCCAGCTCGGCGTTGGCCAGAGCGGCGGCCTTTTTCACGTAGGCCAGCGCCCGCACGAACAACGGCTCCGACTTGAGGGGAATGCCGGTAATGGCGAAGTTTTCGAGGGCACGCAGCGTCTGGATACCATAATAAGCATCGGCCGGAATGGCGCGCTCACCCAGAAAATCGTGCTCAAGGCGGGAGGTGGTCATAGTCATTAGAAAAACGAAGGGTGGGAAAGCAGGAGAACGAATAAAGCGCGAAGGTACGGCCAGGCCGCGCAACCGCATACGAAAAAGCCCCGCCACGGATAGCAGGGCTCTTCGCTTGTCAATGTTCAGTGGCTAGTCATTCCGATAATCAGCCACTGGCAACGATTCAACCGGCAACTGAACACTAAAAATTATAGGCCAGGCCGCCGGTCAGGCCCGTGGACTTGCCCACATTGCGGCCCCCTATATACGTGCTGGCCCCCAGTACCAGCCCGAAGCCCTGGGCCAGCGGGCGGAAGGCACTCAGGCCCACCCGGGTGAAATCGACGCGGGTGGCGGGGAAGAAGCCATCGAAGCCGGGCTGGAGAATATCAGTGCCGGAACTGGCCGATTTCTGGTAGGCAATCCAGCCATCTACGTAAAAGAGCGGGCCAGCATAGCCGACTTTCGTCTCGGCCAGGAAGGCGTTGGGTACCCGGCCCGAGCGCACGCTGTAGCCCGTCTGGGCCGTCACGAATACGCCGGAGGCCGTTTGCAGGTGGGCAATGCCCGAGGTAGCCACCTTGGTAGCGCCGTTGCCGATGGCAATGATATACTCCAGGCCCTGCTCGTTTTTGTAGTTGCTGGCTGGCGTGCTCACGCTCACCACGCCCAACAAGTTGAGAATACTGCTGCCCAGCTCCGTGGAGTAGCCCTTGAACTTGAGCAGTCCGGTTACGTCCTGCAAGCCCTGGCGCACATTGGTATAGTTGCCATCCTGCAGCACCTGCGGGCTGGCGTGGCCCTCCGAGCGCACGTAAGGCAGGCTCACAACGGCCTCAATCTTATCGGTGATGCCATAGTTGGCAAACAAATTAACTGACTGCACCTGAATCCGCTCAAAGATGGGCACCTCATCTATTTTCTCCGGGGCCAGATACACCTGCTTGTACCACTCCTGGGTAGTGGAAACGGAGATAGAGCCGTGCTTTTTGCCCGACATAAAGCCGCTGCTGAGACTTTGCGCCTGCGCGGTCACTCCGCTCAACAGTAAAATTGCCACGATGGGCGAGAAGTAAGAGGTGTTCATCGAAGAAGTGAAGGTTGAAGCCGTGAAATGAACTATGATCTTGTTAATGGGAAAACACAATTCCCATTTTGAATACCAAAACAAAACCAGGCCGGTTTATGTTGCTGTCGAACTACGAAAACAAAAGTTCAATCGGTTTGGTAATTAGATAAATCCGATGAACTTTTGTCCTCGTTTGTATCCGGGCTTATCAGCAAAAATAGCTGAAAAGAGATACAAAATCTCCCTAATCACATGAAAAATCTCCTCAAAACTTCATTAGGCTTCCTCTTAGCCACCAGTTGCGCGCTCACTGGCTGCTCGGATAAGCAGGACGCAGATCCGTCCATTGCCAACATTGCCGCTAAGAGCGCAGATTTCCAATTATTGGAAGATGCGGCCATCCGGGGAGGTGTAGCCGGGGTGCTTTCTAATAAAAATCCTAACGATGCCAGCGGCAACTACACCGTTTTCGCGCCCACCAACGCGGCCTTTGCCCGGCTGGGCCTGCGTTCGGCCACCGACCTCATCAGCCTCAACAAAGCCTTTCTGACCAACACCCTGCTCTATCATGTGGCCAACGGCAACCTGCCGGGCAGCAGCCTCACGGCCGGCACTGCCTCCGCCTCCCTGCTGCAAGTGCAAAGCGCCAGCGTAAGCCGCCGCTTCATCGACCGCGGCGGCGTGCGCTACGTGAATGGCGCCCGCATCCTGGCCACCGACGTGAAAGCGGCCAACGGCACGGTGCACCCCATTGATAAAGTCCTGCTGGCGACGGGAGTTGACATCGTACAATCGGCTATTGCCCTCAAGGATGCCCAGGTGTTTACCACGCCCGAGCTGAGCTTTCTGGTAGAAGCCGTGCTGTACGCCGAGCTGGCTGGCCCCTTGTCGGCCTCGTCCGGCAGCCCCCAGCTTACCGTTTTTGCCCCCACCGACCAGGCCTTCCGCGAACTGGGCACCCTGCTGGGTGTGCCCCTGAACGTGCCCACCGACATCCGGCGCCTGCCCAAGGCCACCGTTACGGCCGTGTTGCTGAACCACGTGGTCGCGGGCGGCCAGTTCACGCCTGAGCTGCCCGAAAACGGTACGCTTAAAACCCTGGGCGGCGGCTCCCTCAAACTCGGAGCCTTTACCGAGGGCGTGCTGACGGTGCAGGGAGCCGGCAATATGGCTCCGGCCGGGATGGTCATCCCGGATGTGCAGTGCCTCAACGGCACGGTGCACGTGATTAACCGCGTGCTGCTGCCCTAATCGGGCAGTTTGCTCCTGCTGCCTCTTTTCTTCTTCCCCTCTCCCCTGCCCTCTCCTGTTTTACCTGTTGCTTCCTAGTCGAATGTCTTTGAATCGAGCTTGCGGACCTGTACTCAGAAACTACGCCGGGCGGGCACTGCTGCTGCTGGCGCTGCTGTTGCCTGGGTTAGTTTACGCCCAAAGTCCGGGGAAGTATTCGTTGGAAGGTGAGTGGCGGGGGCCGCTGGCGGTGCCCGGGGGCAGCCTGCCCATCCAGATTATCGTGACGGAGCTGGCCAGCGGTAACCGGTTCGCGGTGCTCAACGTGGCTCCCCAGCGCATCAACCGCATTCCGACCATCGTGGAACAGCGGGGCGATACGGTGGTGTTTTTTGCCGAGCAAGTGGGCTGCCGCTTTAAAGGGCTGCGTACAGCCGAAGGCACGCTGGAAGGCACCTGGAGCCAGCCCGGCTACCAGGCCGCCCTCACGCTGAGCTTTGTAGCGCCGCCGCCAGCGCCACCCAAAACGTTCCGCTTTCCGCCCCCCTACCGGGTGCAGGAAGTTACGTTCCGGAATGAAGCCGAAGGGGTTTCGCTGAAAGGGACGCTCACGATTCCGGCCGGGACCGGGCCGTTTGCGGCCGTGGTGCTGCTCTCCGACTGGGGGCCGCAGAACCAGGACGGGCAGTACGGCGACTACAAGCTGCTGGGCGGCGTGGCCGATCACCTGACCCGGCGCGGCATTGCCGTGTTACGCTTCCACGACCGGGGCGTGGAAGGCTCGACAGGCCAGACCGAGCTGAGCAGCCCCGATGACCGGGTGCGTGATGCCCAGGCCGCGCTGTCCTTTTTGCGGACCCAGTCGTTGGTAGATGCCGGCCACCTGGGCCTGCTGGGCCACGGCGAAGGCGGCAACATTGCCCTGCTGGCCGCCGCCCGCCCCCTGCCCCCATCCTTTGTGGTAACGCTAGCCGCGGCCGGCCTGCCCGGGGCCGATGTGCTCAGTACCCAACTCGGGCTGGGCCGCCCCGCTGCCGTAGCCGACACGCTTTTTCAGCAGCTCAAGCGCCAGCGGGATGCCGAAAACCTGGCCACCCAGCAAAAGCTCGACAAGATGCGCACCGGCGGGGCCAACGCCGCCCAGATCCAGATTCAGGAGGAGCAGAAGTACCTGCGCCAGAAAATAGAGGAGAAAAAGCGCCTGGATGAGCTGGCTAAAAAGCAGCGCCCGCTGCTGGAGCTCGTGCGCCAGAACCCCACCGACGGGCTGGCCCAGGACCTGGTAGCCAAGGCCCTGCGCCAGAGCACGCCCGGCCTGCCCGATACCGTTTACACCAACACCGCCCGGCGCCTGACCTCGCCCTGGGTGCGCTCCTACCTGCGCTTTTATCCCCAGCGGGAACTGGAGCAGGTGCAGTGCCCGGTGCTGCTACTCCACGGCGCCGACGATGTGCTGGTGAATGCCACCGCCAACCTGAGCGTGCTCGAAAAGGGCCTCAAAGCCAACAAGCAAGTGGAAGCCCGCCGCCTCGACGGCCTCAACCACCTGTTCCAGGCCCCCATCACGGAGTGGCCCCTCATCGATGGCCAGCCCTCCCCCGTTTTCGCCACCGTCGCCCTGGACGTCATCCGCAACTGGATTCAGGCCCAGGCCCCGCCGGTGAAGTAGTGAGTGAGTGAGTGAGTGCGTAAGCCGTTGCCAGCAGGCACGGCGACACCATGCGTCCTTCCCCTTCTTCTCCATTTCGACCGATTCACAAAGCCCCCAACGTCCGCACGTTGGGGGCTTCGCGTTTACTCAGGGCTGTAGCTTCGTGCAGGAAGGATTGCTTCGTCGTGCCTCCTCGCAACACCCCGACGGCTCACGTATTCCATCACTCACTCATTCCCGATTTGCTATCTTGCCGGCGTCTGGCCCGGTGGTTCGGGGCGGGTAGTTAGGTGAACCTGATGGATTCTTACGCTCCCGGCCTGCATATTCTGGCCACGTTTACGGCCCCCGTGCCGGCTCTGCGGGACATGGCCGCCTGCCGCGCCTTTTTTGAGGCCCAGATTACGCAGCAGCAGCTTACGGCCGTGGGCAGCGCCTACCACGCCTTCGCGGCGGGCGGCTTCACGGCCGTGGTGGCCCTCACCGAGTCGCACCTGAGCATCCACACCTGGCCCGAGCACGGCCTGGCCACCTTCGACGTGTTTTTGAGCAATTACCGCCGCGACAATGCCGACCGCGCCCAAAGCCTGTACGCGGCCACGCTGGCCTTTTTTGGGGCCAGCGAGCAGAGCAAAACCGAAGTGCGCCGATGAGCCAGCCCGTGCAGTTTGCCCCGGCCGCCATCCGTTGCCCCCACTGCGGCCACGAGGTGCGCTACTACGACGCCCTCCAGAGCGCCTTTTTCGGCTGCCCCGCGTGCAAGACGTTTTTTGAGTACCCTGAGCAGGGCGCGCCCAAGCAATTGCGCCGCTTTAAAGATTCTCCGCCCCCTACTATACCGCTGGCGGTGGGCAGCACGGGGCAGCTGGACAGCGAAACCTACCGCATCACGGGCTATCAGTGGCGGTGCGAGGCCAAGGGCCAGTCGTACCGCTGGGAGGAGTTCCAGCTCCGCCACGAAACCACCGGGGCCAACCGCCAGCTGGCCGTATTCCGGGGCCACTGGCTGCTGATTGAGCCCACCGCCGAGCAGTACCGTGCTTCGCAGGGCGGCCTTATTGAGGCAGAAGAAACCGATTTCCAGCTCTACAACCGCTATTCGCCCCGGGTACTGTACGCCGAGGGCGAGTTCGACTGGAATGTGCTGAGCGATGAGAGCCTGACCTTTTCGGAGTACGTTGGCCCGCCGCTGATGCTGGTGCGCGAGCGGCAGAATAAGAACCGCGACCACTGGTTTCTGGCCCGCCACCTGGAACCCGCAGAAGTGGCCGAGGCCTTTGGCGTGCCCCGCTCCCAGCTACCCCACCGCGCCGGCGTGGGCGCGGCCCAGCCGGTACCGGGCTTCAGCAAGTGGCCCCAGCTGCGCACGTTGGCGCTGGTTATGGCCCTGGTCGTCGTCGTGACCCACGTTTTGCTGATGCTCTGGGGCAACGAAACCGTATTCAACCGCGAATTCGTGACCGAGCCCCTGCCCACCCAGCCCGTTACCGATTCGCTGGGTCAGCTGGTGACGCCCAACGGCCCCGAGCGGCAGGTGCTGGTGTCGCCCTCGTTCGCGGTGCCCGGCACCGGCGCGCTCACCGTGAAACTGTGGGCCAGCGTGGATAACAGCTGGGTGGAACTGCCTTTCGCCCTCGTTAATGAGCAAACCGGCCAGCAGTTTGCCGCCAGCAGCAGTCTGGAATACTACCACGGCGTGGCGGACGGCGAGAGTTGGCACGAAGGCAACCTGAACGCCGAAACCCTGCTCAGCCAGGTGCCGGCCGGGCCTTATCACCTCAACTTCTACCCCGTAGCCGACCTCAGCAAGCCGGAGGCCATTCAGTTCCGGGCCACGGTGCAGGCCCGGGCCACGGCCGGCTCCAACGCCGGGCTGGCCCTGCTGCTGCTGCTGCTCTACCCCGGCATGCTGTACGTCCGCCAGATCCTGCACGAGAGCACCCGCTGGGAAAACAGCGACTTTAGCCCCTCCTAATCCTTCACCCGCCTAACTCCCTGCGGCATGGACTGGCTCCGCTCCCTCTGGAAAATTCGCTTCTACGCCCTGTTTGCCGGGCTCGTGTATGGCAGCTTCGTGTGGGCCGGCCTGGCGGGCTACCGCCTGCTCGGCGACGACAACGAGGCCTCCCCCAACCTCAACGGCACCGGCCGCACCCACGGCTCCGGCGGCCGCGCCCTCTATTTTCATAAATGAGTTGTCAGTGTCCAGTTGTCAGTTGTTAGTTGTCAGTTGCCAGTTGCCAGTTGCCAGTTGTTAGTAGAGAATGTCATTCAGAGCGTAGCGAAGAACCTCGCGTGGTGCCGTTTGCTTACCCCTGACAACCAATTCAACGATTTCAAGCGAGATTCTTCGCTGCGCTCTGAATGACGTTCTCTACTGACAACTGACAACTGAACACTGGCAACTGATAATTAACCTCAAGCTCCTCCTCATGGAATACCTCAACTTCAAGCTCATCGTCTCGTCGGTGGTATACTCGGTGCTGGGCATCGTGATTCTGGTACTCAGCTTTATCGTGATTGAGAAACTCACGCCCCGGATGCTCTGGAAGGAGATTATCGAGGAGCACAACACGGCCCTGGCCATTATGGGGGCGGCTTTTATGATTGCCGTGGCCCTGATTATCAGCGCCGCCATTCATGGATAAAGTACCCGTGCGGCGGGCCGGGCGGGCGGGCTCCGCCGGGGTAGCCGCCCCGCCCGATGCCCGGCCGGCCCTGCTGCTGGGGTCCGTGTTCGTGATTGCCACCTGCGGCCTGATTTACGAGCTCATTGCGGGCACCCTGGCCAGCTACCTGCTCGGCGACTCGGTGATGCAGTTTTCCACCATCATCGGGGCCTATCTGTTCTCGATGGGCATTGGCTCCTGGCTGTCGCGCTACCTGAGCGGCTCGTTGCTGCGCTGGTTTATCCGGCTCGAAATTCTGGTGGGGCTGGTGGGCGGTTTTTCCGCCCCGCTGCTGTTCGTGCTGTTTGAGTACGTGAGCTCGTTCCGGCTGATTCTGTACGCGCTGGTGGGCCTGACGGGCATTCTGGTGGGCCTGGAAATTCCGCTGCTGATGCGGATTCTGGAAAACCGCTTCGAGTTCAAGGACCTCGTTTCGCGGGTGTTCACCTTCGATTACATTGGGGCGTTGCTGGCTTCCTTGGTGTTCCCGTTGGTGCTGGTGCCGCAGCTGGGGCTCATCCGCACCTCCCTGCTGTGCGGGGCCCTGAACGTGGTGGTGGCGGGGGTGGCCCTCTACCGCTTCCCCGAAACCCGCCCCTTCCGCCGCAGCCTCACCGGCGCGCTGGTGGCCTCGCTGCTGGCCCTGGCCGTGGGGTTTGGCTACGCCGAACGCCTGCAAACCTACACCGAGGGCCTGGCCTTTCAGGATCAGGTTATCTACTCCAAAACGACGCCCTACCAACGGCTGGTGCTCACCAAAAACCAGCGGGAGCTGCGCCTGTTCCTCAACGGCAACCTCCAGTTCAGCTCCCTCGACGAGTACCGCTACCACGAGGCCCTGGTGCACCCGGCCATGCAGGCGCTGCCCCAGGCCCGCCGGGTGCTGGTGCTGGGCGGCGGCGACGGGCTGGCGGTGCGCGAGTTGCTCAAGTACCCCCAGCTGCAAAGCATCCGCCTCGTGGACCTGGATGCGGGCATGACCCACCTGTTTCAGCACAACCAGATGCTGCTGGAGCTCAACCAGCGCGCCCTGCTCCACCCCAAAGTGCAGGTCATCAACGGCGACGCCTACCAGTGGGTGCGCCAGGATACCACCCGTTACGACTGCATCGTCGTCGATTTCCCCGACCCCGGCAACTACTCCATCGGCAAGCTCTATTCGGCTGCCTTTTACCGGGAACTGGAGCGGCGGCTGGCCCCCGGGGGCTGGGTGGTGGTCCAGAGCACCTCGCCCTACGTGGCGCGCCGCTCGTTCTGGTGCGTGGCCCACACCCTGGAAGCGGCCGGTTTCACCACCCTGCCCTACCACTGCTACGTGCCCTCGTTTGGCGAATGGGGCTTCGTGTTGGCCGGCCGCAACCGCCACTGGCGGCCCGATGCCGGCCCCCTGCCCCCCGGCCTGCGCTACGTCACGCCCGCCACCATCCGCGCCATGCGCTTCTTCCCCCCCGACATGAGCGAAGTCCCCACCGACATCAACCAGCTCAACAACCAGGCCCTCGTCCGTTATTTTGAAGAGGATTGGGGGCCGTACGTGCATTAGACACCCCCAGTGGCGGCGGGCCGCGCAACCGCTTTCGTTGGGTAGCCTACCGCGTTACTGAACGGCCGCGCCGCGTAGCAGAGTCCGAAACAACTGGCAGTCCAGGCTGCGCGGCGTTACCCCACGCCCTCCTGGCTCAATCACCTGAAAAGCCGTTACGCGGCCCGCCGCCACCGGGGTCAGGTAAGCACACTGCCACATTTTCCCGGGTGCGCTTACCTGCCTGCATCCATCAACCTCAACTGCCCAGTAGCTACGCCGCGCCCATGCCTTCCCGCCGATATTTTATGCAACAAACTGCCCTGGGGGGCGCGGGGCTGCTGCTGGCGCCGCTGGCGGGGCTACACTCTTGCGCGCCGGGCACTGGGCGTGGCCACATTAGCGGGAGTATGCACGGGGCCAACCACGCCACCGGCCATCTGCTGCGCGACCCCGCCCGCCTGCCCGCGCCCACCCGCACCGAAGTGGTGGAGGTGCTGATTGTGGGCGGGGGCGTGGCCGGCCTGGCGGCCCGCCGGGAACTGGAGCGGCAGGGGCTGCGGCCAGAGCAAATTCTGCTGGTAGAACTGGATGAGCAGCCCGGCGGCAACTCCCGGGCTGGCCGCAGTGCCGTTTCGGCCTACCCCTGGGGTGCCCACTACCTGCCCGTGCCCGACGTGCGTAACCACGCCCTGCTGACGTTTCTGCGCGAAGCCGGCGTTATCACCGGCTTCGACGCGGCCTCGGGCCTGCCCGTTTACAACGAGTACCACCTCTGCCACGACCCTGAGGAACGCCTTTTCATCCGGGGCCACTGGCAAACCGGGCTGGTGCCGGAGCTGGGCGTGCCCGCCGCCGAAAAGGAGCAGATTGCCCGCTTCTTCCGCCTGATTGACGAGCTGCGCCAAACCGTGGGCCAGGACGGCCGCGACGCCTTCCGGATCCCGGTCCAGGAGTCGTCGGGCGATGCGCAGTTCCGCCGCCTGGACGACGTGAGCTTCGCGGCCTACCTCGATGAGCAGGGGTTCATCAGCCCCCACCTGCGCTGGTACCTCGACTACAGCTGCCGCGACGACTACGGCGCGTCCGCCGCCCAGGTGTCGGCGTGGGCGGGGCTGCACTACTTCGCCAGCCGCAAGGGCCACGCCCACAACGCCGGCAGCGCCGACGTGCTCACCTGGCCCCAGGGCAACGGCTTCCTGGCCGAGCAGCTCCGCCAGCAGGCCCGCTCCCCCCTCCGGCCCGATACGGTGGCCTACGCCCTCCACGACCGGCCCACCGGCCTGGCCGTGGACTGCTACCACGTGCCCTCCCGGCGCACCACCCGCGTGGAGGCCCGCCGGGTGATTATGGCCACGCCCCTCTTTATTACCGAGCGGCTGCTGGCCGGCCTGCCGCCCGCCGCCCACCGCACTTTACCCTGCCACCGTGCCCCCTGGGTGGTAGTCAACCTCACCGTGCCGGGCCTGCCCCAGGGCCCCGGCCAGCCCCTGAGCTGGGACAACGTGCTCTACGGCGCCCAATCGGTGGGCTACGTGGATGCCGGCCACCAGCGCCTGAGCCTCTCCGACGCCGCGCCGCGCGTGGTCACCTGGTACCTGCCCCTGTCGGCCCCCGACCCCGCCACCGCCCGCCGCCAGGCCTACCAGACCAGCTACGACGAGTGGGTGCGCCGGACCCTGGCCGAGCTGGAAACCGCCCACCCCGGCCTCACGCCCCTGGTCGAGCGCGCCGACGTGTGGGTGTGGGGCCACGGCATGGTAGCGCCCACGCCCGGCTTCGTGTGGGGCGCGGCCCGGGCCGCGGCCGCCCAACCCTGGCAGCAGAAATTATTCCTGGCCCACACCGACCTGAGCGGCATCTCCCTCTTCGAGGAAGGCTTCTACCAGGGAATTAGGGCCGCGCGGGAGGTTTTGGCGGCCTCCGGGGTCGTCCTTGCTTAACCGCTCCGTTTTCACCTCGTGTAGTACCTTCGGCCGCTATGCTCCCCCTCGTCGTTCCCGCCGCTCTGGCTCCCCAACCCCAGCCCTGGATTCGCTCGGCGGGTTTTGATGGACTTTGGATTCTGGCCCCGCCGTTTCTGGCCTTACTGGCAGTAGCCGCCCTGCCCCCGGGGTTGCGCACCGGCACCCAGATGCCGCTTTGGGCCTGGGTGGCGCTGGTGGTGCTCATCGACGTGGCGCACGTGTACAGCACCCTGTTTCGTACCTACTTCGATGCCAAGCGGCGCCAACAGTTCCGGACGCTGCTCTGGGCCGTGCCGCTGAGCTGCTACGCGGCCGGCGTGGCCCTGCACGGGCTGGGCGGCAACCGGTGGTTCTGGCGGGTGCTGGCCTACGCGGCCGTCTTCCACTTCATTCGCCAGCAGTACGGCTTCCTGCGCCTCTACAGCCGTCAGGAAGCCGCCGGCACCTTCGGCCGCCACCTCGATACGGTCCTGGTTTACGCCGCCACCCTGTATCCGCTGCTCTGGTGGCACCTCTCGCCGCCGCGCCACTTCAACTGGTTTATCGAGGGCGACTTTGTGCAGCGCGACTGGCCGGCGGGCCGCCTCGCGCTTACGGCACTCTACGCCACCCTGCTGCTAGGCTATGCGCTCAAGGAAATCCGGCAGTGGCACCGGACGGGCCGGCTCAACTGGCCGCGCAACCTGCTGCTGCTGGGCACGGCAGCCTCCTGGTACGTGGGCATCGTGCTCTTCAATGGCGACCTAATTTTCACTCTGCTCAACGTGGTGGCCCACGGCATTCCTTACCTGGCCCTGATCTGGACCACCAGCCAACCGGCGGCGGCCCAGTTCCAGGGCCGCACTTGGTGGCAGGGCCGCTACGGGGTGCTGCTGTTTCTGGGAGTGCTGTTCGGGCTGGCCTTGTTGGAAGAGGGCCTCTGGGACGGGCTGGTGTGGCGGGAGCACCCGGCCGTATTCGGCTGGTTTGCGCAACTGCCCGCCGTATCCGGTTCCGTGGCCCTGACGCTGCTCGTGCCCCTGTTGGCCCTGCCCCAGGCCACTCATTACGTGCTCGACGGCTTTATCTGGCGGCGCGGGGCCTGAGCTGCTCTGCTGGTCAGCCAGTGCCCGCTGCTGGCCAGTCCGGGCTTTGGCCGGCCGCTATTTCACAATGGTGAACTCCACCCGGCGGTTGAGCTTGCGGGTTTCCTCGCGGGCATTGGAGGCGCGGGGCTTGGTGCCGCCGTAGCCGATGGTGCTGATGCGCTTTTCCATCACGCCCCGGCTCACGAGGTAGCGCTTCACCTCCGCAACCCGCTCCTCGGAGAGTTTCACGTTGAGTTCGGGGCGGCCCTGGTTGTCGGTGTGGCCCTCCAGACGGATGTTCACGGTGGGGTTGTCATCCAGGGTGCGGGCCAAACGGTTGAGCTCGGTGTAGGAGTCGGACAGCAGCGTGAACTTACCCTGGGCAAAAATCAGCGTGGGCAGCTCCAGGCTGGAACCCACGGCCGCCGGCACCAACGACAGCAGCAGGCTCCGCGAACCCGTGATGGTAATGGTATCAGTAGCCGTGAGGTAGCCCGCGCGGGTGGCCTGCACCCGGTAGCGGCCCGGCGGCAACGACATCTGGAAACTGCCCGCCGCAGCATCGGTGCGGGCGGTGGCATTGAACACCAGGTCGTTGGTCAGGCGGCTGGCCTGCACTTCCGTCGCCAGGGCCAGGCTGGTTTTGGCATCAAGCGTCCGGCCGGCCAGCAGCGTGCGCGGAGCCGTGGCGGGGTCCACAGCGCGCTTGGGCACCGAGTCGCGCACGATGGCGGCCGGGGCCATGCCGGTGGCTGTGCGGAACAGGTCGGCGGGGCCGTTGGCAGTGCGCGAAGAGGCGTAGTACGCCTGCTTCTCGTCGGCCGTCAGGCTCAGGTAGGCATCGAAGCCGGGGCCGTTGAGGGGGTACCCCAGGTTGCGTGGCTCGGTCCACTTGGTCCACGAATCGTCGAGACGGGTGGTCACGAAAATATCGGCCGAGCCGTAGCCGGCGTGGCCGTAGGAGCTGAAGTAGAGGGTTTTGCCATCGGCCGCCAGCCAGGGGGCAAATTCGAAGCCGGGCGAGTTCACGACTGCCCCCAGATTGAAGGGCTCCGTCCAGAGGCCCGAGGGCGTAGGCCGCGACACGTACAGGTCGTTGGCCCCTTGCGAGTCGCCGCGCTCCAGGCTCAAGAGCATAATCTGCTCGTCGGGCGTTACAAAAAACGAGGTAGCCGGCCCCGCCGAGTAGTAATTGGCAATGTCCAGCGCTACCGGGCGGTTGTTTTTGCCTCCCCCACTGCGCGGGGCCTTGCTGAGCCCGGCATCCTGAAACGAGCCGTCGCGCTGGTACTGGCCGCGCACGATCAGCTTCCTGCCCTCCTCCACCAGGGCCATCACGCCGTTGTTCTGGCTGGTGTTGAGCGCATCAAAACGGGTGGCCGGGGCCCAGGTCCGGCCGTGGTTGGCGGAAGTACTCATCCACACATCCCCCGACTCGGTGATGCCTTCCGTGTTGCCGCTGTAGCGCGTCCGGCTGAAGTACAGGGTGCTGCCATCGGGCGAAAGCACGGGTTGCAGCTCGTTGCCGGGCGTGTTCAGGCTCAGCAATGGCTCGGGCACGCCAAAACCCGGCTGGCTCAGGTCCACGTTTAGGTGAAGCTTGAAGAGGGTCCATTGCTGCGTGGCGCGGTTCTGCACGCGCTGGCCCACTACGGGCGTCCCGTTGAACTTGTCGGCCGCCGCCAGGGCCGCGCACTTATCGTTGCCCCGGCTGATGAGCAGGAAGCTGCCCACCGGACCGGAAGGCACCAGTTTCCACTGCTGATAGAAGCTACCCGTCCAGGGGCGCTGGACCAGAGGCGCATTTTCCTCGGGCTTTTCCAGGGTCAGGCACTGCCCGCTGTGGCGGGCCTCAATGCGGTAGAAGGTGCTGCCCTTGGCGGCGGGCACGAAGCGCCACTGCTGACTATTGGCGTGGGTGAATTCCCACTGGATAGCCGTAGCGCCCGCTTCCGCCGAGGCCGTGGTAATATCCAGGGAGCGGCCGCTGCTGCGAGCCACTACGCCGTACCAGGTATCCTCCTCGGGCGTGAAGGGGGCCTGGGCAAAGCCTGGGGTGAACACCAAACAACCAAGTAGCACCAGCACCGGAGCCACCACGCGAACCAACGAGTTAACCATGCACGCAAAACGGATGAACAAGGGCGCAAGTTAGCTTAAATGCCGGTTCCGCTCCTTTTTAGCACGCCCAAGGGGGCATCCTCCCGCGCTCGGGAGGATACCCCCTTGGGGCTGATTGACATCCGCAAAACCGGTTTACCGGCTCCTGATACCCCACCGGCAGGCGGGTAGGCAGCTTGCTGCGCCACCGCAGAATCAGGGCGTGGAGGACGCTAGTTGTTGTTGATGTATTTGAACCGGACAAACCGCTCGTTCTCGTAGATGGCCGTGAAGTGTCCCCCCGCTTTCTGGGACTCTAAACGGCGGCTTTCGGTCCGGCGTTCGGCCGATTTAGGGGCGGCTACCGCTACCGATGATGCGTAAGCGCCGGGGGCCAGACCGGGTACGTGGCAGATGAAGGAGAGAATTTTTGAAGGCATGGCGTGTTTTCGTTAAAGAGTAGAAAAACGAGCAGGGGTATGAGGTAGCGACTGCCGGCGCAATGAGGCTGGAAAAGTCGTTTCCGGAGAGCTACTAGCACAATCAAACATAACGATATTATTATTTGATTGAACGATGCTAAGGTATATTTTTTATTGGATAAATTCAAATAAGTAGCAGCCCTTATTTTGCCCCTCCGTACCAGTACGGATATACCGCCTCTTCCTGGCTCCCCTTCCCAATGGCCTGCCACGGTCCATATCCCTAATTTACAGACAAATACCTCGATTTATTCTCTTTCAATTCCGGCGCATTTTTCTTCCTCTCATACCCATCCGCTCTGGTCCGGCACATTGCTCCGCTCCGCCCGACCCGGCCGCAAACCAGGGCGGTTGGGAGTTTTTTGCTCCGCTGTCACTATTTCCGAGTAGTTGTAATCCGGCTACAACCGGTGGTAGCTTCAGCCTGATGCCTGTGTGGTGGCGTGGCTCTTGCGCCCAAAACCCGGGTTGGGTGGGTTGCGGTAGCGGGTGGCTACTACAATCCGCCCAACCCGGGTTTCGGATAAAAAGCGTGAAAACGGCTGATTACGAAATCAGCTTGTTGCGCAGGGCGTACTGAATCAGGCCTACCACCGACTTGGACTTGGTCTTGGTGAACAGATTCCGCCGGTGTGTTTCCACGGTCCGCTCACTGATAAAAAGCGCCTCGGCAATGTCGTGGTTGGAGTATTCGCGGGCAATGAGTTCCAGGATTTCCTGCTCACGACCGGTAAGCGCGGGTTTTCTGCGAGCCTCCAGCGCCGACGGAATCTGGAAGTTCTGGAGCAGGGTATCCGCTACGTCCTGGCTGAAGTAGGTGTGGCCGGCCGCCACCTGCCGGATAGCGTTGCTGAGTTCGGCCCGGCTGGCCGTTTTGAGCACGTAGCCGGAGCCGCCGGCCGCCACCACGTCGGCGACCGTAGCGTGGTCGTGAAACATGCTCAGCACCAGAACCCGTACCTGAGGCCAGCGCCCCCGGATGGCCTGGGCCAGTTCCACCCCGCCCATTTCGGGCATGTTCAGGTCGAGCACGGCCACGCGTACCTCCGGGTGCTGGGCCAGCAACTCCAGGGCCTGCGCGCCGCAGTGAGCCTGGATAACTACCTGCAGGTCTTCTTCCGGCCGGAGCATATTTTTAATACCCTCCACTATCACCGGATGATCATCTACCAGTAGGAGCGGAATAAGGGCGGGAGCAGCAGCAGAAGCAGACATGCGAACAACAGAAACCAATAACTAACCACTTTTTCACCGACTATACCAGCGCCGAGCATCTTGAAGATACTACAATTATCCTGGTTGTGCCCTACGCCTGCCCTACCCGGGCCGGGCACCGGAGCAGGCCCCGGGAGCAACTCAGCGCAGTTTTGTGGAGTACAGGATATTACCGACGCCACCACCACTTCACTGGTCGTTTTCATAATGGAGCCCCACTTTTTTCATCATGCGCAAAGGCACTCAGGTCACCTGGAAATACGGCACTGGTACAGCTACCGGAAAAATCGAGGAAACGCACAAACAAACCCTCAGCCGCACAATTAAAGGCGCGGAAATCACCCGGCACGGCACCCCCGACAACCCCGCCTACCTCATCGTGCAGCAGAACGGCGACAAGGTGCTCAAGCTGAAGAGCGAAGTATCGGAGGCGAAAAAGTAGGGATTAAAAGATGAGGCTGTTTAGAAAGTCAAAAAGGCTGTCGTCCTGCGCTTGCGAAGGACCTTATCACGTCCGCACAACTCGGAAAGAAGTCGAAATATGCCCGCGTAATAAAGCGCTTCGCAAGCGCAGGATGACAGCTAATCAACAAAGCGGACTTTCTAAACAGCTTCGACACTAAAAAGACCCCGCAACAGCTGTTGCGGGGTCTTTTTAGTGTTTTTTTCAAGCTAAAGCGCTAGGGTCTACGACATACCTCCTAACACCTAAGCCCTAATAACCTAACACCTACTTGATGGCGGCCTCGGCCTCCCGCTCGCGGTTGAGCTTGCTGTTGTGGCGGCCGTAGAAGAAGTAGATGGCTACGCCGACAGCCATCCAGATGATCAGGCGCAACCAGGTATCCCAGGGCAGGTTGAACATCATGTAGCCGCAGATCAGAATGCCCAGGATGGGTACCAGCGGCACGAAGGGCGTACGGAAGGGGCGCACCAGATCGGGGTCGCGGCGGCGCATGGCGATAACGCCGGCGCACACAATGATGAAGGCGAACAGCGTTCCGATACTCACCAGTTCGCCCAGCAGGCCTACGGGCAGAATACCGGCCACGATGGCGGCCACTACGCCGGTAAAGATGGTGGTGACGTAGGGCGTCTGAAACTTGGGGTGCACCTTGCCAAAGATGGCCGGCAGCAGACCGTCGCGCGACATGGCGAAGAAAATGCGGGGCTGACCCATGAGCATCACGAGTACCACCGAGGCGAGGCCGGCAATAGCGCCTACGCCGGTGAAGAAGTACAGCCACTTAAGGGCCGGGCCGGCAGCAGCCAGGGCCACGAGCACCGGATCGGGCACGTTCAGGTTTTTGTACGAGGTGAGGCCGGTGAGCACCAGGGCCATCAGAACGTAGAGCAGCGTGCAGATAGCCAGCGAGAGCAGCATCCCGATGGGCATGTCGCGCTGGGGGTTCTTGGCTTCCTGGGCGGCGGTACTCACGGCATCAAAGCCAATGTAGGAGAAGAATACCACGGCCGCGCCGCGCACAATTCCCTGCCAACCGTAGCGGGAGCTGCCATCGGGCAGAATTTCCACCTGCGGGATAAAGGGCTCCCAGTTGGCCGAGTTCACGTATTTGAAGCCAAAGCCAATCACCAGCAGCACGATGGCGACCTTGATGAAGACGATGACGTTGTTGAAGCGGGCCGACTCCTGAATGCCGATGACGAGCAGGGTCGTCATGACGAAAATCAGCAGCACGGCCGGCAGGTTGATGTAGGCTCCGGTGAGCGAGAAGTTGGCCCCGTCGTAGTTGACGGGGGCCTGCGAAATTTCCAGGGGCATTTCAATCCCCGATTTTTTCAGGATGCTGACCACGTTGCCGCTCCAGCCCACGGCCACGGTGGCCGCCCCGAACAGGTATTCCAGAATCAGGTCCCAGCCAATGATCCAGGCCACGAACTCGCCCAGCGTGGCGTAGCCGTAGGTGTAGGCCGAGCCGGCAATCGGAATCATGGACGCGAATTCGGCGTAGCACAAACCCGCGAACAAACAGCCCAGACCGGCAATGATGAAGGAGATGACGATGGCCGGACCCGCGGCGTTGGCGGCGGCCGTACCGGTGAGCACGAAAATACCCGCGCCAATGATGGCCCCGATGCCGAGCATGGTGAGGTTGGTGGCCGTCAGGGTCCGTTTCAGCCCGCCGCCTTCGCCCTCATCGGCCTCATTCATGAGCTTATCGAGCGATTTTCTGGCGAAAATATCTGCCATAAAAGAAAGAAAGTTAGAGAGATGAAAAGGTTGAAAATGTCGAATGAAAAAGAGCAAAAGCCCGTTCAGGTGGCCCGAATATAGCCTTTTATCTGGTTTGCCTACCCGAATTCGGCTATTTCAATTCCAGATTAAACCCTGAATAAGCTCTGGCATCCAACCCCCATTCCACGAACCCACTGACCCAGACCTCATGAAAAAGATGCTCCTTCTGCTGGCCGGCATGGCCCTGGTGGCCGGTACCGCCGCCGCCCAAACGTCGGCCCCTTCGCCGGAGCGCCCGGTTAGAAACGGGTTGCAGCAGGGCCCCGAACAGCGCACGCCCGAGCAGCGCGCCGCCACCCTTGCCAAGCAGCTGGGCCTGTCGGCCAGGCAAACCGAGCAGGTGCGCCAACTCGAGGAAAGCCGCCGCCAGGAAATGCAGGCCCTGCGCGCGCAGCGGCCGACCGGCGACGACCGTAGTGCCCTGCGCCAGACCATGGAAGCCCTGCGCACCAAGTACGACGCCCAGCTCAAGGGCATCCTCAGCGCCGACCAGTACGCCCGGTACGGCCAGCTGCAAGACAACCGGATGGAAAAGCGCCAGGACCGGAAGACAAAAATCAAGTCCTGAAGCTGCTTACTTCGGTTGTAGATAAAGGGCCAGCCCGCAAAAATGCCTCGTCCGACGCTGGTCGGATGAGGCATTTTTGCGGGGTGGCCCTTTGGCGTAACTGATGGCCGGTAGGGGCCGGGT
Source organism: Hymenobacter rubripertinctus (assembly GCF_003583925.1). Taxonomy (GTDB): domain Bacteria; phylum Bacteroidota; class Bacteroidia; order Cytophagales; family Hymenobacteraceae; genus Hymenobacter; species Hymenobacter rubripertinctus. Next base: position 6,098 of record NZ_QYCN01000030.1, on the reverse strand, counting down.
GCGCCAGGCTTTGCGGCAGATAGCGGTGGGCTTGCGTATATTTGACACTATCGCCCTCCCAACGGCAGCCCCGCAGCCCGACGGCCCGTTCACCACATCCAACACCCCATGAGTCCTCTGCCCAGTAGTACCGGCTCGGTACAAATTCAGCAGTTTTACGATAAAGGCCTGGCCCACGCGAGCTACGCCATCCGCAGCGAAGGCCAGATTGCCCTCATCGACCCCGCCCGCGACCCCCAACCCTACTACGATTTTGCCGACGAGCACGAGGCCCGTATCGTGGCCGTCATCGAAACGCACCCCCACGCCGATTTCGTGAGTAGCCACCTCGAAATTGCGCAGGAAACCGGGGCCACCATCTACGTGAGCCAGCTGGTGCAGGCCGCTTACCCCCATACCACCTTCGACGAGGGCCAGCGCATTACGCTGGGCACCGTCGAGCTCCACGCCCTCAATACGCCCGGTCACTCGCCGGACTCCATTAGTGTGCTGCTGCTCGATGAGCTGGCCCAGTCCCGGGCCGTGTTCACCGGCGACACCCTGTTTGTGGGCGACGTGGGCCGGCCCGACCTACGCGAGTCGGACGCCGTGGGCGGGCACAGCCGCGAGTCGCTGGCCGCCCAGCTCTACGCCAGCACCCGCCAGAAGCTGATGACCCTGCCCGCCACTACCCGGGTGTATCCGGCCCACGGCCCCGGCTCGCTCTGCGGCAAAACCACCAGCACCGACCTCGACAGCAGCATCGGCAAGGAAATCAGGACCAACTATGCGCTCCAGCCCATGTCGGAGGCCGATTTTGTGCAGGTGCTACTCGCCGACCAGCCGTTTGTGCCCAAGTATTTCGGGCACGATGTGATGCTGAACAAGCTGGGGGCAGTGGCTTTTGAAGATGGTATCCGGATGGTGCCGCGCCTGCGGGCCGAAACCGAAATGGAGCCCGGCGTGCTGCTCATTGACACCCGCCCGGCTCAGGAATTCCGCGCCGGCCACCTGCCCGGGGCCATCAACCTAATGGACGGGGGCAAGTTTGAAACCTGGCTGGGCTCTATTGTGGCGCCCCAGGAAGCCTACTACCTGCTCGCCGACTCCCAGATTGCCCTGGATACCGTCATCCGGAAAACGGCCAAAATCGGCTACGAAACCAATATTCGGGGGGCCTTGCTCACCCCCCGCGAGCTGCCTGCCACCAGCGCCGGCCCCGATGTGGAGCAGGTCCGCCAGCATCCCGGCACGTTTACCATCGTGGATATCCGCAACCCCTCGGAGGTGAAGGCGGAGCCGCTGTTTACCCAAGCCCTGCATATTCCGCTGTACGAGCTGCGCGAGCGGGTTACTGAAATTCCGACCGACAAGCCTATTCTGGTTCATTGCGCCGGCGGCTACCGCTCGGCGGCGGGCAGCAGCATCGTGCGGGCGGCATTACCACACGTACTGGTATATGACCTGAGCGAGGCGGTGACCACCTTTTAAGCGCCGTCGGCCCAGTGGCCCGATGGGGTCATACAACCTTTAGTTAGGCTATTGCAATCTGAATCTCAGAGCTGTCGAGGCGTTGAGATTCATTTTTTACCTACCTATATGAACCGACTACTCCTTATGCTGGCGCTGGGCACGTTCGGGCTGGCGGCCTGCCAGAAGGGCGGAACAAGCGCTGAACCCGGGCCGTCCAAGCAGGTTCCGGCCTGCATCAAAGACAAGACCGCAGCATTTGCCAGGGAGGCGCTCTGCAAAACGGCTGGCCCGATTGCGGGGGCCAGCGTGCAGGAATACACGTTTCAGAAACGGCTGGTATACGTCTTCAGCCCGGGTACCTGTCGCGCGAACATGACGTTTGTGTATGATGCGGCATGTCATGACTTGGGCGGTCTGGGCGGCGTTGTCGGCAACAGGAACATAAACGGCGAGCCATTCGCCAATGCAACTTTCGAGCGCACTATCTGGCAGCAATAATGTTCTTCGACAGCTGTTACGGCCGGCGCGGCCGGCCGGCCTAGGGGGCTAGCGGGCCGGTTTTCTGCGGGCCGGAGTATCTTCGTGGCTATGCGCGTTCTACATACCGCCGACTGGCACCTGGGCCAGCGGTTTATTCAGGGCCACGAGCGGACCGAGGAGCACCGCCATTTCCTGAACTGGCTGGTGGCTACTATCGAGCAGCAGAACGTGGAGGTGCTCGTGGTGGCGGGCGACATTTTCGACACCGGCTCGCCCGCCAACCAGGCCCTGGAGCTCTACTACGATTTTCTGCTGCAATTGCGGGCCACCGGCTGCCGCGACGTGGTGGTGGTGGGCGGCAACCACGACTCGCCGGCCACCCTGAATGCCCCGGCCCGGCTGCTGCGCCACCTGCGGGTGCACGTGGTGGGCTGCGTGCCCGAGTGCTTCGAGGAGCAAGTGCTGGTGCTCGATGATGCCACCGGCCGGCCCGGGCTGGTAGTGTGCGCCGTGCCCTTCCTGCGCGACCGGGACGTGCGCCTCTCGGTGCCCGGTGAAAGCGCCGAGGAGCGGGAAACCCGCATCAAGCAGGGCCTGGCCGACCATTACACCCGGGTAGCCGAGGTGGAGCAGGTCTGGCAGCTCAAGGATCTGGGCCTGCCCGTGCTGGCCACCGGCCACCTCTACGCCGCCGGGGCTGCCCCCTCCGACTCGGAGCGCACCATTCACGTGGGCAACCTGGGCCAGGTAACGGCCGACCACTTCCCGGCCATTTTCGACTACGTGGCCCTGGGCCACCTGCACCGGCCCCAGCAGGTGGGCGGGCGCGAGCATATCCGCTACTCAGGCTCCCCCATCGCCCTCTCCTTTTCAGAAGTCGACCACCCCAAGCAAGTAGTGCTGCTCGATTTCGCGGGCGGCAAGCTGGCGGAGCTGCGCAGCCTGGCAGTGCCCGGGGTGCGGCGGCTGGTACGCTTCCACGGCAGCCTGGAGGAGGTTACGGCCGGCCTCACGGCCTACGACAACGCCGGTTTCGCCCTGCCCGCCTGGGCCGACGTGCAGGTGCGTTCCGAGCTAAGCCAACTGGAAGTAGCCGAGGCCCTGCTCCGGGTAATTGAGGCCCTCGACCGGCAGCAGCTTCAGGTGCTGGCCCGCCGCCACCTGCGCCTCATCCGCCTGCGCGGCCTTGGCACCCCCGATGGCGACGACGACGACGAGGAAGCGGCCTTGCTCACCCGCAGCCTGCACGATTTTACGGCCCGCGAAGTTTTTGAGCAGCGCCTGGCAGCGGAGCCCGCCGAGGCCCGTGCCGAGTTACTGCGCTCCTTCGACGAATTGCTGGAGGGCTTGTAGGAAGCGGCGCCAGGTGCCGGTTGCAGGTTCGTAGCAGGCCGTCTCTGAAGGGCCGCGCCACGCGGCGGAGCGAATCACATTGCTTTTTTCTACAAACTAACAGCCACTCCGGCGCTGCTGCGGAAGGCCGCTAGTCAACCGGATTCCGGTGGCTTTGGACAGCAGTTGTACCTTTGAAACCGAAACGCGGCCCGGGCTTCGGTGGCCCTTGCTTTCCGTTTTGGCTTGTGGCTGCTGCCACGGGTCTTCTCCGTTATTTCCCGCTCCCCGTTCCTCTATGGCTGTTCCTCTTCTTGTTCGTCCGCTGGTGCGGCCGTTTGCCGAATTCTTTCGCCGGGAAGCCGCCGGCGGTATCATGCTGATGGTGAGTGCCGTACTGGCCCTGATACTGGCCAACGCCAATTGGGGACCAGCCCACTTTTTTCCCGAGTTATGGGAGAAGCATCTCAACCTGGCCCTCAACGGCTTCGGACTCGAGCTAAGCTTGCTGCACTGGATCAACGACGGGCTGATGAGCATTTTCTTCCTCATCGTGGGCCTGGAAATCAAGCGGGAAGTACTGGAGGGCGAGCTCTCGGACCGGCGGCAGGCCGCGCTGCCCATCGCGGCGGCCATTGGCGGCATGGTGGTCCCGGCCCTGATCTACTTTTTCATCAATCGGGGCCACCCCGCCGCCAACGGCTGGGGCATCCCGATGGCCACCGACATTGCCTTCGCGCTGGCCGTGCTGCAATTGCTGGGGCCGCGGGTGCCACTGGGCCTCAAGGTGTTCCTCACCGCGCTGGCCATCGTCGATGATCTGGGCGCGGTGCTCGTTATTGCCGGTTTCTACACCACCAACCTGCACCTCACCTACCTCTACCTGGCCCTGGGCACCTGGGTGCTGCTGCTCAACCTGAACCTGCTCGGGGCCCGGCTCCTGGTGTTCTACCTGCCACTGGGCTTATTGATGTGGTTTTTCATGCACGAGTCGGGGGTGCACGCCACGCTGGCGGGCGTGCTGCTGGCGCTGGCTATTCCGTCCCGCATCGGGCAGGCCAAACCCGAGTTGCTGCTCATGCTCAACAGCCGCCTGAGCATGCTCCAGGACGAAGTGCACGGGGCCGACGCCAACCCGCGCATCATCAGTGAAGAGTTGGAGTACCTGTCCGACGCCATCAGCTCGCCGGCCCAGAAGCTGGAGCAACGCCTGCACTCGGTGGTGGCCTTCGGCATCATTCCCCTCTTCGCTTTCGCCAACACCAGCCTCGAAATTGATGGGGCCGTGTTCCGGCAGCTGGCCTCGCCCCTGGCCATAGGCATTATCCTGGGCCTGGCAGTGGGCAAGCCCCTGGGTATCGGCCTGATGAGCTGGCTGAGCATCCGGCTGGGCTGGGCCTCGCTGCCCACCGGCGTTACGTGGCGCCACCTGTGGGGCGCGGGCCTGCTGGGCGGCATCGGCTTCACTATGTCGCTCTTCATTACGCTGCTGGCCCTGGGCGAGCACACGGCCGGTGAGCCGGTTGCCAAACTGGCCATCCTCACCGCCTCGCTCATTTCCGGCACCCTGGGTTTTCTGCTCCTGCGCACTATCCCGGTGCGTAATGCATAGTAAGAGCCCGTCATGCTGAGCGAAGCCGGAGGCGCAGTCGAAGCATCTCTACCGCTTCGTTGTGGGTGTCAGGATTAGCATTGCGGTAGAGATGCTTCGCCTTCGCTCAGCATGACGGGCTATTACACAGCACATTTTTTTACCCAACTATCACGCAGCCTTCTACTTCTCCCGCACGAAGAACGGGATGTTGGCTACGCCAACGTTGTCGTGGCCATCGTAGGCGTAGATGTACAGGCGGTAGGCGCCCGGCTTGGTGGGCGCGGTGAGCGTGGTTTGGGCTGCGGCTTTGGCCGGAATCAGGCCCCGTATGGCGGTGGGGCGGCTTTCCCGGTCGCCGCCGGTTTTCAGGTCGGTGCTTTCGGGCAGCATCTCCCAGCGGTAGGTGAGCGGGTCCTGGTCGGGGTCGGTTACCGTCACGATGGCGGGGTACTTTTTACCGGCTTGCAGGTACACGCCATCGGGGGCGTGCTGGTTGTTGAGGCGGAAATCGGTGAGGTGCGGGGCGCGGTTGGCGGGCCAGTGCCCGCTCCACAGGTACTGCATCACGTCCACCACTTCCGACTCCTTGCCGTCCTCGGTGAAGATGCCGTACCAGGTGGGCGTGCGCTCCTGCTTCTGGCCCCACAGAAACACGTAGGTGCCCAGGCATTGGGTGGTATCCCGGGCTACTGAGGCCTCGTAGCGGCTTTGGTACACGGCGGCTTTCTGGCTGCTGTTTTCCTCCACCGAGGCTTTCCAGGGCGTAACGGGGCTTTCCCAATGGCCGGTGGGGCCCCACTCGGCCACCACGTAGGGGCCGGCCCAGCCCATGGTGCGCACCTGCTGCGGAATGGCGGCCAGCCCGGCGTAGGTGTTGATGCTCAGAATATCCACCGACGGGCAGCGGGCCTTGATGTAATCGACCTCCTGTTGGTTGAGGCCGGCCAGCACGGTGCTGGTGGGGTGGTTGGGGTCCACTTCGTGAATCATACGGGCAATCTGCTCCACCGCGTCCCAGACGTTGGGGTTGAGGTACTCCAGGTTCAGCTCGTTGCCGATGCCCCAGAACAGCACGGCGGGGTCGTCTTTATACTTAGAGTCTATCCGAATAGGGAATGAGGGTCAGCCAAAAAGACAATTGTACCACGTAATGCGCGCACAGGCAAAGTGGAGCATGGCCAAGTAGTTCTCCGGTTTTTTGGCCCAGCGAATCAGCAGATGCCGGAAGCGGTTGAGCCAA
>NZ_QYCN01000029.1 GCF_003583925.1 Hymenobacter rubripertinctus | reverse complement strand
ACGAGCATCGTGGAGGCCATCAACTGTTCGTTGCGCCAAAAGTGCGGCGTGTTGGTGCGCAAGTCCTGCTCGTTCAGTCGGTGCGAGAAAATGCACCACATGCGCATCCAACTCGTCATCGACGAGCACAACCGTCGGTTAACGCCAACTTGAATCACCTCGCATTATACCACCGCCAAAGGAACGGATTTCTTTTGGCAGGTAACGGACTATCGGGTGGAGAGGCGCTGCGTACCCGAGCCAAGCGCCGTTATTCAGCGGGTGCTGGCTGGTCAGCGTCCGGACTCCCGGGCAGCGCCAGTGCCTGGCCCGAACCTAAGGAGGTAGTAAAGCCAACGAACCCGTTGCCATTCCGCAGGTGCCCAATCTGGGGAGGCTGCTGGCAGCGTGGTGAGCATCGCCGCCAGCGCGCCATTACTGCGGCGTTGGTCAGTGTCGGGTCGCTAACGTGCATACTATCAGGCAAAAAAATGGTATCTGTTTCCGGCAACTGCTCAGCCAGTTCGCCCCAATGCCCTTGGGCACGAACTAACTTCGCGGTGTTTTTGCCCTGTTGACCGATAAGATTTCCCCCAACAAGTACCGCCCACTGCGTATATTTGCTCAGAAGTTAACCAAACGGTTAATCCATTATGCCGAAACAACCATCCACCGTCGCCCCCAAAGTGAGCACCGAGGAGCTTATCCTGGAAGCGGCGCAGCAGGTGTTTCTGGAGAAGGGCATGAGCGGGGCGCGGATGCAGGAAATTGCCGACCGTGCCGGCATCAACAAAGCCCTGTTGCATTACTATTTCCGCAGCAAGGAGCAGCTTTTTAAGCTCATTGTGGGGCGGGCGGTAGGCACCCTGCTGCCCCGCATGCTGGCCCTGCTGGAGTCGGATTTGGAGCTTTTTGAGAAGATTCGTCGGGTGGTGCGCGAGTACATCACCTTCGTGAGCGCCAACAGCTTCCTGCCGCTGTTCGTGGTGAATGAGATTAACCGCAATCCGGAGTTTTTCTTTAAATCCATTACCCGTAAGGAGAAGCCGCGCTTGGACGCCTTCCACCGGCAAGTGGCAGAGGCCGTGGCCGAGGGTCGCATCCGGCCCATGGCCTCGACCGAGCTGCTGATGAATATGATGTCGATGGCCGTATTCCCGTTCATGGGAAAGCCAATTTTTCAGGCCGTGCTGGCGCTGTCGGAGGCCGATTTCCAGGTCGAAATGGAGCGCCGCCGCACGGAAGTGGCCGAGTTTGTCATCCGGGCCATTCAGGCCTGATATTTTTTTGCCTCTTGTTTAACCAAGTAGTTAAATCGTATGGATAAGTCTCGAATCCTTCTGCTGGCGCTGGCGCTGCTGGGCCGCGGGGCGCTGGCCCAGGCTGTGCCGCCCGCCCCCGCCGACGGGCCGCCCCTCACGCTGGCCGCCTGCTACGCCGAGGCCCGGCAGCACTACCCGCTGCTGCGGCAGCTGGCCCTGAACGACGAGCAGGCTGCCGCGCGCATTACCCGGCTCAAAACCCTGCAACAAATCCCGCAGGTAGCCCTCAATGCCCAGGCCAGCTACCAGACCGAGGTAACCCGTGTGCCGCTCGACCTGCCCGGCGTGGCCCTGCCCGCCGTGGCCCGCGACCAATACCGCCTCACTCTCGACCTGAGCCAGAACCTCTACGACGGCGGCCTCACGCGGCAGCAGCAGCAGCAGGAGCAGCTGGGCCGCGCCACCGGCAACCGGCAGGCGGAGGTGGGCTTGTATAAGGTGCGCGAACAGGTTGACAACCTGTTTTTTGGCGTGTTGCTCACCGATGAAACCAGCCGCCTGCGCCAGGGCCTGCGCACCGACCTGCTCACGCGCCGCACTGCCCTGGCCGCCCGCCAGCGCTACGGCACGGCCACCGGCCAGGACCTGGCCCGCCTCGATGCCGAAACCCTGGGCCTCGACCAGCAGGTGTGCGACCTGGCCCGGCAGCGGGCCATGCTATTAGGCCAGCTGGGCGAGCTGCTGGGCCGGCTCCTGCCGCCCACCACGGCGCTGGAGCTGCCCGCCGAGCTGCCCCCGGCTCCGCCCCGCCCCGAGTGGGCGCTCTACCAACAGCAGCGGGCGCAGCTGGCGGGCCAGGCGCGCCTGCTCGATGCCCGCCTAGGCCCGCGCCTGAGTGCCTTTGGGCAGGCGGGCTACGGCCGGCCGGGGCTCAACTTTTTCCGCAACGACTTGCATGCCTACGGCCTGGGCGGGCTGCGGTTGAGCTGGACCCTGAACGGCTACACCACCCGGCGGCAGGACCAGCAGTTGCTCCAGCTGGATGCCGAGGCCGTGGCGGTGCAGCAGCAAAGCTTCGCGCAAAGCCAGCGCGTGGCCCTGGTGGCCCAGCAAAGCGCCGTGGACCGCTACCGCGACCTGCTCACCACCGACCAGGCCCTGATTACGCTGCGCGAAAAGGTGCGCGCCACGTCGGCCGTACAGCTGGCCAACGGCATCATCGGGTTTGCTGATTACTTCGCCGATGCCAACCAGCTGGCGCAGGCCCAGCTCAACGAGCAGCTGCACCGCCTGCAGTTGCTGCAAACCCAGGCAGCTCTGCTCAGCGCCCAAGGCGGCCCCGCCGCCACCGATTCTGCTTCCCCAACTCAGCCTTAATTCTTCCCGCCGTATGCTTCATCTTCTTCACTCCCCGCTACGCTTTTGGTTGTTGGCCCTGGCGGTGGTGCCAGGCCTGCTGAGCGGCTGCCAGCCCGCCGCCCCGCGCTTCGATGCCTCGGGCAATTTTGAAACCACCGAGTATGTGGTGGCGGCCGAGGCGACCGGCCCCCTGCTGCGCCTGGCCGTGCGCGAGGGCGATGAGCTGCCCGCCGGCCGCGTGGTGGGCCTGGTAGACACGCTGGCCCTGTCGCTGCGGCGCCAGCAGCTGCTGGCCAGCGTGCGGGCCGTGCGCGCCCAAACCCCCGATGTGCCCGCCCAGCTGGTGGCCCTGGAGCAGCAGGCGGCCAACCTGCGGCGCGAGCGGCAGCGCGTGCTGAACCTGGTGCGCGCCGATGCCGTGCCCGCCAAACAGCTCGACGACCTGGACTACCAGCTGGCTGTGGCCCAAAAGCAGGCCGCCGCCCAGCGCGCCGCCCTGGGTACCCAGGCCCGGGGCACGGCCGCACAGGCTGGCCCGCTCCAGGCCCAGCTGAGCCAGCTCGACGACCAGCTCCGGCGCAGCCGCGTGGTGAACCCCGTGGCCGGCACCGTGCTTACGGTGTATGTGGAGCCGAGCGAGGTGGTGGGCTACGGCCAGCCGCTCTACAAAATCGGCGATACGCGGCAGCTGGTGCTGCGGGCCTACGTGGCCGGCGACCAGCTTACCCGCGTGAAGCTGGGACAGGCGGTGAAGGTGCTGGTGGATGCCCCCGACGGCGGCCAGCGCGAGTATCCCGGCCGGGTGCAGTGGGTGGCCAGCAAGTCGGAATTCACTCCCAAAGTGGTGCAAACCAAAGAGGACCGGGTGAGCCTGGTGTACGCCCTGAAAATTGCCGTGCCCAACGATGGCAGCCTGAAAATCGGGATGCCCGCCGACGTGCGGTTTTGAGTGCCTATTCGAATTGGTCGTCATGTTGAGCCGAGCTCAGCATGACCGTTCTTGTTTTGCCTGTTCGGATAGCCCCTAAGCTCCGCCACCCTCTTTTCTCCCACCTGATGCCCGCCGCCATGTTCGCCATCGACCTTCAACACCTGAGCAAAAGCTATGGCCCCGTGCAGGCGGTGCAGGACGTGAGCCTGCGCGTGCCGCCGGGCGAGCTGTTCGGCCTCATCGGCCCCGACGGGGCGGGCAAAACCACCCTGTTTCGCATCATGGCCACGCTGCTGCTGCCCGATGCGGGCACGGCCGCCGTGGCCGGGCACGACACGCGCGGCGGCATGCGGGCCATTCGGGAAGTGGTGGGCTACATGCCGGGCCGCTTCTCGCTCTATCCCGACCTGACGGTGGCAGAAAACCTGGACTTTTTCGCGGCCCTGTTCCGCACCACGGTGCGGGCTAACTACGAGCTGATTCGGGATATTTATGAGCCGCTGGCCCCGTTCCGCGACCGGCGGGCAGGGGCCTTGTCGGGGGGCATGAAGCAGAAGCTGGCCCTGTGCTGCGCCCTGATTCATAAGCCCGAAGTGCTGTTGCTCGATGAGCCCACAACGGGCGTGGATGCCGTGTCGCGGCAGGAGTTCTGGCAGGTGTTGGGGCAGCTGAAGGCGCGCGGCATCACCATTATGGTTTCGACTCCCTACATGGATGAAGCGGCACGCTGCGAGCGGGTGGCCCTGCTGCAGGAAGGCCAGGTGCTGCGCGTGGATACCCCGGCGGCCCTGCAAGCCGCCTATCCGGTGCCGCTGTACGCGGTGCGGGCCACGGGCAGCCTTTATCCGCTGCTGCAAAGCCTGCGGGCCTACCCGGCCACGCGCACGGTGTATGCCTTCGGCGAAGAAGCCCACCTGAGTTTGCTGCCCGCCGCCACGGCTGCTGCCACAACCGGCACGGCGGAGGCCGACTTGCTGGGCTACCTGGCGCGGGCGGGCCACGCCCAGGTGCAGCTGCGGGGCCTCACGCCCACCATCGAGGACACATTTATGGAGCTGCTGGGGGCCCGGCCGGCCGCTACAGCCCCCACCGCACGATGAGCGGGGCCGCAACACAGCTGCCCGGCGCGGTGGCCGGGCCAGTGATTCGGGCCGAGGGGCTGACCAAGACCTTCGGGGCATTTACGGCCGTCGATGCCATCAGCTTTGAGGTGGCGGCGGGCGAGATATTCGGTTTTCTGGGGGCCAACGGGGCGGGCAAGACCACGGCCATGCGTATGCTCTGCGGCCTGCTCACGCCCTCGGGTGGGGTGGCCTCGGTGGCAGGCTTCGATGTGGGGCGCGAGCCGGAAGCCATCAAGCGGCGCATCGGCTACATGAGCCAGAAATTCTCGCTTTATGACGACCTGACGGTGCGCGAGAACATCCGCTTCTACGGCGGCGTGTACGGGCTGCGCACCACCGAAATCAGGGCCAAGACCGAAGCGCTGCTGGGGCGGCTGGGCCTGGCCCACGAGCGCGACGCGCTGGTGGGCAGCCTGCCGCTGGGCTGGAAGCAAAAGCTGGCCTTCTCGGTGGCCCTGCTCCACGACCCGGCGGTGGTGTTCCTGGACGAGCCCACGGGCGGCGTAGACCCCATCACGCGCCGGCAGTTCTGGGACTTGCTGTACGAAGCAGCGGCCCGGGGCGTCACCGTGTTCATCACCACCCACTACCTCGATGAGGCCGAGTACTGCGACCGGGTGTCCATTATGGTCGATGGCCGGATGGCGGCTCTGGACACGCCGGCCGGGCTGAAGCAGCAGTTTGGGGCGGCCGACATGAACGAGGTTTTTCTTCAGCTGGCCCGAGGGGCCAAAAACACCGAATAGGCCCGCCATGAAAGCTTTTCTTCTGTTCGTGCGCAAGGAGTTCTACCATATTTTCCGGGACCGCCGCACCCTGCTCATCCTGTTTGGCATGCCCGTGGTGCTGGTCACGCTTTTCGGCTTCGCGCTCACCAACGAGGTGAAAAACGCCGATGTGGCCGTGCTCGACTTCGACAAAGGCCCCCACGCCCGGCAGGTGCAGGCGCGGCTGCTGTCGTCGGACTATTTCGGGCTGCGCCACTACTTGGGCTCGTACCGGGAGGTGGAGGCGGCGTTCCGGCAGGGCGATATCAAGCTGGCGGTGGTGTTTCCGGCCGGCTTCTCGCACGAACTCGACCACCTGGGCCACGCGCAGGTGCAGCTCGTGGCCGATGCCTCGGACCAGAACACCGCCACCAGCCTGGTGAGCTACGCCACGAGCATTGTGCGCGACTATGCCCGGCAGGAGCTGCCGCCGCCCGCCCCCGGCACGGCCGGCCCGCACGTGGAGGCCGTGGCCCGGCTCTACTTCAACCCCAGCCTGGAGGCGGCCTACACGTTCGTGCCCGGCACCATGGCCCTGATTCTGCTGCTGGTGTCGGCCATGCTCACCAGCATCACCATTGCCCGCGAAAAGGAAACCGGCACCATGGAAGTGCTGCTGGTGTCGCCCATGCGGCAGCTGCCCTTCATTCTGGGCAAGATTGTGCCGTATTTTCTGCTGTCTTTCGGCAATGCCCTCGTTATTCTGGCCCTGGGCGTGTGGGGGCTGGGCATGCCCATGCGGGGCAGTCTGGGGCTGCTGCTGCTCGAAACCCTGCTCTACACCTTCGTGGCGCTGGCGCTGGGCGTGTTTATTTCCACGCGCTCCAGCACGCAGCAGGGGGCCATGCTCTTCTCTATTCTGAGCCTGCTGCTGCCCACCGTGATGCTGAGCGGCTTCCTGTTTCCGCTCGAAAGCATGCCCCCGCCCATGCAGGCCGTGTCGCGCCTGATTCCGGCCCGCTACTACATCGACATTCTCAAGGGCATCATGATAAAGGGCCTGGGCCTGCGCGAGTTGTGGCCCGAAACCGCCGCCCTGCTGGCGTTGGCCGCCGGGCTGCTGCTGCTGGCCTTCCGCTCCCTCAAAAGCCGGCTGGCCTGATACCATCTTAACTGCAAGCTGCTCATGCGCATCGTTTGGTTTTTGCTCGAAAAGGAATTTCATCAGCTGCGCCGCAACCGCACGCTGCTGCTGCTGTTGCTGGCGCCGGTGGTGCAGCTGCTGGTGCTCTCCAACGCGGCCAACTACGAAATCCGCAACCTCAACCTGGTGGTGGTAGACCAGGACCACAGCCCGGCCGCCCGCCGCTTGGTCGATAAGTTTCAGTACACGCCCTACTTCCGGCTGGTGGCCGTGCGCCCCTCGGTGCGCGCCGCCGAGCAGGACCTGCTACGCGACCGCGCCGACGTAGTGCTGGTGGTGCCGCGCCACTTCGAGCGGGCGCTGGTGCGCGAGCGCCGGGCCGACGTGCAGCTGCTGGTAAATGCCCTGAACAGCGTGAAGGCCGGGCTGGCAGGCAGCTACGCGGCCAGCATCGTGCAGGCGTACCAGGGCGAGGCCCGGCCCGCCACGGTGGCGGCCGTGCTGGCCGGGCGCGGGGGGCTGGAGGTGGTGCCGGCCTACTGGTACAACCCGCGCCTGAACTACAAAACGTTCATGGTGCCGGGGCTCATTTTCCAGATTATGACGCTGATTGTGATGTTTCTGGCCACGCTCAACATCGTGCGCGAAAAGGAAATCGGGACCATCGAGCAACTCAACGTCACGCCCATTCGCAAGTGGCAGTTTATGCTGGGCAAGCTGCTGCCGTTCTGGCTGGCGGGCTTCTACCAGCTCAGCGTGGGGCTGCTGGTGGCGCGGCTGGTGTTTCAGGTGCCGCTGGTGGGCAGCCTGCCGCTGCTCTACGCCGCCACCGCCCTCTACCTCACCGTGCCGCTGGGCATCGGCCTGCTGATTTCGGCCAGCAGCCGTACGCAGCAGCAGGCGCTGTTCGTGGCGTTTTTCTTCCTCATCATCTTCGTGCTGCTCAGCGGCTTGTTCACGCCCATCGAGTACATGCCGGCCTGGGCCCAGGCCCTCGACCGGCTCAACCCCCTGGCCTACATCATCCGCATCGCCCGCATGGTGCTGCTCAAGGGCAGTACCGCGCGCGACATTGCCGGGCCACTGGGAGCCCTGCTGCTACTGGCCCTCACGGTGAATGCCCTGGCCGTGTGGCGCTACCGCAAAACCTCGGGCTGAGCAATATGTGTACCCCAGGCTCAACCCGCGCCCAACAGCCGGTTGCTCTGGGCTGGCTCACTCGTCCGCCCGAGGCCGCCCGGCGCGTCCCTCAGACGACGATAAACGTGTCGTGCGGCTGCACTACCAGCGGGCGGTGTTGCGCCAGGTAGGTACGCATGGCGGCCACAATGTGCTGCCCGGTTTTTTGGCGGTTGCGGCCAAACTTGGGCGGCACGCCCTGCGAGGTGATGAAGGCCGCTGAATAGGTGCGGGCCGGGTCCAGTGCCTTGCCCTGCACGAACACGGCCTGCAGGCGGCTGCCTTTGGGGTTTTCGGCTTTGAAGTACGCTTTCAGGCCTAGGGTGCGCTTCACGTAGCCGCCCATCTGGTGCAGCGGGTTCTGGCTGTAGGTGCCTTCGAGGTTCTTTTCGAGCATCTCGTGCAGCTCGGCCCCCGTGAGCTCCGCGGTCTGAATTTCGGGGTCCATGGGCACCAGGTCGTAGAGGTCGTTGAGCAGTACCGGACCGGGCGCGATGGGCGCGCCGTAGCGCCAGCCGTTGGAGAAATACAGGTCGGCCGGCACCAGGGCTTGCAGGCTGGCCAGCAGGAAATCATCGGCCGGGCACTCCACCGACGTAAGCCGGTGCAGGCCGGTGTCGGTGGTGCCTACTGTTTCATTGAGGGCGGCAAAGGGCTCCAGCGCCGCGTCGATGCGGGTTTGCAAAGCGGCGTCGGGGGCTATGCTTTCGCTAATTTCATGCAGCTCGTGGGTGTGCGAAACCACGCGGCCAGCTTCCACCGTGAGGGTGAGCTGGCCCAGAAACGAGCCGTGGGAGCCGGACTGGATTACCAGCGCCCCGCCCGCCTCGAAAGGCTTATAGAGCCGGTTATGGGTATGGCTGCTCAGGCACACGTCAATGCCGGGGCAGTCTTCGAGCAGGGCTACATCCTGCGGAAAGCCGCAGTGTGAGAGCAGGATAATCACGTCGGCGCGCTCCTCGTTGCGCAGGCGTTGCACGTGGCCCGGTAGCTCGGCTACGCCGTTGGTGAAGCGCAGGCCGGTGCTGAAGTGGGCCGGCATCGTCTTGTCGACGATAGGGCAGGCCAGCCCGATGATGCCCACGCGCAGCCCTGCCGTTTCCAGCAGCAGCGTGGGGGCGTAGGCCAGCTCCCCGCTATCCTCGTGGTAGATGTTGGCGGCCAGCAGTGGGTAGTTGAGTTGGCTTACCAGTTCCCGGAGCCGGGCCGGACCGTGGGCAAACTCCCAATGCGCCGTCATGGCCGCAATGCCCAGCTCGTTGAGGATGGGGGGCAGGATGCCGCCCTCGGTGGCTACCACTGGCCGGGTGCCGTGGAAGGTGTCGCCGCCATCGAAAAGCAGGTGGTTGGGGTGCTGCGCCCGCAGCTCGCGCAGGCGCGTGGCAATGCGGGCATAGCCGCCGCAACGGCGGTACTCAAGGCCGGTGGGGCCGAAAAAGGCTTCCTGGTGCAGGTTGAGGTAGCCGTGCACATCGTTGAGCTGGAACAGGGTGAGCGTGGTGGGCATAGAAGGAAGGAAAAAGTCGAATAATGAGGTGTCAGCCAGCTGCCAGCTTAAGCAAGCGGCCAACAGAGGTCGGCCGCTCGGTGGGAACGGGGTAGGGGCGGGGGCTTCCAAAAACGAAGAATCGCGAGCTTGCCCAAGCTGCGGCAGGTGCCCAACCTTGCAGGCCGGGCACGTTGCTGCACCACCTCGATGGTCTCCCCGCCGCGTTACCGGGCCGACTTGGCCAGGTTGTTCAGCGCGGCCAGGAACTCGGGCGTGTCGTACTCGGCCATACCATCGTGGCGGGCCGCTACCTGCCCGTCGGGGCCGAGGATAACGGTGGAAGGGATGGCGCTGGAGTTGAACGGGGCGGGCAGCTCGGCCGTGCGCAGGTACACGGGGAAGGTGTAGCCGCGTTTCTGCACAAATTTGCGGGCCTTGGCCGGGTCCTCATCAAGCGAGAGCATCACGAAGGCCACTTTCGAGTGGTCTACCTTGTTATAGAGGGCGTAAATGCCCGGCATTTCGGCCACGCAGGGCGGGCACCAGCTGGCCCACAGGTTCACAAACACCACTTTGCCTTTCAGCTCGCTCAGGTTCACGGCTTTGCCGTCGAGCGTAGTAAGCGGCAGGTTATGGGGGTAGGCGCTACCATTGGTAAGCGCCACCGGTGTGGCGGTAGCGGGCGCCACGGGCACGTCGGCCTTCATGAGGCCGGTGGCCAGCAGGCCGCGCTGCAGGCCACCGAGCACGATGGGCCGCAGGGGCGAGAACATAACGAGAGCGAACAGGGCCAGCGGGAGCCAGGAGATGAGGGTTTTGCGATTCATAGTTGAGGGATTTAAAGAGACGACAAAGTTAATATGAACAAAGTTTCATTTGTTACGCACCAGCGGGTTTGGGCTTGGCGACGGTTACGGGCTGGCCATCGGCCAGCTGCCCGGAGGCCTCGCGCACCAGCACGTCGCCGGGCGTGAGCGCGCCGGAGATTTCCACCGAGTCGCGGCTGAGCAGCGGCCCGCGGCGCACCGGCACCCACTGCGCCCGGCCATCCTGCACCCGGATTACCTGGCTCTGCTGGGGCTGGTCGGGGCGCGCGAACACGGCCGAAACGGGCACGGCCCGGCCACTGGCGGCGGTGGGCAGGGCCACCAGCACCTGGGCGTACATGCCGGCCTTGAGCTGGCCGGCGGCGTTGGGCACGTCCATTTCCACCAGCTCGGAGCGCACACTCTGGCTCAGGCGGTCGGCGTGGCGGCGGTAGGTGCCAGTAAAAGTCTGGCCGGGGAAGGCGGGCACCGTGAACGGCACCGCAGCGCCGGGCTGCAGCCACTGGCCGGCCGCCGCTTCGGGCACGGCCACTTCCAGGCGCAGGGTGCGGTTGTTTTCGAGCGAGAAAAGCGGGCTGGCCGGCTGGCCCCCGCCCGGCCCCACCAGCGCCCCGGCCGACACGTTGCGGGCCGTAATGACGCCGGCAAACGGAGCCCGCACCACCAGGTAGTTGCTCAGCTCGCGGCTGGCCTGCAGCTCGGAGCGGGCGGCCTGCACGTTGGCCTGGTCGCCCTGCATGTCGGCGCGGGCGCGCTCCAGGTCGTTGGGCGAGATGGTGCCGGGCTCCTGGCTGGTGCGCAGCAGGCGCTCGTAGCTGGCTTTGGTGCCCGAGAGCTTGGCCTGGGCGGCCTGCCAGCGCGAGGTGGCCCGGGCCAGCTGGGCGGCCAGCTCGGGCGCTTCGAGCAGGGCCAGGGTCTGGCCTTTGGCTACGCGGGTGCCCCGGTCAACGAGCACCTGCTTGACGAAAGCGCCCACCCGGGGGAAAATATCGACCTGCTCGAAGGGCTTGAGCTCGCCGGACAGGCGCAGGCGGCGCACGGCCGGCGCGGCCCCGAGCGTGAACGTGGCGACGGGCGCCACCACCGGGGCCGCCGGCTTGGCGGCCGCTTCGGCCGCGCCCGAATCATCGGTGGCGGAAGTGCAGCCGGCCAGGGCCAGGCCGGCCAGCAGCGGGGCCACGCGCTGGCGCAGTCCAGTAGTAAGGTTCAGATAATCAGTCATAAGAAGTTCAAAAGAGAGAAACTAATAGGAGTTAAGCCGCCTGCCGGGTGCGCTTGGGCAGCAGCGATACCGACGCGAAACCAACCCGGCCCATGGCCCAGCCGAACACGTGGGGCAGCACCAGCAGCGAGGCCAGCGTGGAGGCAATGAGCCCGCCGATAACGGCCTGGCCCAGCGGGGCAATCTGGTCGCCGCCCTCGCCCAGGCCCGAGGCCATGGGCAGCATGCCGGCAATCATGGCAATGCTGGTCATGAGGATGGGGCGGATGCGGGTATCGGCCGCCCGGCGGGCGGCTTGCAGGGCGTCGCGGTGCTCGTGGCGCAGGTGTTCGGCGCTGGTAATGAGCAGGATGGCATTGGCCACCGACACGCCCACGCTCATAATCATACCCATATAGGACTGCAGGTTGAGCGTGGCCCCGGTGGCCAGCAGCAGTAGCAGCGAGCCGCCCACCACGGCCGGCACCACCGACAGCACCACCAGCGAGAGGCGGAAGCTCTGGAAGTTGGCGGCCAGCAGCAGAAAAATCACCACAATGGCCATGCCCAGGCCGGTTTGCAGGCTGCTCATGGTTTCGGCCAGCAGCTGGGGCTGGCCCACCAGGTTCACTACCACCCCGCGCGGGGGCTCGCCGGCCTGTTTAAGCGACTGGCGCACGGCCTGCGCGGAGGTGCCCAGGTCCTGCTCGTGCACGTTGGCCGTGATGCTCACCAGCCGGTAAGGTCCCTGGCGGTCAATCTGGCCGGGCATCATGCGGGCCGAAATGGTGGCCACTTCGCCGATGGTCGGGCGCGCCTGCCCGGCTTTCACCGGCAGCGCCTCCAAGTCCTGTAGCTGCGTGAGCTGGTCTTCGGGCAGCTGCACCTGCACCTGGTAGCCCAGCCCCGATTTGGGGTCGAGCCACAGGTTTTTACTGGTGAAGCGCGACGACGACGTGGCGGCCACCACCGACTGGGTGATTTCCTGGCTGGTGAGCCCGAACTGGGCGGCCCGCTCCCGGTCCACGTCGATGCGCAGGGCCGGGTACTGCAGGGGCTGGGCAATCTGCACGTCGCGCAGGTACGGAATCTGCTGCAGCTGCGCCAGCACCTTGCGGGCGTGGCCGGCGGCTTCGAGCAGGTTTTTGCCCCCCACGTTCACCTGAATGGGCGTGGGCGCGCCGTCGCTCATCACCTTTTCTACCAGCTCGATGGGCTCAAACGAAAGCTGTAAACCGGGGTACTGGCGCAGAATCTCGCGCCGCAGCCGCTCCTTGAGGGCGGGCAGCTTCACGTGCACGCCTTCGCGCAGGGCCACCTGCATAATGGCCTCGTGGGGGCCGGTGGTGAACACAAACACCGAATTGACGGCGAAGCTGGCCGGCTGGGTGCCCACGAACGTGGACGAGATTTCCACGTTGGCCGGCCCCACTTCTTTGTTGATGATGGCCTGCACAGCGGCCACCGTTTTCTCGGTTTTTTCGAGGCGGGTGCCCACTTTTTCGCGCAGGCGCAGCTGGAACTGGCCGCTGTTGGCCTGCGGGAAAATATCGGTGCCGATAAGGGCGAAGCCCGCCGCCACCACCACCACGCTCAGCGTGAGGTAGCCCAGCACCAGGCCCCGCTGCCGGCCCTGGGTGCGCACGAGCAGGCGCTGGTAGCCGGCCCGGAAACGGGCAAAGAAACCGGTGTCCGGGGCCTTTTCGGCGTGCGAGCCGTCGGCGGCGTGGTCTTTCATCAGCCAGTTGGCCATCACCGGCACCAGCGTTTGCGAGAGCAGAAACGAGGCCACCATGGCAAAACCCACGGCCAGCGACAAGGGCAGGAACATGGCCCGCGGCACGCCTTCCATCACCAAAGCCGGCGCGAACACGGCCAGGATGCAGAGCAGAATCAGGAGCTTGGGCAGGGCAATTTCGCGGGCCGCGTCCCAAATGGCCTGGGCCTTGTTCTTGCCCGTTTCCAGGTGCTGGTGGATGTTTTCGATGGTCACCGTGGCCTCGTCCACCAGCACGCCGATGGCCAGGGCCAGCCCGCTCAGGGTCATGATGTTGAGCGTCTGACCGAACAGGTTCAGCAGGATAACGGCCGAGAGCACCGAGAGCGGAATGGTGGTGATGACGATGAGCACGCTGCGCCAGTCGCGCAGAAACAGCAGCACCATCAGGCCCGTGAGCACGGCCCCGAGAATGCCCTCCGTCACCAGGCTTTTGAGCGAGTTGGCCACGTACACCGACTGGTCGAAGGCGTAGCTCAGCTTCACGTCTTCGGGCAGCAGGGCGCGCAGGGTGGGCAGCTTGTCCTTCACGTCCTGCACCACTTTCAGGGTCGAGGCATTGGCCTTTTTGATGACGGGCATGTAGATGGCGCGCTTGCCGTTGATGACGGCGTAGCCCGTGGTTACGTCGGCCGCGTCCTCCACCGTGGCCACGTCGCGCAGGTACACGCCGGGGCCGGCGCCGGTTTTCAGGGGCACGTCGAGGAAGTCGGCGGGGTTCTCAATCAGCGAGTTTACCGGGGCCATGTAGGCCATGTCGCCCATCTTCACGTTGCCGGCCGCCGAGGGCTGGTTGCTGCTCACAATGGCCTTCACCACGTCGTCGGGCGTGAGCTGGTAGCTGCGCAGCTTGCCGGGGTCGGCCCGCACCACAATGGTGCGGATGTTGCCGCCGAACGGGGCCGTGGAGGTAACGCCCGGAATGGTGGTGAACATGGGCCGGATGCGGCTGGCGGCCAAATCCTGGAGCTGGGTGAGCGAGCTTTGCTCGCTTTCGAGCACGAGCTGGCCCACCGGCAGCGAGCTGGCATCGAAGCGCACCACCTGCGGGGGCAGCGTGCCCACCGGCATAAAGGCCGTGGCCCGCGACACCTGGGTGGCCACCTCGGCGGCGGCCTGGGCCATGTCGGTGCCGGGGTAAAAGGAGAGCTTGATGAGCGTGAGGCCCTGAATGCTCTTGGTTTCAATCTTCTTGACGCCCGACACGAACAGGAAGTTGTTCTGGAACTGGTTGGCCATGAAGCCGTCGAGCTGCTCGGGCGAGAGGCCGCCGTAGGGCTCGGCCACGTAGATGGCCGGCACGTCCATGGCCGGGAAAATATCGACGGCAATGCTGCGCACGGCGGCAAAGGCGAAAAAGAGGATGGCCAGCATGGCCACCACCACGGTAATAGGCCGCTGCAGGGCCGAGCGGATGAGTTCGTACATGCGGCTAGGGAGTGAGGTGCGTGAAAAAGAAGGAGAAGTCGCCGGCGGCGGCCGTTTGCAGCAGCACCGCCTGCCAGGCCGCGTTGGCCGTCAGCACCTGGTCCTGCTCGGCCTGCTGCAGGGCGTAGAGGGCCTGCGTCACATCGACCACCGTAGCCAGGCCGGCATCATAAAGGGCCAGCTTCTGGCGGTAGGCCTGGCGGGAAGCCGCGAGCTGCACCGGGGCCTGGCGGGCGCGGTCGGCGGCCAGGGCCAGGCGCTGTTCGGCCAGGGTGGCCTGGTTGCTCAGCTCCAGCTGCTGCTGGCGGTATTCGGCCTGCAGGCCCTGGGTGCGCAGGTTTTCGGCCCGGGCCTGGGCCCGCAGGCGCGGCCAGTCCAGCACGTCAAACACGAGGCCCACGCCCAGCGCGTAGTTGAAGCGGGTGGGCGCGGCCCCGCCCAGGCCGTAATCGGTCTGGCCATTGTAGCCGATGCCCGAGCCGCGCCCCCAGGTGGCGCCCAGCAGCGAGAGCCGGGGCCGGTAGCTGCGCCGGATGCTGGTTTCGCGGGCCTGGCCCAACTCCACGGCCCGCTGCTGCAGGCCCAGCGTGGGGTGGGTGGCCGGCGGCAGGGCCAGCGCAAGCGGCAGGCGGGCGTTGTACACCGTGTCGGGCTGCCAGCGGCGGCCGGGTTGCCCGAGCAGCGTGGAAAGGCGGGCCTGCCGGTCGGCTTCCTGCTCGCGGGCCGCGATGAGGGCCAGCCGCGCCTGGGCCTCGGCGGCGCGGGCCAGGGTGCTGTCGACGCCGGGCCGCAGGCCGTTGAGGGCCAGCCGGGTGATGGTCTTTTCGAGCGTGCCCACGCGGCGCACGTCCTGCTCGCGCACCCGGCGCAGGCTTTGGGTAGCCAGCAGGTCGAGGTAGGTCTGGGCCACGCGCAGCTGCTGGGTGAACCACTCGTTGTCGGCATCGGCCTGGGCATAGCCGCGGGCCGCCTCGGCGCGGGCCAGCTGGGCCGGGTACTGGCCAAACGTGACGGGGCTCCACTCGGCCAGGGCCGTGCCCATGCTGCCAAACACGGCGTTGTAGGAGTTGACCCCGGCCAGCGTGCCGTTGCTGGGAATGACGGTGCCGATGGGCAGAATGGTGCCCGCCACGGCATTGGTCGAGCCGTAGCTAACCTGGCCGCTCAGCCGCACCGAGGGCAGGCGCTGGGTGCGGGCCTGGGTGATGTCGGCCTCGGCGGCCTGCACCTGATAGGCTTTGGCTTGCAGGTGGGGGGCATTTCGGCGGGCCAGTTCCAGCGCCTGGGTGAGGGAGATGGGTTGGGCAACAGCGGATGGCGCGGGAGCCGGTTGGGCCTGGCCGGCCATGGCCAGCAGCAGCAGTGCGCCGGTTAGGTGCCACGTCGCCAGAGGTTGCCGCCAACGGGCGGCTAGGCAAGAAAAAAGCATGGAGTCCGAAGAAGTCGTGACAGAAATCCGGGCCGGAAACGCGCGCATGGTGGTGCGGCTCGGCCAGTTAGGGGCAGATTTGCTGGGGATTCTCAGGAAAATACGGGGTTGCCTTTCGGCACGAAACCGAAGGAGCAGGTGGCGCGGCTGGTGCCGCGCCCGGGCCGGTCAGGGCATAAAAAAAACCGGCTACCGCACCCGTCAAACGGGGCAGTCAGCCGGGTATGGCACCCGGCTCCTCCGCGCTTTTCCTAAGAAAAACGGACGGGCGGAGCCTTGTTGGGGTGGTTGGCAAATACCTGCGCGGGGCCGGCATCGGGGCCGCGGGCGGGGGTGATGGTGGGCTGGTCGGCCGGGAAAAGCAGGCCGAAATACAGCGCCGCAAAGTCGCCGCCGAGGCACAGGTCCAGCGGTAGCGGATGCTGCTTGGCCGCCAGCGCTTTCACGGTCGCAGGGTCGGCCTGCACCGTTTGCAGCTTCTTTTTGCAGAGGCCGGTGCCGGACTGCTCCTGCGGCGAGTCCGAAGTACTCGCTACGCTGGCGGCCGGCCCGGGCAGGGGCTGGCAATGCAGGAAAACCCCCGCATAAATCAGCAACAGCAAATGGGACAGGAAACGCGGCATAGAGCAGTACGAACGGTGCAAAGTTGCGCCATTTTTTTTTGGTGGCGACCAACAGGTGGGCTAAAGGGGGCTAAAAAGGGGGTTTGGGTGCAGGGTTTTTCCGGGAATTTTGGGGAATAGTTAGGCTGTCATTGATGCATTTTGATTGCTTAACAGGCGTCTTGTTCTGGCGTACGCCTCACCCCCTGACCCCCTCTCCGAAAAGGAGAGGGGACACCGGTCTTGCCTCGGCCAATAATCGTATGGCTCCCCCTCTCCTTTTCGGAGAGGGGGCCGGGGGGTGAGGCGACCGTTCGCGCCGTTTGCACCAGTTCACCTCAACTCCCCTAAAACAGCCTTATTGCCATACCCAACGGCTACCGGGGCAAACAAAGTTCATGCCGCCACGCCCGGTGCGGTGCTTATCCCCCCAATAAATCCGCTACTTGGCAGCCACAATCTCCACCCGCGCCAGCACCGGCGGCGCTACTTTACCACGGCGGCGCAGGCCGGCTTCTACCACCTCTGTCACGCCCTTCTCCAGCTTCTCAATCTGCTGGCCCTGGGCGAAAGTGGTGTAGCGGTGGATGCCGCTGAGCATGCCGTTGTGCGTCACCACGCGGTAGGCGCGGGTGGCGGCCAGGGGCTGGCCGTTTACCTGCACACCGCTCACGCGTTGCCCGGTTGGGCGGCCGAGGTCGGCGGTCCAGGCCAGGCCGCTGCTTTGGATGAGGCCCCCTACCCGCTTGAGGTCGTCGCCGGGGTTGAGGTTGGTGGCGCTTTGCTCCAGCAGGGCCAGCAGCTGCGCGCCGGTCAGCGTCATCGTCACCAGCTTGGAGGGGTGCGGCAGCAGGGTGTAGAGGGCTTCGCGGGTGATGGGGCCGGTTTCGAGCGACACGCCGTAGCCCACGCCGGGCAAAAAGGTGACTTCGGCCTTCGTGGCTTCGCGCAGCAACTCGCCGGCCAGCTGGTCGAAAGGGCTGGCCGACTTGTACTGCCGGCCGATGCGGCCAGTGGCGGTGGCCAGCACTTCTTCCAGCTGCGCCCGGTAGGGCGCGCGCAGCGAATCGACGAGGGCGGCCACGGCCGGGTCGGCGGGGTACTGGTCGGTCCAGAGCGTGGGCGCGATGCCCTCCACGTTGGTCAGGCGGCCGTTTTGCACCTGCACGGTGAGCTGGCCGAGCACGGCGGCATCGGACAGGGCCTGCACCACCCACACGCCGGCTACCTGCCGGGGCGGCGTAATCAGGTCGTGCGAGTGGGCGCCCACAATCAGGTCGATGCCCGGCACCTCGCGGGCCAGCAGCTCATCCACCTTCGTGCCCTGGTGCGAGAGCACCACCACCACATCGGCGCGGGCGCGCAGACCCGGCAGGTAGCGGCGGGCAGCTTCCAGGCCACTGCTGAAGGTGAGCTCGGCGGTGTTTTTGGGGTTGCCGGTGAGGCCCGTGTTGTGGTAGGTTAGGGCCAGGATGCCCACGCGCACCCCGCCCACGGTAAACACCTGGGTGGGGTCGCCGAGGAAGGGCTCGCCGGTGGCCTTGTCGGTTACGTTGGCCCCGCGCATGGGGAAGCGGGCCAGCTGCTGCAGCTCGCGGGTGCGGGCGCTGCCGTAGTCGAAATCGTGGTTGCCCAGGGCCATGAACTGGTAGCCCAGCGCGTTCATCAGGCGAATGTTGGCGGCGCCTTTGGTCTGGTTGGCTACAAAGTCGTCGCCAAAGGTGTCGCCGCCGTCGAGCAGCAGCACGTTGGCCGGCCCGCGCTGCTGCCGCACCTGCGCCACAGCGGTGGCCAGGTGGGCAAAGCCCCCCACGGTGCCTGCGTGCGCAAACGAGCTGGCCGACCGGCCCGCGTCGCCGGTCTGGGAGGTGGCGTTGCCGGGCGCCACGGTAAAGGGCCGGTGCCGGCCATGGATGTCGTTGGTGTGCAGGATGGTGAAGGTGCCGCTGACGGTGCCAGGTGCGGCAGCGGCGGCTTTTTCCTCCTGTTTTGGGGCGGAGTTGCAGGCCGCCAGCAGCAGCGATGCGCCCAGCATGAAAGTGGCGGAGAAGCCCGGCCGTCTGCTTTTTGAAAGGATGGAAGCGGTTTTCATGTGGGTTGGAAGAGCGGGGTGGTAAGGCGTCTGAAGATTCATACGTTTCTCTGTCTGTCATCCTGAGCTTGCGAAGGACCTTCGCCAGTCCGCATACCTCGGGTTGTTTAGCGGGTGCAATCGTGAGAAAGTCCTTCGCAAGCTCAGGATGACAGACGGGAAATAGTTGACCACCGGAGAAATAATAGAACCTCGTGAACTTATGGGGGCTTACGGCTGTATGTATGATAAGTTGTTCATATATTTGCTCCCGTAATGCTACCTGCTACCTCCACTCTTACTGTTGACATGGGTCTTTCCATTGAGAAAATGGAAAAAGTGGCTTTCATTCTGAAGGTTACCGCCCACCCTACCCGCATTGCCATCGTGCAGTTGCTGGCGGCGCAGGAAAGCCTGTCGGTGACGGACATCAGCGAGAAGCTGAATGTGGAGCAGAGCCTGCTGTCGCACCACCTTTCGGGCATGAAGCTGAAGGGCATTCTGAGCAGCACCCGCGAGGGCAAAAACATTTACTACTCACTGAAGATGCGCGAGGTTATTGATGTGATTCAGTGCCTGGCCGGCTGCACCTTTTTGTAGGGGCCGGCTTTTTTTTGGCACTACACATGAACAACCTTTCATAGATTCATACGTTACCGCTTCTACTTCCTTTTTCGTTTACGCTTTCCAATATGTTGCACTACATCGGTTACTTCGCCGCCATTTTCATTGGCCTTTCGCTCGGCATCATGGGCGGTGGGGGCTCCATTCTCACTGTCCCCGTGCTGGTGTACCTGATGGGCGTGAGCCCGGTGCTGAGTACGGCCTACTCGCTGTTTGTGGTGGGCAGCACGTCGGTACTGGGCGCGGTGGGCTACTTCCGCAAGGGCCTGGTGTCGCTAAAAACGGCGGTAGTCTTTCTGATTCCCTCGCTGGCCTCGGTATTTCTGGTGCGCAAGGTGCTCATGCCGGCCATCCCGCACGAGCTGTTTACGGTGGGCGGCATCCTGTTTACCAAAGACCTGCTGGTACTGGTGGCCTTCGCCGTCCTGATGGTCGGCGCGGCCGTTTCCATGATTCGCAGCAAGCAGGCCGAAGAAGTTCTGGATGGCGAGCTGCACCAGAAGCACGCCTTCAACTACCCGCTCATTCTGGGCATTGGCCTGGTGGTGGGCGCGCTCACAGGCTTCGTGGGCGCGGGGGGAGGATTCCTCATCATTCCGGCCCTGGTGCTGGGCGCGCGCCTGCCCATGAAGCTGGCCGTGGGCACCTCGCTGGCAATTATCGCCCTGAACTCGCTCATCGGCTTCACCGGCGACCTCAGCGCGGGCACCCCCATTGCGTGGCCCTTCATCCTGGGTTTCTTGTCCTTCGCCCTCGGCGGCATCGTGCTGGGCACCTACCTGGCCCGCTTCATTCCGGGCGCCAAGCTGAAGCCCGCTTTCGGCTGGTTCACGCTGGCCATGGGCACATTTATTCTCGTCAAAGAACTCCTGTTTCACCAATCCTAACCTGCTTTCTTTCCCACTCTTTATGCCTAACGACATGAAAATCGAACAGTTTGAAGACAAAGGCCTCGCGCATTATTCCTACGCAGTCCTCAGCGAGTGCGCCCGCGAAATTGTGCTGGTAGACCCCGCCCGCGACCCGCAGCAATATTATGATTTTGCCAAGCAGCACGACGCCAAAATCGTGTGCGTGCTCGAAACCCACCCCCACGCCGACTTCGTGTCGTCGCACCTGGAAATTGCGCAGAAAACCGGCGCCGTTATCCGCGTCAGCAAGCTGCTGGGGGCCGAATACGACCACGAAGCGTTTGACGAGGGCCAGTCGTTCACGGTGGGCAAGCTCACGTTCCGGGCCCTGAACACGCCCGGTCACTCGCCCGACTCGGTGAGCACCGTGCTCAGCCACGAGGGCAAAGACGTGGCCGTGTTCACGGGCGACACGCTGCTCATCGGCGACGTAGGCCGGCCCGACCTGCGCGAAAAAGCCGGCAACATGACCGCCAAGCGCGAGGAGCTGGCCCGCCAGATGTACCACAGCACCCGCGAGAAGCTCATGCCCCTGGCCGACGACGTGCTGGTGTACCCCGCCCACGGCGCGGGCTCGCTCTGCAGCAAGGCCACCAACTCGGCCAACAGCAGCACCATCGGGGCCGAAAAGGCCGGCAACTACGCCCTGCGCCCGCAGTCGGAAGAGGACTTTGTGAAGGAGCTGCTGGCTGACCAGCCGTTCATTCCCAAGTACTTCGGCTACGACGTGGACCTGAACAAGGCCGGCGCGCCCGCCTTCGCCCCCAGCATCGCCAAAGCGCCCCGCCTGGCTGCCGACGCCAAGCTGGAAGCCGGTGTGGTGGTAGTGGATACGCGCCCCGAAGGCGAGTTCAAAAAAGGCCACGTGGCCGGCGCCATCAACATCCAGCAGGGCGGCAAGTTCGAAACCTGGCTGGGCTCCATTGTAGGCCCGGAGGAATCGTTCTACCTGCTGGCCGCCGACGAGGCCACGCTGACCAATTTGATTCAGAAAACGGCCAAGATTGGCTATGAGCCCCTGATTAAGGGCGCACTAGTAGGCACGCCTTCCACCAAGGAAACCATGCCCGAAATGGATGTGGAGGCCTTCCGCCAGCACCCCGAGAACTACACCATCGTGGATATCCGCAATGCCTCGGAGGTGAAATCGGAGCCGCTGTTCGCCAACGCCATCAACGTGCCGCTGCCCGAGCTGCGCGAGCGGGTGGGCGAGATTCCGGCCGGCAAGCCCGTGGTGGTGCATTGCGCTGGCGGTTACCGCTCGGCGGCTGGCAGCAGCATTGTGGCCCCCGCCCTGCCCGATACCAAAGTATTGGATTTGAGCGAGGCTGTGAAGTCTTTCCAAAAGGCTGAGGCGGCTCACTAATTCTGCCTTTACTATAAGTAGCCCGTCATGCTGAGCATGTGGCGGATTGAGCCAGGGTGCGCAGCATGACAGGCAGCTTTCCTCCATTAACTCTTTCAAAATCCCACGCCATGTTTGACTTCCTGAAATCTTCTGCTCCGGCTTTTCATAATCTCACCCCCGCGAAATTTTCCGAGGGCCTGCGCCAGCCTGGCGCGGTGCTCGTGGATGTGCGCCGCCCCGAGGAGTTTGCCCAGGGCCATTTGCCCGGCGCCGTGAACATCGAAGTCACCGCGCCCGACTTTGCCCAGCGCATGGCCGCCCTCGACAAAGACGCGCCCACTTACGTGTACTGCCGCAGCGGAGCCCGCTCGGCCAGCGCGGCCGGGCAGCTCACCAAAACCGGTTTCGCCAACGTGAGCAACCTGCTGGGCGGGGTGCTCGACTGGCCTGAGCCGCTCACGACCAAGTAGCCGGCCTCAAATCTCCTTTTCCGAGTGTCTGGCTCTGAGCCGGGCCGGACACTCCTTTTTAACTGATTATCATGCTTGAACTTCTTCAAAAGCCCTGGCCCTGGTACGTGGCCGGGCCCCTGATTGGCCTGACGGTGCCAGCCCTGCTGCTCATCGGCAATAAGGCGCTGGGCATCAGCTCCTCGCTGCGCCACGTGTGCGCGGCTTGCGTGCCGGCCGGCATCCCGTTCCTGACCTACAACTGGCGGGCCGAAATCTGGAACCTGGTATTTGTACTGGGCGTGGCGCTGGGGGGCTTTATAGGCTACCGGCTCATGGGCTACCCCGACATGGTAGGCATCTCGCCCGAAACCATTCAGGACCTCAAAACCGAGCTGCACCTCACCGATTTCTCGGGTCTGCTGCCGCGCGAGCTGTTTTCGCTTGATAACCTGGCCAACTGGAAGGGCTGGTTTTTCATGGTGTTTGGCGGCTTTCTGGTGGGTTTCGGCACGCGCTACGCCGGGGGCTGCACTTCGGGCCACGCCATTTCGGGCCTTTCCAATTTGCAGTGGGTGTCGCTGGTGGCTGTTATCGGCTTCTTCGCCGGTGGCCTGCTGATGACCTGGGTGATTTATCCCATGCTGTTTTAACTGCCGACTATGACGCACGCCGCTGATTTCTGGGATGCCCGCTACGAGTCCGAAACCTACGCCTACGGCACCGAGCCCAACGCCTATTTCCGCCGGCAGCTTGCCGCGCTGCCGCCCGGCCGCCTACTGCTGCTGGCCGAGGGTGAGGGCCGCAACGCCGTGTACGCCGCCCGCCAGGGCTGGCAGGTTACGGCCGTGGATTTCAGCGACGAAGGCCGGGCCAAAACCCAGCGCCTGGCGGCCACCCAGGGCGTGCGCGTCGATTACCAGGTAGCCGACCTGACCGACCTGGCCTGGCAGCGGCCCGGCTACTACGATGCCATCGGGCTGATTTACGCCCACCTGCCCCCCGACGACCGGCAGGCGGTGCACGCGGCCGCGGCGGCCAGTCTGGCTCCCGGCGGCCACCTTATTCTGGAGGCCTTTAATCCCCGGCAGCTTGGCCTTGCCTCGGGCGGCCCCCGCGAGGCAGAACTCCTCTACGAGCCGGCCCAGCTAGCCACTGATTTTGCCAGCCTGGCGCTGCTCGAAAATCAGGAAGCCACCGTGGTGCTGCGCGAAGGCACTTTTCACGCCGGCCCGGCCCAGGTAGTACGCCTGCTGGCCCAGCGCCCCGCCCATCCAAACCCTTCGGTTTAACCTCATTCCGACCTCATTTCCTTCTCATGAAATACTTCAAATACCTAGTGCTGGGCACCTTGTTCGGCATCATCCTCACCAAAAGCGAAGTCATCAGCTGGTTCCGGATTCAGGAGATGTTCCGCTTCCAGGCCTTCCACATGTACGGCGTTATCGGCTCTGCCATTGTGGTAGGCATGATTTCGATTCAGCTCATCAAGCGCAACCGTCTGAAATCCATCAGCGGCGAGGAAATCAAGCTCTCCGACAAGAAATTCAACCACGGCATCTGGATTGGCGGCTTCATTTTCGGCTTGGGCTGGGCCATCACCGGGGCCTGCCCAGGCCCCCTGTTTGCCCAGCTGGGCAGCGGCGTAGGCGCGGCCGCCGTGATGATTCTGGCCGCCTTGGCCGGCACCTGGACGTATAGCGCCCTGCGCGAGAAGCTGCCTTATTAATACCTGGCGGTTCGCCTCACCCCCCGGCCCCCTCTCCGAAAAGGAGAGGGGGAGCCTCACGACTATCGGCTGGGGCAAAACCGGTGCCCTATCTCCTTTTCGGAGAGGGGGTCAGGGGGTGAGGCGCGACGCCAGAACGACCACATTCAACCTTTCTCCCAATGAAACCCACGGAAGAACGGGTGCGCCAGCTGCCTCAATTGGCGCGCCTGCTGATGCTGCTGACAGCGGCGGTGGTGCTGGTGGTAGCCGTGGTGCTCACGCAGCTCTACGGCCCGGCCCCGGCCGCGCCCGAAGTGGTGGCCAACGAGGCCACTGACGGCCCGCCGCCGCCCGGCAGCTACCGCCGGCCCGCCACCCCGGCCCCCGACACGGCCCTGATTCCGCGCACGGCCGCCGGCCGCCAGATTCGCTACGGCCGCGACCTGATTGCTAACACGGCGCAGTATCTGGGGCCTGCCGGCTCGGTAGCGCACCTGACCAACGGCATGAACTGCCAGAACTGCCACCTGCAGGCCGGCACGCAGGGTTTTGCCAACAACTACCTGGCCGTGGCCGCCACCTACCCCAAGCTGCGGGCCCGCTCGGGCCAGGTGGAGGGCATCGAGAAGCGCGTGAACGACTGTCTGGAGCGCAGCCTCAACGGCCAGCCCCTGGCCGACAGCAGCCGCGAGATGCGCGCCATGGTGGCCTACATTAAATGGGTGGGCCAGGGCATTCCTAAGGGAAAGAAGGTGTACGGTACGGGCTTCGTGAAGCTGGCCTACCTCGACCGCGCCACCGACCCCGTTATTGGCAAGGCCGTGTATGCCGGCAAGTGCCAGAGCTGCCACGGGCCCGAAGGCCAGGGCCAGCCGCTGGCCGACGGCCGGGGCTACCAGTACCCGCCCCTGTGGGGGCCGCACAGCTACAACGACGGCGCGGGCCTGTTCCGGGTCACCAACTTTGCCAGATACGTGAAGGCGGCCATGCCCTACGGCGCCACCTTCGACCACCCGCAGCTCACCAACAAGCAGGCCTGGGACGTGGCGGCTTTCGTCAACTCGCAGCCCCGCCCGCATCCGGCTTCCACCCACGACTGGCCCGACATCAGCAAGAAGCCGGTGGACCACCCGTTTGGGCCCTACGCCGACGCGTTTTCGGTGCAGCAGCACAAATACGGGCCATGGCAGCCCATTGAGGATGCCCACCCCGGCAAAAGCAACTAACTCCCGCTGATGAATTTTCTCCTGCGTTCCGCTGTGGTGGCCCTGCTGCTGGCTCCCCTCGCCACGCGGGCGCAGCAGGCCGAGCCCGCCCCCACGCTGCCCACCACTGGCCGGTCGGCACTGCCGCCCTACCCCGCCCCGGCCAGGGCCGATTCGCTGCCGGCCCGCACGCTGGCCGAAGCTTTCGGGCGGGGGCAGTGGCACGGCCGGGTGCGCAACTACCTCATGGCCACCCGTAACCAGGGCGACCTGCCCGACTACTACGCCAACGGCCTGGGGGCCGGGGCGCGGTTCGAAACGGCCCCGCTGCACGGCTTTTCGGTGGGAGCCGGCGGCTTTTTCTGGGTGAACCTGGCCTCCAACGACCTGGCCACGCCCGACGCGGCTACCGGGGCGGTGAGCCGCTACGAAGTGGGCCTGTTTGATGTTAGTGACCCCGCCCGCCGCCAGCTCACGGGCCGGCCCGAGGAACTGTTCGGGCGCTACCGCTGGCGGAAGTCGGTGGCTACGTTTGGCCGGCAGCTGCTCGTGACGCCCCTGCTCAACCCGCAGGATGGCCGCCTGAGCCCCAACTACGCGCAGGGCCTGTGGCTGGAAATGAACGAGCTGGCCCGCACCCGCATCACGGCGGGCTGGCTCACGCTCATCGCCGTGCGCTCTACTTCGGAGTGGGCGTCGGTGGCCAATTCCATCGGCCTGTACCCGACCGGCGTGGACGACACCGGCCGGCGCGCCGCCTACGCCGGCCACCAAAGTAGCCGGGGCCTGGGCGTGCTGGGCGTCAGCCGGCAGCTGGGCACCCGCACCCAGGTGCAGGCCTGGAACTACTACGCCGACAACCTTTTCAACAGCCTGTTTACGGAGCTGACCACCGGTCGGGCCGTGGGCGCGGGCCAGCTCACACTGGGCGCGCAGTACCACTACCAGCGCACGGTGGGCCACGGCGGCAACGCCGACCCGCGCCTGGCCTACAGCGCCCCCGGCCGCCAGGCCCACGCGCTGAGCGGCCGCCTGGGCTACCAACAAGGCCCCTGGAGCCTGAGCGTCAACTACACCCGCATCACCCGCACGGGGCGCTTTCTGTTTCCGCGCGAGTGGGGCCGCGAGCCGTTCTACACCTTCCTGCCCCGCGAGCGGACGGAGGGTTTCGGCGGCCTCGACGCGGCTGCGCTGCTGGCCAGCTACACGGTGCCGGCCGTGCCGGGCCTGAAGGCGGAAGTCGGTTACGGCCACTACTACCTGCCCGATGTGAAGAACTTCCGCCTCAACAAGTATGGCATGCCTTCGTACAGCCAACTCAACGCTTGGCTCAGCTACCCGTTTCGCGGCTGGGCCAAGGGGTTGCGGGGTCAGCTGCTCTACCTTTATAAAGCCTCCCTGGCCGACACCTACGGCGAGGCCCGCTACGTGGTAAACAAGGTGAATATGCACCAGCTGAACCTGATAGTAAACTATGATTTCTAACGCCTTTCCCCGCCAGCCGATGAACTCCCTGTCCCGCCTACTCGCCGCCGCTGCCCTGCTGGCCACCCTCGGCACCGCCCAGGCCCAAACCACGCCGGAAGCCACACCTCCGGCCACCCCGCCAGCCCCCGCAGTGGCCCTCACGCCACCCAACGCGGCCGCCGCCGCCAAAGCCGCCACCTTTCAGGGCGCAACGGCCACCAAAAAGCATTACCGGGCCGTGTACCAGCTCGACAGCAACGACCCCAAGCTCATCGGCCAGACCCTGCGCAACATGCAGAATGCCCTGGACGACCCGCGTCTGAAGGGCAAGCTGGAGCTGGAGCTGGTCGTGTTCAGCGGCGGCACGGTGGTGTTCAAAAAGAACCAGCCCTACGAGGCCGACGTGCTGGCTTTGCAGCAGGCGGGCGTCATTCTGGCCCAGTGCGAAAACTCCATGAAGGCCCACAAACTCACTAAAGACGACATGCTGCCCTACATCTCCTACGTACCCACCGGCAACGGCGAGCTGATTATCCGCCAGACCGAAGGCTGGGTATTGGTGCATCCGTAGGCGGTGGGACCGGTCAGGATTGCGTTGCCCCGTACTGGCCCGCAACGAGATGATGCCCGGCAAGGCATAACGCCCAACCGTCCCGGCATGCAAGACGCACAGGCTTCAAATCCGTAAAACCGATAACGCCCTGCCGCCGCTCCTGCTGAAAGCAGGAGCGGCGGCAGGGCGTTATCGGTTCAGGCTACTGCAACTAATCCGAGGTGGCTCGTACTAGCGCTTCTCATCCGCCGGGCGGGGGGCCAGCGTGTCGCGCAATCGGGCCCCATCGAAG
Organism: Hymenobacter rubripertinctus; assembly: GCF_003583925.1. Classification (GTDB taxonomy): domain Bacteria; phylum Bacteroidota; class Bacteroidia; order Cytophagales; family Hymenobacteraceae; genus Hymenobacter; species Hymenobacter rubripertinctus. The sequence continues at coordinate 71,603 of NZ_QYCN01000029.1, read as the reverse complement.
GGCAGGCCTGCGAGCGGCGCCAACAGGCACCAGTCGAAAGCGCCCATGGAGAGGGGCAGCAGCCCCAGCACTGCCAGCGCCCGGCCCTTGCGGCCCAGCGCCAGCCCCGTGCCAATCAGGCCCGTACCGATAGCCACGCGGGCCGCCCGGCCTCCGGGCGAGGCAATCAAACGAAGTAGGTTATCCATAGGAAAGAAGAACTAAGCGTGATTAAAATTCCAGGCCTCGGGGGCACTGGCTGGAAGTGAAGATAAGTGGATTTTTCAGCAGCAAGAAACAGCAACGCCGGCAGCAGGTCAGGCAGGAAACGTCCTAAACGCAGTCATTGAGCGAAGTGCCTTTGTAACTGAGTGGTGCTGCAAGCAGTTGGCTGACTCTTTCGCTTATCCGCCCGAAAACGCGAAAACCCCTTACGGCAAGCCAACGCTGCCCTATTTCCTTACGCGGCGGGGAGCACCAGCACCGGGATGGTGCTGCGGCGCAGTACTTCCGCCGTAACGCTGCGGTGGAACAGATTACCGAAGAAGCTGCGGGGCCGCGCAACCACGACGACCAGGTCAAAATCGGCGCTCCGGGCGGCTTCCAGAATTCTGCGGGCCGGACTTGCATCGGCCAGGGTGCGCACTTTCACCCGGGGCAGGTCGATGGTCAGGCCCGTGCGCAACACGGTGTCCAGGGCCTGGTTGGTGGCCTCCTCGGCTTCTACTTCCACTGCATCGGGCGCCACGTAGAGCACCGTAACTTCGGCGTCGATGACCGTAACGCAGCTGGCGCACGGCTCCCGCGTGGTCGCCCAGGCTGAACGGCTCCCCATCAACGGCAAACAGTACCCGGCGAAGGGGCTGGAGACCACTCATGGTGTGTGGCACGATCAGCAACGGGTAGGCAATGAGGCGCAATAATTCGAGGGCCGTCGTCTGGATTAAGTCATCGGGAATGTCTTCGTAGTTGGGCCGGCCCAATACTACCAGCGCCGGATGATGCCGCGCAACAGCATCGGCAACGGCGGACGCAACGCGGCCGTGCCCTACCTCGGCTACCACCGGCACGGGCAGGTTCAGGGCGATGCTGCTCATGCGCGGTCGCAGCGCAGCGCATCATAGGTGCGCTGCTGCACCCAGCGGCCAATAAGCAGCAAAAACACCAGGCCGGTAAACGAGTCGAAGTAGCCGGGGCCGCGCCCCGCCAGGGCCGCGCCCCGCCAGGGCCTCCCAGGCACTCACTCCAAACAAGGCCAGCAGCCCCAGGCTAATCGAAAAATCGAGGTTGATATGGCCCTGGCGCAGCCCCTGCCAGGCCGAGCGGCAGAAGTTGCGGGCACTGTAGAGCAGCACTGGCAGGGCCAGCGCCAGGCTCAGCCACCCAAAAAAGGCCCCGAACCCAGTCTGCAAATCTTCGACAAACGAGAAGTAGTCCGGCAGGGCCAGCAGCATCACGTTGCCGAAGGCGAAGGCCGCCAGCCCGAGCTGGTAATAGAGCATGCGGCTGGCGCGGTGGGGGTGGGCGCCCAGCTCGGCCAGCGTAATCTGGGGCTCGTAGCCCACCGAGGCCAGCAGGGCCACCACGTCTTTGAGGGTGGTTTGGGCAGTGAGGTACGTAATGGTCACCTCCTGGCGCAGGAACTGCACCCGCGCCTCCACGAGGCCGGGATGGAGCCGGGGCAGGTGCTCCAGCAGCCAGATGCAGGACATGCAGTGCATCTGGGGCACGCGCACGGTCAGGCGGGCGCGCTGCTCCGAGCGGAAGCTCAGCAGCTGGGCCTGCACGGTTTCCGAGGCGAGGTAGTCGAAGCGGCCGGGCAGCTCCACCTCCTTGATTTTGAGACCGGGGCGCTCGTCGAGGCGGTAGTAGGGGCACAGGTTGTTGGCCGCCAGCAGCTCGTACACCGTCCGGCAGCCGGCGCAGCAGAAGGGCAGCCCGGCCAGGGCCAGCGGCGCGGGCAGGCGTCGCCGCAGTGGGCGCAGGCCACGGCAGTGGCGGTAGCTTCTTTAAGAACGGCAGGCATAATTTCAGGTAAAGGCAACACTGGCAAAGCTCCCCCCACCCGCGGGCGCATCCGATGACCAACCTCACGTCGGGACCTGATTTGCGTCAGCGCATCCGGGATGGCGGGCGGGCACCTTTGCTTTCTGGCTGGGGGCAAGAGTGCAGCTTGCTCCTATCTCACTCCACCCCGCAACGCTGCTACCTGTTCCGCTTATGTTCGCTCGTCATTCCTGGTCGTTTCTGTTGGTGGCGGCGCTGCTGTTCTGGGCGGGACTGGTGGCGGGCATCTCGTTTCTGGAAGCGCCGCTGAAGTTCACCGCGCCGGGTATTACCGTTCCGCTGGGCCTGGGCATCGGCCGTATCGTGTTCCAGGCCCTCAACAAGCTGGAAATCGGGCTGGCGGTGCTGGCCACCGGGGCCGCCTTCCGCCTGAAGGTGCCGACGAATCTGGCCCTGCCGCTGGGTTTGCTGGCCGCCGTGCTGGTGGTTCAGACGCTGTGGCTGCCGCCGGCCCTCGATGTGCGGGCCGTGGCCCTGCTGGCCGGCCAGGCTCTGCCCGCCAGCAACCTGCACCATCTTTATATTGGGGCCGAAGTGTTAAAACTGCTGCTACTGCTGGGCACCGCCGGCCGGGCCTTTCGGTTGTTCAGCCGCCAGCACTCAGGCCTGGTGCCTCCGGCAGGCGGCCTGAGTGCTGGCGCAGCCCCCTCTTCGCCTACCGTTCAAACGTTTCCTACCCAATCATGACCTCCGACACCCTGCCCGATATCCAGACCGAAGCCGACATCAAGGCCCTGGTCGATAGGTTCTACGACCGCGTGAACGCCGACCCGCTGCTGGGACCCGTTTTCAACGAGATGGCCCACGTGAACTGGGCGGCCCACCTGCCGCGCATGTACGATTTCTGGAGCGGCCTGCTGCTGCACACCAACCGCTACCAGGGCCAGCCCTTCGCCAAGCATATCCCGCTTCCCATCAGCGGGGAGCACTTTCAGCAGTGGCTGCACCTGTTCTGCCACACCGTCGACGCCCTGTTTGCCGGCCCGGTGGCCGATGAGGCGCGGCTGCGGGCCGGCAGCATTGCCCACGTTTTCGAGACCCGCCTGCGGACCCTCCACGACCCCCTTTCTATCCTTTAACCTAGCTCTTTTCCTCATGGAAGTTACCTCCGGCAGCCTGCTGGCGGGCACGCACGCCCACCCCTCCTCCGCCAACGCCACCACCCACGTGCTCCTGCGCCGCGAGGGCCACACCATCATCCATAAGCAGTTTGACGCTGGCCAGAGCATGGCCCCCCACCACGCCCCGCACGATGTTTTCGTGGTGGTGCTCAGCGGGGAACTCGATATCACCGTGGCCGACGAGCCCCGCCACTACGTGGCCGGCGACTACGTTATTTTTCCCGCCAACGCCATCCACAGCCTGTACTGCCCCCAAACCGCTCAAGTACTGATTTATCGGTAAGCTGCGGCCGGAACCGCCCGCAGCACGCAGCGCAGCACAAGGGTTTCTCTGCTGGCAGCTCAGCAGTGGCCACACCACCCTTGCCACCGGCGGCCATCAAGCACCAAGTACGCGCAGCATCCGCAACACCCGCGTGGCTGGCTCCGGCAACTGGTTTGTCGGAGCATATTTCTAATCAGGCGGCGGTAAAACAGGCGGTGGTTTTAACGTATGGTTAGTTGGTACTTGTGCTCGTCAGTAGCAAGTTGCAGGCGCATTTCTGCCCCAACGAAAGAAGCACTTGCCCCGACCCGACAGGCCGGAAGCCTCTGCGTGCAGTTGCCAGCCCAGGGCGGGGAGCCTTGGGCGGCGAAGAGAGGGGGAGGCGGGCAGTCAGGGGCACTCAGGGCTGGCACTCGCGGCACACGCCGGCCAGCAGGTAGTCGCGGCGCTGGGCCTCGAACCGGGCGGGCAGCGTAACGGCCGGAATGGCCACCTGCGTGAGGCAGTAAATGTGCTGGCAATGGGTGCACTTGAAGTGCACGTGGTCGTCGAGGTGCTGCTGGGCGGAGCAGCCCACGGCGCAGGCCGCGTAGCGCACTGTGTCGCTGGTATCAATCACGCGGTGAATCAGGCCGCTTTCCTCGAAGGTTTTGAGCGTGCGATAGAGCGTAATCCGGTCTACTTCGCCACCGATCTGCTGCTCCACCTCGTGGCCCGAGAGGGCGTAGGGGGAGCGGGACAACACGGCCAGCACGGCCCGGCGCACGGGCGTCTGGCGCAGCTGGTGGTGAGTCAGGGTCTGGGAAATAGAATCGGGCGTAGCCATAACGGCCCGAAGTTACGCGGAATCCGCCGGGGCCGGCTTCCGGCCGGGCATTGGTCCGCAAAAAAGGCCCCGGCTGAAACAACCGGGGCCTGATGTTGCAATAGATTAGCTCTTGACCGCTCGGACACACACCTGTAACCCAGCGGCGGGCCGAAGCTACGGAAAAGATACGGGTCTGAAAACCCGGCATTATCTGCCTGCTCCGCTGAGAAGCTCGCAGGGGTGCCCTGATGCCCGCTGGTGAGCCGTTAGCCCCGGTTTTTGGCTGATATATTGCTGAATATTTTTTATTTATTTTATCATTTAAATATTAAATAATGATATTAATTATTGCTTTAAACATAAAAAATGCTTCCTTTGTAGAAAGGCTCCTGTCCTACGCTCTACTTTCTACCCACCCATTCTATCCGGAGCTGCCCCCGCAAACTTCACCCCCTGCCACATGGAACGTTATCGGCACTACACGGACACTTCCCGCATCATTCTGCCGCTGGTAGATGTGTTGCTGATTTTTGGGGCCTTCCGGCTGGCGGGCCTGCAACAACTCGGGAGCTGGCATTTTGGAGGTTATTACCCGTTCTTCTTCGCCATTTTTGCCTTGCTCTGGTGGATTCTGTCGGGGCAGTTTGCCAACATCTACCGTACCGACCGGCTCATCACCTACCCCGAAAAGCTGCTCTACCTGATGCGCACGTTTTTGCTGCATGCCGGGGTGGTGCTGCTGGCCATTGTGCTGCTGAAGCTGTACTGGCCTCCGGCCCGCTACCTGTTTGCGGTCTACAGCTTTGCCGTAACGGCCGTAGTGGCGGGGCGCTTCCTGATGACGTTCGTGTACCGGACCTACCACCGCTACTTGGCCCGGCCACACAGCCGCTTCGTGATAGTGGGGGCGGGGGCCAGCGGCCAGGAGCTATACCGCTTCCTGGAGTCGCACGACCCGATTGCCAACCAGTTTATGGGCTTCTTCACCGACACGCCGGATAAGGTGCCCGCTGAGTTGCAGGCATCCGTGCGGGGCCGGCTGGCGGAGCTCAAGAACTTCTGCCTGCACGAGCAGATTGACGAAATCTACTTTGCCATGCCCCTCGACCGCCGCCAGCTGATTGAGGACCTCTCCCGCTTCGCCGATGAGCACTTTCTTGCTTTCCGCATCGTCCCCGATTTCCGCGGCACCGTCCGTCAGGAGGTGAACGTTTATTTCTACGACCACCTGCCGATTCTCACCATCCGCCACGCCCCGCTGGGCATCCGGGCCAACCTGGCCGTGAAACGGCTGTTTGACGTTGCCTTCTCGCTGGCTGTTATCCTGCTCGTGTTTCCGGTGGTACTCACGATATTGGCCGTCCTGATCAAGCTCGATTCGTCGGGACCTGTGTTTTTCAGGCAGCTGCGGCCGGGCAAGCGCAACCAGCTGTTTCCGTGCTTCAAGCTGCGCACCATGCGCACCGACCACGGCCGCACGGAGCTCCAGGCCACCAAGGGCGACCCGCGCATCACGCGCCTGGGCCACTACCTGCGCAAGTACAACCTCGATGAGCTGCCCCAGTTTTTCAATGTGCTGCTGGGCCATATGTCGGTGGTTGGGCCGCGCCCCAACATGATTTCCCAGTTGGAGGAATACAGCAAGCATATCCGCACGTATCAGATGCGCCACGCCGTTACGCCCGGCATCACGGGCTACGCCCAGGTGCACGGTTTCCGGGGCGAAACCCGGGAGGCCGGCACCATGGAAAAGCGGGTGGAATACGACCTGAAGTACGTGGAAAACTGGTCCTTCGGACTGGATATGAAAATCATCTGGCTCACCCTCTGGAACATGATGCGCGGCGAAAAAAACGCCTACTGACGGGCAGATGGTGAGTTTGATGTTTTCATTGTCTTCACTGCCCAACCTGCGCCATAAGGCCCAACAGAACGTCAAACTCACCACTTCACCATCTCCCCGATGCTGCCCAAGTTGCCCGTTCTGGATTCCTGGATTTCTACCGGTGCGCCGGCCGATTTCGTGGCTGCTATTCTGAAGCTGGGGGCAATGCGCACATCGGCCTACGTGTGCTTTGCCAACGTGCATATGGTGGTGGAAGCCCAGCGGGATGCCGGTTTTCGCCGGATTCTGCGCCAGGCCGCCCTGGTGGCCCCCGATGGTAGCCCGGTGGCCGCCGCCGTTGGCTGGCTCAACGCCGATACGCCGCCCCAGCCCCGGGTGGCCGGGATGGACCTGCTGCCCGAGCTGCTGAGCGCGGCCGCCGCCAGCGGGCAGTCGGTGTATTTCTACGGCACTACCGAGGCCGTGCTGGCCGCTATGGTAGCCCGGGCCGGGCGCGAACTACCCGCTTTGCGCGTTGTCGGGACCTGCTCGCCACCGTTCCGGCCCCTCACGCCCGCCGAAGACGCGGCCGAAGTGGCCGCCATCAACGCCGCCGACCCCGACCTGCTGTTTGTGGCCTTGGGCTGCCCCCGGCAGGAGCGCTGGATGGCTGCTCACCAGGACCGCGTGCGGGCCTGTATGCTGGGCGTGGGGCAGGCGTTTCCGGTGTACGCGGGCCTGGAGCCACGCCTGCCGCTGTGGGCCCGCCGCCTCTGGCTGGAATGGGCCTACCGGCTCTGGCTCGAACCGCGTCGGCTCTGGAAGCGCTACCTGCTGACCAATTCCCGCTTCGTGTACCTGCTGGCGCGCCGCTCGCTGGCCCACTTGGTAGGTCGGCCTGCGCCCCGCGCCACTGCTTAGCTAACCCGATGCGCAACCGGGTTGCCAAAGCAGGCCGCCCATCAGGGAGAAGGCGCGGGGGAGTTTGTATTTAACAGGATAATTGGCATCTTTTATTCTCTTTTTTTTAAAAATAACAACAAAAATTATTGATAATATTATAATATGTTTTATATTTCAGAAACCGTAGTCCCGGCCGGATACCGGCGCTGAGCGACTCCTTCAACTCCATCTGCTCTTTTCCTCCGGGTTCTTTATTCACCCACTTTCCCGATGCCTTATGAAAGCAGTTATTCTGGCGGGGGGCTACGGCACCCGCATCAGCGAAGAAAGCGGTGTGCGGCCCAAACCGATGGTTGAAATCGGGGGAAAGCCGATTCTGTGGCACATTATGAAGATTTACGCCCATCACGGTATCCGCGAATTTGTGGTGTGCTGCGGCTATAAGGGCCACCTGATCAAGCAGTACTTCTCCGACTACTTCCTGCACAACTCCGACGTAACGTTTCGCATGGACCGCAACGAAATGCAGATTCATCGCAACCACGCCGAGCCCTGGACCGTGACGCTGGTCGATACGGGCCAGGAAACCATGACCGGGGGGCGCCTGCGGCGGGTGCGCGACTACCTCACGCCCGGCGAAACGTTCTGCCTGACTTACGGCGACGGGGTGGGCGACGTGGATTTGCAGGCCGCCGTGCGCTACCACCGCCAGCAAGGGGCGCTGGCCACGCTCACGGCCGTGCGCCAGCCGGGCCGCTTCGGCGTGTTCAACCTGACGGACGAAAGTGAGCGGATTGGCAGCTTCACCGAAAAGCCCGAAGGGGGCGAAACCCCCTGGATCAACGGGGGCTTTTTCGTGCTTGAACCCGCCGTGCTCGATTACATTGCCGACGACGATACGGTTTGGGAAAAAGCCCCGCTGGAGCGACTGGCCGCCGAAGGCCACCTGGCGGCTTTCCGCCACACGGGCTTCTGGCAGCCCATGGATACGCTCCGCGACAAAAACATGCTGGAGGAGCTCTGGCAGCAGGGCCGCGCCCGTTGGAAAGTCTGGGACGATGCCCCCGAGCCCTCAATCCCCGACCCCGTACTGGCCGGCATTCTGGCCTCGCCCCTGGTTGCGCCCAGTCATGAGCGCGTCATTGCCCCTACCATCATGCCCGCCGACTAGCGGTGAACGAGTGAGTTGGTGAATGAGTGAAGTAGCTGTTGGAATAGTGTCTGCCCGGCGCTGTTGCAGTTGCTTCTGCACCGTTGCCGCGTACTCGTTCCGCTCTTTCGCTTCACCCATTCACTCATCCACTGAGTCACTCATTCACCACCCTATGCAACGCATTCTTATCACTGGCAATATGGGCTACGTAGGCCCCGGCGTGGTACGCCACCTGCGCCAGCAGTTTCCGCACGCCGAGCTCATTGGCTTCGATATGGGCTACTTCGCGCACTGCCTCACCGGAACGCACCGCCTGCCCGAGTCGTACCTGGACCGGCAGCTGTTCGGCGACGTGCGCCACCTGCCCGCCGGCCTGCTTGCCGGCGTAGACGCGGTGGTGAGTCTGGCCGCCATCAGCAACGACCCCATGGGCCAGACCTACGAGGACGTGACGCTGGCCGTGAACTACCGTGCTACCCTGGAACTGGCCCGCCGGGCCAAGGCGGCCGGGGTGAGCAGCTTTGTGTTCGCCTCCTCGTGCAGCATGTACGGGGAAGGGGGGGAGGGAGCCAAAACCGAAACCTCCCAGCTCAACCCGCTCACGGCCTACGCCCGCTCCAAGGTGCTGAGTGAGCAGCACCTGCGCCCGCTGGCGTCCGACGACTTTCTCATCACCTGCCTGCGCTTTGCCACTGCCTGCGGCTGGAGCGACCGGCTGCGGCTGGATCTGGTGGTCAACGACTTCGTGGCCGGGGCCGTGGCGGCCGGCGAAATCAGCATCCTGAGCGACGGCACCCCCTGGCGGCCCCTGATTCATGTGCAGGACATGGCCCGTGCCATTGAGTGGGCCATTGGCCGCCCGGCCGAGGTGGGCGGCACCTTCCTGGCCGTGAACACCGGCTCCGACCACTGGAACTACCAGGTGCGCGAACTGGCCTACGCCGTGGCCGGCTCGCTGCCCGGCACGCTGGTGAGCCTGAACGCCGCCGCCCCCCCCGACAAACGCTCCTACCGCGTCGATTTCAGCCTTTACCGGGAACTGGCCCCGGCCCACCAGCCCCGCCGCACCCTGGCCGATACCATCGACGAGCTGCGCGACGGCCTGCTGGCCATGAATTTCCGCGACCGGTCGTTCCGCTCCTCCGAGCTGATGCGCCTGCGGGTGCTCACCAGCCTGCGCGAGTCGCGGGAGCTGACCGACGAGCTGGGCTGGCGGCAGGTGGTACCCGCGCGCGCCGAGGTACTCCAATCGGTGGGCGTGTAACCAAGGCCGTTGCGGCGGCTGCCAGTACCCTCCGTGCTCACTATTCAACCACCTACGCGTATGATTTTCACTGAAACTGAACTGCCCGGGGCCTTCATTATTGATGTGGACCGCATGGCTGATGAACGCGGGTTTTTTGCCCGTTCCTGGTGCGAAGACGAATTTGCCGCCCACGGCATTCTCATGCCGCCCCTGCAGGCCAACGTCTCGTCGAACCCGCTGCGCGGTACCCTGCGCGGGATGCACTTCCAGCTCGCGCCCTACGAGGAAACCAAGTTGGTGCGCTGCACCCGCGGCGCCATCTACGACGTGATTGTGGACCTGCGCGAGGAGTCGCCGACTTATGGGCAGTGGCTGGGCGTGGAGCTGACCGCCGACTCGTTCCGGATGCTGTTCGTGCCCGGCCGCTTCGCCCACGGCTTCATCACGCTCCAGGACCATACCGACGTTTGCTACCAGGTGTCGGCCAAGTACACGCCGGGCCATGAGCGCGGCCTGCGCTGGAACGACTCCGCCATCGGCATCCAGTGGCCCTTCGAGCCCGTCCTCGTCTCCGAAAAAGACCAGCACCACCCCGATTTTGAGCTGAAAATACCGGAAATGAATTATGAATTATGAATTATGAATTATGAATTATGAATTATGAATGCACTTTTCTGAAAGCTTCTCCTAACGGGTTGTGAGCTATGACTATGAATGCGCCGCCGCGTTGTATGAACGGCCCAATTCATAATTCATAATTCGTAATTCATAATTCCAAAAACCCATGCTCATCGTTGATACTGCCCTGCAAAAACGCCAGCGCGAAGGTCGCCCGATTCGGGTGGGCCTGGTGGGGGCGGGCTTTATGGCCCGGGGCGTGGCCCGCCAGATTTGCTGCTACGTGCCCGGCATGGAGCTGGTGGCCATTGCCAACCGCACTCCCGAAAAAGCCCGCGCCATCTATGCCGAAGCCGGCGTGGTGGATGTAACCGAAGTGGCCTCCGTGTCCCAGCTCGAAGCCTGCCTGGCCCAGGGCCGCCCCGCCATCACCGACGACGCGCTGCTGCTGAGCCGGGCCGTGGGCATCGACGCCATTATTGAGGTGACCGGAGCCGTGGAGCACGGGGCGCACGTGGTGCTCGAAGCTATCCGGCACGCCAAGCACGTGGTGCTGCTCAACGCCGAGCTCGATGGTACGGTAGGCCCCATTCTGAAAGTGTACGCCGACCAGGCCGGCGTGGTGTACACCGTGTCCGACGGCGACCAGCCGGGCGTAACGCTCAACCTGGCCCGCTTCGTGAAGGGCCTGGGCATTACGCCGGTGCTCTGCGGTAATATCAAGGGCCTGCACGACCCCTACCGAAATCCCACCACCCAGGAGGGCTTTGCCCGGCAGTGGGGCCAGAACCCGAGTATGGTCACGAGCTTCGCCGACGGCAGTAAAATCAGCTTCGAGCAGGCCGTAACGGCCAATGCCCTGGGGATGCGGGTGGCCCGCCGCGGGATGCTGGGGCCTACTGTGGCGCCCGGTACGCCCATTACCAAAGCGGCCGAGTGGTACCCCCAGGAACTGCTGCTCAGCGGTGGCCCGGGCATCGTGGATTACGTGGTGGGGGCCGAGCCCGGCCCCGGGGTATTCGTGCTGGGTACTATTGATGATGCCGTGCAGCAGCACTACCTCAAGCTCTATAAGCTGGGACCCGGGCCGCTGTACTGTTTCTACACGCCCTACCACCTCTGCCACTTCGAAACGCCAACTACCGTGGCCCGGGCCGTGCTGTTTCAGGATGCCGCCCTGGCCCCCGCCGGCCCCATGTGCGTGGAAGTGGTGACGGCCGCCAAAATTGCGCTGCACGCCGGGCAGGTGCTCGATGGCATCGGCCACTACCACACCTACGGCCTGGCCGAAAACGCCGACGTCGCGCGCCACGAAAACCTGCTGCCCCTGGGCGTGGCCGAAGGCTGCATGCTGCGCCACGACGTGCCCCCGGACCAAGTGCTCACCTACGATGACGTGCTGCTGCCCGAGGGCCGGCTCATCGACCAGCTCCGCCGGGAGCAAGCCCGCTATTTCGGTTCGACTCCTGTCCCCAAAGACCAATCGGTTTCGGAGTCGGTCGTCTGATTCGCTCCCCGGCAACTCCGCCGCTTCGCCCCGCTCTACTTCCCGTCTGCTCCACCGCTCTTCTCTCACCTCCCCTACCTCGCATTGGCCATGGAATTGCTGCCATTGTTGCCGCCCGTTATCGCCCTAACGCCAGTTGACGTCCCCTCTGACCCCCGCTCCGCGCCGGTGGAGCCGCCGGCTAGTCCGTGCCGGTTCTGTGGTTCGGCCCTCGATTTCACCTTCGTCAACCTGGGCACCTCGCCCTTGTGCCAGGACCACGTGCGGCCCCACGAGTTCAACCGGGCCGAAGCATTCTACCCGCTCCATGCCCGCGTGTGCCGGAGCTGCTTTCTGGTGCAGCTGGACGAGTTTGTCACGTCGGAGGAAATTTTCCAGAACGACTATGCCTACTTCTCGTCCTACTCGCCCTCCTGGCTGCGCCACGCCCAGCGTTACACCGATATGGCCGCCGCGCGGTTCGGGCTCACCAAAGACAGCCTGGTGGTGGAAGTAGCATCTAATGACGGCTATCTGTTGCAGTACTTCGTGGAGAAGGAAATTCCGGTGCTTGGCATTGAGCCGGCGGCCAACGTGGCCGGCCATGCCCAGGCCAAGGGCATCAACACGCTAGTGCGCTTTTTTGGGCAGGAAACGGCCCATTACGTGGCCGCCCTCAGTGGGCAGGCCGATTTGCTGCTGGGCAACAACGTGCTGGCCCACGTGCCCGACATCAACGATTTTGTGGCGGGGATGCGGATTTTGCTTAAGCCCGGGGGCGTAATCACGATGGAGTTTCCGCACCTGCTGCGCCTGATGGAGGGCAACCAGTTTGACACTATCTACCACGAGCATTTCAGCTACCTCTCGTTTTATACTGTGGAGCGCATCTTCGCCCACCACGGCCTCACGCTGTTTGACGTGGAAGAGCTGAGCACCCACGGCGGCTCACTGCGCATCTTTGCCCGTCACTCAGCCAATAGTACGCATCCGGTGAGCCCCCAGGTAGCCGGGCTGCGCACGCGGGAGCTGGCCGCCGGCGTCACCGACCTGGCCTGTTACGCCGACTTTGGGGAGAAGGCCAAGGAAACCAAGCGCAAGCTGCTCGAATTCCTGATTGAAGCCCGCCGGGCCGGCAAAACGGTGGTCGGCTACGGCGCGCCGGGCAAGGGCAACACCCTGCTCAACTACTGCGGCATCCGCACCGATTTTCTGGAATATACCGTCGATGTGAGCCCCCACAAGCAGGGGAATTTCCTGCCCGGCACCCGCATTCCCATCTGCCACCCCGACCGCATCCGCGAAACCCGGCCCGACTACGTGCTGATTCTGCCCTGGAATCTGCGCGAGGAAATCATGGAGCAGATGGAAGATATCCGCAACTGGGGCGGCCGCTTCGTGGTGCCCATTCCGGAGGTGCAGGTGTATGCCTGACCACTAAAAAGCAGTAGCGTATGAAGCAGATTTCACCAAGGCAAGTCGTTTAGCTGGTTCTCCCGGGTGCCTGCGCGCCTTTCTCTCTCTCCCAAACCAATCAGCCAGATGAAAGTAGTTCTATTCTGTGGCGGACAAGGCATGCGCCTGCGCGAATACTCCGAAGCCATTCCCAAACCCATGGTGCCGCTGGGCTACCGCCCACTGCTGTGGCATATTATGCGCTACTATGCCCACTATGGCCACAAGGATTTTATCCTGTGCCTGGGCTACAAGGCCGATTCGGTGAAGCAATATTTCATGAATTACAACGAGTGCCTCTCCAACGACTTCGTGTTCTCGAAGGGTGGCCGGCAGGTGAAACTGCTGAGCTCCGATATTGACGACTGGAACATCACCTTTGTCGATACCGGCCTGCACAGCAACATCGGGGAGCGGCTGGCGGCCGTGCGCCCGTTTTTGGAAGGCGAGGAGATGTTTCTGGCCAACTACGCCGACGGCCTGACCGACCTGGACCTGCCGGCCATGCTGGCGGATTTTACGGCCTCGGCGGCGGTGGGAAGCTTTCTGGCCTACCAGCCCCCGCATAGCTTTCATATTGTGTCGCTGACCGATGACGACCACGTGGAGTACATCAGCCCCATTGCCCAATCAGGCTTGTGGATCAATGCGGGCTACTTCGCGTTTCGGACCGAAATATTCGACTACCTCCAGCCCGGCGAGGAGCTGGTGGAAAACCCGTTTCAGCGGCTTATTGCGGCCAACCGGCTGCGGGCGCACCGGCACACCGGCTTCTGGGCGGCCATGGATACGTTCAAGGACAAGCAGCAGCTCGACGAACTCTGCAACGGCGGCGATGTTCCCTGGGAAGTGTGGCGCAAGCCGCTGGCACCACGCGTGGTTGGGGGGGCGGTGCCATGCTAGCCCTGGTGCCGGCCGCCGGCCTGCGCCTGCTGTGCCTGGGCGCCCACGCCGACGACATTGAAATAGGGGCGGGGGGCACGCTGCTGCGCTGGCTGCGGGAAGGCCGGGTGGCGGCGGTGCACTGGGTGGTGTGGGCCGCCACCGAGGAGCGGGCCCGGGAAGCGGCGGCCAGCGCGGCCCTGTTTCTGGCCGCCGCGCCCGGCCCGGTAGAAGCCACCGTAACGGTACACCGCTTCGCCGACGGTTCTTTAGCGGCTGAGCGGGCCGTCATCAGGCAGCACTACGAGCAGCTTAAGCAATTCGAACCGAACCTGATTCTTACCCACTACCAGCACGACCTGCACCAGGACCACCGCTTGGTGTCGGAGCTGACCTGGAACACCTTCCGGAATCACCTGATTCTGGAATATGAAATTCCAAAGTATGACGGCGACCTGGGCAACCCGGCCGCCTTCGTGGACTTGCCCGCCGAGGTACTGGCCGAGAAGCTGCGTCTGCTGCAAACTGCCTTCCCAACCCAGGCCGGCAAGCACTGGTACGACGACGAAACGTTCCGGGCTTTGCCGCGCCTGCGCGGCATTCAGAGCGCCACCCGCTACGCCGAAGCCTTCCATCTGCGCAAGGTTTTGCTGGGGTGATGCGGTGAATGAGTGACTCGCTGAGTGGGTGGTCGATAGGCACTCTACCCATCTACTCATCCACCCATCTACTCATCCACCCATCCACTCATCCACCGAGTCACTCATTCCACCTCCCCCGTGCCTGTTACCGCCCCTTCTTCCGCTGCCTCCGCTACGGCCCTGACCGGGGAGGAAATGCACGCCCTGCTGGCGCGGCTCTACCCCATCTGCCGCAGCATTACCGGCGACGGAGTGCGCCAGACGCTGGCCGTGGTGGGCGAGTACCTGCCCGCGCTGGTGGTGCACGAGGTGCCCAGCGGCACGCCGGCCCTCGACTGGACGGTGCCCGTCGAGTGGAACATCCGGGATGCGTGGGTGAAGAACGCGGCCGGGGAGCGGGTCATCGATTTTCGGGCCCACAACCTGCACGTGCTGCAATACAGCCAGCCCAAGCATGGCTGGGTAACGCGCCAGGAACTGGAGGAGCACCTGTTTTCGCTGCCCGACCAGCCCGACCTGATTCCGTACCGCACCAGCTACTACCAGCCCAACTGGGGCTTCTGCCTCAGCCACCGCCAGCGCGAGCAGCTCCTCGACGAACACTACGAAATTGGCATCGACAGCACCCTGGACGAGGCCGGCTCCCTGACCTACGGCGAGCTGGTGCTGCCGGGCGCGACCGAAGAAGAGGTGCTGCTGTCCTGCCACTGCTGCCACCCCTCGCTGGCCAACGACAACCTTTCGGGGCTGGTGGTGGCCGTGGGCCTGGCGCGGTGGCTGGCCCGCGAACCGCGCCGCTACACCTACCGGTTCGTGTTCGGGCCGGGTACCATTGGCTCCATCGTGTGGCTGAGCCGCAACCCGGCGGCCGTGGCCCGCATCCGGCACGGGCTGGTGCTCACGTTGCTGGGCGGCCCCGGCCAGTTCACCTACAAGCAAAGCCGCCGCCGCACCGCCGAAATCGACCAGGCCGTGGCCCTGGTGCTGCGCGATGCCGGCCCGCCCCACGAGGTGCGCCCCTGGCTGCCCTACGGCTACGATGAGCGCCAGTACGGCTCGCCAGGCTTCAACCTGCCGGTGGGCTGCCTCTCGCGCACGCCCTTCGGCGAATTCCCGGAGTACCACACCTCCGCCGACACACCCGATTTTGTGCGCCCGGCCGAGCTGGCCGGCAGCCTGGCGCTGGTGCAGGCCGTGTGCGCCGCCCTCGAACATAACCGCATCTACCGCAACCTGAGCCCCTTCGGCGAGCCCCAGCTGGGCCGGCGCGGGCTGTACAAGGGCGTGGGCGGCGGCCAGGAGGGGGCCGACTGGCAGATGGCCCTGCTCTGGCTGCTCAACCTCTCCGACGGCTCGGCCAGCCTGCTGGCGGTGGCCGCCCAAGCCAACCTGCCGCTGCCGCTGCTGCACCGCGCCGCGCACGCCCTGGAAGCCGCCGGGCTGCTGGCGGCGGTGGCAGCGGGTGGGTAATCAATGGATGAAGAAGCCTTACTCTCCTCTTAGAAGCCGCCTTCATGTCTGACTATCTCGCCGTTCTGCCGGGTACTGCTCCCGAAGCACCAATTGCCGCTGCGGCTTCATTTGCCCACCAACCCCGCGACTTCACGCGCGCCAACGCCCTGAAAAGCCGCTTCAACCGCGCCATTCCGGGCGGGGCGCACACCTATGCCAAGGGCGACGACCAGTTCCCCGAGTTCATGGCTCCCTACATCGTGCGGGGGCAGGGGGCGCACGTTTGGGATGTGGATGGCAACCAGTTCGTGGAGTTCGGGGCCGGGTTGCGTTCCGTCACGCTGGGCCACGCCTACGCGCCGGTGGTGCGGGCCGCCCGGCGCCAGCTGGAACTGGGGGCCAACTTCGGGCGGCCGGCCCTGCTGGAGCTGGAAACGGCCGAGGAGTTCCTGGCCTGCACCGGGGCCGGCGACATGGTGAAGTTTGCCAAAAACGGCTCCGATGTCACCAGTGCTGCCCTCAAGCTGGCCCGCGCCTACACCGGCCGCGACCTGGTAGCCGTGTGCCAGGACCACCCGTTTTTCTCGGTCGATGACTGGTTTATGGGCACCACGCCCCTTGATGCGGGTATTCCGCAGGCCATCCGGGACCTGAGCCGTTCGTTTCGCTACAACGATTTGCCGGGGCTGGAAGCGCTGCTGGCTGCCCACCCGGGACAGGTGGCGGCCGTGATTCTGGAAGTGGAAAAAGACCAGCCGCCCGCCCCCGGCTACCTGGCCGGCGTGCAGGCCCTGTGCCGCCGCGAAGGGGTAGTGCTCATCTTCGACGAAATCATTACCGGTTTCCGCTGGCACCGGCGCGGGGCCCAGCACTGCCACGGCGTGCAGCCCGACCTCTCTACCTTTGGCAAGGCCCTGGCCAACGGCTTCAGCGTGGCCGCCCTGGCCGGCCGCCGCGAGCTGATGGAACTCGGTGGCCTCGATCATGCCCGGCAGCGGGTGTTCCTGCTCTCGACCACCTACGGAGCCGAAACCCACGCCCTGGCTGCCGCCCGCGCCGTGATGCAGGTGTATCAGCAGGAACCCGTGACGGAGCGTTTGCACGCGCTGGGCGCGCGGCTGGCGCTGGGCGTCAACCAGGCCATTGCCGGCCACCAGCTGGAGCCCTACGTGCAGCTGCTGGGCCGGCCCTGCTGCCTCACCTACGCCACCCGCGACCAGCAGGGGCAGCCCTCCCAGGCGCTCCGGGCCCTGTTTCTCCAGGAAACCACCCGGCGCGGCCTGCTCTGCCCGTCCTTCATCACCAACTACTCCATGACCGACAGCCTTATCGACCAGACCGTGGACAGCCTGCACGAGGTGCTGGCCATCTACCGCCTGGCCTTGGATAATGGCGTGGAAAACTACCTGGAGGGCCGCCCGCTGAAAGTGGTGTACCGCAAGTACAACTGATCCGGTAGCAGTGCTCAAAAGACTTGGCCGACAGACCGCCCGCTAGGTGGCCATTGGGCCGCCTAGCGGGCGTCAGTTTGTAGAATAACTGCTCCAGAACGGTAGCGCCGCCCAAAACACCTACCGGACTGTGTTCTGTGCGGCAACCCGGCTGGCTTTGCGTCCTGGCCGACTACAGCCTTGGCAAAGGCGTGTTGCATCTTGCCGTGTTGCATGATTTTTTGCAACACGGCAAGATGCAACACGCCTTTGCCAAGGTTGCTGAGGTTCTGCTAATCAGATGAAGAACTGGCTGCCGAGCACGAGCAGGCCGGCGAGCAGGTAGAAGAGGAAGCGTTGCAGCTTTTGGGCGGGCGTATGGTGGTTACACATGGAGCCGCAACAGGGGCCGGGGGTGTTTGCGTTCAGCGCCGCCAGCTTAGCTGGTGGGCGTGAGCCAAGCCAGCGACCGGGGCTGGGGCGGAGTCCAGCGCAGGCGCAGGAGCAGGCGCAGAAGCAGGTGAACCGGCTGCCACCGGAGCGGCAAGCCCTGGCGGCGCAGCTCGGGCAGCTCCAGCAGGCGCAGAATCCGGTGGGCCGCAGTGGGATCGTGCAGGCGCAGGGAACGGTAGGCCCCGGCCAGCACAAACTGGGCGAAGAAGTGGCCCCGGGCCTTGTGCAGGCGGGCGGCGGGCAACACCTCAAGCGCCCCGGCTTTCTGGAAAATGCGCAGCAGCAGCTCAATGGTCTGCTCGTTGAAAACGCCCGTTGTATCGGCGCCCTCGTGCACGGTGTAGGCGCACGTGGTGAGGGGCACGCGGTACACGCCGGTCTGGGCGAATACGCGCAGCCAGAGGTCGGTGTCGTCGGTGGTGAGTTGGGTGGGGTCGGGGCCGCCGGTGCTTTCGTACGCGGCCCGGCTCACCACCATCCCCGGTATGCGCACCAGGGAGGAGTTGGAGAGCAGAAACTCGACGGCCGTAGCCGGGGCCAGATACTGCTCCCGCGCCGGCGTCTGTTGCTGCACTAGTTGCCGCCGGGCATCTACCACATCCACCCCGAACAGCACCGCGTGCTGCTGGCCCCGCACGCGGTGCAGCACGCGCAGCATGGCGGCCAGACCACCGGGCCGGAGGTAATCGTCGTCGTGGAGCATGAGCAGGTACTCGCCCCGGGCGCGCTCCACGCAGGCCACCCAGTTGGTAGCGCTGGTGCCACCGGGCGGGTTGCGGTAGTAACGCCACTGGGTGGCCGGCTGGGCAGCCAAAACGTGCGCCGTTACCTGCCCGCCAAAATCGTTGGCGGTGGAGTTGTCGGATACCACTAGCTCCACTTCGGGTGGCAGCGGCCCCACCGAGCGCAGGGCGCGGGCCAGCATTTCGGGCCGGTGGTAGGTGGGCACGCAGATGCTGAGCAGGGGCGCCGCCGCCGCCGCCGCTGGCGCGGGAGCCCAGCCCCGGCTGGCCCGCTGCTGCACTACGCGCCGGGTGGCCAGCACGGCGCGCCAGTGCTGCCAGAGGTAGCGCACGGCCCGCAACGAAGCGCGCTCGGCCAGCAGCGAATAGGCCACAATGGCCAGCTGCCGGGGCAGGGCGCGCAGCAGCAAACCGGGAGCCTGCCGGGGCGTGGTATTTTTGAGCAGCAGCAGCCACTGGTTCTTGACGGCATCGGCCTTGATGGCCCCGCTCAGGCGGCGGCGCAGTTGCAGGTTGGC
The DNA here is from genome assembly GCF_003583925.1 of Hymenobacter rubripertinctus. Taxonomy (GTDB): domain Bacteria; phylum Bacteroidota; class Bacteroidia; order Cytophagales; family Hymenobacteraceae; genus Hymenobacter; species Hymenobacter rubripertinctus. The sequence continues at coordinate 52,558 of NZ_QYCN01000029.1, read as the reverse complement.
GGGCAGAAACTGGCGCGGGTGCAAGGCCCGGCAACCGGGTTCCAGCACCGTGCGCCAGCCGTAGAGGCGGCCCCGCCAGGCAATATCCCAGTCTTCTTTGTGGGCAAAAAACCGGGAATCGAAAAACTCGCCTTCCACCCGCAAATCATCAATAAACTGCCGCCGGAACAGGGGCAAAGCCCCATCGGCCCCGTCTACGTCCGTGGTGGTGAGGGGGCCGGCCTGGCTCAGGCGCTGGCCGTGCAGGCGCAGGCCGAAGCGCCCGTCGGGCCGGGCCACCATGCCGGCACTGTCGATGCGCGGGTCGGGCTCCCGGCTTTGCAGCAGCAGGCCGCACACGGTGCCGATGCGCGCATGCTGGTGAATGGCCGCAATGGCCCGGGCCAGGTAATCGGGCGCCATTTCCACATCGGGGTTCACCAGCAGCACCAGCTCGTGCAGGGTGCGGTCGAGGGCGTAGTTGTGGCCCCCGCAGAAGCCCGTGTTGGTGGGCAGCGCGTGCAGGTGCAGGCGGGCATCGGTGGCGGCCAGCGCGGCCACGCGGGCACGGGTGTCATCCTGCGAATCGTTATCGACCACCCATACCTCAAACCCGGCGTAGGACTGCGCCAGGACCGATTGCAGGCAGGCCTCAATGGTATCGGCACTGTTCCAGGTAACGAGGGAAAGCAAAACGGAAGGCATAGGCAGGGGCAAAAAAGGCGGGAAGCAATGCGTACGGGAGGCCGCCCGGGGCCTCAGACCAGCGTAGCGGTGCGGGCCAGGGCTTTCTCCAGCAGAGGCCGAAACGCGGCCAGGTCCACCAGCAGGTCGTCGCGCTGGGCGTTGGTGCGGGAGGTGCTGGCCTGGGGCGAAGTGCCCACCAAAAACTGGTGCCCGATGCCCAGGCGGGCGGTGAACTCCAGGTAGTCGGCCACCACGAAGCTGGGCGGAAACAGCTCGATGAGCTGGGCACCCACCGGGCTGAAAGCCAGGTTGGCCAGCCCGGCCCCCACCGCCGATACCACCACCCGGGCCTGGGCGAAGAGGGCCGTTTTTTCGGCCTGGGAGTAGGGCGTAAGCACGTGGGTTTCGAAGCCGTATTCGCGCAGCAACTCTTCCAGCGCGGGCTCGTTGAGAATCCGGCGGCCGGGCGCGTCGCGGCGGCTGATGTAGATGTTGGGGCTGAACGGGCGCTCCACCGGGGGCGGGGGCAGCAGACTGCGGCGCAGAAAGTCGAAGGCCCAGTTGGGGGTGTGGGTGAGGTGGCCCCGCACGTTGGAGGTAGCCAGCAGCCGGCGGGCCCGCAGGTGGGGCTGGGTGGCTACATCCAGCAGCCGCTCGGCCCCGATGCCCAGGGCCGCCATGGTTTCGCGCACAAACGACTTCGTTTTATCATACACCAGAAAGTAGTCCACGGCACTGAGCAGGCCGGCTTCCCGCACCAGGTGCAGGCGGGGCAGCGAGTCGATGAGCCAGTGGTAGTAGTTGCCGCTGGCCGCCCCCCCCCCCGACAGCAGGCTGCACACGGTACCGGGCACGTCAACGGGCGTCTGAAAGTAAGCCTGCCGGAAAATGTTGTTGTCCTGAGGAGCGCACAGCTGCATTTGCCGGTGGTCGTACTGAAACGACACGTCCCCGACCAGCCGGCCGTCGGCGGATATGATGGCTACGCTCTCGAAGTTGTCGGCATAAACGCGGCCGTTGGTGAGCTCGACCACAAACGCGGGCGGCACTTTTTCCTGGCGGTGGGGCTTGCCGTGCAGGCCCGTGTACTCGGAGGCCAGGGCGTAAAAATCGTCGGGAATAACCAGGTAGGAGGTGTAGCCGGGCACCACCCCGAAGTAGGCCGTGCCACTGCCCGGGTGCGCCGCCAGCTCGCGGCTGCTCGGATGTACGCCTACGGGGCGGTACTGTACCAGATGAGGCGTCCATTCGCGCAGCCAGCGGCCGGCCTTGCGCTGAACCCGGGTTAGTGCGTCGTGCATAGCAGCGGGGATAATACATCGGAATAAGGCGTTTCAGACCAGGTGGGGCTCGGCGTAGCGGATGGCCGCCTGCCGCCATTCGCTGGACGCCAGCACGGCCGTGATGCCCGCGCGCAGCCCGGTGCGGTGCTGCCAGCCCAGAGCGTGCAGGCGGCTCACGTCCAGCAATTTGCGCGGGGTGCCATCAGGCCGGGAGAAGTCGAACAGAATTTCGCCGGTGTAGCCCGTGAGTTCTGCCACCAGGTCGGCCAGCTCCTGAATACTGATGTCGCGGCCGGTCCCGATGTTGACGGGCGCGGCTCCGTCGTAGGTGAGCAGCAGGTGCAGGCAGGCGTCGGCCAGATCATCCACGTGCAGGAATTCGCGGCGGGGCGTGCCCGTGCCCCACACCTGCACCTGGGGCAGGCCCCGGGCGGCGGCCTCCGCGAACTTGCGCAGCAGGGCCGGCAGCACGTGGGAGGTCTGCAAATCGTAGTTGTCGCCGGGGCCGTAGAGGTTGGTGGGCATCACCGAAATGAAGTTGCAGCCGTACTGGGCGCGGTAGGCTTCGCAGAGCTTGAGGCCGGCAATTTTGGCAATGGCGTAAGGCTCGTTCGTGGCTTCCAGCGGCCCCGTGAGCAGGTATTCCTCCCGGATGGGCTGGGGGGCCAGCTTGGGGTAGATGCAGGAGGAGCCCAGAAACAGCAGCTTGCGCACGCCCCGGCGCTGGCTCTCGCGCAGCACGTTGCTCTGAATCATGAGGTTGTCGTGCAGAAAATCGGCTCGGTAGGTGTTGTTGGCCACGATGCCGCCCACTTTGGCGGCCGCCAGCAGCACGTACTCGGGGCTTTCGAGGGCGAAGAAATCCTCCACGGCGGCGGAGTCGCGCAGGTCGAGCTGCTGGGAGGTGCGCACCACCAGGTTGTGGTAGCCCGCGGCTTGCAGGCGGCGCACCAGGGCCGCGCCCACCATGCCCCGGTGGCCGGCCACGTATATTCGGGCGTCAGGATGTATCATGTTTACGGTGTGCTGAGGAGAGAGTGAGAGAGTAGGCTGAAGCAGGCGCGGTCAGGTGCTGACGAGGGGGCTGGTGCGGCCCCTCCATCCGGCGCGTTGCTATTCGTCGTGGTACATAATCTGGTGGCCGGCTTCGCGCAGCACGGCGTCGCGGCGGAACAGGCGCAGGTCGGCCTGCATCATGTCCTGCACCAGGGCCGGCAAATCGAAGCGGGGTTCCCAGCCGAGCTCGGTTTTGGCCCGGGTCGGGTCGCCGATGAGCAGCTCCACTTCGGTAGGGCGGAAGTAGGCGGCATCCACGGCCACCACTTCCTGGCCCACGGGCAGCTGGTAATCGGGGTGGTGGCAGGCCACCACGAAGGCCGTTTCCTCGGCCCCGTCGCCGCTGAAGCCCAGCTCGATGCCCACTTCGCGGAAGGCCAGGCGCACAAACTCGCGCACGGTGGTCGTTACGCCGGTGGCAATTACGTAGTCGCGGGGCTGGTCCTGCTGGAGCATGCGCCACATGGCTTCCACGTAGTCCTGGGCGTGGCCCCAGTCGCGCTTGGCATCCAGGTTGCCCAGGTAAAGCTTGTCCTGCAGGCCCAGGGCAATGCGGGTGGCGGCGCGGGTAATCTTGCGGGTCACGAAGGTTTCGCCGCGCTGGGGACTTTCGTGGTTGAAGAGGATGCCGTTGCAGGCATACATGCCGTAGGCCTCGCGGTAGTTCACCGTAATCCAGAAGCCGTAGAGCTTGGCCACGGCGTAGGGCGAGCGGGGGTAGAAGGGCGTGGTTTCGCGCTGGGGCACTTCCTGCACCAGCCCGTAGAGCTCGGAGGTGCTGGCCTGGTAAATGCGTGTTTTGTGGGTGAGGCCCAGAATGCGAATGGCTTCCAGCAGCCGCAGCGTGCCGATGCCGTCCACGTCGGCCGTGTACTCGGGCGTATCGAAGCTCACCTTCACGTGCGACATGGCCCCGAGGTTGTAAATCTCGTCGGGCTGCACTTCCTGCACAATGCGGATCAGGTTGGTGGCGTCGCTCAGGTCGCCGTAGTGCAGCTTGAAGCGCACGTTCTGCTCGTGGGGGTCTTGGTAGAGGTGGTCGATCCGCTCGGTGTTGAACATGGACGAGCGGCGCTTGATGCCGTGAACCTCATAGCCCTTGCTCAGCAGCAATTCCGCCAGATAGGAGCCGTCCTGGCCCGTGATGCCTGTGATGAGTGCGCGCTTCATAGAAATGCGAAATGAGACGTAAAACAAGAAGAGAGGCACCAGAATGGTGCATAGAACTTTTATCACAAATTATTGCATTATAAATTACATATCCAACCTTATTTACTGAAATATTTATTTTAAATATTGAATAAGTAAAAAATAATGCCTGGATGCTCCCTCCAGGCTGCTGCTGCCCAAAAAGCCAAAAGCCAGACTCCGCAACGGAATCTGGCTTTTGGGTGAAGATTGGCCGGGCTGCGGCCGGGCCGTTAAGGCATCGGGCCTACAGCTGGCGCTCGGTTACGCGCTGGCGGTCCGGAGCCACCAGGGCGGCACTCCGGGCCGGGCGCAGGGCCGTCGTCAGGGGCGAGGTGGCCGGGGCCAGCGTGGCGGCCAGGGCGGCGGTAGTGGGCCGGAAGGGGTTGAGCTGAAAGGCCGTACCACTCTTCTTGCTCCACACTTCTACGCCCGAAAGGTTCAGGTCGCCGCCGCTGCCGTTCAGGCTGATGGTTCCATTGGTTACCGTCACGGCGTAGGGGCCAACCTTTTTCCAGGTGCCGGCTGAGCCGGTGTTGTAGTTACTCAGCACCGACTGCCCGTTCAGACTCAGGCTCACTGTTTCGGCGCGGTTATCCTCCCAGAGGTAGGCGTACACTTCGTAGTCCCCGTTAGGCACGTTGTTCATCGTGAAGGTGAGCTTTTTACTGTACACCGACGAGCGGATCATCTGGGCCCGGGCCGTGGTGGTGGCCGGCGTCAGCGTCACGCCCTGGTTGGCGAAGGATTGACCGTTGGTGGAGTACCCGCCGGCCGAGCTGGCCTGCCAGGCGTTGCCATCCAGCGTAAGGGCCGAGCCGTTGAGGTTGATGGCCCGGAAGAACGTGGTGGGCGTCGGCGGCGGTGGCCGTCAGGGCCAGGGCCGTGTTCACCGTTACCGAGTTGCTGGCGGCGGCCAGGCTCACGGTCGGGGCCTGGTTGGCGGCGGCCGCGTGCTTCCACACTTCCACGCCCGACAGGTTGGGGTGCCCGCCCGAGGAGCTGAGCGCGATGCTGCCCCCGGTTACGTCCACCTTGAACGGGCCAAGCCGCTCCCAATGGCCGGCCGCGCCGGTATTGTAGTTCGAGCGCACCGTGGTGCCGTTGATGACGAGGTTGGTGGTTTCAGGGTTGTTGTCTTCCCAGATGTAAGCGTACACGCTGTACGAGCCGTTGCTCAGGCCGCTAAGCGTAGCACCCACGCTGTTTCCGCCCACGGCGGAGGTCAGCATAGCGGCGCGGGTGGCATCGGTGCTGGGCTCCAGGGTGCTGGCGGCGTTGCTGAAATTGGTGCCCGTAACGGTGAAGTTGGCGGCTCCGCTGGCGGCTTCCCACTGGTTGCCGTCGAGGCTCGTAGCCGTGCCGTTGATGTTAACGCCGCGCAGGAACGTAGCGCCCGAGGGACCCGGGAAGTTCGTGGGTGGCGTAGTGACTACCGGCGGAGCCGTAACCGTTACGCTGATGGCGGCCGAAGTGGTGGTGGCGTCGGCGGCGGTGGCCGTCAGGGCCAGGGCCGTGTTCACCGTTACCGAGTTGCTGGCGGCGGCCAGGCTCACGGTCGGGGCCTGGTTGGCGGCGGCCGCGTGCTTCCACACTTCCACGCCCGACAGGTTGGGGTGCCCGCCCGAGGTTGTCAGGGCTAAGTCGCCGTCGGTGATGTCTACTTTAAAAGGACCCACCCGCTCCCAGTGGCCGGCCGCGCCGGTGTTGTAGCCGGCTTTCACCGTCTGGCCTTCCACCACAATATCGGTGGTTTCGGCGTTGTTGTCTTCCCAGATGTAGGCGTACACGCTGTACGTACCGTTGCTCAGGCCCCCGATGGTAGCGCCCACGTTGGTTCCGCCCACGGCGGAAGTCAGCATACCGGCGCGGGTAGCGTCAACGGCGGGCTCCAGGGTGCTGGCGGTGTTGCTGAAGTTGGTGCCCGTAACGGTGAAGTTGGCGGCCCCGCTGGCGGCTTCCCACTGGTTGTTATCCAGCTTCACGGCAGTGCCATTGATGTTGACGGCGCGCAGGAAGGTGGCACCCGAAGGACCGGCCAGAATAACCGGCGGCGTGTTGTTCGGAGCCGGGGCTGGTGCCGGGGCTGGTGCCGGGGCTGGTGCGGGAGCGGGAGCTGGCGAAGTGGTGCCGGTATTGGTGCCGTCGGCCCCGATTTTCACGTTGTTCTGCTGAAGCTTCTGCTGCCACAGGTTCCGCTCGCCTTGCTCCGTTTGGAGCGTGATGGGGTTGGGCAGGTGGTTGGTGCCGGTGCAGTTGGAGCAGGCCCCGCTGCTCAGGTCGTGGCGGTTGGCAAAGGGCACATTGTAGCCCTGCTTCACGAAGCCGATGGTGTTGTTGGTGGTGGCGTTGCCGTAGAACACGTTGCCCGGCTGCTGGTAGGCGTTGAAAATGGCCGTGGCCGCATAGGTGGCGTTCAGGGCCGAGCCGTCGGGCAGCAGGGCGCTGGTAATCATGCGGTTGTCGTGGTAGTGCACGTCGTGGCCGGCGGCAATGTTCATGGCTGCGTTGCAGGTCGAAATGAACTGGTTGTTGTAGGCCTCAATGTAGGCCGCCGTGGTGGTGGGCGAGGAGCCATCCCCGTCGGTGGTCATGCCGGTGCCGGTAAACTTGCTGCCGTTGGCCGGGTAGGGGTAGGCCCCCTGTACGTAGTTGTCGTGCACCCGGGCCGGGCTCTGCTGGGTGCCGCCCGAGTTGTAGAAGTTGATGTTGTCCTCTACCAGGCTGTTGTTGGGCTCGTTCATCACCTGGTTCCAGCCGATGTCCATATTCCCCACGTTGCGCACCTGGTTCAGGCCGCAGAACTGCACGTACTCGCCCCCGCCGTTGCGGAAGCGGCCGTCGATGTTCTTGGCCTGGTTGTAACGCACGGTCAGCGTCTGGGCCGCCGAGCCGTCGCCACCCCACTGGTAGGCGGCAATGCCCGAAGTGTGCTCGAAGTAGTTGTTTTCCACCCGCACCGAGCGGCCGGAGTTGACCTCCAGGAAGCGGCCGTGGCGGCGGTTGTCCTGGCTTTGCTGAATGCCGTAGCCCTTGTTGTTGGTAATAACCAGCGAGGAGCCGCCGTTTTTGGCGTCAATCAGGTCGCCGGCTCCTACCAGCACGCAGCCCGTAATGGTTACCGGCTGGGTGGTCTGGATGCGGATGCAGGGCGTGTTGGAATCGGTACTGCGGAAGTTGCCCGTGTACGTACCGCCCTGGGTGATGGTAATGGGGGCGGCGTAGGTGATGTTGGTGGGGTACTGGCCCTGGGCCTGGCTCGGGGCCGGCAGCAGGTTCAGCAGCAAAAGGGCGGCTGCTGGGAACAGCAAGCGGCGGTTGCTAGCGGGGGTGCTTTTAGTCATCAGGGGGAAATTTGGTCCGAGGGCTTTTTGCATTCTGCGAGCCTGTAATGAAGAAATCCTATATAGGAATGTTCGCTAAACCATTCCTCTTTGTCAAATCGTTCCCGACGGCCGGATGAAATTCGTGCTATTTGTGAAAACGTCCTTTGCTGAGCTCAGTTCACTCCTGTCAGGGCTGCTTGGCCACCGCCGGAAACGGCCGCTGACTCTGCCTGACAACGGGGGCAGGAGTTACTGGGAAAATTCAGTTAACTCCAGGAAAAGCTTTAAAGAACAGTGGCAAACCCATTTATCACTCCGCACAACTCCATCTGCAGCCACCAGGGGTTGCGTACAACCCGCTGAACAGTTGATTCTTCTTACCAGTCCAATTCAAATACCGCTTTACGCCGGCTACAGACTGTTTTGAAGGAATCCGATCAATCGTGAACTTTGAAAAGTGCCAGATTGATGCCTGAGGTTCGTGACAAATATAGAAAGCGATTTTAATATACAAACGCTCCGGCTGTTTCAGTAAATTGTATTATTAAATTAATGATTAGGGCGTCATATACGTAAAACGGCCCGCCGGATACCGACGGGCCGTTTTTCAGTGAACCGGGAAATGCCAAAATAATATACACTATAAGGATCAGTTAGCTAAGTAGTTAGTATTTGCAGACTGCGTAATGGCCAGCAGCCGGCCGTCTTCGCCTACCGCAGGGCGGGCCGGCCGGTGGAGGTACTGTTTGCGGGGCCTACGTGTTGGGCCCTTCGGTGCAAGCGGGCCAGCCAGGCCGCGTGGGCCGCGCTTTCCTGCTGGCGCGTGATGGGGTTGGGTAAATGCACTGTGCCGGTGCAGGTAGCGCAGGCATCGGTGCTCAGATCGTGGCGGTCGGACAGGGGGCTGTTCCGGCCCCAGCTCACAAACCCGATGGTATTAGCCTCCATGCGGTTGGCGAAGAACACAGTTTCGGGCTTGTCGTAGGCGTTGAAGATGGCCGTGGCGGCATACGTGGCCCGCAGCCGGGTGCTGTCGGGTAGCAGGCTGCTGGTGATCAGGCAGTTGTGGTGGAAGTAGTTGTGGTGGCCGGCGGCAATGTTCATGGCCGCGTTGCAGGTGCTCACCACCGTGTTGTGGTGGGCTTGCACGTAGGCCGTGGTGGTGAGGGCGGAGGAGGCGTCGCCATCCGTGGTAATGCCCGAGCCGGTGAAGATGGCCGCCGTGGCCGGTACCGGGTAGGCGCCCTGGATGTAGTTGTCGTGCACTAGCAGGGGGCGGCGGGCGGTGCCGGAAGAGTTGTGCAGGTTGATGTTGTCCTCCACCATGCTTTCGTCGGGTAGGTTAACCACTTCGTTCCAGCCAATGGCCACGTTTTCCAGCCCGTGCACTTCGTTGAGTTGCACGAAGCTCACCTTGGCCCCGCCCCCATTGCGAAAGCGCCCATCGATGTTACGGGCCTGGTTGTAGCGGATGGTGATGGACTCGTCGGGCGCGCCACTGCCCTGCCAGCGGAACACCAGCAGGCCGGCCGTGTGCTCCAGGTAGTTGTGCTCAGCCCGCAGGCTCACGCCGTGGTTGATTTCCAGGAAGCGGCCCCGGGCGCGGTTGTCGGCGGTGGGTAGCCGCCCGAAGCCCCGGCAGTTGCGCACCGTGAGGCGGGCCCCGCCGGCGGTAGCATCAATCAGGCGGCCGGGGCCGCGCAGCTCGCAGCCGTCCAGCACCACGGGCTCGGTGGTGGCAATCAGAATGCAGGGGCGGTCGGAGCTGGTGCTTTCGTAGCGGCCGGAGTAGGTGCCGCCCCGACGAATAACCAGCTCGGCCCCGCCCGAAGCAACCGGTACCGAGCAGGAGGTGCTGAGCAACAGCAGAGTCAGCAATTCAAGGATGGATGCGGCATAGAACAGGAACATGGCGGGTAGGATTGGGAGGAGCCGGCCGCCCCGGGGGGCAGGTTAGTGCAGGAAATAGCCCACCAGCCGGCGGGCGTAGCCGTTGAGCAAGAAGTAAGGCAGGTAAGGTCGGGGGCAGTTTTTGAGGCTGAAATGGGTAAAATTGCGCAGGTTGCCCCCGCCGCGGATGCCGAACAGGTGCTGGTAATACCCCCGCAGGCTGCGTTGACGGCGGGTAATTTCCTGGCCGCTTTCCTCGGGGTAGGTGCTCAGGCGGGCGTCGTAGTTGCAGTAAACCGGGAAGCCGTGGCGGCGGGCCACGCTGGTGTAGTCGTAGTCGGCCAGGTAGTGGGGCAGGCGCTTTTCATCGAACAGGCCGATGGTTTCCAGCACCTGGCGCGGAATGAGCAAGCCCCGGCCGGGCAGGTAAGTAACCGGGTGCAGGCCCCGGCGCTGGTCGGCGGGCAGGGTTGCGAGCAGGTCGCGGCGGGTGTTGGTGCGCCAGTCCAGGGTTTCGCCCCCGTACACGGGCTCGCCGGTAGCCGCGTCCAGCTCCAGGGCGCCCAGCACGGCGGTGGGGTGCTCCTCGGCGGTGGCCAGCATTTGGGCCACAAAATCGGGAGCAGTCAGCACGTCGTTGTTGAGGGTGAGCACGCGGCTGGCCCCCTCCGCCAACGCCCGCCGGATACCCTGGTTCACGCCGGCCGTCCAGAACAGGTTGCCGTCGCCTTCCTCAATCAGCACTTCCGGAAACTCCGTGCGCAGCATCGCGCCGGTACCGTCCGTGGAGCCATCGTCCACCACCACCACCCGAAACGCCGGATTCGTCTGGACCCGCAACGACTCCAGACAAGCGCGGGTGAACTCTTTGCGGTTGAAAACCGGAATAACGAGGTAGAGCATGGGAGTTGAAGATTTTCAGGTACAAGCCGCAAGCCGCAAGCCGCAAGCCGCAAGCCGCAAGCCGCAAGTATCAAGCTGACCGGCTGACGTGCGTAGCTGGTGGCTGGGAGCTGGCGGCTCAAAAAGTCAGGCGCGGGCCAGGTTCGGGTGGGAACCAGCGAAGTCCTCATCCAGGGCTTCCGAGACTTCCGACTCGGAGCGGCGGGGCAGCAGGGGGGTGATAAGCTGGAGCAGGCGGCCGGTGCGGGCCTGCCAGGTTTGGGTGAGGGCGAATTCGTAGCCGGCCCGGCCCATTTCCCGGAGCTCGATGGGGTGATGGTGGCACCATTCCACGGCCTGGGCCAGGGCCAGGGCGGTGGCTTCGGGCGTCGTGACGGGCACTTTAATGCCCGCCGCGGCCGGAATGAAGTCGTGGGCGCCCTGGTGGTCGAGGGTGATGACGGGCAGGCCGGTGGCCATAGCTTCCAGAAACTGGGAGGCGAAGGAGTCGCGCAGGCTGCCGAACAGGAAGGCATCGTGGCTCAGGAAGGCGGCCCGCACCTCGCTCCAGGCCACGGCCCCGCGCCAGGTCACGCGCTCCGTCAGGCCGTGCTCGGCCAGCCAGCCGGGCAGCTCCGCACCCTGGGGGCCGTCGCCGATGATGGTGAAGTGGAAGGGCACGGCCGGATTCACGCGCGTGAGGGCATCAAGGGCCAGCAGCAGGCCCTTGCGCGGAAACAGCCGCCCCAGCCAAAGCAGGCGCAGCACCGGCGCGGGCTTTCGCTCCGGAAACGACTCCGGGAAAAATTCCTGGGGCAGGCCCGAGTCCAGAAACAAATCCACCCGGTTCGCGCCGAGGTGGCGGGCCAGGTCGGCCGTTTCGGAGTTGGTGGCCAGCACGGTGGTAGCGTGGCGCAGGGTCTGGCGCACGTTCGGGTCGAAGGTCATCAGCAGCCAGCCCACCACGTTGCGCATGGTTTCCGACTTAAACCAATCGGGAATGTAGCGGTGGAAAGCGGTGGGCGCCCGTTGCGCCCCGCCCACGGGTCCGAAAACCAAGGGCTTGCCCAGCCGCCACATCCAGGAGCCCATTTGCAGGCTGCCGTAGGTGGCGTGGTGCACGTAGTCGAAGTCCACGGTGCGGCTCAGCACCCGGGCTTTTCTCCAGGCCAGGTACTGCCACACCAAGTAGTGCAGGTACACGCCAAACTGCCAGCGGTGCAGGTACTGCACCCAGCCCGGCACCTTCACATACACGAATTGCAGCTGCTCGGGAGGCAACTCCCGGGCATGCTCGGCCATGAAGGGTTCAATGCCGTCGCGGCCGTCGGGGTTGGTGATGCACCACACGCGGTGGCCGTGGCGGGCCGTTTGCCAGGTCCAGTTGAAACCGAACCCATCTTCGCCGCCGTGCGCCGGGTTGCAGGCGTAGGCTGAAAGTAAAACGTTCATGCGAGTTGGGTATGAGAGTGAGCGGGGGCCGACGCCGGCCCGGAAGCCGGCAGCGGGAGGGGAGTGGGAGCGGAAGAGCGGGGGCGAAGGGAGCGGCGGAGCTTGGCCGCCACCCGGCCCCAGAGAAACTCGCGGAACCGTTGCCGGTCGCGGCGGCGGTCAGCGAGCACGAAGTCGGGATGATGGAGCGGAAAGGCCAGCTCCCGGGTGGGCACGTCGGCAAACTCATCGGCGGCGTCCAGCGTGTGGGTGCCGTCGTCGCCGAAGCCGATGTTGCCCACCAGGTTCACGGCCGGCACCACGCACAGGCCTGAGTGGGCCACGATGGCGAAGTGCCACTGGTAATCCCAGACGTGGGGCGGGCTCGGCAACTCCAGCACGCCCGCAATTTTGCCGAGGCGGTAGCGGTTTTCGAGGCGGGAGCTGTACAAACTACCCAGTTGGCCCTCGTCGCGCAGGCGCTGAAACTGGGTGAGCAGAAAGTCGAAGTGCTGCCAGGCCCGCCGCCAGGTGGCCCAGCCCCAGCTGTTCACCTGGTTGGAGAAGTAGTAGGAATCAGCCCCGGCGGGTTGGGGGCGGCGGGCTTCGCGGCTGAAATTGTTGCCCCCGATGTGCATCACGCGGGTATCGTGGCGGTAGCGGGCCAGGAGCTCCTCGCAGAACCGGAAAAAAGTAGGGTGGGGCACGCAGTCGTCTTCCAGAATGATGCCCTCCGCTTCCTGGCGAAAAAACCAGTCGATGGCCGAAGCCGGCCCCACTCCGCAGTTCAGGTTGGTAGTCCGAAACAGGGTGAACACCTGGCAGGGCCAGTCCACGGCGGCCACGATGGTGCGGGCCTCGGCGCAGCGGGCAGCATCGTCGGGGTAGGCGGGGCGGGGGCCGTCGGCGGCTACGTAGAGACGGGGCGGCCGGGCCCGGCGCACGGCCTCGAACACGCGCCGGGTGGTAGCGGGGCGGTTGAAGATAAGCAGCAGCACGGCTGTGCTCAGAGCGGGGGCAGTATCAGCAGAGTGCGGCATAGGAAGCGGGCGAGGTAAGCGGAACGGGCTGGGGCACTGGTTGCGGCGCGCCGTTGGCGGCATTGCGGGCGGCCTTAAAGCCGGCCACCGCCGCGTAGGGCAGGGGGGCAGCCTGGGCCAGCGTGAGGCCGATGATGGCGTAGAGGAAGGGCGGCCAATCGTAGGAGAAGCCGTAGAGCAGGGTGCAGCTCGTGAAGCAGACCAGGGCGGCGGCCGGGGGGCTCAGGGGCACCGGCTGGCGCACCCGCCGGATGAGCTGGCCCACGGGCACGACCACTACCAGCAGCAACCCGAGGATACCGAAGTAAAACAGCCTATCGAGGTAGAAGCTGTGGAAGTGGTGGCCGGTGTGGTCCTGCCAGATGGGCTGGTCGTCCTCGCCGTAAAACTGAATGGGGAGCTCAAACCCCTCCAGGCGCATACCCAGGGTGGGGTTTTCCTCCACGAAAGGCTGGTAGGACTCAAGCTGGTGCAGGCGCCAGCTGCCGGTACCCTGCTTGTCGGCGTTCTGGATGTCGCCCACGCTTTCTTCCAGCCGTTGCAGCACCTGCGGATTATCGAGCACGACGGCCACGCCGCCCAGGCCGCCCACCACCAGCGGCAGCAGCAGCATGGGCACCAGGCGCGGGGCCGTGAAGCGCACGCCCTCCACCCGCCCGAAGGCAATGAGCAGGCCGTTCAGGGCCAGGGCCAGCGCGGCGGCCAGCCACACGGTGCGGTGCTGCAGGAATACAATCAGGCCCATAATCAGAAAGAACACGGCCAGCCGCACCAGCCCGCCCAGCTTGAGGTACTGGTTGAAATAGTAAAGCCCCACGAAGAGCAGCAGCAACGCCGAAGTAACCTGAAAGCCGCGCTCATTCTCCAGAAAGGCCGAGAGGCTCAGCGCATCGGGGTGGTAGAGGGCCAGGTTGAGCAGCAGCCCTCCCAGCACGAGTGCCATCAGCTGCCCGGCCGGTAGCTCGTAGCGGCGGTAGTAAGCAAACAGGCCGAAAATGGAAAACAGAATGGTGAGCTTGGCAAATAAGTGGGGGTACACCATCGGGGAGCCCCAGCCGTTGTACGACTCCAGGGCCAGCGCCCCGATGGCCACGGTCACCAGCAGCAGCCAGCGCCGCATCACCGGGCTCAGGTACCGGAAATACCAGACAACGAGCAGGAGTGCCAGGCCCATCAGGACGTAGCTGTACAGGCCCAGCACGGGGTCTTGCTCATCCGGAAACAAAAATTCGGTGAAGGCCCGGTCAGTGAACAGGAACAGCAGCAGCGGCAGCACATGACGGAAACGCAGACTGATTTTCATAGCTCCAGAGCCGACAGGGGGGTGGAAGAAAACGACGTCGGGCCAGCGGCTTCCTGCAAGGCCTCCTCATACACGGCGCGGGTGCGGCGGGCGGTGTGCTGCCAGGTGAAGTCGAGCAGGCGCAGCTGGCCCAGCTGCACCAGCTGGCGGCGCAGGGGCTCATCGTGGAGCACCCGGCCCAGCTGCCGGGCCAGGGCGGCGGGCTGGTCGGGGGGGAAGTAGAGGGCCGCGTCGCGGGCAATTTCGGGAAAGCAGGAAGCCTCGCTCAGCAGCACCGGGCACTGCTGCCCGTAGGCCTCCAGAATGGGCAGCCCGAACCCCTCGTACTCCGACGGAAACACGAAGGCCCGCGCCCCCCGGTACAATTCGGAGAGCTGGGCATCGGAAACCGGCCCGAACTGGTGGGTGCGGCTGGCCCAGCCAACGCGGGCCAGCAACTCCTGCTCCGAGGCTGTAAAAGGGCCGCCCCCGGCGCAAACCAGGTGTAACCCCGCCGCCTCCGACTCGGGTAACATCGCCAGGGCTTCTACCAGGCAGCCGAAGTTCTTGTAGAGCGCCCGGCTGCCCGTAAACAGCACGTAGCGGGCGGGCACGGGCAGCGTAGGGCCGCCGGCCGGGTACTCGCGCTCGGTGTAGCCGTGGTAGACTACCCGCACCCGGTTGGCTTCCACTGGCAGCAGGCGCAGCACATCGGCCCGGGTGTGCTCCGAGACGGTGATGATGCGGCTGGCCCGTTGCAGAATGTTGCGCAGGGCCGTATCGTCGCGGTCGGGGTAGTGGGCCGGGAACAGCGCCGGAATCATGTCGTGAATGGTAACCACCAACGGGCGTTCCGGGGCCAGCTGGGGCAGGAAGTAGTCGTCGTCGAGCAGGGTGGGGTGGAACACATCGAAGGCGTTCCGCCGCAACGCCTGCCGCGAGGCCCGCTGGTTGAAATACCGAATCACGCGCCAGCGGGCCGGCAGGTTGGAGTCGGGCAGGAAGGTGCGGTGGCGGGAATGCTGCCCGTCGCGCAGGTAGAGGTTGTTGCTCAGGGCCACGGCCAGCTCCGACTCCCAGTTGGCGTGGCAGAGCAGTTCGTGGTGGTAGCGCGAGACGCCCCCAAAATCCTGGAGCGTAAAGGCCTGATGGTCGTAGAGAAGGCGCATAGCTATACGAGTTCGGTTTCGGGGTCGGACAGCAGGGCGGGATGCGGGCGGCGGAGCGGGGCGGGCGTGGGAACGGGGGTGGTTTCGCCATCGAGGCGGGCCAGGCGGCGGGCGTAGGCGGCCAGCAGCTGGCTGAGGCGGCCGGCCGGGGCGTCGGCGTCGTGCAGGCGGCCCAGCAGGCGGCGCAGTACCTGGCGCAGGCGGGCGGGTGGGGCGCCCACGGCCAGCCCCAGCACCAGCAAGGCGCCGGTCAGCATTTCAGCCAGTAGCAGCACTACGGCGGGCACCGTGCCGGGGGGCAGCAGCAGGCGCACGGCGGCAATGCCGGCGGCTACGGCCACTCCGCTCAACAGGCCCGGCCCGTAGGAGCCCAGCACCTGGGCCACCGTAACGGCCAGCACCCGGCGCATGAGCAGCAGGTAAAGCACCGTGCGCACCACCTCACCCAGCACCACGGCGGCGGCCACGCCCAGCAGGCCGTAGCGGCTCAGGCCGTAAAACAGCCCCGTGAGCACCACCACGTACAACAGGTTCAGCCAGAGCTTGGGCGTGAGCGTAGCCGTGGCGTCGCAGACCACGCCCGCAAACATCGTGACCATGCTCAGGGCAAACGCGGCGCACACCACCCGCAGAATGGGCGKGGCCGCCGCCCAGTCGGGTCCCAGCATCACGCGCACGATTTCCGGGGCCGCCACGGCCGCGCCGGCGCAAATCGGAATTACGAGGGCGGCAATCAGGGTGATGCTGCCCAGGTACACGGTGCGCAGGCGGGGGCGGTCGGCCTGCACCTGGCTAAAGGAGGGAAACACCACCTTCGAAACGCTGGTCGTCAGCAGGTACACCGGCAGGCCAATCAGCATCCAGCCCCGGCTGTAAATGCCCAGGGCCGCCGCGCCCAGCAGCCGCCCGATCAGCAGCGTATCGAGGGAGCCGGTCACGAATTCGAGGAAGCTGATGGCCGACATCCGGCTACCGTAGGCCACCAGGGGCCGGTAGGTTTCCCAGTCGAAGAGCAGGCGAATGTCGTGGCGCTCGGCTGCGTAACTAAGAATGGTCAGCAGCAGGCCCTGGCCCAAAGTGGCGGCCACCAGGCTCCAGACGCCGTAGCCCCGGAGAGCCAGCCCGATGCCCAGGGCCCCGTAGCTCACCACGTAGCTGATAACTTCTACGGAGGCCAGCGTGCGAAACTGCATGCGGCGGCGCAACAGGCTGAGGGCGGTGGCATTGAGGCCGGTCAGGAAGATGCCCACGGCCAGCACCCGCACCACCGGCACCACCTCGGGCTGCTGCACAATGCCAGCGGCCAGCGGCGCGCCCAGCACCAGCAGCCCCGCAAACAGCACGCCCAGCCCTAGCGAAGAAGTGAAAGCGGCCCGGATATCGGCCCGGGTCAGGTCGGGCTTCTGAATGATGGCCTGCTCCATGCCCATCTGGGCGAAGTAGGAGCCGAAGCGCAGAATCACGCCCGCCAGCGCCACCAGCCCAAACGCGGCCGGACTCAGCAGCCGGGCCATCGTGGCCGTGTAGCCAATCTGGAGCACGGCCGTGATGACGGTAGCGGCCGTGGTCCATTTCACGCCGTGAACGGCGGCAGCAGTAAGGTTAGGAGCAGAAGATGCCATGAAGCCATCCGAGAGTTAAAAAGGTGTGGAATGCGGCGGGAAGGGGCAGGAGCCAGGGCAAACGCATGAACAGGAAGCCCTGGCGTTTCTGATGAGTGAGGGCACTTTTGCGCAATCCATTCTTAGGCTCGCTCCTTCCTGAAGGGCCTTCAAACGCGGCAAATGTATTCGACGATTTGTTCATGCGTTTGCCCTGGGCAGGAGCGAGGAAGGGGAATGAGTTGGTGAAGGAGTGACTAGAGGAATGAGTGAATGAGTGGGCAAACAGAACGTCATTCCGAGCGTAGCCGAGGAATCTCGCGTGCAATGGTAATTCTTGCCGTTAGGCTGAATGGTGTTCTGACGTTGAATTAGTTGGCGCAACATCAGCACGCGAGCTTCCTCGGCGCCACTTCGTCTCTGCTTGATGCGCAGAATGCTCGGAATGACGTTCTGCATTCATTCACCAGCTCATTCACCAGCTCATTCGCTGCTAATACCCGTAGGTGTAGGCTTTTTCCTTATAGCGGTACTCGTAGGTTTTGGTGAAGTGCATGTCGTTGATGATCATGTAGATCTGCTTGATCTTCTTCTCCTGGTGCAGCTCGTTGATCTGGCTGATGAGGCCCTTGTCGGTGTAGTTCTGGCGCACCACGTAAATGTTGGCGTCGAGGTGGTGGAGCAGCATGAAGAACTCGGCCACGTAGCCCGTGGGCGGGGTGTCTACCAGTACATAGTCGTAGTGTTGGCGCAGGTGGGCCATGAGCTCCGTCATGCGGGCGCCTTCCAGCAGCTCAGTGGGGTTGGGCGGAATCGGGCCGCAGCAGATAACATCGAGGTTGCGCACGCCCGACTCGTGGCGGCAGTCGTCGAAGGTGCTCAGGCCCATCAGGTAGGTGCTCAGGCCGTGCTCGGTGCAGGTACTTTCCAGCCCAAAATAGCCCGCCACGGTGGGGCGGCGCAGGTCGCACTCCAGCAGCAGCACGCGGCGGCCGCTGAGGGCAATTTCGGCCGCCAGGTTCACGGCGCAGAAGCTCTTGCCCTCGCCTGGCACCGAGGACGTCACGCCCACCACCTTCTTATCGAGGCCGGCCGAGAGGTACTGCAGGTTCACGCGGATGGAGCGGAACGACTCGGCAATGGGGCCTTTGGGGTCGCGGAGCATGTTTTCCTTGTCCTGCTTGGTGCCGTGGGCCACTACCCCCAGAATCGGGATGGTGGTGATGCGCGAGAGGTCTTCCTTACTTTGGATGCGGCGGTTGGCCTTGTCGAGCAGCAGCGTGATGCCGGTCGGAATCAGCAGCCCCGCCAGCAGGGCCATGAGTACTACGAAGCTTTTTTTGGGGGCCATCGGGCCGTCGCCGTTCATGCTGGCCACGTCCACTACTTTCTTGTCGGTGGCGTTGGTAGCCAGGGCAATGGCGGCCTCGGCCCGCTTCTCAATCAGGAACTGGTAGTTCTTGTCGTTGAAGTCGGATTTGCTTTGCAGGGTGGCCAGCTGCCGCTCGTTCTCGGGCATCCGGCTCATGGTGCTCTGCACCCGGCCCAGCTGGCCGTCCAGGTCGCGCAGGGCAATGTCGGCGGCCCGGCTCATGTTGGCCAGCGTCTGGGTCAGGCTTTCCTTGGCCACCCGGATGCGCTCATCGAGAATGGTCACCATCGGGTTTTCCAGGCTGGCATTCATGCCCAGCACGGCCCGCTGGCTGTTCAGGTCGGTGAGTTGCAGAATCAGGTTGTTCACCACCGGGTCGTCGATGCCCACGCTGGTGGGGGCCGCCAGCTGGCCCGCGCCCTGGTGGGAGCGGAGGTAGGCGAGCATGTTCTGGTAGTACTTGCGGTTGGTGCTCACCCGGGCCCGCTGCATCTGCAACTCGCCCTGCTGCTGAATCCCGCTGGCCGACTGCGCCCCCACATCTACCACACCCCGGGCGGCCCGGAATGTGCTGAGCGCGGCCGTAGAACGGCGCAGCGAGTCAGAGAGGTGGCCGATTTCCTTGTCGAGGAAGGTCACTGTTTTCTGGCCCGTCTGGTTTTTGGCCCGCAAATCGTTCTGCACATACACGCTCATGAGCGTATCCAGAAACTGAATTTCCTTCTGGGGCACCCCGCCCTTGCTGCTCAGCTCCACAATCCGGGATTCCCGGTCGATGGGGCGCACGGCCAAGTGCTGCTGGTATTCACTGGTGAGGCTGCCCGCGTCGTGCAACAGCACAAAGTAGCGTTCCTGCTGGTCGTCGTCGGTGGGGTAGCCGGGCTCGGCCAGCAGCACGGCCGTGAACAGGGGCGTGCGCAGCGTGTCGCCGGCCCGCACCACTTTATCAATGTGGGGGTTGAGTACCTCCCGGATGAGCTCCCCGGTGGGCAGACTGAAGAGCCGCCCCTTGTCGGCCTCGGCTCGTACCCGGAACTGCCCGTCGGGCCGGGGCTCCACGTAAATGCGCACGTCGGTGAGTTGGGGCGCGTTGGGGTCGGGCAGCAGGCGGAAGGGCATGGCCCCCTGGGGCCGCTCCTGCACCTGCACATCCTTATAAGAGTTGAGCCACGTTTTGGGGGCCGCGAAGTAGGCCACCTCGTAGGGTAGCCGGTCCAGGGCCTGGCGCACCATGTCGGCGGAGGTCAGCAGCCCGATTTCATCCTCCATCTTGGAGCCCTTGTCTTTCACCTCCAGAATCTTGAGCAGCTCCTGGGCCTGCTTGGAGCCCGTGCCCTGGTCGCCGAGCAGCAGGGTGGCGCGGAAGGCGTACACCGGCTGCTTCACGCGCAGGTACAGAAATGCCATGGCCCCGGCCAGTAGCAGGCTCACCAGAAACAGCGGCCAGCGCTGCCGGAGCCGGAAAAACAACTCGTGCAGGTCGAGGTCGTCGGCGGCGGAGGAGGGGCGTGGTTCCATGAGACTTGATGATTAGTTGTCAGGTGCTAGTTGTCGGTTGTCAGGTGCTAGTTGTCGGTTGTTGGATTTGGGCTGCTAAGGCCGTTCAGCGGTGGGCGGTCCTGACAACTGACAACCAGCAACCGACAACTAAAAACCGGATCAGAACACTCTCAAATAGCTGAGAATGAGAACGACCGAGGAAATGCCGGCGAATACCAGGGCCAGGTTGTTGGCGTTGCCGCGGGCCGCGCGGGCCGGCATGGGCTCCACGTACAGGGCGTCGTTGGGCAGCAGGTAGAAGTAGGGCGAGGCCAGCAGGCCGGGGTCGGTGAGGTCGATGAGTACCACCTCCGACCCCTTGGCCGACTGGCGAATGAGCTTCACGTTCTGGCGGTTGCCGAATTCGGTCAGGTCGCCGGCCAGGCCCAGGCCTTCAAGCACGGTGCACTGGGCGTTGTACACGAAATAACGGCCCGGGGCGCGCACCTCGCCCAGCACCGTCACCTTAAAGGAAAGCAGCTTGACGAGCACGTTGGAGTTGCTCACGTAGCGGGTGAGCTGCTTTTGCACCAGGGCCTGGGCTTCTTCCACCAGCAGGCCCTGCACTTTCACTACCCCTACCGTGGGCAGGTTGATGGCACCGGCCTCATCCACGGAGTAGCCCGTCAGGTACAGGTTGCCCGGGTCGCCGTTGAATACGGCCCGGGTGTCCACGGTGTTGAACAGGTCGTTGAGTTGGGGCTGCACGCTCTGCACCCGGATGCTGAGCACGTCGCCGGGCTGAATCCGGTACTGCTGGCGCACATTTTCCACCGTTACCGGCGTGCGGGTGTTGTAGTTGCTGCCTTGCAGGTAGGGCAGGTTCTTCTGCGAAACGCAGCCGCCCAGTCCGCTCAGCAAGGGCAATAGCAACAGCAGCAGGCGGAGGGAGAGAGGCAGGCGCATAGGGCAGATGGGAGGGAGGGAGAGAGAGAAGGGGACAGAGGCAGAAAAAGCCGCCCGGGCATTTATGCGGACGAACGCACGTCTATAGAATATTTTCATAAACTTATTGGATGCAAGCCGCAAAGTCAAGTTATATTTAAATTATTCGTATATTTTTTTGGATTGTTAGATTGGCTTGTTCACAGGCCGTTTTTTCTGATTCGTGCACCCGGCGGCCGGCATTCAGCGACGGGCTCCTACCTTGGCGGTCCGAACCTGCGTATAGCTTCCCCATGAAAATTCTGCTCGTCGAAGACGAACCTAAAGTGGCTGCCTTTCTGCACCAGGGCCTCACGGAACAGCACCACAGCGTGGACCTGGCCGCCGACGGGCTGCTGGGCCTGCGCCTGGCCCAGCAAACGGCCTACGACCTGCTCATTCTCGATACGCTGCTGCCGGGGCTGAGCGGACTGGAAGTGTGCCGGCAGGTGCGCGCCCACGACTCCAGCGTGCCCATCCTCATGCTCACGGCCCTGGGCGAAACCGACGATAAAATCCGCGGCCTCGACGCCGGGGCCGACGACTACTTGGTCAAGCCCTTCGCCTTTCAGGAGCTGCTGGCCCGCATCCGGGCCCTCACCCGCCGCCGCCACGACGCGCCTTCGGCCGACCTCGTGCTCCGCCTCGCCGACCTCAGCCTCGACCCCGTGGGCAAAGTGGTGCAGCGGGCCGGCCAGGCTATTCAGCTCACGGCCCGGGAGTTTGCCCTGCTCGATTACCTGCTGCGCAACCAGAACCGCGTTGTTTCGCGGGTCGATATCCTGGAACACGTCTGGGAAACCAGCTTCGATACCGGCTCCAACGTCATCGACGTCTACATCAACTTCCTGCGCAAAAAACTCGACAAAGACTTCACTCCCAAACTCATTCACACGCTGGTCGGTATGGGCTACGTGATGAAAGAGGAGTAATATGAATTATGAATTATGAATTATGAATTATGAATTATGAATTAGCTGTTCTAAACGCCTGTTTTTATGAGAGAGAATGTTGTTCGGGACAAGTGGTATGAGTTTGCTTCGCGGATTGTGAAGGCGTATAAGTATCTGAGTTTGGAGAAGCGGGAGTTCGTGCTGGCGAAGCAGCTGCTGCGTAGCGGCACTTCCATCGGCGCAAATGTGGAGGAGGCCATTGCCGGTGCCCCAAAAGCCGATTTCATTCACAAACTCCCCATTGCCGCCAAAGAAGCGCGCGAAACAAACTACTGGCTCCGCCTCCTCCACGACAACGACTACCTGCTCGCCCATCTCTTTGATTCCCTCGCCACTTAAAACACCGAGCTCCTGAAAATCATCAACAGCAGCATCATGACCTCCAAGGGCCTCTAACAACGCAACCCCAAACCCAGCCGCTCATAAGCAACCAGTTAATCAATTCACCAAAAATAAATTCACCCAAAATGCAACCCTGTTCCCCGTTATCAATACACATTAAATTCATAATTCATAATTCATAATTCATAATTCATAATTCATAATTCATAATTCATAATTCATAATTCATAATTCATAATAATGTCCATTCGTACCCGGCTTACGTTGCAGTTCGCGTTTATTCTGGTGATGACGCTGCTGCTGTTTTCGGCCGTGATCTACTTTTTTACCTACCAGTCGCGGCGGGAGGCTTTCACCGAAAGCCTGTTCGCCCGGGCCCGGATTGTGGCCCATGTGTACCTGGATGGCACCCGCCGGGAAGATGAAAGCCGCCGCGCATCCTACCGCCGCTACCTGCGCCAGTTTTACCGTACCCTGCCCGAGGAGGAAGTGCGCGTGCTGGATGCCCGCAACAAAGTGGTGTTCAAGGAAGGCCGGGCCGGCCGCGAGGCGGCGCTGGCCCCGCTGCTGCGCAACGTGCGTCGCGACGGCCGTCAGGTGCTGCTCGAAGACCGGTTCCGGCAAACCGTGGGCCTGCTCTACCGCGACGCCGCGCGGGGCGACTTCGTGGTAGTGGCGTCGTCGGTCGACTCGGACAGCCGCCTCAAGCTGGGCAACCTGCTCACGGTGCTCACCTTCGGGCTGCTGGGCTCGTTTGTGATGGTGGGCATTGGAGGCTGGTTTTTCGCGGGCCAGGCCCTGCAGCCCATGAAGCGCATCATTGGGGAAGTCGACAGCATCACGGCCTCCGACCTGCACCGCCGCCTGAGTCAGGCCGACGGGCTGGACGAAGTCTCGCTGCTGGCCCAGCGCTTCAACAGTCTGCTCAACCGCCTCGAAACGGCCTTTGCCGGCCAGCGTACCTTCGTGCGCGACGCCTCCCACGAGCTGCGCACGCCCCTGGCCGCTATCATCGGGCAGTTGGAGGTGGCGCTGTTGCAGCAGGAGCGCACCCCCCGCGAGTACCGCCGCGTAGTGCAGGGCACCCTCGATGCGGCCCGCCTGCTCAAGGACCTCACCAACGGCCTGCTCCAGATTGCCCGCGCCTCCGACGACCCTTCCCAGGTGCCACGCACCCTGCTGCGCCTCGACGAGCTGCTGCTCCAGGCCCATGAGGAAGTGTACCGCCGCCACCCCACCTGCCGCATCGACCTCGACTTCGCCGAAACCCCCGACGCACCCCGCCAGACGCCTTTCGGGGTGCTCGGCAACGAGGCGCTGCTGCTGTCGGCGTTTCTCAACATCCTGGAAAATGCCTGCAAGTTCTCGGTGGGCAGCACGGCCCCGGTGGTGGCCACGCTGGCCGCCAGCCGCCAGTGGGTCCGGCTCACCGTTCAGGACCAGGGCCTGGGTATGACGGACGCCGACCGTCAGCAGGTGTTCGTGCCCTTTTTCCGGGCTGAGGCCGTGCGCACCGTGCCCGGCCACGGCATCGGGCTGCCGCTTACGGCCAAAATAATGGAGCTGCACGAGGGCCTGATCCGGGTGGAAAGCGAACTGGGCCAGGGTACTGCCGTAACGCTGGAGCTGCCCGCCGCCGGAGCAGCACACTTGCCGGAGCCGGCTAGCGCCACCCGCCGCGCCGGCCGTAATAACCGGTCGGCATCGGCCTAGCGTAAAAATAATAGTCCGGCAGCTGCTTGTTTATTTAACTGATTGTTAGTGTTTTGAAGGGCTTTAATGGAATTTTAACTTCCTTTTAATGGGGTCTTAACGAAGGGAGTGTACCATTGGCATAATCCGGTCCAAGCGGCCTGCCTGATCTACGCTTACTCCCCTCCTGTGATGCCAAACACTCCCCTGGCAACCAAGCCAACCCCTGCTACGGGTCCGGCTGGCCGTATGCCTTCCCCGTTCTCTTCTTTTAGTAAAGACCTGCCCGCCGGTCTGGTCGTGTTTCTGGTGGCGTTGCCGCTGTGTCTGGGCATTTCGCTGGCCTCGGGCGCGCCATTGCTTTCGGGCGTTATTGCCGGCATCGTGGGCGGCGTGGTGGTGTCCTGGCTCAGCGGCTCGGCCCTGAGCGTGAGCGGCCCGGCCGCCGGCCTCACGGCCATCATCGTGGCCGCCATCGGCACGCTGGGCTCGTTCGAGGCCGTGCTGGCCGCCACCGTCATTGCCGGCGTTATTCAGATTGGGCTGGGCGTGGCCCGGGCGGGCATCATTGGCCTGTATTTTCCCACCTCCGTTATCCGGGGCATGCTGGCCGCCATTGGTCTGATCCTGATTCTCAAGCAGATTCCGCACTTTCTGGGTATCGACAGCGACTACTTCGAGGACCTGTCCTTTTCCCAGATCGACGGCCGCAACACGTTCAGCGAAATCGGGAATGCCCTGGAGAATTTCCGGCCCGGTCCGGCCCTGATCGGGCTGGTGTGCCTGGTGGTGCTGCTCGTCTGGGACAAAGTGCTCAGCAAGCGCAGCAAAGTGGCCCAGCTGGTGCCAGGGGCCTTGGTGGTAGTGGTGGTGGCCATCCTGCTCAACCTGTTTTTCGACTCGCTGGCCCCCGGGCTCAGCATCCGGCCCGATCATATGGTGCACCTGCCGCGCATCAGCTCGTTGCAGGATGCGGCCCAACTCATTACCGCTCCCGACTGGAGCGCCTTCAGCCGGCCCGCTACCTACACCGTGGCCTTTACCATCGCCATCGTGGCTTCGCTCGAAACGCTGCTCAGCGTGGAGGCCGTCGATAAGCTCGACCCCCACAAGCGCACCACGCCCACCAACCGTGAAATGCTGGCCCAGGGTGCCGGCAACATGATCAGCGGCCTGCTCGGGGGCCTGCCCATGACGGCCGTTATCGTGCGCAGCTCGGCCAACATCAACTCCGGGGGGCAAACCCACATGTCGGCCTTTTTCCACGGCCTGCTGCTACTGGTGAGCCTGCTGTTTCTGGGGCCGGTCCTCAACCGGATTCCGCTCTCGGCCCTGGCGGCCATCCTGCTCGTTATCGGCTACAAGCTGACCAATCCGGCACTTTACCGCACGCAGTGGAAGCTGGGCTGGCAGCAGTTTCTGCCCTTTATTATCACCATCGTAGCCATCCTGTTCACCGACCTGCTCAAGGGCGTGGTGCTGGGCCTGGTAGTCGGTATCTTCTACATCCTGAAAGCCAACTACGACTCGGCCTACTTCCTGAGCAAGCCTGCTGAGCCGGGCCAGGCACCGGGGCCAATTGTGCTGCACCTTTCCGAGCAGGTATCGTTTCTTAACAAAGCCAGCATCATCAAGGCGCTGGACGAGCTGCCGCTGGATTCGACGGTCGTTATCGACGGCTCCGATTCGTCGTTTATTGACTACGATGTGCTGGAGGCCATTGAAAATTTCCGCCTCTCGGCCCCCGAGCGCGGCATCAGTCTGGAGCTGCGCAACGTGCCCCAGGTGGAAGTAATGGGCCACTAGCAGCAAGCGCCGCCACTACCCTTCTGAAGCCGTTGCGGGTGCCTTCCCGCAGTGGCCCCCGCGCCGTACCCGCCGGGCGAAAACGCCCGAACTTCCTTTTCCACTTTCTGCTACCCAACTCCGCACCCCCCCCCATGAAAGGCATCGAACCAATTCTGGACAATAACCGCAAATGGGTGAAAGAGCAGCGCGCTGCCGACCCCGACTTTTTCAACCGCCTGGCCGATGGGCAGCAGCCCAAGTACCTGTTCATCGGCTGCTCCGATTCGCGGGTGCCGGCCTCGGCCATTACCGGCACCGGTCCGGGCGAAATGTTCGTGCACCGCAACATTGCCAACATGGTGGTGCACACCGATTTCAATATGCTCTCGGTGTTGCAGTACGCCGTGGAAGTGCTGGGCGTGCAGGACATCATCGTGTGCGGCCACTACGGCTGCGGGGGCGTGGCCGCGGCCGCCAGCAACAAGCAGTACGGCCTCATTGATAACTGGCTGACCAACATCCGCGACGTTATCCGGGTGCACGAAATGGAGTTTCTGCGCATCAGCGACGACGACCTGCGCCTGCGCCGCCTCGTGGAGCTGAACGTGATAGAACAGGTGCGCAACCTGGCCAAAACCAGCATCATCCAGAATGCGCGCAAGACCAGCAAGCCCCCGCGTCTGCACGGCTTGGTGTACGATATCAAGGAAGGCCTGCTGACCGATCTGGACGTGGAGGACGATATGATTTCCGAGCTCAACCACATCTACGGCACCAGCGCGCAGCAGTACGCGGCCCAGGTAGTGGAGCAGGAAACTGACCAGTCCAGCCTGACGGCCGGCAAACCCGAACTGACCGATGAGCAGTCGGAACCGGAAAAGCCCCGCAAAGGGGAGCAACGGGTGGCCCGGCAAAACCAGCAGGCAGACTAGGCATCTGTCTTTCCCGGCATCATCGGGCGTAGTCTGAGGGGAGTGCGCTTTCGATGTGTGGAACCGCCGTGCCCGTTGGGTGCGGTGGTTTTTTTGTAGCCCCCGGAGGGCCGAAAAGCCGTTTTTGGGCAACGCCGCCCCCCGTGGTTTGCGTAAGAAATTCAGAAGTGACCTTTCCCTACACCCTAGCTGATGAACGCCATTTATTTTGAAGAGTACGGTTCGGCCGACGTATTGCGCTATGGCCAGCAGCCCACGCCCACGCCCAAGGCCCACCAGATTCTGGTGCGCGTGCGGGCCAGCAGCGTCAACCCCATCGACTGGAAAGTGCGCCAGGGCGACCTCAAACTCATGACGGGCCAGAAGTTTCCCAAAATTCCGGGCCGCGACGTGGCCGGGGAGGTGGCCGCCGTGGGCAGCAACGTCACGCGCTTCAGGGTGGGCGACCGGGTGTACGGGATGCCCAACGACGGTACCGGCGGGGCCAACGCCGAATACGCCCTGCTGGCTGAGCCGGTGGCAGCCTTCATTCCCGAAAACCTGAGCTTCGAACAGGCCGGAGCCGTGCCCCTGGCCGCCCTCACGGCCTTGCAGGCCCTGCACCACCACGGCCAGCTGCTCTCCGGCGACCGGGTGCTGATCAACGGCGCTTCGGGCGGGGTGGGCTCGTTTGCCGTGCAGATAGCCAAGGCCCTGGGCGCGGGCGAGGTAACCGGCACCTGCGGCCCCGAAAACCTGGAGCTGGTGCGCAGCCTGGGGGCCGACCACGTTATCAACTACGACGAGCACGACTACGCCCTCAATCTGAGCCAGTACGACGTGATTTTCGATGCCGTGGGCAAGAGCAGCTTCGTGGCCAGCCAGCAGGCCCTGCGCCGCAACGGCCGCTACGTGAGCACCACCCCCGACCCGGCCACCGTGCTCACCGACAAGCTGGCAGCGGCCTTCTCCACTAAATCGGCCCACGTGTTTCTGGCCAAGGAGCGTGGCACCGACCTGGCCCTGATTTCGGCTTGGCTGCAAGCCGGCACCCTGCGCGTCATCATCGACAAAACCTTCCCTTTAGCCGAAACCGCCGCCGCCCACCGCTACAGCGAAACCGGCCACGCCAACGGCAAAATCGTGCTCACGGTGGAGTAGGGGGTAGTCTGTCATTCCGACAATCCGCGCATCAAGCGKATTGCCGKAATGACAGACTACCCCCTGCATCCCTCCCCTTACCGGCCGTGAGACGAGGGGTTAATAATAATTCGGGCTATTTTGCTCGCTTACCGGCTGACAGCCAGTGCTTCACCAAACGTTCATGTAACCAAAGGGCGGAAAGGACAGTCTAGCTTAGGGAACTACTTTTCCCTTTGCATATGGCTACCCCCGCATCCGCCCAACGACTCAAGAACCAAATTGCCCTCATCACGGGCGGCAGCTCCGGCATCGGGGCGGGCGTGGCCAAGGCCATGGCGGCCGAAGGCGCCAGCGTTATCGTCAACTACGCCCACAGTGCCGACGAAGCGGCGGCCGTGGTGAAGGAAATTACCGAAGCCGGCGGCAAAGCCATTCCGTTTCAGGCCGATGTGAGTAAGGAAGAAGACGTGCTGCGCATGTTCGACCACATCCGGGAGCAGTTCGGCACCCTGCACATCCTGGTCAACAACTCCGGTATTCAGGTCGATGCCAAGTTCGTGGACATGACCCTGGCCCAGTGGCAGAAGGTGATTGACGTGAACCTGACCGGCCAGTTTCTGTGCGCCCGCGAGGCGGCCCGCGAGTTTCTGCGCCGCGGCCCCGAGCCCGAAATTTCGGCGGCCCTGGGCAAAATCATCTGCATGAGCTCGGTGCACGAAGTCATTCCGTGGGCCGGCCACGTGAACTACGCCACCAGCAAGGGCGGCATTATGCTGCTGATGAAAAGCATGGCCCAGGAGCTGGCACCCCACAAAATCCGCATCAACAGCATTGCGCCCGGGGCCATTGCCACCCCCATCAACCTGACGGCCCGCGACACGCCCGAGGAGGAGCGCGACCTGCTCACGCTCATTCCCTACGGCCGCATCGGCCAGCCCTCCGACATCGGCAAAGTAGCCGTCTGGCTCGCCTCCGACGAAGCCGATTACGTGACCGGCACCAGCATCTTCGCCGACGGCGGCATGACCCTGTATCCGGGTTTTGCGGATAATGGCTGAGGCGTTTAGTTGTCCGTTGTCAGTTGTTGGTTCTCCCTGACAACGGACAAGCAACAACTGACAACGGACAACCAACAACCAACAACTAACAACTGACAACTGACAACTGACGCCCACTACCCAACACCATCCAACGAATGAACCAGGAGCAGCAGCGGCAGCAGGAATTGCGGGACGGGAAGGCGGCCTGGCACCGGTTCGGGCCCTACGTGTCGGACCGGCAGTGGGGCACGGTGCGCGAGGACTACTCGGCCGATGGGCAGCCCTGGCGCTACACCACCCACGAGATGGCCCGCAGCTACGCCTACCGCTGGGGCGAGGAAGCCATTGGTGGCATCTGCGACGAAAAGCAGCTGCTGTGCCTGGCCCCGGCCTTCTGGAACGGGCAGGACCCGATTCTGAAGGAGCGCCTGTTCGGCCTGGCGGGGCCGGAGGGCAACCACGGCGAGGACGTGAAGGAGCTCTACTACTACCTCGACAACACGCCCACCCATAGCTACATGCGGATGCTTTACAAGTATCCGCAGCACGCGTTTCCCTACGACTGGCTGGTGCAGGAAAATGCCCGCCGGGGCCGTGATAAGCCAGAATTCGAGCTGGCCGATACCTGCATTTTCAAGGAAGACCGCTACTTCGATATCTTCATCGAGTACGCCAAAGCCGGCCCCGACGACCTGCTGCTCCAACTCACCGTTCATAACCGCGGCCCCCAGGAGGCACCGTTGCACGTGCTGCCCCAGCTCTGGTTTCGCAACACCTGGGCCTGGGGCTACGAGGAGTACCGCCCGACCTTATGCCCGGCCGAAGGCGCGGCCGTGGCCCTCGACCACGCCAGTCTGCCCGCTTTGCAGCTCTACTACGAGCAGCCCGCCGGCCAGGACCCCAACCTGCTGTTCTGCGACAACGAAACCAACGCCGAAACCCTCTACCAGGCTCCCAACGCCACGCCGTACTGCAAAGACGGCATCAACAACTACCTGCTTCACGGTCAGCCGCAGGCCATAAACCCGACCCACATCGGCACCAAGGTGGCCGTGCACTACCAGCTGAGCATTCCGGCCGGCGAAAGCCGCACAGTGCGCCTGCGCCTGGCCGCGCCGGGCCTGGCTAACCCGTTTGAGGAGTTTGCCGGGCTGCTGGAGCTGCGCCAGCAGGAAGCCGATGCCTACTACCAGGACCTGCAAAAGGACCTCGAAAACCCCGATGCCCGCCTCGTGCAGCGCCAGGCCTTTGCCGGCATGCTCTGGAGCAAGCAGTTTTACTACTACGACGTGGCCCAGTGGCTGCGCGGCGACCCGGCCCTGCCGGCCCCGCCCGCCCGTCGCCAGTCGGGCCGCAACCACGGCTGGCAGCACCTCAACAACGCCGACATCATCTCGATGCCCGACAAGTGGGAATACCCCTGGTACGCGGCCTGGGACCTGGCCTTCCACTGCATCCCGCTGGCTATGTTGGACGCTGAATTCGCCAAGAGTCAGCTCCGGCTGCTGTGCCGCGATTGGTACATGCACCCCAACGGTCAGCTGCCGGCCTACGAGTGGAAGCTCGACGACGTGAACCCGCCGGTGCACGCCTACGCCACCTGGCGGGTGTACAAGATGGACCAGAAGCAGCGCGGCGGCCCGGGCGACACGGCCTTTCTGGAAAGCGTTTTCCACCGCCTGCTGCTCAACTTTACCTGGTGGGTGAACCGCAAGGACCGCGACAACCGCAACGTGTTCGAGGGCGGTTTCCTGGGCCTCGACAACATTGGCGTGTTCGACCGGAGCGCCCCGCTGCCCACCGGCGGCTACATTGAGCAGGCCGACGGCACGGCCTGGATGGCCATGTTCGCCCTCAACATGATGCGCATGGCCCTGGAGCTGAGCCGCACCAACCCCGTGTACCAGGACCTGGCCAGCAAATTCTTCGAGCACTTCCTCTACATCGCCCAGGCCATGACCAACATGGCCGACCAGAAGATTGACATGTGGGACGAGGAGGACGGCTTCTACTACGACGTGCTCAACACGCCCGAGCACGGCCGCTTCCCGCTGCGCATCCGGTCCATGGTGGGCCTGATTCCGCTGTTTGCGGTAGAGGTGCTCGATGAGGCCACCCTCCAGGACGTGCCCCAGTTCGTGTACCGGCTCAACTGGTTCCTGGATAACCGCCCCGAGCTGGCCGCCCTGGTCAGCCGCTGGCAGGAGCCGGGCAAGGGCCAGACCCACCTGCTGAGTCTGCTGCGCGGCCACCGCATGAAGCGGCTGCTGTACCGCATGCTCGACGAGGCCGAATTCCTCTCCGACCACGGCGTGCGGGCCCTTTCGCGCTACCACCGCGAGCACCCGTTCGTGTTCAGCACCGAAGACGGGGTGAATGCGGTGGTTGATTATGAGCCGGGCGAATCGACCACCTCCCTGTTCGGGGGCAACAGCAACTGGCGTGGCCCCGTCTGGATGCCCATGAACTTCCTCATCGTGGAGTCGTTGCAGCGGTTTTATCACTACTACGGCCCCGATTTCGAGGTGGAATACCCCACCGGCTCGGGAACCTACTGCACCCTGCTGGCAATTTCCGAAGCCCTGACCGAACGCCTCACCCGCCTGTTTCTGCGCGATGAGAACGGCCAGCGCCCCGCCTTCGGCAACTGCAAACAGCTCCAGACCGACCCGCACTTCTGCGACAATCTGCTCTTCTACGAATACTTCCACGGCGACACCGGCGCGGGCCTCGGGGCCAGCCACCAAACCGGCTGGACCGGCCTCATCGCCAAACTCATGCAGCCCCGCGGGGAGTGAGGGGCGGGGGGGCAGTGCATTGTCAGTGAAGAAAGAACGTCATTCCGAGCGCAGGCGCAGCCGTAGTCGAGGAATCTCGCGTGCTGATGTTGCCAGAGTAATGCTACCATCATGGTTACCAATTCAACGTCAGCACGCGAGATTCCTCGGCTGCGCTCGGAATGACGTTCGCTTTCTAATCCCTAATCCCTAATCCCTAACTATGAACTGGCTTGATATCACGACGACGATTTTCGATGGCATGGCCTACTGGCCCGATAACGCGCCGGTTCGCATCAAAAAAACGCTCAGCATTGCCGCCGGCGACGCGGCCAACGTGACGGAAATGAGCCTGAGTGTGCACACGGCCACCCACGTCGATGCGCCCCTGCATTTCCTGGCCAACGGCGCCGACGTGACCACCCTCGACCTGACCACGCTTATCGGGCCGGCGCTGGTGGTGGAAATCCAGGACCCGCAGTTTATCACGCAGGCTGAAATCGAGCACCTGAAGCTTGAGAAAGGCAGCCGGGTGCTGTTCAAAACCCGCAACTCCCGCCGCCAGTGGGCCACCGAACCCTTCAACCCCGACTTCGTGCGGGTACGGGCCGACGCCGCCACCTGGCTCCGCGACCAGGGCGTGGTGTGCGTGGGCGTGGACTACCTCTCCGTCGGCCCCGCCGACACCCACCACATCCTGCTCGAAGCCGGCATCAGCGTTATCGAGGGCCTGGCCCTGCAACACGCCGAGCCGGGCGAGTACGATATGATTTGCCTGCCCCTCAAAATTGAAGGGGCCGACGGCGCCCCCGCCCGCGTTATTGCCACCCGGCGGTAAGCTGTTTGCCATTCCGACGAAGGAGGAATCTGGGGTAACAGCATCGGACGGTGTCGTTCAACTTTTTGATCCAGATTCCTCCTTCGTCGGAATGACCGTTTATACATTCACTACTTCCCTCATTCACCGATGAAAAAGACTCAAATTGGCGTTATCGGCCTTGGCAAAATGGGCGCGGGCCTGGCCCAGCAGGCCGCCGAAAAAGGCTACCCCGTAGTGGGCATGGACATCCGCCCCCGGCCCGACCTGGAAGCCGACAACCTGCACGTCGTGATGACCATCGAGGAGCTGGCCAAAGGGCTGGAGCGCCCGCGCAAGGTGTTCCTCTATATTCCGGCCGGGGCCGCCGTCGATGGCCTTATCGACCAGCTGCTGCCCCATTTCGAGGAGGGCGACATTATCGTGGACGGGGGCAACTCCTACTGGGGCGACTCCATCCGGCGGGCCGAACGGCTGAAGCAACAGGGCATCTACTTTCTCGACTGCGGTACCAGCGGCGGCCCCGCCGGCGCGCGCACGGGCGCCTGCTACATGGTGGGCGGTGAGGAGGCGGCCGTGCGTCAGCTCAAGGACTTTTTCGTGGAAACCTCCGTGCCCGAGGGCTTTTTGCACACCGGCCCCGCCGGCTCGGGCCACTACGTGAAGCTGGTGCACAACGGCATCGAGTTCGGCATGCTCCAGGCCATTGGTGAGGGCATGGGCATGCTCACCCACTTCCGCGATAAGCTCGATATCAGCGCCATTCTGGGCCTCTGGAACAACGGCTCGGTGGTACGCTCCTGGCTGGTGGAACTCATGAAAAAGATGTACGACGAGCAGCACGAGAGCTTCGACGTACCCAGCTACATCGAGGACACCGGCGAGGTGAACTGGCTGGTAGCCGACGCCCTGCGCATGGAGGTGCCCATCCCCGTTATTGCCCAGTCGGTGATGCAGCTCTTTGCCTCCCGCGACCAGGACCCCACCTGGGCCAAGGCCATTGCCATGATGCGCCACGGTTTCGGCGGCCACCCCTACGGCGAGGACGAAGGCATCCAGCACGAGCGCAAATTCGGGCGGGTCGGCGAGTACGAAATGCCCCGCCCCACCTCCGGTTCGCCCAAAGAATAGCCTATCTATTCCTGGGCATCACCCAAGCAGCCCCCGCTGGTAGCAGAACCATCTGTTACCGGCGGGGGCTGCTTGCGTAGGTTTGAATGCGCATTTACACGCTCAGTTAATTGACGCCCCAGTGAGCAGAGCAGAGCAGAGCAGAGCAGGCGTTTCCGGCGCAAGCGCCCGGTTCGGGGTTGTACAAGTATTGTTCAGAAAGTAAAAATACTTGTACAACTCAGCTGCCCAGGTTGTACAAGTATTTTTACTTTCTGAATAATACTTGTACAAGAATATCCTGCCGCACGGCTTGGGTTTAGCAAATTACTGTGCCGCCGCGCGCACGGCCTGGCGGAACTGCTTGCCGTTCCAGACCGTGAGGGCCTCGGGGCCGGCGAGCCAGATTCGCCGGCGGGCGTCCACCTGAAGTAGCGTAGGCGTGGCCGGGGTGCGGGCCAGCCGCAGGGGCACGAGGCGCTGCGGGCTTTCTACGCGGTCGGTGGCGGGCGTTGCCAGGCTGGCCAGCGCGTCGGCGGACTGGCTGGGCAGCAGCAGCAGGCCCATGCCCGTGGCGAAGACGTGGCCCTGCCCCGGCAGCTGGGCCACGCCGTACACCGCGTTGCCCGCCCGCCCGATAAAGCGCACCGTGGGCAGCTCCGCGCCCTCTTCCTGGTCGGCGCCGGGAAACACGCTGATGCCTTCCGACATCAACACCCACAGGTTGCCGGCATTATCGGGCAGCAGCCGTTCCACTATGTTGTCGGGAATGTCGTGGTTGCCCACGCCTTCTTCGTTGTAGCGCGTCCACTGGCCGTGCTGCTGGCGGTAGAGCCCGATGTTGGTGGCCAGCCAGACGGCGCTGTCGGCCACTGTGCTTAGGCCGGCATTCACGGTCGGGATGCTGAGCGCGGCCTCCCACGCGCCGCCCGCCGGCTGGCGGTAGGCGCCGTAGCCGGGCACGCCGGTCCACAGCGCCCCGTCGGGACCCTGGAACAGGGTGGTGATGGGGGCTTGGGCGATGGGGGCGGGCAGCAGGGCGGGGCGGCTGCGGCCGGTGCGCGGGTTCAGGCCGCGCAGGCCCTGGTCGGTGCCCAGCCAGAGTACCGAGTCGGTGGCCAGGGCGCAGCGGATGGGCACGGCACTCTGGTAGCGCGGTACCAACTGGCGGCCCCGGCACTGGAACACGCCTTGTTCCGTGACGAGGTAGGTCTGGCGGCCGGCCGTGAGCACCGCCACCGGCGACTGGCCGGCGGGCAACGCGAAGCGGCGCGGCCCGCCGGCGTGCAGCTTGGGGGCATAGCTGAATAGAAGGAGTAAGAACAGCAGGCGGAACGAGTGGCGGGCGGCGACGAAGGCAGGCATACGAGGAGGATAAGGGCGCGGAAGCCGGGGGCGAAAACCGGCGGAAAGTTGCTGGCAAAGGTAGGGTGGGGGCGGGTAGCCGGTTTGTAATCATTGTGTTACCGGATAGGCCAAAAACAGGATTTCTATAATGCAGGCGTGATGTTGGGGTGATGTTGGGGTCACATGAGCGCCCCACTTTTACGGCCGGATAATCCACCTGCCAACGCACCTCATCTCCTTTACCCCCTTTCCCCATGAAAGCAAGATTTTTACTCGCCACCTGCACCCTGCTCAGCGCCGCCGCCGCCCTGCCGGCCCGGGCCCAGCAGAACAGCAACGTTATCCTCTACATCGGCGACGGCTTTGGGCTGGCCCCCAAAACGGCCGCCCGCATGGCTATGGGCCAGGGCCAGGATGGCAAGCGCTTCAACACCGATGCCAACTTCCAGGTGCTGAGCCTGGACAAGATGAAGTACAACGCCACCGTTACCACCCACTCGCTCAACTCCTGGATTACCGACTCGGCCCCCGGGGCTTCGGTGTACGCCTGCGGCAAGCGCGGCAAGCAGGACAACGAGGTGATTTCGCTGGACCCCACCAACGGGCAGTCCATTGAAACCATTCTGGAAGCGGCCAAGAAGCAGGGCTACGCGGTAGGCATCGTGAGCACGGCCCGCATCACCCACGCCACCCCGGCCGCCTTCGCCAGCCACATCTGGTACCGCGACCTGGAGGACTACATCGCGGCCCAGTACATTGCCTCCACCCAGGCGGAGTACGAGGGGATTTTCAACGCCAGTCCCACGGCCTCGTTCCGCTACCAGGCCAACCGCGACTGGCAGCTGCCCACGCCCAAAGTAGGCGTGGAGCTGGACGTAATTCTGGGCGGGGGAGCCCGCCACTTCCTGCCCAAGAATACCGTCAGCGCCTACGCCACGGTGAAGGACGCCGCCGGCAACCCCATTACCAACCCCGCCACCGGCAAGCCCGCCACCATCGGGGGCGGCCGGCGGGCCGATGACGTGGACCTGGTGAAGTACGCCGTGGACAACCGGGGCTACGCCTTCGTGAACAGCCGCGACGCCCTGCTCAACCTCAAAGCCACCGACTTCGGACCGAACGGCAAGAAGCTGCTGGGCCTGTTCAACGCCTCCCACGCCAGCTTCGAGCAGGACCGCCAGACCTCGGCCGCCTGGGAACCTTCGCTGGCCGACATGACCAAGGCGGCCATTGAGGTGCTCAAGGCCAAGAGCGGCACCAAGGGCTTCTTCCTGATTGTGGAAGCCGGCCGCATCGACCACCTGGAGCACGCCAACACCGGCGGCATTACGGTGGTGGCCGGCCCCAGCAACAACGTGTACACCGTAGACGCCGACAAGCCCGCCTACCAGGGCGGCGGCGAGGCCAACTACGGGGCTACCCCCAGCACGCCCCGCACCAGCAACATCTACGCCTCCGACTACATGATTAAGGAGGTAATGGCCTTCGATTACGCCCTGGCCGAGGGCCGCGCCCTGATGGCCGATGCCACCCAGCGCACCCTGCTGATGACGACTTCCGACCACGAGTGCGGTGGTTTCACCATCACGGGCCTCCACGACGAGGCCGACGCCCAGAAGAACGGCACCAAAATCCGCACCTACTCGGGCCAGATTACCAAGTCGGTGGCTGCGGAGGCGGGTTACGCCACGCCCACCGGCATCGTACGCGGCGACGGCGGCAAAAACGGCTGGTACCCCGAGTATGTGCTGGCCGATTTCCAGGGCAAAATGTACCCCGCCCCGGCTTCGGCCACGGCTAAGCGCATCGTGGTGGCCTACGGTTCCAACCCGCTCACCAACGGCAACGGCACCAAAGGCGGGGCCACGCCCGGCAACCACACGCCCCAGGATGTGTGGGTAGGCGCCGATGACAATACGGGCACCTACGCCGCCAAAATTAGCGGCCGGGGCCTGCTCGACAATACCGCCCTCACGCCCATCATGGCCGAATTCCTGACGCTGACCGACTTCGGCATTGCCCTGGGCGTGCGCGGCGGAACCAGCCAGCCCACCCCCGAAGTGCGCCTGAGCCCGGTACCCTTCGAGAGCAGCTTCGACGTGGCCTTCGAGGTGAAAAGCGCCGCCACCGTGAGCGTGGAGCTGTTCACCGAAACCGGCCGCAAAGTGCGCACCGTGGTGAGCAACCAAACCTACCGCGCCGGCACGCACTCGGTGGCCGTCGATGGCGCGGGCCTGCCCGCCGGCCTCTACCTGGCGGCCGTAACCGTAAACGGGCAGGTGGTTTCCCGGAAGACGATCAAGCTGTAAACTGACCTTGGCGGGCTCCGCTTAGCGGGCGAATCAACCACAAAAAATCCCCCGACTGCGTGCAGTCGGGGGATTTTTGCGTGAAGAGGGGAGTGGCTGAGTACGGACGCGGCTAGTGTCGCGCGGCCGGGGCGGTGTGGCGCGGGAGGGGAGTGCGCGAAGGGCGGGGGAATGGGCCGGATGGACCGCATCCACTTCCACGGTGGGCAGCAGGATGGGGTGGGCGGCGCAGAAATTGCCGGAATTAAAGATGGCGCGGACCGGCCTCGGCGGCGGAAACCAGCAGCCACAGGGCGGCGGCGGGCCGCAGTAGCTTTTTCATAATCGGAACAGCAAAAGTGAAACGATGCCCCAACCTACACCGGCCCGCATGAGCGCGGCATGAAGGCCCGGGACGCTACAGGCTTACCGCAGACGGACCATTTCCTCCGGACAGATGAACTCCAGTTGGATGCCGCTGCGCGCCAGCGGTTCCCGGTGGTGATGCCAGTCGGTATCGGTGGCATTCACGATGACTGGCCGGGCCGGGTGGGTGAGCGATGTTGCCACGAACTTACGGTCAGAGGGGTCGAAGTCGGCCAGTTCAGGGTCGTCGGGAAAGGCGGCGAAGCCTCTTTCTGCGTCAGGTTCCAGTTGCACGGATTCGCAGTGCTGGGGATTTGCGCGGTTGCGCAATACCCATTGCAGGAAGGCATCGCCCACGCCGGGCTGGCCGCTGGGGCTGAGCTTGTTTTGGTATTCCCGAAGAATCAGAAACGAATCGTCCAGCACCAGAATCTCGTGCTGCTGCAATTGCCTAAGCCGCTCCACGGCTGCCAGTACGCACCTGGGACCGGCGGCTGACGCGCCGTTGGCGACGAGCGGTACGTTAGTGTCGATCAGAAAATGCATCAGCTGCTTAGGATTGCATTTTACGCTTCATCTCGGCTTCCATCATGGCGGCGGCTTCGCCCATGGTATCGCCGAAGAAGTTTTTGGGCCAGTTGCGGATATTGCCGTACTCGTCCAGGTCGAGCGGAGTGAGGGTGGAAGCGGCCCCCACGAAATCGGTGAAATAGAGCTTCACCTGGTCGGTGGGCAATGCTTCTTCGGCCAGCCGCCGTTGCAACCGCTGCAACAGATGCTCGCTGTGGCTTTCCAGGATAATCTGCACGTTGCGCCGCTTGATGGCGTCGATAAACACGTCGGCCAGCCCCGCCTGCACGGCCGGGTGCAAATGAATCTCCGGCTGCTCCAGAATGATAGTCGAGCCCTCCGGCACGTAAAACAGCAGCACCAGCACCGGCAGCAACTGCGAAACCCCAAAGCCCACATCCGTCAAAAACACCTCAGCCGATTCAGCGGTGCGCTTGATGCGCACCTCGTATTCCTTGCGATTAGGCGCAATTGGGCGTACTTCGAAGGAGTGAATCAGTCCGAGCTCTTTGAGCCAGTAGGCTACGTGTTGTTCGAGATCTAAAATATTATCAGATGTTCCTTTATTTTGGTTTTTTGACGCTAGAATCGCGGCTATTGTTTTCTCCCCTTCTTTTCCAACATCATCAGTATTACTTCCGCCCCATACGTATAAACGTTTTGGATTTGCCCGCAAAGGGCCTAAATAGAATATTGACCCAAAAAACCAGTTAAATGATGTGTAAGCAGTTGCTAATTGGGGTTCGACTTCTACGAAATAATCGTTACTAAGGAATGGGGCATAGTAAAACTTGTCAATTTTGCCAATCATCTGTTCGGAGAATGACTTATAATTTCTGTTGGTGACAATCATTCGATAATTGGTATTTTCTCTGTATATTCTGTATGTCAAATCATGTATTTTATAGAAAAATTCTTCTAGGTATATGTTATTGCTTCGTGTCTTGATATTAGCTGAAAATACGTAAGGTGTGTTTTGTGAAAAATGGTATTTTTTATAGTCTTCTGAACCTGCCTCTTCCTGCCATCCCAAGGCAAATCTTATATTCTCTGATTCATCATGATTATGGAGAATATCATGCATAGTACCTAACTCCACATAAGACCGCTCATCTCCCAAATTCAAAATCTGCGCCCGGTCCGACGACTCCACGGTCTGCTTGAGCATCAGCAGGAATTGCAGGATGCTGGTTTTGCCCGAGGAGTTGGTGCCGAAGAAGCCGGTGATGCTGCCGAACTGAATGTCGCCGGTATCCTGCCAGGATTTGAAGTTCTGAATGCGAAGCGAGTTGAGCATAGCGTGGTGCGTGAAGACCAAGCGAAGGTAAGCGAACCAACCAAGGAAGCCACCTTGCTCCGTTACACGAACTCCACCCGATCTTTTCCCGGCCTATCTTTGTTGATTCCGCGCGGCCGACCGAAATCCGCGAAATCATGATTAATCCGCAAAATCCGCGATGATTGTTTGCATTGCCGAAAAGCCCAGCGTAGCCCGTGAAATTGCCCAGGTCCTCGGGGCCGACCGCCGGATGGACGGTTACTACGAGGGCAACGGCTACCAGGTCACCTGGACGTTTGGCCACTTCTGCCAGCTGCGCGAGCCCGAGGACTACCGCCCCGAGTGGAAGCGCTGGAGCATCCACGATTTACCCATGCTGCCCGAGCAGTTCGGCATCAAGCTCATGCTCCGTGACGATGGCGTGGTGCGCCAGTTCGGGGTAATCAAGCGCCTGCTGGCCGCCGCCGACGAGGTAATCAACTGCGGCGACGCGGGCCAGGAAGGGGAGGTGATTCAGCGCTGGGTGCTGCTGGAGGCCAAGTACCGCAAGCCCACCAAACGCCTCTGGATTTCCTCCCTCACCGAGGAAGCCATCCGCCAGGGCTTCCAGAACCTGCGCGAGGGTTCCGAGTTCGACTCGCTTTACCAGGCCGGTAAAAGCCGGGCCGTGGGCGACTGGTTGCTGGGTTTGAACGCCACCCGGCTGTTCACACTCAAGTATGCGCCCGGCCAGCGCCAGGTGCTCAGCATCGGGCGGGTGCAGACGCCCACGCTGGCGCTGCTGGTGGACCGTTACCACGAAATCCAGAACTTCCGGCCCGAGCCCTACTGGGTGCTGCGGGCCGAGTACCGGAGTACGATGTTCAGCCACGTAGCGGTAGTGAAGCCGGGCAAGGACGACGACGAACCCGACGAAAAGGCCCGCCTCAAGGCCCGCGGCTACTTTGTGACCCAGCAGGAAGCCGACGAAGCCCTGGCCCGCGTGACCGGCCAGCCGCTCACGGTCACCAGCGTCATCATCAAAAAGGCCCTGGAAAGTCCGCCCGCGCTGTTCGATTTGACCTCCTTGCAGGTGCAGTGCAACAACCAGCTGGGCCTCTCGGCCGAGGACACGCTCAAAACCGTGCAGGGCCTTTACGAGAAGAAAGTGGTGAGTTACCCCCGCGTGGATACCACGTTTCTGCCCGACGACCAGTACCCCAAAATTGCCGGTATTCTGCGCGGCCTGGGCGGGTACGCGACCCTCACGGCCCCGCTGCTGGCCGCCAAAATCCGCAAGAGCGCCAAGGTGTTCAACAACAACAAAGTCACCGACCACCACGCCATCATCCCGACCGGAGCCAGCGCCAACGGCCTGGGCGGCAACGAGCAGCGGGTGTACGACATCATCGTGCGCCGCTTCCTGGCCGCGTTTTATCCCGATTGCGAGGTGTCGAACACCACCGTAACGGCCGACGTGGCGGGCCTCATATTCCGGGTCCGGGGCCGGCAGATTCTCAGCCCCGGCTGGCGCGAAGTCTACGGCGACCCGGAGAAGCAAACGGTTACGAACAACGAAAAACGAGCAACGAACAACGACGATGACGACGTGGTGGGTACCGTGCTGCCGGCCTTCGTGAAGGACGAATCCGGCCCCCATAAGCCCCGCCTCGATGCCAAGCAAACCCAGGCCCCGCGCGACTACACCGAGGCCATGCTGCTGCGCGGCATGGAAACCGCCGGCCGCAACGTGGACGACGACGAGCTGCGCCTGGCCATGAAGGAGAACGGCATCGGCCGCCCGAGTACCCGCGCCGCCATCATCGAAACCCTGTTCAAGCGCGGCTACATCATCCGCGACAAAAAGAAAATCGTGCCCACGCCAACGGGCGTCGAGCTCATCGGCCTCATCCGCAATCCCACCCTAAAGTCGGCGGAGCTGACGGGGCAGTGGGAGAAGAAGCTGCGCCAGATTGAGGGCGGGGAGCTGGATCAGGCGCAGTTTCTGGGGGAGCTCAAGCAGCTGGTGCGCGAAATGGTGCAGGAGGTGAAGCAGGACGGCTCCGGCCGCGCCATCAGTACCGTGGCTGGTACCTCACCCCCCAGCCCCCTCTCCTCGGGGAGAGGGGGAGCCCCGGCGGGCAAAGCCGCGCCCGCTCGCCTGACAACTAACAACCAACAACCAACAACTAAAGAGGGCTTAGGCCCTTGTCCCGTCTGCAACTCCGGGCACGTGCTGCGGGGCAAGGCGGCGTTTGGCTGCTCGCGCTGGAAGGAAGGCTGCCAGTTCCGGCTGCCGACGGAGTTTGCGGGTAAGAAAATCACCGATAAGCAAGCCGGTGACCTGCTCAAAAAAGGCCGGACCCAGGTGATGAAGGGTTTTCTGGACGACGACGGCAACAAGTTCGACGCGGCCATCCTGCTCACGCCCGCCCGCACCCTGGAACTGGCCCGGGCCGCCGAAAGCAAGCCCACCACCGCCACCAACCCCGGCCAGATACCCTGCCCCGTGTGCCGCCTGGGCCAGATGCTGCGCGGCAGCAGCGCCTGGGGCTGCTCCCGCTTCCGCGAGGACTGCCAGTTCCGCGTGCCCTTCGCCTGGGGCGGCAAAACCCTCACCGACACCCAGATGAACCAGCTCCTGCGCAAGGGCAAAACCGGCGTCATCCGCGGCTTCATCTCCAGCAAAACCGGCAACCGCTACGAAGCCGTGCTGCAAATCGGCGCCGATGGCCGGATTGAGCCGGTGTTTGATAATAAGGGGTGATTATGAACAATGAACAGCTTCAGCGCCTGTTGGAACAACTTGATACTGCCAAGAACTGGGAGTATCCAACTGGGTTCGACTATCTTCCTAAGCTTAGAAAGCTACAGCTTACTGTAGCGGTCCTGCAAATGGAAACGGGTCTGCAGCTACCAGTAGAAACTGGCAGTGCAATACAAGATGCTCCTTTCCATAGTCAGGTTTTGCTACCCGGTCCAGATGAAAATTCTGTAAATCAGGTCTTACGCTTCAGTAATTTTGGGGAATTGGTGGCTTTAGCGGACGAAGAGCTAATAGCACCGCTGCTATTAGCCACTATAGTCCGTTTGCTGGCGAATCACGGTTATGTATACGTGCCTGAAGTGGTATATAATCTGGAATATACTGGCAAGCAGGTAGGTATAGACCCAGTTCTCAATTGGTGGCAACGGTTCTTCGAATGGATGTAAAACGAGCTAACGGAAAGTACTATGCCCCCTCACCTCGGTAAAACCCTTTTCCTTGTCGGCCTGGGCCTGATGCTGCTGGGGGCGCTGCTGTGGCTGGGCGGCGGGAACCTGCTGGGCTGGTTCGGGCGGCTGCCGGGTGATATTCGGGTGGAGCGGCCGGGCTTCCGGTTCTATGCGCCCATCGTGTCGATGGTGGTGGTGAGTCTGGTGCTGAGCGCGCTGCTGTGGCTGGGGCGGAAGCTGGGCGGGTAGCGGAAGGAGCCGGGAGCAGGCACAAGTTGGGTACGGGCCGCGTTTACCGGAAACGTTTGCGTAGAAAAACCGGGATTTCAGCGCCAAAAGCCGTGTCTTGCGGGGGCTGAACCTGATACCTTTACCCACCTGCCGCCTTGTTGCGGGGAGGCTACCCTTTCAAATCCGCTGCTGATGATGAAGCCCTTCCTCGACGAGGATTTCCTGCTCCAGACGGCCACGGCCCGCACGCTGTACCACCAGTACGCCGCGCCCATGCCCATTATCGACTACCACAATCACCTGCCGCCCGACCAGATTGCCCAGGACCGGCAGTTCGATAACCTCACCCAAATCTGGCTCGCCGGCGACCATTACAAGTGGCGGGCCATGCGCGCCAACGGCATCCCCGAGCACTACATCACCGGCGAGGCTTCCGACTGGGAAAAGTTCGAGCAGTGGGCCGCCACCGTGCCCCAGACCGTGCGCAACCCGCTCTACCACTGGACCCACCTGGAATTGCAGCGCTACTTCGGCATCACGGAGCTGCTGAATGCCGAAAGCGCCCGCCGCATCTACGACCACTGTAACGCCCTGCTGCGTACGCCCGAATACTCGGTGCAAAGCCTGCTGCGCAAAATGAACGTGCGCACGCTCTGCACCACCGACGACCCCCTCGACTCGCTGGAGCACCACCGCGCCCTGGCTGCCAGCGGCTGCGCGGTGCAGGTGCTGCCCACCTTCCGCCCCGATAAGGCCATGGCCGTGGAAGACGCTGCCACTTACAACGCCTACCTCGATAAGCTGGGCAAAGCCGCCGCCGTCGACATCCGCACCTACGCCGACCTGGAAACGGCCCTGCGCACCCGCCACGACTACTTCGCCGCCCTTGGCTGCCGCCTATCCGACCACGGTCTGGAACAGCTCTACGCCGCCGACTATACCCCGGCCCAGGTACAGGCGCTGTTTGCCCGGGTGCGCGGCGGGCAGCAGCTGACAAGCGAAGAGGTTCTCACGCTCAAATCGGCGCTGCTGGTGCTGCTGGCCGAAATGGACTGGGAGAAGGGCTGGACCCAGCAGTACCACCTTGGGGCGCTGCGCAACAACAACGCCCGCATGCTGCGCCAGCTCGGCCCCGATACGGGCTGGGACTCCATCGGCGACTTCGCCCAGGGTCGCGCCCTCTCGCGCTTCCTCAACCGCCTCGACGAGCAGGACAAGCTGGCCAAAACTATCCTCTACAACCTCAACCCCGCCGACAACGAACTGCTGGCCACGATGGCGGGCAACTTCAACGACGGCTCGGTGGCCGGCAAGGTGCAGTACGGCTCCGGCTGGTGGTTCCTCGACCAGAAGGACGGCATGGAAAAGCAGCTCAACGCCCTGAGCAACATGGGCCTGCTGAGCCGGTTCGTGGGCATGCTCACCGACTCGCGCAGCTTCCTCTCGTACCCGCGCCACGAGTATTTCCGCCGCGTGCTCTGCAACCTGTTCGGCACCGATGTGGAAAACGGTGAGCTGCCCGACGACCTGGAACTGCTCGGCGGCATCATCCAGAACATCTGCTACTACAATGCCAAGGCCTATTTCGGCTTCGAGAAAGTAAACGTGAAGGAAGCCGCGGAAGCGGTGTAGTGCAACGTCAGCTCCCCTCCTCAGATGAGGAGGGGCTGGGGGTGGTTGACAATCGTTGAACAGCCTCTTAAGAACCAGCGCTGGAACCAGTTCTGGCAACATCAACCACCCCCAGCCCCTCCTTTCCAAGGAGGGGAGCTAGCACTAGACTTAGCTTCTCATCAACCCMACCCCTCCCGCCCCAAACCCCACCAATGAAACAAGTCGTCACGTTTGGTGAAATCATGATGCGGTTGTCGCCGCCGCTCCACTACCGGATGTCGCAGGCCAGCTCCCTGGACGTAACCTACGGCGGGGGCGACGCCAACGTGGGGGCGGCCCTGGCCCATTTGGGCGTGCCGGCCGCGCACGTGGGCTGCTTCCCCGATAACGCCGTGGGCCAGGCCGCCGCCCAGCACTTCCGGGGCCACGGCGTGGACATGCGCCACTGC
Organism: Hymenobacter rubripertinctus; assembly: GCF_003583925.1. Lineage (GTDB taxonomy): Bacteria > Bacteroidota > Bacteroidia > Cytophagales > Hymenobacteraceae > Hymenobacter > Hymenobacter rubripertinctus. Next base: position 7,997 of record NZ_QYCN01000029.1, on the reverse strand, counting down.
GTGTTCCGGGGCGAGCGGCTGGGCCTGTACTTCCTCGAAGTGGGGGCCTCGCTACGGGCCAGCCGCATCGTGTACGACCGCTACGACTCGGCTTTCGCCAACCTGCAACCCGAGTGGTTTAAGTGGGATGAAATTCTAAAAGATGCCCAATGGCTGCACTGGACCGGTATTACGCCCGCCATTTCGGCCTCGGCGGCCCAGGCCACCCGCGAGGCCATTGCCGCCGCCCGCCGCCGGGGCCTCACGGTTTCAGCCGACGTAAACTACCGCCGCAACCTGTGGCAATACGGCCAGCGCGCCCAGGACGTGATGCCCGAGCTGGTGGCCGGTTGCGACCTGGTGGTCTGCACCGAGGGCGACGCCGAGGACCTGTTCGGCATCAAACCCGAAGCCGGCGCCGAAAACAGCTTCGTCTCGATGAGCGAGCAGCTGATGGCCCGCTTCCCGAACATCAGGCAGGTAATTGCCACCCGCCGGGCCACCCAAAGCGCCTCCCATGAGCGCATCAAGGGCTTGGCCTACGCCGAAGGGCACTACCACGAAACCGGGTTCTTCGACATCAACCCCGTGGTGGACCGCATCGGCGGGGGCGACGCCTTCATTTCGGGCTTCATCTACGGGCGGCTCCACCTGCCCACGGTGCCCGAAGCCCTGACCTTCGCTACCGCCGCCTCGGCCCTCAAGCACACCATTTCGGGCGACATCAACGTGGTAACGCCCGCCGAAGTCCACCACATTGTGGCCGGCAACACCACCGGCCGGCTGCTGCGGTAGGGTACTGGTTTTTGGTGGGTGGTTTTCGGTTTTTGGTCCGTTCGACCACCCCCCCCAAACCACTCACCAAAAACCAAAAACCACTCACCAAAAACCAACAAAATGCCCCGTTTCTCCGCTGACCATGTTCTCGAAACCGTGCTGCGCTACCCCGTGGTGCCGGTGTTCTACCACGCCGAGGCCGCGTACGCCCGCCGGGTGGTGCAGGCCTGCTACGCGGGCGGTTTGCGCGTGTTCGAGTTCACCAACCGGGGGGCGCAGGCGCTGGGCGTGTTCGAGGAGCTGGTGCGGTTCGTGCGCGCGAATTGCCCCGAGATGCTGCTGGGTATCGGTACCATTTACACGGCTGCCGATGCTGAGCGGTTCCTGGCCGCCGGGGCCGACTTCGTGGTGCAGCCCTGCCTGACTGCCGAGGTGGCCGAGGTGTGTGGCCGCCACGGCGCGCCCTGGCTGCCCGGCTGCATGACGGTGCGCGAGGTGTACGAGGCCACCCAGCTGGGCGCGGCCATCGTGAAAATATTCCCCGGCAACGTGCTGGGGCCGGGCTTCATCCGGAGCCTGCGCGGCCCCATGCCCACCGTGCCCCTGATGGTGACGGGCGGCGTGGAGCCCACCGAGGCCAGTCTGAAAGAGTGGTTCGGGGCGGGCGTGAACGTGGTGGGCATGGGCTCCCAGCTCTTCAAAAACGACGACCCCGCTCACCTGCGCCAGCTCACCGCCGAGCTGCTCACGTTCGTGCCGCCTGCCTTGTCATCCTGAGCAGCGCGAAGGACCTTTCACGTTCGCTCAATCCATTAAAGCGGTTGTTCAGACGTGATAGGATCCTTCGCGCTGCTCAGGATGACAAACCTCGTATTTCCCACCCCCGAATTCCCGCTTGCGCCATGTCACAGACTGCTTCCGCTATATCGCCACCTGGGTCGGCGGCCACCACCATGGGCCGCTACCGCTGGACGATTTGCTCGCTGGTATTCTTCGCTACCACCGTCAACTACCTCGACCGGGCCGTTATTTCCCTGCTCAAGCCCTACCTCGAAAAGGTCTTCAACTGGAACGCCGGCGACTACGCCGACATCGAAATTGCCTTCAAAGTGGCCTACTCGATTGGTATGCTGGGGGCGGGCCGGCTCATTGATAAGCTGGGCACTAAAATCGGGTACGCGCTGTCGACGTTGCTGTGGAGCCTGGCCGCCATCGGGCACGCGTTTGTGAGCAGCACCCTGGGCTTTTCGGTGGCGCGGGCCGCCCTGGGCATCACGGAGGCCGGCAACTTTCCGGCCGCCATCAAAACCACCGCCGAGTGGTTTCCGCAGAAGGAGCGGGCCCTGGCCACGGGCATCTTCAATTCGGGCTCCAATGTAGGGGCCATTATTGCCCCGCTCACCGTGCCGTTTATTGCCGAATCCATCGGCTGGAAGTGGGCCTTTGTGATTACCGGAGCCCTGGGGTTTGTGTGGCTGGCCCTCTGGATGGTGGTGTACGAGGTGCCCGCCCGCCACGCCCGGCTCACCAAATCGGAGTTCGACTACATCACCCAGGATGAAGACCCGGCCACGGCCGGCCTCGAAGTGCAGCCCAAAGTATCGTGGTTCAAGCTGCTGAGCTACCGGCAGACCTACGCCTTCGTGTTTGGCAAGTTCCTCACCGACCCCATCTGGTGGTTCTACCTGTTCTGGTTGCCCGACTTCCTCAACAAGCAATACGGCCTCACCGGCACCCAGATTGCGCTGCCCGTGGCCGTGGTCTACATTCTGTCGAGCATCGGCAGCGTGGGCGGGGGCTGGATTCCGCTCCAGCTCATCAAAAACGGCATGCTGCCCTTCCGGGCCCGCAAAATCAGCATGCTGCTGATTGCCTTCTGCGTATTCCCGATTGTGTTTGCCCAGCAGCTCGGCCAGATTAATATGTGGCTGGCCGTGCTCGTGATTGGCATTGCCGCCGCCGCCCACCAGGCCTGGAGCGCCAACATCTTCACTACCGTCTCGGATATGTTCCCGAACCGCGCCGTGGCCTCCGTCACGGGTATCGGCGGCATGGCCGGCGGCCTGGGCGGCATCCTGCTCTCGGCCCTGGTGCAGAAGCGCATGTTTGTGTACTACGAAAGCATCGGCCAGCTCGACCACGCTTACTACATCATGTTCTGGATCTGCGGCGGGGCCTACCTGCTGGCCTGGGCCCTGATGCAGGCCTTCGCCCCCCGCATGGAAAAAATCCGCCTCGATGAAGGGGTGTGATAGGGAATTTCGGGGAGTGTGATATGCCAAAGAACGGGTCATGCTGAGCGCAGCCGAAGCGGCTCTACCGCTTCGGGCTGACGATTCACCTCACCCCCCCCGGCCCCCTCTCCCCGGGGAGAGGGGAAGCCAGAAGACGTAGCTGTCGGCCGATAGCGGATGGATTTTTCACCTAAGGCAAGGCAATACCCAACGGCTGCCAGCCAAGAGCTCCGGAAAAGGCTCCCCCTCTCCCCGAGGAGAGGGGGCCGGGGCGTGAGGTGAACCGCCAGCCCGAAGCGTGCACGCTTCCTTAGGTGCCACTACAACAGCTAACCCATCAGGCTTCCCGTACCCGTTTCCTTGTATGAACCTTTCCACTGAAAACACCCTGGCCCAGCCGGTGGGCACCACCCTCGACCGCTACATCATGCGCAAGCAGGCCGAGTTCGGTTTCGCTACCGGCGAGCTGAGCCAGCTGCTGCGCGACCTGGCCCTGGCCGGCAAAATCGTGCACCGCGACGTGAACCGGGCCGGTCTGTCGAGCATTATCGGCAGCATGGGCCAGCACAACGTGCAGGGCGAGCAGCAACAGCGCCTCGATGTGGAAGCCAACATCCGCTTCATCCGGACCCTTACCAACGGGGGCGAGGCCTGCGCCATCCTCAGCGAGGAAGAGGACGACCTCATCCAGACGGGCAACGTGCAGGGCAAGTACGTGGTGGCCATGGACCCTTTAGACGGCTCCAGCAACATCGATGTGAACGTGAGCATCGGCACCATCTTCAGCATCTACCGGCGCGTGTCGGCGGTGGGCGGGCCGGCCACGCGGGCCGATTTTCTGCAGGGCGGGCGGGCGCAGGTGGCGGCGGGCTACATTCTGTATGGTTCCAGCACGATGCTCGTGTACACCACCGGCCACGGGGTGGCGGGCTTCACCTACGAAAACTCGCTGGGTGAATTTTTTCTTTCCCACCCCCGCATCACGATTCCGGCCACCGGACCGGTGTTCAGCTGCAACGAGGGCCACTGGTTCGACTACCCGCAGTACGTGCGCGACTTCCTGCTCCAGTGCAAGCAGCAGCGCATGAGCGGGCGCTACGTGGGCTCGCTGGTGGCCGACTACCACCGCAATCTGTTCACGGGCGGCATTTATCTGTACCCGCCCACGGCCAAAAACGCGGCCGGCAAACTGCGCCTGCTGTATGAGAACTTCCCGCTGGCCTTCCTTATCGAGCAGGCCGGGGGCCGGGCCGAGACGGGGGAGGGGCCGGTGCTCGATCTGGAACCCGTAGATTTTCACCAGCGCAGCCCCTTATTTATCGGCTCGCCGGAACTGGTAGCCAGACTGTTATCGGAAACGGCGTAGTCCAACTAAAACCCGTAGAAATTCCAGTTTGTTGTTGGTCCGCGTGCGGGCAAATCGCCCGGAGCGCTTACCTTGACGCGCACGTTCTCCCTGGGGCCGCAGTTGCCGCGCTCCGAAACCCTACACTTTCTTTCCTCATGGCAAAAATGATTTCCCCGCAGGTGGAGTTTGGCTTCCTGCTGCAACAGACGAAAACCGCCGCCCCCGAAATTTTTACGGCCGATGGCAACGGCTTCCTCAACCTGATGGAAGGCCGCTGGCAGGAGCCCGGCAAGCCCCGCGAGTTCATCTCGCCCATCGATGGTACCCAGCTCGGCTGGCTGCCCATGCTCGACCACGCCACGGCCCTGCGCGCCGTACAGGCCGCCAAAAAAGAAGCCGCCGCCTGGGCCGCCGTCGACCTCGAGGAGCGTAAGCGCCGCGTCCAGGACTGCCTCGATCAGCTACAGTCCCACGTGGAGCTGGTGGGCAAGCTGCTGATATGGGAAATCGGCAAAACCTACAAGCTGGGCTTCACCGACATCGACCGCGCCATCGACGGCGTGCAGTGGTACGTGGACAACATCGAGAGCATGCTCGGGAAGCGCAAGCCGCTGGGCCTGGTGAGCAATATTGCCTCCTGGAATTACCCCATGTCGGTGCTGCTGCACGCGGTGCTGGTGCAGGCGCTGTGCGGCAACGCCGTAATTGCCAAAACCCCCACCGACGGCGGCTTCATTTCCCTGAGCCTGACCTTCGCCATTGCCCGCCGCTGCGGCCTGCCCGTGACGCTGGTCAGCGGCTCGGGCGGGGAGCTCAGCGACGTGCTGGTGCGCAACGACGCCGTAGACTGCCTCAGCTTCGTGGGTGGCCGCTACAACGGCCGCAACATCGCCGACGCGCTGGCCCAGAACGACAAGCGCTACATGCTGGAAATGGAAGGCGTGAACACCTACGGCATCTGGGATTACAGCGACTGGGACGGCCTCGCCGAGCAGCTCAAGAAGGGCTACGATTACGGCAAGCAGCGCTGCACGGCCTACGTGCGCTTCGTGGTGGAGCGCCGCCTGTTCCCGCAGTTCGTGGAAACCTACTGGAACACCATCAAGGGCCTGAAAGTGGGCAACCCCACGCTCGTGGATTCGGCCGACGATAAGCTGCCCGACCTGGCTTTCGGGCCCGTCATCAACCGGGCCCAGGCCGAAGACCTCGACCGCCTCTACGCCGACGCGCTCAAAACCGGCGCTACGCCCATCTACGAGGGTAAATTAGACGACAGCCTGTTCCTGCCCGGCCAGGACCGCAGCGCCTACCGCGCCCCCCGGGCCCTGGTAAACCTGCCGCGCCAGAGCGAACTGTACTTCAAGGAGCCCTTTGGCCCCATCGACAGCATCGTGCTCGTAGACCGCGTGGAGGAGTTGGTGGGCGAAATGAACATCAGCAACGGCGCCCTGGTAGCCGCCCTGGCCTCCGACGACGCCAAGTGGGCCGCCCGCACCGCCAAGGAAGTGCGCGCCTTCAAAGTGGGCCTCAACAAGCTCCGTTCCCGCGGCGACCGGGAGGAAGTATTCGGCGGCCTGGGCGAATCCTGGAAGGGCGCCTTCGTAGGCGGGGCCCTGCTGGTGGAAGCCGTCACGGAAGGCGAAAAAGCCATCCTGGGCAACTTCGAAGATTCCATCCTGCTGCCCGAGCACATCTAGCCCCGGCCGGTCACAAAGAAACGGTCATGCTGAGCGAAGGCATAGCCGCAGTCGAAGCATCTCTACCGCTTCGCAGGAAGCCTCTTCCCCGAAGCGGTAGAACCGCCGGCCAGCCCCGAAAAAACCGGGCGCTGCCCCCGGCACCTCAGGCCCGTTAACAGCGAAAAGCCCCGCCGGAAGCTGCATGCTTCGGGTGGGGCTTTTTGGTGGGGAGTGTAAAAGGTTTTCTATTTTTTATGGCTATTTAATCTAAATATACTATTAATGTTTTTACTCAGATTTACTCTTCTTATTTCTCATTAGATAATGATATACATTTTGATTGGCTACTGTGATTGTATATGCGTTTACAAAGTTGTACCCGTTTTTAGACATGAAATTCAATGCGTCAATCATTGAGTTAAAGTCTACGGGTTTGCCATCTGCATCTTTTACTATTGTTTCTTTTCCTGATGAAAAGAATTTTGTCTTTTGCCCAAAATCAATCTCAATAGTTAATTTTGTGCTTAATAGTTTAGAAGTTCCAACGATTTGTACATATTCGACATCAATATCTTTTAATGGAACATCATTTACAGTTTGAGCTTTCAATGCGAAAGCATAAAGAAGTGCTGTAATAGAAAGAAGGGGTTTTTTCATTAGATTTTTGTTTAGTGAATTTAATTTTTGAGTATGTTTCGGGTTTTGTTAAACAAGGTGATTGTATTTTTTAATTAATTATTTTAATATTTGGATGAAAATGGATTTTAATAATTCTATTCATGGAAAAATTATATTGATATTTTTAATTGTGAATAAATAGTGTAAAAGTTATTGCATCGGATTTTCTCGTTTTCCTTGGCAATATAACTATATAATTAAAAAATACAACGTGACCCAAGCGGAGATTCCAAGCCACCCACAGCAAAAGCAAGATGCCCTTACCTCTCCGTTCACCCACCCGCGAAGCCAACGCTTCGCGCTACTCCCCCACTTCTTCCGCTACTTCTGTTGCTTGGGCTGCTGCTGGCCCGGCTGGCGGCCGCCCAGTCGCCCCCTACAACGTCCTCGACTGGAAGGCCCCGGCCACGCTCAGTACCTGGCGACTACCCAGCCAATAGAGTAAGTGCTGGAGATCAGTCGTAGCCCGCGCCCCTGGCAGCGGGGGCGAGCATCCACCCAAAGCCTACTTGCGGGGGCGTGGAATCCGGTAGCCCAGCCGTATCCCCGCCTGTTGCTGGTTGGGGTTGCCCAGGGTGAAGAACGTACTGGCCTGCCAGCGTTCCGAAAACTGCCCCTGCGCTTCTATAAAGCCCGACCAGCGGCTCTGAGTCGGCAGTATTTCGTATTCTTTGGCGGTGGCGGCCCCGGCCAGCACCTGCCAGCGCGTGCCCCCGAAGCCGGTGCCCAAGCCCAACCGGTGCTGGGGGTTGGCCGAGCCGTAGCCCAGGTAGTTGTATTCGGCCAGGGCGTACACCGTTTCGCGGCGGCCCAGGCGCAGGGAAGCCTGCAAATCGAAGTCGCTCTGCTCGTCTCCGAAGCTGACCCGGTGGTAGCCGAGGTTGCCAAGCATAAGACCGTAGCCCAGGCCCACCCACTTCCGGTCGAGGCGCGCGTAGGGGTTGATGGCCAGGATAGTCGTGGGGAACGGGGTGATGGATGCCGGGCCGTAGCGGCTGGTATCGATGCGCGTCGTCTGGTTGGTGCCGGCGTGGAGCCGGACGCCGTAAGTGGCTGCGGCCTTGTGCACGTTCCCGTTGGGATCCTGGCCGGGGAGCCGGGTGAAGGAGGCGTCGAGGGTGCCGGTAGCGTAGCGGTGGCGGTAAACCTGCAATTAGGGCTACCGCACCAAATAGGGTGATTTTGGCTGGGATGGTACCTTCGTCAGATGAACTTGCACCACCATTTTGCCGACGTCCAGGACTTTCGCGTAGCGGGTCGCTGCTCCCACGCCCTGAGCGACATTTTGCTTATCGTCCTGCT